>JAFZUQ010000017.1 GCA_017618215.1 Elusimicrobiaceae bacterium | reverse complement strand
TCAGGGTATCACCTACAATGCCTATATCAACAATCTTCGCATCAACCACTTCATGAAGCTCTATAGTGAGGCAATCGCTGCCGAAAAGACCATCATCGTACAGCAGCTTGCCAAAGACAGCGGTTTCCGCAGCTACAGCACCTTCAGCCTCGCCTTTAAACAGAAAATGGGACAGAGTGTTACGGTCTGGATGCAAAACGCAACTATGTAATTTTTTTCAAAAAGTTATTGACAATCAAAAAATTTGTTGTATTTTTGCAGCCTGAAAAGGTCGATTCCGTATGTGACCATTAATTTGTGACGCTTTGTACGGTCGATCTTTTTTACAAGTCGGTTCCGTACGTGACCTTTAATTAGAGTTGCTTGGTACGGTCGACTTTTTTTCATTTATTTCTATTTTGTTTACACAATATTGCACATGCTTGTTGTTGGAACGAATTCCGATAGTTAGTTTAACTTTGAAATTCAAATACGGAATATCTGTATTAATAAAATCATAATACAGTACAGCAATGTTTTTATATTTGTTGTCAGTTTGAGTTCCATTTTTTGGCGTAAAAAATACAACTGTATTCTCTTTACAAAATGCATTTTTAACAACATTATAAAGGTGTTTTACTGCATAAGTTGACTGCCAATTTCTTGATGCAGCATTAATGGTTTTTTTGTCACTTTCGTTTTGAATTATAAAAACATCAACACCAAGATAATCATTATAAATCCTGTTATTGTGTCCTTCTCTTTGAAGTCGTTTCCAAAGGTTTTCATAATACTTTGCAATGAGACTTCTTCTCTCTTTACTTTGATTTTTTGCAGTTGGAATTCCACTGATGAATTCCGGTAAAATGATAGTACTTTCCATAGTTTAAAACATTAAAGATTTCTAAATAATGATCTTTTCTTTGCTGCAAAAATACAAAAAAAGAAAATATCCAAGGTAATTTAAACTCACAAACTACTCTCAACTCTCTACTTTTAAATGAGATTTCTCCACTCCGCCTATCGGCTCCGGTCGAAATGACGGGATGGAAACTTTCAAAATTTACAATTCGACTTTCAAAATCGTAAAAATCACTTTCAAAATTTACAAAGAGTTTCAAAATTTACAAAATTTGCTGTCCAGAGCCTAAAAACCTTTTTTATTTGAAATAGTTTGATTAATTTTGCACCTCTTTCTAAAGAAAAAATCAAACTATTAACATAAATGAAGAAAACTTTACTATTTTTCGCCCTGCTGTGCGCGGTTGCGCAGGGAGCTTGGGCGCAAGCCAATTGGGATGCGGTCTATGCAATGACGAATACCAACTCGGGAAACTGGACTGCCCTAACAGAAGGCTCCACCACGGGGCATACGCTTGGTAGTGCGGGTAACACCACTTACTATTACCCCACTGGCAATCTCAATTTTACTAACAGCAACGCTGGCGGCAGCGGATTGACCATCCTTGGCACAGTGTATATCTACGTGCCTGATGGCGTAGCCGTCACCTGCACGGGAGCCAATGCCAACGGTAAAACGGGCGCCGGTGCCGGTATCGAGCTGGCATCGGGCAACACCCTCGTCCTCCTCGGCGGCGGCACAGTCAATGCCACAGGCGGCAACGCTGCTAACGGCAGCAATGGCGGTACTGGAGGAAACGCAAGTGGTGAATGGGATAGCTGGACATATACTGGCGCTGGTGGTACAGGTGGCAATGGCGGTGGCGGAGCCGGTGCAGGCATCGGCACACGCGGC
>JAFZUQ010000016.1 GCA_017618215.1 Elusimicrobiaceae bacterium | reverse complement strand
ATTGGGCACCACCGGAATAAATATCTGTATGAAATGCAGAACCACCGCTTGAAATATTTTGTCTGCCACCATTGTTTATTATGGTATCATATGCCATACCACCGGATGAAATGTTTTGCACAGCTTGTGGGACGTAATGTATGGCACTAACGTCATAAACACCGCTTTGAATATTTTGTCTGCCGGCACTACCTAGCACCGTTGAAAACGCCACGGCACCCTCGTAAATATTTTGCTTTCCCCCAAGGTTAACTTGTGTAAATCTTGCAACCGCAGCTTCTGATGAACGTTCATTTCCAACATTTTGAAGACCACCGGAATTAACGGTTGTTGAAAGTGCCACGCCGCCGTCCCAAATCTTTTGTCTACCACCATTGTTGATGGTTGTAACACTTGCAACACCGCCCATAACTGTTTGCCCCCCACCGCCACCAACAACTGTATTAATTGCAGTTCCGCTAACGTACTGATATCCGCTATTATCAATCATTGTGTCAATTGCAACGCCACCAACACGAATATCCTGAAGGCTTCTATCTTGAACTGTTGTATTACTTGCTGAACCTCCGCTTGAAATAATTTGATAACCGATAGAAATAAGCTCTGTATTAGTGGCAACACCGCCAGCTAAAACATACTGGTGACCACCATAAAAAACAGAGGTATGATCTGCCCAGCCACCGTTTGAGATATTTTGCTCACCATAATCATAGCCGGCAGAATTAATGATTGTATTACTTGCAACACCTCCACTTAGAACATTCTGCACACCACCTAGATAAATCTCTGTATTATTTGCTATACCGCCATTGGAAATAATTTGACTACCACCGGAAAAAATCTCTGTGTTAATTGCAGAACCAGAGACTGTAGGACCGAAAATAACACTACCATATTCAACGATTTGGCTGCCTCCGGAATTGATGGTCGTATCATATGCAGTACCACCATGAATGAGTTGTTCACCAATATTTATGATGGTGCCGGATGCTGTACCGAGAGTGAGTATAGCTTGATGGCCATCTCCATTTATTACAGTGTAATATGCTGAACCCCCAGAATCTACAGACTGACCACCACCTCCACTTTCTATTATAGTACCTACAGCTAAACCGCCCCATGAAACCGTCTGTAGACCACCATTTGTGGTGATAGTACCAAAGGCAGCTCCACCATTATCCACTACCTGGGCACCTACAGATTCTATGATGGCATTCTCCGTCCAACCGCCGGATGAAATAAGTTGGAAACCGAAATAACCTACAATAGTGTCATGAGCGACACCTCCATTATAAATAACCTGTGAACCAAAGCCAGGACCATAGCTACCGCTGACGATAGCAGAGAAGGATTCGCCATAAACCCGTTCGACACCAGCGCCGTGTATAAGAGTATCATAAGCAAATCCTCCACTATAAACAATCTCCTGACCTCCGGAATTTAGGGTTGTACTTATAGTCGTTCCATAGTTGGACAGAATCCTAACAACATCGTTTGAAGAAGCAGCACCCACGGTTAAACCACTTGAAGTTTGACCGGCACTAACAGTTAAATCAGCATAGGCAGGTACTGTGTTGTTAAGCAGCATGGCTGCCATGGTCGCAGTATATATTGCTTTCTTACCACCGTTAATAATGCGTGTAGGTAAACTTTCTGAACAGCAAGCTGATGTAACAGCACTTCTGCTGTCACAGTAATAATTTTCTAAAACTTGGATGTAGCGACTGGTATATATATTGTCTTTATTATTTTTCTTCATAATACTAGCCCTCCTCCTTATTTAACTACCGTTAAGTTATTAAATTTGCGAGAAACTCCCCATTTTTATATATGTATATTAAGTATGACGCATAAACTCAAATTTGTCAAGGGGGATAATCTGTAAATGTAGTATACTATGTGAAAACGGGAATGCTGGACAGAGTGCACATTCCGTTACTTATAAACAGTTGACATTTACCTTAAATTTAGTTATCATTTAATATGTTTACCCCCGATGAACTCTTCAATATTACCCCCTGAGGAGTTCTCAAAGTAGGCCGAGTTTTCATAACTCGGCTTACTTGCGGTAAAAGATTTTAATATTAAGGAAGTACGATAATGAAAGCGAAAAAACAAAAAAAACAAGTAAAAAAAGTTGCAAAAAAAGCGACAAAGAAAACAGTTAAAAAAACCGTAAAAAAACCTGTTAAAAAACAAGTCAAAAAACTTGTTAAGAAGGTTGCTAAAAAAATTAAGTTACAAAAAAAAGCAGCTAAAAAAATTGTCAAGAAAGTAAAAAAAGATATAAAGAAAAAGACCGCTAAAAAAAATTTATTAAAGCAAAAAAAAGTTGCAGTAAAGAAGATTAAAAAAGCTGTTAAAAAAATTTCAAAACAAGTCAAAAAAGAAATAAAGACAAAAGTTGTACCTATAATCAAAAAAGCAAAGGCGGAAACAGAAACTTTAACCCAAAAAGAGATTAAAGAAATAGAAAAGCATTTGCTTGAGATGCGTAAAGAAATTTTAGAACGTATCAAAACCAAAAAGAACGATGAAATGCCTGAAAACGAAACCGGTGATGAAGCCGATATGGCTGCCCAAAGTTTGGAAAAGGAAGTTTTATTTGAATTAAATGACAGCTCACATGAAAAACTTGACCAAATAGAAGCCGCTCTTAGGCGCATTTCAAAAGGTATTTACGGCACTTGCGAATATTGCCGCAAACCTATTCCCAAAAAACGTATTTTGGCTTTACCGTTTGCACGCTATTGCATAAATTGCCAAACGTCAAATGAGTATATAAGGAATAAAAATAAATAGTTGTTTTGCTTTCAAAATTAACCCGCTCTTATTCAATTAAGGGCGGGTTAATTTCTTCCATCTCTTCAAGCTTGTTATTAAAATCTTCAATTATTTCCGGTGGTATTTTGTTTAATTCTTCCAAGCGTTCATCAAAAGGCATATCATAATCAAAGAATGGCATTGCAAGGTCCGCCCCGGCAGATAAAGATAGGGCAATTTTATCCCCTATACTTATTTTACCGGTTGCCCTCATATTTAAAGCATCTGTTATAATTAACCCTTGAAAGTTTAGATTTTCCCTTACGAATTGATAAAACACCGGGTTAAATGTAGAAATATTGCTTTTGTCAATTTGCGGATACAGGGCATGCCCCATCATTAAATAGTTATAATTTTGTGCAGGCTTAAATGGTATAAATTCCCTTCTGGTTAGATCTTGTGTAGTTACATTTTTTATTACCGGTATCAATTTGTGAGGATCTAGTTGCGAACGGGCCGTTCCCGGGAAGTGTTTATAGCAGGGTTCAATGCCGCCGGCTTTGGTTCCCTGTGCAAAGGCTTCAGAGAGTTCTCTTACTATTCTAGGGCTTTGTGAATATAAACGAGTTTTAAAAAATTTATTTTGCCCGTACGGATTTATTTCAGCATTCGGTGCCAGATTAACATCCATGCCAATAGAAGCTAAAAGCCGGGCAGTTTCTCTTGCTTTGATAAATACCGATTTTTTGGTTTTCATTAATCCCCTTTGCCCCACCATGGCGCCATAGTAGGCCGCACTTGGAAATTTTTTTTCAGGAAATAAGTGCTTTAAACGGTTTACGCTCCCCCCTTCCTGGTCAACAAAAAAATAAATTTTGTGGCCAAGTAAATCTGTTAATTCCTGTTTTAGTGAAACAAAGTCTATATGTTTTCTAAAATCTTGCTCTATAAAAATAAAACCGTAAGGATTTACCTGTTCTAAATAAGCCTTTTCCTCTTCAGACATGGGATAATTTTTGATTGTTAGGATAACCGGGGAAATATTTTTTGCGGATATTGAAACCGGAACTAATACTATGGCCAAAATTAAAAGGATAAATTTTCTCATAACAAATTATATAATATTTATGCTATAATTTCCTTAAAGGTACATTTGGAGGTATCATGAAAAAATTATTAACACTATCATTAGCAATTTGTTTAAGCTCATCTTCTTTTGCTTTAAATTGGCAGATGGTTGGCGCGCGTTCTATGGCCATGGGTGGTGCCGGTGTTGTAATAGCCAGCGGCACAAATGCCCAATATTATAACCCTGCTTTACTCGGTGAAGCAATCGGTGATGAAAAAACCGATGAAAATGGTTTTCATTTCGGTGTTCAAATTGAAACACCGGTAGTTAGCAGTGAAAGCAGTGACTCTACATCAGAAGGTATGTCGTATATAAAGGAATTATTAAAGAAAGGTCGTGCTCCGTTGATTAATTCTGATATCGGTTTTGGTATAAGAAGAGGCAATTTCGGTTTTTCAATACGGTCTTTAGACGTGATGGCAATTAGGCCTGCAAATATGGCAACGCGCAACATAGCACCACCTTCCCAAACACGTGCTTTGGCAGATGTGGCTGCATTTACGGAAGCATCATTCGGTTATGGTTTTTATCTGATTGAAGGTGTTCGCTTAGGTGGAAACTTAAAAGTTATTCAAGGTACTACTATGGAAACAGGATTTAATTGGCATAGTGATGATATGGATTTTAGCGATCTTATGAGAAAGAGTTGGCATCATAAAAAATTATCAGCAGATTGGGGCGTAGATTTAGGTGCTGCTGTTAATTTGTCAGAACTTTTCAGAGGTAATTTCATATTTAACCCGGATATCGGTTTTACCGTTAAAAACCTTAATACACCTAAGTTTAAAAGGCCCCAAAAACCGGAAAATTGGACTTCTTCATGGAATAGTGAAGATTATAAATTGAAACCTCAATACAGAGTAGGTGCTGCAATACATCCTATTGCCGATCGCCTTACTATTGCTGCAGATCTTGACTTAAATGAGAATGAAACAGCAATACCAAATTATAAATCACAACAACTTTCCGCCGGTATGGAAGTTATTGTTTGGAATGATCATACCTTAAAAGTACCGCTTCGTGTCGGTATGAACAAAAACCTTGCAGAAGATAACGCCCCTACATATGTTACAGCAGGTTTTGGTACAATCGGTCATGATTTTGATTTTGAACTCGGCTTGGCTTGCGGTGATAGAACACAGAAACTTAAAGGACATGATTGGCCCAATGCATTGGGTTTATCAATGAGTTTTGCTTGGTATTTCTAGTCACAGTATAATTTAAATATAAAGTGCGCTTGTTTACTGCAAGCGCATTTTTTTATTTAATAATTTCCCCCACTTGACATTACAATCTATTTGTAATATAATTATACTAGTTTAACTAATATATTTTAATTAGTTAAATAAACGGGGGTATATATGAGGGGTAGAAGAACTAAATATAAATTACGTCATAATTCTGTACATAAGGAAGATAAATTATTGCATGGGCATACTTATCTTTCAATTTTAATAATTATAATACTTTGTTTGGCAATGATTATAGGTTGCAAAACAAAAAATAAAGCAAATCAAAATCAAAGTTTACCGGTTTCCGCAGTAAAAGTTTTAAAACTAAATTTACCTTGGCAGCTTGAATATCCCGCTTTGGTTAGCGCAAGCCTTGAAGTTGAAGTGCGTGCTCAAGTAGGCGGAATTTTACAGGCGCGTAATTTCCAAGAAGGTAGTTTCATCAAACAAAGTACACCCTTATTTCAAATAGATGAAACGGACTATGCCCTTGCAGTTAAAAGCGCAGAAGGCCAATATAAGCAAGCAAAAAGCACTTATGAAAATAATTTGCTTACTTTTAACCGCGTAAAACAATTGATGCCGAGTAATGCCGTAAGCCGCCAAGATTATGATAATGCTTATGCAAATTATTTATCAGCCAAAGCGCAAATGGAAATTGCCGCCTCGGATTTAGAAAGCGCAAAAGTAAATTTGGCTTATACAAGTGTGCATGCCCCGATTAGCGGTATTGCCGGGCAAAGTAGCCAGACGGCAGGGAATTTAATAAATGTAAACCAAGTTCTTACCACAATACAGCAAATTGATCCGCTTTATATAAACTTTTCCATGCCGGCGGAAGATTTTTATTCATTGTCTTCAGCTTATGAAAACGGAACTTTGGAATTTGCCGCCAAAGACAGCGCACCTTTAAGCGTTGAAATAATTTTGCCTTCGGGTGAAACTTATGAAAATATCGGTCAAATAATTTATTTTGCAGGTTCTGAAGACGGTAACACTTCAAGCATAAATATTAAAGCGCAAGTTTCAAACCCCTTGAATCAAAAAGTTCTAATGCCAAAACAATTTGTGCGTGTTAAACTACACGGCGCAAATTACAAAAATGCTATTGTTATCCCCTCCTCTGCAATTTTACAGACAACAAAGGGAAATTTAGTTTATACGATAGAAGACGGTAAAGCAAAAGCTAATTTTATTGAAATGCAAAACCAGGGTAATATCGCCATAGTTACTAAGGGACTAAAAGAAGGGCAAACCGTAGTGTCGGGCGGTTTAATTAAAATTAGGGAAGGTTTACCGCTAAAACCGGAATATGAAACTTTTGACCCGATACAAAAAACTGTAATTAATACCGAAAAACAACAAAACGGAACGGCGGCTTTGGATGCTTTACTTCAAAAATATCAACCAAACAGCGAGCAAGATATAAGAACAAAGGCCCAAAAGAAAACAGATGCACAAAATAAGAAAATGATGCCCGGGGGCAATTTATGATACCCAAATTTTTTATAAACCGCCCAATTTTTGCGACGGTGCTTGCCTTACTTATTACGCTTGGCGGCATTGTCGCGATAACAAAATTACCGATTGAGCAATACCCCAATTTAACACCGCCGACTATTGAAGTTTCCGCTACTTATTTAGGTGCTTCGCCTGAAGTTATTGCCCAAACCGTTGCCGCACCTTTGGAAGAACAAATTAACGGTGTGGAAAATATGCTTTATATGGATTCTACTTCAAGTGCAGACGGTTCAATGTCTTTAACCGTTTATTTTAAAATCGGCAGTGATCCTGATAAGGCACTTATTGACGTTAATAACCGCGTACAGCAGGCAAGTTCTTCACTTCCGGCTGAAGTTACGAAATACGGGCTTACCGTGCAAAAGCGGTCATCCTCTTTAGTTTTGCTTGCAACGCTTTATTCCCCGGACGGTATGTATGATGTAAATTATATTGGCAACTATGCGCTTGTAAATATTATTGATGAACTTAAACGTATTAAAGGTGTCGGGGATGCGCAAGTTATGACCACAAACGATTATGCTATAAGAATTTGGCTTAAACCTGATTTATTTAATAGGTTTAATTTAGGCGTAAATGAAATAATTTCCGCAGTGCAAACACAAAATACACAACGTAGCGGCGGAACAATCGGTGCTATGCCGATGAGCGATAAAATTTTAAAAACTTTCCCTTTAATTACCCCCCCGCGCCTTGTTACTCCTGAACAATTTGAAAATATTATTTTGCGGGCTTCATCTGACGGCAGCACCCTGCGTATTAAAGATATTGCGGACGTCACTTTGGGTGCGCAAACTTATACTTCGCAAGGTTATTATGATAAAAAACCGGCTGTACCTATCGGTATTTATTTAAGTGCCGGCGCTAATGCTGTAGAGACGGCAAATCTTGCCAAAAAAGCCCTTGCCAAAATGGCACAAAATTTCCCGGAAGGTATTAGTTACGATATAGCTTATGATACAACAATATTTGTTAAAGAATCTATCAAAGGTGTTATTGTAACTTTAGTTGAAGCATTTATTTTAGTCTTTTTTGTAGTACTTTTATTTTTAAAAGATTGGCGCGCTACTTTGATACCTTGCGTCGTTGTTCCCGTTGCGATTATCGGTGCATTTTTGGGAATGTTGATACTTGGCTTTTCAATAAACAGTTTGACATTGTTTGGTTTAGTTTTGGCTATCGGTATGGTTGTGGATGATGCCATCGTTGTTATTGAAAATGCGGACAGAATTTTAACTACCCAAAACATGCCTGTTAAGGAAGCCGTAACACAAGCCATGCAGGAAGTAAGCGGCCCGATTGTTGCAATAGTTTTGGTTTTATGTTCCGTATTTATACCGGTTGGTTTTATGGGCGGTTTTAGCGGTGTAATGTACCAGCAATTTGCTATTACTATTGCAATTTCAGTCGTAATTTCAGGTTTAATGGCACTTACTTTAACGCCAGCCATGTGCGCACTTATGCTTGAAAAGGAAAGGAAAGTTACAAAAGGGTTTTTCTTCCACTTTGATAATTTATTTGAAAAATTTACAAATAAATATGTTAGTGTCAGTGAATTTTTTATACGCAAGGTAAAAATCGGCGTAATTTTATTTGCGGTTTTTTGTTTATGTTGTTTTCTTTTGTTTAAGATGGTACCGTCAAATTTACTTCCCGATGAAGACCAGGGGCTTTTGATGGTTTATACAGGGTTAGATCCGGCCACTTCTTTAAGCCAAACGGATGAAGTTGCCACTCAGCTTGAAGATGTTTTACTCTCTTTCCCCGAAGTTAAAAAAGAATTTAGTTTCAGCGGTTTTAATATTTTAAATTCAACAAGTCAAACAAATTCTATTGCAAGTTTCGTAACATTAAAACCTTGGGATGAAAGAAAGAAAAAGAATCAAAGCGCAAGCTCACTTGTGGGGCAAATATCGCAAGCAGCTTTGGCAAAAATACCGAAAGCTTATATTTTACCTTTTATGCCGCCACCGATTATGGGTTTAAGTACAACAGGCGGTATTGAAGGCTATATTCAAAGTAAAGGCAATGGTACACCGGAAGAACTTGCGGATGTTACAAATAAATTCATTGAAGAAGTCAAAAAAATTAAGGGCCTAAGTAATACGCAGACAACATATTCCGCAAGTTACCCGCAGTATACTTTGACGGTGGATAATGTTAAAGCACTTTCCATAGGTATAAATTTAGATGATTTATATAATACGCTTGCTTCAACTATCGGCGCAAGTTATATAAATGATTTTACGCTTTATTCCCGCAATTTTAAAGTTATGATTCAAGCGGAAGACAGTGCCCGCCAAACGCCGGAGCAAGTGGGTAATTTGTATATAAAATCAAATACGGGTGCTATGGTGCCCCTGTCTGCTGTTGCAACTATTACGCCGAGCCTCGGGCCAAGTATCGTGGAACGTTTTAATGCATTTCCGTCGGCAAATTTGGTTATTACGCCAGAAGGCATAAGTTCCGGGCAGGCAATTAAGGCACTTGAAAACCTTGCCCAAAAAGTTCTGCCGGAAAATTATGCACTTTCCTGGAGCGGTACTGCCTTAGAAGAAACACAAAGCGGCAGTTCTTCGGCGTTAATTTTACTTTTGGGCATTGTGGTAGTGTTTTTGATTTTGGCGGCGCAATATGAAAGTTGGTCGCTACCGTTTTGCGTTTTGACTGCTGTACCTTTTGCGATTTTCGGTGCTTTTTTAGGTACTTGGTTTAGGGGCTTAAGTAACGGTATATATTTCCAGGTTGCCCTTGTTGCTCTTATCGGGCTTGCCGCAAAAAATGCTATTTTGATTGTGGAATTTGCGCTTATGCTTAAACAGAAAGGTGCAAGTGCTGCAGCCGCTGCCATGCAAGGCGCAAAAATTCGTTTTAGGCCGATTATTATGACCTCTCTTGCCTTTATTTTGGGTACTTTGCCGCTTGCCACAAGCTCGGGCGCTGGCGCGGCAAGCCAAATTTCACTCGGTACAGCCGTAGTTTTCGGTATGCTTGGGGCAACAATTTTTGCACCGTGTTTTGTGCCTTTGTTCTTTTATTTACTTAACAAAAAACGCGGTGAAACACCCAATTTCGATTTGCCTAAAGGAGATAAAGAATAATGAAAAAATTATTTTTACTTTTAGCTTTAACGGTTTTTACAAGCGCTTGTATGCTTGGGCCAAAATACAAAAAACCCGTGTATGATTTGCCGGAAAATACTTCGGGGGACGCGGAATATTTTGCCTCTTTTAATCCTGTTTGGTGGGAGATGTTTCAAGACGACACCTTAAATAAAATTATAGATGAAGCGCTTGTATATAATACCGATTTGCTTGCCGCAACCGCGCGGCTTGATTATGCCCGCGCCGGTTATATTTCAGCGCGCGGTGATCGTTTGCCGAGTTTGCAAGCAGAATTTTCCCCCTCAAAAGCAGATACAAATACCCCTTATATTACAGGTGTAAGCGAGGCTAATTTAACCGCTGCTTTTGAAATTGATTTATTCGGTAAATACCGCGCTTTAAGCAAGAGCGCTTACGCAAGTTGGCTATCCTCAAAAGCGGCGCGCGAGCAAGTGCGTTTAAGTTTAATAGGCCAAGTTGCGCGTGCATATTTTAATGTCCTGTCTTTAGAATTACAACTTGAAATTGCAAAGCATGCTTTGACTTCAAGAGAAGAAGATTTTAAAATTTACAAAATCCGCTTTGAAAACGGTTATATAAACAAAGTAGATTTAAAGAGGGTGGAGGCGGAAATGTACTCCGTCAGCGCACAAGCGGAAACGGTTTATTTAAAACTTTTAAAAGCGCAAACAAATTTGCAGGTTTTACTCGGTAAAAGTCCAAAAGAAATTGTTGAAAATCCTTTAAAAACAAAAATAACACTTGGGGAAATTTTTATTTTACCGACTGTACCTGCAAATATTCCGTCATCACTTTTAAGACGCCGCCCCGATATTGTTAAAGCCGAACAGGATTTAATTGCCGCAAATGCGCAAATAAGCGCGGCGCGCGCGGCGTACTTCCCGGATATTTCTTTGACGGGTATCGGCGGTTTTGCAAGCGAACCTTTGCATAAATTGTTTGAAACAGATTCAAGTTTTTGGCAAGTTTCCGGCGCAGGTATTTTAAACATTTTCCAAGGCGGTAAAATTATTGCACAAAACAAAATGGCAAGTGCTAAATATAGAGAAATGTTGGCCACTTACCAAAACACCGTGCAACTTGCTTTTAAAGATGCTTTTGATTCCCTAAACGCAAACAAGCAGTACCGTAAAATGTTTGACGAAATTAAGCAACAAAGGGATGCTTTAAAAGAAACATATCAGTTAACCAAAATGCAGCAGGATGCCGGGCTTATTAATACGACCGATTTACTTTTGGTGGAACAAAATTTACTGTCTGCCGAAATGAATTTAGTGCAAACCCGCCAAGCGGAACTAGAGGCTATTGTAGGTTTAGCACTTGCCGTCGGCGGCGGTTTTGAAGAAAACAAATTTTTACATCCCAAAAAATATAAGAATAGGGAGTAGAATTTAAAAGCACCCGGAAGGGTGCTTTTAAATTTCGTGGTTAAAGTTCAATTTATAAACTATTGTTTGCGTGTGGTATTTTTAAAGACTACTACTGACGGATGCAGTTCTGTACATTTGTCATGCCCAGATATTATCGTTATAGATTTAGCAGAACAAGGATAACAACTTCCTTGATAATGAATTAACGGTTTATCATCCGGACAATTGTTTAGATAACAGTTATTACCTTCCATAATTTTATTAGAGCATTTTTCACAACCTAAAACATTTTTTACATTATCCCAATTTTTATACTCATTGCATGCAATACATTTACCCTCAAAATATAATGGTTTATCATCAGGGCAGTTTGGCTTTACCCATGACTTACTGTGCTCATCAAAATGAAAATCCGGTCCTGGAGCATCTTTTAATACGCAATAAGTGGCAAATATATCAGATCCGGGAATTACTTTTAGAGCAGTTTTTCTGTTCGGGCAAATTTGAGAGCAAAAGTCACCGATAAAAGGAGGAATTGTAAAAGAGTCAATTTCATTACACGAACGGCATTCTCCATATCCCGTATAAATCGGTTTATCGGCAGGGCATTTCGCCAAATTATCCTTATATTCCTTTCTCCATTTTTCTACATACTCTTTTGGTGGTTTAATCGCAAGAGCCGGTATTGTAATAATTAAACAAAGCAAAACAATAAAAAATTTTTTCATAAAATCTCCTTGAATAGAATTTTAATAATGTTCCCTAAATTATATCAAATTTCTTAACGAAGCCAAACCGTATAATACTGGGCAATTATATATGTTGCATTTTCTGTTCACTGATTTCCTCAACTTTGTGCCAAAATTGTAGCATTTATGCGGTGCAAATAAGGTATAATATTTTTATATGGAGGTAATTTATGTTTAAAAAATTATCTGTTTTTTTGATTTTCTTATTATTAGTTATAAGTATTATTTGCGCTGCTGTTCATAAACCTGAGAATACATCCAAAGCTAAGAAGGAAAAGAAATACAGTTATCTATATGATACGTCTTTGATACAAGCAATAAAAAAGCAAGATTTGGAAAGGGTAAGATTTTTATTACTTGCCAACGTGGATCCTAATGAAACCAATGATGAGGGGTATTCGCCCTTAGCAATAGCTTGTAATTATCCGTCTGAAGAAATTGTTACTCTTTTATTAGACAGGGGTGCATTTGTTAACGGCGTTTCCAGAGATGGCGTAACCCCGTTGATGGTTGTAGCGGCTGTGGGTGAAGGTACAACTGTTGACACTTTATTGGAATACGGTGCAGATCCCAATTTACAAGATAATCAGGGCAAAACAGCTTTAATGCATGCTGTTGAAGGTTTGAATTATGATGCAGTTTCAAGTTTATTAGATATACAGACATTAGATTTATCCCTTGCCGATAAAAAAGGTAAAACAGCTTTTACATATGCTTTGGAAACTAATGATCCGGATATATTAGATTTATTTGCGCAAAGAAAAATTGGGGTTGATTACGAAGATAAATCTGCACAAGATCTTTTCTTAACATCCATTGAAAATGATGATATGGAAACGGCTAATACCTTGCGAGATTACGGCGTAACTCTGAACAAGGAAAATAAAGATATTCAAAAAGCTTTAATTGATGCGGTTAAAAATAATGATATTGAAAAAGCTGAGATATTACTTGAAGCCGGTGCCGATGCTAATGCTAAAGATGCCTCAGGCACTGCAGTATTAAGTTATGCCATAAGAAACGGAAATGATGAAATGAAGGAACTTTTGATGTCTTATTCCGCTCAATCTAAAGAAACTTATGCTATAGATTTTTCCGGCTGGGGCATAAATGAACTTAAGAATTATATAGAACGCAGTTCTTATAATTTAAATGCTGCCAAAGCTGAACTCGCAAAAAAGGAAGGCAAGACATTAAAAAAGAAATCTACAACTACCGTTAAAAAGACAGTTAAAAAACCTGTTTCCAGACCAAAAGCAAAAAGTAATTCTTCCAAAAAAGTTACAAAGACTACCCGTGTAACAAAAAATAATGATGGTACAACAACTACTACCGAAACAAATACGATAGTAATTACACAAGACGGTAGTAATATGTCTGATAATCATATTTCCGGGCAACAGGGATATGACCAACAGGTTTCAACCAAGCAAGAAACTTATACCCAAGAAAGTTATATTGATCAAGATTATGGGCAACAGGTCAAAGGTACAAATGTAAGTAGCACTACAACAGGTAATCCTTATGAAATGCCAAAGGAACAAGATTTTGAACCTGGTATTCCGGATTCTAATAATAGTATGTATGAACAGCAAATGAAATATTATGCCAGTATAAAAACATGTAAAAAAGGAACTTTTTCTTTAGGAAAATCTTCTATTGACGGTGCTTATTATGTCTACGGTATGGAAAACGGGAAATGCCATGTGCGGGAGAATATTTTAGGCTCTGATATGCACTGTTATTTGCCTACGGATGTTGCGGCGAAATATTCCGAAGAAGGAGTTAAAATGCTAAAGGATTCTTTGGAAAAAGGAGTAGCAAGTAGCAGATATATAAATCAAATAACAAATGACGAAAAATATTGTAATACTGAAGAAGAAGAAAATAACCCTTACGCTTTCTAGATAATTAGATAGATAATCAGGCATAAAAATACCCCTCATCAGAGGGGTATTTTATTTTACAATTTATTTTTTATCTGCTGCCGGCGCCTGCTATACCTTTTGAAGATTTCTTAGAAATAGGACTCTTTGAAGAGTTTATACCTTTTTCGCTAACAGCATTATTTGGTTTTACCGGGGTAAGCCCGACTTTCGGTTTGCCTTGATTTGCTCTACCCGGGACGGCAGGGCAGCGGCCATCAACCCCCAGTGCTTCATTTAAGGTACAGGCAGGGAAAAGTTCACCAAGTTCTCCACTATTTGATACGCAAGAATGGTCCTTTTTATAGTAAACAGGGCATTGTCCGCACGGATGTGTTTGACCTTCATCTATTTTGCATCTTGAAGGAAGTTGATTCAGAAGTTCCATATCAATCTCCATATCAACACAACATTGACCGTTTGCAGGCAATTCATTAGGTTTACATCTAACAAGCTGACCGTTTTCATCACATATCGGGCAAAAACTGCAAAAATATGAATAAACCCTTGGACTGGCAAGACCTTCCAAAGTTTTTCTACAAATGTAAGGTAATTCTGCATTTTCCTTACAAAGAGGATGCCGCGAGTCAATCTGGGCCTGATGTTGTGATGTGCTTACAGTTATAGCTGCAGCATTGATAAAAGTGGTAGAAAGCACTAATATCATTACAGTTAATAGCTTTTTCATAATATTCTCCTTTTATAGTTAATTTTTACTTACAAAGGAAGTATAACAGAATTTTCCGATTTCGTCAAGGGGGTATTAAAAATTGTAATTATATTACATAAATTGAAAGATAACGAAATAAAATTTACCGTCTATTATATGTATTGGGAGGGGTTGACAATTTGCATATTTCCACTTATAATTATAATAGGGAGGAGTGTGTTATGAAAAATATAAATAAAAATGGTTTTACTTTGATAGAATTAGTTGTTGTAATTCTTATAGTCAGCTCACTGGCAGTTATCGCAGTGCCTCAGTATACAAAAGCTGTCGAGAGAAGCAAATATACTGAGACAGAGGAGCTATTACAATCAATTCAACAAGCTCAGGAAAGGTACCATCATATCAATGGTCGCTATTCCGAATCGTTTGGTGATTTGGATGTAGAGTTTTTGGATGCTGAGGATAAAGTGGCAAAAAAGGACATATTGAATACCCAACATTTTGAAGTGTCCTTACAAGAAGTCAATAAAGGGGATAACCTTGTGGTGGCAGATAGAATTAAGGATCAGGATTCCATTTACTCTATATATAAGAATTTAAACACCGGGGAAGTCTCTTGTGAAGACTTGCTTAAAAGTGATAATATAACTTGCGATATGTTCGGGTTTGATGGATCTATTCGTGCATGTTCTGATGCTACTTTAGTCGCTTCATTGGGAAACTGTAAAGAAGACTATGAAAGCATTGAATCGTTTGTTAGCTGGTGTAAGGAGTATGGTGGTGAATTCAATGATAAAGAGGGTGCTTGTTCTTTTAAGGATTCCAGCAGTAATTTCTGCCCGGCTGGTAGTACATGGAACGAATTTGGATGCAAGATAGAAATACATGAATGTCCTAAAGGCTATGTATGGAACGGAAAGGAATGCGTGAAGAAAGAGGAAACAAAATGTCCTGACGGCTATGTATGGGACGGAAAAGAATGCGTGTATCAATCAACAAAATGTGAAGAAGGCTTTATTTGGAACGGAAAGGAATGTGTACTGAAAGAAGAGGAACATATATGTGCAGGTGGAATGATTTGGAATAACGGAAAATGTGCATGCCCGGATGGAATGTTCTTAGACGGATTATCTGGAACATGTATTCCGAAATTCGATTTATAATAAATGCTATAAAGGTATTTTTAAAACCCCATGCCAAAATTAGCATGGGGTTTTTTATAGGGCGCGTTTAGAAAAAGTAAGAAACGCTTTTACAGGAGAATCCCTATAATCGGTGAAATTTACTTTGCGTTTGTGTTGTTTGTTTTATTACCTATAACTGCGCGGAGGCCAAAAAGACCAAGCCCCTCAAGCAAATGCAAAGTTGCATCATTGGAGGCTAAATTTTTGCACCACATAATAAAATCGGTAAGCCCATTAAATGAAATAAGTTGTTCAATATAAGTTAAAAGGGCCTGTAAAATTATTATTGTTGCTGCTAAATAAACTTTTTTGTTTTTTAAAAATTCTTTTGCTTTTTTTGCAAAATTTATTATTTTATTTATCATTGTTACTCCTAATTAAAATATTTTTTATTATTTTTGTGTCTTGTGAAATTAAATTAATTTCCCCCTCCATTTTGCTTTGGCGTGTTGCAAATATGTGTAAGGTTTCTTCTACTTTATCAAGGCGTTTTGGGGTTTTTAAAGTGGCCGAAAACCATAAAATAAATGAAAGCAAAGCTGCCAAAATAAAAATCAAATTTTTTATAGTTAAACTGATTTTAAAAATGAAGGGTAAAGTATTTGTTATCTGCTTTGAAGTTAATACGGTTTGCATATCAAATCTCCGTCAAATCAAGCCTGAGTTGCCAATTCGTAAGATCAAATTCCAATCCTTCCACTTGTACTGTAAGTGTTATAAACGGGGAATAGTTTATTTGTAAAATATCACCGAGTTCAATTTGCGGTAAGAATTTGCATATTAAAGCTATTCGTTGTTTTTTTGTGCAGGCACGTGTGTAAATATCAGGTGCTGCTGCCCGTGCCAAATTAGCGTTTTGTGCCGGTAGAAAAGCCGAACTTAAAGCAAGTTCTTTAACACCATATTTATCAATAATATTGGGGCGTTCTTCTTCTAAAGTGAAAGGATCGACTTGATAGGCAAATTCCCCAAATTGTACTTTAACGCGGGTGTAAAGTTTATTTAAGCCGGAATCTAAACTTTCAAGGCTGATAATATCTTTTGCTTCTAAAGTTAAACTTGGGGTAGTATTTGAGGAACGGTTTAAAAATAAAAATTTACCGTTACTATCAAAGCCTATTTGGTAACCGCTTAAAGTTGCAAGTTCCTTCATAATATCTAAGCAGGACATATCTTTTGTGCTGACTATTGCAATATTAACACCTGTTATTTCCCAAGTTAAAACAAAACTGCTTAAAACAGGGCTTTGGGTTTGTGCACTGTTACTTCTGGCTTCCCATTTAATCTGGGCGCAATTTTTTGTCGAAGTTAAACTTTGCTGATTTGTTATACTTTCCCAAGCGGACCAATTGACATCATCTTCATCTTTAAAACGCATGTAAAAAGTGCCGCTACCGTCGTTTAAAGTTTGTTGGAAGGTGAGTTTCCCCCAATTTTTAAAATTAGTACCGGCAGATATTATGGGGCTTAAATAAGTTCCGTTTGGGCTTAAAGTGCCACTGCCCGTCGCAACTAATGGGCTTGTTTGATAATTGTAAACATTATTCCCACCATAACCTGTCATTCTAAAAAATTGGTAATTTGAGGTAGTATAAGTATTATCCTGATAAGCTCCCCCCACAACGCTAACCCAGTCGCCGCTGCTTGTAATATTTTTAAACCAAATATTAAAAGTGCCGTCTTCTGATCTGCTCATACGATAGCGGAAGCGGTGCATATATCGCCCGGTCTGATAATACCATTGTTTTAGAAATGTTTCCTGCCCGTTCGTTATACGGCTTAAATTGAAAAATATATAATCATAACTATATTCAAAAGAAAGTAAATAACCGTTTGTAGTCGCCAAATTGTCAGAGGAAGAAATAAAATAGTTATATTGGTAAATATTATCTTCTTCGGCAACTGAGACTTCTGCTTCCCAAGTGCCGTAAGCTTGTGTTGCAGGGGTGCGGAAAAGTGCTTCATCCCCCTCCGGCATCATTTTGGGCCCCACAACTAAAATTGAAGAAGGCGTGATAGTTACAGATTGGTTGCCGGGTGCATATAAAGTTGTCCAACTATAATCTGTATCTTGTAAAAAATTATCTTCAAGTTGTAAGGTATTATTGTTTATTGTTAAAGCATTTAAAGTGCCTTCGCTGAATTCATTATATGTTGGGCAGCTGTAATTTGCTTCAATGGTGGAAGAATAGAATACCGGATCAATTTGCCTGGAGGGTGCAGCGCAAATATCGGCAATTTGGCCGGCAATCCACTCGCAAGTTTTATCAGTGTAATAATGGCGGTATGTACACCATAAACTATTGTCTTGCGGTAAGTCAATATTCAAAGTAATTACAGCAGGTTTATTGTATTGGCCTAAATCGAAAATAGTGTAATCATTTTGTGCTTTTAATAGAGTGGCATTTTCAACACCGTTGTCAGTAGTACCTTGATATATAGCAATAATTTCACTTACTGCATTATTTTGAGTGGTAAATTTTTTTGTTGGATTTTCAAGTGTAGGTGTTAAAGTTTCAAGTTCTTCCGTTTGGGTTAAACTTTGTGCGCTGAATGTGTCAAGCAAAGCAAGTTGCCCTGTTAGAGAAATGTTTAAAGTGCGGTTTTCTTTATCGTAAAGAGGGCCTTCCAAAACAAAACCTTGAAATATTTTGATTTCCTCATTTGCGCTTGCATTGGCAGTTTTTGCACTTATATAAACTTCAATTTTAGCACCTGCCCAAAAAGTGTTTGCTTCATCAAAAGAATTATTTTGATTGCTTAAAGTTAGATTTAAGATGGCATTATTCCATACGGAATAACCTTCATTATCTAATTTCCACTTTATTTTTGAAGTTTCCAAAATATATTTTGTTATATCTTGAGCATCAGAAAATGCATAAGTTTCCGTTTCTTCCTGCCAAGTGCGCGTATATAATAAAAATTTTTTTGTATACATCGGTGCCTGGCTGTTTAAGGCCGAAATTAAAGATTGTGAGAGTGTTTTCATAGTTATTTCTCAAGCAAATTTAAAGCGGTTTTATACAAGGCGCGGCGTCTGTCTAAACTGAAGAACGGTGTATGGGCTAAAGCATATTCACCGAGGATTGTTGTATCAAAATTGCCATAAAAAATATAAGTTAAAAAAGTATTGTTTTTTAATATATTTTCAAGGTTTTGTTTGACGGTAGTACTTATGTTTTCAAGGCTTAGAGTTAGGTTAAATTTTGTAAAATCTTTCCACTTAACCAAAGCGCCGTTTGCCAAATAATGATGGCCTTCGCGTGCATAAATATTGCCGCTTAAAGTGCTTAAAACTTCACTTAAAGTTAAAAGTGTTTTTGCTGCAATAATTTTGCCTACATTTAAAGTGCCGCTCGCCGTAAAAGTGACTTTAAGTATTAGTATATTTATGACGGAAGGGAAGGTAAAAATAAAATCTTGCCCACAACTTTCCACAGTTGCGGTAATTGTGGAAAAGTCCCCTTCAGCAGATGTTTTATATTCAATAGTAAGCGCAGTTAAATTGGTATTTTTTATTATAATCTTATTTATTGCGCTTTGTGCGGAAAATGTGTAAGTTTTTGCATTTCCGCTTTCGCTTAAAGTTGCGTTTTCAAGTATGTTAGATGTTAAAATTTCTGTGCAATTAAGACTCATAATGAAACCTCCCTGCTGCGTTGTTTGCCTATTTTATAAGAAATTTTGGCCTGCTCCACCGCCCAGCTTACGCCGCGGCGTGTGGCAGAGGCTATTTCTTCACACAGTTCCCTTGCATCTAACGGTGAATCTTGATTTCCGTTAATTGTAATGGGGCTGTTTAAAGTGATATTTATAATACTTTCTTGTGTATTTGCTTGTCTGTTTGGGGCAGGGTTATTTTGTATGCTTTCCACTATTTCCGGCGGCAAAACAAATTCCCCCTCATGCAAATAATAGGCACCGGTTTTGTTTATTGCGCCCCCACTTCTGCGGCTGCCAAGTAAACCGCCAAAAAGAGAACTCCCCCCTGATAAACCTCCGAAAAGTGCATTTGTGGCAAAATTACTAAAAGCAGATATTGCCGAATTTGCTATAGAAGAAAATATTTGTTTTGATAAATTTTCCATATCCAAAAAACTTTTGGAAGTTACATCAAAAAAATTACTAAATGCTTTTAAAGAATTTGTGCTTGCTTTAGAGGAATAATTTTCAAATAATGTAGCAAAATTTGAACTTTTATCTTCTAAATTTTTAAAATAGGTATTAAAAGAACTTTCACTTTGCGTGAGTTTATTTTGTGCGGCGTCAAAGCCGGCAGGGTCAAACAAAGTAGAAAGTTCTATAAAAAATGAATTTGCATTATCGTTCATTTGCTTATTCCTATAAGTGATAATTGGCCGTCGGTAACAGGGGTTATTTTATTTTTTTGCCCTTTTGTTGCATAACGGCAGGCCTCAAGAAGCCATATGGGGCTTTGGGCCAAAATGTAATCTATGGTAAAACCATAAAAAGACGCCGTAAAAAATATTGCGCTGGAAAGGGCGTCTAGTTGTTTATTGCTTTCAGCGCTGCCCGAAAATTTAGCATTATTTGCTTAAAATCATTAACTTCCGCTAAAGCTAAAGCCAAATTGCTAAGTTCAATAAGGGAAAGTTTATCTTCTAAATTTGTTATATCTTTAAATTCGTGATGCGTAAAAATATCTAAAATTTCCCTGGTTTTATTAGTGCCGGCAAGTTCTAAAATTTTCAAAAAAGGGTTTTGTTTTTCATCTTTTAAACTTGCCTGCACTTCGGTTCTGATTTGCCCAAGTATCCGCCCTAAATTTATGGCTTCCTTTAGAGAAAGCGGGCGGATATTTATGGTCTTACCAAGTATTTTAATTTCCCGCTCTTGCGGGCAGAGTATATCTATCGTTTTCATAAATTACCCCTCTTTTGAGAGGGGCCCCCTTATGCGGCTGAGGTATCTACAATTTGTCCGAAGCGTTTTGCTTGGTCTTTGGTGGTATCTGCCAAGACGTCAAATTCCACTTCTATTAAAGTTTCGCCGTCACGTTTATAGCTTTGTGCGGTTTTACCGTTTGGACGGCATTTCCAAAAAGTATATTTTCTGCTTGCGCCGTTTGCGCCTTTAACATTTGCATATAAAGTGTAATAAGCGCTTTGTGATTTATCTCCAAATTCAAGAGTGGTACTTACCGGTGCAGGAACACCTAAAGCAAGGGCAATATTTGAAAGGGTGGCTTCCGCTAAAGTGACTTTAACTTTTAAAGCTTCTTCGGTGGTAACTTTTGCGATACTTGCAAGCACTTGGTCTACTTTAATATCATAAGAAGTTTCCTCATGCTCAATGGTAATACCGCCTTTGATAAAGCCCAAATCGGTTGCACCGCTTTCTGCGGTACCGTAAGATGCAATTTTAAGCGTGCCTTCTGCGGCAAGCCCTACTACTATATTTGTTGGTGATGACATATTGTTTCCTCTCTAATTATTATTTTCTTCTTCGTTATTATTGCTAACGTTAGTTTTTTTATTGAATTTAAAAGTGAAATTTAAGGCACGTACATGGCGGCCTAAATCGTCGGCATAATCATTGCCGCCGACTTTTTTTGCATAGTAAATATTGTAAGTATCTGATGGTATTTGTGTTTCCGTCAAATCTAGCAAAGCAGTTACTATATAACTTATGGCAACTGTTGTTGCATAAGTGTCTGAAGTTATTATTATGCTTAAATCTTCTTCGTTTAAAACTTCATCTTGCGTGCCACCTGTGTTAGTGCTTTGATAGACTATAAAAGGCACTCTTGAAGATAAACGTGCATAATTTGGGTAAATTTTAGTGTCTGTTACAGTTGCGCTTAAAGCGGTTTGCAAGGTGCTGTCCGAAGATAAATAAGCATAAATATCTTGTGCTATCATAAAAATAAATCCTCTGTGCTTGGCAGGTTCTTCTGCAAAACTTGCTTATACATGCTCAAAACAGGGCGCAGAAATGGGCGTGGTTTTATACGTGCAGTACCGTATTCAAGCATTTTTGCATAAGGTGCTTTACCGTTAAAAACGCCGGCCTCTAAACCTAAACTTTTGCCGGAAGTATAAATTTTTACTTCGATGTTTGAGCGTAAATTCCCGCTTTCCATACGTGGTGCTTCGCCGGGTTTAGAGCGTAAAGTTTTGTTATTAACCTTTTCAACATCTGTGCTTAAAAGAAAATATAAACTTCTTTTTATTTTGGTGGCAAGGTCATTAATTAAAGTTTTCTGATAGGTCTCAAATTTTTTACTTGCCTGTTTAATATTCGTTTTAAGCAAGGTGCTTTGGCAATTTATTTGCGGAGAAAACATTAACCCCTCCTTTCCGCATAAAGGCAAAAAAGTCTTTCTTCACCGCCCATATTTATTAGACCGATAACATCATACGTATTACCTTCTATGACTACGGAAAGCTTTTTGCCGTATAAACTGCTCTTTGCCTGCACGTAAATTGAATGTGTAGCTAAAGCGTATGCCGGTAAAGAATATTTACGTTCGCTGATAGTTCTTGTTCTTAAGCGGCAAGGAAGTGAACTTTCTAAAACAGTAGAAGTAACTGTTTGTTGTCCGCTTGCGGGAGCTTGCGTGTAAGTTATTTGATTTATTTGACAGGTTTTGTTTAAAAGTTTTTTAAGTGACATTTCAACCTCCTATAAATCAATTCTTCTGTAACCTTCTAACAGGCTTGAAACGGTGGAAGGAATTTCCTGGTTTTGCTCCAAATAATTTACGGAATAATCGCCTAAAGTTTCGCTATCTATGCCTTGTGATTCTTGGGTATTTAATAAGTAAGATACCCATTGCCAAATCGCAAGTTGCAAATTTTTGGGTACATTTGCAGTTGAGCTTGCAATACCGGCGGTATAAGTTACCAAAACGGCACCTTTCCAAAATGTTGGGCGTTTTATAATACCGTTTGAATTGTCTATTTTTAAGGCGGTGGTATCTAAAGTTTCACCGTCTTCAACAATAGTTGTTAGTGTTGTTACAGGGTATTGTTTAAGTTGCAAATATTTGCTTTTTGAATTTGTGCAGTCATAAGGTTCTTGGGTTATTTGACGGGCTACGATATTGCGGCCTAAATATTCTTCAGCGGCATTTGTGGTGGCTTCAATTAAAAGCTCAATTAAGTCGTCTTTTGAAGTGTCGCTATTGCCGATATTTAGGTATTTTTTACAATTTGCCAAAGTGGTTGCTGCAGTTGTGGGTAAAGACATTTTAACCTCTCTTATATGGCCTTGCGCGTTTAACGCAAGGCCATAATTAAAACTATTTGAAAAGTAAATAACTGAAGGCATTACCGTAAGTTACATTGATTGATAAAGCCTGTGTGAAGCGTAACCAAGTTTGGTCCGTCATAAATGCGCTTTCCAAAGAACTGTCGGTGGAATTCCAGGCGGCAGCATCTTGGGAAACTTTAACCGTCATTTCTTCTCTTGGAGATATTAAGAGGTTCTTGTTAAAGCGGCCGAAGAAAGCGATAGTTTTATCGCCGCCGGTTAAGGTGCTTGCGCTTGTTACTTCGTTCGGGATTTGCGAGCAAACAACATAAGGAACATTCCAAATTTTTGCCGGGCCTGAAGCTGATGGCGGGCACCAGACATATTGTCCGTTTAAGTCCTTAAGCTGCATGAGTTTTGCAAGGCCTGCGCGTGATAAGACGATAACTCCGTCTTTTGCTTGTGTTTCGTTTAAGCTGAAGATTAAGTTTGAAATATCGTCAAAGCTGACGGTGCTTGAAGCCATGCTTACTGCATTTACACCTGAAGTTTTTAAAACACCATAGAAAGGATCAGTAGAACCGTCACCTAAGAGGGCAACGCGTTCAATTTCAAGGGCCATAGCTTCGGCAACGATTTCAGATAAAAATTGTGTTAAATTAATTGCACTGTCGCGGATAAGTTCGTCGGTGCATTTAATAACGGTTGCCAAAACTTTTGCGGTTTGTTCAATTTGCCCGAAGGTCGGGTTTGAAATTGTTTTTGTTCCGCTTTCCGCAACCCAGCCGACTTGCAAATTAGTTAGTTGTTTGGGGATTTGCCTTTTCCAAGCAGACATAGGCAAAATATTTGCAATTTGCATGATCGGGCTTGCATCGCTCATTAAGCGGATGACTTCGTTTGAAAATTCCGTCGGTACTAAATAACCGCCGACATTGTTTGTACCTTCGCTTAAAACAGCTTTTTGGCCTTCAATAAAAGTTGGGTTATTTTTTGCGGCAAGCAAGAAATTGCGCATATTGCCGAATTTGCGGCCGTATTCGCTGGTCCAAGGCTTTTCCGGCGCGAATTTACCTTTTGCGGCAAAAGCGGCAAAACGTTCAAGCAAGGCATCTTCGGTGGTAGGCAAAACGGCTTTGCTTTGTGCGGGGTGAACTTTATTGATTAAGTCAGCAATAATTTTTTGGGCTTTTTCTTCTGTGATGCAAGAGGAAATTTTAGAGTCAAGCGTTTGCCTTAACTCGTGAAGGGAAGACATTATATCGTCCATAATACTCCTAAAATAATTTTGCGTATGCAAAATTTACTCTGGCGACTCCCCTGTCTGATACGAATGTATCAAATATCTGAGCAAAATGTCAAGGGGTATTTTAAATACTTTGTGTGGGACAAAGAGATAAGATAATTGGTATAATTTATATATGAAATTATCGCCACTTCAAGCCCTCTGGCTTTCACTTGCCATTACGGTGTTTTACCCTATCATCGGGAAGCTTAAAACCGGGCATATTTCGCCTACGGTTCTTATGCTTTTTGCGACAGGGATACCTGTACTTTGGTATATCCCGTATATGACAAAACATAAACTTTGGCATACTTTATTTGATAAAAAACTTATGCCGCGCTTGGCGGGGCTTGGGTTCTTTTCGTCTGCATTCCCTTTTCTTTGTATGATGATTGCACTAAATTATACAACGCCGGCAAACTCTTCAATTCTAAACCAGACGGAAGTTTTGTATTCGCTGCTTTTAACTTATATCTTTTTAGGGGAGAGACCTACGGGAAAACAAATAATGGGCACAGTTTTTATTTTGATGGGTGTAATTTTTATTTTAATGGAATCAAATAAATTTAATTTCCAAATGAAAGGTGATTTGCTTGTCATTTGTACTACTTGGATGTTCCAAGTTGGGCATATTTTTGCAAAGAAACTCCCCCCTGATTTAAATGAACATTTTATAACTGCAGCACGTGCTTTTTATGCTTTTATTTTTACAATTCCTTTAACTTATCTGCTTACATTTTTTGATATTCACCCAACAATAACGATATGTTGGCAGACAATAGTTTCAGTACTGTTTATGGGTATAGGGTTCTATGTTTACGGTAATTATTTATGGTATATTGCAATACGTAGAATGGACCTTTCAAAAGCAACCACTTTAATATTAACTTACCCGGTATTTACTTATATACTCTCAGCAATATTTGGGTATGATAAAATTACAATTTTAAAGACATTGGGCGTAATTTTCGCATTAGGCGGTGCCTATATGGTAAATAATGTTATTAAGAAAAATAAGAGGGAACTAAAATGAAATTAGTTTTATTTGATATTGACGGAACACTTTTAAATTGCGGTGGGCTTGGCATCAAGGCCTTAAAGCGTGCCATGCAAAAACTTTATAAAAAATGCTCGACTTTTGATGAAAGTAATCTTTCCGGTAGGACGGACCTTTATAATTTTACCTATGTCTATAAGTGCCTAAAAGGTAAAAACCCCACAAAAGCCGAAATTAAGAAAATAGCCGCGGAATATTGGGCGGAGTTACCCAGGGAAATAGCAGAACTTAAAAAGGCCGGTAAATTTAAACTTATGCCCGGCGTAAAAGAATTTCTAGAAACATTAAAAAAATATAAACAAGTTAAAATTGCCTTGGCAACCGGTAATACCCCGAAGAGTGCGGAGCTTAAACTTAAAGCTGCGGGGCTTGATAAATACTTTTCATTTACCGCCGGAGGTTTTGGTTTAATGACACAAAACCGCCAGGAACTTTTAGCACTTGGCGTCAAAAGTTGCGAAAAGCATTTTAAAACTAAGTTTGATGTAAATGATGTGTTTATTATCGGAGATACACACCACGACGTTTTAGCCGCCAAAGAAAACGGTTACCATAATGCCGTTGTTTTGGAGAGTAATTTGGCAGATAAGGCAAAACTCCTGCGTGCTGCAGCGGAACTTGAAGCCAAAAATTTTAAAGATAAAGAACTATTTTTAATGTGGCTTGTTTTGAAAGCAGATCCGAAGGGTATTAAAAAAGGCGCTTATATTACACCGGCAACTGCTATTGAACACGTGTTTTTTAGTAGAACAGGTATCGATGAGGACCGTCTTAAAATGTTTAAAATAAAAAAATATTCAGATTTGGAGAGCGGTAAAATATGGTAACTTGGCAAGAAGGTGCAAATTGTTTTATTGATGCTTTAGCAGATAAAAATTCTGTTCCTGGCGGCGGTAGTGCGGCGGCTTTAAACGCGGCTATGGGTGCGGCTTTAATTCTTATGTCAGCAGGTGTAACAATAAAGCGTAAAGCTACACCGCAAGCCGATAAAGATTTTTTGGCACCTTACCTTAAAACCGTTGAAAATTATAAAAATGAGCTTAAGAAATTAACGGCTGAAGATGCCGCAGCTTATTTAGAGGTAATTAGTTTAAAAAAGCAAGCAAATATTGATGAAAAAAGGCTTGCAAAAGCACAAATAAAAGCAGCGGAAATACCTGGAATGACCGCACAGAAAGCACAGGAACTTTTAAAGATAATTGATATTGTTGAGAGTAAAATTGCTAAGATTATCGCCTCAGATATTTTGTGCGCAAAAGCTTTACTTGTAGCAAGCTTAAAATGTTGCGCAGAAAATATTAAAACCAATTTGCCGTATATTGTAGATGAAAATTTAAAAAATAAATTAAGCAAAGTTTATAATGAAATAACTGATTTATGCCGGAGCAAATAACTTTACAGAAGTTAAAAACTTATTTACCGAAAGCGAACTCTTATTTGCTTTCTGAACTTTTGTATAATAATTCTCTAACGGAAAATGAATTAAAAAAAGAGATATCCGAATTAAAACAGAATTTAAATTTGGATGAGGAAAATCTCATAGCTAATATTTTGCTTTTTAGGCAAAGTAAAATCAGTGCACCTAAAAAAGAGAAGGTTTTTAAGGCTCAAAAGATTTTATTAGATTTGACACACCGGGTATCCTTAGATAAAGAATATTATGATTTATTAAACCATGTTTATGCGCAAGTTTCGAGCAAAATTTTAGTGCAAGATATGGAAGGATCTACGACGGTAAATAATTTAATTGAAAGAATATCTGAGCCACGTGTTATTTTAAAAGTAAAAGCCGGAGAAAATTTAAAATTTTTAAATACTTTGCACGAGCAGAAAAAAATTACATTAAGTACATTTAAGCAGTTATATGAAATTTATGCTTTTGAAGGTGCACCGGAATTGAAAAAAGATTTTAATTCTTTGCTTCATAAGATTACCGAGATATCCCCTGACTTTAAGTATAAGGAGGAATTGGTATCAAAAGTATTATTGGCGGAAATTGCTGAAGAAGAAATCATTCCTATATTGAGTTTGTATAGGACTTTCCCCTATTCTTTGGCTTTGGAAGATTTAGAAACAATTTACTTTAAATATTCTGCTTTACCGGAAGGGGAAGTTCAAAAAACATTTAAGGCAATTTTAATGAGTTTACCCTATAAAGAGGAGCCCTATGAAAATTTGGCCCTTGCCATAAAGATTTTAAAAAACGGTAATGAAGAAATTTTTAATGAATCGGTAAATCAAGCCCGTGTTAAAAAGAATAAATTAAGTTATATGGAAGCACTTGCCAAAGTGCCGTTTTTTGTGGGGCATCAAGATGAAATTACTTTAAAATTTTACGGTAAAAAAACTTTAATGGAAGTTGGGATTGAATTTAAAGGGCTTTTGCAAAGTTTACCATTTACTGAAAATTATAAGGAAAATGCTGATATAGGTATTAAGGTTTTACTCGGTAAAATTCCTTATAAGGCCGGATATGCGCAGGCACTTTACAGAAAGGAAAATAAAGGTAAACTTGGTGAAGATCCTTTGAGGTTAGAGGCATTACAAAAGTATAGTGGCCCGCGAAGCCAAGAAGATGTTTTGGATTTTTTCCGTACTAAGTTAAAATTTTATACCTTTTATAAAAATGACGGTGCAGCTTATTGTGCAGCGCTTGCTTACCTAATTGATGAACTTAATGGTAAAAATCCCCCCAAGGCAACAACAGTTGCGCTTGAGCTTTTTGAACAGGGGTTAAATGAAAAGCAAGTGGAAGAAATTGTCAATAGATTTTTGCAAAAAGTTTCTTTTGATGTAGAAGCTCTTTTAACGGCTTATAAACGCTTTTTTGAGATTAAGAAAGATAAAGAAGATGCTGTCGAAAGAATACTGAATATGTTGGAGTAGTTTTAGATATTTTAAAAACTCTAAAAATGCTAGAATATTTGTATATTTTAAAAGGTGGTATTTATGGATATTGATTTGCTGACCCGCGGTTGTGTAGATTTAATTAGCCGCGCAGAACTTGAAAAAAAATTAAATAGTGGAAAGAAACTTCGTATCAAATTGGGGGCTGACCCGACAAGTGCAGATTTGCACCTTGGCCATAGCGTAGTTTTAACAAAATTGCGTGCCTTCCAAGATATGGGGCATACAGCAGTTTTGGTTATAGGTGACTTTACGGCTGCCGTAGGGGATCCTTCCGGCCGCGACAGTACACGCCCGATGCTTTCCCAAGAACAAATACGCCAAAATGCCAAAACTTATACCGACCAAGCTTTTAAAGTTTTAGATCCTAGCAAAACCGAAATACATTTTAACAGTGAGTGGCTTAACCCTTTCTTTACCACCAAAGAAATTTTGGGTACTTTAAGCAAAGTTACCTTATCCCAAGTGCTTGAACGCGACGATTTTAAAAAACGTATGAAAGCCGGGAACCCGATTTCGGTCTTAGAAGTTATGTACAGTTTATTCCAGGGGCAAGATAGTGTTGCTCTTAAAGCCGATGTGGAACTTGGCGGAACGGACCAAATTTTTAATTTACTCGTTGGCAGACAATTACAAAAAAATAATGGGCAAGAGCCGCAAGTTGTTATGACCGTACCTTTGCTCGTAGGAACTGACGGAGTTAAAAAAATGTCAAAATCTTACGGCAACTATATCGGTATAAATGATGTACCGAAAGATATTTTTGGTAAAATAATGTCAATTTCCGATGAACTTATGATGCAGTATTATGAACTTTTGACTTCTGAAGATTTAAATCAGGTTAAGGCCATGCATCCTATGACTGCAAAAAAGAATTTGGCTAAGATTTTGACCTCACGTTTTCATGGGGCTGAAGCAGGCCAAAAGGAACTTGAGAATTTTGAACAAGTATTTTCCAAAAAAGAATTGCCGACAGATTTGCCGACAATTAAAGCTGAAGGCCAAACTTATGTCAGTGTACTTTTGGCGGCCGGTTTTGCAAAAAGTAAAAATGAAGCTAGACGCTTAATTATGCAAGGCGGTGTTAAGCTTAACGGGGAAAAAATTTTGGAAGAAGGCCCTATTAATTTTGACGGTGAGGCCGTTTTACAAGCAGGTAAAAAGAATTTTATAAAATTAGTTAAATAATGAAGAAGATAATTTTCCTTTCTATACTGGGTTTTTTGATTATAGGTGGTGTGGCCGGGTACTTTTTTGTACGTCATTACTTGACGCATGAGGGCGTGCCTGTAACGGTTGAAATCCCTAAAGGAACATCCCCGAAGCAAATCGCGGAAATATTGAAATCAAAAGGTGTGATCAAAAGTACAATTGTATTTCGCGTTTGGGTTAAAATGAGTGGCGCCGATAAAATTTTGAGGAGCGGTACTTTTGATTTAAATAAAGATATATCTTCAATCAAAGCAATTTGGCATTTGGTTAATGATTCCGGTACGCCTACGTATAGAGTAACTATTTTGGAAGGTTGGCGCCTTGAAGAAATTGCCGATGAACTTTTTAAACAGGGTATTTTGACAGAAAAGGAAACTTTTTTGAATGAAGCAAAACGTATCAAGGCCGAGGGTTTTTTATTCCCCTCTACCTATAAACTTCCTAAAAATATGCCACCTTTGGAAGTTCTGCGGGTGATGTATGATGAATATGAAAAGAATATTTTACCCATCATAAATACCGATGAAAATACGATAAATTTAAATGAACAAGAAATTGTAACCCTTGCTTCAATCGTTGAGCGTGAAGCTGTATATAATGATGAGCGCCCTAAAATTGCTGCAGTATATTTAAACCGTCTTAAAATCGGTAAACGACTTGAGGCTGATCCGACAGTTCAATATGCCCTCGGTTATAATGAAAATGAGCAGCGCCATTGGAAAAAGGGTTTAACTTATACTGATTTAAAGTTTGATTCCCCTTATAATACTTACCGTTATGCCGGCCTGCCGCCTGCGCCGATAGCAAGCCCGGGTGCAAATTCCGTAAAAGCGGTTTTGAACCCAACGCCTGATTTTGAGGCTCTTTACTTTGTGGCAGATAATACGGGTCGTCATATTTTTAGTACTACTTATCATCAGCATTTAGAGACCATAAAAGCTATCAGAGGTAAATAAAGGGCATGCTAACAAGTGTCACTTGTAAAATTTTCCATTACCCATTATAATATTTGTATGATGATATACAAAAGGATATTACTTGTACCATTTCTCATGGTACTTTTGTTGATGAGCGCTGAAGATATAATTTTTGCGCAAAATGATTTTTTTATTCAATATCAGCAAGAAAAACTTATGCTAATTGATGAAGAAGGTGATCGTATTTTGTTACAACTGTTTAAAGATACTTGCGAAACAGGCGTTAAAAAAGTTATAACACGAAGTAATGTTTCCCCTCAAGAAACACAATTAAGAAAGCCGAGATTTTGGCAAGAAAACCCAATTGTGATTAATAATTCAGATAGAGTAATTAATAATACTCAACTAAAACCTTTGTATGATGAAGATAAACTTTATGCACAAATTAAAAGTGTGATAAAAGACAAAAAAAATGGACAAAAACTTTCAAGAGGAGAAAAACATATTTGGAAAAAATCTTTAGTGCCTTCCAAAATAGTAGTAGCATTAGCTACGGCGACTTCTTCCAGATTTATGTATGTCGGGCAAGAAATTCCCCTAATAGAATGGATTAAGAGACATCCTGATAATTCTATTACTGTGGAAGATTTATTTCGTGAAAGTTATATTTTAAATCAAGGTAATGTATATCTGACGATTGTAACTATTGAAAATGTCCTTTCCGATGCAACATTTGAAGAAAACCGAGAGTATACGATTGTCAACCAAAAACTTGTTGATTTATATGAACAAAGCCCAAATAAATTTGGCGATTGGTATCACTTCTTTGGTACTATGTTAGCCGGTTATACCGGTGAGCAGGCAGAAATCATTGCAGATATGTATACTGTATACAGGAGAATCAGCAGGGGTAAAAATGCAGAAAAATCGACCATGGATGCAGATACAACGGGGGCCAAAATCGGTATGAAATTAAAAAATTTTGTTGATGAAGAAATTGACGGTAAACTTAGAACATTAATTAAAAAAATAATTGTGTCATTAGACCACGTCTCCAAAGTGAAATCTATAGATGGCATTTAGCTGATAAAAAATTCAAAAATATAACTTTCCATTTTTTACCAAAAATCCCTTATAATTTTGTATTATTGTATTAAGAAGTGATTTTATATCAGGAGGTCGTATGCTAGATATGTTATATGGTATTTCCGCCTTAAAATGTAGTGAACAGTATGCTATGTTCGGCGTTTTGGCGGTTGCGCTTATCGGATTATGGTATACTTGGTTCCTTAAAAAACAAGTTATGGGTAATGATTCCGGTACGGGCAAAATGGTGGAAGTTTGGACTGCCATCAAACAAGGTGCAGATGCTTACCTTCGCAAACAACTTAAATCAATTTTACCGATGATTGGTATTTTGACAGTTTGTTTGTTCTTATCAGTTTATATTGTCCCTGTTTCTGCGGAAGCAAAAATCAGATTTTCCGCTTACAGTGATGAAACAGTTAAATTAATTATTGCTTTTGGGCGTGCGGGCAGTTTTATTTTGGGTTCATTATTTTCTTTGCTCGTAGGTCAAATCGGTATGCGTATTGCGGTAGCGGCAAACGTTCGTGTTACTGCAGCTTCAAAACGCTCTTTTGGCGAGTCCTTAAAAATTGCTTACCGTGCAGGTACTTGCACGGGTATGCTTACTGACGGTCTCGGCTTAATGGGCGGTACTTTAATTTTTATTATCTTCGGTGTCGCCGCACCTGATGCATTGCTTGGTTTCGGTTTCGGTGGTACATTGATTGCTTTGTTTATGCGTGTCGGCGGCGGTATTTATACCAAAGCGGCTGACGTAGGTGCTGACCTTGTAGGTAAAGTTGAGGCCGGTATCCCTGAAGATGACCCCAGAAACCCCGCAGTCGTTGCTGACCTCGTTGGTGATAACGTCGGCGATTGTGCAGGTATGGCAGCTGATATTTTTGAATCTTATGAAGTTACCATTGTTTCCGGTTTAATTTTGGGGCTTTCTTTGTGGCATTTAACAGGTATGTATGAGTGGATCGTTTACCCCCTCTTAGTGCGCGGTATCGGTGTATTTTGCTCAATTATCGGTACTTATGCAGTTAGGGATGACGGATTAAAAGGTAATGCCATGAAAGCAATTTTTAAAGGTTATGCAACTTCGGCGTTTATCTCAATTGCTTTGTTTATAGTTGTAGCCTATTTTTACTTACAAGGCTTAAAAGGTGGTTGGTGGAGGCCATGCCTTGCTGTTACTATCGGTGTATTCTTAGCCATAGCAATTGATAGAATTACCGAACACTTTACAGGCACAACAGGCGCCCCTGTTATCGAAGTCAAAAAGTCAACCGATACAGGTTCCGCTACAACAATTTTGAGCGGTCTTGCCGTCGGGCTTGAAAGTTCCGTTTGGTCAATTTTAGTTATTGCCATAACTATTTTTGCATCAGTTTTAATTTTCGGTACTATCGATGGTTTAACACCTGCCGAAAGAGTTACATTTATCTTATACGGTGTTGCAATGACAGGTATCGGTATGCTCACCTTAACAGGTAACAATGTCGCTATGGATTCCTTCGGTCCGATTGCCGACAATGCAAACGGTATCGGTGAAATGGCCTGGCATGATGACAAAGATGCCAACACCAAAAAAGCACGCCAAATTATGGCTGACCTTGATGGTGTGGGTAATACCACAAAAGCAATCACGAAAGGTGTTGCAATCGGTTCAGCGGTAATTGCGGCAGTCAGCTTGTTCGGTTCTTATATGGTTGACGTAAGCAATGTTCAAGAGGCTTTAAATACTGCTTGGGCAAAAGAAGGTTTAAACCAAACTTTAACATTACTCAAAGATATCGGTATAGTTGTTTCTAACCCTGTTGTGTTCGTGGGTATGTTAATCGGTGCGGCTGTACCTTGGTTATTCTCTTCATTTGCAATCAATGCCGTTAGACGTGCAGCCAGTTTGATTGTTAAAGAAGTGCGCCGCCAATTCGGGCTTGGTATACTTGAAGGTAAAGCCAAACCCGATTACGGTACAACGGTTGCAATTTCAACCGCTGCGGCACAAAAGGAACTTATCATTTTAGCCTTGCTTGGTATAGTTTCCCCCGTCTTTGTGGGGCTTTCGCTCGGTGTTGAAGCCTTGGGCGGTTTCCTTGCCGGTATTATCGTTTCAGGGCAACTCCTTGCTGTGTTTATGTCTAACGCAGGCGGTGCTTGGGATAATGCCAAAAAACTTATTGAAGACGAACCCAGCGATATTGCGAAAAATACGGGTAAAGGCTCAGAAAGACACAAAGCCAGCGTCGTGGGTGATACTGTCGGTGATCCTTTGAAAGATACCGCAGGCCCGGCACTTAACCCGATGATTAAAGTCGTTAACATGGTAGCGGTAATAGTTGCCCCTATCATTGTTGCTTACAATAATGAATACACAAAGCTTTCCGCATGGGGCTGGTGTGTAGTTATTTGTTTACTTGCGATTTTAACTTTCGTAATTATGAAAAGCAAGAAACAAGTTTCCGAATAACAGTTTAGTTGGAATTATTTGCCCCCGTGTGTTGTTTAGCGCGGGGGTTTTGTATAGGTCTTTTGGCCCTGTCCTGCTTGTTTTATTTTTTATATAATAAGTGAGTGATGAATTTAACACAGGAGAAATCTATGAAAAATAAAAATATAATTTTAGCTGCCCTTATTTTTATAATGAGTATTTGCTTTGCATTACCTTCATTTGCTCAAGTTGATATGGACGCAATAGAACCTAATGTTGAAGAAATACATACATTGCTAAAACCTGCGAAAGTAATAAAACCGGAAGTAGTAAAACAGGAAGTAGTAAATAATCCAGTTCTTGATATTGTGGCTATTGAAGAAATTGTTGAAGAATTTGAGAAGAATTTAGATATTAACCTTATCCCAGATAATATTTCCACACATCAATTAGTTCCTTTTTTAAATGTTGCTGTAAATAAAAGGAATATAGCGGTTGTTAAAGAAATTTTGGGCAAAGGTGCTAATTTGCAAGGTTCGGAAGATATTTATTATCAAGACCCTTTATTAATTGCATTGTCAAACAAATGTGATAATGAAGAAATGCTTGATACTGATAAAGAAATAATGAAACTTTTAGTAGATAACGGATCAGATATGACAAAGCCTTATTTAACGCCTTATCAACTGTATGATTTTGGTGTTGTTGCCGAATATTTGCACAGTATTAAGAATCCAACTAAAGAAGCAAAAGTAAAGAAAAATGATCGGTTCAATCTTATCAGTGTGGCAGCGGGTTATGTTTCCAAAACAACTAATCCTTATTATGTTGAAAAATTTGATTATTTATTAAAATTAGGTGCTAAAAACGGTGCTGTAAACAAAATTGATATGAAGGCTTTTGCAACGGTAATGTCAAACTATGAAAAAGCAGGCAAAGATATAATAGATATATTATTTGACAATGATATGATAATTAAAGAAGAACATGCCCTAATTGTAAAAAATTTAACAACAAAACGACAAGTCGAAAGCAATTACCCAACTGATGGACGGCCGTTTAGAGCTCCACTTTCTTCAGAAAAAATACAAAGAATGTGTGAAAGAACATCAAGTAATAATATACGTAAATCTTGGCTTCCCGAATTAAGGAGGGTTGAAAAAGAAGAAAAACTTATAGCCAGATTAGAACAAAAAAGAGAGGAGCAACTTGAAAAATTTTCAAAACAAGTAGAAGAAGCAGTATTGAAGATTAATTTAGAGAAATTAAATAGAATAGAGCAACTCGGAAAAAAATTAAATTATTAAGAAATATTTTTAAAAATCATTTCCCCCGCGTGTAGTTAGCGCGGGGTATTTTATATAAATAAAAAAGATTTTAAACCGGTTGTAAAACTTCTTCTAAAACGGTTAAGGCTTGTTTTTCTTGTTGGGTATTGTGTCCAATTTCTTTTAAAGGAATTGTTAAATCTAACTCGTTAATTGTGTTTAAAGGGTAGGTCAAATATTTGTTTAAAAAACGTTTACAAACATAACGTGCTTTGTTTAAATAAATGATTTCTTCGGCGGTATTAAAGGCCAAATTGTGTAAGTCATCTTTATGCAAAGCAGTCCAAAAATCAGCGGGAATATTTAGCAAAGGTTTTTCCGCCACGCCAAAACCGCTCAGTTGCATTAAGCGGAGCAAAAATGCCGGCGCAGCCGCTTCATTAAACTTAAAATTATTAAGTTCGGTAAGTGAATTTTCAAGTAAGTAAAATTTGTTAGGGTTTGGGCTTTGCTCCGGTGTCAAACGGTGCATAAGTTCGCAAAAATGGAGTGCCAAATTTGTTTTACGCACATTTTTGCGGAGGTTTGGGTAAACGCTGGTTAAATTCCCCCCCGTTGCACAACCTATGCTGGCATTTGTCCTAAAATAAATGCGTACTTCGGAATTTACAAAAGGCTCGCTAAATGCTTTTAGTTTTGAGGCCTCTTTATTTACCCCGGGAAAACGCAAGACGATACGCCCATGGTTTAATGAATAGGCACTTACCATGCGGTCGCGTTCCCTAAAATGCCGCCTTAAGAGCACAATAATATTGTCATTGAAGTACATAAATATATGATAGCAAAAAAGAGGAAATTTTGCAGTTATTAATAAAGCAAAACTGAAAGTGTATACGTGGCAAGTATTTTTGAGGAAATTTTAGTTTTTACTTTGACGACGAGTACTAAGAAGAACGGGAGCGGAGCGAGTCTCGGTACTCTAGGAGAAGAAAAACTAAAATTTACCAAAAAGACTTTGACAGCAAAGATTAGTAATGCCGCAACCTCCTTATAAAAATGGTAAAATATATTTATGATAGATAGAATAAAGCGCCTTGAAGAACTTTTTTTACATGAAATCAATACCCATGTAACCCGCCTAATCGCAAGCGGGCATTTTACCGGTTTTATTACAATTACCGCCGTAAAAATTGCAAAAGATTTGGCAACCGCAAAAGTTTATTATTCGGTTTTCGGAAGTGATGCAGATAAAAAACTTGCCGAGAGAAATTTTGAGGAACTGCGTACCAGAATCGGCACTTTGCTTAGGCCGCGCTTGCATTTAAAACGTATACCGTCATTTCATTTTATCTTAGATAATACGCCAGAAAAGGCCGCACGCGTTGAAGAAATTTTTAATAAAATCGAAAAAGAAGAAAAACATGACTAGATTAGTGCAATTTAAAAAATTAAAAGAAGCAATACAAAAAGGCAAATACTTTTTTGTTGCCGGGCATCAAAACTGCGACGGTGATTCTTTAGGTTGCACTTTGGCTGTCACTTCGCTTTTAAAAAGGCTCGGTAAAAAAGTTTATGCTTACAGTAAAGACCGCCCGGGCGAAGACCTTTTATTTTTGCCGAATTTAGATACCGTTCACTTCGGTGAAATGCCAAAAAATCAAAAAATAGATACAATGTTTTTGCTTGAGTGTTCAGACAAAAAACGCGGCGGTGATTTTGACGAACTCTTTAAATCTTGTAAACATATTTTAAATGTTGACCATCATATCACAGGCGAAAAATATGGAACTGTGAATTATATTGAGCCGCATGCTTCATCTACTGCGGAAATTATTGTGCAACTTTTTGAATTTTTAAAAGTTAAACCGACTCCCAAAGAAGCTACTTATTTGTATACCGGTTTAGTGACAGATACCGCCCGATTTTTACACTCTAATACGACAGCAGAGGCTTTGCGTTGCTCTGCTTATATGCTTGAGTGTGGGGCTGATATTCATACGATAAACGAAGTTTTGTATAACACAAAATCTTACAAAGAAGTTAAACTTTTAGGGCGTGCGCTTGAAAAACTTGTTTTGCATCACGATAAAAAAACTGCTGAAATTACATTAAAAAACCCAGATTTTAAAAGTTTTAAAATTGACCCGCGCTATACTCAAGGCATTGTAAGCAGACCGGTTAAAATACCATCTGTGGAAGTATCTGTTTTACTCCGTGAAGAACCGGACCGCGTTGCAGTAAATTTACGTTCAAAAGGTAATGTGGATGTCAGCGCAATTGCTTATAAATTCGGCGGTGGCGGCCATGCACGTGCTGCCGGTTTTAAACTCCTTGGCGCAAAAATCGAAACCGTAAAAAAAGATTTACTCAAAGAAATTAAAAAGGCAGTTTCCAAACTTAAATGAACATAACAAGTGCAATGTTAGCCGTCGATAAAACAGAGGGTTGGACTTCCCATGATGTCATAAATGTTTTACGCGGTAAACTTGATTTTAAAAAAATAGGACATAGTGGAACTTTAGATCCTTGCGCAACGGGGTTACTCCTTTTGTTACTTGGTGATGCTACGAAAAAACAACCTGAATTTTTGCATTTACCTAAAGTTTACCGCGTTTCTTTAAAACTTGGTACCGCAACAACGACTTGGGACAAAATGGGTGAAGTTACCGAACAAAAAACTTATAAAATGCCGACGGAAACAGAACTCCAAAATGCTTTGCAAAAATTAACAGGCGAAATTAAACAAAAGATTCCGTTTTTTAGTGCAAAAAAAGTTGGAGGTAAGCCGATGTACACGCATGCAAGGGAAGGTTTAAATATTGAGAAAGAAACAACAACCACTGTGTATAAATACGAAAATGTTTCTATGAATGACGGTTTAATTAATTTTGATGTTTATTGTTCAAGCGGTACTTATGCGCGCTCTATTGGTATAATGCTTGCGGAAATTTTTGGGACTTGCGGCCACTTGGCAAGTTTGCGTCGTTTAAGTATCGGCGATTATAATTTAGACGGTGCAATTACACCGGAACAAATAAAAACAATGCCCGCAGAGGATATTTTAAAATGCCTAAAACCTTTATAACAATCGGCACTTTTGACGGCGTGCACCGCGGCCATAAAAAATTATTTACTTTGCTTAAATACAAGGCAAAAAGACTAGGGTTTTCCCCCCTTGCTTTAGTGTTTCAAATCCCGCCAAAAAATATTTTAAATAACAATTTAGAACAAAGTGTTTTAATCGGTTTAAAACAAAAAAAAGAATTGTTAAAAAATATTACAACCGTTTATTTGGACTTTAATAAAGTTAAAGATTTAAGTGCGGATGATTTTTTCGATATACTTATAAACAAGTATAAAATGGGTGCAATTATAGTTGGTAAAGATTTTGCTTTCGGCAAAAACAGGCAAGGTAATATTTCTTTCTTGCGCGAAAAATGCAAGCAAAATAATATCGAACTTTTTGTAATAGATTTTGAAGAAGAAGACAATTCCAAAATATCATCTTCTCGTTTGCGTGCGGCTTTGAAAGCCGGTGAAATTCCTTCAATAAATAAAATGCTCGGCCGCCCTTTTACTTTGGAAGGAAAGGTTATTTACGGTAATCAATTTGGGCGTAAAATAGGTTTTCCTACTGCTAATTTAGATATTTCAAAGGAGCAAGTTTTGCCGCGCGGCGTATTTTCCGTTTTTGTTTACTTAGACGGAAAAAAATATAAAGGGATATGCAATATCGGTTTAAAACCGACTGTTACAATAAACGGCATAGCAACCGTGGAAGTTTTTATCTTTGACTTTAATAGAGATATATACGGTAAAATTTTGCGAGTGGAGTTTTTGCAAAAAATCCGAGATGAAAAAAAGTTTGACGGTCTTGGCGAACTTACCAAGCAGATAAACGAAGATTGTGCAATTGCCCAAAAAATACTTTCAAAATTTTGACACAAAAATCCCCTGCCAATTAAGCAAGGGATTTCAAAAGAAATTATTCGCGGTCGTAAACAGCGGTATAAGCCAAAAGTGTGACCATTACAAATGACATTGAACTGTAAACAATCCACCAGATACGTTCTGAATTGATTTTGAGTACAAAAATTGCTTCCCACATAAACGTAAGAAGTAATTTGACCGTAAATATCCACAAACAAAGTGCCACTAAACGAAACAGGATATCAAGCACCCCGTAAACTACCCCATTTCTGAAGGACGCTCGGAATGAATAAGCAATATTATTTAAAATTGTTTTCATAATAAAATTTTACAAAGGTATTTTATAAAAGTCAATAGTTTTTTAAGTGGATTATTATGGGTACAAATTTCTGTTTATTTTCGTTTAATAATTTGCTAAACTATAATATATATCATTTAAGGGGTTAAATATGAAATATTGGGCGTATATAAATGACGAGGTTTCTCAAAAGCCTTATAGTGAGGCTGAATTACAACAAATTGCAGGTTTTGGACCAAATACTTTAATATGTTCCGAGACTTCTGCCGTAAGTCAGGAACCGGATTGGAAGACCGTTAAAGAATTGCTTCCGCACTTGATAAGGCCCAAAGCTCCTAACTTTTCCAAATTTCGCCCTAAGCCACCAATGAATCAAGATAATTCAGAGGTTTCCCCTGTTACTGCGTCATCTCCAGAAGTTAATGCTACCCCTACTAATACGCCGGGATATTCGGATAATAATGTTAACGAGAGATTATTGAGTCAAATACAAAGTTTGACAACAAAAATTGCTTCCTTAGAAGGTAAGGTGTCCGAACAAAATCAAAGATTAATGGATTCTAATTTGGAAGAATTTCCTGAAATAGAGGAAGAAGAAACTTTTATTTCTGAACCTCAAAATGATCAAGAGGACGATGTCCTAGAAGTTCCTTTTGATAACGATTTTGAAATTCCGTTTGATGCAAATAAGAGTTCGGAAGAAATTGCAAGGGAAGCGGAAGAAATTTTAGCAAAGCCGGTTTCTACGGAAATTGAAGAATATAATACTGATGATCAGCGAACAGAACTAATTGATTATGCATCGGATATGCAGAAAATCTTAGAAGATACAATTAGAAAGACGAATTTCTATCCCAAGCCAACTAAAGAGGAAAAAACCCAACATACCAGAACTTTTATAGCTGAAGATTTAATTTCCAAAACAACTTTAAATTTGTCCGATGAGCCTAAGAAAAAAGATGAAGATCAAAAGGATGATAAAGATAAAGAGTCTGCAGCTGACAATAAAAAAGCAGAAAAACAAGGACAAGAAAAACAACCGAAAGCAAAAGGAGCAGAGGTAAAATCCTTGGATGAACTTTTAGAGGGAGCTGATAAAAAACAAGAGACTACAGATAATGAAACATCTGCGGTAACTGAAACAACACCTGAAGCAGACTCAAAACCGGCTGAAGAAGAATCTGCTAAAGAAGAACCGGTTGAAGAAAAACCGGTTGAAGAAAAACCAATTGAAAAAGAACCGGTTAAAGAAGAACCGGTTGAAGAAAAACCAATTGAAAAAGAACCGGTTAAAGAAGAACCGGCTGAAGAAGAATCTGCTAAAGAAGAACCGGTTGAAGAAAAACCAATTGAAAAAGAACCGGTTAAAGAAGAACCGGCTGAAGAAGAATCTGCTAAAGAAGAACCGGTTGAAGAAAAACCAATTGAAAAAGAACCGGTTAAAGAAGAACCGGTT
>JAFZUQ010000003.1 GCA_017618215.1 Elusimicrobiaceae bacterium | reverse complement strand
GAAAGCGAATAACATATTTAATAAGCCGTACAGTCAAATGAACAGGTTTGAGCGCGGTGTAATGGATATGTATACGAGCTTAGAGTTAGGTGGTTTAGGGGATTTAAAGGCAGCGGTAAAAGACAGTAAGTCATTATTTACTACGAAGGAAGGTTTAGGAGCAACGACGGCATCAGGATTAACGGTAGGAGTAGGGGAAGCGCCTGCGGCAGAAGCGCGTGTAATGAGTAAAGCTCCGACAGAAATAGTAGCTAATGTAAGCAAGGGCGGATTATTTAATAATAATCCTGTTACATTATTTGACAGGAGTGGAGTAAACACACAAATAGGCTCAAGCGGCCGTGCAGTAAGACGCATGCCGAACAGTTTTAAAATTTCGGGTAATTATGGGGTATATAATATTGGGACACTAGCCGGCGCAGAAGTACCTAATTTTAGATTTAAACAAACATTTTTGACAAGTCCTGAGTATAATAACATTACTGTTGATTTAAATCTCGGGGAAAATAGTTCCGGAAAAAAGATTAGTGATGGATTAGTAACACTTAGAAACGCCTTTATAGCACCTGAAAACGAAAACCCATTAGTAACTAAGCAAATGGCACCGTATAGAAGGGCCGCAGCAATCGGTGGCTTACTTGTTGGCGGAGCTTTTGCGGCAATATTTGGTGTACCTGAAGCCATTGGAACTACTTTAGCATCTTTACCTCTTATCGCGACACAACAAAAAAGTTTGACTAAGGAAGCTCAAGATTTTATAGAACTTAGGAAAAGATTTACTCTCGAACTTTTCAGAGATTTTGATTTAACTCCCGAAGAAGCTGAAAATATGGAAAGAATTTTAGGCAAAAAGTTCTTTGATTTGTGGCAAACATTTTATAATCAAAACTTACAACAAATGGCCATTGAAACCCCCGAATTAATTGAAGAACTTGCAAAGTATTCTCATGAAAACACTCTGCCTAGCTTAAATGATATGTATGAGAGTACTAATCCGTTATATGTTTTTACCATGCATGATTTAAAAAATAATTTTATTAAATCGATAAATGATGGTAAAACCATAGAAGAAGCCATAACCGAACTTGGTGAGGCAATGTTTGATTACCATAAAAAAATATATCAAATCAATAGATTTATGAAGTGGAGGGGAGGTAAAGTAATAGATTGGAGTATGATAGAAAACCCTGCTGTATATAATTATGATTTGGAAAATAGTGAAAATTTTGGTTTGGCAGAAGAAATTGGTTTTGGTAAATTAAACACAGAACAAAGTGAAGTTGCTTATGTTATTATAAATCAAGCAGGATATACAGAATATCTTGATGAATTCTTACATTCTTATGATCATCCCAAAACTTATAAAGAAGTAACTTTAAGCTGGCATCGTGTTATGAACCCTTTTGAAGTTAAAATTCTTTATCCTAATTTTATAGTAAAGGACGGTGTTTCAAACAATACCCTTGCTTTTAATGCAATGCAAGGAGATTTGGAAGTAATCAAACCGATATTTGCCAAATATCAGCAAAATGGTAGTTTAAGTGAAGAAGATATAAAGATTTTACATACCAATATTGCTGATATGATCTATATTTTAACAAATGCGGTACCTTTCTTCCGTGGGACCGCTACCTCTGGATTAATAATAGCCGATGCGCTTTATGAAATGGCCGGCATAGAAATGCCTAAAGTCAAAATAGGTCGTTCTTTAGACCTTTCTGCATTTGGAACTACTCCAGAAAAATACCAGCAAGATTGGCAAAATTTATTTGACAGAGAATTTCCTAACCCCAGGCCTATTTAGTCCCAGCAGCCGCGTAATATCGTTCCATCGGTAGTAGATATCGGTCTTTTATTAGCCCTTGTGTCACTTAATTTAATAGATAATAACGGTAATATTTTAAATTATTTCAAATACGGTAATGAAAAAGAAATAGAAAATTACGATATGGTACAAGTAAGTTATCGTTAAGTAAAATATATTTTGTAAAACAAAAACCCCCGCTTGAAATTCAGGCGGGGGTTTTAAAAAACAAATTATTTACTAATTTATTTTGTTTCGGTTTTTGTTTCTGCTGCGGTTTCAGCTGCAGGGGCAACTGTTTCAGCCGTAACTTCTTCTTTAACAGTTTCAGAACCGGGGATTGCTTTTGCTCTTTCTTGTAATCTTGCAGCTTTACCGGAAAGTGCTTTAAGGTAATTGAGTTTAGAGCGGCGTACTTTGCCGTTTCTTAATACGGTAATGCTTTCAATTCTGGGGCTGTTAATGGGGAAAATTCTTTCCACACCGACGCCAAAAGAAATCTTGCGAACGGTAAAACTTTCGCTAATCCCGTGTCCGCGGCGTGCAATAACAACACCGTCAAAATTTTGGATTCTTTCATTGTCGCCTTCGACAACTTTTACGGCGACACGTACAGTGTCACCTGCTTTGAAAAAAGGAATATCCTTTTTTAATTGTTTATTTACTTCTTCAATGTTCATTTTTTTCTCCTCTTGAGTCTTTTTACTTCATCGCTTGTTTTGAGAGGTCTATTATCAAGCATATCGGGCCTGAATTTTTTTGTAATCTCCAGCGCCGTTTTTTGTTTCCATGCCTCTATTTCTTTATGGTTGCCGCTAAGTAAAACCTGCGGAACGCGCCTTCTATGCCAAACCTCCGGCCTAGTATATTGGGGGGCTTCCAGTAAGGAATTTTCAAAACTTTCTTCCGTTGTAACGGTTTCTTTTTTAAAAGTTCCTTTTTGCAAGCGGGTTATCGCGTCTGTAATACTTAATGCTGCAAGTTCGCCGCCTGTGAGGATAAAATCCCCTAAAGAAATTTCAAGGTCTATTTCGGGGTATATTCTTGCGTCTACACCCTCATAATGCCCGCATACAATTATTAAGTGTTTCTTTTTAGCTAACTTTTTTGCCAGCTCTTGCGAAAACTTTTTGCCGCGGGGGCTTGTTAAAATGACTAAAGAATTTGTTTTCTTAACTTTCTTTATTGCCTTGTAAAGCGGATCTGCTTTCATTAACATTCCGGCACCGCCGCCGTAAGGCCTGTCATCAACAGTTTTATGTTTATCTTTTGTAAACTCTCTTGGATTTGTGCAATTGATATCTACCGTTTTTGCTTCACGCGCCCTTTTTAAAATACTTGTATTTAAATAAGGCATAATTACTTCAGGAAACAAAGTGATAATATCAATTTTAAGCATTAGTCCTCAAGTTTAAGTGTAACTTTGCGTTTTTCCTTTGCCGCATAAGCGCCTAATACAGTGCGGACAGCTTTAATAATACAACCGTCTTTACCTATAATGCGCCCTTTATCGGCTTCATCAACACGTACAGTAAGATAAACATTGTTATCTTCTTCTTTAGCATCTATAACTACTGCATCTTTGTTTTGTGCTAAAGATTTTAGCAGGTAATTTGCCAATTCTTTCATGGTTTGTTACCTATTTGCTTGCTTTTTTGATTAAGGCTGCAACAGTCTTAGAAGGCAATGCACCAACTTTGACCCATTTATTAACTTTTTCTAAGTCAATATGGAGTTGCTCATTTTCTTTTAAGCAAGGATTGAAGGTGCCAAGCACTTCTTTAGCTTGTGCGCCGACGGCACTTCTCTTTTCCGCAACAATAACGCGGTATTGAGGCTGTGTCCTTTTGCCTGTTCTTTGCAGACGAATTACTACTGCCATACATACTCTCCTTTATTAGATTGCGCTTTTAGCGCTAAATTAGCTATAAAATAGCTTCCTTTAAATTTTTATATGCTTGTTTAATATTGTTGGTACCAAACAAAGCATTACCTGCTACAAAAGCATTTGCACCTGCCGCTTTGGCAATTTTTATAGTGTCTTTATTTATACCGCCGTCAACTTCAAGCCAAATAGGGCGGTTTGATATTATTTTTTTTACTTCTTTAATTTGTCTTGGCCCGTTTTCTAAAAAAGCTTGCCCGCCGAAACCGGGGTAAACCGTCATAACCAAAACAAGGTCTATAATATCTAAAAAATCTTCCAAAATTTGCGGTTTTGTATCAGGTTTAATTGAAATACCTGCACACAAACCTGCATCTTTTATTTGTTTAAAAAGATTTCTTAAATTGCCTTTTGATTCCACATGTAAAGTCAAAGAACTTGCACCTGCTTTTATAAAAGCGCCCAAATATTTTTTGGGATCTTCCACCATCAAATGCACATCTTGCGCAAGTGTCGTAACGGTGTTTATCCATTTTACTGTTGAAGGGCCAAAACTCAAATTTGGTACAAAATGCCCATCCATAATATCAATGTGTAGCCAACTTGCCCCAAGTTCCGTAACCGTTTTTATTTGCTCACCTAAACATAACTGGTTTGCAGACAATATTGAAGGAGCTATCGCATTAAAAGATGGTTTCGGAAGTGGTATCATAACCGTTTACTTTAATTCCTTTTGGCGCACCAAAATGCCGTCAACATAAATTCTTACGGTTGCTTCACCACCGTAGGGAATATTTAAATCTATTTTGCTTCCGGCTTGTTTGTATTCATTTAAGATTTCTTTTTCACCTAAATTGTCAATCAAAATTATACGTACACGATTATCATTTTTACCTTGTGGTAACTCATAATGTATGCGGTGCAATTTCTCACCCATAACTTCTTTGTTGGAGCTAATTATAAGTTTCAAAGTTTCGCCTGCTTTTATTTCTTCATCCATTTCAGGTTTTTGAGACAATACTGTACCGCTTGGAAAGAAAGATGCAGGATCTTCAGAGACACTGATCTCAATGTTATTATTTGAAGCCCAATTGCTTGCTTCGGCGAATTTTTTGTGACGGAAATCTGGAACTAAAATTGTACCGCCGTTTGGCGCTCCGTTTGATACGACTAAATCAATTTTTTCGCCCTTAACGACTAAGGTTAGCGGAGCAGGTGTTTGGCTGATAATATTTCCCTTTTCTATTTCGACAGAATAAGCAGTATCAGTATTTCCAACTTCTAAATTTGCTTGCTTTAGAGCGAATTCCGCATCCCTTAAGGGCATTGAGGTAAGATCTGGAACTTCAACACTTTCTTTACCTTGGCTTACCCATACGCGTACTACTTTGCCTTCACGAACTAAAATCCCGGCAGGGGGAAGTTGCCTTATAACAGAACCGGCAGGAATATCAGGTTGATATTCTTCCCCAGCTTTTTTCATTGCTAAATTTACATTTGCAAGTAAATCAAGTGCTGTATCAATATTTTTATTTGTTAGATCGGGAACGGGTTGTTCTTTCCTGGTATGAACCAAAGCGGAAAAGGCCCAGTTAAAAGAGAAAAATGCTATGGTACCCAAAAAAGCAATAATCAATATTAACGCGGATATTGCTTTCAAAACTTTGATAGTAACGGACTGTTTATCTTGTAAAATTTCGTTATTTTCTTGCATATTATTTAAAAATTATATTTCCTTCCTGATATTTTTTGCCGTTTATATAAGCAAAAGCAGGCATAAGCCCTTTACCTGCCGGGCGAAGTGTTTCAATCAACAAAACACCCTCTTTACATTTTACAAAAAAACCGACATTCCTTTCAATAGAAACCAAAGCTCCGGCCGGATAATTTTTTAAAATTCGTGTGGGGGAAATTAAAGAGGTTTTAATTATCTGTACAATTTGCCCTTCCGGAGTATTTGCTTTTGCAAAACTTGGTGCACCGGCTGCAAGTGCGCGGACAAGGTTATTTATTTGCTCTGCCGTCTGATTTTCAAAATTTATTATGGTTTGTTCTTTGCTGATTAAAGGAGCAAAAGTCGGTGTGCCGCATTGTGAAGTTTTAGTATATGTTTGACTTTCTGCTTTAATTAAAAAATCTTTTAATACAACAGTAGCGATATTTGTTAATTTTTCAAATAATGTTACTGCATTATCTTGCGGTAAAATTTCCGTTTCTTTGGTGGCTATTATTGCACCTGTGTCCATACCTTCATCAATGGAAAATAATGTGATGCCGGTTTTTGTTTCTCCGTTCATTAAAGCACTTTGCACAGGTGAGGCACCGCGGTATTTCGGCAATATTGAAAAATGCACATTTACAATGCCTTGTTTAAATGCATCTAAAGCAGGTTTGTGGAAAATTTTACCGTAAGCAACGCAAATACCTACATCAGCATTTAAAGCAGCGATATTTGGTACAAAATCTTTTAATTTTTCCGGGCTGGCTACGGGTAAATTATTTTTTAATGCAAATTCTTTGACGGGGCAAGGTGTCAAAACAAGCCCACGGCCCTTGGGCCTATCGGGCTGCGTTACGACAAGCTTTACATCCGTCTGTTTCGCAAGTACTTCCAAAAAAGGAACTGCAATTTGCGGAGTACCGAAAAATACTGTTTTTAACATACTTATATTTTATCATTTTTTGACGAAGAACATTACCGTAATGCTTTTAATATGCTAAAATTTAATTGTAAGTAAAAATTATAGGAGATTATTATGAAAAAAACAACCTTAATTGCTTGTGCAGTAGTTGCGTTGACTTGCTGCGCTTGCCAAACAACAGAAAAAACCGAGAAAACCAATATCGATTATTCCAAAATTTCTGTTCAAAATGTATTAGATCAATCTGCCCAAATGCGCGAAAATGTAAATAGTTACAAAGCAGCGCAGCAAGCAGCTGATTCACAAAATGTTAACACCGGCAAAACCGTAGTTAACAATATTAAAGATTCAGCAAAAACACAATACAACGAAGTTAAAAAGCAACTCAAAGATGAAAGAAATGCTTGGAAAGAAACTTTAAATAAATAATGAAAATTGAAAGGCCTCAAAAAATCTTACTCTGTATGATTAAGGATATTGGCGATGTTGTGCTTACCACCCCAATGGCGGAAGTTTTACACGCCAATTATCCTGAGGCCAAAATTGATTTGCTTGCCTCATCTGTTTGCGCACCCGTTGCAAAAAATAACCCATTTATAAACGAAACAATTATCTACGACAAAAAAGCGCCATTAAAAATGATTTTAGAAATCAGGAAACGTAAATACGACTGGGTGCTTGATTTCCTTTCAAATCCTCGTTCTGCAATTTTAACATTTTTTTCAGGCGCTAAACTTAAAGCAGGTAATGAAAGAGGGGCGCATGCTTTTTATGCCTACAATTTTAAATTTAAATATCCTAAAGGTCCCTTTTATAGTGCAGATGTAAAACTTAATTTTGTTAAACAATTAGGCGTTACTTGGCCGACTGATCATGCACCGCTTGCAAAATATTATTTTGATGAAGGATATCAAAATAAAGCAAAAGAACTTTATAAAACAGTAGGTTTAGATTGCGACAAAGAATTTCTTTTTGCATTTTCACCTTTTGCAACAAATCCTTTAAGGGAATTATCTCCAAAATTTTATAAGGAGCTTGCACTGTTAATTTCAAAAGAGTATCCGAAAGCAAAAATTATTACGACGGCGACACCTCAACAATCAGATAAATTAAAAGAATTTTTAAAGATAATGCCAAGTAATGTTCTTGCTGCCCCGGAGACGAAAACTTTGGAAGATTTAATGATTGTTTTTAGTAAAGTTCAAGTTCAGATTGGCCCTTGCGGTGGAGCAAAACATATGGCTTTAGCGAGTGGTGCGAGGACGGTAGCATTTAATAATTTAGTCTCAGGTAGTGGGTGGACGCCGAATAGCCCCCGTCATAAATACATACAAGCTCGCGTTAAATGTAGCCCTTGTGCATCCTCATGCCGTAAAATGTCTTGCCAAAAATCTGTTACCCCTGAAATGTTTTTGGAAGCAATTAAAGAAGTGCTTAAATATTAATTTAATAATTTTATTTTGATAATGCTATTTTAATTTAAAACCCCGTTTTAAGACGGGGCTTTAATTTTGTGGGGGGGGGAAGTGTTTTATTAATTTTATGTAAAAAAAGAGCGGTTTTAAAAATTTTAAAACCGCTCTTAAATATCTTCCAAGTTCCAAGATTAACGTTTTGAGAATTGGAAACGTCTTCTTGCTTTTGGTTGACCGGGTTTCTTTCTTTCTACCATGCGCGGATCGCGGGTTAAGAAGCCGGCTTGTTTCATAACTTTATGATATTCTTCTGACATTGCTGCCAAACCGCGTGCTAAAGCGTGGCGGACAGCACCTGCTTGTGAAGCAATACCACCGCCGCAAACCTTAACGACGGCATCAAAAGTTTTTTCCGCTTTAAGTTCGAGTAAAGGGGACATTGCAGTATGTTGATAGCGGTTGTTTGCGCTGAAATACTCATTTAAAGGTTTGGTGTTAACTAAAATGTTACCTTTACCTTTTGTGAGTTTCGCTTGCGCGACGGAAGTTTTCCTTCTACCTGTTTTTATTTCACTATTTTGTGCCATATTATCACCTATTTAGAAAATCTACCTGCAAAAGCATGTTCCGCATCAGCGAAGATTCTGAGGCGTTTCATTCTTCTTGCGCGCAATTTATTGTTATCAAGCATACGATAGACAGCAAGTTCAAGAACTCTTGTGGGGTTCTTTGCAAGCATGTCTTTAAAAGGAGTTTCTTTACCGCCTTTTGCGTAACCTGAGTGTGAGAAATAAACCTTTTCAATGGCTTTATTTCCGGTAACTTTTATTTTAGCCGCATTGGTTACGACGACGAAATCGCCGCAGTCAATATGCGGGGTAAAAGTTCTTTTATTTTTACCCATTAAGCACACCACGATTTGTGTAGCGAGGCGGCCTAAGGTTTTACCGTCGGCATCAAAGTGATGCCATTTTCTTGTTGATTCCACTTCTTTAACGGAAGGGAGTGTTGTTTTTGTCATTTTATACCTTTGTGTTTTATAGGATTTGACTCGGGTCCTATTATCACAATTTTACTTCGCGCGACCACAGCGCGAAAAATTTCATAAGTACTTTGTTAGATAAAAAATTTGGTTGGGATAGGATTCGAACCTATGTAGGGCGTAGCCCGACGGTTTTACAGACCGTTGCTTTTGACCACTCAGCCACCCAACCTAAATTTAAAAAACAAAGAACTAAAAAAAGTTTAAATACTTCCTAAACTTGATAATTAATTATAGCAAATATTTCGGCGTAAGTGCAAATAAAATTAATTTTTCGACGGGTGAGGATAATATAAAAATCCCCCGCGGTTTGTAAAGCGCCGCAGGGGAAAGTGGTTTGCTTAAGTAATGCTAATTCTTAGGATTGAATTTTATTTTATTCGTTCCAAGAGCACTGTTAAGTTTTCTTACAATATCGGCAAGTTCTTTTTCGGCTATACTACAAGTCATTCTGTTGTTGTCTTGACAGCGTTCTTCAGCATCATCATTGCCAATTAAGGTTACTACGACATATCTATCCGCTAAACCAGTATTTACATCTACATTATAATCATAGATTGCACCGTCTGAACCACATGGCCTTGATATGAAGGTAAACCCTTTTGGCGTATCTGACACTAAGTCTTTGATATAATTTCTATCAAGTCTTTGTGTAGAGCGTATAATATTAACTCCGCGTGCAGCTTTGGTGTTGCTAAAGCCTTTGAAGGGAGTATCATCGTTGGTATGGGCTAAATATTTCTCAGAAGATGTCTTGTCAATGGTGATATTCTCTGGTCTTCCGGAATCTATAGCAGCTTGTGCCATAATATAGAGGTTTCTATCCTCACTTAAGGCCTTGTTACAATCACCTAATTCCTCGTAGCCTGGGTCCCACATAGTGTGTTTGCGTCCTGTTATGGAACCATCACCATGTTTACTTGTTGTACATCCTATTCGGTCTGCACCTGGTATCATATGCGGATCATGTGAACCGCGTTTGCTGGCATAACCATAGAAGTATAGTTTATCAAACTTATCAGCAATGAGATGTTGTTTATCCGCAGGGAGACTGTTTTTTAGCGTTTCAATTTGATCTAAACAATTTTTAATTTTAGCTGAAATAGTCTTATCTATATTATTTCTAGGTGTTACCCATACATTGTCATAATCAACGGAATCGCATACGTTACAATCACTCAAATCAATTTCCGGAATGTCCTCAATTTTTTGTAATGTAAGTTGCGGGAACAATTCAAAGAACTGCGGATCCTTAGTCATACCTGTGCCGGGGTTCGGATCAAGGTTCGGCCCCATAGTATAAGATTGCTCATGTATCAAGGTAAAAGAATCACTATCTTTCGGACCAAAAGCAGTCAACTTGACCGGACCAGGAGGGCAACCGTTACCTGTACAAGTCTCAAAGGGTTCTTTTGATCCCCCAGGAACAAACTTGAGGCATTTTGGATCATAAGGATTCATACCAATATCATACACTATAAGGTCGTCGCCTTCTTTGCTCCAAGCTGCAGGTGTACATTTATTGTTCTTTTTATTTTCACAATCACTTGGTGTTGCATCAACAATATAATGCTTGCCATTTATTTCAACACTCTTATAGTTATTGGTTTCTCCATCAGATGTCGTATATTCACAACAACCATGGCATTGCGGGATGGTTATTTGAGGCTCCATTTCACTTAAAGGACATGGCGGTTGATTATCATCCGGAATACCGTTTTTATCGCAGATATGTACTCCGTCCGAACCCTGACATAACATAACGCATTCTTCTAATTCCTTTAATTTTTCTTCAGACATCTCTATAGGTTTTTGGTTCGTCTTTACCATTACTTTTTTATCACCTAAAGATACTTGTACTGCTTCGTATGCCTCATCACCTTCCACGCAGTAATTATCTGCTGCAGGGGTTTTGTCCACAGGGCAACTTGCCAAATCATTACACCATCTGTACCTGCAAGTTTCAGATATTAATGATTGGCTTGATTCAATTAAGTCATCAATTTTGACCATGTGTGTGTTGTCGGCAACAAAATCTCCTTGATGTGCTTTAAATGTGGCATTACCTTGTGTAACAATCCAGAAAATCACACCTGAACCGCGGAAGGTAGTACCGCCGCCATCAGGATCTTTTACATCTGTGGCAGTTATACCCAAAGTTGCGGAATCAACATTGAATTGATATGTACAGTCTTTACTACCTTCTTCACATTTTCTTAAGGCTTTATTATCACTCAATTCATAATCCACCACATAAGCAACTCTGGCTTTGCTTTGTTGGTCAATCTGGTCAACCAATACTGCATAAACATGTTTGTCTTTAGAATCAGTAATTTTGGCTTTAAATGTGACATTTTCCATGATTTGAATGCGTTGTTCGGTAACGCCATCACATCCTTCAGTATTAATCCACTTGGTAAACTCAGGTTTTTTATCCCAGATTGTACATTCTTTATAACTATTCTTTTTAACACCGGAGTTGAAAAGCCCGTCTTCTGATACAAAGTCAGCAAGGTCATACACACCGTTTAATGTAAGCGGGTGAACATCTGAGTTGGTGGCTTTGCCCAGACAAATACGTTGTGCCGCTTGTATTTGAGAGCGGAAACGGGCCAAGTTATTGACATCGGATTCACTATACCAACTATCCTTATCATTATCTTTAATTGCCTTATTTTGTCTTGTCTCTATTTCCTTACTTCTAGTATATCGTTTTGTTATAGTACCGTTTTTATCAACTTCAACAGGATTTTGTTTTGTGTAATTGTCATCGAATTCGTCGTAATCTTGTTTGTCAAATATCCTGCGATAGTTTGCCTTGTCAATTTGTTTTTCAACGACACCTCTGTCAGCTCTAGGAACAAAACCTATTACTTTAGTGAGTGTACAAATATTCGCGTCACGAATATTACCTAATTGTTCTTTGGTTGCTTTTACGGATGTAGCCATATCTGCCCAAACAACAATTTCTTGCCCTTTTAACTTATAATAATAGTTTTCAGTTCCTTCTAATATATGGCGTTTTTCACCTTTAGCATTGTCGTCGTTAACTTTTGCAACCAAGGCGACAATAGCCTTCTTTTCAAGGCGTTCTTTTGTCTTGCCGTTTTTGGTTACGGAATAAGTGAATTCCAATGGGTCATTATTAACATGAGAACAATCTGCACCGTATGATTTTGCTTTGAATATACCTTTAAACCATCCCCAATCTAAACCAACGCATTCAAAACGAGTTTGGAGAAAAGATTTACGTTTTCCTTCTTTTAATGTCGGTGTTCCGTGTGCTCTTTCACAGTCTTGATACCATCGTTCACGAGCACCTTCCCCGTCAGATAGGGTTTCGGAGCCTCCTTCTTTTGTTTTTGTGGTTTTTGAACTGCTAAATCTTTCCACATAATCACCGAGAGACATCATAGCTGCCCCTTCACAAATCATGTCATCATCCCCGGCTTTTTTACCAAACATAGTAGATACATCACCGTCTTTATTACCGGTGAATAAACAGTTCATAAGTTGTGAGGCATAATTGTACATGTTGGTGTACCAAATTTCACGGGGTTTATAATATAGTAAGTCCCACATTTTTTGGCTGCGGGTTTGCATCATATCCCACCACCAGGGTTTATCTACATGGTAACCGTTATGATTGCCGGGGCCATTACCGCCAGCACCGGGCCTGACACTTGCGCCGGGGCCGGGGCCACCGAAACCGGGGCCTTCTGGGGTAAGTTTACCGTCTACGTCACGCATTTGAGCGGCAAGTAAGTTTTGTTTTGCCGGGCCGCCGGCATTCATTGCATTTCTTGAACGGGCTGCTTCGGCATACAAGTTTTCACCTGTCATACTGCGGCCTACTCCGCCACGTGCTTCCATAGGTTGTAAAGCAATAGGCCTGACACCTTCCCTAAAAGCAGTACCCGAACCTTTATTGGGACCTTGGCCTATAGGTAAATTATGGCTTATCGGTGATCCGCCTCTTGAGCCGGGCATTTGGGAAATACGCAAAGCCCTGTTTATGTCAGTGGCTTTTCTTTCAAAACTTTTGCGGACGCCTGCACGTGTTTTTTGGCCGTATTTTGTTGTGGCAGGTTTTTTGGTAGTTTTGGTTGTATATGATTCGTCGTAACTTTTGCGGGTATTATAGTCAGGTCTTTTCGTGGTTGAACTGCCTGTGGAGGAATAACTTCTGCTCCTGCTACTATAACCGTCGCCTGTACCGTCACCATATTCGTCATCGGAGCCGATTCTGGAACCGGAACCGTAAGCGCTTTTTGATGCATCAGTACCCATTGTTACGCTTGAACTTTCAAGGTCGCTTCTCGGGCGCAAAATAAGGTCCAACGGGTCCTGCATTGAACCCGCGGGCATAATATCAGCACCGCCACCTTCTACAAAAGAACGTTCATCAGCTAAACTGTTCCATGCAAAATCGCCTGTGCTGGCGATATCATCGCTACCGGTTCTACTTAAAAACGGTAACAAAAGCAAAGCAAGTACCGCTACCAATATAAAAGGTAAATCGCGTTGCGCGCGCTGTACTAATGTACGCTTTTGCTTGTTCTGGCCCCCAACTATTGAGGGCAAACGTTTAGAGAGAGGTACAGATTTACTCTTCCTCAGTTTATCACTAAACGTGAAACTATCTTTGTTTGGCATAATATGCCTCCTTGTGTCTTTCCGCTCATTAGGGAAAATTACCCGAGCAAAAAGTTATTTTTACTACTTACTGTTGTTATCGTGTGGGCTTGACTGTTTTGTTTCACAGTTGCTTTATGTGTTGCTTGACTACTTTCTGCCACCTAGTGACTAGATGGCACAAATTGTTAAATACCAAAATAACAACGAGCCTGCTTCTTACACTCTAACCGAACGGTTAAAGTTAAAAATACAAAGGATGTCAACTGCTCAACTTATACAATGTCAGACTCATACTACACTTATAGTTTAACATACAATTGCCAAAATTTCAAGGGGGGTACCCAAAAGACCTATTTATTTGTTATAATGTTTTTATGTTTACACTTCTCTTTATATTATTGGCACTCCTAATAATATTACTTAATGCATTTTTCGTGCTTGGGGAATTTGCACTTGTAAAAGTGCGACACACTCGTTTGCAAGAACTTGCTAAAAGCGGCGGATATAAAGAAAAATTAATGCTGAAAGCGCATGAAAATATTGATGAGTATCTTTCCGCTATTCAAATTGCCATAACCATGACAAGTTTGGCATTGGGTTGGGTTGGTGAGCCGAGTATCGGTAAAGTTTTATCTTGGTTGATGCCGAATATCGTGCCGATGTTGCCGTCCGCTGCTTTACATTTAATTTCCTTTACTTTGGCTTTCTTGATAATTACCTCTTTGCATGTTGTATACGGTGAGCAAGTGCCGAAACTCCTTGCCATAAAATATCCTGAGCAAGTTTTGAAATATATAATCGTTCCTTTGCATTACTTTTATGTAGTCACAAATGTTTTCAAAAATATTTTGGTTTGGGTTGCTTATAAAACTTTAGATTTAATAGGTGTAAATCCACATCATCAGGAGACACCACTCTCACAAGAAGAACTTAGGATGATGTTTTCAAAATCTCAGGAAGGGGGAAAATTTTCCTTACGCCGCCTGATGATGTTTGAAAATTTGTTTGATTTTGAGCAAGTGAAAGTCAAAGAAATTATGACGCCGCGTGTAAGAATTTCAGCTTTAAAAAAATCAAATACCTGGCCGCAAAATCTGGAAATTATAAATAAACGCAAATACTCCCGCTATCCGCTTTATACTGAAACCATTGACGATGCAAAAGAGTATGTTTTAATTAAAGAAATGTCCTTGGAATCTTTAAGTGAAAAATCTTTGCAGCCCATTGAAGAACGGTTTACTTATAAACTTTTAATGCTTGATGAGCATACACCAGTTGAAGCCGCTTTAAGGGAATTTCAGACGAATAGAAACCACCAAGCTTTAATTAAAAATGCAAAAGAAGAAGTTGTGGGCCTTCTTACTTTGGAAGATGTTTTGGAGGAACTTGTCGGCGAAATACGTGATGAGTATGAAAAGCCAAATGCCCTTTCAATAAGTAATTTTTTGGTACCCGGTGCTTGTGTTATTAACTTAAAATCTACCACAAAAGAAGCCGCTTTTGAAGAAATGTTAAACGCTTTATACAAACAACAACCTACATTCGCCAAAGAGCAAGCTAAAGAATTTATTTTAAAGCGTGAGCAAATAATGTCTTGTGCTTTAGAAAAGGGTGTTGCTTTCCCTCACGCAAGGGTGGCTTCTTTAGCAAAACCTTTGGTTAGCGTGGGTATATCCAAAAAAGGTATTTTATTCGATGGTACAAGCAATAATGTTAAACTTATATTTTTGATTTTAACACCTTTTAAAGAACCTGCTTTTCAACTTAAAATACTTGCGGAACTTGCGGCGGTATCTTCCACACAATTTGTGAGGGAACGTTTAATATCCGCTAAAACACCTGAAGATATTGCGGAAATCTTCCTCGCTTTTGAAAATACTATTCCTAATGATTAATAGAATTTGGATAATAAAAAACCCCGTCTTAACGACGGGGTTTTGTGTAAGTTAATTTATTTCATGTACGGTATTTCTTGAATAACTGCGTTACCGATTTCATTTAGATAAGAGCGGAAAGTTTTATGTGTTTGCTTTGTATTTTTGTTTTCCGTTTTCTTATCAAGAGTTACTTGATGGCTTTTGGAGACAGTATCAAGATCCTTTACATGTGTAGGAACCGGGGTTGAATCTCGTTTTGCATCTCTTACAGCATTTCCTAGGGCTGCCCTATGGCCTTCAATTCCGGTATAGGTATAGGTGCTGCTTGTTCTACGTGTTGCTGTATCGGTTCTTTCGTGTGTTCTTGTATTATTTTTTCTGTCAGTTGTATCTCTGTGATGTTTATTATTTTTCTTTTTATGAACATCTTCTTGTACCAACATATGGCCTTCACGGCCACCATAAGGATAATAAGCCGGAACGGTAGCATAATTAACTGTTGTATCATTTTGTTTTTTCTGCACCGGTTCTTGTTTTTGGGGCTCATTTTTGTCATTTTGCTCTTTGGTACTTTCTCTAATTCTTGAAAGAGCATTATCTGCTATATATAACATTTTGCTGCCTGGGCCGCCAACATAATCTTGTGCTGCTAATACGGCTGGTGTTACTGCTACTAATGCTAACGCTAATACTATTTTTTGTGTTTTCATTTTATTTTCCTTTATTTAATAGTTTCAGGTTGGCTATGCCTTTTCTTTAACGGGAAGATTGACCGTTAAAAATATTATTTAGTTTCCCTTACTTACTACTACTCTTCATTTTTTAGGTCAGGTTCGATTTTTAATATAGTTTTTTTGTCCTAACCTTTACTACTTGTACTACTGTCTACTGCTTTTACATCTTTTACTGCTTTAAATTTTTCGTTTGCCCTTGTTTATAAGTTGGCGGCAACCTCCAAAATAAAAACCCCGCTTTTTTATCAGCGGGGTCTTAAGAAATAAAATTTAAAATTTGTTTTATCAAGGCCTCGCTGTTATTGGAATAAATTTAATAAACATGTTAAACATAAACATACCAATAATAGAAAGGCTAATAAAAGAAACTACGGCGCTTTTAATATCTAAAGCGTTGTTAAAAATTTTGTTGTTGTTTAAAGCTTCTTTTATCATACATAAAAATTATACAACATTTTTCAAATATTTTGCAAGTATTTTTTTAAAATTGTTTTTTATCGTCGGGAAATTAATTTAAAAAATATTTTTTAAATTTAATTTTTTTAAACAAAAATAAAATTATATGATAAAAATTTGCTTCTTTAAATTTATAAAAATTTAGAAAAATAAAAATTTTGAAATAGGTCTTTTGGCGAATTTCATTTAGGTCTTTTGACTCTTTCGTGGTTCTATCAAAAGTCTTATAATTATAATAATGAGGAGTTATATATGATAAGAAAGATAATTATAAGTGTAATAAATATTATATTATGGTCTGGCATATTTTGTCCGCTTCAAGCACAACAAAATTCTGCGGTAAATAAAGAAATTATGCAAAGAACGAATTATCAACAAGGCATTTATAAGGAATTCATAATGCCGGATGAAGTATTTGCAAGAGGTAGGGAATTGTTATTTAAAATGAAAGAAGAGCATCCTTCCGCCGCACCGAGGCAAATTGATTACAGAAATAAGCAAATGATACCATATATTTCGTCTGATTTAATTGGGCAAGAAGTAAACTTACCGGTTTCTAATTATTACGATATAATAAAATCAGCATTGTCAGAAGATAATGATTCTGATTTCAGATACTATATGAATTTCTATCGTCAAATTGTATGGAATAAAGACGGTACCCCCGATTTGAATAAAGCATCAACAGCCAAAGCCTATTTCGCATTTTATAATTTAATTTATAATGACGGTAAACCGTCCCATTTGCAAGTCGGACGTATAGATGAACATTTCCCGTTACTGGCGGTATATGCCGATTCTTTTTTTGAGTTGCAAAAAAGGTTTGGAAATGATGATGCTTATTTGTGGTTTACATTTGCACTTTATAATAATGATGGAGTAGACCATATGATTCCTATTGAAGATGCAGAAAAGGCAGATATTATTTCCAAAGAAATTTTATATAATGATCTGAAAAAATATGGCATTACCCAAAAACAAGCTGATGAGTGGCTTAAATTCGCCACGTCGTGGAGTAGTGATTTCTCTAATAGTCCGGCAATTAAAGATGTTGATGGTAGAATAGTTAGTTTTACAGGTGAAGGTAATTGGTATTTGACGATTTTTTTACGTTCTCAAAAACAATTAAATATCAGAAACGAAGCAAGGGGGGGATATTTGCCTCTTGCCCTTGTTGCTTCTCATGAATTTCAACATATAAAAGATACATTTCCAGGCGAAACGGAAGTACCTTCATTGGCTGAATTAACCACCACAGTAAAGCAAATAATTGAAACTGATGATATATATCGTAAAATTCATAAAATATCTGACATGGAGCCTGTGAAATATCGGAAACAAACGGATATTACTCAAATAGAGGTGGGGGAAGTAGCTGTTTTCTTCCGTAACCTTTCCAAGACATATAATACCGATGATTATGCTAAACTTATGCTTACAAAAGAAGCGACTGACTTTATTAAAAGTAAATATCTGAAAGATGCGGAAAATTTTGCCAAAATTATAATAGAATATAATGGGAGTAATCCTAGTTTATTATCACCGCAACAACTTAGGGAATATGGTAAGCAATGCTTACACGAAATATTAACAGAACAATTTATGTAAATATATTTCTAAAATAAAAATACAATAAAAACCCCTGTGTTTCCACAGGGGTTTTGAATTATTTAAGGTTTTATTTTTGGTATTTCTTTCTTGCCGTATAATGTGTGTGCAATAACTCGTGTGCTTTACCATGTAAAGGTTCACCTAAGAAATCTTTATATAATTTCTTAACGGCTTCATTATCATGGCTGCAGCGAAGTTTCATGTGGGCATCTTCATTATATAAGCCTTTTGCTCTTGCTGCGCGAAGTTCATTTGTTACACCGAAAGGTTGACCGCCGCCGGCAACACAACCGCCTGTGCAAGCCATAACTTCGATAAAGTGATAAGGAAGTTCTTTACCTTCTTCTTTGGCTTTTCTGACGATTTGCAAAAGTTTTCCTACATTACCAAGACCGTGTGCAACTGCAACGCGGACTTCTGTGCCTTTGACGTCAATTTTGGCTTCTTTAATACCTTTTAAACCGCGGACTTTTTTGAAGTCAATATTCTTTGCATTTTCACCTGTAACGAGGAAATATGCTGTTCTTAAAGCAGCTTCCATAACACCGCCGGTTGCACCGAAGATTGTAGCAGCACCGGTATATTCTGCCAAGATATGATCACCTTTGCGGGGGGTAAGTTTATTAAATTCAATACCTGCCTGTTTGATCATGCGGGCAATTTCGCGGGTGGTTAAGGAAACGTCGACATCCGGGTAACCGCTGCTTGATAGTTCTTTGCTGCGGCCGATTTCAAATTTCTTTGCTGTGCAGGGCATAACTGAGACTACGAAAACATTTTTCGGATCTAAATTATGTTGTTTTGCATAATAGGTTTTTGCAAGTACACCGACCATTTCATGCGGTGATTTTGCGCTTGAAACATTATCTAACATATCGTTATGATATTTTTCAAGATAGTCAACCCATGCAGGGCAGCAGCTTGTAATCAAGGGTAAAACGCCGTTGTTTGTTAAGCGGTGTTTAAACTCTGAAGCTTCTTCCAAGATTGTTAAATCAGCACCGAAGTTAGTATCTAAAACTGCATTAAAACCAAGTTCATAAAGTGCAGCAGTTAATTCGCCGGTTAAGTTTTTGCCGACGGGATAACCAAAAGCTTCACCGATTGCAACACGTACTGCCGGTGCGAATTGAACTACACAATGTTTATTAGGATCGCGTAATGCATCCCAAACTTTTTGTGTATCATCTTGTGCTACGATTGCACCAACAGGGCAGTGCGCTGCACATTGACCGCAGTTAACACAAGGTGAATCTTTTAAATCGACGCCTGCAGGGCGAAGTGTTGTTTTGATACCTCTGTGTTGGAAGGATAAAGCCCAAACATTTTGAACTTTTTGGCAAACTTGAACGCAGCGACCGCATTGAATACATTTTGCTGTATCAATGCAAATACCTTTTGCGCTGTTATCTTTGTAAGTAGGGCGGATGTTTAAAATATTGGGATAGTGATTTTCCCTAATACCGAATTCCGCACACAAATTTTGAAGTTCGCATTGTTGGTTTTTTGCGCAAGTCAAACAATCTTTGGGGTGGTTTGACATGATGAGTTCAAGAACACTTTTTCTGACAGCAATAAGTTCCGGATCATGGGTAATAATTTTCATACCTTCGGTTATTGCCGTGGTGCAAGCGCGGAGCATTTTATTTGAGCCTTCTACTCTTACGATACAAAGGCCGCAACCGCCGGTTGCTTCAAGGTCCTCATGGTGACATAAAGTAGGAATTTTAACATTCGCTGCTTTAGCTGCTTCTAAAATTGAAGTGCCTTCTTTTACTTCTACAGGTTTTCCGTTTATAGTTGCTTTAATCATAATTCACCTTTATTTTTTAACTATTGCTTTAAATTTGCAATTATTGAAACAAAGACCGCATTTAATACATTTTTCTTGATTAATTACGTGTTTTTGTTTGACTTCGCCCGTAATAGCACTTGCAGGGCAAGAGCGTTTGCACATACCGCAACCGATACATTTATCGGTTATTTCATAGCGGACAAGCTTTGAACATTTACCTGTTTTGCAATGTTTTTCATTGATATGTTCTGCATATTCTTCGGGGAAGAATTTTAAAGTCGATAGGACCGGGTTTGGTGCAGTTTGACCTAAAGCGCAAAGTGAGGCTTTTTGCATTGCGTGTGCAATATCTTTAAGTTTATCAACATCTTCCGGTTTCCCTTTACCTTCGGTGATTCGGTTAAGAATTTGAAGCATTTGATATCCGCCGATTCTGCATGGGGCGCATTTACCGCAAGATTCATCAACACAGAAATCAAGATAGAATTTTGCAATATCTACCATACAATCTGTTTCATCCATAACGATAAAACCGCCTGAACCCATAATTGCACCGATTTCTTGCAAAGATTCATAGGTTATATGCATGTCAAAGTGTTCAGGGTCAATAACACCGCCGGAAGGGCCGCCTGTTTGGACTGCTTTTGCTTTATCGCCCTTTAGCGGACCACCGCCGATATCGTAAACAATTTCCCTAACGGTAATACCCATCGGGACTTCAACAAGACCTGTATTTTTAACTTTACCGGTCATAGCAAAAACTTTGGTACCTCTGGATTTACCTTCACCCATTTGTGCGTACCAATCTCCACCTTTTGTCATAATATAAGGTATATTGGCAAGTGTTTCAACATTGTTAATGGCCGTCGGTTTACCCCAAAGCCCGCAAGTGGCAGGGAATGGCGGTTTCGGTCTAGGTGTACCGCGGTTACCTTCAATAGAGGTAATCAAAGCGGTTTCCTCACCGCACACAAAAGCACCTGCGCCGTATCTGATTTCAAGGTCATAACTGAATTTTGAACCTAAAATATTTTTACCTAAAAGGCCCATTTTATAGCAGTCATCAATTGCTTTTTGAATGCGTTTAATGGCAAGAGGATATTCCGCGCGGATATAAAATAAACCGCGTGTCGCACCGATTGTATAACCGGCAATAATCATACCTTCTACGACTGAGTGGGGGTTACCTTCGAGCAAGGAGCGGTCCATATAAGCACCCGGATCGCCTTCGTCACCGTTACAAATCATGTATTTGACTTTGCTTTTCGGTTTTCTTGTTAAATCCCATTTAAGCCAGGTGGGGAAACCTGCACCGCCGCGTCCGCGAAGGCCGCTTTTCTTCATTTCTTCAATTACGCCTTCAGGGCCGATTTCAAATGCTTTAAGTAAACCTTGATAACCGTTGTGACCAATGTATTCATTAATATCTTCCGGGTTAATTTTACCGCAGTCTGCAAGTAAAATGCGATGTTGTTTTTTGTAGAAAGGAATATCTTCATGTGTTTTGCAATGTTTGCCGTCAACGGGGTTCGTATAAAGCAAGCGTTCAACGACTTCACCTTTCAAAACTGTTTTTTCAACAATTTCTTTTACATCTTCCGGTTTAACTTTCGTATAAAAAATTTCACCGACGCTTACAAGCGGCCCTTGTGCACAAAAGCCTTGGCAACCGCTTTTTGAAATATAAGTAGAATTTTCACGGCAACCATCTGTAATTTCTAAGCAGAAATCCAAACCGCGTTTTTTATATTCTTCTTGGAAGGCCTCATAAACTTTTTGAGAACCGCCTGCAATACACCCTGTACCGCCGCAAATAACAACACGGTTTTTAATTTTGGCATATTGCTTATTAAAGTTTTCTTTAATCTTATTTATTTTATTGTTCATGGTTACTTAGCCTCACCTTTTATGGTTTCTTCTAAAATACCTTTAATATCAGCCGGTTTTACCTGGCCGTGAATTTTACCGTTAATTGAGATTACCGGTGCAAGACCGCAGCAACCGATGCATCTGAGTGCTTGGACAGAAAATTTACCGTCTTCCGAAGTTTGACCTGCTTTAACATTGATTACTTTCTCAATTTCCGCTAAAAGTTGTGGTGCACCTTTTAAATAACAGGCTGTACCGGTGCAAACAGAAATTTGATATTTTGCAGGTGGAGTTAATTTGAAGAAGTGATAAAATGTAAGCACTTCATAAATTTTTGCTAAAGGAATATTTGTTTGTTTAGCAATTTCCATGGCTGTTTCCCTTGGTACATACCCGCATGCATCTTGAACAGAATGCAGCATCATAACCAAACTGCCTTCAACATTTTTCCACTTGTTTATTATGGCAGTTAAGTCTACTTTTGAAGCTGTAGTTTCATTTGACATTTAATGTCCTCCTAATTTTAAATTATTTATCCGATCTGGCAAAAACTACCGGTATAGGTATTTCGCCGATCGGTGATTCAAAATAAATCGTTCCGACAACTTTATATTTTATAGAGTTGGAATTTGCAAGCACAAGCCCTATTATATTTTTACCCACTTGTGAAAAAGGTACATTTATAGAAACCTTTTCAACTTTTGTTGTTTGCGGTTCAACTAAAAACTCCCCTAAATTAACGTCTGTTAAGGGAGTATCATTTAAATAGACTTTTCCGGAAAAACGTTTCATTTTTGCATTTGTTGTTTTGCTTTTGTTTGTTATGGCAAGGCCAATATCTGCCGATAAATTATCAAGTGAATATTCTGTTACTTCAACGCCGGCTAGGTCATACTGGCAATTTGCGGTTTGGTGCATTTCTTGCAAGGTAGTACAGGAACATAAGAAGACAAAGGAAATAATAATAAGGAATAAACTTTTCATTTTAACCTCAAAATATTTTATAATATTACTATATTAATTATACGAAATTTTGAGATATATTGGAAACTGAATTATGATAAACTTTAAAAAACAAGTATTAGAAACATTTACAAAGTATGCACAAATTGAAAGCGGAAGTGACTTTAAATCAAAAACTACTCCGTCAACCCAAACACAAGTGGAATTCGCAAAAGTTCTTAAAGCAGATTTGGAAAAATTGGGCTTAAAAGATATAAAATTAGCGCCTACTTGCCATTTAACGGCGAAACTTCCGGCAAATATTAAAGGTAAATATCCTGTTATAGGTTTTCTCGCACACATGGATACTTACCCGGAAGGTACGATCGGCCGAAAAGTAAAAGTTTGTTTGCACCCCAATTATAATGGGGGGGAACTTGTAATCAATAAAGAACTTGGTGTCATTTTGAAACCGGAACTCTCCCCAGCTTTAAAAAAATGTGTAGGGCATGATATAATAACTTCCGCCGGGGATACTTTACTTGGTACAGATGATAAAGCCGGTATTGCCATAATAATGGAGATGTTAAAATATTTTACTGCCCATCCTGAAATTGAACACGGTGATATAAGAATTGCTTTTACCCCGGATGAAGAAATTGCACGCGGGCCGGATAATTTTGATGTTCCTGCCTTTGGTGCGGATTTTGCTTATACCCTTGATGGCGAATGCGGGGATGGTATTGCTTACGAAAATTTTAATGCCGCAACCGTAGATATTTTTATTAAAGGTGTTTTGGCACACCCGGGGCAAGCAAAAGGGATAATGGAAAATCCTGTCAGAATTTTAGCTGATATAATTTCCAAATGGCCTGAAAATAAACTTGCCGAAACAACTGAAGGTCGTCAAGGTTTTTTAACTTTTACAGAAAGTAGAGCAGATTTTGCTACTGCAACAGCAAGCGTGATGGTGCGTTCTTTTGAGGAAAAAGAATTGCGTGCAATGATTTCTGAATTTGAAAATATTGTAGCTGATATCCGCAAAAAATATCCTGGTTCGCAAATTGAAGTGAAGACGACTTATACTTACAAAAATATGCGTCCGATAATTGATAAAAACCCTACAGCAGTCAAACTTGCTAAAGAGGCTTTTAAAGAATGCGGGCTTGATACGGATGGTGCACCTATTCGCGGTGGTACGGATGGTGCAAGGCTTACTTATATGGGGCTAATTACACCTAATTTGGATGCCGGTTATGCTACACCTCATGGTCCTTTTGAATGGGCTTCTTTGGACCAAATGAGTAAAATTATAAATGCAATTATTTGTTTGTGTGAAAAAGCGGTAAAATAATTTTGTTTATAAAGAAAAATAAAACCACCCTCACTTAAGTGAGGGTGTTTTTATTAATATCTTTATTTTTTAGCTGAAACTTTTCCTTTTGCGCTTTTCACTGCAGAGACAGCTGGAGCTTTTGGTGTACTTACACCTTTAACACCATTGTTGTTGCCTTTTGCTGGGCGACTTCTCCAACAGCATCTTTTAGCTGCATTAGGGTCAGTAGTTGCGTTTTCACAATATTTAATTGTTTTATTGCCGTGGCCATCATCTTGAACTGTAGAGCATTCTCTACAAAGAGGGCGGTTTTCAATTGGCAAAACTGCGGTGCGTTCTTGGCAAGAAGATCTACCGCCTTTGGTACCCTTACCGATTTTAGCGCCTCTACCTCCTTCTCCTTTCAGGACAATAAAAGGGTCATTTTTCCAACAACATTTTTGAGAAGGTCTAGGTGTAGATTCATCATCACATTGTATAGAAGGGGCTCCTGGATCATGGCAAAGCCACAAACCATGTGTACCACTGCCGTGTAACTCTTGTGCAGAAGCTACTACACCGAGAAGTGCCACAGCCGTAAGAGATAATAATAATTTTTTCATAGGTTTCTCCTTTATATTATTTGTAATTCACAAAATAATTATAATGGAATATTTTTATTTTGTCAAGGGGAAATAAGAAACACCCCCGTTTGACGAGGGTGTTTTTTATTTTTAAATTATTTTGAACTGCTTACTTTAACAGCTGATGCAGAAACGGCAGATGTAGGTGCAGGTGCTGCGGGAGCAGATGGTGTACCAGATGTAGCTGTTTCTGCCGTTTGGTTCGGTGCTACTTGAACCTGTGCTACAGGTGCTGCTTCAATTTTATTCGGTACTATACCGGGTGTAACCGGGGTAGGGGCCATATCAAAGTTTTCATTGTTTTGTGTATACTGTGCATATGACGGGTTTTGAACAGCAGTATTATTTGGACTATTTACAAGTGTAGTTTTATTTCCGGGTTTAACAACAGTTTTTATTCCCTTATATACGGGTGGTATGCAACATTTCTCATTAGGGTTAGCTACAGCGCTGCATGAGGGTAAACCTTCAGTACCGGGTACACCACATGTCAAAGCAGCTTTAGCTGTTACTGTTAAAGTGAGTGCTACCATTGCAGTAAATATTGTTAAGAATATATTTTTCATGTTCGTTCTCCTTAAAAGTAAATTACAATTCAATTGTAATAGTTTTTTACCGTTTCGTCAAGTGGGTTAAATCTAAATTAGAAAATTTGAGCATAACTAAAAAAAATTTGCTATCATAAATATATGGCTATATATTCACTCGGTTTTTTATTCTGTTTAGGTTTACTCTTTTACTTTATAGCAAAGTATAAAGAGAATGATTCACAGGAAAATGATTTTTCTTGGGAAGAGGAATTTGAACTAGCTGAAAAAGAGCCTGTTCTTGATAAAGTGACCGAAAAAGAAGATTCTAATCAAAATACGGTGCAAGAATTTTTTGAAGGTGTTAAAGAAGAAGCAAATGCTGTTCAACAAGTGCAAAAACTTTTCTCAAAAACAGATGCATTATCTGCCCGTGAAATTTTTGATTTAAAAGATAAGGTGAAAGATTTTACTTATAATTTAGAGGAAAACCGTCTTTTGGAAGAAAAACATTATAATGAACTGAAATCTTTAGCCGAAAATCTTGAAAAACGGTTAACATCTTTTGAAAACGAGTATATTAATAATCTTTATCCGATTTTGACAAATTTGATAAAAGAATTAGAAGGTTTTCAAAATAAAAACACAAACGATTAGTATTCAAAAATAAATTTTCTAATCAATCTGTCGTAAAATAACTATTGAATGTTTAAAAATAGATTATATTTTCTAATTAAAATATAGTAAAATATCTTATATATGAAACCAACAAAGAAAGCCATTGTTAGTGGGAAACTACCTATACCTTATGTCATTAAAGAAAGGGCAACGGATATCGGTTTTACAGGGCATTATGTTTGCGTGTATCTTTTAGATAAGTATGGTAACTATTCATATATTTACGGTTTGCATAATATCTTTGATAAATATTTTAAGGAAAGCATCAAAACAAATGATATCCACCGCTATGCCCGTGAGACTGCCTTTACGGGTAAAAGTGTTTCCTATCAGTGGTTTGAAAGCAAATATGTGCCTACATTTTTTCGTACTTTAATTATTCCATTAAGTAGTGAGGCCGGTAAAATATCTTCTCTACTTTTTGTCATCAGCCAGCTTGACGGATTATTTGTCAGAGGGGATAAAATGATTTTGGCGGAAAAAACAGGGCAAAGTTTTGTTCGTATAATAATGCAGGCAAGGGAAGAAGAAAAGCGTTTGGTAACATCTGCTATACATGATCAACTGGGTAATTTTTCTATACGCACCAATGCGCTGATTGAAATTTTAAAAGAAGATATAACTAAAAAAAGTTTAAAAGATGCTCTTAAAAGTTTGAGTGCGCTGGAGGGTGCTATTAAAGATTCTGTACATTCTATGAAAGAAATTATAACTTCTTTGCGCCCATTGCAATTAGACTCTGTAGGTTTAGATGCCTCTATAAAAGAGTTGCTGGAAAAGATATCCCAAACCGAGACTATAAAAATAAAATATTCTTATAAAATCAAAGATAAAACTGTGTTATCTAAAGATACCAAGTTAGTGTTGTATAGGGCAGTACAAGAAGCCTTAAGCAATACTATCAAATATGCCAAAGCAAAAAAATTGACGGTAGAATTAAAGGAAGATAAATCATATCTTTACCTTACGGTAAAAGATGATGGAAAAGGTTTTAAACTCCAAGCCCACAGAAGTGTAAAAAGCCTAGGGCTTGAAGGAATGAAAGAAAACATTGCATCTTTGAAAGGTACAATGAAATTAACTAGTAAACTTGGGAAAGGTACAACAATCTCAATCAGGTGTCCTAAGTTTAATTATAAAAGGTAGCTTATGATAAAAGTAGTAATGGCTGATGACCACGTCATCGTTAGGCAGAGTATACGCTCTGTATTAGAAAGAAAAAGATCGGACATAAAAGTTGTTGCCGAAGTTTCAAACGGTAAAGAACTTTTACAAGTAGCAAAAGAACAAAAGGCAGATGTTTATATCGTTGATATTTCTATGCCCATTTTAAACGGTATTGATGCAACACAAAAATTAGTAAAGATACAGCCTAATGCAAAAATTATCATATTAAGTATGTTTGATGATAGAGTATCTGTTGAGAATGCTGTTAAAGCAGGTGCAAATGCCTTTGTGGTTAAAGAAGCAACAATAAACGAAATAATTGAAGCAATAGATGAAGTGTGTGCAGGAAAGTTCTTCCTTTGCTCTCAAGTTGCTAAATATTTGATAAGAGGTTTTTTGGATAATTCAACTGATGGACGTCGTGTGCCTAAAGGCCATTTAACCCATAAGGAACGCCAAATCTTACAGCTTATTTCCGAAGGTTTTAGCAGTAAAAGAATTGCCGAAGAATTTAAACTTTCCTTGAATACCATTCATGTTCACAGAAATAACATTATGAGGAAACTTAATATTCATAAGCAAGCGGAACTTATTCGTTACGCGATTAAAGAAGGCATTGCCCATATTTAGTTTATGAGAATTATCGCCGGTACGGCACGCGGGAGGAAATTGTTTTCCGTTTCAAAAAAACTCCCAGTCAAGCCGATTTCTGACAGGATAAAACAGTCCGTTTTTGATATTCTGCGCCCGAGAATTACAGGCGCAGTGTTCTTGGATTTGTTTGCAGGGACGGGTAATGTTTCCATGGAAGCCTTGTCTCGCGGGGCCTTAAAAACTGTTTCCGCTGAAAAAGAAATTGCTTGTTTAAAAGCAATTAAAAGAAATGCAGATCATTTGGGTTTTAGTGATAGAGCAACAATTTTAAAAGCGGATTTGTTAAAACCACTTGCATGGCTTTCCGCCTACTGTGAGGGGGATGGTTACGATATCATTTTTATGGGCCCTCCTTACAGGGATATAAAAAATACACCTTTGTTTTTTACCGGGCCGGTTTTACAGCAAATTGCCGAGTCAAAATTGCTTGCTCCCAAAGGTCTTATTGTTGCGCAGCATCATAAGAAAGAAACTTTTGAAGTACCTGAAATTTTGCAAATTATACGGGAGGAAAAGTACGGCGATACCACCGTTCACTTCTTGCAATATAAATGATACCCAATAATTATCATGAGCTCAATTATTCTAAGATAGCGACTTATACTTTTTGCCCTTTTTTATATAAACTGAAATATATCGAAGGCAAAAGGGAAGGGCTTGTTCCGGTAACTTCGCTGGGGGTATCAATACACAGAACACTTGAAGAATATCATACCAGTTCAAATAACCCGGAAAGTTTGCTTGTTTATTATAATCGTTGCTTTTTAGGGGCAGGTTACTCGAGTGCTGCTGAACAGATGGAATATTACTTAAAAGGCAAAAGAATTATTGAAGATTATGCCAAACGCGAAAAAGATAGAAAGAGTGAAATTTTAGGTTGCGAAAAGGAATTTATTTTTGAACATCATGGTTGGAAATTCAGAGGTAAAATCGATCGTTTTGAAAAATTACCAGACGGTACTTACCATGTAATTGATTATAAAACTGATGCTAAAATAAATGAAAATTTTGATGTAACGAAATCACTTCAGCTTGCGCTTTACATTATTGGTGCAAAACGTGCTTGGGGCAAAACACAAGGCAAGGCAAGTATTTATTTTGTAGCTTTGAATAAAATATTTTCAATTCCTTTTGAAAAAGTAAATGAAGATGAAGTCTTGGAAAAATATATAGAAATCGGTGAAAAACTTGAAGGGAATGATTTTCCGCCTTGTACAAAATCTTGTACACAATGTTTAATGCATATGCGTTGCCCACATTCAATCCACCCGGAACGATATATAAAATCTGATGAAATAAGGTGATAATATGAAAAAATTTATTTTAGGAATTTTAATAGGTATAATAATCGCATTCGGTGCTGTAATGCTTTTAAAACAGGAAAATGGGAATACAGTCCAACAAGAGTCTAATAATACATTAAACAAAATAAGGCAACAGCAAAATTATCAAAATGATGTTCAGGAAAAATTACGGGAGGCTGTATTAAATTTATCCAAAGCAAAAGAGCCTGAAGATATTATAAAATCTTTAGATGAAATTTTGAAATACCGCCCGCAAGATGCAAATGTCCACGCTTTAAAAGCACAGATTTTACAAAGGCAGGGTAATTTACCGGCTGCAATAGAAGCAATAAACAAAGCAATTTCAATAGATCCTAAAAATCCAAATTATTATCAAATGCGTGCGGAAATGGAATTTAATGCCGGCGATTTTGATAAAGCCGAGCAAGATTTTACCGCCGCTGCGCAACTTTCCGGTAAAGCAGATAATTATTATAACCGTGCAGTAACAAATTTGAATTTAGGTAATTATCAGGCGGCAAATAGAGATTTCCAAAAAGCCCGTGATCTTTATAAAAAAGAAGGTAATTTAGGTGCGGCAAAACAGGCAGGAAATATTTCGAAAATGTTAATCAAAAATATGCCAAGCCAAGCATTGCAAACTACACCTACGACAAAAAAACCGTCGGTACAAAATAAAAATAATATCCCTATAAATAAAAAGACGATGGATAAGATTTCTAATTCTTTAAAACATGCTTCAGAAAGTGAAACTTTAAAAGATTTCAAAAATTATATGCCGAAAAATGATGATATTTTGTCTGCTTTTTCAGGTTTCTCAACACAGGTACCAAAACCGGAAACACCTGCGCCTGTTCAAGACGAACCTATCCCAACTTTTAAAGATATAGTTGAGCAAAAAGATATTAAAGCACCTAAAATAAAAAAGCAAGATTTGCTTAAAGGTACGGCTTTACAAAGTATTGTAAAAGCACACAAAATGTTGGCTAACAAAGATTTTGAAGGCGCAAGGGCCGTATTAGATTCAGCAATAAATAATTTCCCGGATAATGATTCTTTATATTATCACCGTGCGCAAGCGAATTACCAAAACGGGGATTATAAATCAGCCTTTGCAGACCTAAATAAAGCACTTGATTTAAATCCAAATAATTATCAAGCTGCTATCAGCAGGGGGGATTTGTTTAACAGTTTAGGCCAAACCGAACAAGCCAAAAAAGCATATCTTGATGCCGCAAATATCGCTAAGCAGGCAGGTAATAATATGGCTGCGGAAGATGCAAAAACCAAATATCAATTGCTTGAAGGTAAAGAAATTTCAGCGAGGACAAACCAACGTTTTGCCGAAGCCTCAAATGCTTTTTATAAAGGTGATTATGACAGGGCGGTAAATTTATTTAACCAACTTTATGCTGAAAATCCTGACGGACCTAATGCCTTTAATTTAGGGTTGGCTTATCAGGGGCAAGGCAATATGAAGGAAGCAAATAAAATGTTTATGATTGCCGCTGAAAAGCAACCGAGAGATTTAAAAACCCAAACGGCTGCCGCGAATTCTTTGGCGCAAAGCGGTGATTTTGATGCCGCAAAAAAATATTTAGATAAAGCCATGGAAATTGATAATACCAATCCTGATTTGTGGACTATTTCTGCTCAAATTGATGCCAATAACGGCGATTATGCAAAAACCAGGCAAGATTTCCAAAATGCCTTGCAAGGTTATGAACAAAAACTTGGTGAAATTGAGGATCAAGCCGAAAGGCAAAGAATTGAAAAACAAATGCAACAAATAAATGAATATCTAGAACAAATGGCACAAGCGGGATTTTAATTTATGGAAAATATTTATTTATTTCAGAAGCTTTTTAATACTTTCAGTGCAGGTAGAACGCCGGGGAAAGAAGATTTACCCGCCGGGAAAATGTATCAAATTTTGGAAGACCCTTTCGGGCTTTGGTGTCACTTTCATGCCCCTAAAGAAGAAGCAGTCGAAGAACCTAATTTATACGAAAGTTTACGCGGTAAAACCGACAAATTGGTGCGCGACCATTGGATTTATGACCATTGTTCTAACCCGGTTGTAATTAGCGGTAATGATAATGAAAAATTTATTAACACTTTGCAGGCTATGCAAGACGGGGCAGAGGGTATTATCGGCGGAACTTTGTGGGATTTAAGAAGTGAAGAAGGCCTTTACGGCGGTGTAAATTTCTTGTTAAAAGTAAATGCAGGGCAAAGTGTTTTTGGTGCTTATCATTATAAAATAGTGCAGCTTAAACGCGCCGGGGAAATGAAGGAACATTATGCACTTCAAACCACGCTTTTAAATAAAATTTTAACGGAAATTCAGGGCTATGATGCCGGTGAAGCATTATTTATTTTTAAAGCAAAAGAACAAATTTTAACTTGTGCGCGTGTTATGGAACGTGCGAAAAATGCGGCAACTTTATATCATTCTATAAGGCGGGGGGAAACAGTACCCGAAGCCAATAAACCGCCCAAGGGCGCGCTTTCCCCGTGGCGAATTTATGCAAACAAATATGTTTTTGAAAAGCATGATTTAGTTTTAATTCCGCATTTAAATGTTACCATGCGTGAGATTCTGCGTAAAAATAATATCAATACTTATGATGATATTGTTGCTGCAGGTTTTGAAAAAATAAAAGAGTTATTATCTGATGATACTTTCCCGGATAATACCCCTGTTTTAACTTACGCGCACGCTTTGGCTTTTGTTAAAAATAAACCTGTTTTAAGGGCAAAAGGGAAATTTCCACCGCCGACTAAAAAGCGCAATTTATATTTTGATTTTGAGGCTACAGAAACATTTCAGGAAAATAATTCTTCCTTTATTTACTTAATCGGTGTCTGGGATAAAGAAGAAAACAGATTTGTCCCCTTTATCGCAAGGGAAGAAAAGGAAGAAGAAATAATTTTCAAACAATTTGCAAATTATGTTGCGGATTGTGGGCCGGATGTTGCGCTCTATCATTGGACGGAATATGAAGTTAAAAAAATGAAAGCACTTTGCAATAAATACCCAAATATTAAGGCGGAACTTGAGCATTTAGTTTCAGTTTGCCTTGATTTAAAAATTGAAGTGGAAAAGGCTTTTTACTTACCTTCGCCGAGTTTATCTTTAAAGGCCGCCGCACCCGCTTTGGGTTTTAATTGGCGCCAAAAAGATTGCGGTGCGATGGACAGTATGGTTTATTTTACCAAGTGGCTTAATGAGGGGAATGAAGAAGCCCTTAAAAAAGTTTTGATGTATAACGAAGATGATTGCGTTGCCATGTTAAAAGTAGAACTTGCCTTGCGAGAGTTACAATCCCGCGGCGAAGTTTTGGAAGTTTCCGAGTTGTTATAAAAATTATAAAAGGAGCAATTTATGCGTATTTTGAGAACATTTGTTTGTTGTTTAACATGTTTTATTGCGATAGGATGTCAAAGTGCTAAAGAGAGAAATATACAATGTACAAATAATTGTACTTATAATGAAATTGATATTAATACTAAATTGTTATTGGAAAGTGGAAATGGTAATTTGGATATAGTGAAACAATTGATTCAAGTTGGGGCAGATGTGAATGCAAAGGATAATTCTTCGGGCTTTACGGCATTAATAATAGCAATAGGTGAGGGATATTCAGATGTAGCAGAAGAATTAATTAGAGTAGGTGCTGATGTTAATGTAAAAAGTGATAATTTTACGCCTTTGATGATAGCAACTGCAGTTGACAATATTGAAATAGTCAAACAATTAATAAAAGCTGGTGCCGATGTGAATGCTAATACTAAAGACGGGAATACCGCACTTGAGATAGCCACAGAAAGAGGAAATAAAGAAATAATTAAACTTCTTAAAGCCGCAGGCGCAAAAGAATAATATATTCAACAAAACATTTAAAAAGGGCTGAGTAATTAGCCCTTTTTTATGTGTGTAAACTTAGTAAAGAATATTTACAAAAACCAACTGAATAATTTGTCAAATAAGCCTTTTTTTGTTGTCTTAATATCGTCGTCAAAAGTTTTGGCAAGTTCTTCCAAAAGTTCTTTTTGGCGCGGCGTAATTTTCTTGGGTACTTTAATATTTAGCACAACACGCATTGCGCCTTTTTTGTTTGCACGTTCCAAAACAGGCATGCCTTGCCCTTCAAGCGAGAGTACAGAACCATCAGTTGAGCCTTTGGGAATATTCACGGTTATTTCTTCTTTCATTAAATTTTGAACTTTGATTTCACCGCCCAAAACCGCTTGCGGGTAAGAAATTTCCGTATTTAAAATTAAGTCGGAATCGTCGCGTTCAAAAATTTTATGCGGCTTAACTTTAACTTGCAAATATAAATCGCCGTATCCTCCGTCAAGTGTGCCAATATCGCCGCCATTTGCAACACGCAAAACACTGCCTTCTTTTACACCTGCGGGAAGTTTGATTTTTAAAGTGTTTTTCTTTTTTGTTCTGCCGCTGCCTTTGCATGCTTTGCAAGGGCGTTCTAAAATTGTGCCTTGGCCGCCGCAATCGGGGCAGGGTTGGCGCATGGAGAAAAACCCTTGGCTGAATTGCACAACACCTGAGCCCCTGCACGTCGGGCAAGTTTTGGTGCTTGAGCCTTCTTCCGCACCTGTTCCATGGCAAACATCACAAGTATCAATGCGGGTATATGTAACTTCTTCTTCCACGCCGGTATAGGCTTGTTCTAAAGTAACTTCAACTTTTTGTTGTAAATCGTTTCCGCGGCGCGCGCGTTTGCGTTTACCGCCAAATCCGCCGCCAAAGGATCCGCCGAACATATCACTGAAAACCGAACTGAAAATATCTTCAAAGCCGCCGAAACCTGCGCCCTGAAAGCCGCCGCCAAAGCCGCCGTTATTTACGGCATCTGCGCCGTAAGTATCATAAATTTGTTTCTTTTTAGGGTCTGATAAGACCTCATAGGCTTCATTAATTTGTTTAAATTTTTCTTCCGCCTCCGGGGATGGGTTTCTGTCCGGGTGGTATTTTAATGCCAAACGGCGGTATGCCTTTTTTAAATCGTCTTCGCTTGCGTTTCTGCTAACGCCTAAAGTTTCATAATAATCTGCTTTTGCCATAATCACACACTCAAAATAAATAGCCCCTGCCAATAATCGGCAGGGGCTAAATCACACTTATTTACCGTCAACAACTTCTGCTTCAACTACATCATCTTTTTTTGCTTCACCTTGCGGGTTTGCCTGTGCTTGAGCACCTGCTGCACCTGCATTTGCTTGAGGGTTTGCTTTTGCTTGGGCTTCTTTATAAATAATTTCACCCAATTTTTGGCTTGCCTCTAAAGCAGCATCTTTTGCCTTTTTGATGCGGTCTGTATCATCAGTCTTGAGGGCTTCTTTAAGTTCGGAAAGTGCCTGATCAATTTTAAGGCGATCCTCTTGGCCGATTTTATCGCCATGATCTTTCAAGGCCTTTTCTGTCGTGTAGAGGACTGTATCAGCCTCGTTCTTGGCTTCAATTCTTTCCTTAGTTTTCTTGTCTTCGTCTGCAAACTTTTCCGCTTGCTTTACGAAGTTATTTACTTCTTCTTCGCTAAGTTTATTTGGTGCGCTGATAGTAATATGTTGTTCTTTATTAGTGCCCAAATCTTTTGCAGATACTTTTAATATACCGTTTGCGTCAATATCAAAAGTAACTTCAATTTGCGGAACGCCACGTGGGGCTGGCGGAATACCGTCAAGATCAAATTTACCAAGTGGTACATTGTCCTTTGCCATAGGGCGTTCGCCTTGCAAGACATTAACCGTTACTGCCGGTTGATTATCTGCTGCAGTTGAAAATACTTGGGTTTTCTTTACAGGGATTGTGGTGTTTCTGTCAATAAGTTTTGTCATGACACCGCCCAAAGTTTCAAGACCGAGTGAAAGCGGCGTAACGTCAAGCAAGAGAATATCTTTAACATCACCCGTTAAAACACCGGCTTGAATTGCAGCACCGTCTGCCACGCATTCCATCGGGTCAATACCGCGTTCAATTTTTTTGCCGACATGCTTTTCAACATATTCTTGAACGATAGGCATGCGTGTCGGACCGCCGACCATGATGATTTTATCAATATTGTTCATGGAAAGTTTACTGTCACTTACTGCTCTGTCAATTGAAGCGCCGCAGCGTTCAACTGTCGGGCGGACTAAACTTTCAAGTTTAGCACGTGAGAGTTTTGTTTCCAAGTGTTTTGGACCGTTTTGGTCAGATGTGATGAAAGGCAAATTAATATCTGTTTCCATTGTAGTGGAAAGTTCAATTTTTGCTTTTTCCGCGGCATCTTTTAAGCGCATCATGGCTTGTTTATCGTTAGCTAAATTGATACCGGTTGTTTTCTTAAAGTCATCAACTAACCAATCAATTATGGCATTATCCATATCGGTACCGCCGAGTTTTGTATCACCTGAAGTTGCAAGAACTTCAAAGGTACCTTCACTGCTCATTTCCATAATTGTAACATCCAAAGTACCACCACCGAGGTCAAATACCAAAATCTTTTGGTCTTTACCTGTTTTATCAATACCGTAAGCGAGTGCTGCAGCTGTCGGTTCATTCAATAAGCGGACGACTTCAAGCCCCGCGATTTTACCGGCATCTTTTGTTGCCTGGCGTTGGTTGTCGTTAAAATAAGCAGGAACCGTAATAACTGCCTTTTCAACTGTTGTACCCAAAAATGCTTCAGCATCTTTTTTAACTTTTTGTAATACGAAAGCCGAAAGTTGTTGGGGGGTAAACTCATTACCGCGCAAATTAAATTTATAATTTTCACCCATGCGGCGTTTAAAAGCGGTTGCGGTACCTTCCGGGTTTAAAACAGCTTGTTTTCTTGCCGGTTCACCGACTAAGCGTTGCCCGTCTTTAGTAAATGCTACGTAAGAGGGGAAAGCCTTACCGCCGATAGAATTACCTTCCGCTGAAGGGATAATGGTCGGCTTACCGCCTTCCATAACGGCTGCTGCCGTATTTGATGTTCCTAAGTCAATACCAATAATTTTAGACATATATTTTCTCCTTAAATCTTATTTATTTTCTTCTTTATTATCTTGTGCTTTGTCTTCCTTAACGTCGGCACCTTTGCAAACTACAACTTGCGCGGGCCTGATGATTTTACCGTCAAGTTCCACCGCTTTTACAAGTTCCTGCAAAACTTTGCCGTCGTCTTTAGAAGGACTTGGCACAGTTGTGATAACTTCTTGGGTCATCGGGTTATAGGGCTTACCTATGCCGTCTAAAACCTTCAAACCTTGGGCTTTAAAAGATTTTTCAACTTCTTCCAAAATCATTGAAAGCCCGTGTTGTAAATGTTTTAAGTCAACTCCTTCTTTATTAAACTCCCCCTTTGCTTTGAGTAAATTATCGTACATCGGCAAGAGCGATTTTAAAACCTCAGCTTTACCAAAAGAGATAAGTAAAGGTTTTTCCTTTTCCGTACGCTTTCGGTAATTTTCAAAGTCTGCTTGAAGGCGGAGAAGCTGGTCCAAATAATTTTGGGCTTTGGCTTTTTCTTTCTCAAGTTCTTTGTTAAGAGGTTCTTGCTCTTGTTCTGTTATTTCTTCTTCCTCATCTTGAAGCGGCTCATGTTCTTCAACAAGTTCTTCTTCAAGTTCCTCTTTAAGTTTCTTTTTTGACATTCTAACCTTCCTTTTCCTCTAGTTCAGTGCGCCAATTTGTAATTGTGCTGCCGAGCATTTGGCCTATAAAGTTGACAAGAGAAATCATTTTCGTATATTCCATGTGCTTCGGCCCTACTATGCCGATAAGCCCCACAGTCTTGCCACCCACTTTGCAGGCAGAGGAGATTATGCTTAAATTCTTCAGTTCCTGCATTTTGTTTTCTTCCCCGATTGTTACTGATACTTGGTTTTGCCCGTCCGCTTTTTGCAAATTTTGCATTTTTTCATTTAAAAGCAAGGCAAATTTATCGCGTTCTTCTATGACGCGCATCATTTGGCCGAAGTCCGTAAAATCTTCGGGGGAAACTGCATCTATAAGTTCACTTAAACCTTCAATATATAATTGGTCCGCATTCGTTTGGTGTTCGGACAATTCCTTTAATATATTGTAGGCAAGCTCTGTTAAGCCTTCAGGGTCACACTGCCCTTGGTTTAAGGCTGTCCATAAAATGCGTTGTGCGGAGCGGTAACTTTTACCGGAAATCTCGTCATTAATAAACGCATTTATCATTACAAGGCGTGCCGGGGAAATGGGTTTCCTCACCCTTACCGGCCAATGTTTTATTGTGCCTTCTTCCGTCACTAAAACTGCTAAAACATTGTATGGCCCAAGCGGAATAAAATCAAGGCGTTGAACAGTGGATTCTTCCACACTGTTTTGCAGGACAAACCCTGCCGAGTGAGTTAAAGCAGACAGCATTTTGCAAGTCTGTGTCATAAGGCGATTCACTTCGCCGACATTTTGTTTATACTCTTCCTCAATTCTTTGACGCTCTTTTACCGCTAATTTTTGTATTTTTGAAAGGTAATCTACGTAAAACCTATAAGCTTTATCGGTCGGGATTCTTCCGCCGGAAGCATGCGGCTGATATAAAAAGCCGTCGTCTTCAAGCTTTTTCATTATATTTCTTATAGTTGCGCTGGACACACCTTTTAAACCCTTTTGGGCTACCAGTTCCGAGCCGACGGGTTTTCTGTTTTCCACAAATTCCTGGATAATCATCCTAAGGATTTTTTCTTCCCTGTCTTTTACAACTTCCGGTTTTAGTATTCTCATAATTAACCTTTCTTTTCGTCATTTAAGGTACTTATTTTTAGCAACCTGTTTAAGCGACTGCTAATATTGTATATAATATTTTCAAAATTGTCAATCCCCTTTTTAGAGTGCTAATTTACCGACGGCGTATTGTTGGTTTTGGAAAAGTTTGCTTGACAATAAAATTGAAATTTTGCAAGATATGTTTATAAATCAAAGGAGATTTTATGAAAACGAAAATAATGATAAGTTTTTTTGTTGCGTTAATTTTATGTGTTACCGGTTGCAAAAAATCTAAAGAGGAAAAAATTATTTCTGTTAAAACAGAAACAAAGATACAAACGACTACTCAAAAACCCACAGTTGAAGAAAATATTAACAAAATGGATGAGAATCAAAATGCTTTAACTGAAACAAAAACAATTACTGAAGAACCTTTAGACAAAAAAGATATTAACAAACAAGATGAAGAAGGCAGAACGGATTTAATGAAAGAGGCCGAAAACGGTAATTTAGTTAAAGTTAAAGAATTAATTGACAAAGGTGCAAATTTAAATATTAGGGATAATCAAGGCAAAACGGCTTTGATTTATGCTGTTTATGAGGACCATAAAGAAGTTGTTAAAATTTTAGCAGATAAAGGGGCAAATTTAGATATTGAGGGGAGGTTTAATGAAAAAGATTGGACACCTTATTTAGGTGTAAGTGATTACACGCCTTTGTGTGTTGCAATTTGGAAAGGTCATAAGGAAATCGTTAAGATTTTAGTAGATAAAGGCGCCAATTTGGAAAGCTATTGTGGGTTTTCTAGTGTAGCTTTAATGGAAGCAATTGAAAAAGGGGATAAAGAAATTGTTGAAATATTAGTAAATAAGGGGGCAAATGTAAGTGTAGATTTCGAACTACGTAGTACGCCTTTGATTGCGGCAACTTGTAGAGGTTATACAGAAATTGCAAAAATTTTAATAGATAAAGGTGCATATCTAGACGGAGCAACTGCTAGTATCGGTGAGACGGCTCTAACGTGCGCATCTGAAAGTGGTTATACAGAAATTGTTAAGATGTTAGTTGATCACGGGGCGAATTTAGACTCAAAGGTAGATGGAACTTATCCCGGTACGGCTTTGATTTACGCTGCTAAAAATGGTCACACGGAAATTGTTAAAATCTTAGTTGACAAAGGTGCAAATTTAAATATTAAGGGTGCAGATTTGGATAAAGGTGAATATGGTAAAACGGCTTTAGATTATGCTGTTGATAAGGGGTATACTGAAATTGCGGATATTTTGCGTAAAGCGCAGGAAAGTAAAAATAAAAAAGAAAGTTAGTTAGTGTAATATTGATATAATATTAGTATGAAAAATTTATTTAAAGTTTTGGCAGTTGTGCTTTGTTTGTGTTTTGCTTTACCGTGCGCGGCGGAAGAAAAAATAAATAATTTTGAAGTCCATTTTAATTTAATGGAAAATAATTCCGCTGACGTTGAAGAATATATAACTTTTACGGCGGAGCATAATCAAATTGAACACGGTTTATTCCGTATTTTGCCAAAAGCAAAAGGCCAAAATATCCATGTAGAGAGCCTTACTTTAGATGGGGAAAAACACCCATATAATACAGAAGAAACCCAAAACAGTTTAACAATAAATTTTGGTACAGACGATCTTTTAGAAATTGGCGAACATAATTACGTTTTAACTTATATTCTAAGTAATGTGATGAGACCTACGTTCACGCATGATGCCTTGCTCTGGCCCGTTACTGGCGGTGCATGGAATTTGCCGATAGAAAAAACTTCTTTTTACCTCACGCTACCTTATGAAGTAAAACCTATAACAGAAAAAATCACTACTTATATTGCTGTGGAAAATGCTAAAGAAAAAATAAAAAATTTTAACCGCTTAGAAAAAAATATTTTTACTTTTGAACTTCAAAAACCTTTAAAAGAAGGTCAAACTTTTAGTGTTTATCTTCCGGTAAAAAAAGGTGTGTTTAAATTTAAATGGTACGAAATAAAATATATGCCGGTTTTTGTCTGCTTACTTATAATCATATATTACTTTATAATATGGTATCTTGTAGGGCGCGACCCGGAAGAAAAACTTTTCCCGACGAGATTTTCACCGCCCAAAAATGTTTCCGCCGGTTTTGTAAGTTATTTTTTAAATGGGCCTTTTAGTACTAAAAATTTGGCAACGGTTTTTGCATCCTTAATAGTGAAGGGGAAAATAAAAATTACTTTCCCTAAAAGAGGTGCGCCGCATTGCGAAAAGATAGATAATCCACGTAGTGTTTTAGATGAAGATGAAATACGCCTACTTATGTGTTTACCATCTGAATTTAAACTTAATAAAAGTTCCCATACATATTTGGAAAAGGGTTTGCTTACAATAAACTATTATTATGAGGGTAAAATAGATAATTATGTAATAAATAATTTCGTTTATATGCTTTTTCCGATAGTGTTCTTTGGGGCAATTATTTTTTACTTTTATATGCAAGGAGTAGTTTCCGAAGTCCTTTTTTGGGGTATAATAAACTTTTTGATACCGCTTGCCATTGGTATATATACCAAAAATATTTGGCGCATTGTTATTCTTGTTGCTTCGGCTTTGATTTTGAATATGATAGGTATTTCCACTTTGTTATCGCCGAGTGTCTTGGCAGATCCTAATGTTATTGCGATAATAGTAACCTGTTTTTTAACTGCTCTTTTTGAACATCTCGTAAATAATTTAATGATTGACGGTGCCGTCTTGCGTGATGAACTCGCCGCTTTTAAACGCTATATGACTACCGCAGAAAAGAGACGCGCAGCACTTTCAAAACCCTCGGTAGCAGGGCAGATATTTTGCGATTATTTGCCTTATGCTTATGCTTTTGGTATGGAAAGCGAGTGGTTTAAAAAGTTTAAAAATAAAATTGATTTCCGCTTGCAAGATACTTACGGCCCGCTTGTTTCTTCAACAGCATTAAATGTCGGTTTATTATTTGCTATTTCTGCAGTTTTACAAGGCAGTACTCCTATGGTTGGGAATATTCCGATACCCATTGGCAAGGGTGGCCTTGGCGGCGGCGGAAGGTAGGCTAGCCAAACCGCACACTCAAGTCCGGCAAGTATTTTTGAGGAAATTTTGATTTTTACTTTGACGACGTGTACCAAGAAGTAAAACGAACGAAGTGAGTTTGCGGTACGCTAGGAGAAGAAAAGTTAAAATTAGCAAAAAAGAATTAAACAGCAAAGAATAGTTTTTGCAGACTACCTATTTTCGTTAATGATAAAGTCATCCAAATTTGCTAAAATGTTATTATGTTATTACCAAGAATATTAACCGCCCTAGTCGGTATACCACTAGTAATCGCTGCCATCTATTACGGTGGCATTTTCTACATGGCATTTATTGCTGCCATCACACTCCTTTGTTTATATGAATATGGGGTCATCTTATTTACGGCAAAAAAACCGGTAAATAGAATTTCTTTAATAGTGTTTGGCTTTTTAATGATGATTGGGGCCACCGTTGGCACTATGCCTGTTGTTGAGGGCAGTGCCGCAGTGTACTTGCCAAACTTTTTTATCGCCATAACTTTATTTGGCGTTTTATTTGTGGAAATTTTATCCCCAAAACGTTCCATTGAAAGAGTTGCAAATACTTTTCTAGGTGTAATGCTTATACCTTGGGCCTTAGTGCATTTGGTATCACTTCGAGAACTTGGGCCTTACGGTGAATATTTTACATACATTTTGTTCTATACAATTTGGATAGCGGACAGTTTTGCATATTTAATTGGTACATGGATTGGTAAACATCGCTTAAGTAAATCTGTCAGCCCGAAGAAAAGTTGGGAAGGGGCCATTGCTGCGGTTATCTTCGGCACCGGTGCGACTTTATTTTTCTGGGATTTATTTATACCTGCTTATTTAACTTTAAACCAAGCTTTAATTTTGGGTGTTTTAATATCGGTAATTTCCCAAATTTCAGACTTAGCGGAAAGCCTTATAAAACGTAGTGCAGGGGTAAAAGATTCCTCAAATATTTTACCAGGGCATGGCGGTATTTTTGATAGATTTGACGGTTTTATTTTAACAGCGCCGATAATTTATTATGTCGCGCTTTATATGATTAAATAATGAAAAATATTGTTGTTTTGGGTTCAACAGGTTCGATAGGCGTATCAGCTTTAGATGTAATTAAAAACCTAGGCCCTAATTTTAAGGTACTTGCAATAACTGCCAACAAAAACACAAAATTGTTTTTGGAGCAGGTTAAAACTTTCGCGCCGATTTATGCGGTTGTCTACGATAGAGACAGTTATATGCAAGTTAGGCCCCAAATGCCCGAAACAACAAAACTTCTTGCCCCGGATATTGAAAGTTTAAATTTTTTGGCTTCTTTGCCTGATGCCGATTTAATTATTAATGGCCTTGTTGGAAGCATTGGTTTTGCGCCATTAATTTCCGCCATTAAAGCAGGCAAAACTATTGCGCTTGCAAATAAAGAGCCTATTGTGATGGCCGGTGCTACAATAATGCAAGAATGCCAAAGGTGGAACGCAACAATTTTACCGGTTGATTCTGAGCCGTCTGCCGTCTTTCAATGCCTTGAAAATGTGGATAGCCATAATTATCATAAGGCGCAAGCTATTTCAAAAATTTTACTTACCGCATCCGGCGGTCCGTTTTTTAAATATCAGGGTTCTTTAGACGAAGTTACCCCGGAACAAGCCCTAAAACATCCACGCTGGAAAATGGGTAAAAAAATTACCGTTGATTCCGCCACATTAATGAACAAAGGTTTTGAAACTATTGAAATTATGCACCTTTTTAATTTACCGCTTAAGAAGGTAAAAATTGTTATACATCCGCAGTCAATAGTACATTCCGCAGTAGAATATGATGACGGCTCAATTTTGGCAGATTTATCCAACCCTGATATGCGTTTGCCGATACAATATGCCATAACTTATCCGCAAAGATTATCTTCGCCCGTCAATAAATTAACTTTACTTGAAATGGAACATCTTGATTTTTATGAGCCTGATTTTTCGCGCTTTCCCTGCCTTTCACTTATGCTTGATGCAATAAAAAAAGGGGGGGGCTACCCCGCTGTTGTAAATGGTGCTGATGAAGTAGCAGTTGCTGCATTTTTAGATGGTAAAATTCTATTTACGGATATCGCAAAAGTTATTGCTTACACAATTAATTTGTTTAAACCTACTTCCGGGCCTTTAACTTTACATGGTGCAGTAGAAATTAATGATTGGGCCAAACTTACCGCTGAAGAAAGCATAAAAACACTCGCTTACAAAAAAGAAAATATATAAATTATTTTATTACTAAATTTCGTTAGTGCAATTTTCATTTAAAGCAAAGCATTGCCAAGCTTTTTCGGTGGTAATATTATCACTGTTTTGGAAATAACTTGCATAGATTGCTGTTTCAAAATTGTCAAATGTTTCCATGTATGCAAGTTGTTCATCTTCTGTTAAATTGCCTTCTTCAGTATAAGCAGAGAAATGTTTGGCAAAATTATTATCATAAACAGTATTATAAACTAATTTTATATTATTACCAATACTAAGGTTGTCAGTTATTTCATCTATTGAATTTAAATAACTTTCTGAAGGGTTATAACTCGTATAAGATTTTATAAATTCTTCTGCTGCTACTAAGGCAATCATTGTTGTGATTGTAAGTATGGTATTTCCTTTTGATTTAATGCTTGATTTAGCCCAACTGGAAAAACTTTTAATCCATTCTTTTGCATTCGGTAAAACATGTTCCATTTTTGATGCCGGAATAGTTCGAATCATCCTTGATAATTCTTTAGCATTTTGAGGAGTAAGATCTCCTCCGAAATTATCCCCAAGGGATACTCTTCTAAATAAAGTTCTTTCCCCAACAAAGCCATGGGATGCTTTTGGTTTTAATTCTTGGTATCTGTGTTCTGCTATACGAGACATATTCGCTAAAACAGATATCTTTGACTGTAATTCCCGTTCTGCCTGGGACATCGCTTTATCTAGATAAGTGTCACCTATCATTTTTGTAAAGTTCGATAAATGAAACTTATTTGCCTGTTGGGAATTAAATAAATCTTGCAATATCGTTCCTTGATGTTCTGTTACAAACTTTTTCCAAGAAAAATTTCTCAGTAATATTGGAATAGTGTTTCTTACTAAGGCCTCCTTAGTAACAGTTGTATTTTTCATTAAAGTTAACGGTAAATTATGGTTCATCAATTCATAAAGAAAAAGGTTTAAAGATCTTGACATAAGTCCATATTTGTTAGCTTGCAAGGTATATGTCTTTATAAAAGTTTCAAATAATTCCACATCTCCTTGTGATACCAATTTTATTATATCTTGTTTTAAAATTCTTGTAGCATTTTCAAGTTTTTGAGAATTACCGGAGAACAAAATTTTATATAGTTTATCAACAAAAGTTTCTGCTGATTTTACGACTGTTGTTTTAGTAAAATTAGGCTTTGCTAGGGCTTCTTCCGCTATAAAATAATAATCGGCTTTTAATTTAAGCGTTTCATCAACTAACCCTGCTCTTAACTGCTTTAAAAAGGGCATTCTCTCATTTTTAGGTAGGAATTTCATATTCATTTTCATTGATTTACCAAAATTCATTATTGCTTCTGGATCTCTTATTTCTTTTGATCTATTTACTCGCGCTAAAGCGTCCAGCATTTCTTTTTTGGCATTTTCTACTTGGGAATTTTGGATAACATTTGAAATTTCTTGTTGCTCTTTTTTAAAATCAAAATTAATATCCCAAGCATTCATTGGTAAAATTAATATTAAAGAAAATATTATAAAAAGTAAGTATTTCAATTTCATAAATCATTCCTTACTATATAATGACATTAAATAGAAATTATTTCAAGAGCAAAAGGACCCTTATAAAAATAGGTCCTTGGTCCTATTATTTTGATAGGGTATTTATGATTTCGTCTTGATTATTTGAGGTAAGTAACTTCATGCGGAGTTCTGCGGCTTTTTTGCATTTTTTTAGAAGGAAAATACAAAGAACAACACCGTTCGGAGTAAAAACATAAGGCAAACGTTTTGCATAACGTAAACGTTCGGCATGGGTAACACAATAGTTTTTTACCAAATCTTGTTTTTCATTTTCAGTTAACTTAAAATAAGTTTGTTGCGGAAAAACGGAGATATTTCTTTTAAAAAAAGATATAAAACTTTTCGGCAATAAGTCTAAAGCATTTGCCAAATCGGAATCTGTTATAACTTGTATATTTCTTATTATTCTAAAATTCATTCTTGTTCGTTTGGGATAAATTTTAAAATTTCCGCTAATGTTTGTTTTAAGTCGTATGGCTTTGAAATAAAATAGTCTGCTCCTGCATTTTTCGCGCGTTCGACATCTTCATGCCCTGTTAATGTAGACATTACTATAACAGGTATTTTTATTAAAGCCATATCACTTTTTACTGCCTGGCAAATTTCAAAACCATTTACATGCGGCAGCATTAAATCAAGCAAAATAATGTTTGGTTTAAATTTTTTAATTTCAAAGACTGCACGCCTGCCGTCATTAATCCAAATTACTTCGTGCCCTCTCAGTTCCAAGGCAGGTTTTAGTATTTGTGCTAAAGTTTTAGAATCTTCAATTAAAATTATCTTTGCCATTTATATAGCCCCTTTTGAGTGTTTCTCAAGATATTCTTGAGTTCTGTTTGTCCGAATTGGATTGGGTTCTGAGAGTTTTAAACCCCAATACACAAAAATACTGATAATGCCAGGGATAATATAATAGACAACGCGGTAAATTAAAGCAGCCATTAAGGCAGTATCCCAATCAATACCTGCTTGAGAAAATACTGTTGCCATAGCAATTTCCATAGCGCCTATACCACCCGGCAAAACAGGTATTAAAGTAGTTGCCATACCAACCGCAAAGCCGGCAAGTAATATGCCTATACCTATTTTTATCCCAATAGCTAAAAATGCAAGATATAAAATCAAAATCGTAAAAATCCAATCGCCGCAAACGTATAAAATGGTAGCTGTCATTTTGCTTTTATTTTTGTGTATGGTTTTTATACCGTTATCAAGTTGTGTAGTAAAAGCGGAGAAGTTGTTTTTAGGTATTAATGCTCCGAAAAGTTTATATATTACTTTATTTGTGTACATAAATATTCTGCGAAGACCTTTATATCGGAATTCACTATTAAAGAAAAATGCCGTTACCGCTGCACCTACTAAAGCGATACAGATCACCGCAACAAAGCTCCGTACAATTTGTTCCCTCGACATTCCGCTTGAAAGCACTAAAAGTAAAGTTCCTTGCAAGATAATTGCAAATAAAACTACATATAAAAGAACAGTTATGACTATACTTGCCATAACGCTGATACCTAAAGGAATACCGCGTTTACCAAGTAAATGAGCGCGCAAAGCAAAACCGCTAACACCCATGGTTGAAACTAAATAATTTACGGTAGTGGAAACGAAAGCAATACTCATGCAAGCGCCAATATGTATTTTACGGCCGAGTAGTTTTAAAGTTTCCCATAGTGATAAGCCCATAAAAACATAAATTACGGCTGAAGCTAAGAAAGCCAAAATTAAGTAAAAAGTATTAACTTCGTGCCATATTTTGAGAAAATTATCTTTACCGTTATAAATAAACCACACCAAGGCCGATATGGATATAAGGCAACTCAAAATAACCCAAATATGTTTTTTTATGGCGTTCATAAAACTCCTCTTTATAAATTATATAATTTAATTAGAGGTTTGTTATGGAAAATATTTTAATTTCAGGTGCAAGGACAAATAATCTAAAAAATGTTACTTTAAAATTACCGCGTGGTAAAATGATTGTGATGACCGGTTTATCCGGATCAGGCAAAAGTTCACTTGCCTTTGACACAATTTACGCGGAGGGGCAAAGAAGATATGTGGAAAGTATGTCTGCTTATGCCCGTCAGTTCTTGGACTTGATGCAAAAACCTGATGTTGATTTAATTGAAGGTCTTTCGCCTGCTATTTCCATTGAACAACGTGCGCCTGCCCGTAATCCTCGTTCCACGGTTGCAACCGTTACTGAAATTTATGATTATTTGCGTTTGCTCTTCGCGCGTATCGGCAAACGTTATTGCCCGGAGTGCGGCAGGCCTGTTGAGCAATATTCTTTGCAGGCAATTTGCGAAGATATTTTAAAAAAATATAATGGTAAAACGGTCACGATTTTAGCACCTTTAGTGCAAGGAAAAAAGGGAACTTACGAAGAACTTTTTGCTCGCCTTAAAAAAGAGGGTTTTGTAAAAATTTTAGCAAACGGGGAAGAGTATGATTTGGCAAATCCACCCGTTTTAGCACGCTATAAAAAGCATAATCTTGATTTAATTGTTGACGAAATTATAATTTCTGAAGAAGAAAAAGAACGTTTAACCGAAGCTTTAGAACTTGCCACAAAATATTCAAAAGGTTTAGTTCGTGTTTTGGAAAACGGTAAAACTTTTACTTATAGCGAAAATAATGCTTGTGCGCATTGTGGCATAGGTTTTACTGATTTGGAGCCGCGTTTGTTTTCCTTTAATGCACCGCAAGGTGCTTGCCAGGAGTGTAATGGGCTTGGCCTTAAAATTGAAATTGATGAAGATTTGGTAGTACCGGATAAAACTCTGTCAATTTCAGAAGGTGCAATTTATGCCTGGAGTTCCCCTGTAACAAATAAAACTAACCGTTGGAAAAATTCTTGGGCAGGTTATTATTATGAAATTTTATCTTCAGTTTGTCGCCGCCAACATATTTCAATGACTACACCGTGGAAAGACCTTCCGCGCAAGCAGCAAGAAATTATTTTATTCGGCGGCGAAGATGTAGATTATAAAGTTTCATGGACCGGTAATGATGCACCCTTTGAGGGGGTAATAAACAATTTAAAACGCCGAAACAGCGATAGCGAAAGCGAATTCGTGCGCGAAGCGGTTTATGAAAGATTTATGCGTGAAATTGAATGCCCTGTTTGCCATGGCGCGCGTTTAAATAAAGAGGCTCTTGCGGTCAAAATTAACGGTAAAAATATTGCGGAAATTTCACAAATGCAAGTGGAGCAAGCACTTGATTTTATTAACAATTTAAAATTAACTGAGCGTGAGGAATTGATAGCCAAACAGGTTTTAAAAGAAATTCGCGCGCGTCTTGGTTTTTTGCATAGTGTGGGACTTTCTTATTTAACTTTAAACAGGAAGTCTCAAACACTTTCCGGTGGAGAGGCGCAACGTATACACCTGGCAACGCAAATCGGCAGTGGTTTAACAGGCGTTCTTTATGTGCTTGATGAGCCTACGATAGGTTTGCATTCACGCGATAATGACCGTCTTATTGAAACACTTAAAAAGCTACGAGACCTTGGCAATACCTTAATAATTGTTGAGCATGATAAGGACACTATGCTCGCGGCGGACCATCTTGTTGAACTTGGCCCTGCGGCAGGTTTAAACGGCGGTCAAATTGTTGCCGAAGGCAGCCTTAAAGAATTCATTAAAAATAAGAACTCAATAACCGCGGCTTATTTAAACGGAACAAAACAAATTTTACCGAATTTAAACCCTAAAAAACCGTCTAAAAAATGGCTTGAGGTACGCGGTGCAAAACAATTTAATTTAAAAAATATTGATGTCAAAATTCCGCTGGGTTTATTTGTTTGCGTGACAGGTGTTTCCGGTTCCGGTAAATCAACTTTGGTACATAATGTTTTATACAATGCGCTTGCCAAAAAATTTTACGGCTCTAAAGAGCAACCTGGTGCACATAAAGACATTAAAGGACTTGAGAATATTAATAAGGTTATTATTGTGGACCAAACCCCGATAGGCAAAACTCCTCGCTCAAACCCGGCAACTTATACGGGCGTGTTTACCGCAATACGTGAACTTTTTGCACAAATGCCAGAGGCCAAAAGGCGCGGCTATAAAGCCGGGCGCTTTAGTTTCAATATCAAAGGCGGCCGTTGCGAAAAGTGCGAGGGCGATGGTATTATAAAAATTCAAATGCAATTTTTGCCCGATATTTATGTTAAGTGCGAGGAATGTGATGGTAAAAGATTTAATGAAGATACACTTACAGTCAAATTTAAAGGCAAAAATATTTCCGATGTTTTGGAAATGACTGTTGACCAAGCAGTTGACTTTTTTGCCGATATTCCAAAAATCAAAAAAACTTTAAAAACTTTGCAAGATGTAGGTTTAGGTTACATTAAATTAGGTCAAAGTGCTACCACTTTATCGGGCGGTGAAGCACAAAGGGTTAAACTTGCTGATGAGCTTTCCCGCCGTGCAACCGGGGATACCTTATATATATTAGATGAACCTACAACCGGCTTGCATTTTGCCGATATTGATAAATTGCTTAAAGTGTTGCACCGCTTAAGTGATCAAGGAAACACAGTTTTGGTAATTGAACATAACCTTGATATTATTAAAACCGCGGATTGGATAATCGACCTCGGCCCCGAAGGGGGGGACAAGGGCGGTTATATCGTAGCGGAAGGCTCTGTTCCGCAAGTTGTTAAAAGCCCCAGTTATACCGGTAAATACTTAAAAGCCGAGTTGGAAAGTATAAAAAAATAAATTTTATACATAGGTCTTTTGGGTACTTATATTTGGGCCTAAATGAGATGCTTTCATAGGTCTAAATTCCCTTGTTAATAAACCGTTTTTTTGTGATAATATAAGTAGAAATAGGAGGAAACTATGAAAAAATTATTATTAGCATTAACAATTTTAGTAGGCAGTGTTTTGCCGACTATGGCACAAAACAATAGAGTTCATTTTTCAAGTGTTGTGGATGACGCTCTTGAAACAGCATTAACCGATTATGTTCAAAACAGGGATTTAAAATCATCTACTATGACCGCAATTCCATTACTTTTAAATAAAAGTGATGATACTGTGTGGAAATCAATTAATGATTCAACCGTTAAGAAAATTGTAAATACAAGTATAAACCAGTTGCGTGACACTTCTTTTATTGAATTTTTAATTAATCAAGATATGCCTGAAAGTGAATTTGATAGGTATATTCATTTTGCCCAAGAAAGAATGGATAAATTCGATAGAATATTTAAAAAATTAAGTTCTGATGACGGCGAATCTTATGAGGGCTTTTCCATGCAAGAATATGAAACATGTGAAGCAATTTTAGAATTATTTGACCAAGTTAAAGAAGAAAAAATGTATGAGAAAGCTTCTAAAGTCAATGCTAACATTGAAAAAATACTTCGTGATAACACAGAAACAAAAATGCAAGAAATCAATCAAAAATATAGTTTTTAATTGATTTATAAAAGGAGTAAACCATGAAAAAACTTTTATTAGCATTATTGATTTTAATAGGGAGTGTCTTGCCAAGCATGGCAAATAGGTGCAATGATGGACATCATGAATGGTTTTACTATGATTGGGAGAACATGTTAGAAGATTTCGTATATGATAACGATTTGGAATGTATAAAATATTACGTAGATCGTGCGGGTATGGACAGAATTAATGAAAATGCAGAACTGAGTGCAAATTTGTTTAGGAAAATACTTCGTCATTCAAATTTTGAAGTATTTGCATTTATGATTGACAACGGGTTAACTGATAAGTACATAGAAAAAAGAATGTTTGATATGTATTTGGTGTCAGACTCTCAACCGGGGGATCCAGAACGATTTTATAATAGTTTAGACTTTAAGAAATTTGAATTTCTATTAAATAAAAGGAATATTTGGGGTAAGATTAGCGACTCAGCTATAGAGCTTTTTATATCGTGGATTTGTATAGACGACTTAAAAGATACATCTTTTATTGAATTTTTAATAAATTCAGGTATGCCCGAAAGTGAATATGATAGGTATATTAAGAAAACTAAAGAAATCATGGCTGATTTGGAATATACAACTACACCTTATGTTAAATCCTATGAAAAGATTTTAGAACAAAACAGAAAATATGAAATAGCTAAACAAATATTGGCGTTATTTGAAAAAGCTAAAATAGCTAAATATCAAAAAGTAAATGAGAATATCGGTCAAATACTTAGTGGAATTACCGAAGAAAAAATGCAACAATGGGAGCAACAATATAACCAATAATGGTTTTCACTTAACCGAAAGGGCTGTTCCAGACAGCCCTTTTTTATTGCTTGCACGAATAAGCATTCCATTTTCCTACGCACGCGCGCTATTAGTTTTGTATAATATTTAATATGAAGAACCTTTGCCACTACCTTGAGTATTTGGGGCTCAGATTTTTAATTTTCATTTTAGGCTTAATGCCAAGAAATCTCCTTATCAAATTTGGGGAGTTTATGGGTATTGTTCTCACTAAGGTTATGCCAAACCGATATAAGAGAAGCATTAGTGATATTCAAAAAACTTTCCCAGATAAAAGTGAAAAAGAATGCATGGAAATAGCCCGAAAATCTTGGGTAAATATCGGCCGTATCGTAACGGAATTCGCTCATGCCATTCATTTGAGTAAGGAAGAAATACTTACAAAGTTTCGTTTCGAAAATTGCGAAAGCTTTTTCAAAGATAATGCCGAAGGTAAAGGCGGTATTTTGCTTTTAGGACATTTCGCAAATTGGGAATTACTTGGCCTTGCAACAGCAATAAAAACAAAAAAAATGGCCTTTGTAGCTTACCCGCAGAATAATAAATATGTAGACGAATATATCACTAAACTAAGAAGCATTTTCGGCAGTACTTTGATAAGTTCGCATAATCCGTTTTTTGCTTCTTTCAGAGCAGTAAAAAAAGGTACTTTACTCGCAATTTTAGCAGACCAAAGTGTAATATCCTCAAAATTTTATATGAATTTTTTGAATAGGCCGGCAGAAGTTTCCCCAATGCCGGCTGTGCTCTCTTTAAAAACAGGTGTACCTGTGCATTGTCTTGAATTTTATCGTGATGGGGATAAACTTGTAGCACATTGTACAGAAACAATCTATCCGCCGAAAGTTGAGTATTCTACTCAAGCTGTAGCAGATTTTACAAAAGTTTTACAGGCGAAATTGGAACAAAATGTCCTTAATCATCCTACTGATTGGCTTTGGGCACATAACAGATGGAAACGAGAGGCAGAAGCCCGTAAAGCTATGGAGGAGGGGAAAGTCCGTGCCGATTAAAAATACATCAAACAAAGCCGTTTTTTTAGATAGGGATGGTACTGTTATTTTTGAAAAACCCGGTGTATATTTATCTGACCCTAAGAAAGTTGTGCTTTATAAAAACACTTTGGCAGGACTTAAAAAACTATATGAAGCAGGATATAAATTATTTATTATTTCAAATCAATCCGGTATAGGGCGCGGTTATTTTGATGAAGACACAATGCTTGCTGTTATGAGTGCGATGCTTAAGAAATTGAAGGGCATTAAAATTGAAGGTATAAGTTATTGCCCACATGCACCAAATGAAAATTGTAATTGCCGCAAACCTTTACCGAAAATGGGTAAACAAATTATCAAGGGTTATAAATTAAACCCTAAAAAATGTTTTATGATAGGCGATAAAAAAAGTGACATGGAATTTGCCGAAAATATCGGTGTAGAAGGTGTTTTGGTTTTAACCGGCAACGGCAGAAAGCAGGCAAAAAAATATAAAACGGAACTGGGAAATTTTAAACATTGTGCCGATTTAAAAGGTGCAGCAAATTATATTTTAAGTGAAGAGGTTTTATGAAAAAGTTTTTCTTTGTAATTTTTTGTTTCATATTTATTTGTGCTTGCAAGACTGCACAGAAAGAAATGCCGAACCAAGATGTTAAAGTGCAAGAGCAACAAGTTGCCGCTCAAGAATTTATGACTGAAGCTTCGGAAGTGAAAACAGAAGTCAAAGTAGAAAAACAAGAACCCAAGCAAGAATCAAAACCGAAACAAACATCTTCGAAAACTGAAATAAAGCAAGAGGTTAAACAAGAAACAAAATCAACCGTTAAAGAGGAAATAAAACAAGAAAATGTCCCCGTAAAGCCTACGGAAATAACAACTACCGAAGTTAAACTGGATCCTAAAAACCCGCCTAAAGAAATTTTAAAAACTGATGACGGACGTTTAACCCACCCTTGGTATTTTATGCAAGTTTCTACTTTTACCCCGGAAGGTAAACCCCCGCTTTGGTTTGGTGAAGAATTAAATTATAAAATATCCTGGGCTTTTGTCACCGCTGGGGAAGCTACAATTAAAGCCGATAAAATTCTGTATAACGGTAAAGATTACGCCTATCAAATTGAAACACTTGCCAAATCTTACCCTGTAATAGATAAAATGTTTAAAGTACGTGACATAAATATGTCTTGGATAAAATCAGATTTATCAAAATCTTTAGGTTATTGGCAAAGCGTGCGTGAAGGTTCTTATAAACGTGATGAGTGGCTCAATTTTGATTATAAAAATAATTATTACGATATGTATAAACAGAATAAGAGGGGCGAACTGTACAAATTTACTACGCCCTTTACAGGTATCGAAGTATTTGATGTTTTAAGCGCGTTATATTACGTTAGAAATCCCAAAATTTCTTTGCAAGATACCATTTATTTTGATATAGTTAATGTGAACAAGCAATATCCTCTAAAAGTAATTGTTCATGGTAAAGAAAAAATTAAAACCAAAGCAGGCACTTTTAACTGTATAGTCGTTGAACCTATGATAAGTGGGGAAAGTATTTTTGTTGTTAAAGGTAAAAGTTTAAAAGTTTGGTTGACCGATGATGAATATCGTCTACCCGTAAAATTGGAGGTGGAAGTTTTTATAGGATCGGTTAAAGCGGAATTATACTCTTATAAAAAAGGTGGGAATTTATGAAAGCTGCAGAACTAAAAAAATATAATGCTTTGATAGATAAATTTAAAGGCAAAGAAATCATAGTTATTGGTGATGTAATGCTTGATCATTTTGTCAAAGGAAGTGTCAGCCGTATTTCACCTGAAGCACCTGTACCTGTAGTAAATGTTGAGCAGGAAGATTTTGTCGCCGGCGGTGCAGGAAACGTTGCCGTAAATTTGGCAGTTTTAGGGGCAAAACCAAAAGTTATTTCGGTTGTAGGTGATGATGCAAATGGTATAATTTTAAAACAATTTTTGGATGGAAAAGGTGCAGACGTCAGTAAAATGGTTATTGATGAAACACGCCCAACAACACAAAAAGTACGCGTTATTGCAGAACGACAGCAAGTAGTGAGGGTTGACAGAGAATCAAAAGCACGTATAAATAAAGAAATTTCTTCAGAATGTTTAGCTAATTTTAAAGAAGCTTTAAAGACTGCAAAAGGTGTAATAATGTCCGATTACGGAAAGGGTATGTTGTCCGATCATAATATACAAGATATTATTAAAGCCTGTCGCGAAAAAAATATTCCGGTCTGTGTCGATCCTAAGATTGATAATTTTTTGAAATACAAAAATATTACCTGTATGACACCAAATACAAAAGAGGCTTGGGAAGGCATGGGGTTACCACCCAAAAAAGACGAAAAATCAATTTTAGATTTAGGTAAAAAAATATTGAAAACTTTGAAAGCCGATTCAATTTTAATTACCCGCAGCGCGCAAGGCATGAGCTTATTTGAACAGAGTAAAAATCCGAAAGTTACCACCATTAAAGCAACTGCAAAAGAGGTTTTTGATGTTACCGGCGCAGGCGATACGGTTATATCTGTTTTAACACTTGCTTTAGCCTGCGGTGCAAGTTTAAAAGATGCAGCTTTTATTGCAAATGAGGCGGCAGGACTTGTCGTTGCAAAACTTGGTACTGCCACAGTTACGAGAGAAGAAATAAAAGGAGTTTTGAATAAATGAAAGATACTTTAATTGTTATTCCCGCACGTTATAGTTCAACGCGTTTACCTGCTAAAGTTTTAGCGGAAATTGATGGCAAAACCATTATTGAATGGGTTTACACAGCCTGTAAAAATGCAAAAGTCGGTGATGTTTTGATTGCTACCGAAAATGATAAAATTGTAGAAGCTGCTAAAAAATTTAATGCAAAAGCCGTAATAACAAGTTCCAAATGCCAAAGCGGGACTGACAGAGTTTTTGAAGCATACAAAAAAACAAAACACAACTATAAATATATTGTCAACGTGCAAGGGGATGAACCTTTTGTACAGGTATCGACAATCAAAAATGTTGTTAATCTTTTAAAAAAGGATAAACAAGCTGATATTTCTACTGCTTGTTACCCTACTTTGGATGAAAAAACAGTTATCGAACCAAGCCATGTAAAAGCTGTTTTAACAGCTAAAAAACAGGCACTTTATTTCTCTCGTTCAGTTATTCCTTTTAAGAGAGAAATAACAAGGGAAACCGCTAAAGTTCCTTTTTATATCCATTGCGGTATTTACGGCTATAAAGAAGCCGCTTTAAAGAAATTTGTTAAACTTCCAAAAAGTACCTTGGAAAATTTGGAAAAATTAGAGCAACTGCGTGCTTTGGAAAACGGTTTAATAATTAAATCAATCTTAATTGAAAAGGCAGGCCCTGCCATTGATACCCCGGCAGACTTAATTAGAGCTAGGGCTTATGCCAAAAAAAATATAAAAAAATAAGGTGGTATTATGTCAAAATTCATTTTCATTACAGGTGGTGTTGTTAGTTCACTCGGTAAAGGTATTTCCGGTTCAAGTATTGCAAAACTTTTGCAGCTTAGGGGCTTAAAAGTTAATATGGTCAAATGCGACCCTTATATTAACGTTGATCCCGGTACTTTAAGTCCTTATCAACATGGGGAAGTTTATGTTACCAAAGACGGCGCGGAAGCAGATTTGGACCTTGGCACTTATGAACGCTTTTTAGGTGTTGAAATGACACGCCATAATACAAATACTGCCGGTTCGATTTATCAAACTGTAATTAACCGGGAAAGAAAAGGTGATTATAACGGTACGACGGTGCAAGTTATTCCGCACGTTACAAATGAAATTAAGTCCCGTTTTATTCCTTTTGAAAAAGATTTTGATGTAACCGTCATAGAAATAGGTGGAACAGTGGGTGACATGGAAAGTTTGCCTTTTATTGAAGCCGCTCGCCAATTTAAACTTGAGCGCGGTTGGGCAAATGTAATGTGTGTGCATGCGACTTTAATACCTTATATTGCAAGTGCCGGAGAACTTAAAACAAAACCGACGCAACATTCTGTTACAAAACTGCGTGAAATCGGGTTGGAGCCTGATGTTTTAGTTTGTCGCTCTGAGCGTCCGATACCGCAGAATATGAAAAAGAAAATTTCACTTTTCTGCAGTGTGCCTGAAGAAGCGGTAATTGAAGCGAAAGACGTCCCTTCAATCTATTTATTACCTGAAAATTTTGAACAACAAAATTTGACTGACCTTATTATAAAGCGTTTAGGATTAAAACCCAAAACAAAAAATGACGGCAAATGGTTTAACTTTGTCAAAAAAGCCGCAAAGGTAAGTAAAGAAATTACTATTGCTATTGCCGGTAAATATGCGGAATTACATGATGCTTATAAATCAGTAGCGGAATCACTTAATTTGGCAGGTATGTCTAATGGAGTGAAGGTGAAAATAAAATATGTCAATACGCAAACTGATAGTATCCCTTCAGTTTTAAAAGGCGTGCAAGGTATTATTGTTCCAGGTGGCTTTGGTAAACGCGGTGTAGAGGGGAAAATAAAAACTATAAAATATGCACGTGAAAATAAGATTCCTTTCTTAGGTATTTGCCTAGGTATGCAATGTACTGTTATTGAAGCGGCACGTAATTTGGCCGGCCTTAAAGATGCAGATTCCACTGAACTTAATCCTAAAACGACACATCCAGTTATTGCAATGATGGAAGAACAAAAAACAGTTAAACTTCTAGGTGGAACAATGAGACTCGGTAATTATCCTTGTGCTTTGGAAAAAGGCTCTTTAGCACATAGATTATATAAGAAGAATCTTATTGAAGAACGTCATCGCCATCGTTATGAATATAATACGGAATTTGTAGATAATTTGGAAGCAGTCGGTTTACACGTTACGGGTTGGCATAAAAACACTTTGCCGGAAATTGTGGAATATAAAGACCATCCGTTTTTTATTGCGGTGCAATTTCACCCGGAATTTAAGAGTAGCCCGATGAATCCTCACCCCTTATTTGACGGTTTAGTTAAAGCGGTTTTAAAAGCAAAGAAGTAAAACTTTTGCTATAATATTTATGATTATGATTTGGGAGAGTTTATGAAGAAAATAATTTTTCCTTTAATTGCAATAATTTTGCTAGGTGCATGTGTAGGTAGGGATAAACCTCGTAAATATGATGAGGAAGAAAAACTTACTAATAGTGCTTTGTGCCCGACCAGAAAACATGAAGAGAAGTGGGCAAAGCAAACCCCAAGGGAAATGCTGGAGAGCAATAATATTCCAACTATTGAATTTGAGTTCGACAGTACTGTCATAAAGCATAAATCTTATGAAATTTTAGATAAAGTAGCAGAAGTTTTAACTTCAGATAACAGAATAAAACTTATTATAGAGGGATACTCTGATCAAGTCGGAAGTGACGAATATAATGATTGGCTATCCGGTGCAAGAACTTCTGCAGTAAAGAATTATTTAGTATCCAGAGGGGTTATATCGGAATCTATTAAAACTTTTGGGCATGGTAGCAGAAAACTTGTGACGGAAGTTGATACTCCCGTTGGCCGTGCCTGTAACAGACGTATAACCATGCGCTTTACAACAAGGCCATGGAGATCAGTTTTTTAGGAGGTTTTATGATACCTACAATAGTAGAAAAAAACAATATTTATGATATTTATTCCCGTCTTTTGAAAGACAGAATTATATTTGTCGGTGGTCCGCAAGGTGAAATCGGCACAGAGATTGCAAATATTATTATTGCACAGCTCTTGTATTTGGATGCGGAAGATTCTTCCCGTTCAATTAATTTATATATTAATTCCCCCGGTGGCGTGGTAACGGCAGGGCTTGCAATTTATGATACTATGCAATATATTAAAGCACCGATAACCACAATTTGTATGGGGCAAGCAATGAGTTTTGGTGCGGTACTGCTTGCCGCCGGTTCCAAAGGCAAACGCTATGCGCTTCCGCATGCAAGAATTATGATACACCAACCTTTAATTTGGGGCGGTCTATCTGGCCAAGTTACAGATATCGAAATTGAGGCAAAAGAACTGCGCGAAAATAAAGAGCATTTGCTTGATATTTTAGCACATCACACTGGCCAATCTAAAGAAAAAATCAGGCAAGACAGTGAGCGCAATTATTATATGTCTGCCGAAGAAGCCAAGGCCTATGGTATAATTGACGAAATTTTGCCACTTAAAAAATAAAATGCGCCGTTTAATTTTAACCCTGCTTTTAAGTTGTTTATGCGTTAACGCGTTTTCTAAACAAGAAAGCGGGGTTAATTTTTTGCGCGATTTGGAAAATTCCCCAGCGCTAAATAATGCAGTATATACTGTTTATGCAAAATATGTGGGGGGAAAAGATATTGTAGTAAAAGATAAAAATATTTTACTTGTACCCGCAAGTGTTTTAAAACTTTTTACGACTGCTTCCGCACTGGAAATTTTAGGACCAAATAAAATATTTGAAACAAAGGTCTATTTAGACGGTAAAATAAAAGGTAAAATCTTGGAAGGTGATATTTATTTGGTCGGTGCAGGAGATCCTTCTTTTGGTAGTAAAGATTTTAAAGATAAACCCGATTATAAAGATTTATTTTCTTCTTGGGCTAAGGCTATTAAAGATAAAGGAATAACACAAATAAAAGGCAATATTTACGCTGATAATTCATTGTTTAACGGAATGCAGTTGCCCTGGCGCGCAAGTTTTAAAAATATAGGCAATTATTTTGCGCCAAAAGCAGATGCTTTAAGTATTGCAAGTAATAAATACAAAATTGTTTTTCCGCCTGTAAAAGAAGGGCAAAAAAATATTATGCCGCTTTTTAGTGAGCCTAAAATTAAAGGTATTGAGTTTAAAAGTTATGCTTATGCAGATCCAGGAATTAAAAGGGAAGATGTTTACGCTACCTTTGAGCCTGTTAGCAATATCGTAAATTTAAACGGCGTTTTGCCTGTATCTAAAAAACAAAATGAAATTTACGGTGCTTTACCGAACCCTGCACAATTTGCTGCGGAAAGTTTTTTGGAATCCTTACAAAATGCCGGTATAAAAGTTTTAGGTAAAGCGGAAGTAAAAAAGGGGGAAAATTACGACGGGAAAATTTTGCTTTTTACACATATTTCCCCAACGATTAAAGAACTTGTAAAGCATGCAAATAAAAAGAGTGATAATTTGTATGTGGAAGTTTTACTTAGGGATATTAGTGCCTATACAAACGGCGAAGGTACTGCAAAAGATGGCCTTGAAAAAATGAAAGAGGCTTTAATAAATATCGGTATTTCAAAAGATGATTTCGATATTTATGATGCAAGTGGTCTTTCACATTCAAGTAATGTTTCTTGCCAAGCAACGGTAACCTTGCTTGAAAAGATTTTATCAAAACCTTATGCAAAAGATTTTAAAGATAGTTTAGTTATTGCAGGCAACGCGGATGAAAAGGGTTTCTTTGGAAGTAGAGTTTCACAAAAAGCTTTTGCAAACAAAACACTTTTAAAAACAGGACTTTTAGATAAATCCCGGGCTGTTGCCGGATATACAAAAGATAGAAACGGCAAAGACATTGTTTTTTGTCTCTTCATAAACAATTTTAAAGCTAAAGGGCGTGAAATAACTGCCTTACAAGATAAATTCTTAAATTATTTGGCAAATAAATAAAGATTTAATCAAATTTGTAGTTTAATCTATATTCGGAATTTTCAAAATTTTCTATTGCCCGTTCTTCTACCCTTTCTTTTAACCATCGTCCATAGGCAGGGATTCTAAATCCATATACGATGCTATTCATAATCTTTTCTAAACTTTGCTGCATTTCGGGGGTTCTTTCCATTAATCGGGGAGTCAAGTCAATATCTATAGTTCTTCCGTAATCACCTTCAAAAGTAACAGACCCTCTATTTTGTAAAAGTGTTGTTAAATCGAGTATTGCCCACAAATATTTTTCAGGTTTTTCACCATACAACAAATAGGTGTTCATATAATCTAAAGCATAAATTTTAATTATGGCTTCTTTATACCTTGTATTAATTCTTTTTTGTTTTTGCGTGGGTGTTAAACCGGTGTTACTGTTAATTTCTTGTATTTGGGCGGTAAGGTTAAAAGAATGTTTTAATGCTCTGTTTACATCTTCCTGGGCACCTACAGAATTATTACTGTTATCAAAAACGCCGAAGAAATCTCCTACTAAAGATGTAATAGCACTGGATGAATATAATTGGAATGATCCTCCTATAATGCTACCTATATACTTAACAGCATTTCCAGCCCTGGACATAAATATAGGAGTTGATACTGCCGTTTCTCTTGCGAACATAGATGCAAAACCAGATAAAGTCGAATAAGTTTCAGCTGTTGCGGCATAAGGTAAGGCAGCTTCAGCTAACATAAATAATCCTTCAAAAGCTGCAACACTGATTAAAATTGTACCTATTTCACCACAACTTTGGCCGAAGCGGTTAGAACGATATATGGAATTCTGTTTTAGTAAAGATCGTATTGATTTGAAATAATCATTTATTATTTCGCTTATTTCTTCCGGTTTCATCTTCCCATATGGGGAATTTTTCCAATTTCGATTATAGCGTATTTCGTTATAGGCCTTGTATTTTTCTATAAGTGAGGACCGGAGTTTTGGGTTATTCGTAAATATGGAACTTGCCCACCACTCATAGTTTATTTTAGATTTTGATTCTTCCACGTCAAAAGAAAGGCCATTTCTTTGGGCAAAATTTTCAGCCAAGATATTTGCAATATTTTTATTTATTTCATCAATTTCTTCCGCAGACAATGTAGTACAAGTATTTGAAGAGGGGGGTAAATTTACTGCCACTGATTGTAGATCTCTATTCTGTGCATATAGAGTAGAGGATAACATTAAAGTTAAAATTATAAAAAGTTTAACTGTTCTCATACTATAATTTTAAGGGGCTTAATAATATTTTTCAAGGGCAAAAAGACCTATAAGGAAATAGGCCCTTTGTCACATTTGACAAACCAATGTATATCATTATATAATTATATTATGGAAAACAGACCAGATGAAAATAAAAAATTTACCGTAAATCCGCTTAAACTGTGGCGTGATGTAAAAGATACAACTTTAATGTTTTTTAATGTTTGTTGTGGAAGATATCCCCTCCCTAAAAGAAGTCTTATTTGGATTATAATATTTTTGGCATATGTTTTTATTCCGTTTGATTTAATACCAGATCCCTTAATTGCGATGTTTGGTTTAGGTGCTGCGGATGATTTACTTGTACTAGTGTATATACTAAATAAGATGTCTCCTGACTTGGAAAAATTTAGATTTTTTAGAAATGCGAAGTGTAAAGAAGAACCTCATATAGATGCTGAGGTTATAAGTGAGAGTAATGAAGAAACTAATTAAATTTCTAAAGATATCAGCTATTGCCCTGCTGGGATTAATTGTTATCGGTGGGGGGGCATTATATTTCTTTTTCCCGTCAGATAAAATTAAAAATGCAGCAAAAAATTTTATAAAACAAAACTATAATCGCGAAATGGATTTTGAAGATGCCTCTTTTGCTTTAATAGGGATGAAAATAACTAAATTTAGAATTTCTGAAGAAGATTCTTTTGAAAACGGTATTTTTGCAGAAGCTGAGGGAGCGACTTTAAAAGTGGATGTTTTACCTTTGTTAAGCGGTAAAATTCGTGTTAATAAATTACTCTTGAACGGGGTAAAAATAAATATCATTAAGAATGTCGACGGTAAATTTAATTTCGATAATTTTATTTCAAGCGGAACAAAAAATAGTGAAGTAGAACAGAAAGCATCTTCATCTTCAAATATCTCGGTCTTTGCTGAAAGCATAGATTTACAAAATTCTTCTTTCCATTACGAAGATAAACAAACAAAGATGAAATTCGATATTGATAACTTAAACTTTGGCGTACAAAACTTTTCTTTAAATGATTTCTTTTATTTCTATTTAGATTTTAAGACTTACTTGGATATGAATGATATAAAACTTAACCCCGTTACTATCAGTTTACAAGGTAAGGCCGATTTGGAAAATTTAGATTTGTCTAAGGCATATATCGATATAAACCCATTTGTTATAGCATACCAAAACGCAAAAATGACATTTAAAGGTCAAATGAAAAATTTCACAAAACCGTTACTTAATTTAGAGGGAAAAATTGAAGGTATAAATGATAAGGTTATTAAATCTATCACCCCTGTAGATTTACCGACATTTGCATTGCCTTCGGCTGATTTATCCGTTAAAGCTGACGTTAACTTGGAAAGCAGTAAAGCAAATATATCTAAAGCAGATATATCGCTTGCCAATTCTTACATAAAAAATGTTGCAGATGTGGACTTTTCTTCCGACGATTTATCTTATAAAGCAAATACGGATTTCCACATATCTTTAACTGATATTTACAGTAGTGCAAAAGAAATGCTTAAAGAAATAGCCCCCGAAGGTGTAATTTTAGGTAATTTAAAAACTGCTTCTGCAAAACCCTATCCGAATATCGAAGGTAAAATTTCTTTGAAAAATATCGGCGCTATAATAGCAGATAAACAATTAAAAAATTTTAATGGTGAAGTTATAATAAAATCTGTTAAGGATATAAAAACGAATCGTATGAGCGGTATATATAACAATTCTAAGTTTACAACTTCTATTGCTTACAATCAACCGAAAAAGCCTGTTAATATTGATTTTATGTTGGATTTGGATAAGTTTACCTTAGATGATATAAATTTTGATGAACTTTTAGGCTCTTCTTCACAAGAACCGCAGCAAGAACAAAGAACAGATACTAAACAACAAGATCAGAAAAACGATTTCGGGATGTATAACATTAAAGCTGATGTTAAAGTGAAAGAAGTTGCCAATAATGTTCTTACGGCAAATAATCTCATTTTGAAAGCAGATCTTAAAAATTTTGCAAATGATTTAAGCAATCTACAAGGTAATTTAACTTTCAGTTCCGAAAACGGGGAAATTAGAGATATCAATAAATTAATGAATTCATCTAAGATTATAAAGGCAGCATTTTCGGTAATAAAAGTTCTGCAACAAGTGTTTTCGGTCGCAAAACTTGAAAAATTAAGCCTTGGAAATAATGATACGATAACTTATAGCGAAATTGAAGGAGCATATACAATACAAAATGGTTTGATAAATTTAGATAAATCAACCATAGTGAGCAATTTACTTACAGTTAAAGCCAGTGGAACAATAGATTTAGTTTCGGAAGGACTAAATATGAAAGTTAACACGCATCTCGGAAAAGTTACGGAAGGATCAGGATTTAAACCTATAGTGTTAAAAATAAAAGGTACAATGAATGATCCTAAATATTCCGTTGATGTCCTTTCTTCTGTCACCTCCATGGTAAATGTTCCTGGGAATATTTTGAAAGGTGGTGCTAAAGTGTCCACAAATACAGCTTCAGGTGTAGCAAGCGGTTTGAAAGGTGTAGCCTCAAGTATAGGAAAATTATTTTAAATAAGGAGAATATTATGCCAAATACGACATTTGAAATTTTACAAGTTATAGGAGTTTTGCCTATTGATGAAGGATCGGAAATCAGAATTTCCGTTGATTCCTTTAAGGGCCATAAGTATATTTCTGTTAGGAAATATTTAAAATCAGAAACTTATACTGGCCCCACTAAAGCGGGTATTACACTTTCCCCTGAAATGATTGATAAAGTTTCCCAAACAATAAATGCCTTACCGGACGATATAACTAAAATTGAAGATAAAGAACTTGGCCGTTTCGCTAAGAGAAAAGGTTTAAATATAGTTTTAAGGATAAGTTCTTATATGAATTCCAAAGGGCTTGATTTAAGACAATATCAAGAAGACAGCGCTTATACCGGTTGGACTAAAAAAGGCATACGTCTTCCGTTAGAAAAATTGAAGGAGATAAAAGAACTTTTTGCAAAAACAGCAGCTTATTTTGCTGAAAATAAATAGTTTTAAATAAAAATAAATGGGGTTTTGATATGGAAAAAAATCAAGATACAACTAAACCTTCCACTAATTCACCATCTGGAAAAACAGAATTAAATCTTATAGGGCATGAAATTTCTGGTTGTGTAATATTGGAAAAAATCAGCCGGGGTGGTATGGGGACGGTTTTTAAAGCTAAACATAAAGCTTTAAATCGTATTGTATGTATAAAAATTTTAAGTCCTAATTTGGCTAAGGATAAAAAAGCTGTTGGTTTATTTCTCACTGAAGCAAGGGCCGTGGCCGAACTGGATCACCAAAATATTGTCCAGGTGTATAATGTCGGTAAGGAAAAGGGATTGTATTTTATAGTTATGTCCTTTATAGATGGTGAACCCCTTTCAAGCATAGTGAGAAAAAGACCTAATTTACCGATAGGCTTTGTGATAGATACATTTATCGGTGTTTTGGAAGGTTTACAGGCAGCTCATCAAAAAGGTATAGTACATAGAGATATTAAACCCTCAAATATTTTAATAACAAAAAATTTACAACCAAAAATTGTTGATTTCGGTATCGCTAAGAAAGTTGACCAAGAAAAAGGTTTTACTAAAACAACGGAACTTGCCGGTACAGCTTATTTTCTATCCCCAGAACAAGCTGCAGGAAAGGAAATTGATGTAAGAGCGGATTTGTATTCCCTAGGGGCGAGTATGTTCTATGTTCTGACGGGTAAATATCCTTTTACCGGTAAGAATTCAATGGAAATCATACAAAAACATATCAGTGAACCTGTACCGGATATGAATTTATATCGTAAAGGCATTCCCGGTTGGGTTGTACAAGCAATTCAAAAATTGATGGAAAAAAATCCGGATGATCGCTTTCAAAGTGCGGCAGATGCTTTGGCATTTTTTCAAAAAGGTCGTGCAGATCAAATTATCAACACGACAAAAAATATAAATATTGATGAAGAGGTAGGTTTTACACTAGGAATAGAAGATATAAAAGAATCTCCCAGAAATAATGCTAGAGTGTCAAAGGCACAAGGTGAAGTTTTACCCAAACTTGATGAAAGTAAAGAAGAAGTAAAAAAAATGGATTCAAATCTACATATGAAGAACAATAATGTTAAGATGAATTCTTTAGAATCTATTTCAGATAATAAAACGGATAATTATATTAAAGAAAGAAAAAATGAGCTTAAGAGGCTTTCGTCTATAACTAATAAATCAGTAGATCCTTCCGGCATATTTAGTTTAAAGAAGAATAGCTTTCTAGTAAAAGCATTTTTTAATACTATAATTGCTACTCTAATATTAATTGCCGGTGTGATATGTTTCTTAAAATTAGGTATGATTTGTTCAACAGTAATAGGTAAAGAGGATGGATTATTCTCATATTTTATACAACCTTGGTCTTCCACTATGGCTCCCGGCCAATTAATGTGGGGAATAATTTGTGGCGCATATATTGTTATTTTACTTATTGTTAGCAGAATTGAGCTATTAAGCAAAATTTCCATATATGCTTTAATACTTTCCCTCGTCGCTTATTTATTGGGAGTTGCCGGTCTTGCTGCTTTGGGTTCACCGGTAGGAGATTTAACGACATATTCTTATCTGTTGGTACTTTCTTTCTTGTTTATCTTTATGGCAATATATATAGACGATTGTGATATTTTTCCATTGTTTTACCGCGTGCTTACCGTGATATTATTTGTATTTTCTATCATAACGTTATATCACTTTTTTGCTCCTTCGGAATTCGTGTCGGGTGAAATGACAACGCCCCTGCTTTACGCGTTGATTTTTACTTTAATTGCTTTAGTATTAATGCCTTTCATGAGAGATAATTTGATGATAAGGATGGCTACAATGGTAATACTTGCTTTTTCAGTTATTTCCGTTTGGTTATATCAAGGGGCAGGTAATGCCTATGCTATATTAAATAAAATGCCTAAACAAGCATTAACAGAATATGAGGTTGATAAAACTGGATTATCTGAAGAAGCATTAAGATTATTGGAAAATTCTCAATTAAACGAATATCAGATATTACAATCTTATGATGATCTTATAAATTTAGAACCTTCACAAAGACGGCATGTTTTTATAGAGCGTTTGAAAAAGAATTATTCTATAGAAAATAAGGAGAGAATAGAATCTCTTGTATGGGATTTTGCTTTAACAGAATCATTTTTAAGGCTTAGGTATTATCATAAAGCACAAAATATGCTTTTCTTTGTACTAATAATGGGTGTTATGTATGGTATATTTATGTTTATACTTAAAATGTTGATGTATAGAGAGGAACGATGGAATTTGATATAGAACTTGCATCCTATACAGATATAGGAAAGATAAGAGAAAAAAATGAAGATTCAACTTTAATTTCCCCTGAACTTTGTTTGGGTGCCGTTGCTGATGGTATGGGTGGGCATAATGCTGGAGAAATTGCCAGCAATCTAGCTGTAAGTATTTTGGAACAAACTTTGATGGATTTGCGAGAAAATAAAATTGTACTTCCTAAAGATTATGAAACAGCCTATACGCCGGTAGGGCGCAAATTATTATATGCTTCATCTTTAGCTAACTATAGAGTATATACATTGGCTACAGAAAATATAAAACGTAGCGGCATGGGCACTACTTTAAGTGCTATATATATAGAAGATGAAAATAATGCGGCAATTGTTCATATAGGAGACAGCAGGGTATATTTATATCGTAACGGCACATTATCTCAAATAACTACAGATCACTCATTTGTTCAACAACAGGTAGCATTAGGGAATATGACAAAAGAAGATGCAGAAAAATCTCGTATACAAAATATATTAATGAAAGCTTTGGGCCTTAAACAAGATATTAAATGTGACATTATTAATATAAAACCTCAAATTGGTGATACTTATGTTTTATGTTCTGACGGTGTCAATAAAGGTATAACGGATAATGAAATGCTGAATCTTCTGAAATCTGATTTAAAACCTACTGAATTATGTAAAAAAATAGTTAAAATTTCTGCATCTAATGATGGTAAAGATAATACGTCATGTGTTATTGTACATGTCTCTCAAAAGCAGGAAAAATCTTTTCTCGATCATATAAAAAGCTGGTTTAAATAATATAAAAATATTTATTCAATTCCCTTGTTTGAGTCGTAAAAATAATTAGCACTCAAGCAAGGGGATTGACAATTATCAAAAATAATGCTTTAATTAGCAGTGTAAGGTTTTGGCTGCCAAAAATAAAACAGCCGTGAACCAAAAAATTAAAACATATATTAACAGGAGGCAGTATGGCAATTAAACTTAAACCTTTAGGCGACAGAGTTCTTGTAAAACCGGCCGAACCTAAAGAAGTTGTTAAAGGCGGGATCATTATCCCGGACAGTGCAAAAGAAAAACCTATGCAAGGGGAAGTTGTTGCAGTAGGTAAAGGCGCTTTAAATAAAAAGGGCGAACGTTTGCCGATGGATGTTAAAGTCGGTGACATCGTTCTCTACGGCAAATATGCCGGCAGTGAAGTTAAAATTGATGATGAAAAATATATTATCATGCATCAAGACGATATTTACGGTATTTTAGGTTAGGAGATGATTATATATGCCAAAACAAATTGTATTTTCCGAAACAGCCCGCGCAAAAATGAAAGCGGGTATTACAAAAGTAGCCGATGCAGTTAAGGTTACACTTGGGCCGCGCGGTAGAAGTGTAGTTCTTGAAAAGAAATTTGGTTCACCCCTCATTATTGATGACGGTGTAACCATTGCAAAAGATATTGAACTTGAAGATAAGTTCGAAAATATGGGAGCGCAGCTCATCCGCGAAGTTGCTTCAAAAACTAATGATGTTGCAGGTGATGGTACAACAACAGCCACAGTTCTTGCAAATGCTTTACTCAGCGAAGGTATAAAAAACATTACTTCCGGTGCAAACCCGACTTTAGTTAAACGCGGTATTGAAAAGGCCGTTGAAGCCGTTAAAGAGCAACTCAAAAAAATGCAGCATCCTGTTAAAACAAAACAGGAAAAAGCACAAATTGCAACAATTTCCGCTAATGATAAAGTTATCGGTGATTTAATTGCCGAAGCTATGGAAAAAGTCGGTTACGAAGGTGTTATTACCGTTGAAGAAGGTAAAACCGCAAATACCACTTTGGAAGTAGTTGAAGGTATGCAATTTGACCGCGGTTATATTTCACCTTATTTTGTAACAGATTCAGAACGCATGGAATGCGTTTTGGAAGATTGTGCTGTAATTATTACAGATAAAAAGATTTCTTCCATGAATGAACTTTTACCTATTTTGGAGAAAATCGTACAAGGCGGCCGCCAATTCTTAATTATTGCTGAAGATGTCGACGGTGAAGCCCTTGCGACATTGGTTGTAAACCGCTTACGCGGAACTTTAAAGGGTTGCGCAGTTAAAGCCCCTGGTTTTGGTGACAGACGCAAAGAGATGCTTGCTGATATCGCCGTTTTAACGGGGGGGGAAGTAATCAGCGAAGAACGTGGTTTAAAACTCGAAAATGCTACTTTGGAAATGCTTGGTAAAGCAAAACGCGTTATTATTGACAAAGAAAGCACGACTATCGTTCATGGTGGCGGTAGCAAAAAGGCTGTTGAAGAACGTGCAGCTCAAATCAGGAAACAAATTGAATTATCTACTTCTGAATATGATAAAGAAAAACTTCAAGAACGCTTGGCAAAACTTTCCGGCGGTGTTGCAGTAATCAATGTAGGTGCGGCAACTGAAACCGAACTTAAAGCCAAAAAAGCTAAAGTTGAAGATGCAAAAAACGCCACAAAAGCAGGCGTTGAAGAAGGCCTTGTTCCCGGCGGCGGTGTTGCATTAGTTCGCTGTGAAAAAGCTTTGGAAGGTTTAAAAGGCGAAACTGAAGACGAACAAACAGGTATCAATATCGTCAAAAAAGCTTTAACCGCACCTTTACGTCAAATTGCCGAAAACTCCGGTTTAGACGGTAGCGTTGTTGTGGAAAGGGTCCGCAACCTCAAAGGTAATGAAGGTTTTAATGCAGATACTGATACTTATGAAGACTTATTAAAAGCTGGTGTTGTTGATCCGGCAAAAGTGGTAAGAACCGCTTTAGAAAATGCCGCATCAATTGCATCAACAGTTCTTTTAACTGAGGCCTTAATTGCAGATAAGCCTGAAAAGAAAGATACACCCGCAATGCCACCGATGGGCGGTATGGGCGGAATGGGAATGATGTAATTCCTTAATTCCTAGTAAGTTTAGAGCCCCTGCTTTTACGGCGGGGGCTTTTATTTTTAGGTCTTTTGGTCCTTTTCTATGGGTCTAATTACCCTTGCAAACAAGTGAAATAAGTTTTATAATTTGATTATACTTGGTATAAGGAGATTGTATGAAAAAATATTTAGCAATTTTATTTAGCGTAGTACTTTTTAGCCCGGCAGTATTTGCAGAACTGTCTTCCGTTGATGTGAAAGAAATTACTAAGGAATATTCTAACTTGGTGTCACAATTTGCAACTGATATAGCGGCGTCTACTGAAGTCGGAGGAAACAAACATTATTTCGATAAGGATTACACTACTAGAGAATATGTACCTTATGAAAATCAAATGGATCATGATTACGGAGTTGCAAAACACGTTCCGGAAGAAAAGACGAACAAAGGATATTATGAAGTAATAGATGAGATTCCTGCCGGATATAAAATTATTGATAATAACAAATCAATTGTAATGGTTATTAATGGTAAAGAGGTTCGTTTTGAATTAGATTATACTATTAAGTCAAATAATAATAATGATTCTGCTCTTATTGATTATGACAAAAATGGTTTTCCAGTTCTCACAAAGAATGCCACTGTAACCTTAAAATATTCTCCTAAATATTTTAAATTAGTACCGTATGTGTATTATACTCCTTCAACTCAAAATAAAACAATTAAATATAACGGAAATGATATTTCATTGGATATTAAAACTTATGCAGCATTGGAATTTGGATACGAGGGTGGAACAAGTATTTATTACGTATTAGAACCCAATTTGCAAAATATATATACTGACTTTGAATTTGTTCATAAATAAAGTTCGTTTTATAAAACTTGGATAAATTGCCCTTGAAATTTTAAGGAATAACTTTTATAATAATGATATAGATTAAAATATAAAGGAGATCATATGAAAAAATTATTTACATTATTTTTCTTAGTTTCTGTTTTAGGTCCTGCTTTGTTTTCGGGGAATATTGTCACCAATAAGGAAATGAAAGAGACAATAACCAAAACTGTCAAGACTGAAATAGAAGGAAACTATGCCCCCAAGCACGTGACTTTTGGTTCTGAAGATCCCACAGGACTGATTAATGTAATTCAGTTCCGTCAAAACATATATAACGCACCTAGCAAATATTCGGACGGCAATAAGTATGTAGAAGATCTACAAGAAGGGGAATGTATAGCCATAGCAATTGATGAATCTTGGGCAGTTGCTTCAAAGAAATGTCTTCTTGCCAAGGGTGAAAAAATGAAACCTATACCCGGAACTGTGGGCAGTTCCTCAGCTTCTAATTTTAAAATTATTGTTTCCGGTAAAACTTATACTGCAGATAATTATAAGGTCGGTAATGTCTTTCTTTTAAGAGTTGTTAATGAAAAAGGAACCCCTGTTTTTCTTTCTGCTCCTAAAGCAGGTTTAGCATTTGTAAAATCTTCTGATGAATCAGAGTTTAAGAATAATTTCGAAGACGGGTATTTTGAAGTAGATATAACTGATAAACATACCTCTGCTTATGCTGATTTCCATAATGCTTATGAAGATAATTTTCACTCTTATCTTGGCGTAGGTAGAAAAAGCTATAAAAAAGAAGTAAAGGAAGTTTATAAAGATGACAAAACCAAAGATATTCTTGCTCAAGTGAAATCAGCAAAACTCAGAGCAGGAGATCCGTTATTCTATATAGAAAACGGTAACAAGTATTTGTTAGGTTTTGCTAATGCAACGAATTTATGGGATAATTTCGACAATGACAATACTCGCACTAATAAAGTAATTTTACTTGCAGAATCAGACAAACAAGAAATTATTAGTAAAATTAACTCTGTGGATCCTGTTGCAGGTAAGCGTATTGAAAAGAGCATTTTAGCAAAATAAATTTTAACCCCTTGAAAAATGATTCCTGAAATTCAAGGGGTTTTTTATTGCTTAAAAAACCTGTGGCAAGTAATTTCAAAAAATTGTAAAATATAAGGGAAGAAGTTATTTTACGGAGGAAGTAATAGTATGTCTATAAAAGTTGGTATTAACGGCTTTGGCCGCATCGGCAGATTTGTTTTCAGAGCTGCCCAAAACAGAAAAGATATTGAAATTGTCGGTATTAACGATTTGTGCCCGGTTGATTATTTGGCTTATATGCTCAAATATGACACAATGCACGGTAAATTTGAAGGCACTGTTGAAGCAGATGTCGCAAACAGCACCTTGATCGTAAACGGTAAAAAAATCCGCGTAACAGCAGTAAAAGACCCGGCAGAACTTGCTTGGGATAAAGTCGGCGCAGAATATGTAGTTGAATCTACCGGTTTATTCTTAACCAAAGAAAAAGCAGAAGCACACATTAAAGCTGGTGCAAAATATGTCGTAATGTCTGCACCTTCAAAAGATGATACCCCGATGTTTGTCGTCGGTGTTAATGAAAAATCCTATGTAAAAGGTACACAATTTGTTTCCAATGCTTCCTGCACAACAAACTGCTTGGCACCTATCGCAAAAGTTTTAAATGATAAATGGGGCATTACCGATGGTTTAATGACCACCGTTCACAGCACCACCGCAACACAAAAAACCGTTGACGGTCCTTCTATGAAAGATTGGCGCGGCGGCCGTGCAGCAAGCGGGAATATTATTCCTTCTTCCACAGGCGCAGCAAAAGCAGTCGGTAAAGTTATCCCGACACTTAACGGCAAATTAACCGGTATGTCAATGCGCGTTCCTACCTTGGACGTTTCAGTTGTTGACTTAACCGTTAATCTTGCAAAACCTGCAAAATATGCAGAAATTTGCGCCGCTATGAAGGAAGCCAGCGAAGGCGAACTCAAAGGCATTTTAGGTTATACCGAAGATGCAGTGGTTTCTTCAGATTTCCTCGGTGATACACGTACATCAATTTTTGATGCAAAAGCCGGTATTGCTTTAACCGATACTTTCGTTAAAGTTGTTTCTTGGTACGATAATGAAATCGGTTATTCCAATAAAGTTCTTGACTTAATTGCCCACATGGCATCAGTCAATAAATAACTTTAATTATCAAAAAGGCGCTCACTTTGGGCGCCTTTTTTTATAGGAGATTTTATGAACTTAAATGATATTGTAAAAATTCAAGATGTAGATTTAAAAGGTAAAACCGTTTTAATGAGGGTTGACTATAATGTTCCTTTGAAAGACGGAAAAGTTGATAACCCTAAACGCATTACTGCGACGGAAAAAACCGTAAAATATCTTTTAGGGCAAGGTTGCAAACTTGTTTTAATTGCACATCTTGGCCGCCCTAAAGGTAAAGTTGCACCGGAATTTTCTTTAGCACCCGTTGCACCGGAAGTTGAAAAAATTATGGGCACAAAAGTTCATTTCGGTAAAGATTGCGTTGGGCCTGAAGCCGAGGCAGCAGTTGCTGCAGCAAAACCTGGCGAAATTGTCTTGCTTGAAAATTTACGCTTCCATCCCGAAGAAGAAAAGAACGACGAAAACTTTGCAAAAGAACTTGCCAAACTCGGTGATGTTTTTGTTCAAGAGGCTTTTGGTACAGTTCACCGCGCGCATGCTTCAACAAGCGCAATTACAAAATTTTTGCCCGCAGCAGCCGGTTATTTAATTCAAAAAGAAGTTGAATTTTTAGGCGGTGCAATTGAAACACCTGCCCGCCCTTTTGCTGCAATTATCGGCGGTGCAAAAGTTTCCGACAAAATTATGGTCTTAAATAATTTGCTTGATAAAGTTAATGTTTTAATCGTTGGCGGCGGTATGGCTTTTACTTTCAACAAAGCACTCGGTTATGAAGTTTCCAACTCATTGCTTGAGGCAGACAAAATTGAAGAAGCCAAAAAAGTAATGGAAAAAGCCAAAGCTAAAGGGGTTAAACTTTTACTTCCTATTGACAATGTTTGTGCACAGGAATTTAAAGACGGTATCCCGACAATAACTACCGAAAACCCGAATATTCCTGCCGGTTATATGGGGCTTGATATTGGGCCAAAGACCATCAAACTTTTTGAAGAAGAATTACTTAAATGCAAAACAGTATTTTGGAATGGTCCTGTCGGAGTTTTTGAAATGGAAAGTTATGCAAAAGGTAGTTTTGCAATTGCAGAAACTTTAGTCAAAATGACTGAAAACGGTGCCATTACGATTATCGGCGGTGGGGACAGTTTAAATGTTCTCAAAAAAGCCAAAATTTCAGCAAGCAAAGTTTCCCATGCTTCTACCGGCGGTGGTGCAAGTATGGAATTTGTTGAAGGCAAAGAATTACCGGGCTTAATCGCTTTACTCAAAAAATAGATTTTGAGTTTTAAGGTAAGATACCCTCTGCTTTTCTGCAGGGGGTATTTTTTACCTAAAAGACCTATATGAAAGTAGGTCCTAATAGAATACTTAAATAGGTCTAAAATCCCTTGCTTGAGTTTATAAAAACCTTTACAATATAGCAGAGGGAAATGGTATGAAAAAATTTATAACTTATATTTTAGTTTTAGCCGTATTTTTAACAAGTATGCCCATACATGTAATGGCACAGAATGTTGATCTTAAACGTTTTAAAGATAAAAATGGGCGTTTGCAATCATATAAACCTGCTATGTCTTTTGATTATGATTATTATGAGGTCGGGCAAATAAGCCCCTTTACTTTTGTCGAAAAATTAGAAGAGGATTTATTAAACGGTGAAGATGCTTGGGACCCTAGCAGTAAACCACGTCTTGGCGATGATAAACTCGGTACACCTGAACATCTTGCCCAGTCATATAATGATTTTCTGTATTATAATATTTATCCTGAAGAATCGCCTTTGTGGAATAAAACAGCATTAATTCCAGGTGACGGTATTGCGGAAGAAGATGTTATGGACATTTTAAGTTATCATCATTCTTTAAGCCAAAATATAGCCTATCGTTTTAGAAAAAACCCCGAATATCGACAAGAAAAAACAGAAAAAAATATTAGGTTAATCCCTGTATATGTTATTTTATTAGCGACATTCTATGTAAGCTGGGAAGTAGCCCCCGAAATTGTAACCGGATTAATACCATATCTTTCTAAGACAACTAAAGTGGCTAAAGTATTAAAAACCATAACAAGTTTTGCTACAATGATTGCATTTGATGCTTTTATTACCGATCAAGTTGCTTGGCATTTAACACAATCAAGTGATCGTATAAAGTATTTATACCAATCAATTGGTTCTTATACAAATTCCAGAATCAATATTTCTTTGGATACAGATTTGTTAAAATCTGTTAAAGAAACAGAATATGACAGAATAAAAGAGAACTTCCAAAAAATCTCTAAAACAAATGAAGAGTATAATAGGGGGGATGCTCTAATACTTAAAAGATATTTTAAAAAAGGTTATGCCAAAGTTGATCAAATGTATAGGCCAAGATTAAAACAAATTTTAGGTAAATTTTTATATGACCTCTTTGACGGAGACGAAATTTTAATTAATGAATATTTCAGAAAAGAAATGTTACGTACTTATTATGCTTTAAAATTTATTAATGACGAATTAGCTAATACCGAAGATCCTTTAAGATATGACAGGGCCGCTATAGATTTGGCAACAACTTATAAAATACAAAATATTAAAATTATTGATGGACGTATGATTCAACATAGGAAACCGGAGAAAAAAAGTGATATTGAAAAAAATATCACTTCCGATTTAATTTCCGCTTTAAATTTGATTCTGGAAAAGCGTTATGTTACCCAGAAATTACTGGAGGAACATTTTGGATCTTCTCAAAAAGCAATAAGTATGCTAAATATGCTTGAAACAAAAGGTTTTATTACAAAAGAAGTTTTAAGTTCAAGTGCATACATGTGGAATATAGATTTTGATTATGTTGAATATGCGTTAAAAGAACTTAAACGAAATCCGGGACGTGCACCTGAAATAATAAGTTTCGGGAAGAATTTACAGCAGATAAAAGGTGATTATAACCTCGGAAAGTATGAAAACCGCGATTTACTAAATTATATTAATGCAGAGATTGAAAAACAATTAGGTGCTGAACTTGCCGATCAAACAAGTGTGGCAATTACTTACCCGACAATGCTTACGCGTGCGGAAGTAAATTATCTTGTTCAACTTATAGATATACCGCAAAAGAAAAAAGATCATGAAGAACAAATGAAAAAACAAATTAGAAGAGCCAAAACTAAAAAATGGATTGAAGATAAAGTCTCCAAAAGAACAAATGAAAATTTGGAGACACCGAATTGGAGTATGTCTAAATAATTTATGAAAAGAATAATTAGCTGTTTTTTATCTTGTGTACTACTACTGCAAACATCAGGATATGCGCAAACCATCCATCCTACAAAGCAACAAGTAGAAGATATATATAATAAAGTTTATAAAAGAGCAAATTCCTCACTTGTATTAAAAGATTTTAAAGGCGACCAAAAGTTGACCCCTATTCTGGCATTATCAGTTGTTGCTGCCGGTGTTAAAATTAATAGCAAAGAAGAACTAGCCACTTTGCTGGAAAAATTTAATATTCCTGTAGAACCCGAAGCTTCTATTTTAGATCTTCATCGTGAAGTCTATTTAGAATTGAAAAAAACCCGCCTCGCAGATGACATGGCAATAGATCATATGGATAAGATTCAACAAGAATCACTGGATTTCTTAAATCGAGCATTAACTGAAGATATTAATATAGTAGATTATTGTGAAAGCTATTTAAGAATTAATCAAAGTATGACAGTAGCGGAAGAATTACAAAACTTAAGCATTGATGCAAACACCGAATATACTCTTGCTGATTTTACAGATGCAAAGTTTTTATTTGAACAATCATGTAAAAGGGCAAAAGTCAATCCCCATGAAGTTATTATTGCTTACAATAATTTAACGCAGTTACCTGAGTTAACAGAGTCTATATATGCTGATGAACACTTGTTGACAGAATTTACACGTCAATTAAGTGTTTATAAAGGTAATTTTGTGGCATTAAATGAGATACGCAACACAAATAACAGAAAAGATATGGAAAGATTAGTCACAAAATATATCATCGAGCATCGAGAATCTCAAAAAAATTATTTAAAAGGCAAGCAAAAACTAGAAAAACTTTTTGAACAATTAGATTACAATGCTAATCCTGTGTTGTATAATCAAATTACTACTTTCCAGCGTCAAGTAGAAGATATGAATTTAAAAAATTTGGAAAATGAAGGAAGAATGCAAACCGTAAATAAATTATGTGCCGGTAAAGAGATAAACACTTTTACCAAAAGCGGAGCATTATTTTTGGGCGTCTTAGCCTTAATTGACATAACACAACATCTTATTAAAGTAAATGATATAAAATCATATACCGTAAACAGAAATCGCCAAGAATTAGCTTTAATTGACGCCATAGAAGAAAATAATAATAATTTATTTGCTTTTCTTGAACAATTACCCGATAAACTCAGAAATACCGCTTTTTCCTATATCGCTGAAAATCATTTCGACGATTTTCAAAATCAAACTAAAGATTTACTCTATGCTTTGGCTGTTTTGGAAAAATCATCTTTAAATACTACTCATAAAAATCAAAAAAATATAGAACAGCAAGTTAATATTCAATTTGATAAAATCTATAAAAATACAGAAAAGAAAATCAAGCAAGATGCTTTAAATATATAGTATAATTTAAGCATGAAAAATAATGCTTGGTTTTTTATACCTTCCACTTATTTTATGGAAGGTCTTCCTTACGGCGTAATAAATGTATTATCAGCAATCATTTATACACGTTTAAATATTCCAAACGATGTTTTTATTTTTTGGACTTCATGGCTTTACTTGCCCTGGGTTTTAAAAATGTTTTGGGCGCCTTTGGTAGAAGGTAACAGCACAAAACGCCGTTGGGTAATAAGCATGCAATTTGCTTTGGCTTTGTGTTTCTTGTTTATAGCCTTAACTTTGCAAACAAGTAATTTTTTTATGGCATCTGTCTTGGGTTTTTTTGTGGGGGCATTTTTATCTGCGACGCATGACATCGCTTTAGACGGCTTTTATTTGCTTGCTTTGACTGAAAAAGACCAGGCATATTTCGTTGGTTGGCGTACCGTTTTTTATAGGTTTTCTTTAATTTTTATAAGCGGTCCTTTGGTAGTTTTGGCAGGTAAATTGGAAAAACATTTTTCAAATATATCCCTTGCCTGGACTTTTGTTTTAGGGGCAGTAGCAATATTTTCCGTAATACTTGTTGCTTATCATAATTTCATTTTACCGCATCCGGCTTCAGACGGGCCTAAACAACAGGAAAAGAAAGGCCTTGCTTTTTACGGCGATATTTTTAAGAAATATTTTACCCAAAAACAAATTGTTTATATTTTGCTTTTTATATTTTTGTATCGTTTTGGGGATGCCTGCTTGGAAAAAGTTGTTGTTCCCTTTATGCTCCAGCCTTTGGATAAGGGTGGGCTTGCCCTTTCAACGGAAACTTACGGTTATATTAAGGGTACGCTTGGGCTTATCGCTATAATTTGCGGTAATATTTTCGGCGGATGGATACTTTCTAAGTTCGGGTTCAAAAAATGCCTTGTGGCCTTTGCATTATTTTTGGTTTTACCTAATTTCTTTTATGCTTATATGGCCTATTTCCACCCCAATTTGCCTGTAATTACAACTTTACTGATATTAGAAAACTTTGGTAACGGGCTTGCCATGATGGCATTTAGCGTATTTATTATGTATGTGTCTGAGGGGGAATATAAAACATCTTTCTACGCAATATCTACTGGCCTTATGGCACTTGGGATGATGGTGCCTAATATGCTTAGCGGTAAAATGCAAGTTTATTGGGGATATAATCACTTTTTCCTATACGTAAGCATATTTAGTTTAATTACTTTTGCCGTTATTCCGTTAGCTTATAAAATATCGAAATTGGATAAAGCTGATTCTTTTATCAAAGAAACCAAAACAGCTGAACTTATGGATAATTAACTGATATTTGCCAAACAGTTTTAATTATGCTAAACTGTCTTTAAGAGGTGTTTATGAATATATTAAATAAAAAATCAGGTTATACTCTGACAGAAATACTAATAGTAGTTATAATTATCGGGATTTTAGCAAGTGCCGGCATACCATATTATAAGGATCACATAGAACGTCAAAAAGCAGCTTCAGGTATGACTACTTTAAAAATAATAGGTGATTCCGTTGATCGTTATATGGCTCTACACGGTGATACATTACCAAATCATTTTGATTTTACTAAGTTAGATATTAAGCTGGATACTTCTGCGTTATCAAACAATAACCGATCTTACACTGACGGCGGCTTCGTTTTCACATTAGATATTACTAACAACAAAATCGATGCTGAGAGAGGCAGCGGAGTACCCAACCGTCCTCTATATACGATTTCATATTCTTTAGGGGACGAAAATGATATTACTTGTTCATCTACCACTGAAATTTGTTCGGAAACACTCCATCTGACTTAATAGAGAATTAAATTTATGGAATTAATCTCTAGTTATATTATTACTTTGATTTTGGTAATGGACCCTTTCGGTAATATACCACTTTTTATTACCGCTTTAAAAAGAGTTCCTACCGAAAGGCGGACAAAAGTTCTTATCCGGGAACTAATGATTGCTTTGTTTATAATGATGCTTTTTTTATTTGCAGGTGCCAAGATGCTTGCATGGCTTGGTATAGCAAAACATTCTTTGGGAATTTCAGGTGGTATAGTTTTGTTCATAATGTCAATAAAATTGGTTTTCAATTCTTCCCTGGATGAACAAGCCCAAATAAATCAAAAAGATGAAGAACCTTTTTTAGTCCCTTTGGCAATACCTCTTATTGCAGGTCCTGCAAGTTTGAGTATGCTCTTGATATTATCAGCAGGAGCACCTTCTAAAATTTGGTATTTATTCATTGCTGTTTTGTTTGCTTCTATATTAAACGGATTAATTTTATTATTATCTTTCCCCATAAGCAATTTACTTGGTAAACGCGGTATAATCGCTTTAGAGAGATTAACCGGTTTATTAATGGTCCTCATTTCGGTAAACATGATGATGGGCGGTATTTCGGAATTTGTAAAATCTTTATCCTAAACTACAGGGGGGTAAATGAGACGAATAGCAATTTTACAACGTAAAATCACTTTTTTAAATATTCTTAAATGGTTTTTACTTGCTTTACTAATCGGTGTTATAGTAGGTATTTGTAATGCCATGTTTTTGAAATTGCTTGAATTTTCTATCGGTTTTACAAATCAATTCGAATACTATTTTTTGGTTCTTCCTTTTGCTTTATATCTTGTCAATAAACTGGCAAAAATGTCACCAGAAGATAATGACTATTCCACAAATCAGGCCATTGCTTCAATAAATGAAAGAAAAGGGGTTTCCTTAATATCTGCATTAAAAGCATTTTTTTTACCGATAATTACTATCGCTTGCGGTGGAAGTGCAGGTAAAGAATCTCCTTGTGCCGATGTCGGTGCAGGTGTAGCCAGTACTTGCGCGAAAATATTTTCGTTTAATAAACAGGAGCGCCGTAAACTTATGATTTGCGGTGTAAGTGCCGGTTTTGCCGGGGTTTTTGGCGTACCAATATCCGGGGCATTGTTTGGGCTTGAAGTTTTGAGTGTCGGTACGGTTTTCTATGAAGTTATGTTTCCTGCTTTCATTGCCGGTATAACTTCCTTCCAGGTAACCCACGCGCTGGGGGTTAATTATATTTATCACCCACTTAATCTAAAGGCAATTTCTTTGGACGGTTCATTGTTTATGGTAGTTTTGGCAGGTCTATTTTTCGGAGTTGTTGCGCTAATTTTAATTGAGATAATGAAGTTAAGTAATATTATAATGAGATATGTAAGTTCAAAAACCAATATGCTCATACGTTGTTTCGTGGCTTCAAGTGTTGTAATATTGATAGGGCTTTTGACTTCACCTGATTATCTCGGCCTTACAATGAATAGAATAGATATTATTTTAAGTGGCGGTAGAGGAATGAATTTAGGTTTTCTAATTAAAATAATAGCAACGGCCTTTACTTTTGCCGGAGGCGGTGTTGGAGGTCTTGTAACACCTGTATTTTTTATAGGTGCAAATTCCGGCTACTTTTTTGCCAATCTAATTGGCCTTAATACTTCAACTTTTGCCGCACTCGGCCTCGTGAGCGTTTTGGCAGGTGCTGCAAACACCCCGCTTGCTGCAAGTATTATGGCAATAGAACTTTTCGGTGCTTCCATAGCCCCTTATGCGGCTGTATCTTGTATAGTCAGTTTTTTGGTTACAGGTCAGCGTTCAATATATCCCAAGCAAGAATTTTCATTTAATAAAAACCTCATTGAAGATGATAAAAACGATCCTTTAGATTCTTATACTACTGAGCAACTTGAAAAAGCTTTAGTAAAAAAGAATTTTATTTTACAGTCCATAAGACATTTACTTCCTAATAGTTTAAACAAGAAGGAAATAGATGAAATAGTCACTAAATCTAAAGAGAATAAAAAGGATTTTCAAATTTTAAAACATTTATTCCCTAATTTCGATGAAAAGAAAAAATAATCTTATGTGCAAAAATGATAGGAAATATTATATTATTTGGGGTTTATTTTTTGGAGTATATATTGCTTTTATAGCATTTTTTTCCTATTTATATCCACTAGGTAAAGATGAAATATTAGGACATGAAATCACCACTTTTCCTTTAGCATGGAAAGCTATAAAATTAACTTATCATTATAATACTTTACGCCTTGGACCTTTTTTGGGAACATTTCTACTTGTGAAAGGGAAACCGATTTTCCTTCTTCTTAATCCTTTTATGCAAATTGCTTCGCTTTTAAGTGTGTTTTATTTTATATATTTACGCTTACCTTCGTTTAAAAATTTGAAGGACTTTCCTGTATTTTTACTTTTAACTTTGCTTTGTACCTTCTTTATTGCAAAACCGGATAATACAATTTTTTGGATAGGTGGTGCTGCAACATACAGTTGGCCATTTATATTTTTTATGATATTTCTAATTTACCTTAGAAAATATTATAAAGCACCTGCGAAATCTGCACCGGTATTATTGTGGCCTATATATTTTATATTTGGCTTTTCTGTAGGTTGGCTACATGAGAATACTTCACCTATGGCTTTTTGTATAATGTTTATATTTGGAGCTTGGTTCCTTTATAAAAAACGTAAATTAAACAGTTCTTTTTGGATTATTTTTATAGGTATGATTTCAGGGCTAATATTTTATTTTACTTCCCCAGGGTTACATGCTCGTTTGAATATACCGGAATTCAAGAAATTTTTTGATGCCCCGCTTTACATAAAATTATTTTGGCATATAGCAAGTATAGATTCTTTATTGGCTGCATTTTTATATATCCCCGTATTTTTACCCTTTTTACTATTATACAGATGCTACAATTTAAGGAAGGACTTTTTAAAAAATGAGAATTTAGTACTATCTTCTTTATGTTATATTTGCGCTTTTGTTTTAGCCATGGTTTTATGTATGGCCCCTCTAGTTCCGGAAAGGGCATTTTATTCCGCAAGCATTATGTTTGTATGTTCGTTTTTATTTTTGCTTCAAGATTTTATACCATTGTGTGAATTCAATTTAACGAAAACTTTTGCGTTCTTTTTAACTGTTTGGATTCTTATGATTATGCCGATATTTTATACCTCTTATAAATATCTTTATGATGCTTATCAGACCCGTCAAAAGCAAATTGAACATGCCTATAGAACCGGTCAAAAAAGTATCTATTTGGAAATGATACGTAATTTGCGTACTTTTCCGGAAAATCTTGCGACTTTACATTATGATCCTATGGGATATTACACTACCTATGAAAAATATCTGGGGCTTAAAATAGACAGTGATATTCCTATTGAAGAAAGGCGAAATTAAAAAACAATATCGCAAAAATTTGCTATCATAGTTTTATGAGAAAAATTTTTATTATTTGTATATTCTGTTTATCGGCCTCTTTTATTTTTGGGGAGGAAATTTTTGTTTCCGAACCAGGTAATACAAATGGTACATCTTGCCAGGCAGTACGTATAAAAGATACTTGGTTTTTAACTGCTAAACATTGTACGGATATTTGCAATATTTCCTGCAACGTAGAAGTCAATATCGCGGGCAATATATTTAAAACATCGCAACAAAATGTTTTTTGGTTCAAAAACAGGCAAGGTAAAAATGCTTCTTATGATATAGCTTTAATAGATTTTAAAAATGCAAAAATTCCAGGTTCTTTTAAAGAACCGCCTATTTTCATTATAGATAATTCTGTAAGATTTAGTGAACCTAAAATTATAAACAGAAGTTTAAAAATTCCATTTGATATAAATGGTAACATTGGCACTGTTATGTCAATAAATCCTGTTTTTTACGGGCCTAAAAGCCAAATAATTTTCACTAAAGATCTGGGGATATTCCATGGATTGTCCGGCGCGGGAGTGTTTACGGATAAAGGCGAACTTGTTGCAATAACTTCCGCAGCGGCAGGCCAAGGGAATAATGTTCGTTTTTCAGTATTTGCCGCATTTGATGACAAAGTAAAGGAATTTTTAAGTGGAAAAGGTCTTTCGCTTTACTTTAAACATGCCAATTCGCCTGATTTTAAAGATATTACACAAGATAAAGAAATATTGATTTCATTGGATAATGATAAATGAAAATTAGAATAATACTTTTTATTTCATTTTTGTTTTTGATTATTTCGGCAAAAGCTGAAGTAAGTTTTGTAACTATTACTAATGAAGAAAGTTATAGTTCTGTTAAAGATTTCACTAATACTTATGAAATAAATCTAAATAAGCACGGTTTAGAGAAAATCGTAAAATGTCAGGCAGTACGCCTTGCAAAAAATTGGTTTATTACCGCAGCACATTGTGTGGAACCGTGTATGAATGATACTTGTAGTTTTCAAGCGCGTTTACTGGTAGGTACAAATTATGAAGCAGATTTCACCACCACAAATGGTAAGGATTTCAGTAAAAAAATATTTAGATTTGATAAGACTAGATTAGATACTAAAGAAATTCTCTACGACATAGCTTTAATTTATTTTGATCCCAAGGAAACAAAAACCGTTTTTAAAGACCCTTTACGCATGCACAATATAACTGAAGCCGAGTTCTTGCGCCGCATACCTAACAGAGCGGTTTATGTTCGTGCATTAAATGGAACGCATCTGCCTACTATACTTGTTATGAATACAAGAAGACCTCTGGCAATAAAAAGGAATTTATCAGTTATTTCTATTTGGAGCGGTAAAAAGGATATTTTAAAAAATTCTGATAGTACTGTATTTTTTTCACCTAAACTTTCAGCTGTTGTTACAGAAAATTTTGGAGTTATTCAGGGTATTTCAGGTTCAGGTGTAATGACAAATACCGGTGAACTTCTGGGAATAGTTTCGGCAACAGCGGATTTAAAGTCCTCATTGTCTTCTTCATCAATGCATTTGCTTTATATATCTCCGTTTGATGAAGATATTATGAATTTTATTTTGAGATATATTCCCAACGTTTCTTATACAGTTGCCGATAGGAGTTTTTACCGAAATTTAAACGACGATGAAAAAATAACTTTTAAGATTATTGAAGATGCCAAGTTTAATTTAAACGATAAAATTTAACAAACCGACCTCAAAAAATAGTATAATAAATATTATTGAAAGGAGATTTTGAATGTATAATTTACTTTTAGTTGCACAATGGATTTTATGTATCCTCTTAATTTTATTAGTTTTGATGCAAAACGGTAAAGGTTCAAGTGCCGGTATTTTCGGTAATTCAAACAGTGACAGCGTGTTTTCAAGCCCGACAGCAGCTACTTTTATAACAAAGTTAACTGCAGTTATTGCGGTACTGATTATGGTTGTATCTATTACTTTAACAGTTTTGGTTTCAAGACGCGGTATGGACAGCGTTGTGGATATTAATGTTCCTGTTACCGCACCCACACAACCTGCAAATCAAACAAAATAAACCATATTTTACTCTACATAATCTCCCTGCAATTTTACAGGGAGATTTTTTAATTAAGATACTTAACAATATAGAAAAGTACCATTATAATATCTTTATAACCGATAAGGATATTTTATGATTAAATTTAAAAGATTTATAATACCCGTACTTTTAGTATTGGCTTTTTGTGTTTCCGGTTTTGCGCAAGACCAAAAGCCAATAATATCTGCCGGAGAAATAAAAGAATTTGTTAAAAAACAATATTTGCGGGATGTGGTTTTTGAATCTAAAAAAATAATATACAAATATTACGGTAGAAAAAATTTTGAGGAACAGGAGTGGATTAGAGTCAAGAATTTTTTAACATGGTTGGATGATAATAAAGACAGTTTAAATATAAAATTTGCCGGTAAAAATTTAAGTAAACTTTCTGAAGAAAACAAAATTCTTTACATGGGTGCATTTTTAGGGGCTGAATATGTTACTAGGCAAATGATTAATAAAGATTTTGATTTGAATATAAATTTTTCTGATAGTTGTTATACATCAAATTGTGGCTATATTTGTATATCCGCTGATGATTTTATATATGCAATAAACGGAGCTATGCATGAAGCGGCACATATGTTTCCTTATGTCCACAATCCTTCTGCAAAAGGGAGAATATTGGATATTACCGGAAATTTGTCTGAAGAAATAACTATGTTCTCACAACTAAAGTATGGTTTACCTATGAAAGAGGAGTCCAATAATATTTTGTTAGGTACTAGGGCAACTTTTATATTTGCCGATGAAAATTTTATTAAAAAACATATTGAGGAAATATTGGGAGGAAAAGAGCTATTAGGGGAATATGCCGACATAGTATATTCAGCTACTAGGTACTCATATTACAATAAAGACAACTTAGTAAATTATAAATGGCGTTACACTTATTATGTTGATAATGTATTAAGATCTGCGGTTTTTTATAAAATTCAGCAAAAACTTCCTTTTGATAAGCCTAAATTAGAAGAAAATGAAAGGGCCTTTTTAATGACCCCTGTTTACCGTGATACTTTAAATGAAATAATGCCCATGTTTCAACCTGATTCATATAACCAATGGTGCAGCGGTTATGAATGTTATCCGTATTTGTATGGTAAGACATCTAATGAATGTTATGAATATATTCACCAACTTTTTGATGCTCACAAAGAGGAAATAGCAACGATTTTCTTTAAAAACCTCAAAAAATATGCGGACCCTAATATTCCGCCTGTTCCCAAAGGGTATATTTAAGTTTATTTAATAATATTTTTTAATACCTCTCTGAAGAACGGAGAGGTATTTTTGTTTTCTTAATGAAAATCATTAAATAATTAACATATCTCGCGCATAATTTTATATTATATATATAAGCACTATGCTTAAAAAGTTTTTAACTATTGTTTTGCTAGTGTCTGTATTTTTTAATGCCTCCGGCGCAGAAATTTTAGCTGCTGAGGTGGCATCTTTTAATTCCCAAAAATCAAATACCGAAGAAACACCCAAAAATCTGCTTGAAAGTTTCGGTGAAAAGAAACGTTTTAAACTATTTGAGCCGGCCCGTTATGGTTTTTTAAGTGATGAAAATGCTCAACAATTTTTACCCCAAACAGATGAAGAAGAGGGGGAACAAGATTATTTTAATTATTCCCGTGCATATCTTGAAAATATCATCACGGAAAGTGAAGGCGCTGTAGAATTACGTGGGAAAACAACAGAATACATTGAGATATTAAATCCTTCTCTTTTGCTACCTATTTACGGAACAACAATTTCAATGACAGGTCGCAAAACTTTCGGTTTAAAATACAATGCAAAAAAATATGATGTAAAGTCCACCACAAATAACAGGGATGTAAACGAAATTGTATTTGACCAAGAAATGCAACTTAAAGTTCAGGGTAAAGTTAGTAACAGAATTTTTGTTGATATTGACTATGATGATCAAAGACCAGATTCTCAAAATATTGCTGTTTCATATAAAGGCCAACAAGGAGAACTTGTACAAAGTGTTGATTTCGGTGATATAACCCTTTCCTTACCGGCAACACAATTTTTATCCTATTCAAAACAAGTTTTCGGTGCAAAAATGCACATGCAGCATAAAGATGCAAATTTATACTTAATCGGCAGCCAAAGTAAAGGTGACAGCAAGACAAAGCAATTTAAAGGCAATAGCGTTTTTGAAACAGTCAATATTAAAGATTTAAATTATATCCGCCGAACTTATTATAGCTTATATTTTGAATTTGATCCTTCTACACCTTCATGGAATCCGGATGCGGATATTGTTGCAGGTTCACTGGAAGTTTACTTAAATGACCATACAAATACCGGTTATCAAGTTGCTATGCAGGCGGCAGATTATAAAACCTGTGCAAATTATCCGGGGACGGGCGGTGATGCACCTTTTCGCTTACTTACAGAAGGTGTTGATTACGCAGTAGATATAAGCAAAAAAATGTTAATTTTTAACAAACAACTTAATGCTACGGATATTGTAGCTGTTAATTTTAGAAATACTGCCGGGCAACAAGCCACCGATATTTGCGGCGGTATACCTATTTTGATAAAAACGCAAGATGATCGCGCGTTGCAAGATGCTACACAAGAAGGGAGTTATAATCTTGAAATTAAACGCTATTATAATATTGGCACAACGCAACTTACGCGCGATAACGGAACAGGCAATTTTATTTTAAAATTGCTTGAATCAGACGGTGCGGAAGTTTGCCCTGAAATAACAACTTATGATTATTGCCCAAGCCCCGAACAGGTTGATTATGACAAAGGTATTTTCTATATAAGAAAAGAATTTACTGATAGAGGTTTATATAATACAACCCCTGTGTCGGCAACAAACCGCTACTTCTTTGTACAGTTTAATTCAACAGTAAAAACTTATTTTTTGGAGCCGGATATTGTTGTTCAATCGGAAAAAGTTAAAGTAAACGGAGCAACAATGGCAAGAAATAAAGATTATTATATCGATTATACCTCCGGTTACTTAACTTTTTATAATAAAGATTTAATTGGCGATAACAGCGTAATAAATGTTGATTACGAAGTTTCAAATGAATCAAAAGACAGCATGTTGCTTGGCGGGCGCTTAAGTTATGATTTTACAAAAAATATTAGTATCGGTGCATCAATTTTACATGATTCAAATACAAAACCCAAAACGGTACCGCAAATAGGGGATTTAAGCACTTCACTTACTACGATGGAAGCAGATGCCCGTATTAAAGATTTAAAAATTACCGACGGCCTTAAAATTACCGCCGGTGCTGAGGCCGCAAAAAGTAAAAAAGATAATAACTTATTTAACTATGCAATGATTGAAAATATGCAGCAAATTAAAGAAAGGGTAAGCGCTTCAACAGTTTTCAGTGATTGGAAAATAGCCTCTAACCCAACTGCGGAAAGTTCATATTTTAACAGTATTAAATGGGATTCTGAAGAAATACCTGTCTTGGAAATTAACCCAAATGCCGTCGCAAATTCAAACGAAAAACAAAATGTACTTGTAATAAATTATGATTTTACCGGTTTGCCTGCCGATAGGGATGAAGTTTCTTTAGCATTTCCTATCAGCAATTCCGGAACGGATTTTACAAACAAAACCTTAATTGAACTTACCGCGCTTGGTGAAAACGATGGGCCAGCGTTAAATATTTCTTTTGGTACTATGGATGAGCGGTCCGATAATTATTCTGTTATCCCGGCAGGTTTTGATGTAGAAGATATATATCCCACTTGCAGTAAATACTATGTTCCCGGCGGTACCGCTGTTCCTAAAACGGAAGACTTACGCTGTACAAGTCAATTAACAATAAGCGAAGACAAAGGTTGGGTTTTCGTAGATCCTGACGGTACACCTAATTATTATAATCCTTTTGCAGATAATATTTTTAACCCTATGCCTCAGCCAAACGGTATAATTGACACTCAAGATTTAAATGATAACGGCATTTTGGATACTTTTACTTTGGGATCAAAATATATGGACTCAACTATCGGCGGTAATTTCGGTTTTGCCGGAACACCGTTTTTAGTTTCAAACGGTTTACCTGAAGAAAAATTAACAAATACTACTTGGGAAACTTTTCAACTTGAAGTAGATTTAAATTCTAACCGTTGGTCCTCCATACAACAAATGCGTATAACTTTAAAAAGAGGGGGAAAAGATAAAGGTACAATTAAAATTGCAAATTTAACTGTTTCCGGCAGTTCTTGGCAACCGCTTGATACTGATGAAAGTGTTCTTACCACCTATGGTATAAACAATGTTGATAATCCCAGTACCTATAAACCGATTTTTAATGATCCCGGGGACGGTGGGCAAGTATTCCGCACCTTATATGGTTCCCTTAATAATATTCGCGAAGAAGGTTCAAATAATATAATGGAACAGTCTTTGGCAATAAAATATGATTTCACAACTGCTAGTACAAATACTGCAAGTATACAGAAAAACTTTGCTGCTATGGATTTATCAACACATGAAGAATTTCATTTCCTTCTATACAATAAAACTCCTGCAGATAATATGAAATTTTATTTACGTATAGCAACGGATGATAATAATTATAGTGAAATTGAAATTCCTCTTGACAGCGCTTCTTTCCCCACAAATGAATGGCGTTTATATAAACTTAAACTTATTGACTTAACTGGGGATCATATTCCTAATAGATGGGAAAACATATCTGCATACACTGCTAATTCCACAAATGTCGGGACTTTAAATTATAAACGTGTGGGTATAATAAAGGCAGGTGTACGTCAAGATGGCGGTACTTTGCAACAGGGTGAAGTTTGGCTTGATGATATTTTTCTAGCAAAGGGTGTCGTAGCTGAAGGCGAGGCCTATGAAGCTGATGCGACAATTAAATATCAAGATTGGTTTGAAGCCGGCGGAAAAGTGCTTTATAAAGATGATTTGTTCCAAACGCCTATAACGGTTGCCTCCAAACAAAAAAATAAAGAAGAAAATTATTATCTAAAATTTAAAAAAATCAAATATTTGCCCGTTGAAGCAAACTATTACCGTTCAAATACTGTTACACCTGATGTTTTAAATCATGACACAACAAATACTGTCAGTTTGCTTGATAAAGGTGAAGTAGATCGCAAAAAGGGCGCTGTTACCGCCAGATATTTGAATCCTAAATTACCACAAATAACCGTTGGTTATAATTTTAATACCACCGATTATGATCTGCTTAAAAGAAAAGACGACAGCGATAATTATACCGCCGCTTTAAATTACAATTCATCAAAACAAAATTTTATCAAAAATGTTAATGCAAATATCGGGTTTACAAACAATAAAGTAAATTATGCTAATGCACGTTTACAAGAACTTGGCTCAAACACTTATAATACCAATGAAAAAGTTAAAAATTATTCCGTAAAATTAAATTTAGTGCCTTGGCAAGGTTCAAGTTTAGTGCCCAGTTACTCTCTAACTACTGCTGACGAAAGCCGCAAATATTACAGTACCGAAATCAATAATTTTGAAAGCAAAAAATATGCAAAATATGCGCTGGAAAATGTGGGGATTAGCACTTCACTTCGTTTGAGGCCTTGGCTTGTACCAACGGCAAGTTATAATGTCGTGGTAAAGGAAAATAATAATTTATCTAAAATTACTACTCTTTCCGAACAACCTATTGATGTTGGGCAAGTAAAAAGTATAAACAGAAGTTCGGAAGGTAATTTATCTTTAACGCTAAGTGGGCACGATATATTTAAAAATAACAAACTTTTATCAACTTTAAGCATCTCAAATAATTATAAATTGCAAGACGGTGACGCATGGGAATATGTTGATAATGATTTTAATTCTTTAGATAAAATTTGGTTAAGAAGTTCAATGGGTATAAATTCGCCTTATGCCAGACGCACAACACTTACACTTAGGAATACTTATACAAATTCCCTACGTTGGAACCCGTTTAAAGAATATGCCTTCGGTGGTAATTTGATGCCTTTAAATTCTGTTTCGGTCATTAGTAATTTTGCTTACGCTACACAGGAAAATGAAAATCTTGGTTCTTATTACCAAACAAAAAATACTACTTTGCCGGACGTAGTTTTCTTTATAGACAATTTGGAAAAGTTTTTTGACACTACCCCGCGCTATATATCAGGTACCAGTTTGAAAGTTAAATATTCTGATATTAAGAGTGAAACAATTAATACAAGTTTGAGTGACAATAAAACTTTTGGTACAGATTTAAGATTTTTATTAATGAACACTTTTGACACCAATTTATCTTACACACAAAGCACAACTGATAAAGATGATTTAAAAAATGCCTCCCCGTTAAGTGCATATCTCAGGCGTGATTTCACTGCGCAAACCTCTTTTAATTACAAAAAAATGCGCATAACACCTAAATTCACTTATATTTTGGACAGCAAAAAAGAATTAACAAACCAAACATTAGCTTTGATTACACAAGTTAAAGAAATTGTTCCGTCAATTACTTTTAAACTTGACTTTAATTTGCCGCACGGTTTTAAGTTACCTTTCACCTCAAAACAATATCTTACAACAAACCGCATTATTTGGACTACTAATTTAAGCTATTCACGCCGCCGTGCTTTCACAGTTGATGATAACCGAGATTTGCTTGATTTAAATACGAATCTTGATTATGAATTTTCAAAAAATATACGCTTTACTGTAAGTGCGGCTTTCCAAAAATTTAAACATCTTTACATTAAAGAAAATTCTTATACCGCCTATAATGTCGGTACTTTAATGACGATACAATTTTAGCATGAAATATAAAATAAAAATTATATTGGATAAAATAATAAATTTCTTTTTACCGCGTACTTGCTTTTATTGCGGGGCAGATTTAAAAACTAAAACTCTACTTTGTGAAGATTGTTTTAAAAAAGTAGAAGTTATCAAGGGTTTGATTTGCCAACGTTGCGGCGTACCTCTTAAATACGGCGGGCAATATTGCTATAATTGCCGTGGCAGCAAAGCTACAAAATATAAATGCTCTTTTATACGCTCTGCCCTAAAATTTAATGAACCCACACGTGCTTTAGTTCATGCTTTTAAATACGAAAAATATTTAAATATCGCGCCGTATTTTGCCGAAGTTATGTATAAAACTTTTAAACAAAACCCGGAATATTTGGAAACTTCTTTTTTAGTACCTGTACCTATATACAAAAGCCGTCAAAGAAAGCGCGGTTTTAATCAAGCGGAAGTATTGGCAAATCATTTAAGTAAACTTTGCGGTATACCAGTTTTAAATGCATTAGTGCGTATAAAAAATACAAAAAGCCAAACGAAATTAACGCGCGAGCAAAGAAAAGAAAACATATCCGGTGCTTTTGCTTTGGTTAAAGGTATGGAGGGGCAAATTAAAAAAGAAGCTATCATTTTAATTGATGATGTTTGCACAACTTCAGCAACTTTAGAAGAATGTGCACGTGTTTTAAAAGCCGCAGGCGCACGCGAAGTCCTGGCTTTAACGGCTTTAAGGGAATAACAAATTTAATAGTTAATATGCTACAATATAGCTTTGGAGGAAATATGCAAGAAATTTCAACATTTGCGCCATCTAAAATCAATTTATTTTTAGATGTCTTGTCAAAAAGACCGGACGGTTACCATGAAATACAGTCATTAATGGCCAAAATTGCATTGGGGGACGATTTAAAAATTGCGGTAGAAGAAGCACCTCAAACGAAAATTGAACTAAAAGTACGCGGCCCTTTTGCAAAAGGCTTAAAAGAAGATAAAACAAACCTCGTATACAAAGCTGCCATGGCGTTTTTTGAATATTTTAACATTAAAGCACATTGTCAAATCAGGCTTGAAAAGAATATTCCGCTTGCCTCGGGTTTAGGGGGGGGATCAAGTGATGCCGCAGCAACTTTGCTTGCACTTTGCGCACTTTGCGGTATTGAACTTAATTCAAAGCGCAAAAAAGATTTAGTTAAACTTGCCGCGAAACTCGGCGCCGATATACCGTTTTTTCTAAGTGATGATACTTTTATGTTTGCAGAAGGTATCGGTGAAAAATTAACACCTGTTAGAAATAATTTAAAAGACGATATTTATGTACTTATAGCAAACCCGAATTTACCATCACCCACAAAAGCCGCTTACGACGGGTTAAAATTAACTAAAGCCAAAAGTTTGACAAAGAACTCAAAAATTGCTAAACTAATTAGCGAGATAGAAAAGGGCGGCTCTCTAAAACAATTAAGCCCACTTATTTACAATAAGTTAGAGAGCAGCGTTTTTTCGTACTTAAAAGAGGTTAAAAACCTCAAAACAAGGTTGCAAGATTCAGGGGCGGCCTTAATGTCTGGTTCGGGTGCAAGCGTTTTTGCCCTGCTAGATAATAAAGCCAAAGCTGAAAAGATTCAGGCAACATTAAAAGCCGAAGGTTATACGGTATTTGTAACCCGCTTTTGGAGGGCGAGTTTATGAAGATAACGGAAATTAGAATTCATTTGATGGGCGAAGAACGCCTTAAAGCATTTGCAAGCGTCACTTTTGATGATTCTTTCGTAGTAAGAAATATGAAAATCATTGAAGGCACAAAAGGTGTATTTTTAGGTATGCCTACAAGAAAGATGAGCGACGGTTCTTATAAAGATATGGTTCACCCAATCAACCAAGAATTCCGCAAATATTTGGAAGATAATATTATCAAAGCTTATCAAGACGAACTTGCTAAAAACCCGCAAGGTGCAAAACCTGCCGCAGAAGCAGCCCCTGCTGCTGAAACTGCACCGGCAGAAGAAACATCTAAAGCTTAATAGATTTTTCCGAGTGGTGTAGCGGTAACACGTCTCCCTTTGGAGGAGGAATCCTAGGTTCGATCCCTAGCTCGGAAGTTTTAAAAAGCCCACAATAACGTGGGCTTTTTTAATATCTAAAAAGTATATGCTACAAATCTAACCTTGTTTTGTCACTTATCTTATTTTCAAGAGGTATATGATATAAATCAGCGTAATGTTTTGTAAGAAAGAATACTTCTTTTAAATCTTTAGATTCTATAGAAATTTCTCTACTTCTAGGTCTATAAATATTTATACCAAACATGGCAGGAAGAAAGAAAATAAGACCAGACACCATACCAACTCTACCGCTTGGATTATATGGAACTGTAAATGTCATGATCGTCAAAAATATAGCTATTATGAGCAGTATTAATAAAATAATAACTTGTTGAATATATTTTCTTTTATTAAGGCCGATTTGAATTAGAGTATAATTATGTTCTTTGTAGAAAGTAATATGCTTTATATCTGACCATAAAAATTTTACATTGTTTATAGTGATATGTGTAGGATAGATCCCAATAGATATCCTAGGAAAACATCTTGAAAAACAAAAGTACGTTAAGCAAGATAAAACTAAAATTAAAGAAATACCAATTAAATATGTTTGTTTTGATATTGATGCTAATACTATTATAAGTATTAACCCCAACATTAACAAACCCAAAGGCAAGAATATACAACCTGATGAAGGGTGTTTTATCTCAAAAACTTTATTTCCAATGTTTTCCATTGATTATTTTTATTTTCCTAAAGTAAAATCTTTTTTGGCTTTCAGTTGTCCGTCTTCAAAAACCCATTCTTCTTGAAGTTCACCGCTTGGGGAGTATTTCTTTGTTATGCCGTTTGCTTTCCCGTTTTGATAAGGGGAAACCATGGCAATAGTACCGTTTGGATGATAGGTAATTTTATCACCGACAATCATATTTTCTTTATACATACACTCGGTTTTGATATTACCTTCTTCATCATAAGTTTTGCAAGTGCCTTCCAAATTACCATTTTTATATTCAGAGACTTCCATTATGCGTCCACTTGGATAATATTTAAGGCGTCTGCCATCTTCCACATCATTGACATAATAAAATTCTTCATACATTCGGCCTGTAGGGTAAAATACACAGGCAGGGCCGTCAAGTAAACCGTTTTTATAAAACTTTTCAACATTTAATTTGCCCGATTCAAAAAATATTTTGCTTTTGCCATGCCTTTTACCGTCTCTGAAAGGGCACTCGAAATAAGTTAAGCCACTTGGAAAATATTCGCGAACAAGACCGTCAGGTAAAGTACCTTTCGTCTCAACAATATCAAGGTTTGCATCTAGTTTTTCGGTATAGACCTCTTTTTCCTTATAAAAATAGGTCCTTAAAAATTTGGCTTTTTCATCACCTAAAATATTACTTGTTTTACGAATAATTAAATCTAGCATAAATTATCTCCTATATTTTTTGCTGCCGAAATTCCTGTTGCAAAAGCAAAATGTAAACTGTAACCGCCGCAAAAAGCATCTATATCCAAAAGTTCGCCAATGATAAACAAATTGTTTGCACACTTCGAACGTAAAGTAGCGGCATTAACTTCACTTGTCAAAACACCGCCTGTGGCGGAATACGCTTCTTCAAATGGCCGAATACCCGCAACGGTAAAAGGCCAAGCCTCAAGCTTTTCCTTTATTTTAGCAAAATTAGAGGGGGTTAAGTCAATCAATCTATTATTTTTACGCAAGTGTGCAAAATCAATGAGCAAATTTATAAGGCTATCCGGCAAAATTCCGCTAAGCAAAGCCTTTGTTTTTAAATTAGGGAATTGTTTCGCACGATCTTGTAAATATTTTGTTAATTCTATGTCAGTAAACTGTGGTAGGAAGTCAATAAATAACTTGCTGCCGGGTTTGGCATTGCGGCTCAAAGTCAAAATATTATTGCCGTTTACACCGCGCGAGGTAAAAGTTATTTCATCTGTCTGTTGATTTTTTGGATAATTTTCGAGCCAAACGCGTGCTTGCATTTTGATTCCGGCTATTCGTATTAAAGCCTTCTTTTCCTGTAAATCAAAACCAAATAATGCCGGTGCCGGTGTTTTTATTTTATGCCCGGCCTGACGTGCAAGCGTATAACCAAGGTCTGTTCCGCTTATTTGAGGATATGCTTTTGAACCGCAAGCCAATACCAAAAATTTTGTTTTAAAAATACTGTCTTGCGTTTTTACTTCCCACAAATTTTTATTGCGTTTAATTTGTGTTGCGGTTTGACCTTCTAAAATTTGAACACCGTAATTTTCAAGCCAATTTAAAAAGCATTCTTTAACTGCGCTGGCTTTGCCTGCTATCGGAAAATAGCGCCCGTTTTCGTTAATATATTTGAGGCCGAGTTTATCAAAAAATTTAAGGCATTCTGTTGGGGGGAATTGTTTTAGAATTTCTGTTATAAAGTTTTTGTCACCGTAATATTTATCAGGTGCGGCGGCGATATTTGTGAAATTGCAACGCCCGTTACCGCTTATTAAAATTTTACGCGCACAAACTTTTTGTGCTTCAAGTATTAGAATTTTTTTGTTTTGTTTTTTTGCTATTGGGGCAAGTTCGGCTGCACAAGCAAGCGCACTTGCGCCGGCACCTATTATTAAAATATCAGAACTTTCTTCCCTCATTTCGTTCCTGTTGAGCCAAAACCGCCCGCACCGCGTTCGGTTTCTGTAATTTCGCCCTCAATAAAACTTGGGTAAGCGGTAGGTAAAACTACAAGTTGGGCAACTTTCTGGCCTTCTTCAAAAGTAAAAGGTGTATCATTTAAATTGTACATGCAAATTAAAACTTCTCCGCGATAAGTGCAATCTATTAAACCTGCCATAACTTTTATGCCTTTGCTCTCAACGGAGCTTTTGCCCCAAACACAGCCACTTGTACCTTCGGGAAGTTCAACAGCAATACCTGTTTGCACTTTGGTTATTTGGTGCGGTGGCAAAACGGTTTTATGCAAGGCAAACATATCGGCACCGGAATCAGTTGCATGCGCGCGTACCGGGAGTTTAGCATTTTTATCAAGCCTTTTTACTTTAATTTGCATAATAACCTCTTAATATAAGATTTTGCCTGCGGGAAATCCCATAAAGAGAGTTCTCCGCACAAAATATTTTCTTTATTTACTACGGGCAAATTTGAAATTTTATTTTGTGTTAAAATTTGTTTTGCTTTTTTAAAACCGGCTTCAAGATTTATTGTCATTGTCGGCTTTTCCATAGTACTGCCGCAAGAACTGTTCAGAGGTAATATCGCCAAAGCGGTGGTTTTTAAAATTCCGCAAAGGCGGCTTTGTTTGTCTAAAATATAAATATTTTGCGGTATTTTATTTTTGGGTAAAGTTTTGATTTTTTGCAAAACTTCCTCAATTTTAACATCTGTTTTAAAAGTTAAAATTGCCGGTTTTATTATGCTTGCTATACTGTTTTTGGGGGCAAGTTTTGCCTCATTAAAGACTTTTAATTCCTCAGGTGAAAGTTCGCCTTCCAAACGTTTTTTATAGAAAGGGGGAACATATTTTAAAACTTCCCCGGCTTTTTGTGGGTTTAAATTAAGTAAAGTGCGAGCACCTTGTTTTAAAGGCAGGCGGCGCAAAATTACTGCCGCTTTTTTAACTTCCATAAAATTTAATACTGAAGTTAAGTCCGCTAAAGTTAAGGAAGACAACCAAAATACAGCCTCACTCAAAGATACACTTTGCAAAGCCAAAGCAGCTTTTTGAGGAGAATCTTTGATATATGACGCCAGTATTTGGGCGCCTGACACTTTATGAAAATTGTTGTCGAACATATCTCTATTATATTAAATTATTAGTTAAATAAAAAATTTATACACTTTTACAAATAATCCGGCATTAAATTTAAAGCCCATGAAACTTCCTCTAAAACATTACGGGCAAAATCTGCCAAACCGGTTTGCAAAACAAGAGGATAAATTTGCTTTTCAAGCCTGATATAATCTTCAATAATTTGCTTTTTCTGTGCTGCAATTTTAATTATGCAACCTCTCACTTTTGCAAGTTTAACACGCATCAAAAGCGGGCTGATAAAATTAAGTTCTTTATAAAATTCAGATGCAATTTTTAAGGTACTAGCGGCTTCTTCTGTAAAGCGTTGATAGTCAAAAGTACCGCCCTGTTCCAAGACAGCACGATACATAACAAGCCCATAAGAATTTATTTCCAAAGTACTTTGTTTTGAAATTTGCAAAATAAGCCCATCTTGCACCGTATTAAAAGTTCCGTTTAGGCCGATTTTGCGTGCTATCGTCGGCAAATCTTTATAGCCCCTTAACGGCTCTTGCGGATAAAGCGGCGTCAAAAGCAAAGTGCAAACACCGCGCACATCAGCCGGATCTTTGGAAAGCGAACGCAAATAATTATCAAAATGGGCTTCACCCTTATCAATTAAAATATGTCGTAAATTATTACTTTTACGGCGGTTATCAAGCAACCAAGGTAAATTATTTGGGTGGACAATCGTCTCCGGTTTTGAGGCTTGTCCTGTACGAACATAAGCCCTTTTTAAATGCCCGACAAGGTGCGGCGTCAAGTTACTTTGCGGAATATTTACCACGACAAACATATTACCATTTTTGGGGTTCTTACAAGTTGCGATATCGACAAAAACAACAGGGTCAATATAATTTTGGATAATGCTTTCAATTTGCCCGCGTATCTTAACATTAACGGGTACGCCGTTAAAAGGCGGTTTTGGTTTATCGTGTTCGTCTTTTACACCTATTACAATTGTACCGCCTAAAGAATTCGCAAAAGCAGCAATAGTTTTGGCAAACTTTTCATTATTTTTAGGTAACAAAAGTTTATAATCAAGCATAGTATTTTCCGGCACGCCTTGTTTTAAAAAGTTGCGGACATCCTCAAAAGTCAATTCATTTATAGGTTTTTGGAAAAACATTTCGGGGCCTCCTATTTATATGCGTTTAAAGAATAAATTTCTTTTATATCTTTACGTGTGTGTTTTGTTGGTTTTAATTTTTCCTTTGGATAACCTAATGCAATTACTGTATGCACTTCCACATCTTTAGGTGTTTTTAAAAATTCCTGTGCTTTTTGCGAACTAAACCAACCTACCCAACAAGTACCGAGGCCAAGTTCGGTTGCCTTTAAAACGAAATGTTCGGTAGCTATTGCATGGTCCGTTATATAAAACGGGCGGCCTGCAATTTTTTGCCCTGCTTTGACGGTTAAATTAGCATTTTGCTTAACGCAAACAGCAACTAAAACAGGTGCATTTTTAAAAAATCTGCAAGGTAAAAATCTTCCTGAAAAAACTGTATTTGCAAAATCTTCTTTGATTTCCTTATCATTTAAAATCACGAAATGTGTAGGTTGGCTGTTGCAAGCACTTGGTGCAAGACGCGCGGCCCCAAGGCAGGCTAAAATATCTTTCATTTTAACTTCTTTATTTGAGAACTGTCTGACTGAATGACGTAATTTTATAACTTTATCTAATTCCATAAATTTACGCTCCTTTTAAAAACCTATTTTCATCCCTCTTTAAAAATTGTACAATATAAAAAACTAAAAATGGAGGTTTTTTTTATGGCAGTATCTTATAAAGAACTCGGTTTTGTCAACACAAGGGAAATGTTTGCCAAAGCCATGAAAGAAGGTTATGCAGTACCAGCTTACAATTTTAATAATATGGAGCAACTCCAAGCAATCATCACCGCTTGCACGGAAAGCCGCTCCCCTGTAATTTTACAGGTTTCAAAAGGGGCAAGAAAATATGCAGATGCAACTTTGCTCCGCTATATGGGCCGCGGCGCAATTGAAATGATGAAAACTTTAGGTAACCCCGTTCCTGTTGCTTTGCACTTGGACCACGGTGACAGCTTTGAACTTTGCAAAGATTGCATTGATTCAGGTTTCTCATCAGTAATGATTGACGGTTCCGCTTTACCATATGAAGAAAACGTTGCCTTAACCAAAAAAGTTGTTGAATATGCACATCAATTTGATGTTACAGTTGAAGGTGAGCTCGGTGTTTTAGCCGGTATTGAAGATGAAGTTTCTGCCGAACATCATACTTATACAGACCCTGCCATGGTAGAAGATTTTGTTAAAAGAACAGGGGTAGATTCTTTGGCAATTTCTATCGGCACAAGCCACGGTGCTTATAAATTTAAAGTTAAACCTGGTGAAAGCGTTCCACCACTCCGTTTTGATATTTTGGCAGAAGTTGAAAAACGCTTGCCCGGTTTCCCAATCGTATTACATGGTGCTTCAAGCGTTGACCAAGCGGCAGTTGCCACCATCAACAAATACGGCGGTAAACTTGAAAACGCAGTCGGCGTACCTGAAGAACAATTAAGGAAAGCCGCAAAGAGCGCAGTTTGCAAAATCAATGTTGACAGCGATGGCCGCCTGGTTATGACCGCTGCTATTAGAAAGGTCTTTGCAGAACATCCTGCTGAATTTGACCCACGCAAATATTTAGGCCCAGCCCGTACAGACTTAATTGCCATGTACAAAGCCAAAAATGAAAATGTTTTAGGCTCCGCCGGCAGATATTAATATTTGCTTTAGGTAATTTAAACCCGCGCTCACAAAAGCGCGGTTTTTTTTTTATAGGTCTTTTGGTACTTTTATGTAGGACTAAATGCTTTTTAAAATAGGTCCAAATACCCTTGTTTGTTATAGGTATATCCTTTAAACTACTAGTAAGATCAAACAAAGGGAGGATCTTATGAAAAAATTAATATTAGGTTTACTTGTAGTTTTATTCTTGGTTACGCTGGTTTATGCGGAAACCGATACTAATTTAAAAGAGGAAATTGCAACAACAGTTAAAGCAGAAGTGGAAACTCAAGTAGCCAAAGAGAATTCAAATAAAATTCTTCAAGAATATATAGCTTTCTGCGGCGGTAATGAGAAGTTAGGAAAGATACTGTATGAGGAAAGAGAGTATAAAGCTTCAAAAGCCAATCTTCTTGGACAATTCGTGATTTGGAAAGACGCTGATGATGAAGTAATATTTGAATTAGCTTTAACCGGTTTCTATCCCTCTTCATCAATTATTGGATTGATTAATCATTATTATCCCAATGGAATATGGATTGTAAATCTAAAAAAAGAAGAAATTGAGCATATTCCCGGCCCTCTTGTGGGGGTTCTTAAAGCATTTAAAGATTCATATGGAGGTACAAGAGCGTGGGAGACTTTTAAGGGTCAATTTACACCCGGTGAAGGCCACTATGAATGTGGTATAAATGCATATCTTGAATATGATATTTTTGATGAAAAACATTGGTATCCTCTTTATTCTTTTGTATCAGAAAAGTATAAGTTAAAATCTAGGCTTAAAATAATAGGTAAGCACCGTAAATTTGGGATTATATACAATGATTCCATTTTTAAAGATTTAACAAATACAGTTTTTGAAAATGAAAAATCTGCACAAGAATTTTTAGATAAATACAAAGCAAAAAAAGAAAAAGAAAAGAAAAAAGCTATAGAGAAAAAAGAGAAAGAAAAGAAAAAGCAAGAAAGAAAAAAAGCACGAGATAAAAAATGGAACGAATGGTTTCACTAAAAAATGTTTGCTAGAAAGTTTAAACCCCCGCGCTTGATTTTATAAGCGCGGGTTTTTTGTTCTCTCCATAATTGGTATAATATACTTAAATGTGAAATATAAGGAAGTGTATAAATTATGGAATTTTTAAATCTAATTTGGGCTAAAATTTTATGGCTTTTCAGTTGGCATACATTAGTGTCAATTTTCGGTATAGTCTTTGCTTTGGGCTTGGTCGTTATCGTGCATGAATGGGGGCATTTTATTGCATGCCGCTTGCTAGGTATCAGAGTGGAAGAATTTTCCATCGGTTTTGGTAAACTTTTAAAACAGTGGAAGGGAAAAAAGGAAACAATATTTTCACTCCGCGCAATTCCTTTGGGCGGTTATGTTAAACCGGCGGGGGAAGCTTATTTTAGGGAAGTAGAAATAAAATCTGACGACGAATTTGCCGCAAAACCTTGGTGGGCGCGCTCAATTATGGTTTTTGCCGGTGCAGGTATGAACTATGTACTTGCTTTTGTAATTTTCTTTTTTGTAATACTTTTTATGGGTATGCCTGTAACAAACCCGGGGAAAGTACCGTCAATTTTAGGTGAAGTTAAAGAAGGCTACCCTGCTGCAACCGCCGGTTTACTTGCAGGAGATAATATCACCAAGATTAATAATAACAGTATTGCGAATTGGAAAGATTTATTGCTTGCCCTTGATCAAGCAAATAAAGAAAATTTACCTGCAGTTGACGTAACCTATGAAAGAGAAGGCATACAGACATCTGTAAATATAGTATTTGACGAAAGCAAAAAGCTCGGCATTGTTGTTGAGCCAACTTATGAAAAAGTCGGCATTTTTAAGAGCGTAGGCATGGCTGCTTACCAATGCTATTATTGGACAGCACTTTCCTTAAAAACTATTGCCGAAAAAATCTATCACAAACAAGCACCTGATATGGCCGGCCCTATCGGTATTTTTGAACTCGTCGGCAAAGGCGTACACAACGGTGCGGAAGATTATTTCTTTTTAATTGCCTTAATTTCAGTAGCTATCGGTATGTTTAATTTGTTCCCTATACCAATTTTAGACGGCGGGCATATTTGCTTTTTTATACTTGAGGCAATTACAGGCAAACGCCCGACGGAAAAAACCTTAAATAATGCTTGCGGTGTTGGTGCTTTCATTCTAATCGGGCTTGTTTTATTTGCAACTTACCAAGATATCGGCCGCCTTAGAAAACACAGTGTAAATACTGCCGTAACCGAAACAACGCAAGATACACAAAAGACTGAGGCGCAAAATGACTAATTTTAAAAAGACACGCACCGTCAAAGTAGGCCCATACACTTTAGGTGGTAAAAACCCTGTACGCGTACAGGCCATGTGCAATACGGATACACGTGATGCCACCGCCACCGTTAAACAAATCATTATGCTTGAAAACGCCGGTTGTGAAATTAACCGCGTGGCTGTACCTGATATGGATGCGGCACTTGCGCTTGGCAAAATCGTAAAAAAAATTCACACACCGCTTGTTGCGGATATTCATTTTGATTATAAACTTGCACTTGAAGCAATTAAACAAGGTGTAAGTAAAATACGCATTAACCCCGGAAATATCGGCGACGCGGAAAGAACAAAAGAAGTTGTAAAAGCCTGTAAAGATAAAGGCCTTGCAATTAGGATCGGAGTAAATGCAGGATCCCTTAAAGAACTCAAAAAATTTAGCGGTACACCAAATTGGAGTGATAAAAAATGGGCGCAAATTATGGTTCGCGAGGCCTTGGAACACGTCAATATTTTAGAGCGCTTAAACTTTAAAAACTTTTTGGTTTCTTTAAAATCAGACAATTTAAACCGCACCGTTTTGGCTTGCGAGGAATTTGCTAAAGTTTGCGCCGCGCCGCAACATATCGGCTTAACGGAAGCCGGAACTTTTATGGCAGGCACCGTCAAAAGCGCAATTGCTTTAAGCCGCTTACTCGGCGAAGGCATTGGCGCAACAATACGCGTGTCTTTAACAGAAGATCCGCGAAAGCAAGTGCGTTGCGCGTACGAAATTTTAAAAGCACTCGGTTTGCGCGAATTTGGACCGAACATTATTTCTTGCCCGACATGCGGACGTACGCAAGTTGAACTTGCAAAAGAGGTTGCAAAACTTGAAGAAGCAATTTACAGCAACCCCAAACTTTTGAAAAAATCAACGGGCAAAAAAATTGCCGTTATGGGTTGTATCGTAAACGGCCCCGGCGAAGCACGTGATGCCGACTTTGGCATAGCAGGCGGCCGCGGCGAGGGTTTATGGTTTGAAAAGGGCCAAATTATCGGCAAAATTCCGCAAAATAAATGGCTCAAAAAATTTACAGATAAAATTATTAAAGGATAAATTATGAAGCTTACAAATTATTATTTACCGACGTTAAAAGAAGCACCGAAAGATGCTGATATTATTTCCGCAAAACTGATGATACGCGCGGGACTTATCCGCAAAACCGCAAGCGGTATTTATGAGTGGCTGCCGCTTGGTATGAAAATTTTAAAGAAAATTGAAAATATTATCCGCGAAGAATTTAATAAAGCCGGATGTTTGGAAGTTTGGTTACCCGTCGTGCAACCTGCCGATTTATGGCAACAAAGCACGCGCTGGGATTATTACGGCAAAGAATTACTCCGCATTAAAGACCGCAAGGGTGCGGACTTTTGCCTTGCCCCTACCGCCGAGGAAGTTATAACAGACCTTGTTAAAAAAGATGTTTCTTCATACAAACAACTGCCGGTTTGTTTATATCAGTTCGGCACAAAATTCCGCGACGAAATCCGCCCGCGTTTCGGTGTAATGCGTGCAAGGGAATTTTATATGGCTGATGCCTATTCTTTCTCCGCTACCGACGAAAGCGCAAGCGAATGGTACCAAAAAATGTATGATGCTTATTTAAGAATTTTCAAACGCTGCGGTTTTGCCTTTAGGCCGGTTGAAGCAGATACCGGCGCGATTGGGGGGAACTTTTCACACGAATTTATGGTGCTTGCCCAAGCCGGGGAAGACGAAATTGCAACTTGCGATTGCGGTTATACCTCAAACACCGAAAAAACCGAAATCAAAGCACCGGAAGCCGCCACCTATAATGAGGCAGATTTAAAACCTGTTCAAGAAGTCAACACACCCAATATGCATAGCGTGGAAGATTTAGCAAAATTCCTAAAAGTTCCGGCGGAAAAGTGTATTAAAATGATGGTTTATAAGGCTGATGAAAAACCGGTAATCGTCTTAATGCGCGGTACTGATGAATTAAACGAAATCAAACTCAAAAAATATTTAAACGCCAATGTTTTGGAAAAAGCAACACCGGAATTTTACCAAGAGCAAACCCAAAGCCCGCTCGGCTTTGCCGGTCCTATCGGTTTTAAACAAAAATTTGCAAACACAAAACTCTTGGCCGATAATTATGTTAAAACAATTTTTAACGGTGTTTGCGGCGCATGCAAAGCAGATACCCATTTAATTAATGTTACACCGGGGCGCGATTTTACACCCGATGCTTACGGCGATTTTAAACTTGCCGCTGACGGCGACCTTTGCCCGAAATGCGGTAAAAAATTCAGTTTTATGCGCGGTATTGAAGTTGGGCATATTTTTAAACTCGGAACAAAATATTCCGCCTCAATGGGTGCAAACTTTTTAGACGAAAACCAAAAAACAAAACCTATGATTATGGGTTGTTACGGTATCGGTGTAAGCCGCGTTTTGGCAGCAGCTATTGAACAAAGCCACGACGATTTCGGCATCATTTGGCCAAGCCCGATTTCACCTTTTGACCTTGAACTTATTGCCCTTGACAGTGAGGGGGAAGTCAAACAAAAAGCAGATGAAGTTTACGATCAATTAACCGCGCGCGGGCTTGATATTTTGTATGACGATAGGGACGAGCGCCCCGGCGTAAAATTTAAAGATGCCGATTTAATCGGTGTACCTTACCGCGTTATTATAGGGCGCAAGTTACTCCCTGAAGGTAAAGTGGAATTTAAGATTCGCGGTCAAAAAGACGCTGAAATTTTAACTTTTGCAGAACTTGATGCAAAATTAAATGAGTTATTTAACAAATAATTTTATTTTGCCTTTTCGTAAAGTTCGCGGGCTTGATAGGAACTCCTAACCAAAGGCCCGGCCATAACACCCTTAAAACCGATAGACAAAGCATAGGTTTTTAAATTATCATAATAATCTTGAGTCGGGTAACTCTTAACTTCATAATGCTGTTTTGAAGGGGCAAGATATTGCCCTAGGGTAAGCAAATCACAATCAACTGTACGCAAATCACGTAAAACTGTTTTAATTTCTTCTTCCGTTTCACCAAGGCCGAGCATTAAACCGCTTTTAGTCAAAATTTTAGGTGCAAATTCTTTTGACTTTTTCAGCAATTCCAAAGAACGCTCATATTTCGCAACAGGCCTAACTTGATTATATAAAGACGGCACAGTTTCCATATTATGTCCTAAAACGGAAATTCCGCTTTCCAAAATTACAGGCAAATATTCAAATTTACCGCCGAGGTCGGAAATCAGCGCCTCAACTTTTATTTGCGGGTTTTGTTTAATAATTTCTTTGCAAACTTTGGCAATATGCTTGGCACCGCCGTCTGGTAAATCATCACGCGTGGGCATTGTTAAAACTAAATATTTTAAATTCAAAACTTTGGCTAAATTCGCTGCCCTTTGCGGTTCATCCGTAGCCGGCGGTAAAGGTTTTTGACAGCCCTTTTCCACCGCACAAAAACGGCAAAAACGCGTGCAAACACTGCCAAGTATCATGATAGTTGCCTCACCCTGGCAAAAACATTTACCGCGGTTTGGGCAACGCGCATTTTGGCAAACCGTGGGCATTAAATTACCGTCTAAAAATTTTTGCGTTTTGGCGGCCAGTTCAGTATGATATGCTGCCTTACTTTTGCCGACCATTTCCTTAAGCCAAGCCGGAATTTCCAACATAAGTTGCTCCTATAATAGTATAATTATAGTAAATGCGGAAGACCTTTGCACTAACTTTTTTAATATTGTTCCCTTTTTGCGCTTTTGGCGCGGTTTCCACAACAACCGCACCGGCTACACTACAAAGCGCAAGGGAACTTTATTTTGCCGATAAACCAGAAGATGCTCTAAACCAATATATAGAAATTTCAAAACGCGATAAAGATAAAACCGCTTTTTTAAACGCTATTTTTATTGCACTTGAGCTTGCTAAACCGCGCCTTGCGGTTGATACGGCCGCCGAAGCATTAAAACTTTTCCCGACAGATACTACTGTTCTTGAATTCGCCGCACGTGCATATTTGGCAAACGGGCATAATATACATGCGGAAAATTTATTTTCACTTTTAAATACCAGCAAACAAGAACAAAATGAATTTTACCAAATAGGTATGGCTCGCGCACAAATGGGTATGGGAGAGGATAAACTCGCGGAAACTAATTTACTTCAAGCAAGTAAAGGCACAAATGGTACTTTAGCTAATTTCTTACTCGGTGAACTTTATTTTAAGGAAAAAGATTATTTCTTTGCCGCAAAACATTATAAACTTGCGCTTGACCTTGATAGCCAATTCTTAGAAGCGCATAAAAAATACGGAGATTCTTTAGTAAACTTAAAACGTTATAAAGAGGCTTGGCAAAGTTATAAAAATGTCCAGGCAGCAGATGCACAATATAAAGAAGTTGTTAAAGTTTTAAAAGAATTAAGCACTCTATATACTCCACCCGTAAATAACCTTGCCATACCTGAAAAAACTCGTTCACATACCAGCATAAAAAGTCCTGAAAACTATACAGGTAAACCTTTTCCTAAAATACGCGTTGGGCTTGGGGCAAAAATAAACGGGGCCCCAAAAGGCGTTAGTGAAATAAAATTTTCCACTTCACATAAATTTAATGCTGTTTCTGGTGGTAAAACACTTGTAAAAAACGGAGAAAATAAAACTTATTGGACAGTAAAAGTAATAAAAGGCGTACCCTATTTAATATCCCCGAAAGGCAAACAAACATCTTTCAAAAAATCCCTAAAAATAACACAAGAATCAACGCCGGAAAACGCCCATACCATAATAGTGAAAAATATGCTTGTGGGCCATGGAACTACATGGATCTCACGTGAGGATAAAGAGTACCGCGGCGAAATGGAATTTATTTATTCCCCAAAAGCAGGCGGTATTTACCTTGTAAACCATGTAAATATGGAAGAATATTTATATGGCGTTGTGGCATCTGAAATGCCAAGTAAATTTCCTATTGAAGCCCTCAAGGCCCAAGCAATTATTGCCAGAACCTATGCAGAAAAAGCGAAAGGGAAACATAAAGCTTGGGGTTACGATCTATGTGATACCCAACATTGTCAGGTTTACGGCGGTGTTAAATCAGAACGTGAGCGTACCAATTCCGCTGCAGAAGCTACACAAGGCTTAATTTTAGAATATAATAACAAACCGATTGAGGCCGTATTTTCTTCAAATTGTGGGGGGTTTACGCAAAGCTCAAAAGAGGCTGGTTGGAATGACACTCCTTATTTAAAACCTGTTTCGGACTACAAGAATTTGGAACATGAAAATTTTGAACCTTATGATTTCTCTCTACTTTTACAATATCCGCAAGAAGCATACAGTAAATATTTTAACAATGTCAGTAAATCAAATTTCCGTTGGGTAAGATATGTTGAAGAACCTATTTTAAGGCAAGTGATAGCACGTAAGAAAGATATAGGCAAAATTAAGGAAATTATAATTTTAGGGCGCGGACGTTCAGGATATGTAAATAAAGTAAAGATAATCGGTACACACGGAAATTTAATTTTAACTAAAGAAAATCAAATTAAAAAATATTTAGCACTCGGATTACTTAGAAGCACATATTTTACTATTGAACCTGTTCTTGAAAACGGAAAAACAAAAGCATTCATTTTCTACGGCGGCGGTTGGGGCCACGGAGTCGGTTTATGCCAAACAGGCGCCGGCGGGCGTGCAGAAAGCGGTCAAGATTTCAAAGAAATACTAACCCACTACTATACAAATGTGGATATCAAAGATATCCGCGATAATTAGTTGATTTTTTAGAGATTTACCATTATAATTTACTTGTGGAGATATTATGAAAAGATATTGGCTGTTTTTATTTATTATTTTCAGTACGGTACTTACTTGCGCCGCACCGATGGATCCCTATGCACATCATCAAAGTTTTGCCGAAGTCAATAAGAGATTTTTTAAAAAGCTTATATCCGAGGAAGAGGCAACGTGTATGATTTGCATTCACAGAGATTCTACAAAAAAATATCTTGATGAGAAGACAGTAAATAAAATATTTTTGGACTCAATACACAATTGGCTAAACGGAACAAAGGAATATATCCGAGATAACAAAGCAGAAAATAATTTCCGGGACATATTAAAAATTATAGAAAATGCCAATATAAAAATACTCCCTTGCGAAGTAGATGAAAATGATAGGATAAAATCAAAAATTGCGGACATGCTCGTTTTTTTTACAGAAGATACGCAAACCACTACGAATCTTGAAATACCTAAAATTCACAGTGGTACTTTCATTTCCAAAACCGGAGACATAATAATAAAAACTTTCCCGAAACTCCGATATGAGCAATATGTAGCAACTCTAACTCATGAATTAGGACATGCTTTCGGTTTGGCGGATCAATATTCAGGGGCAACTTATCAAGGTAGTTTTTGGTACAATTCCAATATCAAACGCCCATCAATTATGGATAAAAGCAAGCACATAACTTGTGATGATATTGACGGTTTCATTACAACTATAGACAGGTTGCGTAACGCAGTAAATCCCTCACTCAATCTTCAAAGAGGGTTTTATAGTCTATGTAATGACGGTTTATTTATAAAAAACGGAAGAGGGGAAATGAAACATTATCAAGCTTATGATTTCCATGAAAATTATGAAGACTTTGATGCTAATATTACAATATACGAAACTAAAGATGCCCAAAATGCTTTAATTGTGTATATGACTCTTGAAAATTTTATACTTTCTAAAGAAGGATTATCGTTAGTAAAAAATATGGGGTTTAAAGTAGATGATTATGATACTTTGAAAAATATCAAAATAGATATCGGAGGTCCCATTATTGAAAAACCTTCGAAATTTGATGCTATGCGTTATGAAAGAACCCCTATTGGAGGTTGGCATTTAGCTCTATCTGTAAAACAAGGTGATACATACAATTTAAAACAGGAAATTTTTCAAGAAATTTTCCCAGTAGGGAAAAAAGAAACAGAATTATTTGATTTTGATAATTTTGCACAAATCACCCTTTCCGATGAAATTATTATTCCGCTTATAAACTATTATCCACAAATTGGATATGGCAAAAAAGAAAAAATAAGAAAAGAATACGAAAATAGGCATAACCCTTTACAAAAAATAGAAAAGTCTATAAAAAATATAGAAAAGGTTATACTCCCTAAAAATAAATAATTATAAAAATATATTTTCTTTTTCTCTTTCCAAACGCGCGCGAAAAAATGTAAAATGTATATATGTATAGTATGCACGACACTATTGCCGCTTTTGCCACCTCAAATGGGGGGGCAGTTGCTGTTTTGCGTTTAAGCGGTACGCTTACCTATCAAATTTTAAATAAATTGACAAAAAAAGAATTTACCCCACGCCAAGCAACCTTTACTACAATTTATGACGGGGAAAATATTTTGGATAAAGCCATTGTAACGTATTTTAAAGCCCCAAAAAGTTATACTGGGGAAGATGTAGCGGAAATTTCACTACACGCAGGGCCATATATAAAAAGCCGCATTTTGGAATTATGCCTTGCACTCGGTGCACGTAATGCTAGGGCGGGGGAATTTTCCCAAAGGGCATTTCTTAACGGTAAAATGGACCTTGTTGAGGCTCAAGGCGTACTTGATATAATCTCAGCCAAAAATAAAGCCGCGCATAAAGCCGCCGTAAACAGTTTAGAAGGAAGGCTTTCAGGCAAATTTAAACAAATAAGGCAAAATTTAACTGATATTTTAGCGCAAGTTGAAGTGCGTATTGACGATACATACGGAGAAATGCAACCACTGCCGCATGAACAAACAAAAAACGCTTTACTTGATGTTGCAAAAGAATCAAAAAATTTAGCTGACACATTTTCAAGCGGCCGCCTTGTAAAAGAGGGTATAAAAGTTGCACTTTGCGGCCTAACTAATGCCGGTAAAAGCAGTTTATTAAATAAATTACTAGGCTACAACCGCGCAATAGTTTCAAGCCAAGCAGGAACGACAAGGGACACTGTTGAAGCTCCTCTTTCTTTACTCGGTTTTGATTTGGTTTTAGTTGATACGGCAGGTATTCGTAAAACTACCGCAGATGAAGCGGAAATTGAGGGTATAAACCGCTCCCGCCAAGCCATAGAGCAGGCAGACATTACAATTTTTGTACGCGATTTAACTTTGCAAGATAAAACCGAAGAAGATAAATTTTTTGAAGAAGTCCGTCAAAGTGCAAAGAATTTAATAACAGTTTTTAACAAAGCAGACAAGACGGAGTGTGGGGAAAAAGAGGGCATTATAATTTCCGCCAAAACAGGCCAAGGGCTTGAAAATTTGGAGAAGGAAATTATAAAAACTTTAAACCTAGGCGATATAAGCGGGCAAGAAGTTATTATAACCTCCGCTGCCCATTATAAGGCGCTTTTGGCTGCTGCTTTGGAACTTGAAAGTGCTGCTAAAAAATTGGCCGATTTGGAACTTTGCGCCGAGCATTTAAGAACAGCTTTGAAAGAATTAAAAGAACTTATCGGTGAAGTTACAAGTGAAGATGTTTTAGATACTATCTTCTCAAAATTTTGTGTAGGTAAATAAAATGTTTGACTTTAATAAAACTTTTGATGTAATAGTTATAGGCGGTGGACACGCGGGGTGTGAGGCGGCTTTAATTTCCGCAAAACGCGGTGCAAAAACGCTTTTAATTACACAAAGTTTAGATACTATTGCACAAATGTCCTGCAACCCATCTATCGGCGGAATTGCAAAAGGCCAAATAGTACGCGAAATTGATGCCTTGGGCGGTGCAATGGGTAAAATTACCGATATTGCCGCCGTACATTATCACATGCTAAACACAGGGAAGGGGGAGGCAGTTTGGTCCCCGCGTGTTCAATGCGATAAAAAAATATATCAATTTGCCTATAAACACTTTTTGGAAAATCAGGAAAATCTACATATTTTACAAGACGAAGCCACGCAAATTTTAACCAAAAACGGTGCGGTAGATGCAGTAGTAACCTTACGCCAAACAAAGTACAAAACAAAAGCCGTTGTTTTGTGTTCCGGCACTTTTTTGAAAGGGACAATACACGTCGGCAAACTTATGCTTGGCGGCGGCAGATATAATGACAATGCCGCAAACTTTTTAAGCGCATCTTTAAAAGATCTCGGCCTTAAAATAGGCCGCCTTAAAACAGGCACACCAATGCGCATAAACGGCAGAACGGTAGACTTTAGTAAATTTACACCGCAACCGTCGGACAATCCTTATACGCCGATGTCAGTTTTTAATCGCCAGATTAAAAAAGATTTCTTACAATGCTATATCGGCAGAACTACAGATAAAACCACAGAAGTTTTGGCAGAGCATGCAAAAGAATCTGCTTTATACAGTGGAAATATTAATTCTATCGGGCCGAGGTATTGCCCGTCTATTGAAGATAAGGCCGTAAAATTCCCGCAAAATCGCCATCACCCTTTGTTTTTAGAGCCAGAAGGTTTGCATACAGAGGAATATTATATTCAAGGCTTTTCGACTTCTATGCCGGAATATGTACAATATTTGCTTTTGCGTTCCGTTGAGGGCTTGGAAAATACCCAAATTGTGCGCCCAGGTTACGCGGTAGAATATGACTATGTTGACCCAACTTGCCTTTACCCGAGTTTGGAAGTTAAAACAGTTTCCGGCCTATTTTTTGCAGGCCAAATAAACGGTACAACAGGTTATGAAGAAGCCGGCGGCCAAGGCTTTATTGCAGGTTTAAATGCCGCCCTAAAAGTACAAGGTGTTGAACCCTTAATTTTAAGGCGTGATGAATCTTATATCGGTGTCTTAATTGATGACCTTGTAACAAAAGGCGTTAATGAGCCATATCGTATGTTTACATCCCGTGCAGAATACCGCATAATGTTAAGGACCGATAATGCAGATCTTCGTCTAACAGACTATGCTTTTAAATATGGTTTACTTCCAAAAGAATATGCCAAAAATTTTGAGGCTTATAAAGAGGCAGTTAACTTATTACAAGAAGATGAAAATGCAAAAATTGACGAAGAATCTTTAGGCCCGTGGTCAATAGATGCAGCAAGAAATACTGCAAAAATCCAAAACAAATATAAGGGATATTTAGAGAGAAATATTAAAGAGGCCAGAGCCCTTGAAAATGCTGATAAAATTGTTATTCCTGAAGGTTTTGACCCGTCTGCCGTTAAAGGTATTTTGATTGAAAGTAAACAAAAACTTGCCAAAATAAAACCTAAAACTTTAGGCCAGGCAAGTAGGATACCGGGCTTAACACCGTCGGATTTACAATTAATTTTAATTCATATTGAAAAGTTTAGGCGCGAACATGCTAAATAAAAAATTTATATCAAAACTAGGTTTAAATTTAAGTGATTTGCAAATTCAAACTTTGCAAAATTACGCCGAACTTGTTTTGCAAAAAAATAAAGAATTTAATTTAACCGCCGCCAAAACTTTACAGGAAATTTTTGACCGCCATATTTGTGATGGTTTACAACTGGCCGCCTTGCTCAAAAAAGAGGGACTTAACAAAAAAATAGGGGCAGATTTCGGTAGCGGGGCCGGATTCATAGGCTTAACCGTTGCTATAGTCTTACCCGAAATTAAAATTCACCTTGTAGACAGTTTACAAAAGCGTACAAAATTTTTACAATGGATAATATATAAGCTTTGTTTAAAGAATGTTGAAGTTATAACTATAAAAATAGGGCAAGAAGAATTAAAAAATAAATTTGATTTTATTTTAGAACGGGCAATGGGGGAAATTGATGATATTTTACCTTTATGCCTTAAAAATTTAAATGATAGCGGTTCTTTTTGGGCAATGCTTAGCAAAAATACACAAAGCCAAATTAAAGCGAAAAGAGAACATTTTTACTCTTTACCTGGGGATAAAGAAATTTTAGGAAGAAAAATATCAATCTATTATGGACATAGGTAAAAGATTATATTTTGTCGTAATATTACTTGCACTGGTTATCTGTTTTATAGCAGTGTATGAAAGTTTCAATTTGCAAAAGGAAAACAAAGATGTAAATATTTCAAATATTTTACAAAAAGCCCGTGAACAATCTACTAATTTGCAAGTTACCGATGTACTAATGCCCATTGAAGAAGAATCCGAAGAAACCTTTAAATTTACTTTACCTGCAGCAAAAGGTGAACAAGAAAGTATCCCTACCGCACAAACATTTATTAAAGAAGATTCTCTGCAAATACCACAAGCGCCAAAAGGATTCTTCGCCAAATTAACTAATAACTATGTTATCTTTAGAGAACGATTTGACATAACGCAAGATCTTACTGATTTCATTGATAATATACACGGTAATTTTGTTCTGGATATTATTCCGTTTTCTCTAAACTCGGAATTTAAACGCTTATTTTTAATGCTATTTAGAACACGTCAAAATTTTACGAAATATACTTTACGTCCTGAATGGTCCCAGGCAGCAACAGATGTTAAATCAGGTTCTATTTACTTAATGGAGGGAACTTCTTTTAAACCCGTTTTTATACATGAACTTACCCACATATATTTTGATGGCTTTTTCCAACCAAGTGAGCCACCGCTTTGGTTAAGCGAAGGATATGCTGTTTATAACCAAGTAAAAGTCCAAAGCACGGAAGAAAACGGTTGGATACAAAAAAATATCATAACTTTAAGCCAAAAAAATTATATTAATTTTGAAGAATTCAATAATGTTCGTAATCTTGAACAATATTCCCAGGATGAAGTGGAACTGTGGTATACACAAGCCTACAGTATTGTTAAATTCCTTATTGAAAAAGATAAAGACAGTTTTTATCAGTTTTCCAAAAATCTAAAATCAAATATGACTATCGGTAAAGCTTTATATAGGGCTTACGGTATGCCTTTTAATACCTTAAAAGCTCTTGAATATGCTTGGCAAGCTAAAATACAACAAGAAGTCAAGAAGGGGAATTATTATGGCTGATACCTGGCAACATATACCGATATTAGCCGAAGATATTGCGAATTTACTCTTACAAAATAAGGGCGGTTATTATTTGGATGGAACTCTTGGTTTAGGCGGGCATACAAAATTATTTTTAAGCCGACTTAATAACAACGCAAAAATTTTAGGCTTAGATAAAGACAGCAAAGCAATAAAATTGGCCAAGGACAATGTAAAAGATCAACGCTTGATAACAAAACAGGCAAGTTATTTACTAGCACCCGAAATTTTAAAGGAATTAAATTGGCCTCTACTTGACGGCGCTTTATTTGATTTAGGTTTAAGTTCATACCAATTAGATGATGCAACGCGTGGTTTTAGTTTTCTTAAATCCGGCCCGCTCGATATGCGTTTTGATAATACAAAAGGCAGTACCGCTGCAGATTTAGTAAATACTTTACCGGCCGACAAACTTGAATATATATTCAAAACTTACGGGGAAGAACATCAAGCAAGAAAAATTGCTTTGGCAATTTGCCATGCAAGACGGGAAACACCTTTTAAAACAACTACCGAACTTGCAAATTTAATAGAAAAGCATATTCCGCGTTTTGGCAAAACGCATCCTGCAACAAGAATATTTCAGGCTCTGCGTATTGCGGTTAATGAAGAACTTGAAACTGTTACAAAAGCACCAAAAATGTTAAAAGATATTATTAAACCCGGAGGACGGGTCGCATTTTTAACTTTCCACTCTCTAGAAGACAGGATAATAAAACAAGCTTTTAAAGAAATGGAAAAAAGCGGCGCTTGGCGCCTTGTAAATAAAAAACTTATTACACCTTCACCGGAAGAAATAAAAAATAATTCCCGTGCAAGAAGTGCTGGGCTGAGAATAATTGAGAGGATATCAAAATGAACATAAAAAGCATAGTTATTACAATGCTTGCAGTAGGTGCTTTTTTACTGTTAATTGCTATGGAAAGAGTCCAAAAAGAACGCACAGGCCATAAAGTAGGTGAATTACTTGAACAACTTTCCTTCAAGGAAGCAAGAAACCAATATCTCCGTTACGAAATAAAATTGTACAAATCCCCTGCAAAAATTATGGAAGAAGCCAATAAAAAAGATTTAAAAGTAATTGCCCCTCAAAATGTGTATGCTTTGGAGTTAAAAAGTGAATACAGTAAACCGTCTTAAATTAATTGGGATTTTGTGTTTTTTAATACCTATAGCGGTAGTATTGCAACTTATCAATCTGCAAACCTTAAGGCATGAGGAATTTACTACGCGTAGTCAAAAAAGGGTTTATACGAAAACCAAAGAAAATGTTTTCAGGGGCCGTATTTTAGACAGAAACGGTAATATTTTGGCCGAATCTTTACGCAGTTATGCTGTAGCTGTTACAAAAAATAATGTAAAAGACAAAGACCTAACTTTAAACATTTTAGCACAAGTTTTACATGTAAATTTATCTTTTTTAAAAAGACAATGGAAGGATAAAAAGAACTTTTTTTATATTAAAAAAAATGCAACACCGATTGAATATGAACAATTAATCAATGAAATACGCAAAAACAAATTAAGCGGTATTGAAATTGAACCGAGATATAGCCGTATTTATCCTTACGGAGTAGCACAAGATATTATCGGCGCTACAAATTCAGAAAATATAGGTTTTTCCGGAATTGAATTAATGTACAACGATATTTTAGCTGATAAAAAAGAAGGTAAACTCGTCAAAAAAGCAAGGGACGGCGGTATAATTTATCAAGCAGGCCAAGAAGATACAAATGAGGCAGCTGATATATATTTAACCATTGATGCCTTAGGCCAATATTTTACTGAAGAAACTTTAAAATATTATGCAGAAAAATTTAAAGTAAAAAATGCTTTTGCGATAGTCCAAGATTCTTATACGGGCGAAGTTTTAGCTGCTGCATCTTACCCGTACCGTGACGGCAGGAGTTTGCCATTTCAATTTATTTATGAACCCGGTTCAACTTTTAAAACTATTGCCGTTGCTGCAGCACTGGATACAAACACAATAAAACCAAATGACAAATTTTCAATGGAAAATAATAAATTCAATGTAAGCGGTATAATAATTAAAGATCACCAAGATAAACCTGTTTTAAGTGTAACGGAAATTCTGGAAGTTTCCTCTAATATCGGTGCGGCAAAAATCGCTTTACAACTTGGGGCTAAAAAATTATATACATATTTTAAAAAGTTTGGGTTTGGCGTAAAAAGTAATGTAAATTTTTTAAGTGAATCTCCCGGTATTTTACGTGATCACACTATATGGAAACCCATCGATACTGCAAAAGCAGGGTATGGTTATACTGTATCTGCCTCAGGCATACAAATTGTGACTGCATATTCGGCAATAGCAAACGGGGGGGCTTTAATGCAAGCCCATTTAATTAGTAAAATAAAGTATCCAAGCGGTAAAGAAGATATATTAGCAACACCTATGCGTGTAAGGGAAGTTTTAAAGCCCAGTACGATAGAAAGTATTAAAAAAATGCTTATAAGTGTTGTTGAAAACGGAACTGCAAAAGCGGCCCAAATGCCGGCATATAAAGTGGCAGGTAAAACAGGTACTACCGAGAAACTTATGGAAACCGGTAAGTATGAAAAAAGGGCACATATTGCTTCTTTTTGTGGATTTGTACCGGCAGGTAAACCGCGTTTGACAATTTTAGTAGTTTTGGACGAACCGGAGAAGTCACTTTTCGGTTCAATGTCGGCAAAAATATTTTCAGAAATTGCCGCAAAATTTTTAACTTTATATCCAGAGGTTAATGAAGATTCTTATGCAATTAAAAATTAGTTATCAAACATTAGCGAAAATTACAAACGGGATTTTGTGTCAGGCAAATTTAAAAGATATATTAAAAACTATATCTTATGATACAAGAACCTTACAAAAGGGGCAGGCATATATCGCTTTAAAAGGAACGAAATTCGACGGACATACTTTTATAGGAAAGGCTTTGGAAGCAGGGGCAAATTTCATTATTTTAGAAAGAAAAGAAGCCCCAAAATATGACAAAATTTTAAAAAATACTCCGTTTTTAACTGTGGAAAACACTTTGCTTGCCTTACAAGAAATTGCGAAATTCCATCGCTTAAGTAAGGATATAAAAATAGCTGCAATTACAGGTTCTAACGGTAAAAGTACAACAAAACAAATGTTAAGTGCTTTACTCAAAAAATTCGGCAAAACTTGTTCTACAGAAGGTAATTTTAATAATCAAATCGGCGTACCGGTATCATTACTTGAAATAAAAAATACAGATAAATTCGGTGTCTTTGAATTAGGGGCTTCTCATATCGGCGATATCGCGGAAATTGCGCGCCTTGTTTTACCGGACGTTGCGGTACTTACAAATATTTCTCCGTCACATTTGGAATTTTTTGGTAGTATGGAAAATATTTATAAAACAAAAACGGAAATTTTAAACCATTTAAACATGGGGGCAACCATAGTATTTAACGGAGATGATAAATTTCTTAAAAATTTAAAAACCGATTATAAAGGTAAGATGTTAAGTTTCGGTTTTGATTCCGGTAATGATATTGTAATTCAAGATAGCCCGACATTTTCCTTTACCTATAAGGGAGCTTTGTTTAATACCGGCGTTATTTTAGAACACCACAATAAACTAAATGCTGCTGCTGCCTGCGGCGCTGCTTTGGCACTTGGTATGTTCAAAGAAGATATAGAAAAAGGCCTTAAAACTTATAAACCTATGCCAATGCGCCTAGAGAGGCATAAACTAAACAAAACCGAAATTCTGCTTGACTGTTATAATGCAAACCCGGTGTCTATGGAGAATGCTTTAAATATTTTGTCTGCTTGTGCAACACCGCGTTTTGCTGTGCTGGGTGATATGCGAGAACTTGGCAATTTTTCAAAAATGTACCATAAAGAACTTGCGAACAAAATTGTTAATGCTAAACTTGATAAAGTATTCTTAGCAGGGCAAGAAATAAAAGAAACCTACCAAGAACTTCTTAAATCAAATTTCAAAGAAGTCAAATACAACTCAAACAAATTAGCTTTTTTGGGTGATTTAAAACAAATAATACAAAGCAAGAACGGAACTATACTATTTAAAGCTTCAAGATCTTTAAATTTTGAAGAACTGTTTTTTAAATTAAAGGAGGGGAAATAAATGTTGTACTATTTATCAAATTTATCTAATGAGTTTTCTGTATTAAACATATTCAGTTATATTACTTTTAGGGCTGGGGCTGCATTGCTTTTTGGACTGTTGATTGCTTTACTTGTTTCACCAAAAATTATTGCAAAACTTAGGGCCCACAAAATCGGCCAAATTGAAAGGGATGACGGCCCTAAATCACACCTTAGTAAAAAAGGGACACCGACAATGGGGGGAATAATCATTTTAATCAGTTTGCTTACTTCCGTTTTACTTTGGGCACGCCTTGATAATAATTTTATTTGGCTACTCATAACCGTTACCGTAATTTTGGCATTAGCCGGTTTTGTTGATGATTATACAAAACTTATCAAAAAAAATACGGCAGGCGCACCTTCTTGGCTCAAATTTGCGGCACAAATGCTTGCGGCTGTAATTGTAGTTGGATATTTAGGGGTAAATCCTCCTAATGCGGAATATGCTACTTCTTTAACAATTCCGTATTTAAGCAGTAAAGTTATGATTAATTTGGGCGTATTTTATGCGGCTTTTGCCATGCTTGTGATAATAGGATCTTCTAATGCAACCAATTTAACCGACGGGCTTGACGGGCTTGCTTCAGGCAGCGTGATTTTTTGTGCAGGTACTTATATAATTTTTGCCTATATGGCAGGCAATATGGGTTTTGCGGAATACTTAAAAATTGTACCTGTTCCAGGCGCCGGGGAAATAGCGGTTTTTCTTTCAGCTTTAGTTGGTGCTTGCCTTGGATTTTTGTGGTACAACGCATATCCTGCACAAGTTTTTATGGGGGATACAAGTTCCTTATTTTTAGGCGGTGTTATTGCAACTTCTGCAATCTGTATTAAACAAGAACTTGTGCTTGTAATTGCAGGCGGTCTATTTGTTATGGAAGCTTTATCCGTAATTTTACAGATGGGATATTTTAAATTAACAAAAGGTAAACGCATATTTAAAATGGCACCTTTGCACCATCATTTTGAACTCAAAGGGGTATCGGAACCTAAAGTTATTGTTAGGTTTTGGATAATCGGCATAATTTTGATGTTACTTGCTTTATCAACTCTAAAAATAAGGTAGAAAATGAGTAATATTTTACTTGTTAAAACACGTTTTTCAACAGCTTTAAAAAGCAAAAATAAAAGGGCACAGAGGCACGATAATCTTCCTCTAAACAAACCTCTTTTTGCTTTTGCTATTATTATGGTTGTGTTTGGGCTAGTATTTACTTATTCATCAAGTGCATTTGATTCCATGCACTATTTTAAAAGACAGCTGATGTTTGATATTATAGGTTTTTCATTAATGCTGTTTTTGGCAAAATTTTTTACAAAACTTCATACTTTAAAAATATTTAATCCGCTTTATATTTTATGGTTTTGCTGGGGCTTACTTGTTTGGGCATTATTTAGCCCCGAAGCTGCCCATACACACCGTTGGATAAATTTAGGATTTTTCAATTTACAACCTTCTGAATTTGCAAAAGTTGCTTTAATAATTTATTTAGCTTCCTTCTTCTCGAAAAGGCCTTTAAAAACACGTACTTTTGCCACTTATGCGATACCTATTTTTTACTCGATAGTAACAATTGCGTTAATTTATGCCGGACGTGATTTGGGTATACCTATTTTACTCGCTATAGTATTGCTTGCCATGCTCGTTATAGTGGAAATGCCTTTTAAATGGATTGGGCTAATTGCAGTATCCTCGCTACCGTTGATAGCACTGGCTATATTCCATAAAGCATACAGATTAAAAAGAATGTTCGGCTTTTTGTTTGGGGAAGAGTCTTATCAACTACAACATTCCTTTTACGCTATAGGCTCGGGTGGATGGTTTGGTAAAGGTTTTGGCGCTTCAGACATGAAACTTGAATATTTACCCGCCGCACATACGGACTTTATTTTTGCTATTATTTGCGAAGAGGGGGGGCTATTTATAGCACTTGGCATAATAATAGCGTTTACATGGCTTTTAATTATTGGCATAACAAGGGCAAGAAAAGCACAAAATATCTATCACACTTACTTAATCTCAGGGCTTACTTTATGCTTATTTTTCCAAGCTATGATAAATATGTGCGTTGCTACCGGTATGGCCCCAACAAAAGGTTTACCTTTACCGTTTTTTTCTTACGGGGGATCATCAGTTATTGTTACACTCGCCATGATAGGGATACTAATGAATTTATTTGCTGTGGAGGATAATAATTAATGATAGATGTTTATTTAATCGCTGCCGGTGGTACGGGCGGTCATTTTTACCCTGGTATTGCCTTGGGTAAAGCGCTAATGGAAAAGGGCAACAATGTTATTTTCATAATTAAACAAGGCAGTCCCAACATTAAATATATGGATGATAATGAATTATCTTTCCAAGAAATTGATTTTGTTTCAATGCCGCGTAACAAAAACATTAAAACTTGGTTTAATTTCTTCATAAAATTTATAAAAAGTTTGAAGCAAATGCGCCAACTTATAAAATTAACTGCGCCTAAATGCTGTATAGGCATGGGGGGATATATATCATTTCCGCTTGTTTTTATGGCACATTTTATGGGTTATAAAACAGCTATTCATGATTCTAATTCCCGTATAGGGCTTGCAAACAGAATTTGTGCAAAATTCTCGGATTTGGTATTTTTAGGTTTACCGGTTGATAAAGTCTCTAAAAAAGCTATTTTAGTAGGTACGCCGATTAGAAAAGAGTTTAATAGAAAATTAACCGAAGAAGAAAAAATTTATTGGGAAATGGAAACTAATTTCGGCATAAATTTTTTAATTTTCGGCGGCAGCCAAGGTGCTAAAAAATTAAATTATGCGGCGGCGGAAACTTTTAAAAAATTATTACCACAATCAAACGGACGTTTAAATGTTTTTCATGTCACAGGCACACGTGATTTTGAAGAAATTAAAAAAATTTATGGGGACACTCATAATCTTACACTTCTGCCTTATGCTGAAGATATCTATTCTTTAATGAAAGCAGCGCATGTTATTATTGCCCGTAGTGGCGCAAGTTCTCTTGCTGAAATTTGCGCTTTAAAAAAGCCGTCGATTTTGGTACCTTTCCCCTATGCGGCAGATAATCATCAGTATTTTAATGCAAAATTATTTCAAGATGCCGGCATTAGTTTTTTAATAGAGGAAAGCGAGAATTTAGAACAAGATTTGTATAATACCGTTAAAAGACTTTTATCAGAACCGGAACATTTGCAAAAAATGCGTGCAAGTTACAATAATTTAACTTTACCGGATCCCTTGCAAGCCGCCGAAAAAATGATAGCAAAATTAGAGGGAAAATAATATGATTCAAGAACTTAAAAAATTAAACAGAGAAAAAAATAAAATTTTTATATATCCCATAATTATTTTAATTGCTTTTATTTCTTTACTTGTTTATAAAGTAATCCATATAAAACCAGATTTAATTTTAGCGATACTACTCTTAATTATAGTAGTATTACCTCTTTTTATGTCTTATTTCTTTATACGAAAAGTGGAAAAGATATTGGTTCCTTATGTCTTATCACAATGCCCTGATTGGAAAATGATCGTTTCTGTTCGCAAAAATATACAATTTAATAAAAAGGACCAATGGAATACAGAATTAATTCCGCCAAAGGAAATTATGCTTTCAGCTATTTTGCCCATTTACATTGTACCCATAGTTAATGTTTCGTTTTTTGATTCACTAACTTTATCTTTGAAAAATGCTTTTTCTTGCGATAATGATAGTTTAACGAAAGCCATTACTCAAATTCAATATATTTCAAAAGCCGAAAGAAGAAGAGGGGAACCATTGTTACAATTTTACGCCGGTATAATTACTATTAAAAATTCAAAAAATCTGGGTAGCATAACTTATTTTCAAACTAATAATTATCCTAATGGAACTGATAAAAATATAATAAAAGAAAAATCAGAATTAGAATTACCTAAAATAGAATTAGCCGAAGCAAATCAACATGATATTGATGTATATAGTAATGACAAAAATGTTGCTGAAAAGTTAGCAACTCCGGAGTTGTTTTCAACAATACAAAATATAAAACAACAATTCAATTCATATTATGTGAAAGCAGTTTTCTATAACGATTACATAATCTTTGTGTTAAGAAATGATAGATGGGGATTTCTAAAATATCCTACATTTTCTATACAAATTCCACTGTTTAAAAATATAGATTATCCTTTACTTGAACAAGCGGTAAATAATTTTAAGTTATTGACTGACCTTGCAAACCAAGCACCCGAATTTACAAAAAATATATAATCTAAAATTATTGCAAAACTAATCTAAAATAGTTATAATATCCCTTGAAAGCACTCCGCTTTCGAGGGGGTATTATGAAAGTTGAAGTTGATGACCTTAACTTTAAACAAGAAGTCTTACAAGAAAAAGGCCCAATGTTGGTAGAATTTTATGCCACTTGGTGCAAACATTGTAAAGACCTTGAACCGATAATAAATGATCTATATAAAAAATACGGAGATAAAGTAAAATTCGTCATGATTGATGTAGATAAATCACCGCATTTTGCTGATATTATGACCGTAAAAGCAACGCCGACCTTATTTTTTTATAAAGATGGAAAGGGGGTAAAAAAAATCGTCGGCCCACGCACAAAAGATATGATTGAAAATACTTTAAAAGCTATTGCTTAACTAACACGCGCTTTTGAGCCATAAAACCCAAAAGCGCGTAAATTTAAGCGCGCCCGACGGGAGTTGAACCCATATATTCGGCTTCGGAGGCCGATGCTCTATCCATTGAACTACGGGCGCACAATTAAATTTTACCATTTTTAAGTAAGGAGACATTATGAAAATCATAATTTTAGCCATAATATTTTTAGCAATAGGGGGAATGATGAGTGCATCAGTCAATAGCGCTCTTAACGGATGGTTTTCCACTTTAGAAAAACCTTTCTTAAATCCGCCAAATTATGTTTTTATGCCGGTGTGGACTATACTCTATGTATCACTTGCGATATTTGTTTGGATGATCGACAGGCAACCGCACAGTCCACTTGTTGTAAGAGCAAAACGTCTTTTCGTCGCACAACTTGTTTTAAATTTTTTCTGGACACCTATCTTCTTTGGCTTGCATAGTATAATTGGCGGTTTAATTATTCTGGTCGTTTTAGATTATTTGGTATTCCGTTTGATTTCGGTAAGTTTTAAGATAAATAAAGTTTGTGCTTTCATAATACTGCCGTATTTTTTATGGATACTTTTTGCGACATATTTAAATATCAGTATATTCCTAATAAACTAGGTTTGTTTTAGTTGTTATATTTGCTAAAATATAATTATGGAAACAAATTTACAAGAATTAAAACAAGTAGCGAAACTCGCTAAAATAGAACTTTCGGCACAAGAGGAAGAAAAACTTATTAAACAAATTGCTTCCGTAGTAAATTGGGTGGAAGAAATTCAAAAAGTTGATACTTCCGCCTTAACTTGCACAACTGCTGACTTTACCCCAAAGCGTGAAGACAGCCCCGTGCAGTTTGAAAATGCCGCCGCTTTAACGGGCGCTTTCAATGATAAACAAGATAATTTACTAAAGGTAAAGAAGGTTTTATGAGAGCGATAGATATAGCACAAAAAGTTAATTCAGGCGAAGTTTCCGCTTTGGAAATAATCACAAAAACTTTAGCCGGCATTAAAGAAAAAAACCCGTCTTTAAATGCCTTCCTTGAAATTTTTGAAGAAGACGCAATTAAACGCGCTAAAGAAATTGATGCGCTACCACAAGGCAAAAAAGGCCGCCTTGCCGGCGTCCCTGTCGCCATAAAAGACAATATTTTATATGAGGGGCACATTTGTTCATGCGCTTCAAAGATGCTTGAAAATTACAAAGCACCGTATACCGCAACCGTCGTAAAAAAATTATTAAAAGAAGGTGCAGTAATTGTAGGCCGAACTAATATGGACGAATTTGCCATGGGGTCCTCAAATGAAAATTCTGCTTTTGGCCCTGTTAAAAACCCGCTTGATTTAGCGCGCGTTCCGGGCGGTTCTTCCGGCGGAAGTGCCGCTGCAGTTGCAAGCGGCATGGTGCCTGTTGCTCTCGGTTCCGATACAGGCGGAAGTATCCGCCAGCCGGCCGCTTTTTGCGGCGTTGTAGGTATTAAACCGACATACGGCAGTGTGTCCCGTTATGGTTTAACCGCATTTGCAAGCAGCGCAGACCAAATCGGCCCTATCACAAACAATATCGAAGACAATCAACTTGTTTTATCCATAATTTCCGGGCAAGATAAAAAAGATTCCACCTCAAAACCTGCACCGCAAAATAAGCAAGAAAAACAAAATTTAGTTATAGGTGTTCCTACTGATTTCGTTATTAATCTTGAAAAAGAAGCCACACTAGCTTTTAAGCAAGCTGTAGAACTTTTAAAAACAAAAGGCGTACAAATAAAAGAAATCTCTTTACCACATGCGAAATATTCTGCACCTTGCTATCATATTTTAACTGCAAGTGAAGCAAGTTCAAACCTTGCCCGTTTCGATGGTTTACGCTACGGCTACGCCGCACAAAATACTAAAGATTTAGAAGACACTTATCTTAAAGACCGCACAGCTTTCGGTCCTGAAGTTAAGCGCCGCATTATACTTGGTACATTTTCCTTGAGCAGCGCACACGCCGGAGATTTTTATTTACAAGCCCAAAAAGTGCGTGAACTTATTAAGCTGGATTTCCAAAAGGCACTAAAAGAAGTAGATGCAATCATTATGCCGACAACCCCAAACGGTGCTTTTAAAATCGGCGAAGTGGAAGATATTTTGACTTTATACTTGGCTGATTTATTTACTTGCCCAGCGAATATGGCTGGCGTTCCGGCCTTAAGCGTTCCTTTTGGGAAAGATAAAAATAATATGCCGCTCGGTTTACAAATTTATGCAAATTACTTTGATGAGAACTTACTTTACAAAACCGCAGCATTATTAGGGGGGAAATAATGATTTTACCGGAATTTTCCTGTGGCGGAGTAGTGTTAGACGGCAACAAAGTCTTGCTCATAAAAGTTAAGACAATGAAAGGCCGCAAGATTTGGACTTTCCCAAAAGGCCATATTGAAGAAGGGGAAACGCCTCGTCAAGCTGCTCTTCGCGAAGTTTTGGAGGAAACAGGATACCGGGCCAAAATCATTCGCCCACTTCTAAAAGTACGCTATTCATTTACGCTTAAAGGAAATTTCATTAAAAAAGCCGTCCAATGGTATTTAATGACAAAACTTGTACGCATAGGTAAACCGGATGAATCGGAAGTTCTTGCAGTTGATTGGGTATCAATAAATAAAGCCAAAGAAAAAATTGACTATCCGTCTGATGCACGTTTGCTTGAAATAGTTTCCGGCACTCAAGCCTACAATCCTACAGTAGAAGATTTATAATCCCCCTTGATAAAACATAGTATTTCCATTATAATATATACATAGGATAATATTATGCTAAAGAGAATGTGTGCATTATTTAATATCTCTTTTACGAAGCAACTAACCATTGCTTGGTTTTTCGTTACGCTTTTTTTAGTGGCTATGTTCTATTTATTTGCACCGGCTTTGGGGCATATTATGGTTATACCTGTAGTTAAATTCAATTTGGTCTTATTCTTTGCAAACCATAGTTTTTTTGCCGGGATATATCGGGGTCTTATTTGGTTATGCTATTTAATTCCTCTACTTTATGTGATGAATGTTATTTTTACGTTTATAATTTACCTATGTATTAATAACGAAATTATACGCCGGGGAAATACCTTTACATATGTAAAAATCTCCCTTATAAACAGTATAAAAGTACTTGCCGTGCAATTACCTTTTATGGCACTAATTTTGATAATAGTATCCATCTGCGGAATAACAAAAACAGTTGTAATTTTAACACCCTTTTCGACGGAAATTATAAGGGTTGCCATGTTTTCGCTTTGGCTGGTTTCTTTGATTATTATACAAATGGCTTTTGCCTTAAAAGTTACCTTAAAAGACAGTTTAAAATATGCATGGCTTTTGTTTAAAAACTATAAAATAACTTGGATTATTTTTGCTTTACTTTTATTTAATTTGTCATTTAATCCTGCAAAAGGGATAATACATTTATTGCCGAGTTTTGCGAGTAACGGTTTCTTTTCAAATTTATGTTTGACGGGGTTCGCTTTGGCGATTTATATATTGATAATTACTTTGCTTTTACACTATTTATTTACTTATGAAAAACCTTTTGAATTAGAGAGTGATGACTTATGAAAAAAATACTAAGCACAATTTTAACTTTCGCTTTAATTTTAAGCACTGTGCTTTTAAACGCGCAGGGGATTACTATTTCCCGTGAAGAATTTATTAATACTTCTGCTCAAATTGATGCAATACTTGCAAAAGAGTTTAATAATTACACCATTAAAAACCCGGAAGCCGCTTATAAAGAGTTTAGGGAAATTTTACAATGGAAAAGCAAACAATATGATCCAAATCAGGCTAAAACATACCGTGATAAACAAACTTATAGGAACAGGGCTTTTATGCCATCTATAAGTCAAAAAGAAAAATATCCTAACAGTACCTATTTTAAAAAAGAAGGGGATTTTTACAGATATGCAATCGCGGCACGTAATGCTTCTTTAGAAACAAGCACGCCTTTGGGATATCAAGACTTTCAAAACCACGCAGAAAATGAAATGCGGCGTATGTTTTTGCAAGAAAGCAAAGATGAAAATGTCTTAAAAGAAATTAACCTTGATAATAAAAGAAGTCCGATAAACGATGCCTCTTACTTAGCGGGTTATTATTCACAAAACCTTGCTTTCACCGAAGCAGTGCGCGAGGCTAATCTCACTTTGCATTCATCTGATTGCCAATCCCCTGAAAGCAAAAAGGATAAAGATTGTATTAATGCCGAAATTTTAGGGCAATATAACTATAAATTGTTTGAGTCTGCCAATCAAAATGTAATTAAACATATTTCCACTATTGCACCTATGATGGACAGATGTTTAAGCAAAGTATTAGCACCCTTGCAAGCTAGAAAAATTGCCTTGCAGGAAATAGAAGAATATTTAGACGAACACAGCAATTTGCCGTGGGAGTCCTGCGGTGTAAATTATGAAGAAGCAAGAAATTTAATTTTAAGTAATACTTTAACCAGAGAGGAAGCCGAAGATATGATAGGTAATATCGGTTTTGGTGAAAGGCTTTTAAAAAGTTTAGATTATATAAGTTTCAGTTATTATGTAAACAGAGCAAGCGCCATACAAGATTTTAAAATGGGTATAGAAGATGGGCTTGAAGATATGTCAAACAGCGAAATATACCGTGAAGCGCAAATAAGCGATATTTTATCAAACTCATTAAATAAAGTGTTAACGCAAATTGCTTCTAATTATATTGCATACGGGCAAGTGTTTTATTATGATGTTGAAGGCTTTAGCGGTAAAAGTGATAAATTTGCCGAAACTTGGAGTAAAGTCGGTACAAACGAATTGTATCAAAATATGCCGATAGCAAAACTTGCGCGTGATGCAATAACCAAATCAGGAAGAAGGGGTTATCAGGATAAAAACCTTGCAAAAAGTATGCAGGAAGTCCGCTTTGAAAGCAATGCAAAAACCGAAGTAGAAATTTTAGCTATCGCGTCAGATTTTGTAATGGACCCTACAATGCTGCTTGCTCCGATAGGCGAAACTGTAAAAGGTTTAAAATTAGCAAGCAAAGTTGCGCAGACAGCCCCCAAGACAACTGCAAAAGTTACAAAAGCAGCTGAAACTGTTGGCAGGGGCGTTCAAACTGCAAAAAATGCCTTAACGGATAGCAAAGTAGGTCGTAGTGTACAAAGAGCAACACAACCTGTTAAACAATTAAAGTCCAAAGCCGGAAATTTTGTGTCTGACGCTTTTGACGCTTTTGACGATTTTAGTGGTATGGGTAGACATTTAGATGATGCAAAAACCGCTCCTAAAACTACCCAAGGTTTAACTAAAGGCGCGGAAACTACAACAGATGTTGTAGAAGATTTTGCTAAAGCCCCAACACCGAAACCGGAACCGGTGACGGCATTACCTCCTAAAAAATTGGAAACTAAATTGACCGGGGAATTTGACGACCTCGTCGCAAGTGCCAAACCTGAAGAAACCAGGCGCGGTATAGGTTTTAAACCGCAAGATAATGTTTCGCCGTCAAATACTACCACCGGTGCACCCGAAGGTATGCGAAGGCAAATAGGTTTCGGTAAAAGTGATACCTATATCCCCGATGATGCCGGTAAAGCAGTAAACGGCAAAGGCGGTGTGCAAGATTTTACGGCAAAAGGAAACACAGGCCCACAAGCACGTGGCCCGGAAGGCCCTAATGCAAAAAATCCTTATGATGTTCGCAATTCCGCCGGCGGCCCCGACACTCCGGGTACCCCTCAACAGAACTTATCAGATTTGAACAGACAAATAACAAATGAACCGACTCTAACTAAACAAGAGGCTGATGACCTATTTAAACAAAGACAAAGTCGTTATGAAAATCTTGATGATATGCTAAAAAGAGAGGGAAAAAATTGGATATCACTAGATAAAGAATTTCATGAAACTGTTAAGGTTGAATTAATAGATCCAACTAACGGTGGCTTATTTACAAAAATTACTAAAGCAGATGGAAGTACTAAAATCGTAGAAACAGAACGTTTACATGGATGGCTAGCTGGTGGTATGCCAGATAAAGGAATCTATTTATCTAAAAAGGAACGAGATGCTATACAAGGATATAAAGACATATTCCGTTGGGAAACTGATTTTATGTCTGAACATCGTGCTACAATTATTAGTAAAGAACTATCTTCATCTTCCAGATATAGTGAAGATATCAAATCAGCAGCAGAAAATTGGATAGCACTAGATAAAGATTTCCATGGAACTGTTAAGGTAGAGCGAGCCCCCGGTAATAAGGTCAGAATTGTTAAAACCAAACCAGATGGCTCAGGTTATTATGAATCTAAATACATGTCTGAATCTGATTTTAAATCTTGGATAAATGGGGTGTCAGATGTTCGGGGGTGTGGTATAAGTCGAACAGAAAAGGATGCTATACAAGGTTTAGATGATTTGTTAAATACTACTCCTACGAAACAAGGTATTGGTTTTAATCAACGAATTTCAAACACACCGAAGCAACCGACTCTAACGTTTGAAGAGTCTAAAAAACTTAATCGCGGACGTGATAGTCAAGCATATCGTATAAGTGGAGATAAAGAAAATTATAGCCAAAGTACAAGATTTAAAGCAAGTGATTTCAGAAAACTTGACAAACAATACACTGGTACTTCACAAGTAACTTGGATAGATGATGAATATGTTGAAATCACAAAATTAAACGGCGAAAAATTTAAAGCAAAAGCAACTTCATTTAGAGCATGGCTGGATGGCGTGCCTGAAGTCCCTGAATTAAATATATCTCAAAAAGAAAGAGATGCTATTAAAGGTTTAGATGATTTCATGACACGAAATAATGTAACCGTTGCTAAAACTCAAGAAATAGCACAACAGGCTGCTAAAAAAGCAGAACTGCAAAAGAAATATTCTGCCATGGTAGACAGTTATGAAAATATGTTATACAGGGTTCAACCTAAATCCGCTTCGCAACGTCTTAAAGATGAATTTCGTAGAATGGCTAATGGGGGAAGGCCTCATCCTAAGAGATTAAAAAGGCTTGGACTAGAACAAGATGTCATAGATGATATTGTACAGCAGGATAACAATATAAGAGCAATTCAATCTGAAATACGTAAGTTCGGAAAAGGTAGTATAGATAATGTTGCAAAACAAGGTCAAAAAGCTGTGGAAACACCTACTGCAATGGCGACAAAGCCTTTGTCAAGTAAACAAACACTTACTCAAACAGATGCTGATAATCTTTTTTTAGAAAGACAAAATCGATATCAGAATCTATCTTATTCTGATAGAAAAGAGGCACGAAATTGGATTTTATTAGACGAACAATTTCATGGAACTGTTGACGTTGAATTTGATTATCATGATTCCTTTTTTGTAACAATTACTAAAGCCGATGGAAGTACTCAAAAAGTAATGGGCTCAGATTTTTATGCATGGCTATATGGAAGTGGCTTTCGAGAACTTGCACTATCTGAAAAAGAAATAGAAGCTATGGGGAAAGAAATTCACAAATTTGCTAGGTTTATGGAGTCTGATTTGAGAAAATTTTAATTTTTCCCGCGACATCTTTAGAGCGTGAAACCATAGCGAATGAACATAATATCGCACCGCGCAGAAAATTTGAGATGATTTTTTATTTTTCTTTGACGAAATAAAATAAAACCAAACCAACTATAAAAACCCGGCAAGTATTTTTGAGGAAATTTTGATTTTTACTTTGACGACGAGTACAAAGAAGAACGGGAGCGAAGCGACTCTCGGTACTCTAGGAAATGAAAAATCAAAATTTACCAAAAAGACTTTGACGGCAAAGAATACTAACTGCAAACTTCCTATAAGACCCCTTGCAAAACACAATTAATTTTGCTACAATATTTACAGGAAAAGATATTCCTTGGACTAATGGTGATTTCCTAAAATATCTAGGCATCAACGAGGTAGATACTACCCCGCAGTGCTTTTTTTACGAAAAAAACAGGACTATGAAAACTTACGAAACAGTAACAATACTCAAACCGCAACTCAATGATAATGAAGTTGCCGCCTTGGTTGAAAAAATCAAAGGTTTGATAACTGCCGCTAAAGGCGAAGTTCTTTCTGAAGAAAAACTCGGCCGCAGGCGCTTATCCCACGAAATTAAGAAAAACCGCGAAGGCTTTTACTTATATTTCCGCTTCAAAGCAGAACCGAACTTCGTTAAAAAATTCAACGACACTTTAAAACTCAATAATTCAATTTTAAGGAATATCGTAATGTCTTACGAAGAACCCAAAAACAAACCTGCTAATAAAGCTAAAGCAGAAGTAGCAGCATAATATGGCAAGAGTTCCGGAATTAAATTTTATTATCGTATCCGGCCGCCTTACGCGCGACCCGGATATTAGGATGACTCAAAAGGGCAGCACCGTTTGCTCTTTCAGCATCGCAAATAATAGGTCTTATATGGACCCAAGCACAAATGAGTGGAAAGAAGAAGTTTCATATATCTCCGCCACTGCTTTTGCCGGACTTGCAGACCGCTTGAAAGAAAGAATCAAAAAAGGCACACCCGTAATCGTTGAAGGCCGCCTTGTAATGAATGAATTTACAGGTAAAGACGGTCAACAAAGACGCGAGCTCCGCATCAATGCAAACCGCGTTCAAGTTGTGCCCTCAGGCGCTGCACAAGAAGCCAATACTTCAGCCGAAGCAGAAACTGAAGTAGCTGAAGATGATGTACCATTTTAATTAATTAGAGGAAGAAAAATGTCAGAAGAAAAGATTGAAAATAAAGAAGTAAACGCTGCCCCTGCTGCTGAAACAGCAAAACCGCAAGAAGGTGCCGCAACCGAAAGAGCTGCCCGCCCTTTTGCAAAGAAACGTTTTGAAGCAAGGCGCAAAGTCTGCAAATTTTGTGCAGAAAAAATTGAAAATGTTGATTATAAAAATATTCAACTTATCAAAAGTTTTACCATGGAAAGCGGTAAAATTTTATCAAGGCGCATTACCGGCACTTGTGCCAAACACCAACGCCAAATAACAAAGGCCGTTAAAAGGGACAGAAACCTTGCCTTTTTAGCCTATTGCTTACCGAAAAAATAAATTTATAACAGGAGACAAAAATGAAAGTTATTCTTAGAAAGGATGTTAAAAATTTAGGTACTGTCGGTGAAATTGCCGAAGTTAAACCCGGTTATGCACGCAACTATTTACTTCCGCAAAATTTAGCGGAAATCGCAACACCGGCAGCCCTCAAAAATTGGGAACTTGGCGCAGAACAACGCAAGAAAAAAATTGAAGCCGACCTTGCAAAAGCCAAAGAAGAAGCCAAAAAACTTAACGGTATCGTCTTAACTTATGAAAGAACCGTTAATATTGAAGGTGTTGTTTTCGGTTCCGTAACCAAAGCAGACGTCCAAAAAAGTTTGGCAGACCTTGGGCATAAAGTTTCAAAAAATAATATTGAAATTTTCAACCCGATCAAAAAGATTGGTGATACAGAAGTTTCAATTTATTTTAAACCGACGGTATATGCAAAAATCACCGTCAAACTTAATGCCGTAGAAGAGAAGAAATAGTAGTAGTTATTAGTTTTTACTAGTTCTGTTTTTAACCCACGCTTTAATGAGCGTGGGTATTTTTTTGTAAAAGTAAACCCCCGGCAATTAATTACCGGGGGTTGTTTATTTGTAAAGGTTTATTTAACCTATGCCTACGCTTTTGCCATCTCTTCCATCTTAACATAATCAAACTTACCGCTGCCGGTCAAGATAATTTCAGGTATATATTGTACGTTCTTAGGAACCCAAAGTTCACTTAAACCTTGTGCCTTAAAACTTTGTTTGATATCGTCTAAACTCGGGTTCGGTTTTGTGGTAAAAACAAATAACTGTTCTCCGCGTTTAGAATCAGGTACACGTAAAGCCGCGTGCATAAAGTCCGGCCACAAATTCTTTAAGGCATCTTCAACTGCGGTAAGGGAAACCATTTCCCCTGCAATTTTAGCAAATCGTTTTGCGCGGCCTTTAATTTCAATAAAGCCCCTTTCATCAACGGTAACAATATCGCCGGTATGATACCAACCATCTTTGGGTGCTTCAATCACGCCGGGATTGCTTTCACGCAAATAACCGAGCATAATATTGCCGCCTTTCAAAACGAGTTCACCGCCTTCTTTAATACCTTCAACAGGATCTAAGCGATATTCCATACCCGGCACCAAGCGCCCAACTGTTCCGCGTTTATAATAGATATCAGAGCCTACGGAAATTAGTGGGGAACATTCCGTTGCGCCATAACCATCTAATAAACGTTTACCCATTTTTTCACAACATAAATTAAAAGTTTCCGCTTTCAGCTTTTCAGCACCGACGGCAGCATAGCGAATATTATGGAAATCATACGGGTGAGCATTTTTACAATAAGCATTAAAGAAAGTGTCCGTACCGAAGAAAACCGTTGCATTTCTATCATAAACAAGTTCCGGAATAACTTTAAAGTGAAGAGGGGAAGGATACAAGAAACTGCTTCCGCCTGCAATTAATGGGGCAATTGTTCCAACGGCCAACCCAAAGCTATGAAAAAGAGGTAAAGCATTAAAAAATTTATCCCTAAAATCAATTTCTAAAGCAGTGCAAATTTGTGATTTGTTGATAATTAAATTGCGGTGGCTGAGTACCACGCCTTTCGGTGTTCCTTCCGAACCGCTTGTGTATAAGACGACGGCAGGATTATTAGGATTTCTGTCCTTATTAATTAATTTATAAGCAAAGCGCGGTGCAAAACCTTTGATAAGTGCAGATATTTTCTCAATCGGGCTGATAGTCTTACTTACATCTTCAAGATAAATTATTTTTATTTTAGCTTCTTCAAGCGCTTCAATTATGCTGCCGAGTTCCGCCTTTTCAATAAAAGCACGGGCGGTTACTACTTCTTTAATTTTTGTTGATCTTATGGCAGATAAAATATTTTTCTTGCCAGAGGTAAAGTTTATCATTGCCGGGGTGCGCCCGTAAATTGAAAGGCCGAAAAACGCAAACATCGTGGCATTAAGATTAGGCATCATTAAACCGACATAGCTACCTTTTTTGGTAAGTTTTGCCAGCTTATCACCAAGCGCGAAAGATGAAATAATTAAAGACCTAAATGTAACTGTTTTGCGCGTCATATCTTCCAAAGCACGGCTTTTAAAACGGGAAATAGAAGCACCTTCAAGTAAAGCCTCAAAAACAGTTTGGTCATTATTAAAACTCTCAAGACGCATATTGTTCATCAAGTCATAGATTTTATCTTCAGCAAAAGTATATTTTCGTTCTTGAGTTTTATCGGTTTTAGGTAATTCCCAAGTACGGGAGGGCATAATATTTACGATAATTGATTTATGCGGTCTGTGACGGAGTTTACGCCCATAATATGAAAATCTGGAATATTGCGTATTTTGTATATATATAGGTATAATAGGAGCATTTGCTTTCTGTACAATCATTGAAGGACCTTTATAAATTTTCATAATATTTCCGGTGGTACTCATACGTCCTTCCGGAAAAATTACAATTTTCTTACCCTTTTCCAGTTCATTTAATACCGTTCTGATGGCCATTGGGTTTGTTGGATCTACCGGCAAATGATGTGCATACCTTAAAATAATTTTCATCCAAAAACGATTCGCAATATTACTATCGGTTAAAAAGATAACTTCCCTCGGTAAATAAGTCGCTAAAATTAGAGGGTCAATAAAGGAATTATTATTCGCTAAAATTACTGCCGCGCCTTTGGTTTTAATGATATTTTGCTTTCCTTTAACCTCAATATTATAAAATAGGTTTAAATATGTATATATGAAAGAACGAACCACCCTTTCCGGGGATATTATCACAAGAGCAACTAAAGCTATTAATAATAAGGCTATATATGATAGGAAAATATCCTTAAAACTAACCCCAAACGGGAAAAAACATACAAATAATCCCACAAAAGCAGCGAGCACAAAACTCATATTCTTTGCTGAAAATAAATTTTTAAAATTTTTCATACTAACTCCTAAAACACAACAATTTTTAGCACACTGTATGCTAAAGATATTTTACCATATTTGATATTTTAATTCAAACACAAAAAAATACCCTAGGACCTTAGCCCTATCCGTCACTAGGTCCAAAAGCTCTTGTCAAACAATCAACTCTTAGTTAAAATAAGAGTATAAGGTGTACTATTAATGGGGCGGAACAAATAATTTCGGAGAAAGTTTATGACGATAAAAAATACTTTTCAAAGATGTAAAAAGCTAATCTCAGTAATCCTAATGATGACATTGCTTATAGAAAGCAATGTAACGGTATTTGGTCAGTTAATAACGGAAGATAAATTGTACCAACCGATGGTGCAGGAGGTACGTGATTTATTATCGGAAGGGAT
>JAFZUQ010000002.1 GCA_017618215.1 Elusimicrobiaceae bacterium | reverse complement strand
CTGGGTTCAGTACGTCGTGAGACAGTACGGTCTCTATCTGTTGTGTGCGTAGGTAACTTGAGAGGAGTTGTCCATAGTACGAGAGGGCCTGGATGAACGAACCTCCTGTATATCAGTTGTTCTGTCAAGAGCATAGCTGATTAGCGGTGTTCGGTAGGGATAAGTGCTGAAAGCATATAAGCACGAAACCCGCCTCAAGATAAGGTTACCCTGGAATTATTTCCCATAAGATCCCCGGAAGACCACCGGGTTGATAGGCAGGAAATGTAAGCATAGTAATATGTTCAGTTAACCTGTACTAATAGATCGTGAGGCTTGGCCGTATTCTTTAATCCCGAATATATCAACGCAGTTGATGTGTTCTAAAAGAAAACTTGGTTTTTCAATCGAAAGCGAATAATTTTCGTTCTTACCAAAGTGGGGTTAGTTCTCCCTGTTACCGGAAATGTTAATGGAAGGTAACTAAATAAAGGGGTAGGAATGAGACTGATGTTTATTCCGGTAAGGCCACACCCGTTCCCATTCCGAACACGGCAGTTAAGCTTACCAGGGTTGATGGTAGTAACACCCAATTCGGTGTTGTCAGAGTAGATCGATGTCAGTCTCATTGCTACCCTTTTTTTATTGTCTAATACTTCGTTTTTGCATTTATAGAGTGCTTATTCCTTGAAAGTGCTTACAAGCGGTTTAGGGTTTTCGCGATGTTCTTTTTGTATCTCATTTTCTTTTAAGTATAATGCGGCTAGGGCTAAATCTTCAGAAAAAGTAACTTTAATATTCTTCCTATTTGATAGAATATATTCGAAATCTATATCAGGATTGTATTGTAATGCAGCGGTAAAAACACAAGAAAACCCATATAAAGCATATGAAACAAGCTGTTTTAAAAGTGATAAATGGATAAAATCGGGGGAAGATAAAATCATGTATTCATTACGATTTAATACCTCGTTTTCCTTTAGCAAAATATCATTCTGAGGATTAAAAACTGTTTTAACCAATTCTTTTTGTTTCAATAATTGGAGTCCTTGTCGAATAACGCTCTCAGCAATAAAAGGGCGGCATGCATCATGTATTACAATAAAGGCATCTTTTTCGGTTATTGCATTTGATGCATTGATAATACTGAATCCTCGAGTTTTTCCTCCGATAACAATCTGGTAAACTTTTGAATATTGTTTGCGGATTATATCTAAGGAAATATGTTCCGAGGGATTAATAACTAAAATTATTTTATCTATTAATTTATTCTGTTGGAAAGCATCTAACGTATATTCCAATAGCATTTTTTTATCAATTTTTATAAATTGTTTTGGAATTTTTTGCTCAACGCGGCTTCCAAAACCTCCGGCCAAGATGATTGCAATTGTTTTCATATTATTTTCTCTCTTCATGCAATCTTTTTAGTAAATTTTCTACATTTACTTCCGTTAAGAGATTGAAATCTAGATGGGAATGAGTAATTTCATATTTATAAAAATTTCCAAAATTCCTAAATAATAAAAGTTCCGTTTTATTAGGGGCAAAAAACTTTTTACCTTCAAATTCGATTTCACGTAAAGGGAAGATCTCATCTTTTTTAAAGATTCTTCCTTCTTTATTAGGCGTAAAACATTCTGCCCCCAAAAATAGTTTATCGGTTTGTGTTTTTGAAGCAATAACATTTTGTTTTTGAACAATTTTATCTACTTTTTCCCAGCCTTTAAAGGAATATTCGGTACATTTATAGGCAGCTGCCTTCTCGTACATAATTTCGCTTAATTTTTCTTTGGCTATATCGCTGGGAATTTCTTCTTTCAAAAAATGATAAATAAAGATATCGGTTGCGAAAAATAAGTGTTTTTGATTTTTATTCCAATTAATGAAATCTAACCATTCTTTTTCTGTTTCTGGAGAAAAATCTTTGTGTACAATTTTACCGATATTGGCAGGAATTTGTTTTAATTGGAAATTTGAATCAAACTCAGTTAATGCAATTTTTTTGAACTTTTCAAAATCACCGGCAGGCATACTGATATCCAAGTCATCATCCCAGGGGATAAACCCTTTATGCCTAAGTGCCCCCAATAATGTTCCCCAATCCAACCAGTATGATAAATGGTGCTTGCGGCAGATTCTGTCTATTTCACATAAAATATCTAAGTTTATCAATTGAACAGCTCTCAAAAAGCCGGTTGCTTTCGGACATTTTTCCATAAAATATGAAATGACAGAAATTTTATTTTCTAGATTAGCTAACCTAGTTAGTTTTGTTTCTTTTGAAAAGATAAATTTTTTAGAACCAACTTTTTTATTCAAGTATTTATCTCTAAATCGTGCACGTTTTGCCTCATTTGGAATAAAAGCCGCCAAAATTTGAATAATAATTTTATACATATTCACACATCCTTTTTAAAACCGGGATATATAAAACGGCAAATATTTTATCATCTTTTTTTGAATTTTCTTAGTTAGAAAAATTTTTAAATATTCTTTTTATATATTTCCCAGTTATAGCTATCCCTGCACATGTCATCTAAAGTGTTTTCCGCTTTCCAGCCAAGTTCATCAAAGGCTTTTTTGGCATTTGCATAGCATGCGGCAATATCGCCGGGGCGGCGCGCTTTAATTTGATAAGGTATTTTTACATTATTTACTTTTTCAAAAGTTTTTAATACTTGCATTACGGAATATCCTTGCCCCGTGCCAAGATTATATATTTTTAAACCCTGTTTTTCTTCGATAACTTTTAAAGCTTTTACATGGCCTTTAGCAAGATCAACAACATGTATATAATCACGCACGCCGGTGCCGTCCGGTGTATTATAGTCATTACCGAAAACACTTAACTCTTTTCTTTTTCCAACTGCGACTTGGGTTATATAAGGCATTAAATTATTGGGTATACCGTTTGGGTTTTCCCCGATTAAGCCTGATTTATGTGCACCGATAGGGTTGAAATATCTAAGTAAAGCAATATTCCAATCAGGTTGCGCTTTTTGTAAGTCAATTAAAATTTGCTCAATCATGCTTTTTGTCCAACCATAAGGATTAGTACAAGTCCCTTTCGGGAAAGTTTCGTCAATCGGGTTAGATTTTGGGTTACCGTAAACAGTTGCCGATGATGAAAAAATAAAATTATGGCAATTATGTTTGTTTAAAACTTCAAGCAAAACCAAAGTTCCGTTTATGTTATTATCGTAATATTCCAAAGGTTTTTGGCAAGATTCCCCGACGGCTTTAAGCCCAGCGAAATGTATACATGAGTCAAAATGGTTTTTAGAGCACAATTCTTCCAAGGCTTTTTTATCGCGCACATCTATATTAAAAAAAGGAACTTTTTTATTTGTTATTTTTTCAATATTTTTTATGACAGATTCCGACGAATTACATAAATTATCAATAATGACGACATCGTGATTTTGATTTAATAATTCCACGACTGTATGCGAACCTATAAACCCTGTTCCGCCCGTTACTAGTATTTTCATATTTATCTCCTGATTCCCTTACTAAATTTTATCATATATCACTATTTTTTTTAATTTTTATTTTATAAATTCGCAAACCTAACAAATGATAAGTCTTTTTATCGATGCTTTCTTTTATCTTAAATAAACCAAATAAATATTTTTTGGTTTTTTCCAATGTTTTGTTTTTAATCATAGCTAGTGCACGTTCTGTATAGAAATCTAATCTACCGGGAATATAGTGTTTTTTTGCAAACTCGCTGGCTATGTTATACGTCTGTTGTCGATATGTTTTGCCGATATTCCATCTCGCAAAATTAAAGTATGGTATGAATATCGATTTCCAAAAATAATCATAATTTTCTTCATACTTATTGTATTTATTCATATAGTTAAATATTTCAAAAGCTATTTTCAAATGATCAGCTGCGGACATATCACATCTTTTAAATGTTTGATTCATAATAGATCCGGTTCGCCTGCGATAGTTATGTAATTTTTTATTTATAAAAGTAATTTTTTTTGCCCATAACATATATATCCTAAAAAAATAAGCATCTTCATACCTTAAACCAAACGGATATTGAATATTATATTTATCAAAAAATTCTTTCTTGCATATTTTGTTCCACGCAGAAACATCAGAATTATTCACAATATCATTTGTAACTTCGTGTGTGCCTTCATATTTAACGCGGTAATATTCATCATCACCTAGCTTCAATTTCTCGTCGGTTTCATAAATTATATTAGTGCCGCACATAGCAATATCAGCGCCGGAATTTTCAATTGCATTTAACATCTCTTCACACATTGTTGGGGAATAGAAATCGTCACTATCACAAAACATAATATACGGTGCGTGTGCATGTTTAATACCAGCATTACGGCAGGCGGAGACACCGCTATTATTTTTAAGCCTTAATATTATTATTCGTTTATCACGTTTAGCGAAATCGTTGACTATATTTAAAGAATTATCTGTGCCACAATCATCAACAAATATGATTTCAATATCTTTCAATGTTTGATTTATTAATGATTCAATACACTCGCTAATGTATTGTTCAACGTTATAAACAGGAACTATAATTGAAATTTTTGGTGTCTTCATTTTTTACCTATTAATTGCTTAAAGTATTTAAATCTAGAATTTGCTTGCTTTTTATTGTTATTCTTAATATTTTATATTTCTTTATACCATTTGTTACATCAGTTTTATATATCGGGCGAATAATCTTATAAAACGTCTTTAATATTTTGTATTTTAAAGGTTTGTGGCGTATTTTTATCATCAAATTACACCAATTATTGTCAGAACAAAAGCGTCTACCAAAAACGCCATTAGCAATGTATTTTGTGTAATCAGACTTAAATCTAGTTAAAAATTGTTTTTGAGCATTATTATTCAATCTATTTAGATTCCACATGTATGCGCGTTCTCTGACTATTGCAACTAGACTGGCCGTTATTTTATTTAATTTGCCACGTTCATGCAAGAATCTTTCTATTTCGTCATATTCATCACAGACACAAAATATTTTACCGGCTGATTTTACTGATGAATTCTCATTATCACACCTATAATGTAAAAAAGCATCAGCCATTAAATAAATGCGTTTTACCATTAACCATACTTTAAAATTAAATCCTGCGTCTTGATAAGAGGCACCGGGGGATTCAAGGAATCTGATATTATTTCCATTTAGAAAATCACGCTGATAAATTGCCGACCAAATAGACGGTTGCACCAGAAAAAGACCAATTTGCTTTTTTGTTATTACATGTCCGCAATCTGATTGCGGAAAAATTTTCTTTTTGATATTTTTTTCGCCATTTTTTGTTGTATATTCGTAAAAATTACTTTTAACAACTTCTACATTGTTTTTTATGGCGGTATTGTATAATATTTCAAACATATTTAATTCAGCAAAATCATCTGATTCTACAATTCCGATATATTCACCGGTTGCCATATCAAGGCCCCGGTTCATAGATTTTCCGTAACCTTCGTTTTGTTTGTCTATGATTTTTATCCTTTTATCTTTTTGGGCATATGTTTCAATAATACTTAATGTAGAATCTGTGGAACCATCATTAATACATATGATTTCAATTTCCTTCAACGTTTGATTCACTAATGAATCCAAACATCTTGAAATATATTTCTCTACATTATATGCTGGAACTAAAATAGAAATTTTTGGAGGCATTTCATTCTCCTATTTTAAATTTTATCAATGCAGGGTATGTAGTATATTTTCCTTTAGCGATTTGAATTCCCAGTAATTGGATAATCCAGTCAGAAGAAATGTGGATAGAAATCATAAAATTTAAAACAGTTTTAAAATTTTTTATTAGTATATTTTTCACAACTTTATAAATTAAAACGGAGCGCAAAGGGTATTTTATAAGAGAATTTATTTTATTCTTCTCTCTACTTTTTATATAAGGACAACTGGATAAAATATTAGGTTCCATATCTTTTACGCAGAAAATAATGTAGGGAATAGCGTCCCTTATTTGTTTAAATGGAATCATTCTAAGGGCCATATACATATATCCTAACTCTCGTTTATATAAGCACCCCCATATATTTATATCGGTAATTTTTTGTTGTCTCATCCACTCATGAATTTCTTTTGTTCTGTTAAACGGAATATGCCAATCTTTCAAATCTTTTGCATCATCTACATGTTTACGTCGATAATGGTAAAAAGCATCATCAATATAAACAATTTTTTGGGAGTAGAAAAGTGTTTTTACCTGGAACAAATTATCTGTCCATCCTGCACCGGGGATCTCTTGCATACGAATATTATTTTTTATAATTAAGTTTCGTTTATATAAACAACTCCAAATACTTGGATGGAAATATAGGAAAATAGGGTTATCTTTGAAATTAAAAGGGAAAGTAGAGATATTAAAATCTTTTGCCCAAGTATTTTTGAATTCTCCTGATGAAAAAGTATTAAAAAAATTACTTTTTACAATATCTACACCGGTTTGAATTGCTTTGTTATATAGTTCTTCATACATATTGGGTTCAATCCAATCATCCGATTCAACAATACCGATATATTCACCTTTAGCCAGTTCTATCCCATGGTTAACAGCACGACCATAACCGCCGTTTGGTTGATGTACGGCTATAACACGTGGATCTTTTTTGGAATATTCATCCACAATTTGAGGGCATTTGTCTTTTGATCCGTCATCTACTAAAATAATTTCAATTTCTTTTAATGTTTGTGCCAAAATACTGTCTACACATTGATGCAGATATTTTTCCACTCCATAGATGGGGACAATTATTGATACCTTAGGTTTATTCATTTCTTTATACTCTCAAATAATTCTAAGGCCCGGGCTACTGCTTTGTCCATGTCATAGTATTTATAATCGCCTAAACGTCCTAAAAAATACACATTTGGTGTTTGTTTAGCTTTCTCTAAATAGCGGTTATATAGTGCTAAATTTTCTTGTTTTACAATAGGGTAATATCGGTCATTTTTTCCGCGCTTAAATGCTTGAGGATATTCAAAAGATACAACTGTTTTGTCTGACTGATTATCCAAGAAATATTTGTATTCCCCAATACGTGTAAAAGTATAGTTATTTGGATAATTTATAACTGAATTAGATTGAAAATAAGGTTTGTTAAATTCGACAAAATCAAATTCTAGACTACGATAGGGTAATTCTCCTAACTCATAATTAAAAAACTCATCAATAGGGCCTGTATAAAAAATACGGTCATATTTAACTTTGTCTTTTATTTCTTGGAAATTCGTATTTAGTTTGACTTGAATTTTAGGATGTGCAAGCATTTTTTCAATAAGTTTTGTATATCCTTCCATAGGTATACCTTGGTAAGTATCTTGAAAATAGCGATCGTCTTTGCTAATATAAACAGGTACGCGCCCGGTTACTGCAGGGTCCAAATCTTCCGGCTTCATACCCCATTGTTTTAAAGTGTAGTGTAGAAACACTTTGTCATAGACATAATCTGCTAAAAATTCTAAATCTTTATCACCGCTGCCGCGTAACTTCAAAATAGGTACTTTTACATTAAACCCGAATTTTTCAATAAGTTTTTGCTCCAATTTGTCGGCAATAGATTTTGGGAAAATTTTATGAATAGAATTTATATTAAAAGGAATAGGCACTTCCTGTCCGTCAATATATCCTTTCACATGGTGTCTGTAAGGGTACCATTTTGTAAACTGTGAAACATAATCCCAAACATTTTTTAAATTGGTGTGAAATATATGTGTGCCGTATTTATGTACGCAAATCCCGTTTTTATCCCAATAATCATAACAATTTCCGCCGACATGGGGTTTTACGTCTATTATTAGTACTTCTTCATTTAATTCGGTGACAATTTTATTGGCTAAGACAGCGCCGGAAAACCCTGCACCTACAATTAAATTTTTAGCCATGTTTTCTCCTAAAAATGCTGAAAATTTTTTTTGTTAGACATACGAATAAATACTTGTACCATTTTCTTTTATTCTCTTCAATAAAAACAACCGGTACTTCTTTAATTTTTAATTCCGGGTGTAATGCAACCCATATAGTCATCATCCTTTCTGCTAAAAAGCCATAAACACGCTGTTGGTATAATTCACGTTTTTCTATATCTTTTTGAATTTGTTTTTCCAATTCAAACAAAATATCAAAAAGCCATTTTGCATAGTTATCAAAAACATCCTTTTTGGCAATGATCATATTGTAATAATAACCCTCAATAGAATTATGTAAGATTTCTTTAGCTGTTTTGTATTGATTCGGATATTTCTCTTTTATGATATTCAATATGTCTTCTAAATCTTTTTTTTCGTGTTTTTTTGTGTAATAAGCATATAAAGAATCATACTTATTACGTTTTTCTTTTTTGGGTAGTACAATATCGTATTTTGAAAGAATGGAAGATAAAGTATTTGTGTCATTTCCTAGCCGTTTCGCAAAATCTGCAGTTATTTTGTTTGTTTTTGTATGCTCATTTTTTAGATTAAAATATCTTCTGTAATGACATAAACCCACCACATCTTCTCTTACATTTTTCCAAATCCAATAAGTGACAGTCAGTTCACAGAAATAAGGGTTTTTAATGGATATATTATCTCCGGTATTATCTCCGATAATTCCCAAGTCGGTTTTTGCTTTAACTTTGCCGACGTGGATTGGAGTTAATACATCAGATTTACATAAAGGATATTTTTTATGATAACAAACAAATATTTTCATTAATCAATAACTCTTAAAATGGTATTTTTAAATCCTAAATATTTTACACGGATGTAAAATTTTGGAGTAAGGAAAAATGCCGGATATCTTAACCAATATCTGTATAAAATCTTTAGAAAGTTTTTTAAAGATAAATCATCTTTCGGGGTAAATTCCTTCCAAGGGGACTCTTTCATCATTCCAATATATTCTTCTCGAAATTCACGAGCATTATTTACTTTCCAAGGTTTAAAATGTCTGACAGCAGGATCAATTGATAATAGGTCAAATTTATTTTTTTGTTTTAATATAACATAAGGGTCGAAGTAACTATCCATAGCGTTCCAAGTAGGGTCGATTAGTTTTATTCCTTCTCGCAAAACATAATTTAAACAATCTTGATCCGCATATTTTAAAGTTAAACTGTTTTCAGCAGCATATTTAAGCAAAGTATCGGCGATATTTTCTTCTTTAAATTTCTTGTTGTTTATCAGTAAAACGCCGGCGTTTATATAATTTTCTGGAATAATAGCCCCATTAAATTTATTTGCTATGTAATTACGGTTCATGCCAATATCACAAACACCAGCCATATAATAATTAGAAACATCTATATTAAAAAACGGTGCAAGAGATTTGCGGACAAATATATCACAGTCTAAATACAGCAATTTATCTTCATTAATTAATTTAGGGGCTAAAAAACGGGCATAAGTGGTAACGGTTATCTTTCCTTCCCTAAAGTGACAGCCTTTAAACATCCCTTCATTTATAGGAATATAAGTAATTTCAAAAGGTTTAATTTTTTGCAAGGTTGCAATTTTATCTTTTTCTTCTTGCTTTATATTATTATCCAAAATAAAAAAGTGTAAGTTATCTTCTTTATTTGCACTTTTAAGCACTGACATTAACGCAAGGCCCATATATTTGGCATAATTATTATCAGTTGCAAAACAAATATTTATTCTATTCATAAGACCTCTTTGTCGCAGGGAATATACCTAAATGGTAACAAATTTACATACTTCTTGCAAATTTAGCGTTGTATTCCAAAAGAGTTATATAAAAGTAGGACTAATATCCTTTGCAAGCGAGTAAAATATTTGATATAATATTGTTAGTCAAGACTAACAAATATTAGGAGATATTATGAAAAAATTATTAATTATTTTAGTTACTGTTATAATAGCTTTACCGGCAATAGCCCTTAATTTTAACAAAGAAAATCTTGAAATAGATGAGGCTGTTAAAACAGAAATCAGCGCGACAATTAGAGAAGAGCTAAACAATATTGTTCAAAAGGATATTTCTCAAGAAAAAGATACCTTAACAAAATACAGACCTGATGATAAAATCACTTTGGCTATTAATAATCAAATAAGGACCACTAGGAAAATTATTGAGAACAATTGCAATATGCGCAATAGATTCCCCAATAAAAAATTTATAAAGGAACAAAAAATTCAGAAGCAAAGATATGAAAATATTGTCAAATGGCAAATTCCTTTAAAAATATCTGATTATATCAAAGACAATTTCGATTTTGATAAAATTTTATGGGTTACAGCACTTTGTAAAAATGTTAATGAAACAAGTATAGAAGTACGTTTCCTTTATAATTCCAGTAGCATAATAGTTACATATACTTATACAGAAACCCCTTCACACCCATTAATAACCCACAGAATATTTAAATAAACGGATTATATGCCCATTGTAAGAGTGCTTGCCTTTGCCTAGGCCGGCACTCTAGTTTTTTGGGCGGGCAATTCTTTAAAATTTGTGCTTTATGCCTTTTAAAAGCGTGCCAGCGCGCGATTTGCAAGCGGTCAATTTCAGGTAAGCGTCTTCCTAAAAAATAGCGGCAGTACCATTGAAACCAGCCTCTCACATCCGGTCCGATTATCCACCCTTTCCTTTGCCATTCCTGCAAACTTTGGCGCGATTTTATCTTAAAACAATTTAATTCAATATTTGGTCTTTTGGGGTCAATTTTTGCGTTTGTAAACCAATTTTTTGGGAATTCGTCTTGGCAGTCTGTTAAATAATGCCCTTCAAAAACCCCAAGTTCTAACATCTCTTTTGGTGTAAGTTCCGGCTTAAAATCAGGCGCAAAGTTTTGCCCTTCTTTTTCGATTAAAATATATGAATACCCCTTTTGCATTTTATCATGCACTTTTATTATTTTCATAATAACCCCCTTATTTTTATAGCAAATTTACTAATTAAAGCCAAGTTTAATTTAGTAAAATATAATTGTATGAATAAAGATCACGTAATAATCAGAGAAAAGACGATTATTAAAACCAGTATTGTGGGTATAATTGCAAACATTTTGTTGGCCGGTTTTAAGGCTAGTGTGGGGTTGCTTGCAAATTCTATTGCTATAGTTTTGGATGCGGTAAATAATTTGTCTGATGTCTTATCTTCCCTTGTTACAATTATCGGCGCGAAACTTGCAAATAAAGCGCCGGATAAAAAGCATCCCCTCGGGCACGGCAGAATAGAATATATAAGTTCTATGATTGTTGCCGGTATTATTTTTTATGCCGGTTTGGTGGCGCTTATTGAATCTGTTAAAAAAATAATTCATCCGCAGGAACCTGCTTATACTACCGTTACACTTTCGATTATAGCGGTAGCGGTTTTGGTGAAAATTATTTTAAGCCGCTATGTCACGAAACAAGGGAAAAAAGTAAATTCCGGTGCATTAACAGCATCCGGCAAAGATGCATTTTTTGATGCAATTTTATCCGCTTCAGTTTTGGCTTGTGCAATTTTCTATTTGCTTTCTAATATTTCGCTTGAAGCATATATGGGTGTTATAATTTCCTTTGTAATTATTAAAGCCGGTGTCAAAATGATGGGGGAAACTTTGCACGATATTTTAGGCCAAAGAGCCGATTCTAAAATGAGCCAGAAAATAAAACAAATTTTACAAGAAGAACCTGAAATCCGCGGTGTTTATGATTTGATGATAAACAATTACGGCCCCAATAAAAATTATGCTTCTTTACATGTAGAATTGCCAGACGCAATGTGTGTGGAAGAAGTGGACCGCTTAACCCGTAAGATAGAAGAAAAAGTTTATCATAAAACCGGTGTTATTTTAACAGGTGTCGGCGTTTATTCTTATAATACAAAAGGCGGTTTAGCAGCCGAAATACGCAACCATATCCAGCAAATAGTTTTAGCGCATGATTGGGCCTTGCAATTGCACGGTTTTTATGCAGATTTACAAGAAAAGAAATTGCGTTTTGATGTTGTTTTAAGTTTCGATATTGATAAAGAAAAGGCTTTGCAAATCCTGCTTGATGAAGTAAAACAGGCCTATCCCGATTATAAAATACAAATTACCCCTGATGTGGATATCAGTGATTAAAAGACATAACTATGCATTTACCGCAAGAATTTATTGATTATACTTCCGCACTTTTTGGCCCGAAGCGTTGGCAAAAGTTTTCAAAAGCACTTGATGAAATACCTTCAACAAGCATACGTTTTAATCCATGGAAATATAAACAAGAACAAATTTTCTTGGAAGCAAAACCCGTTCCATGGTGTCAGGATGCTTATTGGATTAAGGACCGTCCTAATTTTACTTTGGATCCGCTTTTTCATGCCGGTGTTTATTATGTACAAGAAGCAGGTTCTTTATTTTTGGACCGTGTTTTGCGTCAATATGTCAATTCGCCTGTTTTAGCCTTGGATTTATGTGGCGCACCCGGAGGTAAATCAACTTTGATGCGTGCTACACTTCCGCAAGGTTCTATGCTTATTAGTAATGAACCAGACCGTAGACGCGCAAATATTTTGCTTGAAAATATGCTCAAGCAAGGCCACCCGGATGTTTTGGTAACCCATAATTATCCCCAAGATTTTAAACAAACGAAATGGAATTTTGATGTCATTTTAGTAGATGCACCTTGTTCGGGGGAAGGTTTATTTCGCAAAGATGAAGGAGCAGTAAAGGAGTGGAGTGTCGCCAATGTTAATTTTTGCCAAAAACGCCAACGTAGAATTTTACAGGATATCTGGCCTTGCCTTTGCCCTGGTGGATTACTTATTTACAGTACTTGTACTTTTAATACTAAGGAAAATGAGGAAAATGTTCGCTTTATTATGGAAGAACTCGGCGCTGAAATTTTACCTGTTTTTGCAAAACCGGAGTGGCAAATTACCGGTTCGCTATTAAATGGGTGGAATTTCCCTGTATATCGTTTTATCCCAGGTATTACGCAAAGTGAAGGGCTTTTTATGGCAGTACTTCGTAAAAAAGGGGAACGTATTGGGCATAACATTTTACCAAGTTCTGCGCGCCGTTATGCACAAGGGAACAAATTAATACATTTACTGTCTGATGGTAATCCTACTTCCGAACAAAAAGGGAAAGAATTGATACCGACAACCGCACAAGCCCTTTCTTTAAACTTTCGCAAAGATGATTTCCCACATATCGAACTTACCTTGGATCAAGCACAAGCCTATTTGCATAGGGAAACACTTTCTTTACCGGCCGGTGCGCCACAAGGTTTTGTAATAGTTACCTACACAAAATACCCTCTTGGCTTTATAAAAAATTTAGGTGAACGTGCTAATAATTTATATCCCAGGAACTGGGCTATTAGGAATTTATAACTAAAACTTTTTTAATGTTAGTTATTATTCAACATCAAAATTAAAATAGGTATCTTTATAAGGCTCGTCTTTCAAAGTGTAATGCCACCACTCGGAACTTATTCCTTTAAATCCTGCGTTTAGCATTGCAGTTCTTAAAATACGCCTATTTCTTTTTTGTTCTTTTGTAAGTTTTTGGTAGTTTGGATGTGAAATTTCACTAAACAAATCAAAAGTACCGCCCATATCAACAAATGAGCCATCCTTTTTTATTATGGTTAAGTCAACTGTGCTACCGCGTGTGTGTCCTGATTTTGAGGCTATATAACCGCCGGCAAGCAAATTGGATTTTTGAAGTGTAGGGTAAAAAGTTTTATCCCCTGGGTCATTGGGGGCTTTTATCCAAGCAACGAAATTATCCACCGCTTTTTGAGGCCTGTAAGCATCCCAAATTAAAAGACGATAGCCTTGTTTTCTTAAATCGTCGGCAGCTTTTGAAAGAGCAGACAAAGCTGCTTTAGTAAGATATGCACGCGGTGCTTTATAGCCGTTTATTTTATTTCCGGTAAAGTTATTTGGGGAATAATAGCGGATGTCATAAACTGCATCATCAATTACAGTGCCGATTTCCGCGAAATCTGTTTTATCTTCTGAAATTGTATCAGCAAATAACGGGAAAAAACAAACTGCAGTTATTAAAAACATTATTAAAAATCTTTTCATATTACCTCTGGACTAAATTAAAAATTGTACAATTATATTCTATAATTTTTTTACTTACGTTTGACAAAAGAATAAATTATAATAAACTTATTTTAGGCGTTAAAAATTATTTTTGATCTACCGTCATAAAAATTGCAATAATATAATTATTTTTGTTATAATTATAAAAGATTAGTTTTGGGAGAATAAAATGAAATTTTCTGAATTAGAGTTGCCCGGTAAATTTGAGAATGATCAAGATCCATTTTCTTTTATCGGTGAACCGGACGGTAAAGGCAATATTATTTTTGTTAAGCATTATAGGAATGATCCGGAGTGGAAAAGAAAATCAAAACCCTTAAAAATATCTGCTGCAAAATTTTGGGGAACTGCCAAAGCCGTAAAGGAAGGCACTTATGTTCCTAACAAAATAAAAAATTCCAGAGTGGAACAACTGTCTTCGGTGCCAATAAAAGCCAAGAAAATCGGTAAGAAAAAATAAATAATATCTTTATTTTAGATCCTGCAAATTATAAAGAGTGTCATATACTTGACTTTAACTGCTATAATATACTGTACAATGAATAGCAGGGAGGGTTTATGAGTAAAAAGGTTTTAATTATTTCCGCTTCCCCGCGGAAAAAAGGTAATTCTGATTTATTGTGCGATCAATTTTTATCTGGGGCAAAAGAGGCTGGGCACGATGTAGAAAAAGTGCTTTTGCGGGACCATAAAATCAATTATTGTATGGGCTGCGGTGTATGCAATAGTACACATAATTGTATTCAAAAAGATGATATGAAAGATTTACTTGAAAAAATGGTTAATGCTAATGTCATTGTTCTTGCAACCCCGGTATATTTTTATACCATGGACGGCCAACTTAAAACATTTATTGACCGTTGTGTTTCAAGATATACCGAAATTTCAAATAAAGATTTCTATTTTATTTTATCAGCTGCCGATACGGAAAAGGCCAATTTAAAACCCGCCATTGAGGGTTTACGCGGTTTCACGCGTGATTGCCTTGACGGTACAAAAGAAAAGGGCATAATTTACGGCATTGGTGCTTGGCAAATAGGTGAAATTAGAAAACTCCCCGTTTATCAAGAAGCCTATGAAATGGGTAAAAAGTGCTAAGGCGAAAAGATGGCATCTTGCAAAGAATATTTAGATTTCATACTTGAGCAACTTGCCTATTTAAATGATATCAGCTATCGTGCAATGATGGGAGAATATGTTATTTATTATAGAGGGAAAGTTATCGGTGGAATTTATGATAATCGTTTTCTTGTAAAGCCCACAAAATCGGCTTTAGCCATGATGCCGGATGCAGAAAAAGAATTGCCGTACAAAGGGGGGAAAGAGATGTTACTTGTAGATAATATTGATGACAAATCATTTTTACGCAAACTTTTTGAAGCGATGTATACAGAAATCCCTACCCCGAAAAAAAGATAATAGATTTATTTAAATAATTTTTGATTTTTTGTTTTACTTTTTTGAATCACTAAAAGACAAAAGCGAAATAAACGCATTAGTTTCTTCTTTAAACGATAATATGATACAATAAGGGTAGAATAAAAGCAGTTAATAAAAATGGGGAGAATTTATGAAAGTATTACTAGTTAACGGAAGTCCACATAAAGATGGGTGTACTTATACTGCATTACATGAGATTGCCAAAACACTTAAGAAGAATGGTATTGAGTATGAAATTTTCCACCTTGGTACAAAACCTATTGCACAATGTATAGCATGCGGCAAATGCAGGCAAACAGGCAAGTGCGTATTTAATGATGCCGTAAATATAATTGGGGCGAGATTAGAAGAATTTGACGGTATTGTTCTTGGTTCCCCTGTATATTACGGTGGGCCGGCAAGTCAAATATGTTCTTTCTGTGATCGTTTGTTTTTTACAAAGGCAAATAAAATGGCCGGTAAGTTGGGCGCGGCGGTGGTATCTTGCCGAAGGGGCGGAGCTACAGCATCTTTTGACCGCTTAAATAAGTATTTCGGCATTACGAATATGCTGGTAGTAGGTTCACAATATTGGAATATGGTACATGGTTTTACCCCGAGTGATGTTCGTAAAGATAAGGAAGGCCTTCAAACTATGCGTACGCTAGGTCAAAATATGGCATGGCTTTTAAAGTGTATAGCGCTTGGAAAAAAACACGGTATTAACGAACCAAAATATGAGCCAATTACTTTGACGCATTTTATTGATTAGTTTTTTTGGTTTTTGTAAACCGCCTCTAATTAAGTTTAGGGGCGGTTTTTATATTTGTATCTCAAAAGAAGATGTTTAAAAATTGTAAAATATTTGTAGAGATATTTATGATTAGTTTTTTTATTTGTTTAGGGTTACTTATCCTATCTTTTTTTACGTACGGTAAATATGTTGAACGCGTTTTTAGCCCGACGCATGCAAAAACGCCTGCAATCCGTTTTTCCAATGGTGTAGATTATGTACCTATGCCGCTTTGGCGTATGGTGCTAGTTCAACTTTTAAATATTGCCGGGCTTGGGCCTGTTTTCGGTGCAATTTCCGGTGCATTGTGGGGGCCAAGTGTATTTTTGTGGATTACTTTAGGGACAATTTTTGCCGGTGCCGTGCATGATTTTGCCTGTGGATTTTTATCACTCCGCCACGATGGTCAATCCGTTGCTGAAATTACCGGTATTTATTTAGGGCCGCGCGTTAAAATGTGTATGCGCATTTTCAGCATTGTTTTGCTTGTTATGGTGGGTACGGTTTTTGCCGTCGGGCCCGCAAATTTGCTTGTGTTTTTATTTAAAGGCCACGCCGCGCAAGGCAGTTTTTTAACAAATACTTATTTTTGGCTTGCTTTGATTTTTCTCTATTATTTTTTGGCAACATTTTTACCTATTGATAAAATTATCGGGCGTGTTTACCCGTTATTTGGTATTTGTTTGATTGTTATGGCCTTGGGTGTAACAGGCGGAATGTTCGCACAAGGTTACAATGTGCCGGAAATTACTTTGCAGAATTTACACCCCGCGCATTTGCCGATTTGGCCGCTTATGTTTGTAACGGTAGCATGCGGTGCGATTTCCGGTTTTCATGCAACGCAATCCCCGCTTATGGCGCGTTGTATAACTAGTGAATACCAGTCCCGCCAAGTATTTTACGGTGCTATGGTTATGGAAGGCATTATCGCCCTTATTTGGGCGGCGGCCGGTTGCGCAATTTATGAAAAAACGGGCGGCCTTATGACGGGCTTGCAAGAAATGTTAAAAAGTGGCGGTCAAGCCGGTGTAGTGTATGATATTTGTTTAAAAACTATTGGGCCTTTAAAATTAGCTGGAATATCTTTTGGGCTTTTATTTGTAATGATTGGCGTAATTATTTGCCCGATAACTTCAGGCGATACGGCTTTCCGCGCCTCAAGGCTTGTGCTTGCCGATTGGTTTAAAGTGGACCAAAAACCCTTTTTAAAACGCTTGCGTTTAAGTGTCCCGCTCTTGCTTGCCGGCATAATTATCAGCCAATTGCCTTACGATGTTATATGGCGTTATTTCAGTTGGTCAAACCAAACTTTGGCGATGATAGTTTTATGGGCCGCAACCGTTTATTTACACGGAAAAAAGCAAAATTATTTTATTACTTTAATACCTGCTATTTTTATGACGGCAGTAAGCAGCACATATTTTTTGATTGCACCGGAATGTTTACACTTGCCTGCATATATTGCCTGGCCTTTAGGTTTAATTTTGACGACTGTCCTTTCCACTTATTTTACAACGAAGATGAAGAAAGACAAATAAAAATTTTTTAATTTACTCTTTTGCCCCGGCTTGTTTTAGAATTTTAACGATTTCAGTATGCCCTTTTTCTTTTGCATAATCTAAAGCAGTTTTCCCATACCCGTCTTTAATATCTAAATTCGCGCCTTTATCTACTAAAATCTTGGCAATTTCTTTGTAATTTCTAATAGCCGCCCATATCAACGCTGTTCTACCGACATTAATATTTCCACCTTTGGCAGCTAAAATTTCAACAATTTCCGTATGGCCGTTTTCAACTGCATAATCTAAAGCCGTTTTATCATCTTCACCTTTAATATCCAAATTTGCGCCTTTGTCTACTAAAATCTTAACGATGTCTTTATAACCTTTTTTAGCGGCAGACATTAAAGCCGTACCATCAATTTCGTCTCCACTATCTAAATTCGCCCCATTATCAACCAAAATTTTAACAATTTCTGTATGAGCGTTTCCGGCGGCACAAGTTAAAGCCGTTGCACCGGTACCTCCTGTCCCATAATGTACATCTGCACCTTTGTCAACTAATACTTTAACAGTTTCTGTATACCCTCCACAAGCCGCATTAAACAAAGGAGAACCATATAAATTGTAACTAATACTTACATCTGCACCTTTATTAGCTAACATCTCAACAATTTCTGTATGCCCTTTAGAAGCTGCCATAAATAAAGCCCAGGACAAATTCTCTTTTATCCCTTTATCCAATAAGATATTAACAATTTCTTTATAACCTTGTTTTGCCGCTCTTTCTAAAGCCGTACCACCATCATCTTTAATATATATATTTGCACCATTATTCACTAAAATTTTAACAATTTCTGTATAACCTTCAAAAGAAGCCCACATTAAAGCGGTAGTACCGAGATTATTTTTTATATCCAACTTTGCACCTTTATTAACTAAAATTTTAACAATTTCTGTATACCCTCGTGCAGCTGCTTCCATAAGAGCCGTTTCACCGTCTCTATCTTGGATGTTCAAATCTGCACCTTTATTAACTAATTCTCTGACTTTAATTCGGTCCCCTTTTCTTGCTGCTTTTATTAAAGCCGTTCTGCCTTTTTCATCCTGTTTATTAATATTATCTTTTATGAATATTCCTTTAGCTTTTGTTGAATTATTTTCATTTCTTTCTTTACTGTCTTCCGCTTTATGTAGCATATGAACAATATCTTTATAGTTAACCCACCAAAGGCTGTCACTAGCGGCCAGCATTAAAGCAGTACCGCCTTTTTTATCTTGTATATCCAAATCTGCCCCGTTATCAATTAAGATCTTGACGATTTCATTATGCCCCGTTTCAGATGCTTCCATTAAAGCCGTTTTACCGTCTCTGTCTTGGATGTTTAAATCTGCACCTTTATTAATTAATTTTTCAACTTCAGCTTTAGTTTCAGCTTGATTTCCATAACCAACCACCATTATTAAAGCTGTCCGACCTATCCCATCTTGTGCATTAACATTATCTTCGGTTACGATTCTTCCTACAACGTGCTTTTCTAATTTAGTTGATTTTTCTTGTTCATCATTAGGTGAAATATCTTCTTTTTTATTTTTACTTTCCGATTTTTCACGCAACACTTTATCAGCAGCCAACATCAAAGCCGTGTTGGAACCATTATCTTGAATATTTAAATTTGCACCTTTATCGGCTAAAATTTTAACGATTTCCGTATAACCTTTATCAACTGCATACATCAAAGCCGTGTTGCCGTTATTATCTCTAATATCTAAATTTGCACCTCTATTAACTAAGATTTCGGCAATTTCTGTATTGCCTTTTTCGGCTGCATACATTAACGCCGTTTTACCAAGAGATTTATCTTGGATGTTTAAATTTGCACCTTTATTTATTAAAATATCAACAATTTCCTTATGTCCGTTGGAAGCTGCCATAATCAAAGGAGTATTATACCGTTCACTGCTGATATTTACATCTGCACCTTTACCAATTAATTCTTTAACCTTAGTTTTATTCCCTATTTCAGCTGCCCAAATTAAAGCGTCGTATTCACTTTGCCCATTTAAATTTACACCTTTATTTGCTAAAAATTTAACGATTTCAGTATAACCTTTATCATCTGCATGATATAAAGCTGTTCTACCGTCTTTGTCTTCAATGTCTAAATCTGCGCCTTTATTTGCTAAAATTTCAACAATCTCTTTATATCCGTTAGAAGCAGCCTGTATTAAAGCCGTATTACCATTTTGATCCTGTATATCTAAATTCGCCCCTTTATCTAATAAAATACTAACAATATCTTTATTGCCAAGACGAGCTGCCGTCATCAAAGCCGTACCGATATACTTATTTTTGATGTCTAAATTTGCACCTTTATTTGCTAAGACCTCAACAATTTCTTTCTTTCCATTTTCTACCGCGCTCATTAATGCCGTTCTATCAGAAATATTTTGAATATCTAAATTTGCGCCTTTATCTGCTAAGATTTCAACAATTTCCGTATTACCTCTTTCGGCTGCACATATTAAAGCCGTGCCAAATCTACCTTGAAGATCTAAAATTGCGCCCTTATCAATTAAAATTTTAACAATTTCTGTATAATTGATTTTAGCAGCCCAAATTAAAGCCGTTTCATGGTATTCATCTTGTCTATCTAAATCTGCACCTTTGTCAACTAAAATCTTGACAATTTCTTCAAAACCTCGGGTGGCGGCTCTTATCAAGGCCGTCTCACCTTTATTATTCTGTATATTTAAATTTGCACCTTTATCTACTAAAATTTTAACTATTTCCGTATGTCCTAATTGACTTGCAAAAATTAGTCCTGTATTACGATTGAAATCTTTTGTATTTACATCTACCCCTTGTTTGATAAGAGCATGGACTTTTTCTAAGTTTCCTTGTTTACATGCTTCAATAAATTCCTTTTCTTGCAAATCTTTTTGTGAAACGGATTGTGTTTGTTGAGATTGTAATATTTTAGTAATTAAATCTGCAAACACTATATTACTCCAAGACGACATAAACATACTAACAGCAAACACACTAATAATAAATAAAAATTTACGCATAAAATTTTCCCGTATATTAAGATATACCTCAATTATACAATAAATGCTATAATTCTGTTAAATTACTTTAGGGGAATAATATGAAAAAGTTATTTTTACTAATTTTTGCGTCGGTATTGCTTAGTGCATGCACCGTTTCTACAGTGCGTGAAGATTTTACACTTGACGGCGATCATGGTAACTTATCAGCTGTTTTGCATACGCCGAAAAATAAAAAATCCTATCCGCTTGTTATCATTATGCACGGGTTTAATGCAAATAAAGAAATGTATTTGCTTGCAGATCTTTCTATACAACTTAACAAACGCGGTATTGCTACACTCCTTTTTGATTTTAACGGGCATGGGCAAAGTGAAGGTTCTTTTTTAGATATGACTATCCCAAATGAGCTTGAAGATGCCCGCCGTGTTTATGCTTACGCAGAAAAATTACCTAAAGTGAAATCTATTTCTTTGGCTGGGCATTCCATGGGTGCGGTAGTTACTGCTATGTTGGCCGGGGAACTTGGGAAAGAGAAAATTAAAACTATTGTGTTAATGGCCCCTGCACCCGAGTTAAAGGAAGATACCGCAAAAGGCGATTTGTTCGGCGTGCGTTTTGATACAAAAAATGTGCCGGAATATATCACCTTATCAAACGGGCTAAAAGTTGGCCGCGCTTTTTTACAAACGACACCAAATGTTGAGATTTATGGAACAGCAAAAAATTATACCGGTCCTGTTTTTATAGTTCATAGCAAAGACGATCAACTTGTTCCTTATCGTTACGGAGTAGAATTTAGCAAAATTTACAAAAATGCTATATTAAAAACTTTGCATGGTTTGGACCATAATTTTACGCAGGCTACCCCTACCGTAAACAAGCAAATTGCCGATTACTTAGCAGAACAACTTTTATGATAGGATCTTGATTCATAAGTCTAATTTTTATTACAATAACAGTATAGATTCTAAATAAGGAGACAAACTATGAAAAAAATTATAGTATTAGTTTTCGCACTAGGATTAGTTCCGGCCTTGCTTCACGCTGAAGAAGGTTGCACTTGCAATGTGGGCGATTTGACATGCCTCAACAATTGTGTTTTATCTAAAGCAGATAATGCACAAAAAAATGTAAAAGCAGATAAACAAAAAGCCGCTAATGCAGCTAAAGCAAATAAAGAAGCTTTAGCTAAAAAAACTAAAGAACAAAAAGAAGCGGCAAAAGCTAAAAAAGAACAAGCTAAGAAAGATGCTAAAGCCAAACAAGCTGAATTAAAAGCAAAGAAAGAACAGGCTAAGAAAGAGGCTAAGGCTAAAAAAGAACAAGCTAAAAAAGACGCCCAGGCCAAAAAAGATGAAGCCAAAGCTAAAAAGGATCAAGTAAAGAAAGACGTAAAAACCAAAAAAAATGAAGTAAAAAACACCGCTAAAGATGCTAAAAAAGCAATTAAAGCGGAAAAACAAGCTTGGCAAAATTTAGCTAAATAAATCATCTTCTTTATTGAAAACTCCCCAAATTTACTTTGGGGAGTTTTTTATATATGACGAAATGATTTATATTATCATAATCCGTAAATTTAAGTCTAAAAATAATATAATATATATGACAATTTCGGCTAAAGGTAGGAGAAAAAATGGCATTAAAATATTCCGCAGTAATGGATCAGTTATATCATGCTTTTAAAGAAAAATTCCCGATGAAGAATACTTATATGCTTTCCGGTGCAGATGTGCAAGAAATGACTACCGGTTTTTGGAATTTGCTGGGGCAACGCCTGCAAAGCAAAACTACCGGACAAAAGGAACTATTAAAGCATTATTCTTTGCTTTTAGGAAAGCAGATTTTTAAAGCTTTGCGGCTTGCGCATCCGGAACAAAAAGAATCATTTTGTAAAAAGCAAGCAGCTGAAATATGTGAGCATTTTTTATATTCTTTGCCGGAAATTCAACAGGTTTTATTTACGGATATTCGCGCTGCCTATGAGGGGGATCCGGCTGCCATAGATGAAATGGAAACACTTTTATGTTATCCTGGTATAATGGCTGTTACATATCAGCGGATGGCACATATTTTGTATCAACAAGGTGTACGCATTCTTCCGCGTATGATGACTGAGCTTGCTCATCAGGCAACAGGTATTGATATTCATCCGGGTGCTGAAATTGGCCCTGCATTTTTTATTGACCATGGTACAGGTGTTGTTATAGGTGAAACAAGCGTTATAGGCGAACATGTAAAATTATATCAAGGTGTTACATTAGGGGCAAAAAGTTTTCCGTTGGATAAAGACGGTCATCCGATTAAAGGCATCAAACGCCATCCTAATATTGGGAATAATGTCATTATTTACGCGGAAACGACTATTTTAGGCCCTGTTACAATCGGCGAAGGGGCAATAATAGGTGCAAATAAGTGGATAACTAAAGATGTCCCCGCAAACGCTAAAATAGATTAAATATTTGCTAATTATTTAGTAAATATTGGGGTTGATAAATATCTCTCGCCCCCGTCAGGGAAAAGCACAACAATATTTTTGCCCTTATTTTCGCCTCTTTTAGCGAGTTGTGTTGCCGCCCAAGCTGCCGCGCCAGACGATATGCCCACTAATAGTCCTTCCTTGCAAGCTAAAGCACGTGTTGTATCAAAAGCATCTTCATCTTTAACAGTTATAATTTCATCATAAATTTTTGTGTTTAGTGTTTGAGGCAAAAAACCCGCGCCTATACCTTGAATTTTATGGGTCCCTGCTGTACCTTTAGATAAAACTGGGGAAGTTTCCGGCTCAACCGCAACAATTTTTATTGAAGGATTTTTGCTTTTTAAGAATTCACCTACCCCCGAAATTGTACCGCCCGTTCCTACACCTGCCACAAAAATATCAATTTTTCCTTCACTGTCAGCCCAAATTTCCGGGCCGGTAGTTTCTTTATGTATAACAGGATTTGCAGGATTAGTGAATTGACCCGGAATAAAACTGTTTGGTATTTCTACAGCTAACTCCTGCGCTTTTTCAATAGCGCCTTTCATACCTTTTGAACCATCAGTTAAAACCAATTTAGCACCATACGCTGCGAGCAGTTTACGCCGTTCTATACTCATAGTTTCCGGCATAGTGAGTATGATTTCGTATCCGCGTGCAGCGGCTATTGCCGCAAGACCAATACCGGTATTTCCGCTGGTTGGCTCAATAATAACGCTACCTTTTTTCAAAAGGCCTTTTGATTCCGCGTCTTGAATCATAGCATTTGCCACGCGGTCCTTCACACTTCCGGCCGGATTAAAATATTCAAGTTTTGCATAAATTGTAGCTTGTAAATTATTAACCATCATGTAATTAGTTAATTGTAAAATTGGTGTTCTGCCGATTAACTCAGTAATCTGTTTTACGATTTTCATAATATTTCCTTTTAAATAAAATGTCCTCAATATGCATATTATATAAAATTTATGAACTTACAAAATCGTGGTTTACAGTTGCTTAATTGATTTGCCATAAACCATACACTTATTAAAATTGCTACAATATAAATGTAGCAATCTATTGCGTAGCTTACATAGCGCGCAAGCATTAGGAGAATATATGAAAAAATATACTGCCGAATTATTAGGCACATTTGTTCTGACCCTCTTTGGCTGCGGTTCTGCGGCTATTGCGGGCGAAGCGCTTGGCACCTTAGGTATTGCCTTTGCGTTTGGTTTATCTATCGTAGCGATGGCTTATGCTATAGGTAATATTTCCGGTTGCCATATCAACCCGGCTGTTTCACTGGGGGTATGGATGAGCGGAAAAATGACTGCCAAAGATTTTTGTGGCTATGTTTTTGCACAATGTGTGGGTGCTTTATTGGCTGCTCTTACATTAACTGCTATTATCAATATGACCAATTTAGGTGGTATTGACGTAACTGGTTTAGGTGCTAATGGATATGGTACTGCCTCATCCGTTGGTTTAACTGCATGCGGTGCATTAATTGTGGAAGCTATTTTAACTTGTATCTTTGTGCTTACCATTTTAGGTGTAACCTCTTCTGAAAGAACCGCTTCCATTGCCGGTTTGGTTATCGGTTTAACATTGGTTTTTGTTCACATTATGGGTATTCCTTTGACCGGTACTTCTGTTAACCCGGCACGCAGTTTTGGTCCTGCTTTGGTATTAGGCGGTCAAGCTTTGTCCCAATTGTGGGTATTTATAGTTGGCCCATTTATTGGTGCTGCACTCGCGGCATTAATCTGGAAAGGATTAAACAAAGCAAAATAAACATTTTGTTTTATCAAATAAGACTCCTCGGTATTCCTCGGGGAGTTTTTATTTACGCTAAAAATAAGATAATATTGTAAAATACCTGTATATAGTTGAATATTATGGAGGCTAGTGTGAAAAAAGGAGATATTAAAAGAGCTTTCACTTATTTGGAATCCGGTGCTGTTTTGTTTGTTACCACCGGCAACGGTAAAAAAGATAATGTGATGACGATTTCTTGGCAGATGGTCTTAGATTTTACGCCGCGTATTGCAATTTGCACAGGCAGTTGGAATGAGTCCTTTGAAACTATACTTCGCACAAAACAATGTTGTTTATGTGTGCCTGCTGTGGATATGATAGATAAAGTTGTCGGTATCGGTACTGTGCACGCGTCCGAATGCGATAAGTTTAAACATTTTCGTCTTAAAAAAGAATCACCGGCAAAAATAAAAGCGCCGATAATTGCAAACTGCCTTGCCGCCATAGAATGTAAACTTATAGATTATGTTGAAGAACACGGAATACTTATTTTAGACGGTGTTCAGTTATGGGAAAACCCTCGTAAAAAAGAGCGCCGCATGATTCACGCCAATGGGGATGGAACTTTCTTCGCCGACGGAGAGTTTTATAATTTTAGGAAAGAAATGCTCAGCCGCTTACCTAAGGGCGCGGAAAGATTTTAGAAAATAGTAATACATTTCTCATAACCGCCTTTACTTAACTGCGAGGGCGTTTTTTGTTATAATCTGCTATAATAAACTTATGAATATTTTATTTATTAATGCTTGTCCGCGTAAAGATTCCCGTACTAAAAAACTTGCGGATTATCTTTTGACTAAATTAAACGGTAATGTACAGGAGCGAAATCTTACAAAAACAACCATTTTGCCGTTAAGTGAAGAAATGCTTGAACGCCGGACAGCATTGGCTGATAAGAGAAATTTTAATCATCCTATATTTGATTTGGCTAAAGAATTTACAGCGGCAGATATTATCGTAATTGCAGCCCCGTTTTGGGATTTATCATTTCCCTCATTATTGAAAATTTATATTGAAAACATTAATGTTGTCGGCATAACATTTACCTATAATAAAGACGGCAACCCCCGCGGCCTTTGTAAAGCAAAAAAACTTTATTACGTGACGACTGCCGGCGGGCCTATCATTAATGATGCCTTTGGCTTCGGCTATATAAAAGAACTTGCACAAAAGTTTTATGGCATACCGGAAATATATTGTATAAAGGCCGAAAATTTAGATATTGAAAATGCAAATGTGGAACAAATATTGCAAGACGCAAAATGCCATATTGGTACTCTAATTTCCTAACAACCCTTTGCATAAAGTGTGATGAATTTTCTATCTCATAATATAGTAAAATAAAAATAGAATATATTTTTATAATTGGAGTTTTTATGAAAAAATTACATATAAATTTTGTCTTGTTGTTTGTTTTTGTAATTTTTGTACCATGCCTTGTTAGAGCTGATATAGCACGTATGCCCACCCGCGAAGAAATGGCACGGCATAATAAAGAATTACAATTAGCGAAAGAGCAAAGTAAAAAAGATATACAGTGCGTATTAAAGAGAAAAGCAGATCTCTCTAAAGAATACAAAGGGCCTAACCTCAAGATGGAAAAGGTTACTCCACATTTAATGAGAGGCGTAGACTTTTCTACAAAAAACACATATTATGTTGATACTTATTTGCATGTCTTCGGTAATTATTTTGATAAATATAACAGACCTATTTCCGGCCTTAGAATGAAACCGGGCTTAGCATATAATTGCAAGGAATATATTATTCTTAACAACCGCCCTATGATTGAGAATGGGCAATATAATTTCAAAGAGCACACATCGGTTGCTTATGATGTCACTGATGTCCCCCCAGGCAGTTACTTAAAATATATACCTGAAACTGAGGAATTTCAAATATTACCACCTACGGAAGCATCATATAAAGAAATTATGAAGGGACAAACAAAAAAATTCAAAAAAAGAAATGAAAGATTAAAAGAGATAGATAACAAACGTTTTGTTGAAACAAGCGAAGACGGGAATGAATACTTTAAAGAGAAAATAGAAGACACTTTATGTCTTTTTGAGAAGAAATCAAATTTAAAAGAATATAAAGGTCCTAATTTGAAATTCGGGCCTATTAATTGCAGAAAATATTATAGTGTTGTTTATGGTTCTATCCCAATAACTCTTCCCCGTCTTGATTATCTAACAGATGTTAAATTAGAAGAACAAGAACTGCGTAATATAATTTCGGGTTATAAACCAGATAGATTGCTCTTTAATTATGTTTTTGATGGAACAGGTAGTGCTCGGCATATTAAGGCACAAAAAACTTTACCCCAAAAACATGTGGTAAGAAGCAATATTTGCGGTTGTAATGAATATCTAAATATTTATGGGGATACTACTGATTATGGTTATGATATTACAAATGTTCCTTTAGGGAGTTATTTAAAATTTATACCTGAAACAAAGGAATTGCAAGTTATTTCCCCCGAAGACGGTGCTTATGAGGAAATTATAAAAAATCAAAAAGAACCGTCGGACTTGACATATTATAATTTGTATTTTGGTAACCTGCATGCAAATCAACCGGAAATTGTTCTTTTCAAAGAAGGAACTTATAAAGATTTTGTAGAAAATGAACAATCAAAAATAAAAAATGAAGAATTAAAGTCAGAACTTAGAAAATATGCGGCAAAATTAAAAAAAGGAATAGAAAAGAAAAAGACAAAATAAAATATAAAATAATATCAAGAGTTATTTAAAAATAGGAGAACTTATGAAAAAATTACTAAGTGTGTTGTTAGTGGCAATGATATTAACCGCTTGCCAAACTGTTGCAAAGAAGACGGAAGTACAAACCCCGTCAAAAGATAAACCTATCGTTTATTTTACTAAAGATATCAGCCCCGAAGGTCTTGTCAAAATCTATGATAAAATTTCTAAAAACATTGACGGTAAAGTAGCCATTAAATTTCATACAGGTGAACCGCACGGCCCAAACATTTTACCAGTACCTATGGTTAAAGCATTGTGGGAACATATCCCTAACAGCCGTCTTGTAGAAACAAATGTTTTTTATGATTCTCCGCGCCAAACCACAAAAGGTCACAGAGAAACTTTAAAAATAAACGGCTGGACTTTTACCGAAGTTGATATTTTAGATGAAGAAGGCACTGTTATGTTACCTGTAAAAGGCGGCAAACACTTTAAAGAAATGTCTATGGGCGGTCATATTCTTAATTATGATTCGCTTGTGGTTCTTACACATTTTAAAGGTCACACAATGGGCGGTTACGGCGGTAGTATGAAAAACATTGCTATCGGTATAGCAGACGGTAAAATCGGCAAAAAAATGATACATCAAAAAGGAGATGAACAATGGGGTTATACAGGGGGAATCTTCCAAGAACGCATGGCAGAATCAGCCAAAGCAACGGTGGACCACTTCGGAGATAAGATTGTATATATCAATGTTTTGCGCCGTATGTCGGTAGATTGCGACTGCGCCGGAACTTCAGCTGCAGAACCCAAAGCACATGATATCGGTATTTTGGCATCCACAAATATTGTAGCGGTAGACCAAGCCTCTTTAGACCAAGTATATGCTTTACCGGAAGCGGAATTACATGACTTGCAAGAACGCATAGAATCCCGCGAAGGTTTACGCCAGCTTTCATATATGAAAGAACTCGGTATGGGAACAGGCGAATATACCTTAGTTGATATTGATAAAAAATAATATTACAAACACATATAAACCGCTCTTGCTTAACTGCGAGGGCGGTTTTTTATTTTAATTGTTTTCTGTATTTTTCGCCCCAAGAAGCCATCGCATCTAATACAGGTTTTAAAGATTTGCCGGTTTTTGTTAATTGATATTCAACTCTTGGCGGAATTTCTGCGTAAACGGTGCGCAGAACAATTTTATCTTCTTCAAGCATACGCAAATTATCCGTAAGCACTTTTTGGGAACACCCCACGCTCTTTTTAAGCATACCAAAGCGTTTTGTGCCTGTAAGCAAATCGCGAATAATCAGCACTTTCCATTTATTGCCTATAACTTGAAGTAATAGCCCGACAGGGCAAGGGGACATATTCTTTTTTGTAATCATACAAATATTATATATTTTTTTGCCAAATAGTTTCTAAAAAGTACCTATATTACAAAATAGTGCCTACTTTACAAAATAAACCAAATTTGTTTTAATAAATTATTCCAATTTAGGAGGAAGTTATGAAAATAGCAGTAATATGCGCCAATGGCAAAGCAGGGAAACTTATTGTAGAAGAAGCAGTTAAACGCGGTATGGATGTAACCGCAGTAGTGCGTGGGGAAAATAAAACTTCAGCACCTCATACTATCAGCAAAGATTTGTTTGATTTAACTAAAGAAGATTTATTCGGTTTTGACGTAATTATAGATGCTTTCGGTACTTGGGCGCCGGAAACTTTGCATTTACATAGCGAATCATTAAAACATTTATGCGATATTTTAAGCGGTACAAATATCCGTTTGTTAGTCGTCGGCGGTGCAGGTAGTTTATACATAAATAAAGAACATACAAAGCAAGTAATGGATGCACCGGACTTTCCGGAAATGTTTAAACCTTTGGCCCAAAAACAAGGTAAATCTTTGGATGAAATCAGAAGCCGCAAAGATGTAAAGTGGACTTATGTCAGCCCAGCCGGAGATTTTAGGGCGGACGGCCCTCGCACAGGGGAATATATCTTGGCCGGGGAAGAATTTACCGTTAATGCCAAGGGCGAAAGCATTATCAGTTATGCCGACTATGCAATTGCCATGATAGATGAAGCCGAAAAAGGCAATCATATCCAACAGCGTATCAGCACCTTAGGGAAATAAACAAAAGTTGTTTTATTATAACCGCTCTTGCTTAACCGCGAGGGCGTTTTTTATTTATTCCATTGCTTTTTAACCATCTTTGGCAGGTCGGAATACTTATATCCTATCATACAGGTGAGAGTCTTTTGCATAATTACAAAGCATACAATCATTATGATTAATCCCACGATAAAATCCATGCAGGATATTAAGTGGTATTTTATCAGATAAGCAAACAAAATAATACTTACAATAGCCTGTATTTCCGCAGTCACAAACCCCGGTGAATAAAACTTGGGGCATTTAAAGAGTTTTATGGCTAGTATATGCACAATGCCCTCAAATAATCCCAAAAACGTAAGAGGTAAGATAGCCAACGGGTATTTATGCAAGATAAGCGGTGTAAGAGTAAATGTTAATAGTAAAATGCTTGTTGGGATACGGCTTGCTTTTTTCATATCCTCGTTTATTTTTACCCCAATCATATTCGCAATTAAATCTGCAAATCCACCAGGGTAGTGCATCTCTTCCCACTCATGCAAGACAAATAAGAATATATAAACAAGCACAAATTTTTGTAAGACGGATAAATCCCCGATAATTCCTGCAATTACCAACGCTGCAATAGATATTACGGTATAAATTTCCAATGCGTAAGATTTAATAAATTTTGCCATAAGTTCTCCGTGTGATACTTTTGTAATTATTATACTAAATTTGATATAGTGTCCACATGTATAACTTTTGGACACTATAATTTTGGCTAGTTCGATTTATAAAAGGTGAAGTTATTTTAGAGGTTATAGTGTCCAAATTCTGTCCTTGTCTTTCATAGTCTTTTAATGTCTTTGTTGTCTTTTAACGTCTTTTATAGGCCCAAAATGTCGTCGAGAAAGTATAAGAAAAAGGCCCACTCTCGTCTGAGAACGGGCCATCCGTCGAATGGTGCGCCACTTCGGCAAGTGGTAAAAATTTATTTTAAATTTTTTAAGGCATCTTTATTATTTTTGTGAATTTGAGAAACTATTTGATAAATTGAAAGTTCAGCGCAATCTCTGCAAGTTTCAAAATTTTTACTTTTTGCGCATTTCCTTATTTGGCACATATTACTGCAAAAAAATGTTTTTGGTCCTTCTGTACGGCAACCTGTGCAATTAATCATCTCTGGTGTAATTGGTGTATTGTTCAATTTGCTCCAAAGTTTTGCAGTCTTTTCTCTTAAATTATTATCGATGTTAATTGTGGCAATATAAGCGTCACACTTTTCACAATCCAAACCGCAATAGGCAATTAATTTTTTCATATTCTTATTATAGAATATTTATCAATAAATTTATATGTTTTATATCTCGCAATTTAGTAAAATAATATCAAGAGATATTTAAAAAGGAGACAATATGAAAAAATACTTATTTATATTGCCATTATTTTTATTATCTGTTTGTTTATTTGCACAAGCTGACCCTGCCAGTAAAGTGCAATATTTCCAAGCAGGGGATGAAAAATACTACAAAGAAGATGTAGTGGTCCCGAAAGTAAGTGACCCTGTAGATGCAGATTATAGGGATGCGGTGGATGTTGGCGGGGGTACCAAGGGTACAAAAGTAAATAAACCGAAAACTGTTGCAGTAGTGCAGCCTCAAAGATATCCAACTAATGTCCCAACTAATAACCCAAACGAGGTGCAATTAAAAGGCGGTCAAAAAGTAGTAACACCGCATAATTCTTCCCCGAAAGTTAAACTGAAACAAGGCAAACCTATGCCTATGATCGGTCAAACACAAGATACTCAAAATCTTCAACATATTACTAAACCTGTGGAACAAAAAACCGTCACTCCTACGCAACCCAAAGAGCAGAAATTAACTCCTCAAGAAGTAAAGAAAGCAGTTCCGCCACAAGAGCCCAAAGCTACAACTGCTCCTGTTAATGAAGATAAATATGCCAGACCAAAGAGCGTACATTTAAAAGATTATGAATTAGAACGCCCATGTGCAAAGGGCGACACAAAATGTGAAGCAGAGCAAGCCAAAATTAAAGAGCACAATGAAAAAACTTTCCAAGAACAAACAGGAAAAAAAGAATTAAAAGCACCTGCAAAAGCAAAAATCAGCAAACCGAAAGTTTCTTCTTCCCCTGCACCGATAGATAACGGAATCGGCATAAAAGATAACGGTGTAATTATTCCTGAAAAACATCTTAAATACGGAGTAAAAACTAAATGTGTGCCACTACCGGGTAAGACCACTTGTGAGGAAGAAAAGAAGCCTACTAATAAACTTGCAGGTTATAAACCAAGCAATGGTGTTGAATTACCTGAAGCTACTTTACCGGAAGGAGTTAAACCTACGATAACCCCTGCCAAGCAAGGAACCGCAAAGTTAGATACGGTGGATACTCCTAAACGTGCAGATTTCCATACAGAGATTAAAGTAAAGGATACAAGCGCAAGAAAGAACTTGTTAGAAGGATATTCTGTCACTGCTAATAGCAATGTGGAAATACCTAAAGCAAGTTTACCAACGGAAGCGGAACTTGACGCGCAAGATGCAAGAGTTAGAGCGGAAATAGCAGCACAGCAACAGGCAACGGAAATGGCCTATCAAAAAGCCGTAGCGGATGCCCAAAAAGCCAAAGCGCAAGTACAAGCAATAAAGAACCAAGGTAAACAGCAACAGAATACTGCTAATCAATTTTGTTCTTATATGGGTGTACGCTTTTCCGGTAAGACCTGTCAATATTGTGTTAACCATAAACCTCGCAGTGCTATGGAATGTAACCAATGCTGTCAATCTTTTGGTCGTCCGTTAATGCAACCTGCAAGTTATAGTGCATTTTCTTCAGGCGGAAGGCCTGCAGGTTGTCTATGCAGATTTAGTGCGACATCTGGATATAACTTTTAATTTTAAAAGGAGAGAGTATGAAAAAATTAAGTTTATTAGTTTTAGCATTTTTATTATGTGCAGGGTTTGTACAAGCACAAGATGCCGATGACCCCGAACTCCAAGCCCTTATCAAAGCGTATAAGGCCATGAAGGCAAGCCAAGCATCTGCACAAAAACAAAAAGTTGACCCCGAACATCGTATGAAACAAGCTCTTATGTTTGCGGCTAGGGACGGTAATACCTCGCAAGTACGCGGATTACTGGAACAAGGTGTTGACCCGAATATAGTAGACACAGACGGTTTTACTCCTTTAACTTATGCCGCTTTAAAGGGTGATTCAGCTGCTGTTGATATGCTTTTATATGCAGGGGCAAAAGTGGATGTTCCGAGCCAAGACCAAATGCCGCCTATTTTAGCGGCTTTGGCAAACAAAGCAAAAAACAGAGATGTTTTCTACCGTATTTTGAAAGAAAAACCAAACGTAAATGCAATATATTGTCAAAAAGCACAAAATCTCTACCAATGCGGAACACCCCTAATGTTTGCGACGGAATCAAATGATGTTCAAATGGTGGAAGCGCTTATAAAACAAGGGGCTGATGTAAATAAATATACTGCTCCAAAAGGAACTGCCTTAAGTTGGGCACTTGCAACTAAAACAAGTAATTCCCCAAAAATTGTAGATTTATTGCTTAAAGCCGGTGCAAGCCCATGGGTAACGGACGGATATGGCAAAACACCGTTAAAATTAGCCAAAATAAGCAAAGATAAAGAAAAAATACAACTCATCAAAGCTGCCAAAAAAGCCACCAAAGAACAACATAAAAAAGGTTACAAACTGATAAACGCAGTTAGGGCCAACAAACCCGAGAAGGTTAAGAAACTACTGGAAGAAGGAGCCGATCCCAACGTCCGCGCCGATTGGAGCGTGGAAGGAGCTACGCCAGCCGATGATTCAAGTATTGCATATTCAGATTTAGCTTATTCTTGTCCTGTAATATTTGATACGTGGGGACGTAAAGACACCTTACAACTACTCTTAGATGCCGGAGCTGATATTAATGCTGTGGATGGAAAGGGAAACACACTCTTACATACCGTGTATGTAGCCCAGAAAAATAAAGGAAGTGAAGACAGGGTTCCTCTCTTGCTTAAAAATGGAGCAGACATCAATGCTCGTAATGTATGGGGTTATACGCCGTTGTATCGCAATATGTTACGCGATAAATATTATGAAAAGAAAACCATACAATTGTTAGAGGCCGGAGCCAACCCAAATACTTATAACGTGTGGGGAATCTCTCCGCTGATGTATGCAAAGAGAACACGCAATACTGAACTTGCAAATTTATTAGAGCAATACGGTGCGAAAATGACCAAACAAGATGAAGCGGAAAATGAAAAATGGTTGGCACAACAGGAAGCGGAAAGAATTAAAAAACAACAGGCACAAGACCAGCAAGATGCCGCATTTGTACAAGGGCTTTTAAATGTTATTCAAACAGGTCTAACCCGCTAAACTTTAAGGAGAGAATAAAATGAAAAAATTAAGTTTATTATTTTTAGCAATTTTATTATGTGCAGGGTTTGTTAAAGCGCAAGATGCCGATGACCCCGAACTTCAAGCCCTTATCAAAGCATATAAAGCCATGAAGGCAAGCCAAGCACCTAAGAAACTTACCAAGGAAGAGCAACAGAAGCGTTACGAACGGGCTTTGATAGAGTCCGCCAAAGAAGGCAATGCCTCACAAGTCCGCGGTCTTTTGGAACAAGGTGTTAACCCAAATGTTTCCGATGAAAATGGGGACACCCCTTTAAATTGGGCGGCTTATAAAGGTGATTTGGCTTCCGTTGATATGCTTCTATATGCAGGTGCTGATGTGAATTGGAAAAAATCAGTTCCTCTTTTATCTGCCTTAAACAGGGTAAATAATTCCGAGGTTATTTTCCGTATTTTGAAGGAAAAACCTGATGTTAATGCATTTTCTTGTTCTGTCGGTAAAAAGACTAATTTTTACACATGCACAAATGCTCTTATGCGTGCAGTAGAGCAAAACAGTGTTGAAGTAGTTGAAGAACTTATCAAACAAGGGGCGGATGTAAATAAATTTTATGCTCCCGGCGGTTCCGCTTTAAGATTAGCAATTATGAGCAAGGCCACTAATTCCACTAAAATGGTGGAAATTTTACTCAAAGCCGGTGCTGACCCTTGGCGCATTGACGGGTTTGGTGACAATCCTTTGAAAGTGGCAAAAGTTATCGGTAATAAAGAAAAAATAAACCTTATTAAAGAAGCCCAAAAAGCCACAAAAGAACAACATAAAAAAGACGGGGAATTGATAGCCCCTGTAAGCAAAATAAAAGCAGATAAAGTTAAAAAACTGCTTGCCGAAGGTGCAAGCCCCGAGGCCGATTGCGAAATAGGAGCAAGTTATAAAGCAAGTTATGCAAACAGTGATAAACCCGCCTATGGCAGAACCCCTTTAATGTGTTCATATGGAAGACCGGAAATAGCACAATTACTTTTAGATGCCGGTGCTGATATCAATGCTGTTGACGGTATGGGAAATACTGTATTGCATAATACCTTTGTAGCAAAAGATGACACAGGTATAGACGAGTTTAATTTCTTACTTAAACACGGTGCAGATATAAATGCAAGAAATATATTTGGCAGAACACCGTTATATGAAAATATTCTTCGTGGTCCGCGTTGGGAAAGGAAAACTGTTTTATTATTAGAAGCAGGCGCAGACCCAAATATTCGTAACGCTTACGGTTCAACACCTTTAATGTATGCTAAAAAGGATCGTAATGAACAACTTGCAAGTTTATTACAGCAATACGGTGCCACACTTACCAAATCAGATGAAGCCGATATTGAAAAATACTTTGCCCAAAAAGAAGCCGAACGGGCGCAAGCTGCTAATGACGGCGACAGTTTAGGCAAAACATTCTTAAAAGGCCTTGTAGATACAGGTATGGCCACTATGCAATATGGTATACAAAACGGGAAGTTTTAAGGGAAAACTATGAAGAAAATACTATTTGCTACATTATTAGGAGTTTTACTTGTAACGGGTTGCACCTCAACGCCAAAAGCTAATGTGGAAGACGCAAAAGCAGATGTTAAACAAGTTGCCACGCAAGAACCTAGCACTGCATCTAAAGAAGTCAATAAAGACTGCAAAATTAACGGACATGATTGTTGGGCAGTTGTGCAAAAATTGGGTAAAACCAAAGAAATCCGCACCGAAAACCCCGATAAAGATAATATATGGGTACCCGATATTATTACCTATGAAAACAATGACCTTAAAAAGTGGGGTATTGCTGTAAGTAGTTATGTAATGTTCCGCGATGGCGGAAGCACAGCTTATGTTCTCAACGACAATATTGCCATCCGCACAAACCGTTCAATAGGGATGCAAGGGACACCTGCCTATGGTCAAACTACCATTAAATTTAAAGAAACAGGAAAGCAATTTATATATGACAGCACAGGTGAATTAGTAGGAAATAAATATCCTTTCCCAAACTAAACTAACTTTTATTTGTTTCAAAACGAACCGCTCTTACTTAATTATAAGGGCGGTTTTTTATAGATATAGTGTCCACATGTATAAGTTTTGGACACTATAATTTCGGCAACTTCGATTTATAGATAGCGCAGTTGTTTTTTATGTTATAGTGTCCAAACTCTGCCCACTAGTTTCATAGTTTCAATATTTTTTCGTTGTTCTTAAATTAGTATTTACCTTATGGAAAAATGAGGACCACTATTTGGTTATAATGACACTACGTTGTCGTTTACTTGTTATATCATATAATTAACAAGCAGGAGGTTCTATGGAAGAAGTAATTATTTATAATGCTACAATTAGACCGGAAGATGAAATTAAACGCTATACAAAGTTTATTAAAGAACACCCGAATACAAAAGAACTATATGAGGGTAGGGCTTTGGCTTATATAACAAATAAAGAATACGAAAAAGCACTTGATGACTTTCAAAAAGCAAGCAAGTTAGACCCTCAAAATACGCATTATTTGTTTTGTTGCGCAGATTGTTTAGGAAAGTTAGGTAAGTGGGATGATGCCCTTAAAGAATATAAAAAAATACTCAAAATTGATAATAAATATGCAACATGCTACTTAAATATAGCTGATATATTTTTCCAAAAACATAGCAATCAAAGTGCGAAAAAATACTATACAAAAGCTATAGAGTTTGGTAAAAATGACGGCATTTATTATTACCGCAGGGCTTATTTTTATTACAGTATCGGCAAAACCGATAAAGCATTAACTGATTGTGATGACGGTTTAAAAATTAACCCTAAAGACAATTGTATTTTATCTCTTAAAGACCAAATATTTAAAGAATTAAGAAGAAAAAAGAAGGAGGTCTTATGAAAAAATTATTTATAGTTTTGGCTTTACTTTTATGTGCCATACTCGGTTACGCGACTGCCAAATTAGAGGTCAAAATAGAGCAGGTTAAAGAAATTACAACCTATACAATGACTGAAATAACCCGCTACGACCTCGGCGATACAGAGTGTTTTGTAGAAAACAAAAGCCATAATTTGTTTTGCTTCCGGAAATAATTAAAGGTACAATGTAGGTAAGGAAAATTTATGTTTTCAAAATCGCAATATATCAAGTTTATAAATTGCCCAAAGCAATTTTGGCTGTATAAAAATAAATATAATGAACAGACCGCACCGTCTGATTTTCAGCAACATCTTTTTGACCAAGGTAAAGAGGTCGGTGCTTATGCTTATAAGTATTTTCCGCAAGGTGTTTTAGTGGAAAACGGTTGGCAAAACCCTAAAGCGGCCCTTGCTAAAACACAGGAATTACTGCCTAAACAAAATTATATTTATGAGGCGGCTTTTGAATACAATAATTTAATAGTTTTTGTTGATATTTTAGAGAAAAACAAAGACGGCTCTTATAATATTATCGAAGTAAAAAGCAGTACTAAAGTTGAAAATAACCATTATGATGACCTCTCTGTTCAAAACTATGTTTTGACTAATTGCGGACTTAAAATACACGCTAGTTATTTAATGCATTTAAACTCAGATTATGAGAAGACAACGGAAGAAATTGACATAAAAAATCTTTTTGTTTTAGAAAATTTAACCCATAAATTAAAACCGTCTGCCGAGATAGAAGAAAATTTAAGACAAATGGCGGTTTTGGCAAAAGCAGCCGAACCACAACAGGTATTAAGGGGTAAAACTAAATGCGGAGAATGTCCTTTTAAGGATTATTGTTGGGCAGATTTACCTAAATTATCTATTTTTAATATTCCGCGTGTCGGTTTGAAAGCCGAACAGTTGCAGGAAGAGGGTATTTTGGATGTAAAGCAAGTTCCACCTGACTATTTCGGCAATTTAACGCAAAACAAATGGGTTGAGGTATTTAAAACCGGAAAACCTTATGTAAACAGTAAGGCAATTGCCGCTTGGCTTAAGAATTTAAAATATCCGCTTTATTATTTTGATTTTGAGACGATAAACTTTGCTATACCCCACTTTAAGAACAGCAGGCCATATTCGCATATTACCTTTCAGTTTTCTTTGCATATACAAAACGAGCTGCACGGACCTTTGGAACATAAAGAATTTTTGTTTGAAGGCAAAGACGATCCGCGCTATGCTTGTATTGAAGCAATGAAGAAATTTATAGGACCTGAGGGTTCTATAATTGCCCATTATGCGACTTTTGAAAAAAGCAGAATAAACGATTTGATATCGTTACCTATTTCCCCACAAGACAGGGATTTTTTGCGTTCTTTGCTCCATAGGTTTGAAGATACCTGCGATGTGTTTTCTAAATACTATTTCCACCCCAATTTTATGGGTAGTGCCTCTATTAAAAAGGTTTTGCCTGTTGTTTGCCCGAGCATGACCTATGAAGGTATGCCCGTTGCCCATGGCGGGGATGCCATGAATGCTTTTATGCTTTTATATTTTGACAAACTTCCGCAAGAAGAAGCCAAGAAGTTACGCACGGACCTACTTGCCTACTGCCGCCAAGACACTCTCGCCATGGTTAAGTTGGTTGATTTCTTATATACGTGCGTGTAGTTTTAAGGTATAATAAAAATATAAGACCAATTGTGTTTTGAGTATGTAACAAAATGAAAGGGAGAATAATATGGCAGATTGGGAAAAATATAAGTTAGAAGAAGTAATCGAAGATATAAAAGAGGACAAATATGTCCTCCCTGTAATTCAGAGAGGATTTGTTTGGAATGAAGAAAAAATGGAACTTCTATTTGATTCTTTGTTGAAAGGAAATAGCTTCGGAAGTATTATCGTATTAGAGGAAGAAAAAGATTCAAAGCCCTTATTTGAATTTAGAAAATTTACCAAAAACGGTGAAGAAGAAATTTCAAAACCAATAGATTTTTTACCTCATGCACATAAATTTGTAATTGATGGACAGCAAAGATTGCAAAGTTTCTATATAGGAATATTGGGACACTTAGATAATAAAACATTATATTTTGATTTATTAGGTGATTATAAAACAAACTATGATTTTAGATTTTCACAAGATAAAAATAAATTAAATACAAAGAAAGAAGATGATCATAAAACACCTTGTTTTTGGTACCCCATTCCTGATTTATTTAAATTAATGAAGGAAGCAAATGAATATGATTCCGTAGCAGAAGATTTAATAGAACAATACAAAGAACAATATAATTTCGATGAAAATACGAAAAAAACTGTTAAGGAAAATCTTAAGGCATTTTACAAAAATGTATTTAATCAAGATGTTATAGGTGTTGCACAAGTAAAATTTAATAAGAAACAATTTTCGGAAACAGAAAGAAAGGAAAAAGTATTAGAGTTATTTAAAAGGTTAAATGATGGTGGTACTCAATTGTCTGCTATTGATTTGATAGCGTCTAAGCTTAAAAGTTTTAATTACAAAATGGAAGATTTTTTAAGAAAATTAGAAAGAGACTTTAAAGACATTAACCTAACTCTAGAAAATTTAATAAAACTTATCTTTATATTGCAAGATAATAGTGTAAAACAAATGTCACAAATAGATGAATCTGATACCACTTTTGCTCTTAATAATGAAACGCGAATAATAAACACCTTATTAATGGTTAGGGAATTTTTAAAGCAGGCAGATTTATATGAATACTATGAGAATAGTACAAATAGATCCTTCGTTCCTATATTTTTTATTGCTTATTCTATTTTTCATAAAGATATAAAAGATGCAGATATTTTACATATTTGGGATAAAGTAGAAACAAGTAGTCCAGATTTTAATCCTATGAAAAAATGGATATATTATTCGTTACTTAATGGAGTTTTTAGAAGCAAAGGTGCTGGATGGACTCCTTATACAACGGGTATTAATTGTATATTAAATATAATGAAAAATCATCAAAAAGAAATATTTCCTTGTGAGGAACTTTTCGACCTTTATCGAGATTATCCGCTAAAGAATTTTACTTTACAAAATACTATATCGAATTTGGATAAATTTGATGATGTTTTCCTATATTATTTAATATATGGCAAAGAATTTAGATTTCGTAAAAATGATATAGACCATATTATGCCTAAAAAAATATTAAATAATTATCATTATGACGACACAATGATAAATAGTATAAAAAACTTTCAGCTATTAGATTATGGAACTAATAGAGGGGTTAAAAAAGATAAACCATTTAAAGAATGGATTAATAATGCAGAGTATGTTAAAAATAAACGAAAATATATTTCGATTCATTTAATACCAGAAAACGAAAGTTTATGGACAGAAGATAAATTTCCAGAATTTACCAAAAGTAGAGGGGAAATGTTAGTAAATCTCATAAATAAGAAAATTGGATAATGAAGTATATATTTTTAACTTAAATCCCCTTTAAATACCCTTTAATAGTATCTTTTACGGCGGTTTGGATTGGCTTTGGACTAATTACTTTAATGTGCGGAAGCCAGTGGAAAATTATCATTAAAATCTCGGCAGGAGTGCTGATTTTGCTTGTAATGGTAAGGTCTCCGTTTTTGGCTTCTTTAATGATTTTTTGCTCGGGGAAATACTCCCTTTGCTTAAAATAATGTGCTACCGCTGCGGCAACTTTTAAGGTAACTAAAATATTGCGCTCGTCTTCAAAAAAGATGTTTACACTGCGGTTCATCAGTTCGGTAAATTTGTCGGAATTGATTTTAAAGGTCTTTTTCTGAATTTCGGCTTTTAACATCCTATCAAGACGGAATTTGAAGATGTAATCATTTTTGCCGAGGCAAACAAGATACCAAAAACCTTCGTACCACGCAATTTTTATCGGGATAACAAGGTGTTCTTTAACCTTTTGTCCTGTCTGACTTTTGTAAGTTACCAAAAGATACTTTTTCTTGCGTATTGCTAATCGCAAAGTTTGGGTTAAAGGTGTATCTTCAAAATTTAAACCTTTTGCGATTTTAAGGAAAAACGGGTTTTCTTGGTTCGGTGCTGTTATGCGTCTGCGGAGGCTTTTGAAAGTTGTTGCGATATTACCGCCCAAAGTATTTGCAATATCGGATAAGAACACAAGCACGCCTGCTTCCTCTGTATCAAGTTGCATTTTTGAAAGACTAAAACCTTCCGTAAAAGCATAAACACCGGGGCGGACGTCGTAAATTGGGAAATCTGCGTCGTCAATAGTTTGAATATATCTTTGCACGCTTCTTAAAGATACATTCATTTCTTGGGCTAAATCTTTTAAGCAAACCTCGCCTTTATCCAAGCAATTTAAAATATACAAAATCCTTTCAATTTTATTTTCCATAATTTCCCTCTTTAATTTGTTTTTTGTTTTTTCTTTCTTCTTTAATCTTATTTATTGTTTTTGGTTTTAATTTTGATTTATCTAGATATTCATAACAATTATTTTTTGTACCTAAAATAAAACTGTTTAGATTATTAAATTTATCATTTTCTTTACGTTCACCATTTTGTATTCTTTTTTGAGAATGGATTTCATGCGTATATTTGTCTTTATCTTCTTTAATAATATTTTGTTTTTCTTCTAAATCTAAAATTATTTTTGATATCGTTTCATAATAAAAATATTCTTGAATTGTATTAACACCAGAGATGAATTGCTCTTCTTTGCCTTTTTTAATTAAAATAGATCTTAATAAAATTGATAGATAATAATTTTTATAAGGGAAATTCCCTTCGAATAAGTCTTTTTCGTCAAGGGAAAGGCAAATATCAACGCCACCTGATGAATGATTTATTTTCCTATTGTTTTTGTTTCTATGAAAATAGATTTGACCGAATCTGTTTTTTTGTAAGGGATCGCCGTGAATCATACCATCATAGAAAATAAATTCTGTATCATTTTCTTTTTTGATACCATAATATATTTCAGTTTCTATAGGAATGATTTCGGTGTCATCAATGTTTAATTTGTAATTCTTTAAAAAAAATTTATTTATTTCATGAAGTTGTTTACCTATATCTTCTTCATTTTTTGTATCCATCTTATATAAATCTTTAATTTTATCTTTTATATTTTCTTTATCTTCCGGCATAAAATCTCCTTTATCAAATTATACAATATCTTTTATTGTTTTTTACATTTGCGACAGTATGCTGTCATTTACGCTTGCTACAATATTAGTATGGAAAAACAAGAAATAGAGTTTATTTTGCAGTTTAGTTTGTTCAAGTATTTTAACTTGATTTTGAATGAGGTTGAGGCCAAAGGTCTTTCGGCCTTATCGCTCCCCAAAGTTCAAAAAGCATTGGATGAATTAAACACTTTTTTGCCGCCTCTATCAAATGAGGCCAAATTGATATTCAGTTACTATTATGTCTATCAACTTAAGCCGGAAATCATAAAAATTGAAACGATAGAAAAGGAACTGAATACTCCCTCTATGTTTTTACATTATGGCTTTGCGTGGCAAGAACTCGCAAAATTAGGTTTGCTTGAATACATAAAAGGGCAGGGATATTTTATGCCTCAAAAAGTGATAGATGCGGTGGCAATTATCGATATGGAATATTATTGGCCTAATGAGAAAACAATAATTCCGGCAGAACATAAAAAAGAAGTATTTTGGAGATTATGCCATGAGTGAAATTATTTTTGTTGCAAAACCGACTTGGTGGATAGAGAAAATTTACCCAGGTTACTGTCAGTTTTTTAATGATTTTTACCCTAAATTAAAAGAGTATAACGAGGTTGAAACTTTGGAACTGCCCGATATTTGGGTGCGTGATTTTTTGCCTGTCCAAAATCATAAAACAAGGCAGTTGCACCAGATGTTTTTTAACCCTCGTTATGCAAATTATACTCCGCAATTTACTGCGCTTATACGCCATGCAGTGCATAATTGTTTTCCGCAAGCAAAACCTTGTGATTTACGCATAGACGGCGGTAATATGGTATTAAACCCAAAGCGCAATACAGTTTTTTGTTTTGAAAAACAAACTATTTTCCATAAATCAAAACCCGAGGAAAAACAAAAAGCCGAGCAAATCTTAAAAACCGCGCTAGGTGTAGATAAGGTTGTATGGGTTCCGCGTGAAATCGGCGATGAAATTTGCCATATAGACGGTTATATTCAATTTTTAGGGGATATTCTGTGCCTTAGTAATGAATTCGGCATGTTTTCTTGGCGTATATCAGATAAGAAATTCAAAGCAATAAAACCGTTTATTGATGATAAAAATGTGCTTGATTTGCCTTATCAAATTGAAGAAAACGATTATCTATCGGCAAGCGGCATATATGTAAATTTTTTGGAAACTACAAATACGGTATTTATTCCGCAATACAATATTTTCCGCGACGAAGAAGTATTTGACGTAATCAAACGTTATACCGAAAAACCTGTTGTAAAAGTGGACTGCTCTAAAATCGCCGAGTATGGCGGTGCGGTGCATTGTCTAACACGGGAATATTTTAAGTAAAAAAAGTGTTTCAAAAAAACTTTTTAAAAGCGACATTATGTTGGCGCAAACAATTTATACAATATTTTTATAAATTAAGGAAATGAGAGGTAAAATTATGAATAATCAAGATTATAAAGCCATGTATTATATTAACAGAGTGGTGGAAAACAGTGAAGCATCCGATTATGAGATAACCAATTGGTGCAGAAAGGTAAAATTTATGATACATAAAGATGATAACGACGATAATGATAAAAAAGATATTTGCCAAGTTGTAAAATCAAAAATTAAAGAACTTGCACAGAAATACGATAAAACCCAGAAGACAATGGAAGAAAAAAATATTGATACTTTAGGCAAAATGTTTAAATTGTCTGATTTGGAAAAAGACATTTTATCGGTATTATATTTGCCGCATAGTAACCGTTTGTTTAGGGAATTTAAACGTCAGGTACAAGGTTATTCTTCGAATATAAATATAAGGAATTTAAGTGCCATGCTTGATAAATTTCTTATTAAATATGTTTCGCGCAAATCTAAACTTGCAAAACTTGGTTTTATAGATGCAGATTCCTGTGAAGTAGGGTTAACTTTATATTTGGTTGATCTAATAAGTAACAAAATAAAAACGGAAAAGCAGTATATTGATATTTTGCTCGGCAAAAGTTTGACCGGCGGCTTAACTGCCAAAGATTTTAGTTATATGCCGGAACTTGATTTTGCGTTAAAAATAATTAAATCTTCCGCTAAAGAAGGTATAAATATATTGCTTTACGGTAAACCCGGCACAGGCAAAACCGAATTTGCAAAAATGCTTGCCGGTGAAAGCAAGAAAAACCTGTATACAATCGGGGAAAATAATGACGGGGAAAATACTGATAATTTCCGTTTAAAATCGTTATACAGGAATTTGCAAGTCGCAAGCAAAAGCAAAAATACCTGCCTGCTTTTTGATGAAGCGGAAGATATCTTTTCCGGCCTTCGCACAAAAATAAACAAAGTGGAAATGAACCGCTTGCTTGAAGAAAACAAATGCCCGATTATCTGGTGCACTAATAATATTAAGAATATGGACCCTGCTTATATCAGACGTTTTACTTTGGCAATACCTTTCCAAACACCACCGCTGCAAGTTAGGGAAAGTATGTGGAATAAATATCTGCAGGACTCTAAAATAATTGCGGCAAAGCAAGATATTTCAAATTTGGCTGAAGATTATAATGTTCCGCCTTCAATAATATCCGGTGCGGTCAAAGCCACAAAAATGGTTAAAGGCAATATTGAGACGGTAAAACAACATATAAATCTTATGCGGCAGGCTTTAAATAACGGCCATAAGCAAATAGTCGAGCATAAAAAAGATATAGTATTTTGTGCAGATTTAGTGAATAGCGATTTAGATTTAGAACAGTTAAAAAACCGCTTGCTTAAACTAGGTAAATTGAACTTTTCTTTATGTCTATATGGTGCAAGCGGGACAGGTAAATCTTTTTATGCCAGATATTTAGCGGAAACGCTTAAAATTAAATACTGCCAAAAAAGAGCATCTGATTTAATAAGCCCGTTTGTAGGCGGAACGGAACATAATATTGCACGTGCTTTTGAGCAGGCAAAAGAAGAAAATTATATGCTTATTTTTGACGAAGCGGACTCTTTTTTGCAAAACCGTTCAAAAGCCCATTATGCTTGGGAAAAGACGGCCGTAAACGAAATGCTTACTTGGATGGAAAGCCACCCTTATCCGTTTATTTGCACCACAAATTTAATGAACGATATAGACCCTGCAAGTTTGAGGCGTTTTACTTTCAAAGTTAAGTATGATTTTTTGACTTCTACGCAAGTTAAAATTGCATTTGATTTCTTTTTCGGTCTTAAAGTTAATGAGGGGGAAATTATCCACCTAAACAAATTGACCCCTGCGGATTTTACTGTAATTAAGAACAAAGCGGAAATATTCGGTTTAAAGAATCAACCTGCACGCTTAATAGAGATGTTAAGCGAAGAACAAAAACTAAAGACTCCGCAAACTACTGCCAATATCGGGTTTTGTATGAAGTAAAATATATAGTAAAATAATAATTATGAAAACAATAATTTTTGACATTGACGGTACTTTATCCAATTTAAACGGACGAGAGAAATTTTTGCATAACGGGGAAAAGGACTGGAAAAATTTTAATAATAATATGGATAAAGATTTACCGAATATTCCGATGGTGGAGTTATATTGCACTTTATACAATAGTAAAAAGTATGAATTAATTTTAATCTCCGGCAGGCAGGAACGTTTCCGTAAAGTTACCGAAGCATGGTTAACTTGGCATCAAATACCGTTTGACATTTTACTTATGCGTGATAATGAAGATTTCCGTCATGATTTTGAGGTAAAACAAGATATTTTAAAATGTTTACAGGCAAAAGGAAAGGAGATATTATTTACGGTAGATGATCGGCAAAGTGTTGTAGATATGTGGCGTACAAACGGAATTACTTGTTTACAATGTAAAAAGGGGGATTATTAATATGGATAATAACAGTATTTCATCTTGGATAGAAGATAAGCGAGGGAAACATGGAAGTCTGGTAAAATTACCGGAATTGATTCCGAGTTTGTTAGATGATTTAGAAGAAAAAGCTAAAACATTTGAATTTGCCGAAAGTAAAAAATCTTTTAAATTACGAACGCGTCTTGATTTTCATCCCATAATAAAAAATGAACATTTGTGGGAGAGATTTATTACTCAAACTTTGTGCAACGATGCTTTGCTGAAAAATACTTTTTTTAATCAGTTTTCCTTAACAGGAACTAATAATATCGATTTGTTAAAAACAGATAAAAGCGGGCAGATTACGCACATAATTGAATTAAAAACAGGTAGTAATGAAATAGGGCATGCGGCATACGAATTAGTTTTTTATTACTTTTTACTTTTGCGTGCTAAAGATAAATCTTTGATAAAATATAAACTTGCAGAACCTATGAATCTGATAATTCTTGCTCCTAAATATTATTATAAAACGGACTATCAACAAGATTTTTTGATAAAAATGCGAGAAAATCTTAATAAAGACGAATATAATAAAGCAAACATTGATTTTATATCTTTACCGGAATCTAATGATAGAGACGAAATGAAATCGACTACTGAAAAAATACGTAGTAAAATTATAGGGAAAGAAATACCTAACGATGCCCTAACAGATTTAAGGGAATCTTTAAAAGAATCTTTGAAAAAATATTTTTAATATGTCTAATTTAATTATTCATCGTGCTGCTAATGAAATCGGTGGAAATTGTTTGGAAATTTCTTCTAATAAAACACGATTATTATTCGATTTCGGATTACCGCTTACTTCAATTAAAGAAAAAAATCCGCCTGCTTTTTACCGCTTTGCAATAGAGGGGGTATATAAAAATCAAACTCCACAAGTCTCAGCAGTATTTCTCACCCATGCTCATCCCGATCACTATGGCTTGCTTACGGAATTGAACCCTGAAATCCCTGTTTATACAAGCCAAGCGACTATAAATTTGTTAATTAATATTGCCCCTCTTTTCGGTAATGATTTTTCACATATAAATTTTATTCCGTTAAATAGTTATCAAACAATTAAAATAGGGCCTTTTACCGTAAAATCTTTACCGGTAGATCATAGTGCGGTGCAGTCTTTTGCTTATCAAATTAAAATCGGTAAAAAACGGCTTTTATATACAGGTGATTTGCGTGCCCATGGTAAATGTGCTTATTTAACTAAAAAATTATATAAAACCCCTTCGCCTGATTATTTGATTTTAGAAGGCACATCTTTAAACCGCTCTTCTAAACGTCTTGAAACGGAAAGTGATTTGCAAAAAAGATTAGTTAAAGCATTATCTTGCCGTAAGTTACCTATTATTTACTTTTCTGCCCAAAATTTGGATCGTTTTGTGTCAGTCTATAAAGCAGCTAAATCCTTAAATAAAACCCTTGTGATAGACCCTTATACTTGTTTTGTTTTAGAACAATTTACCTATTTGAGTCCTTCTATACCGCAATGGGATTGGCCAAATATTCGTGTATATTTTGCAAATAATTCACTTACAAAAAAGTTAGGTAAACATAAATTTTTGTATAAGAGCAAAAAGATTTCCCCTAAAGAAATTTTAAATAATCCAAATAAATTTATTATTAAAGATAATTTTATAATACGTCGTAAATTGTTATGCGAAACAAATAAATTGTGCCTTATTCACAGTGCTTGGGAAGGATATCTTAAAGAAGAAGATAACGCTTTTAAAAAAGATGCAGAAAAGTTTAATTTACGACTTGTTACTTTGCACACTTCAGGGCATGGGGATTTATATACACTTAAGAAAATAGTGAAAAATCTTGCACCGCGCATGATTATTCCTATTCATACTATTTGTGCGGAGAAATATCAAAATATCTTTAATACAAATACGCTTGTATTGAAAGACGGAAAACCCATTAAAATTTAATACCTCTATTTTATGCAGAAGTTATCTTAAAGCGAAATGACATAGTGTTGTCGTTTCGAGATGTTACAATATAATTGAATCAGCAATGGGGCGTGGGGGCTAAGGTCCCCGACATTAACGGCTATTGCAAGCTATAGAAATAGTGGTTCCGGTATCGGACTGAATTCCGACTTCGACCGAGTCCATCATTTCTTGAACACATTCACGTTTCTGGCGTTGGTGGTGGGCACAATAGCTACACCACGTTTGTGTTCAAAGGCACAAGTACCCAATATAGAACGACTAAATGTAGGTCTATATTGCGTAGGGATAGGTTCATTATCTTTGCATGGCACCAGTAGTATAGAGGTGTCCAGAACCATGTAGGGATAGGGGCTATTGGCATTGAGGGACCGACCGACATAGGATGGTTTCAGATGTAGCAACAGCTAAGCACAAAACTTACTATCTTCATCTTGTGCCTTTTTTATTTTATAGATATAGTGTTCACATGTATAAGTTTTGGACACTATAATTTTTGCAAGTCCGAATTATCAAAAGAGAAGTTATTTTAGAGGTTATAGTGTCCAAATTCTGTCCTTGTCTTTCATAGTCTTTTAATGTCTTTGTTGTCTTTTAACGTCTTTTATAGGCCCAAAATGTCGTCGAGAAAGTATAGAAAAAGGCCGTCCTCGTCTGAGAACGGCCTTTCGTCGAATGGTGCGCCTAACTGTCTGCATAGTGGCGCATGTTAGGAGATTTATTAGGCACTAATTCTTATACAAAATCTACTGAAATTCCGACGAAAAATTGTATAAAAATTTTGTTTAGGATTAATAAATTGGAAAAGCAAACTACATTATTTTATCGTGTTTTGATAAATTGCATTTAGCACATAAAAGTTGAATATTTTTAGCAGTATTTGAACTTCCACCTTTAGAAAAGGGAATAATATGGTCAAAATGCAAATTGACACGACTTCCGCATTGTACACATGCGCCTTTATCTCTTTTCCATACTTCTTGCTTTACTTGTGCTGGTATCAATCTATTATGGTCTAATGTTTGATTTGTTAAGTCATTCGATTTTTCATTGAACATCACTAATTTGAATTTAAAAACTTTTCTACCATTGGATTCCTCTTGCCAAGCATCTACTAATTTGAAAAATCCGTTGTAAGCCCATATACCAGGTTTAATTTTTTCATAAATTTTTACAATTTCAGCAGGTTGTCCTGCTTTGTAGTTTTTAACAGCTTGCAAAAATTTTCCATTTTCAGTTAAAGTTCTTCCATTGGGCATAAATTCAGGTTGGTCAATTTCTTTAGGACTTTTATTAAGATTTTTGTAGTTAGGGCAGTCATGTCCTTCGTAGATAAGAGTTTTTCCGTTATCTTCAACTCTATCGGCATATGGAGCATTGGGGCGAACACTCATTAAGAAAATAGAATATCCGTTTTGAGTTCGAAAATTCATCCCTTTTTGAATATTAAATTGTTCTTCGCTACATAATTCTATGTAAGAAAGGATATCTCCAGGTTGCATATATGCTCCCCCCAAATGTAATTTGTGTTTTAATCTGAACACCCATGAGGTATATAGAGATTATACTAAATATGGAAAATGAGGGTTATTTCTTCATTAAATCACCGAAATCAGTAGTTATTCTTCTACATACTTCATGGCCTTTACATATGGTTTTTTCTTCCATGTGTAGGGTAGGTTTATTATGTCTTGGCAAGTTCATCACAGCCTTTTGAAAATTATCCGGCAATAAATGTGCATAAATCTCCGTCATCTGAATAGAACTATGTCCTAACAGTTTAGAAACAATATAAAGGTCCACCCCGTTTTGTACTAACTGACTCGCAAAAGTATGGCGAAGTTTATGCAAAAAACTTGGTACTCCTGCGGCTTTTGCAATAGGACGGTAGAAATTCGTCAAGTAATCTTTACTCACGCGTGTACCGTATTTCCCAGCGTTTATCACAAACTCGTTTATTGCGTCTTTTTTAACGGTTTCTAGGGTATTTCTTAGGTCTTCAGTCATTGGCACAAAGCGGTAGTTTTCGGTCTTATTTGGAGCAATGTAAAGTTGATTATTTTGAAAGTCTACATCCTGCCAACGGAGTTCTATAATCTCACCCCTGCGTAATCCTGCATCTGCACCAAGCAGAACTATAAGCCGCCACATATCATTAGGACAGGCATTTAAGATTTTATCTATTTCTTCTGGAGTATGAAAGACTACTCTTCCTTTAGGAACCTTTAGTTTTTTTATTATCGTCCAATTCTGTTTGTGGACGAGTTGCCAATCTTCCGCCAGATGCATAGCTGTTTTTAAACAACCGACAAGACGGTTTATATTGGCATTTTTAAGACCTTTATGGACCATGTGTTCTTTAACTCTTTGTACCAAGTCCGGTGTGACATCTTGTAAAAAACGCGGTTTATACACATCTTCCAAATGCCTTATGGCAAGTCTAGTACGATTGAATGTATTACGGTTCTTTTCCATTTTCATGTAATGGTATAACTTTTCCTTAAAATTGTCCCAAGAAATGTGGATAACAATTCTTTCTTTTATGGCGGCCCTACGGCGTAGAAGTTCTTCAAATTTCCGTTGGGCCACTAGCTTGTTTTCAGTTTGTAAGGATATACGCCTTCTGACACCTGCGGCATCATGATAATCTGCATAATAAATTTTACCGAATTTTGTAACACCCATAATTTTCTCCTTGATTTTATATTTTTACTGCCTAGGGGGACTTTTTTAGGAAGTGTCCCACGTCTAGCGTTATGAACATATTAACTCTTCTAGAGCCCGAATAGTCAAGTTAAAATTTGCAATACTTTTGTTCATTACGCGTGCGTCTTATTTGATATAATTAAAATATATATCTTTAGGTGGGGAACTTTATGGATAATGCCACAAAACAAAAACTTTGGAAAACAGCAGACCAGCTCCGTTCAAATATGGATGCTGCCGAGTATAAACACGTCGTTTTAGGTTTAATTTTTTTAAAATATATTTCAGATTCTTTTTCTTCCACATACAAAAAAATGCAGGAAGATGATTATTACAAGGAAAATCCACAATATATAGATGCAGATATCCGCGATTATTTTACAGAACATAATACCTTTTGGGTTCCTAAAGAAGCGCGTTGGGAATTTTTACGTGATAATGCTCCGCAACCCACTATCGGTAAATTAATTGATGATGCAATGTTATCTATTGAAAAAGAAAACCCAAAACTAAAAAATATTTTAAATAAAAATTATGCTCGTTTATCTTTACCGCAAGGGCGTTTAGCAGATTTAATAAATACAATTTCCACTATTGGTTTTGAAAACGGCAAAACTGCTCCTGATGCTTTGGGTGAAGTTTATGAGTATTTCCTTGGTATGTTTGCAGACGCTGAGGGTAAACGCGGTGGTCAATTTTATACAGCTGCTTCCGTGGTAAAAACAATGGTTGCAATTATGGCCCCGACCGAAAACCACAGAGTTTATGACCCTTGTTGCGGTAGCGGTGGAATGTTTGTGCAAAGCGAACGCTTTGTGAAATTACATCAAGGCACAGGCAATTTATCTATTTACGGTCAAGAAAGTAACCCCACAACTTGGCGTCTTGCGGCTATGAATTTAGCAATACGCGGTATAGAGTTTGACCTCGGTAAAGAACCAGCTGATACTTTCCATAATGACCAACACCCAAATTTGCGTGCTGATTATATTTTGGCAAACCCACCTTTCAATGTTTCCGATTGGGGTGGGGAAAAGCTGACTAAAGATGCACGTTGGCAATATGGTATTCCGCCTGCAGGTAATGCCAATTATGCGTGGATTCAACATATGCTTTCACACCTTGCTCCAACAGGTGTTATGGGAACAGTTCTTGCTAATGGCTCTATGAGTTCAAATACAGGCGGCGAAGGTGAAATTCGCAAGAATTTAATTACAAATGATTTAGTGGAGTGTATGGTTGCTTTACCTGGTCAGTTATTCTTTAATACTCAAATACCTGTTTGCTTATGGTTTTTACGCAAACAAAAGAAACGCAAAGGCGAAGTCTTGTTTATTGATGCCCGCAATCTCGGTTTTATGACTGATAGAACACGTCGTGAATTTACAGATGCGGATATCGCAAAAATTGCAGATACTTACCATACTTGGCGCGCAGATGATTTTGCCCCTAAAAATAAAGATTATGCTGATATTAAGGGTTTTTGTAAATCTGCTACACTTGCAGAAATTAAAGAAAACGATTATGTGTTAACCCCTGGTCGCTATGTTGGTATAGCGGAAACGGAAGAAGATGACGATGCTTTTTCCATTAAAATGTCTCGTTTGACACAAGAGTTGACAGAACAGATGAAACAGAGCGAAGAGTTAGATAGAAAGATTGAAAAAATTTTGAAGTAGCGTTTAATGTGGTTTAATGTGTCTTAATGGTGTTTAATGTGTATTATTTGGCTTTTTTGTTTAACAATTTAAATAGTATGTGGCGTCTGTGTTTTTAGTTTACTTGCCTCTTGACAAACTCTTTACTTTATGCTATAATATATAAGAATTTAAGCAAAGGAGGCAAATATGGGTTTGCTTGATGGATTTAGTGAATATTCAAAAGTGGGGAGGTATTATACTTCCCGCATTTCTATCTCAAATTCGGGTTGGATTTCCTTTAATAGCACATCTTACAGAGACTTAAAATTAAATAAGTATCAGTTTGCTAAATTCTTTTTTAATACTTCTAATAGAAATATTGGTATTAAATTTATGATAAACAATGAAGAAGGTTCTTATGAAATGAAACCTCGTTTGTATAATAATGGCAAAGATAAGGCTTTATATATGCCAATAAAAGGTTTTGTTCAGAGTAATAAAATTGTTCCAGAAGATAAAAAATATATAAGGTATTCTGTTAAGGGAACAGAGCAGGGAGAAGAAATTTTAGTAGTTATTTTAGAACCTAAAAAGGAAGGGGGAAATATAAAAGAAAACGAAGAATCTTTATAAATGAAAAAATATAAAATAAAAAAAGGAAGTGAATTTTTAGTAAATCACTCCCTTACGGCAAAAAGTGCCGCACTTTGTCTTTATAATAGTATAGCACTTTTTGCCATAATTAACAAGTATAGCCAAAAAGGAGAAAAAGATTATGGCATATAGAATTACGCATGTGCGTAAAGATAAAGAAGATGATATTATAGCGGTAAAACTATACGGTGGAGTTGTTGAAACAGTTCCACAGGTGGTTGGATATATTGAAAGAGGCCTAGAGTATTATGTTCAAGAGGTGACGCCTCCCGCAGATGTTCACGTTGTAACTTTACCTAGCGGAAGAAAATATATCCGTACTGATGCAGATCGTTATAGCAGAAATAACCTAGACAACCTTCCGTTGTTTTAGTTATAAAAAAAGGGGGGTATTTTACCCCCCTTTATTGGATTTATGTATTTGAAAGAGATATCAAAAATAATCAATGATAAAGTATCGTGTGAAAAAATTGTAAATTATATTTCCACAGAAAACATGTTGCCCAATAAAAGAGGTATAGTTTCTGCTACTACATTCCCGAGTAGCGGAACGGTGTCTGTTTACAAAAAAGGAGATATATTACTTTCTAATATCCGGCCTTATTTTAAGAAAATTTGGAGAGCAACATGCAATGGGACTGCTTCCAATGACGTTATTGTTTTTCGTGCTAACAAAGATGTAGATAGTATGTATCTGTATTATGTCCTTGCGGATGACCGATTATTTACATATGTAATGACAGGTGCAAAAGGAACTAAAATGCCCCGTGGTGATAAAAATCAAATTATGAATTATCAAGTTAATTTACCTCCACTTGAAGAACAAAAGAGGATTGCGGAGGTGTTGGGGGCGTTTGATGATAAAATTGAACTGCTTCAAAAACAAAATAAAACTTTGGAAGAAATGGCAAAAGCCATATTTAAAAGTTGGTTTGTAGATTTTGATATTGTTAAAGCCAAACAAAAAGGTGATAAAAAAGAAGATATTATAAAAAACTACCATTTAACCGAAGAATTATATAATCTTTTCCCGTCTTCTTTTGAGCAAAGCCCTTTAGGCCCAATCCCCACCGGCTGGCGAGTAGGTAAATTGGTAGATGTTGCAAACATTTTAGGTGGTTTTGCTTTTAAAAGCAATGATTTTACAAATGTAGGGGCTCCTGTAATAAAAATTAAGAATATTCAAGGTAATCATTTTATAGATTTCAAAGATGTTCAATATGTGAATAGAGACTTTGCTGTAAAAATGAAGAAATTTATTCTTTTGGATGGAGATATAGTAATGGCAATGACTGGAGCAACAATTGGTAAATTTGCTCTTGTAGTAAACCCTAAAAAACAAATATCTATTTTAAATCAACGTGTGGCTAAAATTAGCGCAAAAAATGATAAAGAACATTGGTTTGTATATTTTTCTTTATTACAATATGATGTGGAAGAACAGGTAAAAAACAACGGTTTAGGAAGTGCACAAGCAAATATTAGTACGGAAGGAATAGGAAATAGTATAATAATTGTTCCTAAATCTTCGTTAAAAGAAGAGTTTACAACTTATGTCAATTCATATATTAAAAAGATTTTATACAATAAACAACAAATTCAAACATTAACAGAATTACGGGACACTTTATTACCCCGCTTAATATCTGGTAAAATAAAGGTATAAAAATGACAAGAAAAAGCATTTTTGAAATGTTAAAAGATGTTTATAATATTCCGCAAGAAATGAATAAGATTGTAAAATTATTTTCTTCCGGATTAATATATTATTATACAATGGATGACTATTGGCGAAATAATACCCATAGTTTGACTATAGAGGAATTAGTCGATTTAGAGATTTTACACAAATGGAAACAACGCGGTACATGCTTAACATGTGAAGAAATAAGAAATGCTATCAAGTTTCCGGATACATTTACTGCGGAAACTAATATTGATATTATAATATCTTGTTTGGAATATTACTACAATCTTTTATATCTATCAATTGATAAATTTAACATATTGCATCATGCATCATATAAGTGTTATACTAAAAAATTAATTCTTGTTAAACAAAATATGGACACACTTATAGAACATCTACATTATGAAGTACATACTATTGAAGAAGAAGAAAAAGTAATTCTTACTCCTAAAGACTCTGCTGCTACTGCAGTAGCAGAAATTTCAACAAAAAATACTGCTATGGCTATCTTACAATATCATCATGTTTCCTTAAAGGGTAATTTGACAGAAAAAAAGAGTTTATTACGAGATATTGCAAATGAATATGAGCCATTATTAGAAAAACCGATAAGTGGATTTAATGAATATTTTGATAAAGCAAACAATATGCTTAATAATTTAGATATTCGTCATAATAATAAAGATGGAAAACATAAAAAAGAAAATTTATTAGGCATAACTGATAGCGAACTAGAAAAATGGTATGATGAGTTGTATCAATTACTTTTATTCTGCGTTTTAATTAATGATAATGTCAAACGAAAGAAGAATATAGAGAAATTTTTAGCACAAGTAAATGCGAAGAAATAAATTATGTCTCTAATTAACGAACAAGACTTAGAAAATTATTGTATGAAGTATTTTGAGGAAATCGGCTATCAAACGGCTTATGGGCCTGATATTTTGCCTGATTCTTTTAATCCACTCCGTCAAAATATAAAAGAGCCATTTTTGCCTACAATAATCAAAAGTCAACTTGCTAAGTTAAACCCGAATATGCCGGAACAAGTGCTTGATGAAGCATATCAACTTTTAACACAGGTACAAGAGCCGACCTTAATTGCAAGAAATGAACAAATACATAATTATCTGGTAAATGGCATAAAAATTACACATAAAAACGCTAATGGGGAAGATACAACTTCTATAGTTAAAATTATTGATTTTGATAATCCTAAAAATAATGATTTTTTGGCAGTTAATCAATTTAAAATTCAAGGCCCGCAAAATATTCGCAGGCCCGATATTGTGGTTTTTATAAACGGTTTACCTCTTGCCGTAATTGAACTTAAAAACCCTGCTAATGAAAAGACGACTATTGAAGAAGCGTTTAATCAAATTCAAACTTATAAACAAGATATTCCTGACTTATTTGATTATAATTTGGCGTCAGTTATATCTGATGGATTTGTGGCAAAAATTGGCAGTATTTCTGCCAATATTGAACGCTTTATGCCTTGGCGCACTATTGATGGCGAAACACGCAAAAATGTGATGGAAGACGAAGCCCAAACATTAATAAAAGGTTTCTTTAATAAAGAGTATATTTTAGATTATTTGCGTTATTTTGTAGTTTTTGAAAGAGAGGCCAAAAAGACAATTAAAAAAATTGCGGGTTATCATCAATTCCATGTTGGACGCAAAACAGTAAAAAGCGTTTTACATGCTTTGCAAAATGATAGCAGACAAGGTGGTGTTATTTGGCATACAACGGGGTCCGGGAAAAGTTTATCAATGGTATGTATAGCTCGTAAAATTATGCAAACACCGCAGATGAAAAACCCAACAATCGTTATGGTTACAGATAGGAATGACCTTGATGGACAACTCTTTGATACTTTTGTCGCTTCTTTACCTGATATTACCCCTAAACAAGCACAAAGCCGCGAAGAACTTCAAACTCTGCTTAAAAATATTCCAAGCGGCGGTATAATTTTCACTACTATGCAAAAATTCTTACCGCAAGATGATGAAAGCACTTTCCCTTTGCTTTCAGACAGACACAATATAGTCGTTATATCCGATGAGGCCCACAGAACTCAATATGGCTTTGAAGCTAATTTCAAAAGTGGTAAATTAAAATACGGATATGCAAAATATTTGCGCGATGCTTTCCCAAATGCGTGTTTTGTAGGGTTTACAGGTACACCAATTTCACAAACTGATAGAGATACCCAAGCTGTCTTCGGTAAATATGTAGATATTTACGATATGCAAGATGCAATTAAAGACGGTGCAACTGTTAAAATTTATTATGAAGTACGGCATATTCAACTAAACACACGCGATGTTTTATTAAGTCAGTTAGATAAAAAGGTGGAAGAATTAACTTCCAATATGGCTGATAACGAGAAGGAAAAACTGCGTTATGCTACTATTGAGAAATTAGCAGGATTACCTGAGCGTTTAAAAGAACTTGCAGCCGATTTAGTGAGCCATTTTGAGAATCGTTTAAAATTGATTGACGGTAAAGGGTTAATCGTTTGTATGAGCCGTGAAATCGCGGTTAAATTATATGATGAGATTATCAAAATCCGTCCCAATTGGCATAGTGATAATCCGAAAAATGGTTTTATCAAAGTCATTATGACAGGTTCGGCTGCAGACCCTGAAAATTATCAAAAGCATATATACAGCCCAATAGTCAAAAAAGAAATTGAAAACCGCATGAAAGACCCACAAGATCCTTTAAAACTTGTTATTGTCTGCGATATGTGGCTAACGGGTTTTGATGTGCCTTCTTTACACACAATGTACATAGATAAGCCTATAAGGGCCCATAATTTAATACAAGCAATAAGCCGTGTGAATAGAGTTTTTAAAGATAAACCATCCGGTTTGGTAGTTGATTATATCGGTATGGCGCGTGCTTTGGAAGAGGCTGTTCGTGACTATACACGCGGTGGGGGGCAAGGTGATGTCGCCTTAAATGTTCGCAGAGCATATGAAGAACTTTTAAGTTATATGGATATTTGTAGAGGCTTTTTAAAGGGTTTTGATTACAGCGAATTTAAGACAAAACCTTATGATTTAGTTACTTCTGCATGGAACTATATTTTGGAAAATGCAAAAGATAAAGAGATCGTCCAAAAAGATTTTGCAAATAATGTTTTGGCAGCTCTAAAAGCGTATGGTTTATGCCAAAGTTTGCCGGAAGCAGCCGTATTAAATGAAGAACTTGCATTTTTTAGTTTGCTTAAAACAGCCATCAGCAAGAAAGAAATCGATAGAAATAAAAAATCTATTGAAGAGATGAAGTCAATTATCGGGGATATCGTTAGCAAGGCAATAGCGACTGATAAACCAATTGATATTTTTGAACAAGCAGGTTTGGAGAAGCCAAATCTCTCTTTAGTAGATGAAAGATTTTTAGAAAAGATACATTCTATGAAGCATAAAGATTTAGCTGCAGAACTTTTAAGGCGTTTAGTAGAAGGGGAAATCAAAAGTAAGTTTAGGTTAAATGCTTCTTTGCAAAAACGATTCTCTGAGAAATTAAAAGAAACCGTAAATAAATATAATAACGGTTCTATTGAAACAGTTCAAGTCATAGAAGAATTGATTAACATAGCCAAAGAAACGAATGAAGCTATTCGTCAGGGGGAAAAATTAGGCCTTTCTGAAAAAGAACTTGCTTTTTATAATGCCTTGGAAGAGAATGAATCTGCTGTTAGGGAACTTGGCGATGATACTTTAAAAAAGATTGCTCAAGAATTAACTAACTATTTACGTAATTCAGTAAAAATTGATTGGAGCAAACGTGAAAGCGTAAAAGCAGGTATAAGAATTCAAATTAAACGAATTTTGAATAAATATAGCTATCCTCCAGATAAACAACAAGCCGCTACAGAACGAGTTTTAGAACAAGCAGAACTCGTAACCGATGAATTAATGAAATAATTTTAAATACTATATAATGTAGGCCTTTTTTCTTGTTAATTATTTCACTTACGACCGGACCATCTGTATCACGTAATTCTAGAATATAGGTCTTTTTGAATTTGGAATTAAAATGATGCGAAGAAATGACTTCTGGAGTTATTAAGCAATTTCCTGTATTGTATAGAGGCGGAACAATTAAAAGTGAACAAGTTTTACAATTTTTTGTATAGGAAGTATATTTTCCATTTTTCTCACTTATTACATCTTGAATTGCTTGTATAGGATTATTCCAACAGGTGCTTATATTATTAACAAAAAAATTAGGGTAATCTCTCCAAGAACGAGAAAAAGAGAGCTTAAATTTTTGAGAATTAATTTCAACCCACTTTTGTTCAGGATAGTCAGTTAGATTGGGTGTATTTAATATAATTTCTAAAAAACGTTTTTTTATCTCTTTTTTGTTCGCTTGAAGGTGCTTTATTCCAGGATTATAGGCATGTTTTAGAAAGTCTTTACGAGTTTTTGCCTCCCATTCATTGGGATCATAAATATCAATAATTAAACTTAAATTGATATTTCTTTCTCTTTTAATAGTTCGGCAAATATCTCCTGCGACGTCAAGTAAAATTTGAGTAGCGCGACATTCTTTTGTTTGGTTTACCCAGTCTACAATTTCTAACCCAACTTTTGTTCCAGTGGAAGTAGAAAAAAGAAAATCAGGACATTCATAGTCTTCGTAATTACAAACCATATTTTCTTTTTTCCATTTTTGCCCTTCCGGAGTATTTAAAAATTGAGATAAATAAAAGATTTCCAATGCTTTTTGTCGGGCATTATGTGTTGGTTCCATTTGAGCCATAAAATATTGTTTCATTGCAGGAGAAAAGGTATTCATGCAGTCATGTCCTATTATATTTATTTTAGCAATTTCTTAACTAGTATTTCTGTAGGAGCTTTTATCTCTGTATAATGAATAGCTTTTACTATATCCAAAAGTATGTAATTTGGACACTATAATTTTGGCTAGTTCGATATATAGATTGAGCATAGAATTTAGAGGATATAGTGTCCAAAGTGTGCCATTTTGATGCGAAAAAGGGGGTAATTTTCTATAATTTGTAAAAAGGGGTATTTTGAGTGATTTGTCGTCGAGAAAACATAAAAAAACCCGCTCTTATAAAAAGAGCGGATTTTTCTTTAAAAGTGCGCCTAACAGGAATCGAACTTACGACTGAGAGGTGTCCAACTTTGTGCCCACTTTTTTTATACTTCGTTTTCTTCATTTTGCTAATTTTCCCTTTTATATATTATCGACGTAAAAGTTCCGATTTTGATGTAGTGTTCGAACTAGCCGAATTAATCCGGTTACAAAATGCCAAGAAATAAGGATTTAGAAGTAACACATTGTTCTTTGGTTTACTTTCTGTAAACCCGATTCGTGGGCCATTTTTGGCCTTTTGTGTGCTTTTTCGCAACTGTAGGGATAAATCACCAAAACTCACGAAATTTTGCGTTTTAAGGGCTTATCTTTTAATTCTTAACAAATAACTGATATCCTATTTATTTTGATAATTAAGCAAATATAGATTTGATATAATTTAATATATCTACTTTTAGGAGGGATGTATGGCTAATCCTTTTAAACCTGGTTCTACTCAATATCAAGATTTTGAAACAATGAGCGATTTAAAGTGGCATTGTACTAAATGTGAACTAAAATCTGGGCAAGCAAAGACTTGGCAAGTTTGGCGTCAAGAAAAAGGGATTCAATTAGATACGAATGAACAAGGGGAATTTTATAAAAAAATTCTATGCCCTCATTGTAACTCTGTCACCATACATCGCAAATTAAAGTCTGTTGAAATCCTACCCATTACTAAGCAACGCTCGGGTATACCATCAACTATTGCCAAACGTGTCAAGCAACTTTATAACTTTGAAGAGGCCGTTTTCTTACGTAAATTGAGTGAACGTGAATTAGAGGTAGACCATAAATTCCCTCAAGTACGTTGGAGCCAAGATGAAGTAGATAACACTAATTTAACAAACGAGGAATTAAAAAAGAAATTTATTTTGCTAACTCGTGCTAATAACTTACTTAAATCTCGTTTTTGTGAGAGATGTGTAAAGGAAGGTATTAGAGGACATTTTCCTGGTATTGAATTTTGGTTTAAAGGAAATAGGAATTGGGCCGGAAAAAATAAAAATGATGAAAATGGTTGTGAAGGCTGCTTTTGGCACGATCCTTATGCTTGGAGAAGGGAATTGTTAAAAATTTTAAACAAGAATAAATAAAATATGCCTATTTTTAACGATTTAGATTTAAAAAAATGGAAAGAGTTAGATGATATAGAAACAGATTCATTATGGTTATTCGATAAAAGAGATAATACAGGTAAACATAATGGTTTCTATCACGGAAATTTTATTCCTCAGGTTCCACGTCAACTTATTAAAAGGTACACTAAAAAGGGAGATTATGTCTTAGACCCCTTTTTAGGGAGCGGGACAACCGCAATTGAGTGTGAGAATTTGCAAAGGGGATGTGTTGGAATAGAGCTTAATCCGGAACTTGTTACATATGTAAAAAATAAAACACTTTCTTCCAAGAATATACATTGTTTTTGTGGTGACTCAACCGATCTAAAAGTGTTTCAAAAAATTCGTGACTTATTACCCCAAAAACAAGTCGGGTTAGTTATCCTTCATCCGCCATATTTCGATATTGTTAAATTTAGTAATAAAAAAACAGATTTATCTAATCAAAAAACTTATCAAGAGTTTTTTAAATTATTTTGTAAAGTTATTGATAATTCTTTAACGTTGTTACAACCGAAACGTTATCTTGCTATAGTGATTGGGGACAAATATACTAAAGGAGAATGGATACCTTTAGGATTCTACTCTATTTTAGCTGCTCAGGGAAAGAAATTAAAGCTTAAAAGCATAGTAGTTAAAAATATGGAAGGTAATCGTGGAAAAAGAGCTCAGCATACTATTTGGCGTTATCGGGCTTTGTCTAGTGATTATTATATTTTTAAACACGAATATATCTTAATCTTTCAGAAAGATAAATAGTACATTAATAATTTTTTGAATGGTTACTACACTTCTTGCTGATAAAATGTTAAAATCTAAAGGGAGAGGTTTTCAAATACAGTGAATTATATTGGAAGTAAATTATCCCTGTTAAAGTTTATAGATGAGTCTATATCCAAAGTAGTGGATACGGATTGTCATACTTTTTGTGATCTCTTCGCCGGAACAGGTGCAGTCGGTCGTCACTTTAAAGAAAAGGGATATTCTATTATTGCCAATGATATGCAATATTACAGTTTCGTATTGAATAAACAATATATTGCTAATCATCGTCCATTAGCTTTTTCTAAATTAACTACCATTTTACCAAGTCTTAAAAAAGTTAAAATAAGTGAACGTTCACAAGCGGTGTGCGAATATTTAACTAACATTACAGGCAAAAAAGGATTTATTTATAAGAACTACTCATCAGAAGGTACAGCAAAAAAAACATTTGTTAGAAATTATTTCTCTTCAGATAATGCACAAAAATGTGATGCTATTAGACAACAAATTGAAACTTGGCGAAATAAAAAGTTAATTACAGAAAATGAATATTATTTTTTGCTTGCTTCCCTTATAGAGTCGGTAGATAAATCCGCCAACACGGCATCTGTTTATGGGGCATTTTTGAAAAAGCTTAAACAATCTGCTTTAAGACCGCTTATCTTACGTCCAGCTAATTTATTAATTAATGAGCAAGAGCATCAAGTCTTTCAAGAGGATGCTAATATGTTAATTAAACATATCCGTCCGGATATTTTGTATCTAGATCCCCCATATAATACAAGGCAATATGCAACAAATTACCATCTACTGGAAACTATTGCTAAGTATGATAATCCTAAAATTTATGGAAAAACAGGATTGAGGGATTATACGGATCAAAAATCTTCATACTGTTCAAGATCAACGGTTAAGAAAGCTTTTGCAGATTTAATTAAAAATGCTAAAACGAAGTATATTTTCCTTAGTTATAATAATGAAGGACTCTTATCTTTAGCAGATATTAAAGAAATTTTTGAGCAGAAAGGTACTTACGGTTACTTTACTCAAACCTATAATCGTTTTAAAGCAGATCGAAACCGTGATTACAAAGCCTCTAATACTACAGAATATATCCATTACTGTATTTGTAAATAAAGAAATTCTTGTAATATTCGATATTATAAAATAAGTGTTAATTATTAGTCAATTGTAATGTTTCTTTGTCGGGTTGGAAATGAATAATTTTCGTGGGTAGCACTTTAATTTTTGAACTGTTATATAAGCTCCAACTGTGAGATTTTATTTCTTGTTCTATTTTATCAAGATTGTCTTTTCTTTTTGATAGATTAGAAATTCCTTCAGAAATAATTATAGGATGAATATTAATTTTGTATCCATTGCGTAAATAAATAGGTAAAATATAGTTTAAAATCCATCGGATGTACCCACTTAATTGTTCTATAATAATTTGTTTTACTTTTTCATCTTTTAATTCAATTAAGGAAATATCGATTTGTTTTTTCATTTTTTGAATTGTCATTATATCAATACGACGTTCCCCGAAACTACACATTACCTCATTGCCAATCCAAGAAACAGGTTGCTTAGGGGATAATATTTTGTTATATTTTTTACTTTTTAATATAGTTATTATCCAAAATTGCAGATAATGTTCAAAGGCTTTTTTAGTTCTATATTTATAAAACATATTATCTTTTAATTTTTTAATTACATCCAGATGTCTTCCTTTATAGATGTTATGATGAGTATTAGGAGTAATTTGTTGCTTGTTAGTATCATAAGTATAGTCTTTTGATTTTATTAATTGGTTATTTTTTTTAAGTTTTTCTAGAAGTGTATCATACTCTTGATCTGTAATCATTGTACAACCTCTATTACCACCAAGTTTTCTATAAATTAAGGACCAACAAATTTCGTCAGGATATTTGATATTTTGTAAAGAATCTAAAGCATCAAATTCAGATAAACCGTTTTTATATACCTTATATGGTTTAATTAATAATCGATATGTTAAAATTTTACCAAGTTCTTTATGTAAGTAATTATCTTTATCATTCGGATCTAAAAAGAAATCGCTTGATGCTTCAAAAATACCATAAAATTTAGAAATACCGGTAACAAAAAATATAATTTTATCTCCTTTGCGAATTCTGGCGACATCTGTCATCATTCCTATTGATTTCTTTTCTTCTGCAGTGCTTAGCTTGATTGAGTTATCAAAAATGAAGTCAGTTGATGTATCTGAGGCGCCTGTTCCTGCGAATAGATATTCTAAATGCATCTTAAAAGTTTGTTCGTTAACGATAAATATGTGGGCCATAATTGTTTTCCTTTTATATTTTAAAATATTTTAATATTATTCAAATTGTATAAAATATAAGAGTCAATGATAAAAACAGCAGAAATATATGATATACATTTATATTATACTAGATATTTATTCTTAACATATATTTTAAGAGTTGTTTCATTAATGTTAATATCTACTGTCTGTTATATATCTCTTGTCTTGAAGCTTGAAATGATATAGAGATAAAGTAAGTTTAAATTTATAAAAAAATAATGCATATTTATGATACAATTTGTTTATGGATATTATCCTTGTAAATATACTTATAAATTATAAAAAGATATGGTCACATCTAACTAGAAAACAATAATTAAAGAATTATTTCAACGACTTAAAAAGAGATATTACTTGATATATGAGCAAAATAGAATATATAAAACGAATTCTACGAGATATAAACGTATCTCGGAATCATTTATCATTAGCTTTAGCATTTATAGATACTCTCTCGGCAAAAGATACTTGTAGATTGCTAGACCCATCGTTTAATCAATCTCCATATTTACGACGAAAGATACTAAAGAAGATGGTTTCAGATATAAAAAAATGTTATGAAAAATGCCATGAAGAATTAATTCATAAACTTTTGTTACAAATTCAAATGAAATCATTTTCCAAAAGAACATCTTGTGCTTATGCAATTCATTATTTATTGCCATACATACCTAATAAGAAGCAAAAAAACATAATATCTACTTTTCTCTTTTCACCTTATTCTTCGATAAGAGAAAGAGCCTTTAAAATTTTATACAGTAATTGGGATAAATTTTATGAAAAAGGTATATTAGATGTGTGGGATAGATATCATACTGATAGTTGTGCTAAGATTATAATAAAACATTTACCGATGTCTGTTGTACTAAATCGTGCTCGCGACTTGTTTGCTTTCTCCAAATCTTGGAGGAGAAGGTCTTTATTATTAAAAATTGTTGATTCTGATAAAAAACTTGTAAAAGAATTAACTATTAATGATCCAATTACTTATGTTTATGTTTTAGCAAAAAGTGGGAAAAAGATATCTAGTTTGAGAGCTTGGGAAATTGCTCAAAAATATAAAGAAGATGATAAAATCGGTCTTTTATTATGGTGTTTTGGCCAAATGGGTTTGTGGAAAACACTTGTTAAATTTAAAGAAACATATTTAGATAAGTAAATTAAAATTATATTATTAAGACAATATAATGATAGTAAATGGTAAAAGAATAAAATGGATATTGAAACAGCTATTCAAATTTTAGAGACAGATAGCCGACAAATAAGTGAGACTACCTTAAATTCTATTAAGAATATACATAAACAATTTTCTAGTTTGCTATGTGCAAAATATTATAATTGGCAGCATGAGTGTTCTTGTGGATATTTTATATCGGAGTATATCATTAACATAAAAACGGTATCTGTACAAGATGATATAGATGCTATTTTTTTATATGCACGTAGGCTTTTAGAGGTCTTTATTACTTTGAAATATATGTCACAAACCAATAGTTTTAACAAAATAGTGGACTATTGTGAAAGTGATAGATGTGAATATCTAGCAGGGTGTGAAGCCCGAGTTGTAGCAGATGAAAAATTGTTTCCTGATTTAAAAGGAATAAATCCCTTTCGACTAGGATACAAACAAGAAAAAGAAAATATTTTGAAACATTATAATGGAAAACTTCGGAAAATGCCGACTATGAAGAAGATGGCAGAAAAAGTTGGATATATCGAAGAGTATAATTATTTTTATAAGTTTACTTCTAAAATATTGCATTTTTGCCCTTTTAGTTTAAATGGAGATGCAAGGTTCGAAGATAAGATACATAAAGTAGTATTTCTACGAAGAATCTCAAAATATTTAGAAGAAATTAACAGAGAATTGGAAAATATATACCAAAATATTTCTAATATATTTTAGTATATATTTTGTTTTAAAGTGTGTAAAATATATATTGATTTTAACTATATGCTGTTGTTGTAAATTATTAGAGTAACAGTAGAGGATTATATGATGTCTGATATTCCTAAATATAAGTCTAGTAATAATGTATTAAACAACAAATGTTTGTTCTGTGGCAAGACATTAACTGATAATGAAAAACCAGAACATATTTTACCTAATTCAATCGGCGGAAAATTAAAATGTAAAAATATTATTTGTAGCGATTGCAATAGCAAAATGTCTTGTCTAGATAAAGCATTGTCGGATGGTTTTATTTATTTTACGAATTTGGCTTGCCCTAAAAAAGATAATGGAGAGATTCCCGTAACCCAATGGAAAATGGGGGAGAAAGTAATTAATCGCCTACCAGATGGAAGCTTGCAATATTTTAAAATAGATTCAAAAAGAGAAAATGGCTCTTTAAAAATAAATATTCATTTGCTACAATCTCCTAATTCAAAAGCAGAAAGTATAAATCAACAGAAAATTAATAATATTTTAAATACTAGTATCAATGACTTAGAGAAGCGAGAAAAATTACGACAGAAACTAAAAAAACAAGTAGAGATAAAAAATAATTTGCCCAATCCTATATTAAAATGTGAATTCTCATCTAATAGATCTGACTTGTTGATGTTGTCAATGTTAAAAATAGCTACGGAATTTTATGCAAGTTTGGGGAAAGCCCCTCAATATATAACCAATATTATTGAAATAGTAAACCAGAAAAATTATAAAGAGGCTAATAAAATATGTAATTATTATTTTGGAAATCAAGTAGGGAATAATAATGGTATTTTTCATTTTATATTATTGAAAGGAGATTCTACAAATAAAATTTTATTTTGCATAATTTCTATCTATAATTTAGTTGATATATTTATATTACTTAATGAAAATTATATCGGAGAAAATTTCGAAGAAACATATGTGGAGAACATTTTTTGTTCTCAAAACATTAATGTGGTTATGCCTTGTATAAATTTAACAGAGGCTAAGAGACTCTTAAGTGAAAAATTTAATATAAGGACTTTTGAAGAAAAAATAAAATCATTTCTTAATCATTGTATATGTTCACCTATGGGTTTTAATAATTTAGCTAATAAAATTCATTCTTATATGTTTTGTCGGCCAGAGCCTATACAAGAACAAGTATTTTGCACTAAACGAGAGGAAATATTTAGTGCAATATTACACAAAGATTGTATTTTTCAACAATTTGTCCCCAATACCAAAGAAAGGATATTAAAAAGGATTTTAAACTTGCCTATGTATACATCTTACTCTAAATATATTGATGAATTTTATCAAGAACAAACTAGAGAAAAGAAAATCCTCTTTGTATATAGCGAAATTATAAAAAAAGTCATAAATTTACGAATGACAACTAATACACAGATATCTATAGAATTGCTTAATAAAGAAATAGATAATTATGCATATGATGATGAAATTATTAAACAATGGATTTTAGACCATAGAGATATATTATCAGATATATTAAGACAAGTTACTACACTTATGTGTGGAAAAAAGAATATTGATTAAATTACATATATTCATATTCACAATAGATAAGACTATCGACTTTTTGCTTTTTATAATGTGGTAAAATGTAGATAAGAATATTTTTAAATAATAGGAGTTTTTATGAAAAAGGTTTGTACTTTTATATCATCTAATTGGATTCAGTTATGTTGGATGATTATTGCGCTGTTATTTATTGCACAAGTATGTGGCATAAGAACCGAATTAAAGCGTATTGCTTTTGGTATTGGTCAAGAGAACGTTTTTCTTATGAACAAAGTAGAATCCATTATGGAAAATAAGCATAAATAAACGAATTGACATAAAACATATAAATACACCGCCTCTACGGTTTAGTAATGGCGGTTTTTTTATAGATATAGTGTCCACATGTATAAGTTTTGGACACTATAATTTTGCTAACTTCGATATATAGATAGCGAATAGAACTTATACATTATAGTGTCCAAAGTGTGCCATTGTCTTTCATAGTTCTTGTTGTTCTTTTTGCTCATTTTCTCATACTTTCTCGAGTGAGAAGTATAAAAGTTCTATGCCTCTTTTGCGCATCGACCTTTTTTGCCATTTTATGATTTTTTGGACAAAAAAATGGACACTATATCGCTTAAATTTTCAAAATTCTCGTCGAGAAAATTGAAAAAATATAGTGTCCAAAGTGTGCCATTTTGATGCGAAAAAGGGGGGAATTTTCTATAATTTGTAAAAAGGGGTATTTTGAGTGATTTGTCGTCGAGAAAACATAAAAAAACCCGCTCTCATAAAAAGAGCGGATTTTTCTTAAAAAGTGCGCCTAACAGGAATCGAACTTGTATCCCCAGCTCCGCAGGCTGGTGCTCTATCCATTGAGCTATAGGCGCGAAATTGTAAAATCTTGCAGCCAAAACCGGCTAACATATATATTTTACCAAATTTTCACTTAATTGTCTTTTGCAGACAATCATAAATGGGCAACTTATTTTTGATTTTCCATGCACAAATAAACCACAGTATTGGGGAAAGTCATTTCAAGCAATGGCTTAAGAAAATCATATGCTTCTTGGCGTTCTGCGTCACTATAGCGCATTTTGCCGTCGAAGGATAAATAAAAATCTTCATCTAAAATTATGTTTTGTGGGAAACGGCACTCAATAAATTTTTTCAGTTCACGGTTAAAACGCAAAGTGCCAACGCTTATCCAAACAATACTGTCTTTTGGGACAATTTTCGCAATCTGCTCAACAACATTTTTATAATTTTCCTGCCAATTTTTATGACGGATTACCGGATCAAAATGGAACGCCACTTTATAACCGTATTTTGCAATTTTTGCTGCTGCAGTTAAACGGTCTTTTAAACTTGGAGTTAGGGGTTCAACACTATTAATAATATTTTGAGGGTTCACACTCCAGCCAACCACAATATTTTTTTGTGCTGGAAGTTTCAGTAGATTATCAATATTTACTGATTTTGTTTTAAATTCAAAAAGTTCCGGACGACCTTCAAAAAACTTAATAATATCTGTTGAATAATTTGTAATATCGTCGAAAAGTAAGGAATCTGTAAATTCCCCACTACCAAGTCGGATATAGTTAAAGATTCCGCGCCTAAAAGTAGCGGTCGGGATTTTTGCTAAAAAATCTTCGATATTTGAAGGCAGAGCTATCGCCGGCAAATTCTGGTATTGTTGTAAAAAACAATAATTACATTCATACAGACAACCAAAACCTAAATTGATTAAATTATAACCACAACAATTCGCATTTTTGGTGCAAGGGCAAGGTTTTAAAAAATCAAATTTTTCCGTATAAATTATTAAGTTTTTTTTACGCTCACTGTAACTTTCTTTTAATAAGGGAAATTTGCCTTTAAAAACAGTAATTTTCGTGTTTGGAAATTTCTCTTTAACTCTTTTTGCTAAAGATGAATTTAAAGATAAGTCTTCAATAAAAATATTTTGCGGGTTAAAAATTTTTTCTTCCAAATTTGCTTGCGGAGTAAAATTTAAATCAAGTTTAGGCAAATAAATGTCAGCCAAATTCCCCGGTTTTTTATAACGGAGATTAATCAAATATTTCTTTGTTTGTTCAAAATTTTTTGCATTTTCTTTCAGTAAAATTTCCTGTGGCGTTTTTTTAGTTTTTTTACTGATTTCGAATACAAGGCGCACAAGTTCACGGCTTTTATTTAACCCTAGTTGGGGGAAAATATCTTTAATATAATTTTCAATTTCACTTAATAATTTTTGCATAATAAATTCTTTTGCTCCGTTGTCAATTTCCAAGAGAGCGCCCCCGCATTTTCCTTTAGTTGTTTTAAAGTTTTAGCACCGAAAATTGCACAAGTTACTTCTTCAAAACTCAAAACAAAATTTATTGCCGCTTGTGCCATAGAAGCCTGATGAATTTGTTTTAGCAAGTTTGCTACTTTTTGAGCTTTTAAGAAATTTTCACCCTTATAAAATTTGTAGAAGAAACTTCTTACATCAGTTTTTGCTAAATTGGGTGCTTGATTATACTTCCCGCTTAAAATACCGCCGTTTAACACACCATAAGCCATAAAAGCTAAGTCTAATTCTTTGACGAGCGGAAACAGTTTTTTGTTTTCCTGATTTAATAAAGAAAACTCATTTTGCAAACAATCAATTTTAGTAATTTTTACCGCTTGCCTAATTAAATTTTCCGTAAAATTAGAAAGCCCGATAAAACGGATTTTGCCTTCCTTTCTGAACTTATCCATTTGTATAAGAGTTTCTTCAAGCGGAGTATTTTTATCAGGCCAATGCAAAAAATAGATATCCAAATAATCTGTATTTAGCCGCCTTAAAGTATCTTCAATTTGTGTTTGTAAAGATACAGCGCTTAAATCAAATTTAACTGCACGTTCATTAGGTAAAAGTCCGCATTTAGAAGTTAAAATAAAATTTTTTCTTGGAACATCTTTGAAAAATTTACCAAGTAAATTTTCTGCGCCGCCAAGCCCATAAATCGCGGCGGTATCAATGCAGGTTATATTGTTCTCAAGCAGGGCATGGAGTACTTTTTGTACTTCGATATCATCAAAAGCACCCCACTCCCTTGCACCGCTTATAGGCCAAGTTCCAAAGGCAAGTTTAGGTAAAATTTTCTTAAGTTTGTTCACTTATTTTGTAAGCCCTGCAAGACCGCCAAGTGCATCGAGGCCTCCCATAGCTTGCATTGCAGATGCCTGTGAAGAAGCAGTTGCTTTATTGATGAGTTCTTTCAAATCTTTTTCAATCTCTTCGTTAGAACAGTCTTTTAAATCTTTTAAAATTTTAACTTCGCTAACTTTTTGTGAACCGGAAATTGTAAGTTCAAATAAACCTTTCGGTGAAGTTTCTTTTATTACCATTGCATCTAAACGTTTTTTTGTTTCGGTCATTGTTTTTTTGAGTTCAAGAATTTTTTTAAGATCAAACATAGTTATTCCTCTACTTTATAAATTTCTGCTGAGCGGAGATATACCAAAGCACTTTCAATCTTTCCTTTAAACAAACCTTTTAAGGCATTTTTATAAAAAGCAATTTGCTTTAAGTATTCGGGCTCCACCGTTTTGTCAGTCACTATATTTATTTTATCACTTTTGAAATCTATAATTCTAATATTTCCTTCTTTAGTCTTAAATAATGCGTCTATAACTCCATTTTTTACTATTCCGTTTTGCAGGGTTGTTATAGGAAATTCCGAAGCTAAAAATTCCATATTTTCTAGTTCTTTATAAGCAGAACTTCTGCAGAAATTATTTATGATTTCCTGTGCTTCCGTAAGGGCAGATTTGTCTTCTTCATTGTCAAAATTAGACATTGTTTTATTAAAAACATTTTGCAACATTTTATGGCATAAACTGCCGACTTTTATCGCATGTTCTACTTCTTTTGAGGGGAAAAGCGTTGTATTTGTTCTTTGCATTGAATTGCTATCTTTTAAATAAGTTTCAAATTCTGCTTTTATCTTATTAAAATTTTCTATCCAAGCAGGATAGTTAAAAGAAAAGTTTTTATTTTCTTCACTTATTTGTTTCTCGGTAGGTAGTTCCGGCAAATTGTAGCTATGATAAAAAGCTTTGGCCGTTAAAATATTTTCTGGCATTTCTTCATTTGGCCAACAAGCACTATCACTTAAAAATTTAGTGAAAGTTTTTTCTTCGGCCTGCAAACTATCTACTATTATTAAAGCCTCTTTAGCACGTGTCATAGCAACATATAAAAGGCGGCGTTTTTCTTCAAGTTCTTGAGCTTGTCTTTCTTGTTCAATTAGAGGAACAATTCCGTCTTTGATATCACCAAGAGTTAAACCTTTTAGATTTAAACTTCTTGAGTAAAAAGTTTTGCTTTTCCCTTTTTGGCGATTATTACCTTGGCTGAATTGCTTAGAGAGATCGGTCAAAATTACCACCGGGAATTCCAAACCTTTTGCCTTGTGTATTGTTAAAATTTTGATGACATTAAAGTTTTCTTCCGCTAAAATTGCACTGGATTCTTCATTTGTTTCCTTTTGATAAGTTTCAAAATTGTCTAGAAGTTGTTCTAAAGTATAAGAGCCATTTTCAAAAAGTTTGGCGACTACTTGTTTGAATTTTGCAATATTTGCAAGTATTTGTTCATTGGAAGATGTCAATGTTTGGCAAGCTGTAAAATTAAAAATGTCTAAAATTTCATTCACAATTTCTAATGGGTTTAAAGCAGATAATTTATCTATTAAAACTCTCAATTTTTTGTATGTGTTTTGTAATTTTTCATTATTTACATCAGCATATATATTCAGTTTATTTTCCTGTGATAGAGTTACCAAATCTCCGTCTTTCATTAAACATATAGGGCTTCTTAGAACTCCGAGCAAAGCAATTTTGTCTTGTGGGTTTTTTAGGACTTTTAAAATATTTATAAGGTCCAAAATCTCTTGTGCAGAATAGAAATTTTTATCTGCTTCCACATTATATGGAATATTATTTTCCTTTAAAGCATCAAGAAAAATATTTACATCAGTTGCAGTCGGTAAGAGCAAAGCAATATCTTTATAATCTAATGTGTTGCCGTCACTTTTAACGGTTTTTTTGACATTATCACAAATCCATTTTGCTATACAATTTGCATGCGCTATGCGTGCATTTGCCTTATTTGTATCTTCTGAATTTTTATGTAAATGAAGCTCAACACTTGCTTTATTAAATTCTTTGCTCGGGTAAATTTCTTGATACTCTGCTTGGCAGTTTTTCTTAAATTTAATTTGGTTTTTTCCGAAATTATTAACATAATCAATAATGCAGCCGGCACTCCTAAAATTATTTTGCAAAACACAACTCAGTGCACCTTGCTTTGTAAGTAAATTGCAAAATTCTTGATAAGCGGAAATATCTGCACCTCTAAACCTATAAATAGATTGTTTAGGATCACCTACGATAAATAATTTGCCATGCTCTAAAATTAAATCTTGCCATTTGTTTGCGAAGGTATCAAGTTTTTCTGCCAAAAATAACATTATTTCCCCTTGAATAGGGTCAGTGTCTTGGAATTCATCAATAAAAATATTATCGTAAGAAAGTTTAACTTCTTGGCGTACGGCTCTATTACTCAAAAGTAAATGATGAGTTTTAAAAATAATTTCATCAAAAGTTAAGTAATTTTGTTTTAACATCTCTCTTTGTACTTTTGCCGCAAAAGGTTGTAACAACTGGAAAGCCATCGCCAAAAGTTTTTGTTTATGAGGGGTATTATCTTGCGTAAAAGTAACTATTTCCCGTGCTAAATCGAAATCTTTTTGTTCCCAATGTTCTATAAGTTTGCCCGGAAATGACGGAAATTCCGGTTCAGCGAAATCACTTCTTTCACCGCCATAAAAAGCAATAGTTTGTTTTAAGCTTTCAACACATGTTTTCAAAAGCGGTACCATATTGCCTTTTTTATTTGTGGGATGTTCTTTTACTAAAAGTTCCACTTCCTGTAAGTATTTTTGTGCTTGTTTTCTTAACAGAGTATAGTTATTTATGGGATTATAATCTTCAAAACCGGGGTTGCATAGATTATGTGCAAAATAATACAAATCTTGTAAATCAACTTCTTTTAGGAGTTTAAGCCAAACATCTTTTTTAGTAGAATTCAGTGTTAATTCTTCCTCTAAAAATAAGGCCCAATATTTATCAAAAATTATGTCAATTACACCGGCCTCGTCAATTTTCATATTTGTACTTAAGCCAGCCTCTACTGCATATTTTTTGAGCAAGAAATTACAAAAACTGTGTATCGTTCCTATTTGGCACAAAGGTAATTCTTCTAGTGCAGTTTTAACTAGGGCAAATAAACCGTCTAAATTTAAATCGGACTTTTGAAATAAGGACCTAAAGTAATCAAATTTCTTCTGGTCTTCTTTTTTAACACTTTGTAAACGCTCATTATAAACTTCATCTGTTGCAGTTAAGACGAAAGAATTATGCAGAAGTATTTCGTACGCTTTGTGAAGAGTCTCTTCCATTTTTTGTTTTAAAGAAGCCGCAGCTTTTGTGGTAAATGTAAGTGCAACAACCCTGGAAAGTTTTACTTTTTTTACAAAAACCAAAAATAACATTTTCCGGACGAGTAAAGTGGTTTTACCCGTACCTGCGCCGGCTTCAACAATAATATTTTGGCTATTATTTTCTATGGCTGTCGTTCTAGCGTTTAAATCTTGAAGGGACATAATGAAATTTCCTCAACTCCTTAAAATAATCGCTCTTTCCGGCGCGTTTTGCCGTAGACAAATGGTTTTTGCGGCAAATATCTTTAAAATCACAAAAGTTACAATATTCTTTATCTTCGGTATATATGGGAAACGTGCCATTTCTCGCTAAATCCCTTAAAAAAGCAAGCAAAGCAATAAATTTAGTTTTAATAGTATTAAATTGATCTTTAGTTAAGGATCTAAACGAAGTTTTTATTTTGCGTTCAATAAAGGCCAAGTCTGCCTCAGAACAAAAACAGTTACTATTGTCTTTATTTAAAATTTCCAAATATATTGGTGGTTGCAAAGTATTTTTTTCAAAAATCAATTTTTCCATTGTTATGCCTTTATCTTTGCTTTTATAGTCAATAACAATACTTTCTTTACCGTCGGCAGATTTATCAACTCTATCTGCTATTGCCTGCAAAACAAGCGGTTTGTTTTCAATATTTAAGGTGTTTTTAACAGGGCATTCAAAATCATTAGGAACAAAACCGGTTTTTTGAATTCTTTCCAAATCTTCTTTAAGGAACTGAAGTAAATTTTCCTTGATTTCTTGTTTTATAATTTCCCAAAGTAAGGGATATAAACCATATTTTTCAGTAGTGGATTTTGAAAATCTAGTGTCTAAAAAGTTATTGAATGAGTTTTCCATGTCAGGCCAAGAAATATATAAAAAGTCTTTTTTGGTTTTAATGAAAGTATAAAAATCCTTTAAAATTTCGTGGTATAGAGTTCCTTTTTTATTTGAGGCTATTTCACTTCGTAAAAATATATCTTTTTCCTTTCCCGCAATACGGTAAAATAGATATTTTGCCGGGCATGCAAATAAAGTGCTTAATGCGGAGGGGGAAAAGTATGACGGGTAAATTTTTTGTGCGTCTCTTTCGTTTATTATACCGTCAAAATCTGTTAAAGAATTTTGTGAAGACAGTGCCCGTAAATCAAAATAAGATTTTTCAAATAAAGGTTTTTCTTTTTCTCCTGCAAGTAAATTTCCTAAAATTTCCCTTGCATCCGGTTTAATTAAAGCAAGTAAGGCGGCGGTTTCTTCTTTAGTTAGAAGCTCTTGTTCGATATCGTTTTTCAGGCGTTCAAGCGGGCGGCGGCTGAAACTTTTTAAATCTTCTTCCGTTTTGCCAAGCACATTTAAAAGCATTGTAACAAAAGCAGATTTTACTAAAGTTTTACCGTCTAAATCACTGGTCTTATAAGTTAAAATTGCTTTTTGTTGCGCAGCTGAAAGGGCAAGGTAAAATAAAAAGTTTTCCTCAAAATATCTGTTTTGCGTTGTGTGTATTAAGTAGCCGATATTTTGCAAAGCGCGCCTTAAAGGTTTGCGCAAACTCTGACGGTAAACTTCTTTTAAAGCAGGGTCTTGCTGCGGAACTAAAGGGAAAACTCCTTCATTTAAACCCAAGATAATAATTGCTTTAAAATCTTGCAAACGCAGGTTCATAATATCAGCGGCCTCAACGGCATTTGGTGCGGAACTTACCTTATTAAAATTCGCCTCTTTTAAGAGGGAGAAAAACTCTTCCAAAAATTCGCCGTCTTTTGCACACTCACCCGTCTTGGAATAAGTGGAAATTGTTTCTAAAATATCTGTAATTTTTTTAAGTGTTTCAGCTTGCTCCGTTTGTGTATTTTCATAAGTATATTTTAAAAGTAAATCTTTTGCTTTTTGCGCAAGGCTTTCAAAGGATCCGGCCTGTTTCAGTAAATTAAGATGCGCTTTAATTTCTTTTAAAACATCTATCAGCGTTTGTTTTTGTTCTGTGGAATTATTATCAAGCATTTCCTCAAATTGAGTGATAGAACACTCCACACCGCTTTGTTGTATAAGGTCCGCCCAAGCATCTTGCCTAAACGCAAAAAACGGGGAATTTACGACGGACAAAACTTCTTCCCTTGCAAAATTTCCGCTGTCTAGATTAAATAAATTGTACACAAAAGCGGCAAAAGGTTTTTGAATTAATGGGAAACTAAAATTATAATTTACGGGTATTTGATTTTGCCTAAACACATCTAAAATTTTTGCGTTAAAACCGCCTTCACCGCGGAAAGTTACTGCGATATCTTTATAAGCCAAACCGTCTTTGTGTAGTTTTAAAATTTCTTTTGCGGCGGCTTGTACTTCGCCCTCGCCGGAAACTTTTATTATTTCAATATCGGCACCATGTGTTGAACGTTGATTTGGTGTAAAAATATTTTCTGCCGCAGTTTTTATTAAATTATTTTCACTTTCCAATTTTGTATGTTGTTTGCAAAGAGGCAAAAACAAAGTATTATAAACCGGTTCAACAAAAGTATAAGCCAGTGTTTCTTCATAAGGCAAATAAACCTGTGTAATATCCGTGTAACTGTTAATTACTGCTTTTACTAGTTCAAAATGCAAGGAAGTTAAGTCGTAAAAACCGTAAAAAATAATGCTTTTGAAAGAATTTAAAAAAGTATTACTTGCCGCATTTTGCCTTGCGGAAATAAAATAATCTTTATAAGTGTTTTTGCCGGGTTCTTTTTGAATTTCCAAAAATTCCTTATAAAGCGGAATAAATTGTTTTAAATAAGTTTTTTGCTCATCTAAAATTAAATCTTCATCTTCTTGAACTAGAGATAAAGCCTCAGGTGTTACTTCGGCATTAATCAAATCACGGAAAGAATTTTTAAAACAAATTGCCAAACTTCTGTTTGCCCTAAAACCGTTTTTGTTTAAAAGATTTTTTATTTTGAAATCAATTAGAGGTGTATCTTCCGCAAGCGGTAAAGGTGGATTTGCGGCGGCAGAATTAATTTCACTTGCCAAAGCGCCCAAAGGCATAAAACTAACCCCAGCCAAGCAAGATAATTTTTGGCATAATTCCGTTTTTAAACGCGCTTCCAAATGTTTTGAGGGGATAACGACAAGCACCCTCTCAAGCGGATTTTGTTTTAACTGCTCAAGAGTATCCAAAAATTGCTTTTTTAAAGCTAAAGGCGAACCGGTAAATAAATGCATTGATAAATTATATAATATATTAAGTACTATGACATATACTACCGCATTTTTACTTGGTTTGATACAAGCCCTTGGCGAATTTTTGCCGATTTCAAGCTCGGCACATCTCGCTTTGTGGCCCTTCTTTTCAGGACAAGTTTATCAGGGCCTTACCTTTGATGTGCTTTTACACTTAGCAACTTTAATTGCGGTTATTTCTTATTTTTATAAAGATTTAATAGTTTTAGTGAAACAAGGTTTGACCGCCCCAAAAAGTGAAGACGGGCGCTTGTTTTGGTTTATCGGCCTTGCCACAATTCCGGCGGCATTAGCCGGTTATTTCTTGGAAGATGCGGCGGAAAATACTTTCAGAAATCCGCTTTTAATTGCCTCAACTTTATTGATTTTTGCCTTAGTCCTTTGGTTTGCGGACCACTATAACAAATCACATAAAACAGACAAAAACCCAACTTGGATGATAATGCTATTAATAGGTTGCGCACAAGCTTTGGCGATAATTCCGGGTGTTTCGCGCTCGGGCATAACAATCAGCGCCGCATTATTTTTGGGTTTAACCAGGGTTGCAAGCGCAAGGGTTTCATTTTTACTTTCTATACCTATAATTGCAGGCGCGGCGGTTTTAAAACTCAAAGATTTAACTTTAAACGACATTACCGGCCCAGTAATTTTAGGTTTTTTGACTGCCTTGATTGTCGGTTGGCTGACAATTAAATTTTTAATGCGCTTTCTTACAAATCACAACTTTAATATTTTTGTTATATACCGCATAGCACTTGCCTTACTAATTTTTGCACTCTGCATTTTGTAATTTATATATTACTGGACGTTAGATTATTCTACAACTACTATGGGTACTGTTCGAAAATTTTTATCTTTTGATTGATATCGATAAGTCCCTTTTTGTTTAAAACACTGATTCTTTTTTATAGTTATTCTTTCAGTATCATAAAATTGTTGTTCCTCTCTTCCTAATATTAGGAATGTGCTCATGGAATAATCGTCTGGATTTGCTAATGCCGCATTAGTTTCTAATACTTGAAAAATCTTTAACTCCTTTAAATCCAAACAGTGTTCCATTTTAGGATCTTCATAAAATTTTAAACTATTGTCATCATTTTGGCTATTAACATATCCTATTATTGCGAGAATAACGAACGATGCTATAATCCCAGATATAAACCCAAAAATAAACTTTCCCATACTCATTCCTCTTTATTATATAGAATAATAAAATCTCTCTAACCAATTATACAATATATACCTCACTAGTGTCTGTAACTTTATATGCCTTTATTTAAGAAATACATTATTTTTGCACTCCGTTTTGCAAAATGATAAAATAAAAGTATCTTAAAATAAGGAGAAACAAAACAATGAAAAAAAGTATTTTGTTTATTTGCGCCATTGCTTTAATCTCTGCCTGCACAACCCCGGGCAAGAAAACCGCAATCGGTGCAGCAGCCGGAACTGCTATCGGTGCCGGCGTTGGTGCTTTAACTGCTAAAGCAACCGGCGGTAGCGCCAAAAAAGGAGCTTTAATCGGCGCTGGTGCTGGTTTAGTAACCGGCGGTGTAATTGGTAACTACTATGATAAACAAGCGAAAGAACTTGCCGCTATCGCAGATGTTAAAAAAGATGAAAACGGTATTACCGTTACATTGAAAAACGATATCTTGTTTGAAACAGGCAGTGCAGTTTTATCTGATGCCGCAAAACAAAATTTAATCAACTTAAACCGCGTACTCAAGAAATATCCTGAAAATATTATCGTAGTACAAGGTCATACCGATTCAACCGGTACAGCTGCTTACAATCAAACTCTTTCCGAACAAAGAGCAAAAGCAGTTTATGATTTCATCTTGGAAAACGGTTTGAAAACAAGTTCATTATCTTACAAAGGTTTTGGTATGAACAATCCTATTGCTGACAACAGCACAGCAGCAGGCCGCGCCAAAAACCGCCGTGTAGAACTTGATATTACAGCTAACAAAAAATTAGTTGAACAAAACAGACAATAATTAACTTTTAGTTAATTTATTAAAGCCCACGAAAATTGTTTCGTGGGCTTTTGCTATTTTTGTGGTGGATTTATTATTTCCACGCGAACAATGTTTTTTGTTTTTTGATAAAGCCAAACCGTGTGCAGAAACCCGGCAAGTATTTTTGAGGAAATTTTGATTTTTACTTTGACGACGAGTACTAAAAAGAACGGGAGCGAAGTGACTCTCGGTACTCTAGGAAAATAAAAATTAAAATTTGCCAAAAAGACTTTGACGGCAAAAAATGAAAACTGCATATTTCTTATTTTTTTGCTAAAATATACTTAATGCGGGCGTGGTTCAATGGTAGAACGGAAGCTTCCCAAGCTTTAGACGAGGGTTCGATTCCCTTCGCCCGCTTTCTTTAAAAGAGGTTCTTATGTCAGAAAATAATTTTGAAAGCAAAAAATCTTCAAAAGAAATATGGCTTATTTTAATTTTTGTTGATATTATTGCCCTTTGTGTTTTCAGTTATTTAATCTATAATTCCTTTACGAACAGCAATAAAAAAACTATTCAAATTAGCCGTAATCCGAAAACTGAAGAAATGGTGTTGGAAGAAATTGATTTATCCAAACCTACAGGACAAGAACCTAAAAAAGAAGAAGTGAAAGAAGCCAAAAAAGAATCTGTACAAGAACTTGAAAAGGAAATTAAAAAAGAAGTAACCGCCGAAGTCAAAACTCAAATTGAAGAAGAAAAAGTATTACCTAAAAAAGAACCTAAAGAAGTCAACACGGTAAATAGTGATGTCAAAAAAGAAAGTGTTAAAATTTCCGGCTCAGGTAAATGGCGCCAAGTTACTTTTAAATATTTTGATACTGCAAAAAGTGTCGCGATTGTCAGCGGGTTTACTTCCACAAAACCTCGTGATCTTAAAAAAGTAAACGGAGTTTGGGAAATAACTTTAACAATTTCTCCGGGTACTTATCGCTACATGTTTATTGTTGATGGTAAGGAAGTTAAGGATCCTTACAACAAGAAAGAAAGCAACGGAAGATCAGTAATTGATATAAAATAATTTAAAATTTCAAGTTATTTTAAAAAATATTTTTAAAAATAATTTTTTTGTTTTTCCGACGGACAGAAGAAAAGTTTTTAAAATTACTTGTAAAAATTTATAAAAAAAATTTGCATTTTTAAAAATTTTTTTATATTATTATTTTGTGAAGTATATATCTTAACGCAGGAGAAATAAAAATGCCCGTAAAGAAAAAAGCTGCAAAAAAAGTAGCAAAGAAAACTACAAAAAAAGTAGCAAAAAAAGCTACAAAAAAATGCTGTGCAAAAAAATGCTGCAAAAAAGCTACAAAAAAAGTAGCAAAAAAAGCTACAAAAAAAGTAGCAAAAAAGACAACTAAGAAAACTGCAAAAAGAAAATAAGTATTTAATTAAAAAGTCCCGGGGTGAAAGCCGGGGCTTTTTTTTATGTTAAATTATTGCAAATAAAAAGTTATAATAAAGGTAGGAGAGTTTTATGAAAACAATTTTATCTTTACTTTTGCCATTATGTCTTTTCATTGGTTGCACCCAATCACAGGATGCCAAATCCCAGAAGGCAGAGCCTAAACCGAAACCTCAAAAAGTTTTGGTGGCTTTCTTTTCTAAAACCGGGGATAATTATGCCGTAGGAAATATTAAGGTTGGGAATACTCATAAAGTAGCACAGGAAATTGCTAGCCAAACTAATGGCACATTATTTGAGATTAAACCGGCAAAACCATATCCGGATGCTTATAAAGCTTGTAAAGAAGTCGCGGAAGAAGAATTTAAAACCAATGCCCGCCCAAAAATTCAAGGTTATGTGGAAGATATGGAAGAGTATGATACTGTGTATTTAGGTTTCCCGATTTGGTGGGGTGATGCACCAATGCCGGTTTATACTTTTTTGGAAAAATATAACTTTAACGGTAAACATATTTATCCTTTTGCTACACATGAAGGAAGTGCTATGGGGCACTCAGAGTCTGCCTTAAAGAAGGCGTTACCGAAATCTACCGTGCATAAAGGTTTAGCAATTTATGGTCATACAGCACAAAAAGATGCAAAGTTCGTAGAAACTGCCGTAAAAAATTGGCTCAAAGATTAAAACCTCATTATTTGGTAAAATATATGTATGGACTATAAAGACTACGAAATACCAAAAAATCTAAAATTTAAAATGGAAGATATTCTGGCCCTAAAAGGTTTTGAGGGCTCATTTTTGGCTGATGTCAAAGATTTTGCCGATATCTTTCCGGAAGAAGAAAAGCTAAAGAAGATTACCCTTGAATTAAAAATGTCAGTACTCTCAAAAGACATTTTAGTTAAGGGGGAAGTCACCGGTATTGTAGAAGTTCCTTGTGCCCGTTGCCTCAGGCGTTTTGATAAGAGTTTTAAGGAAGAAATCAATACCCTGACTAGCAAGAGAGATAAAATAATTGATATAATGTATATAACTAGGCAAATACTCCCCCTTGTTGTGGGGATACAGGATTTGTGCTCTAAAGATTGTAAAGGTTTGTGCGCAATTTGCGGAACAAACTTAAATGAAGGCCAATGTAAATGTAGGGAAGAAAAGTTTTCCCCTTTTGCCTGTTTGAAAGATAAATTTAAAAGTAAATAGTAAAGTGAGGAAATAAAATGCCTAATCCAAAGAGAAAGCATACTAGATCAAGAAGAGACCTTAGAAGGTCTGCTAATTCTAAATTGACTGCTGTGCAAACAGTAACTTGCAGTAACTGCGGTGCACCTGTTTTGCCGCACAATGTGTGCAAAGCCTGTGGCTTTTACGGTGGTAAATTAGTAGCAGAAGTCAAAGTCAAAAAAGAAAAGAAAGCGCCAGAAGCGAAATAAATTCTTATGAGAATAGCCCTTGACGCCCTTGGGGGCGACTACGGTGTTAAACCAAATATCCTGGGTGCCATTAAGGCATCACAGGATTTTGGCTGTAAGGTTATTTTGGTTGGCGATGAAGTTAAGATTAATGAAGAATTGAAGCAACATAAGTATGATCCGGCCCAAATTACTGTTGTCCACGCACCGGAAATGATAGATATGGAAGCCTCTCCAGCTTTGGAATATCGTCGTAAGAAAAACGCTAGCATTGTTGTTTGTGCCAAACTTGTTAAAGAGGGCGAAGCTGATGTTATGATTTCAGCCGGTAATTCCGGCGCCACAATGGTTGCTGCATTATTCGGCCTTGGCCGTATTAAAGGTGTAAGCAGGCCCGCTATTGCAAGCCCTATGCCTACACAAACCGGTTTTGCTTTAATAGTTGATGCCGGTGCCAATGCCGATTGTACTGCAGTAAATCTGTTGCAATTCGGTGTACTTGGCAGTACATATTACAAACATATATATGGTAAGCCAAATGCGACAGTAGGGCTTTTGTCTATCGGTGAAGAAGATGGCAAAGGTAATTTGCTTATTAAAGATACCACAAAACATATCCGCAAATTAGGTTTAAATTATTATGGAAATATTGAAGGTCGCGATATACATACCGGTATGATTGATATTGTTGTTTGTGATGGTTTTGTCGGTAATATAGTTTTAAAAACTTCTGAGGGGCTTGCCAAATCACTCTTTAAAATGATAAAGTCGAACTTAAAGGGTAAACCTTTAGCAATGCTTGGCATGCTTATGGCAAAACCGGCCTTAATGAAGGTTAAAGAGGTTACGGACCCTGATACTTTTGGTGGTGCACCTTTGTTAGGTGTGAACGGTAATGTAATTATCAGCCATGGCAAATCCAATGAAAAGGCAATATATTGTGCCATAAAAGCAGGTATAAAAACGGTTGAAAGTAAAGCCTTAAAAGCAATGGAAGAAGCTATTGCCGCACATAAGGCAGTTTTTGACGAAGCGGAGGGCAAATAACATGCCTAGTTTTAGCGGTCAAACTGTTTTAATTACCGGTGGAGCACGCGGCATAGGCCTTGCGTTAACTGAAGCATTTTTAAAAGAAGGCGCTCAGGTTGCTTTTTGTGCAACAAGTGATGAAAGTATTGCTAAAGCAAAGGAATATTTATTAAAATCTTATGAGGCCGAAAAAATTTTAGCAATAAAAGCGGATGTTTCAAAGCAAGAAGATTGCGCCGCTTTAGTGAATAAAACTTTGGAAATTTTTAAGCAAATTGATGTCTTAATAAACAATGCAGGCGTTACGCGTGATAATTTGCTTATAAGAATGAAAGATGAAGATTTTGATAAGGTAATTGACATAAATTTAAAAGGGGCATTTTTAATGCTTAAGGAAGTTGCCCGCCCCATGATGAAGACAAGGAAAGGGGCAATAATAAATATGTCTTCAGTAGTCGGGCAAAGCGGGAATGCAGGGCAAATAAATTATAGTGCCTCAAAAGCAGGTTTAATCGGGCTTACAAAAAGTGCAGCAAAAGAGCTTGCTTCAAGAAATATCAGGGTAAATGCTATTGCACCGGGTTTTGTTAAAACCGATATGACGGCAAAACTTCCTCAGGAAGTACAGGACGGTGCCTTAAAAATGATACCCTTAAACAGATTTGCAGAAGTTCAAGATATCGCCCAAGCGGCGTTATTTCTAGCCGACGGTAACCGTGCAGGCTACATAACAGGCCAGGTTCTGGCTGTTAACGGCGGACTATATATATAGTTTTCTATGGAGGAAAATATGGACGCAAAATCAGTAGAAGAAAGAGTAAAAAATATCATCGTTGAACAACTTCGTGTTGAACCGGAACAAGTTAAACCCGAAGCACAATTCGTCAACGATTTAGGGGCAGATTCCCTTGACACAGTTGAACTTATTATGGCTTTAGAAGAAGAATTTGGTGTTGAAATACCCGATGAACAAGCAGAAAAGATCAAAACCGTCGGCGAAGCTATTGACCACATCAAAGCAAAAGCAAAATAAGTAGTGCAAGAAGAACTTGAAAAGGTCCTTTCTTACACCTTTAAAGATAAGAATATTTTAAAGGAAGCACTCACTCATCGTTCGTATCATTGTAATGGTGCTCATCATAATGAGCGTCTTGAATTTTTAGGGGATAGTGTCTTAGGCCTTGTTGTTGCGGCCTACCTGTACCGTAAACTTGATACAAAGGAAGAGGGGGTGCTTTCTAAGATAAAAGCAAATTTGGTTTCAAGGCGTAATCTCTATACTTGGGCTGCAGATTTACATTTAGGTAAATTTATGTTGCTGGGTGCAGGGGAGATTGCTACAGGTGGGCGTGATAGGCAAAGTATTTTATCCAATGCCATGGAAGCCGTAATCGGTGCTATTTATTTAGATGGTGGTTTTGATAGTGCTGCTGCTTTTATAAAAACTTGGTTGCAAACACAAAAAATAGAAGTAGATACACATGATTATAAAAGTGCTTTACAAGAGTATTTGCAACATCGTAAAAAACCAATACCGGAATATACAGTAATTTCAAAAATAGGCCCACAGCATAATCAAGTATTCACTATAGCGGTTATGGTTAACGGCCAAGAAATCGGCAGGGGTAAAGGGAGTAATAAAAAAACTGCCGAGCAGGAAGCAGCCAAAGAAGGTTTAAGATTTTACAATAAAAATAAATAAGGGGTATAAAATTATGAAAACATTTTTATTGGGACTGTTCTTGATTTTACCGGTGGCGTTGCTTGTCCTATATACTGCCAATACAACACATAAAGAGACATCGCCGACTAGTATAAATGTATCTAATCTAAAACTTATACCGCCAGTCGCAATTATTAATGAAATAACTAACAGAATTGAAGAAGGTGATTTGGAAGATGCATTAGCTAAAATTAATGCAGAGCTTCCTGACCCTAATATTGTTTCATCTAACGGAACCCCTTTAATAGTATTAGCCGCGGAAAAAGATTATACGGATATTGTTTCTGCATTATTACAAAAGGGTGCAGATCCTAATAAGGCAGATTTAAATACTTCAGAAACAGCTTTAATTAAAGCCATAAGAAACAGAAGTTTTGATACAATTTCAGTCTTATTAAATGCCGGGGCTGATCCTAATTTAGGTACAAAGCAAGGTTTAACACCTTTAGGGCTTGCCATTGATTTAAAAGATGAAACTTTGGCTTCCCATTTATTATCTAGCGGTGCCATAAACGGGATAAGTAAAGAAAATTTACTTTTATATGCTTTTAAAAAGAACCCGATAGGCGTAAGTTTGATGCTTTCAGGAGGGGTTTCCCCAAGTGTAACAGATCAGGATAACAATACTCCTTTAATAATTTCAGCAGCAAACGGGGATTTGGAAAGTGCAAAATATCTTGTCTCATACAGGGCCAATTTAAATGCCAAGAACAATCTTGGCATGACACCTTTGCTTTATGCTTTAAAAGGTAAACATTGGAAGATGGCAGAATACTTAATGAATAATGGTGCAAAAATTAATAGTAGTAATATTTATGGCCAAAATGCACTTTTTTGGGCGGCTTATCATGGTAATGCTGATTTAGTACAAAATCTTTTAATGCGCGGCGCAAATTATCAAAAGAAGACAAGAAAAGGTCAAACAGCCTTACAAATGGCACAAGCGCTTGGGCATAAAGAAGCGGCTAAAATGATAGAAGATTTTATTGCTTATAAGAATTTACCGCGTGATGAAAAAGGTAATATTATTTTACCGAAGGTAAACCAACAAGCGGCTGAAGTTCCTGCCCCCGTTTCTGCTCCTTCACAAGAGGTAAGCACTAGTGAATATGTAAATAATGTCGTATCCCCTGAGATTAAAAATAAAACACAACAAAACCGGGTTATTGTGCAACAAACACAGGAAAATCAAAAAAATCAAGTTTTAACGCCCAAAGTTCAAAGTAATACCCAGGTTCAGATATCACAGCAATCCACAAATACACAAATAAATACTTTGCAAAATACAGATAGTCAAGCAGAAATGCCGCAAATGCCACAAATGCCGGCCGGCATGGATATGTCTGCAATAACTTCAATGGTTAATGGTCAAGGCAGTGCAGCTGCTGAAAATATGGGGGAAATGATTAAACAAATGCAAAATATGGGTATGGCTTCACAAAATGGTTCTAAAACTCAACAATTACAAAATATGCCATCGAATGTTCAAATGCCTAACGGGATGAATATGAATGATATTTCAAAAATGATTCCTGCCGGTGCTTTACCGGAAGGCGTAGACTTAAATAATTTAACTTCAATGAGCCCAGAACAATTAAAGAAGATGGGCGTACCCGAAGACCAAATTGCAAATATAACTAAGGCCCAACAACAAATAAGTCAGGCCCAAGGCACAGTTTCTCCCGATAATGGTTTTAAGCCTAAGGATTTGGAAAACACACCTAGCGCTACTTATGCAAACGGTATGCCTAAAACCCAAATAAACAAACTTCAAACTTCCGGGAATTAAGGTTTATAACATTTTAAGCAGTTGTGATATTTTATCCAATTTCATGAAGTTCTTTGCAGGTATTTTGTTTGCGTTGCCGTCTTCGTAAAACCAGGTAAATTTGCTTGGTATAAAAACGGCTTTTGCACCGATCGCTAAAACAGGTAAAATGTCTGATTTAATTGAGTTCCCTACCATCAAAAATTCTTGCGGTTTAATGTTTAATTCTTTAAGTAGACGTGTATAAGAAGATTTATTTTTCTCGCTCATCACTTCAATATGATGTAAATATCTATCAAGGCCGGAGCGGTAAATTTTGTTTTCCTGTTCAAGCAAATCGCCTTTTGTTGTGACGACTATTTTATATTTCTTGCTTAATTTTTTTAAAGTGTTTTCCGCGCCTTCAAATAAAACTATTGGGCTTTTAATTAGTTTTTTACCGAGGTTGATTATTTGTTTTGTTTCGTTTGCGGTCAGTTTCCCTTTTGATAATTTTAAAGCGGCGTCCAGCATATCTAAAGTAAAAGCTTTAATGCCGTAACCGTATAAAGGAATATTTTTAACTTCCATATTCCAAAGCACTTTAATTGCCTTTTCTTTATCGGAGTAAGGTGACATTATTTTACAAAAATCGCATTCGGTTTTACGGAATAAATTTTCATTTTGCCATAGAGTATCATCGGCATCAAAACTTATAACTTTTATATTTTTAAAATTTATCATTTTATCTTCCTTTTCCAAGGCGGCTATATAGAAATTCCGGTAAACCGCAATTTTTCATACGTTTTTGCACATTAGCGACATTATATTCAACTCTTACCAAGCGAAATGTGTTTTTCTTTGTATCAATAAGCCCAAAAGATGCACGTGAATTTAAATCTCTTGGTTGCCCGATAGAACCTGGGTTAATCATATATCTTATTCCGGGCAACATTTCAATAGTTACATCTTTACCCATAAATACTTCAATTCTTGGTTTATAGCCTTCTTTATAACTCATAATAAAAGGTATATGACTGTGACCGACAAAACATACAGGCCCTTTCCAGTATTGTAAATTGACCAAGAATTGCTCTGCTGTAACTATATAATCTCTAAACGGATCCAAAAAGGAACCATGTATCGCAGCAAAGTGTATACCTTGAAAAGATATAGGCAAAGTTTCAATATATTCTAATGAGGATTTGGATAAATTTTTTAAAGTATAATTCAAAGAAATTCTTGCATAATCACTGAACCAGGAATTCGCTTCTTTATGGAATAGGGCATAATCGTGGTTTCCCATGATTCCTAAAAAATGTTTAGTTTTCATCACGAGCCGCGTACATCTTTCCGGGTCCGGTCCGTAGCCGACCAAGTCCCCGCAAAACACATAAGCCTCAGCCCCAAGTTCCTCTGCTTTCTTAAGTACGGCGGTCAGGGCCTCGTAATTCGCGTGGATATCAGATAGTACTGCGTATATCATTACAATATTATAGTATATTTAACGATACTTATGAAGTAATAGAACAGTAAATTTGCCAAAAGTGTTTTTTATTGGTAAAATGAAATTATATTAATCTAAATAAGGAGATATTATGGAAAATGTTGCAGCAGTTTTGGGCCTTTTCGTTTTTACCGCCATTGCTTATGCCTTTAGTACTAACAGAAAGGCTATTAATTGGAAGACCATTGCTTGGGCTTTTGGCTTGCAAGTAATTTTCGCCGTACTGATTTTACAAACCAGTGCCGGTAAAGCAGTTTTTAATTGGCTTAATGATGTAGTAATCAAGATTTTGGCCTTCCAGCAAGCCGGTGCAGAAATGGTATTCGGCAATTTAGCTAAAGCAGACAGTTTAGGTTATATTTTTGCCTTTCAGGTTTTGCCGACCATTATTTTCTTTTCTGCTTTAATTTCTTTATTATATTACTTAGGCATTATGCAATGGGTAGTTTATGTCTTTGCTGTGATTATCGGTAAAACATGTAAATTATCCGGTGCAGAAAGTTTAAGTGCTGCTGCAAATATTTTCGTCGGTCAAACAGAAGCTCCTTTGCTTATTAAACCTTATGTGGAAAAGATGACAAAATCTGAACTTATGTGTGTCATGACCGGTGGTATGGCAACAGTTGCCGGCGGTGTCATGATGGCTTATGTCAGCATGCTTAAAGATACAGTTCCCGGTATTGCCGGACACTTAATTGCAGCAAGTTTAATGGGCGCCCCTGCAGGTGTAATGTTTTCTAAATTATTAGTGCCGGAAACAGAAAAACCTGTTACTGGTGGGAATTTAAAAATTTCTTATAAAGATCCGAGCGCTAATATTTTAGAAGCTATTTCAAACGGTACCACAACCGGTGTTTTTTTGGCAATCAATGTTGCCGGTATGTTAATTGCTTTTACTGCGTTAATTGCGTTATGCAACGGTGCACTTGAATGGATAACAGGTCTATTTTTAAGTAAGGCGCTTTCCATGCAACAACTTTTTGCCTATATATTTTCGCCGTTAACTTGGCTTATGGGTGTTAATTCAAGTGATGTCTTAACCGCCAGCCAATTGGTCGGAGAAAAAACAGTCTTGAACGAATTTATCGCTTATGCGAATTTCGCTAAAATTTTAAATGGGCATACTATTGAACTAAGCTTACGCACCAAAGTTATTTTAAGTTATGCCTTGTGCGGTTTTGCAAACTTTTCTTCAATTGGTATACAAATCGGCGGTATCGGTTCTATCGCACCTAGCAGACGTGGGGATTTATCCCGCCTTGGTTTCAGGGCATTACTTGCCGGTTTATTTTCAAGCTGTACCCGTGCAATTCTTGCCGGTTTATTAATTGGTTAAACGGTAACTAAATTTAATGATGTCCCCCGTTCTAAATGGATGGGGGATATTTTTGTGTCAAATTGCTCATTTTTTATATATAATGTTAAATATAAGCAAGCGCCTGTTATGCTTTAAGTCAAAGGAGTTTTTATGAAAGCAATTTGTAAAACCAAACCTGCCGCCGGTGCAGAATATGTTGATATAGATATTCCCAATATAAAAAGTGATGAACTTTTAATTAAAATTAATTGCGCTTCAATTTGCGGAAGTGATTTGCCGATTTATAATTATTATGATTCTTGGGCCGCAAAAAAACATAAATTTCCTTTCGTTTTCGGGCACGAACTTTGCGGTGAAGTGGTGGAAATCGGTGATAAAGCAAAAGGTTTCCAAAAAGGCGATTTTGTGTCGGTAGAGTCCCATATCTTCTGCGGTATGTGCTATCAATGCCGAAATGATCAAAGGCATGTTTGCAGTAATTTGAAAATTTTGGGTATTGATGTTCCGGGCGGTTTTGCGGAATATGCCGCAATTCCCGCTCGTTGTGCATGGAAACATACTGATAATTCTCTAAAAGATATTGCAAGTATTATGGAACCTTTAGGTAATGCTGTTTTCGCTACATTAACTGAAGATATTGTAGGTAAAACTGTTTTAATTTCCGGTTGCGGTCCGCAAGGTTTATTTGCGACTCAAATTGCACGAGCTTGCGGCGCAGCAAAAGTTATATGTACGGAAACTTCAGCTTTTAGAACAGCACTAGCTAAAAAATTGGGTGCCGATGCAGTCATAAATCCATTAGAAGATAAAGTTTTGGAAAAAATTATTGATGCCGGCGGCGAAAAATCCGGCATAGATATTGTTATTGAAATGTCTGGCAATCCCGCGGCAATAAATACTGCTTTAAAAGCAGTTAAACCTGCCGGGCGCTTTATTGCTTTTGGTTTACCGAGAGCTGATGTTACACTTGATTATGCAAACTCTATAGTTTTTAAGGCAATACGTATGCAGGGTATAACCGGGCGTGAAGTTTTTAGAAGTTGGTACAAAATGGAAAGTCTCTTAAAGAGCCACGCCATTGATCCGCGTCCTGTAATTACACACACATTTAAAATGAAAGATTTTCAAAAGGCTTTTGAAATTGCTTCAGATCCCAAAAAAGAATGCGGTAAAATTATTTTAGTTCCGTAGAGGTACTATATGGCAAATATGAATTTTTTAAAAGATGAGATTGCCCAACTTAAAGCGGAAAACCGCTTTATTGAGCCGGCAGTTTTGGAAGATATGCAAAATGCCGTTTGCACAATTAGTGGTAAAAAAGTTATCAATTTAACTTCTAATAATTATCTTTGTATGACTGCGCACCCAAAAGTTATTGCCGCAGCTGTTGAAGCTACAAAAAAGTATGGTATCGGTACAGCGGCAGTTCGCACAATTATTGGTACGACATCTCTGCATGAGGAACTTGAAAAGCGTTTAGCCGAATTTAAGGGAACGGAGGCTTCTTTGGTAATACAATCAGGTTTTACTTCAAACACTGCCGTTTGCCAAAGCTTGATGACAAGCCCACAAGATGTTTTAATTTCAGACGAACTTAACCACGCCTCAATTATTGATGGCGGCCGTTTAAGTAAAGCAAAAAAACTTATTTACCGCCATAGTGATATGGCACATTTAAAAGAAATTTTAGATATGCCCGAAGTCAAACAAGCGCGCCGCCGCTTACTTGTCACCGATGGAGTTTTTAGTATGGACGGTGATATTTGTAATTTACCCGAAATCGTCAAACTTTGCGCACCGCGTGATGTTATGGTTATGGTTGATGATGCCCACGCAAGCGGTGTTATCGGACCGCAAGGACGCGGAACAGTTGCACATTTTGGGCTTAAAGGGAAAGTTGATATTCAAATCGGTACACTATCAAAAGCCTTTGCCGCTATCGGCGGATATGTGGCAGGCTCAGCAGATTTAAAAGCTTATATGCAGTCAGTTGCGCGTCCGTTCTTGTTTTCAAGCTCACATCCTCCAGCCGTAGTAGCGACATGCTTGGCAGGTCTAGATGTAATTTATAATGAACCTGAACGTCTTAAAAAACTTTGGGACAATACCAAATTTTTCAAAGAAGAACTTAAAAAAGCCGGCTTTGATACAGGCCACAGCGAAACACCTATCACGCCTGTAATGGTCGGCGACAGTACAAAAGCCAAAAAGTTAAGCGCCATGCTTTTTGAAGAAGGCGTTTTTGCTTTGGCAATTTGTTTCCCGACAGTTCCGCGCGGTAAAGAGCGCCTTCGCACTATTGTTACATCCGGCCATGAGTTAAAGGATCTTGAAAAGGCCGTTGCCGCCTTCAAAAAATGCGGTAAGGAACTTGGTTTGATTTAGTATGAAATACTTTGTTAAAAAAACTGCTGTGCTGTTTTTTTGCGTGGCAGTTTTTTTAATTTCCTGCGGCAAAAAAGAAAAGGATACATCCCACTTAAATATAGCTGTTTCAAGTTATGTTCCATATACTTTTGCAAAATCAGTTTTGGGGGATGCGGCAAATTTAACTTTGCTTATTCCGCCGGGAACTGAAGCTCATGCCTTTGAGCCGACCCCCAAAACAATCAAGGAATTAAAGCGATCGCAAATTTTCTTTTACATTTCAAATACGCTTGAGCCTTGGGCGCAAAAACTTGATAAAAATGCTGTTATGCTTGCCGAAAATTTACCGCAAGTTTTGCCGCAAGATCCGCATGTTTGGATGAGCTTTGATAATGCGGAAGTTATGACGCAGAATTTAGCAAATTACATTATCAAAATTCGCCCTGATCTTGAAATTAAAATTAAACAAAATCTGTTCGCATTTTCCCAGGAAATGGAAAGTTTAAAGTATTTATATTCAAATATTTTACCAACTTGTCAAAACCGCACAATTTATCATATCGGGCATTTGGCTTTCGGCTATATTGCACGCGATTACAATTTAAAGTTTGAGGCCTTGTTTTCCGCCGATATGGGCCAAGAACCCAGTGCCAAAGAAATTGCGGAATTAGTCAAAGCAATTAAAGAGAATAAAGTAAAATATATTTTTTCCGAAGAACAATTAAACCCTGCTTTAGCCTTAACTATCAGCGAAGAAACGGGAGCAGAAATTTTAATGTTAAATACGATTGAAGGTATAAGTAAACAAGATTTTTCCGAAGGTAAAACATATCAAGCCCTTATGCTTGAAAACTTAAAAAATTTGGCAGTAGGTTTGGAATGCAAAAGGCAATGATGAATATAGCGGAAATTAAAAATTTATCTTTTTCTTACTCGGGGCAACAAGTTTTAAAAGGTATCAATTTTAAAATTATGCCAGGAGATTTTATTGCACTTCTTGGTCCAAACGGTAGCGGTAAAACTACTTTAATTAAAATTTTATTAGGTTTATTGCCGTCGCAAAAAGGTAAAATAAATTTGTTTGATATACCTCTTCAAAATTTTAATACTTGGCAAAATATAGGCTATTTAGAGCAAAAGACAAATACTCCTCGCAATATGCCTTTGACGGCTTTTGGTGTTGTTCGGCTTGGACTTCTTTCTACAAAAAAAGGTTTAAAACTTTTTAATAAAGAAGACAATAAAAAAACAGATGCAATAATGAAAAGGCTGCATTGCTTTAGTTATAAAGATAAACTCTTTGCCGAGCTTTCCGGAGGGCAGCAACAGCGTGTTTTGCTTGCAAGAACTTTGATAAATGAACCTAAATTTTTAATTTTGGATGAACCTTCCACCGCTTTAGACAGTTCTTCAAGGGAAGAATTTTTTGAAATTATTTCCGCCTTAAACAAAGAAAACAAAACAACTATTTTGCTTGTAACGCATGATGTTTCGCAAGTCGGCAAATATGTAAATAAATTTTTGGTTTTAGATAAACAAATTATTTTTTACGGCTCAAAAGAAGATTTTTGCAATTCCACTGAAGTTACTGATTATTTCGGCCCATATACACAGCATTTAATTGACCACTTACACACAGCAGGCACTTGCCCAATACCGCATTGTCATACGGAGGAAGTATGAGTTTCGCTGAAATTATCTCTTACGGTTTTGTGCAGCGCGCCTTAATTTCTGGCATTTTGGTGGCTTTAATTACTGCAATGCTTGGCGTATTTTTGGTTTTAAAACGTTTATCTTTAATTGGCGACAGTTTAAGCCATATCGCTCTTAGCGGCGTAGCGGTAGGGTTAATTTTAAATGTTACACCGATTTTCTGTGCTTTGCCGATTGTTATGCTTAGCTCTTTAGGTATTTTTAAACTCAGCAAAAATAATAAAATTTACGCAGACAGCGCTTTGGGAATTGTATCATCTGCCGGTATTGCTTTGGGTTTAATTATTGCCGCGCTTGCCGGCGGTTTTAATACAGATTTGATGGGTTTTTTGTTCGGTAATATTCTAACAGTCAGCACTTCCGAAACTGTTTTAAGCATAGTAATATTTTTAATTGTTGTTGCTTGTTTATACTTTTTTTATAATGCTTTAATTGCCACAGTTTTTGACGAAAACTTTGCCAAAACTGCCGGTGTTAAAGTAGATAAAATTAATACACTTCTAGTGCTTTTAAGCGCGGTTGTTGTGGTTCTTGCGGTTAAAACTGTGGGCATAATGCTTGTATCAGCTTTAATTATTATTCCGCCCACAAGTGCTTTGCAAATTGCTAAAAAATTTAGAAGTGTTTTAATTTACGCTTGCGCATTTTCCGTTTTCGCAACGATAGGTGGTGTATATCTTTCCTTTATTTTCAATTTGCCGCCAAGCGCTTTAATAATAATTTTAAACTTAGTAATCTTGTCTATTTGCGGTTTAATTAAATATGGTAAATCCAGAAAAACTAATTAAAGAATTAAAAAAATTATATCCTAAAACTGAGCCCGCCTTAAAACATAATGGCCCTTTTGAAATGCTTTGCGCGGTTATACTTTCGGCACAGTGTACTGACGCGCGTGTTAATCTAGTTACCCCCGAACTTTTTAGGCATTTCGGTACACCTGAGAAAATGGCAAAAGCCAAAAAGGAAGATATTGAGAAAATTATAAAATCCACCGGTTTTTACCACGCAAAAGCAAAAAGTTTACACGAAAGTGCAAAAAAAATTGTATCTGATTTCGCTGGCAAAGTTCCGCAAACGATGGATGAGCTTTTAACTTTACAAGGTGTTGCACGCAAGACGGCAAATGTTGTTTTGGGTGATTGCTTTGATGTCGTTGAAGGCGTTGTTGTGGACACGCATGTAAAGCGCCTTTCTTTTCGTTTAGGTTTAACAAAAAATACTGATCCAAAAAAAGTGGAACAAGATTTAATGAAACTTTTTCCTAAAAAATATTGGTATTATTTAAGCAATGCTTTAATTTATCACGGCCGCCGTGTTTGTGATGCTCGCAAGCCAAATTGCGCTGCCTGCGCCCTTGCTAATATTTGCCCCAAAAACGGTGTAAAAAATGTATAATATTTTTGGAGTTAACTTTTAAGGAGGAAGTGTATGAATAAATATTTTATTGATGTCATTAAAAATCATTATTTTGATTTTAGTGGCAAAGCAACACGTACACAATTTTGGTTATTCGTATTGATTAATTTTATTGTAAGTTTTGTTTTAATGCTTGTTTGCGGTATATTTTTGAATGAACAAACTGCAAAAATAATAAGTATTGTTTATGGTCTTGCTTTGTTATTACCTGGCTTGGGTATTGCTGCCAGAAGACTTAGAGACGGTGGCTTTAGCCCTTGGCTCCTTTTGCTCGGTCTTATTCCGTTTATTGGTCCGATTATTTTATTAATCCTTTATATTATGCCCAGCAAATAAGTAAAAAAGTAAGTTTTACCAAAGCCCCTGTTTTTAAAGCAGGGGCTTTTTGTATAAAATAAAACTTCCTTTTCCTAATTTGCTAAAATATAAATATATAACACTTAAGGAGATTTTATGAAATTCAACAGTTTTGATGAACTTATTGACCTAGTCAAAGGTCAGGAAAACCGCGTCGTAGTCCCCGGAGCAAATAATAAGGAAGCTTTAACCGCTATTAAAATGGCAGATGATAAAGGCCTCATTTCACACGGTATTTTAATTGGTGATACCGAAACAGTTAAAAAGATGGTCCGCGAAGTCGGCTTACCGGAAGGAAAATTTGAATTCATCCAATGCACAGATGTCCCCGAAATGTGCAATACCGCCGCCCGCTTAGTCTACGAAGGTAAAGGCGACTTTTTAGTTAAAGGTTTAGTGGACACAAAATACTATATGAAAGCCATTTTAAATAAAGAATTTGGTTTTGTCCCGCAAGGTACGCTTTTGACACATTTCGTGTTATTTAAAACAAATAAATATCCTAAAATGTTTGCGGTAACAGATTCTGCTGTTGTAATCGCTCCTACTTTGGAACAAAAAGCTCAAATCATCGGCAACGCGGTAGATATTTTCCATAAATGCGGCGTGGAAGAACCGAAAGTTTCCATTGTTTGCCCTGTGGAAAAGGTTAATGAAAAGATCCCTTCTACCGTTGATGCAGCCGCACTAGTTCAAATGAATAAAGAAGGTAAAATTAATGGTTGTGTAGTTGAAGGACCTTACGATTTATATATTTCCGTTTCAAAAGAACGCGCGGAAGAAAAGGGTATTAAAGGCGCACAAGTTGCCGGTAATGCGGACCTTTTAGTTTTGCCTGATTTGGATGCGGCAAACCCGTTCTATAAAGCAATTGCCTTCTTTGGTGATGGTGCTGAAGCAGCAGCAGTATTAGCCGGGCCGAAAATTCCTGTAATTTTACCGTCCAGAGCTGATAGCCCGAAACTCAAAATGAACTCTATCGCACTTTGCTGCTATTTGAAGAATTTTAGGTAAATTAATGGGGGCAGTGTTGCCCCCATTTTAATTTATGTGGAAAGAATATTGTAAAGAATTTTTTGTGGCATTTCTAAAGTGGGGGTTACCTTGCCTTGCTGTAGGGATTTTTGTAATATTTTTTGTTACAAATCACCGCGAGCAAGAGGAACGCGCAAATGTTCCCGAAGAAATTTACTTTAAAAAAACAACAGGTAATCTCGGCCAGCCCTTGCAAAAATCTTTGCAAGAAGACGGTTTGAGCAAAGATGATGCTCACAGAATTGTAAACAAGCTTGATACGGTTTTAAATATGCGCCGTGTATCAAAGTATGACAAATATTTAATGACGCGGGATGAAGAGGATAATTTCAAAATGCTTGTGGTAACAAAAGATTTTTCCAGGTATTTTGTAACTTCCGTTGACGGTGAACTTGTGGCCGGTATTTTGGATATTACCGTTGATACCAGATCGCGTCGAGCTGTCGGCGAAGTTAAAGATTATTTGTTTACTTCGATGCAAGCACAAGGTTTAAGGCCCGGTTTTATTATAGATTTTACCGATGTCTTTTCCTGGGCTATAGACTTTAATACTGAAACACGCGTGGGTGATAAATTTGCGGTTATTTGGGAAGAAGATTATACAAAAACCGGCAAAACCTTGAATGAAAATATTTTGGCTGCCTATTACGGCGGTAGTGGTACAGGTAAAAATTATGCTTTCAAATTTGAAGATGAATATTATGATGAAACCGGAAAATTCACTAAAAAGATGTTTTTAAAAGCCCCAATTAGTGTGCGCGGTGTGCGTGTAAGTTCGCGTTTTTCAAAAGGTCGTATGCACCCCATTTTACGTATAAGGCGCCCTCATCTTGGTATTGATTATGCCGCACCTGTAGGAACACCTGTTGAGACTGTTGCCGACGGTGTTGTAAAATTTAAAGGCTGGAAAGGCGGCTTTGGTAATTATATGGAAGTCGCACATCCTAACAATTACACAACCTGTTACGGACATTTGAAAAGTTTTGCAAAAGGGATAAATGTAGGTGTAAAAGTAAAACAAGGGCAAACCATTGCTTATGTAGGTAGTACCGGTTTATCAACAGGCCCACATTTGGATTTTCGCATAAGGCAAGGTAATAAATATTTTGACTTTTTAAACAGCAAGCAGCGCAGTTCTGCAGCACGCGAAATACCTAAGCAAAAACGTGAAGAATTTAATAAAATAAAAGAAGAATATAAAGTACTGCTTGATAAGCTTTTAGAAAATAAATAAGAGGTGGCTTATGACTAAAAAAATTGTTTTAACAGGCGGACCTGCTTCAGGGAAAACGACCATGCTTTCAATTTTGAAAGAGGAATACGGTACTGACATTGAAGTCGCAAAAGAAGCCGCAACTTTGGTTTACAGCGGCGGTTTCCCCAGAAATGATGCAAGCAAACGCTATACTTACCATGCACAACGTATTATTTATACCTGTACAAGGGAACTGGAAGATTTAGCTACCGAAATTAATCCCTCAGCAAAACTTATTTTATGTGATAGAGGTTCTTTAGACGGTGCTGTTTATTGGCCATACGGGGTGGAAGATTTTTTAAAGGTTATGGGTACAGATGTTCAAACCGAGTTCGGTCGCTATTATGCTGTTATTCATATGTCTCCACCGAATGACCCGAAATATTATCAAAATACGGCAGTTCGTATTGAGACTTTAGACCGTGCCTTAGAAGTAGACCGCGAAATTTTAAAAATTTGGGAAGGTCATCCACGCCGTGTAATTATACCGGCTTATGATGATTTTGTGGAAAAGGCCCTTTTAGTTCGCAAAACTATTAAGCAAATTATTGACGGAGAAATATAATTATGTTGTTTGATTTCCTACTTAGGCGTAAGAACAAAACATCTAAATCGGCAGGATCTTCAAAATCTCTTTCTATAGAAGAACGCCTGGAAGAAGAAAAGAAGAATTTACCTTCTGCTATAAAAAATATGTTGGACAAAGATCCTTCTTTGAAAGATCGTTTTGTCAAAATAGCAAAACAAATGGAAGCCGATGGCGTTGATATGAATTCTGCTTCTGCTATGCGTAAATGGGCAAAAGCTAATCAAAAGAGAATTAGGGAACAAGAATACGGCACCGTTAAACCTATAGTGAAAGATAAAGAGCCGGGCCGGAATGATCCTTGCCCTTGCGGCAGCGGTAAAAAATATAAGAAATGTTGCGGTGCAAATAAATAACTCCAATAAAATATATGCGTTTTGAAAGTTTTGTAGCCAAACGTTATTTGATGAGCCAGAGCAAAGGGGTGTTTTCTTTAATAACAACCCTTATAGGTGTGCTTGGTGTTGCAGTTGGTGTTGCAGCCTTAATTACGACTTTGGCAGTTATGACCGGCTTTCAAAACGATATTAAAAAACACGTTATTGGCGCGCAAGCACATATAATGGTTCTTGGTAAAATGCCAGACGAAAGATACCAAAAAGTTCAAAAACAAATTGAAACAATCCCACAAGTTATTGCAACCGCCCCTACAATTTACGGGCAGGCAATTTTAAGTTATGCCCAGTCTTCACATGGCGTTTTGCTCCGTGGACTTGATGCCGAGCAAGAGGCAAAAACAAATACTTTGGTATTATCCTTAATTGAAGGCAGTTTCAATGCTAAAGAAGGCACAACACTTCCTGCGCTTGTACTTGGCACAGAACTTGCTGAAAATATGGGCCTTGATATTGATGACGAAGTCGTTTTGGTTTCCCCGCAAGGTTTGGCAGGTGGGCTGCCTAAAATGAAACGCTTTAAAGTTACCGGTCTTTTAAAAACAGGTTATTATGAATTTGATAATACGATTGTTTATACCGATTTACAAAATGCCTCTGATTTCCTTGGCTTAAAAGGTGCAGTAACGGGCTTAAATATTAAAATCAAAAATCTTGATAAAGCAGATGAAGTCGCTGCCCAAATTTCAAATACAATAGGCTACCAATATACAGTTAAAACTTATGCGCAAATGAATCAAACTTTATATGCCGCCTTAAAACTTGAAAAAACTGTTATGTTTATAATTTTGTTTTTGATTATTATCGTTGCGGCTTTAAATATAACCTCAAATTTAATTTTATTTGGTACGGAAAAATTACGTGATATCGGTATCTTGCGAACTTTAGGTGCAAGCCCGGCAAAAATAAGGCATATCTTTTTACTTGAAGGTTTGTTTATTGCAACTGCCGGCGTGGTTTTGGGGTTAATTTTAGCCTTTATACTTTGTTTTATAATTGCAAACACAAATATTGTGGAACTTCCTGCCGATATTTATTATCTAACTAAAGTGCCGGTAAGTTTGCAGTTTTTTGATATTTTATCAGTTGTACTTGGCAGTTATTTAGTTTGTTTTATTTCAGCTTTATATCCTGCATATAAAGCGTCAAAAATAAATCCTGTTGATGCGGTGCGCTATGGCTAATATTTTAGAAATTAAAAATTTAACCAAAGTCTATAAAGAAGCACAAAATGAAATTTGTGTCTTAAATGATGTTTCATTTTCCGTGGAAGAAGGCAAGTTTATTGTTTTTATCGGGCCCTCCGGTTCCGGTAAAACCACTTTGCTTAACTTAATTGCTTTGCTTGATAAGGCCACTTCCGGCAGTATTATTTTTAAGGGTGAGGATTTGACAAAATTTAACGAAAATCAGGCTGCAAAAACCCGTCTTTTAGATATGGGATTCGTTTTTCAGTTTGACGCTTTACTTCCTGAATTTACTGTTCTTGAAAATATTTTAATGCCGGCGTTAGTCGCAAACAAAAAGGCCAAAGCACAGGCTAGATATTGGCTTGCAAAGTTTGGTATTTTACAACTTGCGAATAAATTTCCACCTTCTCTGAGTGGGGGGGAAAAGCAGCGTGCGGCACTTGCGCGTGCTTTAATAAATAAACCGTCTGTGCTTTTGGCTGATGAACCTACCGGTAATTTAGATACTCAAAGAAAAGAACAAATCTTCAAAGATTTCGCACAGACTGCCAAAGAAGAAGGAACAACCATTTTAATGGTTACCCACGATGTTCATGCTGCTAATTATGCTGATAAATGTTACAAGATAGAGGGTGGCAAAATCCAAGAGATGTAACCCAAAATTTACCGGTCTGTTTTATCTGTGTATTTTCCAATATTTTTGACTGCATCAATAATTTCTTGTGTAATACGTAAACCGCCGTTAGGATAACCGTTTTTGGCGCGGTCCGGTCCTTTTTGGAAACTGTGTAGGCCGATAATCTCGTTCGGATTTTCAGCATCAAAGATAGGAGAACCACTGCTGCCTGTTACAGTATCTGCATTGTAATAAATGTGATTTTTATTTAATTTTCCGATACGTCCGGGTGATTTCCATAAAGTAAAGGCAGGTTTATCTCCGGGTCTTCCTATTATCACAATATTTTTGCCGGCTAACTGTTCATCAGGTGTAGCCTTTAATTTCAACCAACCTATTATATTACCTAAATTATAATCAAGCAGGATAAGGGCATAATCATCAATAGAACTAGGATGGCGATTCTCTATATATTCATCTGCTATCCAAGAATCCTTTGCTGTTGTAAAAAAGTAGACTTTTTTATTCGTTTCATCATGTAACCATGAGATTTCTGTTTCAGATACATTTTTATCTTTTATTTTTTCTCTAATAATATTTTTGATTAGAAGCATGTTTAGGTAAGTTTCAAAATCCATGCCGGAAATATCGGCAATTTCCTCCCATTCCGTGATTGCTGTTTTAGAATTAGAAATAGACTCCATTAATGACGCATTATGTGGGTCATTGAGATCATAAGATATTGGCATTCCTATTGCATATATTGTCATCTGTTTGTCTATACAATGGGCTGCAGTTAATACTATGTTAGGCCCTACCATAGCACCAGAACACGTGCCCTTGCTGGTATTACCATTTGCCGTAATTAAGACTACTGCTTGTTCTTGAGCGGATGTTTTTTCAGTAACTTTTTGCCTATTATCTTTCCCAACTATTGCCGGAAGATTTATGTCATTTAATACAGACTTATCAATCTCAATTGCTCGCAAAGGGTAGACAAGCAATATAAAAACAATAGATATGAAAAATGAAAGCTTTTTCATAATAGCTCCAATACTTGATATTATTAGTATAACCCATTAATGAATTAAAAACAAGAGGCTAAAATTATTTTTTAAGGTGGGCTCATTAGGCCGATATCGGTACCGGCAACAAATGGGGTTTTAAGATATTTTTTGGCTTCATCATAAATACCCCAATCTTCTTTATAGTTTTTTATGCTTTTGTATATTTCCAAAGCCTTTTCGCGTTGGCCTAAAGCATCATAACATTGTGCCAAGCGGAAGATATTCCAAAGTTGCCAACGGCTCATTTCCTGATGTTCGGTGGCTTTAGTGCTTTCTTCTAAAATTTTTATTGCCTCGGTATAATTACCTTCTTGCATATAAGTGCTTGCAAGCGCGGTATAAGAACGGGCAATATAAATTTCTTTATAAAAAGGCTCCTTACCGATTTTTGTTAAGAAATCTTGCGCACCGCTACGGACATCTGTATAATTTTTGTTTTGGTATCCAGCAATTATGGCAACAAATCTAAATAACGGATTTTGCGGATATTTTATGATAATTTCCTTGATATACTGTTCCGCTAGGGCAGGGTTAGAATATTTTTTATTTTGAATTGCAATTTCTACAAGTAAAAGTTTTGCGGTATTTGCGGAATATCTGCCCTTATCTTTAATTAAGTTAAGGTAATATATACCTTGTTCCGCATTCCCGCTTATTACAAGTTTTGCAAGGACTTTAACTACTGCCGGTAAAGTCCCGGCATAATATTCATAAATCGCTTTGCCGAGGTATGCATCATACATTTCCGGGTCAAGCTCTACGGCTTTGTTCATGTATTTCAAACCTTTTTTGCCTGTAAAATAAGCACGCACATAGTTTCTGTTTGCAAGTAAAAAGCGTGCTTTTACACCGTAAATTCCGCCAAGTGCAAGGTAGGCCTGTGCTTCATCCCCATTTTGTTTAAGCCAGGCTTCAATACCCTTTATTGAAGAATTTATTATATTTTCAAAAATTTTTGCCTGCTCTATATTACTTTTTTCGAACTCATATTCATAGCGTGCCCATTCAATCATAACTTGCCCAAATAAACCAAGCGGGTAATTCGGATGTTCTTTAAGTAAAGCGGAGAGTTCTGTTCTTGCAGTATTAAGGTCAAGATCGTAAATGGCATCAACGCCTTTATCAGCATGTGTCAAGATTGAGGGGTCTATTTTATTCCACGCAAGCGCATTTAAACTTAAACAGGCGAAAGCGAAAAAAACAAAGATTTTATTTAACTTTTTCAATTTTTTCACTTCCAAAGTAGGGCCTTAAAGCTGGCGGAATTGTTACAGAGCCGTCTTCATTTTGATAATTTTCAAGTATTGCCGCAAAGGTTCGGCCAACAGCTACGCCGCTACCGTTTAAGGTGTGAACATAAGATGTGCCTTTTTGGCCTTCTTTTTTGTATCGCAAGTTCATGCGGCGTGCTTGAAAGTCAAGGCAGTTGGAACAACTTGAAATTTCTCTAAAACAATTTTGGCTTGGGAACCAAACTTCCAAGTCATAAGTTTTTGCGGAACTAAAACCCATATCACCGCTTGAAAGTAAAACGCGGCGATAAGGTAATCCCAACGTTTTTAAAACAAGTTCGGCTTCCTGTGTCATTTTTTCCAAGATATCCATACTTTCTTCCGGTTTTGCAAGCCAAACAAGTTCCACCTTGTTAAATTGGTGGTTTCTTATTAAACCACGCGTATCTTTGCCGTAAGAACCGGCCTCTTTTCTAAAACAAGGTGTATAAGCACAAAATGCTTTAGGTAAATCGGTATCTTTTAAAACTTGTCCGCGATACATATTTGTTAAAGGGATTTCAGCGGTAGAAATTAAATATTGGTCTTCCTCACCCTCAACATGGTACATATCTTCTTTAAATTTTGGTAATTGGCCTGTGCCGTATAAAACTTCGGCATTAACTATAGCAGGTGGCATAAATTCGGTATAACCGTTTTTTGTGTGGAGGTCAATCATAAAATTGATTAAACTGCGTTCCAAACGGCTGCCCTGCCCGCAAAGTAAAGCAAAGCGGCTGCCGGAAAGTTTTGAAGCAGTTTCAAAATCTAATATGCCAAGGTTTTCGCCGATTTCGTGATGGTCTTTAACTTTAAAATTAAATTGCGGTATAGGTAAAGTATTTTCTTTAACTATAACATTTGCTTTATCATCAGCACCGACAGGCACACTTGAGTCCGGTAGATTAGGGATCGTAAGCATGATTTCTTCAATTTGTGCTTTGAGTACAGTTGTTTTTTCTTCAAGTGCCTGCATACTTTCTTTTAAGGCGTTTGCTTCCTTTAATGCGGTAGTAGCAGCTTCGGGCCCTTCTTTTGCGCGTATCATGCCTATTTTTTTGGAAATTTCATTTCTTTTAGAACGTTCGGTTTCAAGTTCTTGCAAAGCTTTTTTGTATTCGGCTTGTAAATCAAAAACTTTCTGTGCACTTTCGGCAAGTTTTGCATTTCTTGTAGTCAAACGTTTTTTTGTTTCTTCAAAATTATCGGTTACAAATTTAATATCTATCATAATTCCTCTTTATTCTTTAGCAATATCTTTCACAGAGTAAGGTGCCGGAAAATATTTTTTTATCGGGCTTACTTGCTGTTTTGATTCTTTCAAAACAAAATCATGCATAGTTTTTGTATTAACCTGTACACCTTGCCTTTGTTTTAAAACAAATACTAAAGCTAAAATTATAAAAATGCACACAATACTCCAAATGAAATAATTTGAGTTTTCTATCTCTATATTAGGGTGATTTATCATAAAGATTTCCTTTGCGATTTCCTTACTTGTTTATCGAAACTTTTTATTATGCCTTTTGCACTTGAATCCAGTGCATCAAGGCCACTTATGCCTTCTTGAGTATCATCACCGACCCATATAACCTCAGCAGTATTCACATCAAGCATTTTTGCCACTACACCTACTTGGGCATAGATGGTATATTCGGTTGGTAAAACTTCTTTATTTTGTCTGTAATCTTGACCGCCGTAAGTTTGCTTTACTTTTACTGCGCCATCTTTATCTTTTGTTATCTGTGTATTATAAACCGGTGTGGAAGATGTATTTTTTGTAACCCTGTAAAGCATAGTTTTTTGTTCAGGCAAATATGAGGTTATTTCCCCAACTAACAAAACATCAACGCCCAAAATCTTACCTATTTGCCTAGTAACATTTGGCGATAAATAATTTTCTGTTAAATCATGTTCTTCCAAAATTTGTTCAAGTTGTGCACGTTCTACAACCGTATAACCGTATTTAATGAGATATTTGGTAAATAAATTTTCCGCTCCTGAAAATATCGGCGTCGGGGAATTAAAAGGCAAAACACCTATACGTTTCATATTGTTGAAATTATATGTTTTGCTTATATAAGATTTGGGGGCGCAAGATATCAAGCATAGTATCAAGGCCGGTATTAAAAATCTTCTCATAGTTATATTATATAAATTTTGGGGCTCTTATAATTGGTATAATATAATTATGAAAAAATATAGCGTTTATCTTTGGGGTATAGTTGCCTTAATTTTTACTGTTTTTATAGGTATAATGTCCTTTTGGTACCCAGTTACTTTGGATGAATTCTTTAGATGGCAAGAGCCTTTTACTTGGGGAATAATCAAAGATGCTTTTAAAGAAGCTTATTTTGTGACAGTTCCTCGCGCAAGTGTGTTTTTCGGAATATCTATTTTTGGTTTAGGTAAATGGTCCTTTATTTTACTTAATCCGTTAGTCCAATTGTCTAATTGTTTGTGTATCTTTTATATTTTATTTGTGCGTTTTCCAAATGTAAAAGATCTAACGGATATGCCTTATTTTATTATAATTTTGTTCATGAGTGTATTTTTTGTTTGTACCCCTTCTCAAGTTATGTTTTGGTTAAGTGGGGCTATAAATTATACTTGGACAATTTTACCTTTTCTTATTATGTTATGTCTTTTGCGCCGAATTCAAACAAAGAATGTTATTTTGAAGGATAGTTTAACTTTGAGAATTTTTTTATTTATACTTGGGTTTCTAGTTGGGACGAGTAATGAATGTTTGGCGCCAGTTGCCTTTGGCTTGGCATTATGTTTTGCTTTGTTTTACGAATATAAAAAAGTTAAAACCCCACGTGCTTTAAGTTTTTTGATTTTTGGTTTGGCGATAGGCTGTTTGGTGTTTTTTTCTGCTCCGATCCATTATAATAAAATGACATTGGGATTTATTTCTAAGATCACTGCGGCATCTTTAAGCCAAAAGCTATTTTTTCATATACATCACTTAAATAAATTTTTTAAAGCACAGTTTTATATCGCTTTTCTAATTTTCATATTTTTGATTATAGGATTTTTAGATAAAGATAAGAGAGATACCATAAAAGAAGATTTGTGGAATTCTTTATTTATTTTCATGATATCCATTATGATGGCTTTTATTTTATTTGCTGCCCCACGTACACCGCTTAGGGCATATTATTCGGCGTCTGTGTTGATAATAATAGCATTTCTATTTTTGGTCAAATATTATATCTGTGCTTATAAATTTGATTTTTCCAAGTGGCTTTGTTATATAATTATAACGGTAGGTTTATTCTTATCACCTCGTTTTATTCTGCCTCATTACTCTTTATATTTGCAGACAGATATTCATGTTTATTTAGAAAATTTGTCTACACCTGTCTTCGCTCCTTACATGATACTTAGAGGCCCTACGCCTAATTTAAGTATTGGTTTTACAGATCCTGCAAGGAGTATAGAAATGGAAGAGGGTAGGTATTATGTTACTACATCCCCTTTAACAAATTGGTAAAATATAATTATGAACTTAACATTAACAGATAAAATAAAAAAAATCAAAGCAGTTATTACAGATGTTGACGGCGTGTTGACAGATGCTACAATGAACTTCTTTAGTACACCCGCAGGTAAAATAGCGGAAGTGAAAAAATTCTGTGCTTATGACGGGATAGGTTTTATTTTACTCCGTGATTTTGGTTTTAAAACAGGTATAATTACAGGTGGTAATGCTCCGGCAACCGAGCATAGGGCAAACACACTCGGGTTAGATTTTTTGTATTATAATTATCTTGATAAACTTCCTGCTTTAAAAGATTTGATGGCGCGCTGCAATTTGAAAGCTGAAGAAATTGCCTATATCGGTGATGACCTTATTGATATTCCCGCTTTAAGATATGTAGGCCTTGCTTGCGCGGTAAACAATGCCGTGCCCGAGGTTAAGAGTGAGGCTGATTATATTACCCAAGTTGATGGCGGTAAAGGTGCTTTTAGGGAAGTTGCCGAACTTGTTTTAAAAATGCAGGGTTTTTGGCCCGAAGCTTTAAAGAAGTCGGAAGAAGGCACTATAGGCAGCAGCCCCAAGCGGCCTTTAATTGTTATTGACTTTAAAAAACAAAACCAAAAATAAATGATATCTTTTGAAGCCCCCGTTTTGCGGGGGTTTTTTGTATAATTTAATTATGACGGTAATTATTATTTTAGTTGCTTTATTTATATGCGCATTTTGTATTAAACTTTATAGGGCACTTAATTGGCACCAACCGCCTTTAAAAGTTTATCCTAAGGATATGGGTTTTGAAGCTGAAGACATAGCCTTCAAAAATCAAGACGATATAACTTTAAAGGGCTGGTTTTTACCTTGTGCTGGTTCAAGCAAAACGCTCGTTTTGATGCATGGGTTTGAAATGGATAAAAGCCAAATACTTCCGCAAACTATAAATTTGGCGAAAAAATATAATTTATTTTATTTTGATTTCCGTGGTATGGGGGAAAGTTCCGGCAAAAGTGCGCAAGGTTTAAGGGAGTATTTGGATGCACAGGCCGCTTTGGAATATCTTCGCAAAAACAAACCCGAAAAATGTAAAGAAATTGCCTTATACGGTATAAGTTTAGGGGCTTCTGTTGCAGCTTATATTGCGGCAATAGATAAAACAATAAAGGCCGTAATTTTAGAAGCCTGTTTCTATTCTTATAAAAGGGTGGTGCGCAAATGGGCATGGAACCATCACACTTTACCTTATTACCCAATTGTTTACATTTTTTTACGATTTAAAAGATTTAAATTTCATACAGGGCTTGAAGATTTGTCACCTAAAACTTCTGCACCATTGATCGCTTGTCCGGTTTTGCAAATACATGGTAAAAATGATCGTTTAGTTTCTTATAAAAGAGCTTTACGTGTTTTTGATGCTATAAAGTGTACGAAAGAACTTTGGTTGGTGGAAGAAGCCGGCCACACCCGTTGCCATGAAGTTGCCGGGGCTAAATATCTGCAAGAAATTTCCAAATTTTTAGAGAAATATTTTAAATAAAAAAGGCCTGCTTTAGGCAGGCCTTTTTAAAGTAAATTAGCAAATTAGAATCTGCCGTTTACGATGACCATGATTGGTAACCAACCATTATTGTTAATGATGTTAACTAAACCGATTTGTAAACCTTTATCAATGCGTTTTGTGTAGTTAACAAGAGCAAGTTGCAAACCTGTTAAATTTTCTGCATAGTTAAATAAGTAGCCTAATTGAGCACCTTTAACGTTATTAGCAACATTAACAAGACCTAATTGAGCACCGGTAAAATCTTTAGCGACATTTACTGCGCCCCATTCTACACCGGTAAAATTCTTTGCGATGTTTACAAAACCGAATTGTACGCCGGTTAAGTTTCCTTTATTATGGTTAACAAAACCGCCGGTAACACCGGTAGCATCATTTGTTACATGGTATAAACCGCCCCATTGCACACCGGTTAAATGGTTTGTTCTTGTGTAAATCCAAGCCCAAGATAAACCGGTAAGGTCATCAACTCTTGTAGAACCGATGGTTAAAGCAACACCTTTAACGGTAGGGGTATTACTGTCAATAAGGCCTAATACGATATTGGCTTTATTTGTTTCGGGCCAAGCAATATTGTCATATAAGGACAATTTGATTGGGGATTCAGCAGCTGCACTGATGCCCAAAGTTGCAACTAATGCAACCAGCATTAATAACTTTTTCATGTATATCCTCCTTTATAATATAAATATATATTACAATTTTTGCAGATAAAAAGTGTAAAAAAAAAGGCCTGTAAACGCAGGCCTTTTTAAAACATTTCCAAAAACTAGAATTTGCCGTTAACAATGACCATGATTGGTAACCAACCATTGCTTTCAATAATGTTAACTAAACCGATTTGTAAACCTTTATCGATTCTGTTGATATAGTTTACGAAACCGAGTTGCAAACCTGTTAATGTTTCTGCTTGGTTGTAAAAGCCCCATTGGAGACCTTTCATATTATTTGCCAAGTTTACGAAACCGAGTTGTGCACCGGTAAAGGCACCTTTGTTGTGGTTAACAAGACCGAATGTTACACCGGTTGCTCTGTTAGTCACATCATATAAAGCCCATTGTACACCGGTTAAGTTGTTAGATCTGGCATATATCCATGCCCAAGATGCACCGGTAAGATCGTCAACTCTTGAAGAACCGATTGCTAAAGAAACACCGGCAACTGTCGGGGTATTGTTATCAACAAGACCTAAAACGATATTGGCTTTGTTGGTTTGGGGCCAAGCAATATTGTCATATAAGGACAATTTGATTGGGGATTCTGCTGCTGCACAGACGCCTAATGTGGCAACCATTACAGCAAGTACTAATAACTTTTTCATGGACATCCTCCTTTAAGAATATCTAGATATATATTACAATTTTTAAAGCCGAAATTACATAGAAATTTTGATATTAATTTTTTGACTTATGACATACTATTCGCTAAAATATATCTATGACTATTGTTTGGAGTATCAATATCGGCTCAAATAGCACACCTACCCTATACCTAAATATGAACAAAAGGAACTTGAAAGTTTTATTATCAAGTTAAAGGTAACAATAATGAAATTGAATAATATACTTGAAAAGCAAAGGAAATTTTTTGCAAGCGGTGCAACGCTTGATATTGATTTGCGCATTTCAAAGCTCAAACTTTTAAAAGATACAATTAAGCAGTATGAGGGGGAAATTATTACTGCCTTAAAACAGGATCTAGGCAAATGTAAATTTGAAAGTTTTATGTGCGAAATCGGCCTTGTATACGAAGAAATAAATTATATGCTTAAAAACACAAGGCGTTTAGCAGCTGAAAAAACTGTTCATACACCTCTTGTTAATTTTGCTTCACGCAGTTATATAAAACCGATACCTTACGGGAACACTTTAATTATCAGCCCGTGGAATTACCCGTTCTTGCTTACGATGGATCCTCTAATTGATGCAATTGCTGCTGGTAATACGGCAATGATTAAACCAAGCAAAAACTCTATGTCAACAACTTTGATTATGGGTAAAGTTATTCGCGCTTGTTTTAAGGAAGAATATGTTTATTTGGTGGACCAAGATATTGATAATGCACGAAATTTGATTAAAGAAAAATTTGATTTTATATTTTTTACCGGCAGTTCAAATGTCGGTAAAGAAGTTTTAAGGCGCGCGGCGGAAAATTTAACGGCCGTTGTTTTGGAACTTGGCGGTAAAAGCCCGTGTATAGTAGACCAAAGCACTGATTTAAAACTTGCAGCGCGCCGTATAGTCTTTGGTAAATTTTTGAACTGCGGGCAAACTTGTGTTGCGCCCGATTATATTTTATGTCATAAAAGTATTGCCCAAGAATTGCAAAAACAACTTTGTATGCAAACGCAAAAACAATATGGTAAAAAACCTTTCGAAAATAAAGATTACGGTAAAATTATCAGCGCAAAACATTTTGACCGATTAAGCGGTTTAATGGAACCTTCAAAAATAATTTACGGTGGTCAAATAAATAAAGATACTTTACAAATTGCCCCTACAATTATGGTAAATGTAACTTGGGAAGATAAAATTATGCAGGAAGAAATATTTGGGCCCATTTTACCTATTCTGACTTTTGAAAATATTGAAGAAGTTATTGATTTACTTAACGGTAAACCCAAACCGCTTGCATTGTATTTATTTTCAAATGATAAGCAAACGATTAAGCAAATTACAAGCCGCGTTCGTTACGGTGGTGGTTGTATTAATGATACTATCATGCATCTTGCTAGCACCGAAATGCCTTTCGGAGGTGTCGGCGAAAGCGGTATGGGTTCTTATCATGGCGAGCAAGGCTTTAAAACTTTTACGCACTTTAAAAGCATAGTTGATAAAAAGAATTGGATAGATTTCCCTATTCGTTACTCCCCATACAAAAAACTTTATTTAAAGCTCTTAAAATTTGTGTTTAAATAATATATAATTTAATTATGAAAAAAATATTAATACTAACATTAGCAGTTCTTTCTTTTGCCGCTTGCGATCAAGTAGCAAAATTCGTGTCCGAACAAAATGGAAAGGCACAAAATGTGCAAAACAGACAAGGTGCACAAATCTATATATTGTCTGGTTTAAATGCTGACAGTTATAGCTTTAACGAGAAGATAAATGAAAAACCCGTCGTGGTTGCTTTTATGGCAGGTTTTTGCGGTTGGTGCAAGAAAATGCTTCCGTATATGGATAACCTTGCAGGTCAAGTACCTTCAACGCAAGCAGATGTTATTATTGCTTTTATGGATGGAAGTTCTTCAAGCCTTGTTAATTTAGAACCTGTCAAAGCAGCTAAAAATATCAAAATTTATTACAATGCAAAAGAATTAATGCAGGAATACGGTGTTAGAGGATTTCCGACTATTATGCTGTTTAAAGACGGTAAACCGGTCCAAACATGGCGTGGTTATTCTCCGGAGCATGTTGACAGTATTTTAGAAACACTTAAAAACTTAAAATAAAAAATTTCCCCTGTTTAGTGTAATTATTTACTGCACCGACAGGGGATTTTTATTAGTATTGCAAGTTATCCAAAAAATTTTGTATCATATATATAGTGATAGTTCACTTGCCGAGGTAGCTCAGTGGTAGAGCACTGGTCTGAAAAACCAGGTGTCGACAGTTCGATCCTGTCCCTCGGCATTTTTTATTTACAAAAAAGAATTTGACGGCAAAAATAGAAACTGCAAATTCCTTCTCTTAAAATTATATAATATAAATATGAACTTTCAGGATATAATACACAATCTCCAAGTATATTGGAAAAAGCAAGGTTGCATTGTGGTACAACCCTATGATTTGGAAAAGGGCGCCGGTACTTTTAACCCTTTTACATTTTTCGGTTCTCTTACACCGAAACCGACAAGCGTATGTTATGTCGAACCATGTCGCCGTCCTGCTGACGGAAGATATGGGGAAAACCCAAACCGCCTCGGTAAATATTATCAATTCCAGGTTATTTTAAAACCTTCACCGGCAAATATTCAACAACTTTATTTAAACTCTTTAAAAGCAATAGGGCTTGATCCGGAAATTCATGATGTGCGTTGGATTGAAGATGATTGGCAATCCCCGACACTCGGTGCATCCGGTGTGGGTTGGGAAATTTGGCTTGACGGTATGGAAATTACACAGTTTACCTATTTCCAAATTATGGCCGGCTACAACTTAAAACCTATTACAGTTGAAATTACTTATGGCCTTGAAAGATTAGCCATGTATTCCCAAAAGAAAGATACAATTTTTGACATTATGTGGAACGATACCACCACTTACGGCGAAATGGTAAAAGAAAGCGAAAGGCAATTTTCCCATTATAATTTTGAAGAGGCAAATGTCGCCAATCTCCGCCGTTATGTGGAAGAGAACGATGAAGAATGCCGTTCCCTTTGCAAAAAAGGTTTATACTTGCCTGCTTATGATTGTGCAATGCGTGTTTCCCATTACTTTAATACTCTTGAAGCGCGCGGTGCGATTTCCGTTAGTGACAGAACAAATATTATTGCCAAAATCCGCCACCTTGCCAAACTTTGTGCCGGCGAATATATCAAACAACATGAGGAAAAGGAGGCCGCTAAATGAACGCACTTTTACAAATAGGAACAGAACATTTGCCTGCCCGTTTTTTAAGGCCTGCTTTGGAGCAACTCAAAGAAAACACAATCAAGATTTTAGCGGAAAACCGTCTTAATTACGAAGCTTTGGAAACTTACGGAACTTACAAAAAATTAGTTCTTGAAATTCAAAATTTAGCGGCGGTTAGTGAAGATATTTCTAAAGAAATCAAAGGCCCACCGGCTAAATTGTTAAAAGATGCAGACGGTAAATTTACACCCCAAGCTTTAGGTTTTGCCGCAAAAAACGGAATTAAAGCCGAGCAGTTAGTTGTAAAAGAAACCGATAAAGGCCCATTTATTTACGCTGATATAAAAATCAAAGGCATTAAAACCGAAAAACTGCTTACAACAATTTTTCCGGAACTTATTAAAAGTTTGAATTTTGCAAAAAATATGGTGTGGGAAGATTCCGGCTTCCGCTTTGCACGCCCAATAAGGAGTATTATTGCACTTTACGGCAGCAAAATTATTAAGTTTGAAATCGCCGGTGTTAAATCATCAAACAAAGCTTATGGTTTAAGTTCCTTTAAACAAACACCAATAATAATCAAAAACCCTGAAAGTTATAAGGATGCTTTAAAAAATCAAATTCATCCGATACTCGTTGATATCGAAGAACGCAAAAAAGCCCTTATCAGAAGTATTGAAGGTTGTACAAAACTTTTAGGTTATCAGGCAGATTTAGACGAAGATTTAATTAACGAAACGGTTAATTTTACGGAGCACCCTATTGCCCTTGCCGGAGATATGGCTTTAAGTTTCATGAAGCTCCCTAAAAAACTTTTAACAACGGTTTTAAAAACACAAATTAAAATGTTCCCGGTTGTCAATAAAAAAGGCGAACTTCAGCCGCATTTTATTGCAGTTAGGGATGGCGTTTCCGTGAATCAAGAAGAAGTAAAAACTGGTTTTAGAAATGTTATGACTGCCCGTTTGACTGATGCGGTTTTCTTTTTTGAAAACGATTTAAAACTCGGCCTTAATAATATGCGCAGTAAACTTAAAAACATTAATTTTATTGACGGCATGGGTACGATGGAAGATAAAACGAAACGCATTACCGATTTAACAAATTCTATCGCAAAATTATTAAATTTTAATTCTGTTGATGCCGAAAATGCCAAGCTGGCTGCTTCTTATGCTTATGCGGATTTGGCAAGTTCAGTAGTTTATGAGTTTACGGATTTACAAGGTTATATGGGCGGTGTTTATGCACAAAAAGAAGGCCGCGCGCAGGATGTATGTACTGCCTTGGAAGAATTTTATTTACCTTTATCTGCCTCATCAGATTTACCTAAAACAAAAATCGGTTCTTTGGTAAGTTTGGCAGGAAAACTTGATACTTTAGCAGCCAATTTTAAAGCAGGTCAAGTGCCAAGTGGCAGCCAAGATCCTTTTGCGTTACGCCGTCAGGCTATGGGTGCGGTGAGAATTATTTTGGCAAATAATTGGCCTTTAAGTATCAATAAATTAGTGGAACTTGCTTCCAGAAATTTGCCGGAAAATGCAAATAACCAACTTGCACAACTGCCTGAATTTTTATGGCAACGCCTTCAAAATATCTTAGAGGACAGTCTTATACCGGAAGATATAATTTCAGCGGTAAAGAATTTTGATACATCTTTGAACATAGTACTTTTAAATGCCGAGATTTTAGCAGAACAATTAAAGAGCGAAACTTTGCAAGCAGTAGCAGAATCAGCTAAACGCGTTGCAAATATTTTAAAACAATCCCCGCAAAATTTACCTGCTTTAAATTTAGCATTACTTAAAGAGCAAGAGGAAGTTGCCTTGAATAAGGCAGTCGATGATTTGCCTAAAATTAAAGATGATTTTAAGAAGGAACTAAAAAATCTTTCAGCGTTAAAGCAACCTTTGGAAGATTTTTTTGCTAAAATAATGGTAAATACTAAAGAAGCCGAAATTAAAAATAACCGCCTTGCTTTGCTTACAAAAGTTAAAACGGTTTTGTTTAATACGGTTGATTTAGGAAAATTAAAAAAGAGAGGTTAATATGAATAAAAATGGTTTTACTTTAATGGAATTGTTAGTAGTTGTTATTATAATTGGTGGTTTGGCTGCTATGACTTACCCAGCCTATAGAACTTCTGTAGAACATGCGCGTGCCAGTGAAGCGGTAAATATGGTTGCCACTATTCAAGCTGCACAACAAAAACATTTTATCAATTACGACGAATATGGAGATATCTTTAAGGATATTAATGACTTTGTTCCTTCAATTGAAGATTTTGATGATACTCGTGATTCTTTTTCAACCGATTATTTCGAATATACGCTAGGTCGGACATATTATGAAAAGACATGTGTTGAAGCTAGAAGGGTTGGGGCAGCAACAGGATATAAAATAATAGGTTGTTACGCAGATAACTTTATAAGATGTAAAATTGACAATAACAGCGAGGATGGGAAAAAGATCTGTTCTTCTTTGACGGATAGACCGATGGAAGGATCAGGCAGCACTGCCTATTATCCCATCTATTAATATTGCTTGTCATATTGTATAGATTTATAAATCAAATTTTTGCTGACGTCTTGAGCGGCGCTTTTCAAGCCTCTCTTGTTTAGTTTCACGGCGTTTATAGCCGCCAAGGCGTTCCGGTAAAGCAGAAACCTCACCGCTAAATTCTGCACCACTCCACTCAAATTCTTTACCGCAGGCAACAATGATATCCCCATCTTGTATACCTTGTTTTAAGAGTTCCTTTTCAAGTCCTACTTTTTTGAAAATTCCCCAAAGACGTTGCACTGCTTGAGGTTGTGCAAAGTTGGTCATGGAAATAAAGTCTTCAGCTTTTTTCCCAGATATTTGAAAGCGGTTTCCATCAAGTTTTGTAACTGTAAAAAACGGCTCGACTTTCAAAGTTAAAGTTTGTTCTTGCTTTGGTTTTTCAAATTTAATCGGATTTTGGGTTAGGGTTTTTACAATTTCATCGAGTACTTTAGCAAGTCCTTTCCTTGCTGCAGCCGAAATTAAAAATACAGGATATTTTTTTGCAAACTTTTTTTCAATTTGCTTAAAAACCTTTTCCGCTCCATCCAAGTCTGATTTGTTTACAACAATTATGCGTGGCTTTTTTGCAAGTTTTTTGTCAAAATTTTTAAGTTCATCACTAATGGTTTTTACTGTTTGAATGGGGGTAAAGTTTTCAAAACCGCTCGGGTCGACAAGATGTACTAAAACGCGTGTTCTTTCGATATGTTTTAAAAATTGATGCCCAAGGCCTTTACCTTCACTTGCGCCCTCAATAATACCGGGAATATCGGCAATAATAAAACTTGTGTTTTTATGTTGGCAGATACCGAGGTTAGGGTTTAAAGTGGTGAAAGGATAATTTGCAATTTTCGGCCTTGCTGCGGTAACGGCAGTTAAAAAAGTACTTTTGCCGGCATTCGGTAAACCGACAAGACCGACATCAGCCAAAACTTTAAGTTCCAAAATTAAAGTAAGTTCTTCGCCTTTTTGGCCGATTTCTGCAATACGCGGTGCGGTATTATTTTTGGTTTTAAAACTTTGGTTTCCGCGCCCTCCGCGCCCACCGCGAGCAACAATAACTTTTTGATAGGGTTTAGTTAAATCTGCAACTGTTTCGCCGTTAAGTTTAATTACTGTTCCGAGTGGAACTAAAACAACTTTATCTTCCCCATTAAGGCCGGTTTTATTATAAGTGCCGCCCTTTTCACCGTTTGCTGCTTCAATGTGTGGGTTACAAGCTAGTTCTTGGAGTGTAGTTAAATTAGGCTCGGCTTGCAAAATAATATCGCCGCCTTTGCCGCCGTTCCCGCCGTTTGGGCCACCGTAAGCAATAAACTTTTCCCGTCTAAATGACAAGCAACCGTCACCGCCCTTTCCGGCTTTGACATAAATTTTGACTCTATCTAAGAAATTATTTGCTTGCATTTTAACCTCTGATATATATTATAACTTTTTATTGCGCATATATTCTTGCCACTCATCACCGTTTATTAAAAGTTTTTTTGCTATGGGGGTGCGCCCTTTACGGTATGAATATACCACTTCGAATTTTAGATTATTGTGGAATCTCATTACAAAAAGATTATTCAAATCTTTTGCCTGATTTTCAGGTATATAAAAACGGCATTGCCTACCCCAGTGTGCTTCTTTACAAAATTCTTTTTTAGGGCAGACATTACCGTCAAATTGTGTGCAATCGGTATGATCCCAATCAATCTGATAAGCAATATAATGGCCGGAAAGCAAGTCCCGTGGATCATAACCTGCTATATTGACGGTAATTTCACTCCCCGTGTTACGTGTAATGGTTAAAAATAAAACCCACGCAAGTAAACATATAAACGGTAAAACGAGGCTTGTTATTAGTATATGCTTTTTCATTTGAAAATCTCCATTTGTTTGATATAGCGGGTAGTTTTGCGCAAAGCGAAAACAAAAGCCAAAATAAATAAACCGCCCAAAATGAAACCCCAACCAGACATCCATAAATTACCCATTTTAGATGCAAAAATGGCGAAAATATAAATTTCGGCTAAAACGGCATTTCTTTTAAAGGATGAAATATTTTGTTTCCTAGTTGCCATATACATACGAAATCCCAAAAAACCAAAAACCACAAGATAAGCGCCAAATGCCTGTAAGTTATGGGAAGATATAAGCCCCCAACGGCAGCCTATATATATAACCAAGAGATATATGCTCCAAATCAGTAATTTGCCAATCGTTTTAGGTAAAACGATGTATTTATCTGTTTTGTCTTGTATTTTTGTAATACCCCAATAAATTGCATATAAGATGATAATATCGATTATGGTATTTATGGTAAAATTACCTACGATATATTCAAGAATTTTACCTAAATATTTCCCATTAAATATGCTACCGAGTAAAACCAACCATGCCATATTTATGAATATTGAACGGCTTAATATTACGTATGGTAAACCTAATAAAGCCCAAGCGAGTGCAAAATTATTCCACCCGCCGGATAGCTGAAATATTTGGCCCACCAATCCTATTGTTCCGCCGACTAACAAAAAAGCTAAAATTGTGAACAATTCTTTTAAACCTTTATGTTGATTTTGGATGCTCCAGTAAATAGCAAAAATTAATGCACCGAATAATGCAAAATCACCGATAAGTTTTACTGTCGCAGGCAAAACCGACCAATTTGCTGCTATTAATAGGCATATACCCAAACCGATTAAAATGCCAGCGATAATAAAAGCGGTATTCCAAAAAGTGTGATTCCCGCTTTGGCGTTCAAAGGCCAAGATTTTCTCTTTTTGCTCAGGGGTAATAATTTGCTCTTGCACCCAAACAGTAGTTTTCTTGAGTAAAGACATAAGCTCTCCGTATATAAATTTATATCAATATGTTATCAAATATGTCTATGAAAGTAAACAGATTTATAAAATGGTATTTTTTTGCTATCATATTAGTATAAAACCAAAAGGAGGTTTTATGAAAAAACTATCAATATTTTTAACAGTCTGTTTAGTGTTGGCTGCTTGTTCAAGTTCCTCAACAAAAAATACTAAATCGTCAGCAACTTCACAGCAAAAACCTGATATTACAAAAACTCTCTCAACAAATATTTTGTTAAGTGATGCCGAAGCCGTGCAAGAAACCTTAAACCAAATGGAAACGGTGGAAGACCGCTGGCTTAACCACGCCGTAGGTATTTGTGATCCATACCGCCGCCAAGGCAGGAATGAATCCGTAAAATTTGTTTGCGATAAAGAAAAAAATGCGCAAATTATTGCGATGTTAATTGAAAGGGGAACAAACCCAAATAAATTTGTCAGTTTTGAAAAGAAGGAAGCAGACACCTTATATATGGTTGAAACACTTGCCGATAAATTAGCCGTTTGGAATAAAAGTGCTTTGCCTTATGTTTTACCTAAAATGGACAAATGTTTGATTGCTTTAACAAAAATGCAAACTGCAAACCCGAGCAAAGCAAAATATTTTACTTTTGCTGATTATTGGCGTGAAAATCAGTGTTCCATAGATAATTATAATTTGCGTTGGTTTGGGCGTGTAACCGAAAGGGAAAATGCCGCCTTCTTAATCGGCAAAACAAAAGATGATGTTAAAGCAAAATATGGTGAGCCTACCGTATATTCCCACCCAAGTTCTTACCGCGAAATTTTAACTTATAAAAGGGCAGAAGAACGTCAGGAAAGGGGACAATATGAAGCCGGTGTCCGCGGTGTAGATATTTTTACCGATGAAGTACACTATATCTTTACGCTTGACCGCGGTGTTGTAACAAAAGTGCAAGTGCAAGTAGTCAGCACCACACAAGGCGGCGGTCAAACACAAACAGTTGATATTGAAAAAGCCAAACAAGAAGAAATTGCCAAAAAAGAAAAATTAGCCGGTACCGTAGATGATTCTTTAGCTAAAAAGAGAGCCTTGATGCGCACAGGGAGGATGCGCTAATATGCGTAAACTTTTGGTAATTTCATTTTTATTTTGCGGTGTTTTTGCTTTTGCACAAAACAAACCTAGCGCCGTAGACCAAATGCATAATGCTATGACTCAGTCTTTAGCCAATACCGAATATTATGATGAAGCACATCAAAATATTCCCAATGCACACGGTGTTGCTACAAGAGAAAATTTAACCGGTGAAGCCGAACTTTTAAGGCAGGGTATAGGGGCACCCTTTGTGGAAAATAAAGGCGGAAAGTATTCTAAAGGTGCCAGCCCCACAAAAGTAAAAAATTATATAACCCACTCAACGGCAGATCCAAACCATGAAATAGTAATGCGTAGCCCTGTGGAAATACCGCCTGTAAGCGCACCTGTTTTGGTCGGTGATGATGAGGCAGATGATATGTTTTTAGATGCTTTAGGCGGCGCCTCAAAAGCCAATTCTTATAAGGGCGATTATGAAACTGCCGTTGACAAACAACAGGAAAGGAATTTTGATATGTCCGAGCAACTTTCCCAGGCGGCTGTAAAACAAGACCAAGCAAATGCCAAATTTGCAAATGATGTCGCCATTGCTAAACAAAAACAAGCAGAAGAAGCCCAACGCCAAGCGCAACAACAGCAACAAGGTTATCAAAGCGAAAAGAAGGAGCCAGGTTTTTGGGGTAAGTTAGGTAAAATTGCTATGCAAGGTATGGTAAATGTCGGTATAGAAGCGACAAATTATAAATACGGTACAAATATTGAAACTATCGGCAATAAACCGAAATCTTCCGGCGGCAACAATAACCAAACTTGTTCTTTAAATGGAAATACTTTCCACGGGGATTCTTGTACTTACTGTGTTCTTAATAAACCGCGTTCGTCAAGTGATTGTAATAAATGTTGCCGTTCTTTTGGAAGGTCTTTAATGCAGGCGCCAAGTTATTCCGCAACAGCAAGCCGTGGCGGGCGGCCTGCGGGTTGTTTGTGCCGCTTTGGTCCGACATCAGGTTATCTTTTTTAGATAATAAATTACACAGAAAAATATCCCCCGGTTTTGCCAGGGGTAAAATTATTAATCCCCTACCGAGTGTCCACAAGTTGCTGAATTTCCGCAATTTCTCCATCCTTGAGATTCCAAAGATTTGCAAATATATTCCCCCATATCTGTGTCGTTGGTGTAACAATAATGGAGGTAGTTTACAAATGTACTGCTTCGGTCTGCATCTACGAGTGTATCCAATTCATACAAATCATTATTTCTTGTAGCCACTATGTCTATAACAGGACTACCAGGGCTCGTAGTACCACCTACAACAATATATTGGAAATTGTCAGTGTTATAGTCCTGGCCCTCTGCACCGGGGAATTCTACATCAAGCGTATCAAAGTTAATATTTTCAAGTCCTTCATCATCATATTCCAGCAACAGTCTACCTATAGAATCTTCAATACTTTTAATAGTTTCCAGGGCCTCTGATAGTCTTGCTTTTTCAACAGATTTCCTGTATTGAGGAAATGCGATACTTGCAAGTATACCGATAATCAAAACAACGACTAATAATTCAATTAAGGTAAAACCCTT
>JAFZUQ010000015.1 GCA_017618215.1 Elusimicrobiaceae bacterium | reverse complement strand
GTTGATAGAACCGCTAGTAGAACTTGCATATAACCGAGAATTTGCAGGTAAAGGCAAAGTAAGGTATGGTGGTGCGGAAACTGAAACATCCTTGAAGGGCGGCAGCTTTGAAGCATCTGTAGGTTTAAGTATGCAACTTGCCGATAACCTGTACTGGCATGCATTAGGTACTTATGAGAAAGGTAACAAATTGAGTGCTTGGGGCTTAAATGCCGGTATAAGGCTAGGTTTCGGTGGAAGTAAAAAGAAATAATATTTAATTAAACGTATATAAAAACACCCCGGAAGTTAAACTCCCGGGGTGTTTTGTTTTATTAATTAGACTCGCTTTCTCGTCCTTACGTGAGGCAAGCAGCAAGGCGCTGTGCCCTCACAGTTGCCTTACTTCTAGTAGACCATTTAAAAAGTCCACCTTATGGTGGACTTTTAAAATGGTGGGCTAGAAAGGACTCGAACCTTCAACCTTCCGCGTGTAAGGCGGACGCTCTAACCAGTTGAGCTACCAGCCCCTTAATAAATCTTCTTTTATATTATATTAAACTTTAAGCGCCTTGTCCACAAGAATTTAAAGAATGAATATTTTCATCACAAAGTAAAAAAGACCACCTAAAAGGTGGTCTTTTGAAATTAAATACTTAATAACCAATTATTTAATTCTGAATTCCACACGGCGATTTGCCTGGCGGCCTTCTTTGGTGTTATTATCTGCGACTGGTTTTGCTTCACCGAATCCTTTATAGGAAACTTCTTTAATTTGCAAACCTTGTCCCATCATGTAATCGTAAACGCGTTTTGCTCTTTGTTCAGATAATTCCATATTATATTCGTCAGAACCTACTGAATCGGTATGACCTTGAATAACTAAAGTTCTGTTAGGAATTTGGTTAAGAAGTTCTACTGCTTTATCCAAAGTTTGTTTTGATTCTTTTGATAAATCAGTCTTACCATATTGGAAGAGGATATCATTATTTAAAATTACTGAGATTTCATCTTCAATTTGTTCTACTTTACCGATAGCAGCTAAAGCGGCAGCATCTTTTTCTTGCTGGGCTCTTCTAGCAGCGGCTTCTGCTTCTCTTTGAGCTTGCAGAGCGGCAGCTTGTTGAGCAGCAAGTCTTTTTTGTCTGGATCTTTCCAAAGCTTCTTTTGCTGCTTTTTTAGCTTGGCATTTTGAATCACAAGTTTTTACTACTTGTCCATTCACGCAATCTTTACCATAGTAGCACGTTTGCACATAGGCGTTCGCACCCAACGATAAAGAGAATAAAACTGAAACTACTATAAGTCTCTTCATACTACCTCCGTATTTATTTTATGTACAAGAATATTATACCAAAAATTTAACAATATTGCTTTATTTTTCATCTTCCTGTGGATGGGTCTGATTTTCTTCTTCCTCAGGTTCAGACTTAAACAAAGCACTCCAAGTACTTTTTAACATATTTGACACAGGATTCTTAGTAATTGTATGACCTACCAAATCAGCTACACTTGACAAAACACTGAGAGAACCCTGAGGATCTTCCACTGTACCCTTAATATCAATATTTAATGGCATAATACCGTCCTCGGAATGTCTACCTGGAGCGCTGTCAACATTCAATTTAATTTTGCGATCATTAAAATTGATATTCCCATTTACCCTAAAAGAGAACAAACTTGATACAAAAGCACACTTCTTCATCGTAGCAAGGCCTTCATTGAAATCAATATTGGTATTGAAAGAATCAAAATCCATTTTCCCGTTGATTTCTTGGTGATGAGGAATTTCTTCTTCCTCTTCCTTATTTCCGGACATAACTTTGCCAATACCGTTAAGCAGATCAATGACATTAAGGGTGTTTATAACTTTACTTACTATACCTAAACTCATAAACATAACCTTTGTTACGGAGTTAGCATTAGATATAGTATAAATATCTTTTATTTGACCGTTATTGATTGTTAAATCAAAAGTACCATGCACTTTATCAAGTCGCTTAGTAATATTTTTAGCTTTGGCATTAAAAACTAAATTATTACCTTTAATAAACGGTACATCCAGCTTTTTCACATCGACTTTAGCATTTACGTTTATGGGAACAAAAGAAAATTCAGATTTATTTTCTTGCTGTTCGGCTTGAAGTTTCTGTTCTTCTGCTTGAGTTTCTTTTGTCGAGGTGTTAAAAACATAAAGTTTATCTGCTTTAAAATCGACAAATACATCGGCAAATTTTTCTTGTTTTTGATATTTAGCTTGCAAGTTAAATGGATTTTTATTTAAAATTCCGGTTAAAGATTCTATATTTATTTCATCAATACTTTTAACTTCAATATTTGTATTTACATTCTCCAAAGTACCGACTTTATCGGTAACAAAACCTATATCCTCTAAATTTAAATTACCGGCTAAAGCTAGCGGCCAAGCAAAGTCAAAATCGGCATTAATGTTACCCGTCGGTTTCAATTCGTCAAAAAGGGGGGATCTATCTTTAAAAGAATCCAAAACACTTTTAAGATTTATTTTACCTCCGGAAATTTCATTTTTATTTAAATCTAAATTTGCTTTAAAATTTAATTCGGTATCTGCTATTTTTACAAGTAAATTTTTGATATTTGCCTTTGAATCATTAATAAAATAATCAAATGATATATCTGAAGTTATCAAAGGAACATTAAAAGGCAAGATCTCGCTAAAATCAGTGAAAGTACTGTCAGACAAATTTTTTAATTCTACTAAAGCACGCCCGGAAGGATTTTGAAAATTATTAATTTTCGCCTGCACTTTTAATGAAGTTTCTTTATATTCAAGCAATAATTTTTTTAAATCAAAAGCTGCTTTTTGTAAATTCATTTCACTTAAATTAGCATTTGCACTTAAAATAAAATGTGCACCGTCAAAAACAAAATTTTCTTGTTCAAAATGGGGATCAAAAGAAAGATCGAAATTAAAAGGTTTATAGAAAGAAAATTTGTGTAAATTAAAATCTAAATCTTGCAAATTTGCCTTCATATTTTCTTTTAAATCGACGAAAGAAATTTGACCGTCACGCAAAGATAAATTTTTTATTCTTATATCAAAAGGAATACTTAATTCTGTGTCAGAGGGGGGATTGTCTTGGCCTTCTTCTGCAGCCAAAAGCGGTTCAAAATTAAAAATTCCTTCTTGATTCCTTATAATTTGCAAAGCAGGTTCATTAATTATAATTTTGCTGACATAAAGTTGACCGATCAAAAGCATAAAAGGGTTTAATTTTATTTGCATTTTTTTGGAATGGAACAAAGTAGCGCCTGCAATATCGACTGAAACATTATCAAGTTTTATACCGAATATGCTTGCAGAAATTTTATCTGTTTTAACATCTGCCCCTAAGCTTTGGGAAAGATAAGCCAAAGTTTTCGCCTTTATACTTTCAGATGGCAAAATAAATCTCAAGGAAACTTCTGCCAAAGCTAACAAAAAGCACAAAGCGATAAAAATATAACCAATGATTCTAAGAATCTTTTTAAATTTACTCATATACAAGTTGTGATATATAAATTATATAAAAAAAGGAAAACAAATACCCCGGTGTATAAATAAGAACCAGGGTATTAAAATAATAAACTAATTATTTTCTGCGATTGCGCTAACGGGGCAAGCACCGGCGCAAGAACCGCAGGAAACGCATTTTGCTGCATCAATTACTCTTTTGCCGTCTTTTTCTGAAATAGCGCTCATGGGGCAAGATGATTCACATGCACCACAATTTACGCAAACATCCGGATTAATTTTATAAGCCATAATACCCTCCTTTTAAATTAAATAAATCTACTTAACAAAATACACCATACTTGTTTTTTCTGGGTCTGCATTGTCTTTAGCGCGACCTTCAATATAATATCCGTCTTCTCTAATACCTATTTTAAAATCTGTCGGGCGAAAATATTGTTGCATATCGCGCTGAAATTGTACTGCATCCCCGCTGATTAGAGCAAGACGTCTCAAATCAGTAGTATAAACACCATAACGTTCTTTATGTAACTCTTCTAAATAGGCAACCTTTACAAGTTGCTTTTCGGCAGATGCTTTCATAGCTTTATACGGATTAAAAATCATGTTATTATATATAAAATACGCAACACCCAAAATTAAAGCAGTACCGAATATTGTAATCAAAGTCATTTCAGATCCGGTTTTTTGGCGGGTGGAAATTACTTCACTACCTGCAAGTAAATCTTCTAAAGCCAAGCGTTTCTTGGAAAATAAAACAAAAGCAAAACCGATAAAAGCAGTAAAGAGATTTATTATATACCCGATGGCCCTTAAAAGTGCACGCCCAAAACTCAAATTTCGTTTGGTTTTGCGGTCTATAACTTTAATACCGAGCAAGAATTTCCCGAGAGTTTTAAGCGGCCCCATGGTAAATATTGTAACATACAAAACAAAAGCCAAAATAGAAAACACCAAATAAGTTTTTACGGAGGAGGCTTTTATAATTTGATATATCAGAGAAGAAACCGTAAGCCAAAGCATTAAATCTATAACAAAAGCGATAGCCCTTTCAAAGAGAGACGCCAAATTATAATTATTTTCTTGTTTTATCTGCTCATGCTGATTTTGTACTAACGGTTCCATTTAAACCTCCTGATAATTTATTATACAAGTTTTTTAAGCAATTTGACATAATTAATTAGTATATGGTGTTAATAACGTAATAAGTTCCCTATTCCTCATATTTTTTGCAAGATCCAAAGCGGTGAAGCCATTACCATTTCTTTTATTGGCATCAGCCCCTCTTTCAAGCAATAGTTTGACCACTTTCGGATGTTTATTATAAGTCGCAGTAGTTAAAGGTATTACTCCGACTCTATCACTAAAATTAACATCAGCGCCACAATCAAGTAAGAATTTAACCATCTCATATCCGCCTTTACCAGCGGCTAAAATAAGAGGGGTATCAAGCCTGTCATTTGGTTCATCATACTTGGCACCATGCTTAAGCAAATATTCACCGATTTGAAGATAATTTTCTTGGGCAGCCAAGTGCATTGGGCCTGTACCGCCTTTTTGCTTGACATTTACATCTGCCCCATGCTCTACAAGTAACTTCACTATATCAAAATAACCTTTGTAAACAGCATGTGCAAGAGGGGTTTCTTTCGTTTCCGGTGAAGCGAAATTAACATCTGCTCCCTTATTAATCAGAATCTCGGCAATTTGCGTAAATCCACCATAACTTGCTGCTGTTAATGGGGTATTATTCTTAACATTAATTATATCCGTCTTAGCGCCATAATCCAACAATAAAGAAACAATTTCTTTATTACCATAAACTACTGCAGAAATTAAAGCTGTTTCTTTATGTTGATTTAGCACATTAGGGTCAGCCCCGGCAGATAATAAAATTTTTACAATCTCCAAATAATTATTTCTGGCAGCATATTTTAAAGCGGTACTTCCGTATTCATCTTGCGAATCAATCTTTGCTCCTGCCTTAATCAATTCAGCTACAACCGCAGTTTTTCCATATGCCGAAGCAACAATCAAAGGCGTTTGCTGATAATCCCCGCGTATATCAATTTTTGCCCCTCTACTTATTAAGAATTTAACTATTTCAACTTGCCCAGCCTTGCTTGCCTCAAACAACATATTATACTTATCATTTATAAAAGCATCTATATCGGTATCTTTATCTAAAATCTTTTCAACGGCAGCGACATCGCCGGATCCAATAGCTTTCATAATGTTCTTTTCGTTTGATTTTGAGGGAGAATAATTCAAAAGTGCCAATAATATAATGAGTAAAACCCAACCCGAAACTATAAAAAATACTATTTTGGAAGAGTCTACCTTTTGAAATATTTCTTTAAAAGATTTATCAGGACCAAATATATATTCAAATAATTTTTTACCTAAATCTACATTTAGTAAATCTTCTTCTTTTACATATCTTCTTTTGTATTTATTTCGTGGAGTCGCTTTTACTTGCTGTACTACGGGCTTGCTTTGTATAATACCTGATGTAAATAAAGAGGCAATATCATGGTTATTATTCTTTACGGCAGCATCTAAAGCCGTCCAACCTTCATTAGTTCTTGCATTTTTATTTGCACCCTTTTCAAGTAATAATTTAACTATTTCCAACTGTCCTTGCTGGGCGGAAACTATCAAAGGCGTCCAGCCGTTTGCATCGGGCAAATTAACATCTGCGCCATTATCTAAAAGTATTTGTATTAGCTCTGTGTTCTTATTTGCACAAGCAAAAATAAGCGGTGTTCCTAGTTTAGGGCTTTCCGGGTTAATATCCGCACCGGCTTCTATCAAAGTTTGCACCATATCAGGATTACAGGAACTGATTGCGACAAGCAAAGGTGTCCACCCGTCTTTATTTTGCTGGTTTATATCCTCACCTGTATTTAAGAGTTCTAAAACAGTTACTTTATCCCCATATCCGACGGCATCAATTAAATTTTTCTTATTAAAAAATAATCCCATAATTACCCCACTTGTTTTATGGACCAGTCAAAAAATTTGCGCCACGTAGCATAAATTTTAGCCACATCTTCTGCCGACATTTGGGGGGAAATGCGCTCATAATTTTTTAGCTCGCGCCAAGAGGAAATATCAAGCCCTTTGCTTAATGCGGCAATCAATGCCGCACCTGTTAAAGTGCTTTCCTTTTGCTTATTTTGGCAAATAGTTAAACCCAAAATTGCCGCCTGAAAAGCCACCAAATTTGCACCGCTTAAACCACCGGAAGTTTGCAAACTTTCCACATTATAACCTTGTTGCTTTAAATAGAAAATTGCATCACAAAGCAAAAACACAAGCCCGCGCATAGAGCCAGCAATAATATCTTCCTTCTTGGTGTTTGGTAGGAAATTAGAAAAGACAGGCTTTAAGGTAAAATCAAAATAAGGCGAACCCAAACCACCTAAAGCCGGAAGACACCAAACCGGATTTTGGGCAGCGGCAAAAATTTTATCAAGCTTATGTAGATTAAAATTAAGACCTAAATTTTTAAGCCACGATATAAAAGAACCTGCCGTATTTAAAGGAACTTCAAGCAAATAATAAGGATCTCGCCCCGGCCTGCTCCACGCAAGCGAAGTCAACACGCCTTTAACATCAGCGCTTTTATGCCCGATATTTAAGAGGAAAAATGCACCCGTCCCATAATTAATAAGTGCCGTACCTTTTTCCAAAACACCGCAAGCGGCGCAGGCGGCCTGCTGATCGCCGGTAGAAACAGTAATTTTAATATTTTTATAAGTTCCGAAATCCCCAAAACTTGTTGTTACATGCGGTAAAATATCTGAAGTTAAACCGAAAGATTTTAAAATCTCATCGTCCCAACTAAAAGTATTGATATTAAAAAGCAAGGTGCGCTGCGCACAGGCATAATCGCAAGCAAAAACTTTGCCGCCGCTTAAATGCCATGTCAAATAACTTGTAACTGGGCCAACACACAGGCGGCCTTCTTTAAAAGCATTTTTAACTTCAGGAAAATTATTTAAACCCCAAACAATTTTTGCGGCGGAAAAATAAGGGGTTTTATAAAGCCCTGTTTTTTGATGCACAATTTCTTGGTTTAAAGGATTTTGGGCAATCTCAGCTTTTGCGCGCCCATCAAGCCAACTTAAGGCGGGGGCAAGAGCTTTGCCGGTTAATTTATCCCAAAAAACTATAGTTGAACGTTGCGCAGAAATTGCGATTTCGCTGATTTGCGCAGCAGGGATTTCGTTTAAAATTTCTTCTATAACTTTTTGCGTACTTGTAAGTAAATCAAGTGCTTTATACTCGCACCTATCTTGCACGGCATTAAGTACAACTTCCGCTTTTGCAAAAGCCGCCAAACAACCGTTTTGCACGCCAAAAGCCGCCGCTTTTGTTGATGATGAACCTTGGTCTATTGCCAAAATAAAACTTTTATTTTTCAATTTCAATCTCTAATCTTCGGTTTTAATACACTGTAATTTACTTATAATTTCTTTAGTTGCCAAAGCACGCAGTTGTTGCTTTTTATCCTCACTGATTTCCGGGTCTTCAAGCAAAGCTAAAATGCTTTTTACCGTCGGCTTTAAAGTTTTATCGAGTAAATTATTTTGTTTCAAAAATTCCAAAGTTTTTTCTTCGTCCTTAAAATCAAAAACTTCTTCTTCTTTAAGTTCCGCTTTATAAGAAGTACCGAAACTTAAACTCAAATTTTGTTCTTTAAGTGCTTTAATTATTTCCGCTTTTAGTGCACGTCCTTCATCGGAAAGTTTACCCAGACGGTCAATTTTTTCCGCTAAAGTCTCCTGCGGTTTTTCTGTTTCAGGGTTCGGTTCTTGGTTTAAATTCCACACGGGGCAACTGCCGCGGTAATCACACCAACGGCAAGATTGTTCCGACGGTGTAGGTTCAAATTTTTGTGCCAAAATATTTTCAGCCGTTTTCATTGCACCTTTCCAAAAAACGTCAAGTTCGGCAGCAGAAACAGGTTTAAAACTGTCTTCCGTTAAAGTCGGTAAATGGTAAAAAAGCATTTTTTCAATACTGATTTTTTGGACTTCTATATCGCGTTCCTGCACAAGCGGCAAAAGCTTGGGGCTGTTTTCCAAAAGTTTTTGATAAAACATAAGTTGATCCGGCTCTCGCTTTAAAGTTTTGCCGGTTTTGTAATCTAAAATTGCAAGTTTACCATCACCAAGATAATCTATTCTGTCTACGATACCCATAACGGTAAGGCCGTCAATATCAGCGTACACTTTCATTTCCGTTGAAAGCGGATGCAAATTTTCGGCAAAATGTTTCTGATAATATTTTTTTATGATTTCCTGGCCTTCAAAAAAACCTTCTTGCTCTTTTTCAGCGCTGCCGTAGCCCTTTTCCTGCCAAGTTTGGGCAGACCATTTTTGCTTAAAAAATTTTAAAGCATCTTCGAGTGGGGGGAATTGCGGAGTTGAATATAGGTACTCCATCACGCTATGTAAAATTGTACCGAAGGTGAAGAAATATTTTGGCTTTTCCGGTATTTTCAAAATATAGCGGAATTTGTATTTTAGCGGGCATTCCCTATAAAGCCCCATCTTTGATTGTGAATAAAAGAACTGGCTCATATTTAAATGATACCATTTTACAGGGAAAATTAACAGGATATTGACAAATTTGTTTTGTTTTATTATAATTATTTAAGATTATTATAAATAATCTATTATAATTAAATTATGGGGGATAATTTATGAATTATGTAAAAAAATGTTTTAGATTATATTTTTGTTTTGTCGGGCGAGCAAGCAGGAGGGAGTTTTGGAGTTTTACTTTTTTTGTTTTTATTATAGCTTTGGGAATTGTGTTTACGGAGGTTTTAATTTCACCAAATACTATATTTAATTTAACAGGTATAGCACCACTTTCAATTTGGTCTATTCTTTGCTTTTTACCGATGTTGAGCGTTAGCGCTCGCCGTTTGCATGATATTGACTTTAGCGCATGGTGGCTGCTACTTGTATTATTTCCGCCATTTCACATTATTTTACTTTTATTTTATTTATTACCTGGATCAAACAGAATTAATACTTACGGTGAGGAACCTAAAGCAATTACTATTTAAATAAACTTTCTACGAAAAACATTACAGCTGCCAGTATCGCACCCGCCGGTATAGTAATAAACCAAGCCCAAACGATTCTGCGTGCCACACCCCAATGAACTGCCGTCATACGTTTAAACATACCAACGCCGACGATACCTCCTGTTATAACATGCGTGGTACTTACAGGGATACCAAGTATTGAAGAAATAAACAAAGACATCGCCGCACCTGATTCCGCGCAAAAGCCGTCAATCGGTTTAAGACGCGTAATTTTTTGTCCCATCGTCTTAATAATGCGCCATCCACCTGAAAGAGTACCCAAAGCAATAGCGGTATAACAGGCAATTTTTACACTTTGCGGAATAAATAATTCGGCATTTGGGACAATAAATTGTTCATATTCGTGATGTGTCATTATAACTTTTGCAATAGGTAAAATTGTGTCGGGGTTAGTTGCAACGGCACTAAATAAAATCATACCGATTATACCCATTGTTTTTTGTGCATCGTTACCGGAATAACCCAAACAAAATGCGGAGGCGGAAAACAGCTCCGCCTTCTTAAAAAACGCATCAACTTTTTTATATTTAAAATGTGCACCGATCCTAAAAACTATACTTGCAACGGCAATACTTAAGGCCATACCGACTGTAGGGGCAATAACAATAAAAGCAATAACTTTTAAAACACCTGAAGTTACTAAAGAGGATACCCCTGCCTTTGCCACACCGGCACCTATAAGCCCACCCACCAAGGCGTGCGAAGAACTTGAAGGCAACCCAAAAAACCAAGTAATTAAATTCCATCCGCAAGCACCGAAAAGCGCCGCAAAAATAACGCCGTTATCAACAATACTGATATCAATAATTCCGCCACCGATAGTTTTTGCAATATGCATTTCAAAAAACAAAAATGCGATAACGTTAAAAAACGCGGCCGACCATACCGCCACTTTAGGGCTTAAAACGCGCGTGGAAATGACGGTAGAAACAGAATTTGCCGCGTCGTGAAAGCCATTAAGATAATCAAAAAACAGGGCTAAGACTATGAGTAGAATTATTGAAATCATAATTAATTATTTTTTACCAAAATTGACTCAACTATATTTGCAACATGTTCGCATAAATCTGTAACATTTTCGCAACTTTCATACATTTCTTTTTTCTTAATTACGACGATAGGATCTTTTTCATCATTTAATAATTTGGAAATTGCTTCATCGCGCAGAATATCGCCCATATTTTCAAGACGATTAATTTCAACGCATTGTTCCATAACTTCTTTAGATTTTTTGTTATTTCTTAAACCATGAACTACTTTTTGAAGGGCCAAAACGGAATCTTCAATTACAGCGGCGAATTTATGACTATATTCACCCGGCGTTAAAAGTTTATAAAGGGAATAACGTTTTGCAATCATGTAAATACCGTCAATAATATTATCGGTTGAATTGGAAAGGTCCAAAATATCTTCACGGTCAAAAGGTGTAATAAAACTTTCATTAAGTTTATCAATAATGCGGTGATTAACTTCATCCCCGTTATGTTCTATGGCATGCATTTTGTCAATATTATCGACCGTAATTGCCGGTGTAGTAATCATTTTCCTAAAAAGTTTTGCACCTTCCACCACATTATCGATTTGGCGGTCAAATAAATCAAAAAATTTTGTTTCTTTGGGCATGAACATAATAGTTTCTCCTATAATCTATAAAAAAAGGCAGACACAAAAGTATCTGCCGTCAAATCAGAAAGCGAAACCCGCTCTTAAATAATTAAAACTTGTATAAAGTTTCTGCATAATTTAATTATATCAAATTTTGAGCGGTATTATTTTAAGTTAAAATTTGCTAAAATATATATAGGAAATTTATATTTTGCCCCCATAGCTCAATGGATAGAGCACCTGCCTTCTAAGCAGGGGATTACAGTTCGATTCTGTATGGGGGTATTTTATTTATAATGTATGAAACTGACTGTAATTTGTACCGATATTACCACATTAAAAGTTGATGCAATAGTAAATGCGGCAAACCGCACTTTGCTTGGCGGCGGAGGTGTGGACGGTGCGATACACCGTGCTGCGGGCCCAAAACTTTTGGAAATCTGCAAAACACTCGACGGTTGTAATACCGGCGAGGCCAAAATAACACCTGGGTTTAATTTGCCTGCCAAATATATTATACATACCGTCGGCCCTGTTTGGTATGGGGGAAAAAATAACGAGGCAGGACTTTTAAGGAACTGCTACTTAAACTCCTTAAAACTAGCGGAAGATTATAGCTGCAAAAATATTGCTTTTCCGTGTATTTCAACAGGGGTTTACCGTTTTCCCAAAGAACAAGCGGCAAAAATTGCGGTAAATACTGTAAAAGAACAAAATTTTAAACAAATAAAAGAAATAATTTTTGTTTGTTTTAGCCAGCAAGACAAAGCAATTTACGACAAATATTTAAATATGATAAAATGAATATACTGCAGGAGGGGTAATGTCTTACTTTTTAGCCTTTTGTTTAGCACTTTGTTGGGGTACGGCGTTTTTGGCAACAAAAAATATTGTTACCGCGCTGCCACCTTATTGGAGCACATTTTTCAGGGTTTTAGCAGGTTTGGTATTTTTCCTTATCTTATACACAATTCAAAAGAAAAGTTTAAAAATTGACCTTAAACAAATTTGGCGCCCGTTTGTTATAGGGTTTTTGCTGATACTTTTCCCTTTTGCCGCCTTATCTTGGGGGCAACGCTTTGTTGCACCGACGGTGGGGGGGATTTTTAACGGAACAGTGCCGATATGGTCCTTTATTGCAGGCGCGATAATTTTAAAAGGTGTAGACCGCTTTACATGGCGCCGCGCCGCAGGTATAATTTTCGGTATTATCGGCTTACTTATTATTACATGGCCTAAACTCAGTGCAAATTTTCACGGTATAAATTCGGCGGAAATTTACGGCTATATTGCGCTTTTATTTATGGCGTGGTCTTATGGGCTTGGTAATGTTATGACCAAAAAAATTATGGTTGATAATAATAAAACTACTTTAGAAGCAAACACTTTTTATCAATACTTAATTTCGGCGGTAATTCTGCTTGTAATTTCTTATTTAGCAGAGCCTTTCCCGTCAGTAAAAAGTTTTTCCGCTAAAGTAATAATTTCAATAATTTGCGCGGGCGTGTTCTCTTCCGCAATAGCATTTTTGCTTATGGTAGCCCTAATAAAAAGGTGGGGGGCAACAAGGATGGCCTCTGTAACTTATTTTACGCCTGTTATTGCTATGGTGCTTGATATTTTTGCCCTGCGCAGATATCCCACAAGTTATGAACTTATAGGGCTTTGCATTATATTTGCAGGGCTTTTCCTTATACAAAAACCTATAAAAGAATAATTAATAAATTTTCCTTATAGAAAAATACCCTCGTGGAAACACGAGGGTATTAAATTCACAGATTCTCAGATTAGAACTTGACGTTCATACCGAGTTGAATTGCTGTCGGTGAAGCTGTAAAGTGTTTTTTATTGGTTAACACTGCACCGGTTGCATTGAAAGCGACATACTGGTTAAGGTTATAAACAACTTTTGCTTCCCAGACGTTACCGTTCCAGTGTTTTTCTAAGTCCATGGTATAGAAATCTAAGCAGAAATCCCATTTTTCAAGATCTGCAACTTTCATAGAAAGGCCGGCATTGAGAAGTGCCCAATCATAACCATTACCTCTAAATACATCCGCATAAATATTTCCATAGAACATACCGGCATAACTCGGATGAAAGTCACCACGTGCCTCAAAACCTTTTTCAGATTTAACATAGGTTACATGCGGCGTAAATTGAGTTTCTTCTGTTCCCATAGATAAAGCCAAATTTGCTTTAGCCAACCAACCTTTTTCATGTTGGCCATAGTTTCTTGCATATTCAACATCAAATTTAAAATGTTCATAGTCAAAAGTAGGCTTAACACCCCAGACCCCAAAGTCATTCGAACTCTGTCTAGTGTCATAAACATAAGCCTTTGCAGAAACTGATTCACTGAGTTTATAAATTAAATCTAAACCAGAGATGGCAAGAATGCGATTATCCGTTAACGAACTATTACTTACATCGAAATAAACAGCTGTTAAAGTTAAATCTTCGCCGTTATATCTGGCAGTTACACCGTCATAAGAGGAATAGGTGTTAGGCATAGCAACACCATAATCGGGACCAATATACATTACAGGGCTATCGATATCACCGTAAAATTGGCGGCCCACTTTGACTTCCAAAGCATCAAAGATATTGGATATCTTAACAAAAGCTTCAGCAATCTCAATTCTAATCCATGATTGTCGTAAGTTTAGGCCTTTATTTTCAGTGTCGCCAAAAATACTGCGACGATAAAATGTCAATTGTGTTTGAACATCATCCCAATTTGCACCCAAACCGAGCAATGTACGCAAAGTTGCACCTCTAGCATCAGAAATAGCTCCATCTGCTAAATTAACGCCTTGACCTTCAAGTGCTAGACCCACAGCTTGAATATCACCGGTGACATATACATTTTTAGTAGCAAAGGCTGGAGCGAATAAAGCACAAGCCAATACTGCAACGAGTAGTTTTTTCATTTTTTCTCCTTTATAAACTTAATTAATAACTGACTACTCAAATAGTTTATATTTTTTTAGAGCTCTGTGTCAAGCCCTATTTTTGTGTAATAGAAACAAATAAGAAAATTTAAAAAAAGGGGGGGCAGTGTAAAATAAAAAGTATTTTCTAATTTAAAACTACCCTCACACTGTATCCCTCCACCCACTTCAGGCAGAATTACCATTGAAAGTGTGTGAGGGGATATAAAGAAACAAATTTTATTTTAAAAAAATACCCCTGCGATTGCAGGGGTATTTAAACTTATAGATTCTTATATTAGAACTTGACGTTCATGCCAAATCCTAATGCTGTCGGTGAAGCTGTAAAGTGTTTTTTATTGGTTAACACTGCACCGGTTGCATTGAAAGCAACATATTGGTTAAGGTTATAAACAACTTTTGCTTCCCAGCTGTTACCGTCCCAGTGTTTTTCTAAGTCCATAGTATAGAAATCTAAGCAGAAATCCCATTTTTCAAGATCTGCAAATTTCATAGAAAGGCCGGCATTGAGAAGTTCCCAATCATAACCTTCCCCTATAAATACACCTACATAAATAGATTTATAGAACAAACCGGCATATTTAGGACTGAAGTTACCATATGCCTCAAAACCTTTTTCAGATTTAACATAGGTTACACGCGGTGTAACTTGGGTTTCATCTGTACCGATAGGTAAAGCCAAATCTGCTTTAGCCAACCAACCTTTTTCATGTTGGCCATAGT
>JAFZUQ010000010.1 GCA_017618215.1 Elusimicrobiaceae bacterium | reverse complement strand
TTGAAGAAAAACCAATTGAAAAAGAACCGGTTAAAGAAGAACCGGCTGAAGAAGAATCTGCTAAAGAAGAACCGGTTGAAGAAAAACCAATTGAAAAAGAACCGGTTAAAGAAGAACCGGTTGAAAAAGAGTTGGTTGAAGAAGAACCTATTAAATCGGATCTTGCGTCAGTAGATGATGTTCCGAGTGCTAAACATGAAGAACAAAAACCTGTTGAAGAAGAACCTGTTAAATCGGATCTCGCGTCGGTAGATGATGTGCCGAGTGCTAAACATGAAGAACAAAAATCGGTTGAAGAAGAACCTGTGAAATCAGATCTTGCGTCAGTAGATGATGTGCCGAATGCTAAACATGAAGAACAAAAACCTGTTGAAGAAGAACCTGTTAAATCAGCAGATCTTGTTCCATTGGAAGAATCTGCTGGATCAAAGGCAGAAGAAAAGAAACAAATTGAAAGTAAAGAAGTTCAAAATGTTTCAAATGAAGAATCTAATGAGAAAGAAAAAGATGTGGTAGATTCCGATAAAGCATCTGCTGAAAATGATAAAAAAGATTTAAAGGAGAACTCTTTAGAAAAAGCATCACAAGATAATACTGAACAACAAGATGATAATAAATTGGAAGAATTAATAAATTCTAAAGAATCTGACCAAAATTCTGATGCAGAGGAATTAAATATTCCTGAACCCAATAATGAAGAAGTAGAACGGCTAGCAAATACATCAATCATGAATGGAATTACGATATCGGATGATGATACTACCGCTGCCGTTTTGGACGAAATAGCAAGAGAAAAAGAACAAAGTACAAAAATTGAATCCACTGCCAGCAGGCTTTTTGAGCAATTGGAAAATACATATAAAGATGAAAATAATGAAACAAAAAAGTCAGTGACGGTCGGAGAGGTAGATCTTAGGGAAGATTTAGATGATGGATCATCTCCAGAAGATGAATCATCTTCAGAAGATGAGTTCTTAAAAACTTTTACTACAAGTGTGGAGGAAGTATTTTTAGATCAACCTACAGCCATTATATCAGACTATGTTCCACCAAGTGAAGATAAAAATGCGCACGCAACTTCTACCGGTACCGAAAGTAATATTAAACGTGCAAAACCTTCAGATATAAAGACAGTACCGTTAGTTCCCGATGCCTTGGGACAGGAAATATGGTCTTCACCTTATGTTGAGAGTGCAACGGCTAAACTGGGTAGAGGGGTTTCATCTGTAATTAATTTACTAAAATGGATATTCCTAATTTTTGTGCTAGCCTTGATGGGGTGTTTGTTATTATCCGGGCTTGCGGTGATGGGAATAGTGCCTGAAAATTTATCTCCGATACATGCTATAATCTATTCCTTACAAAAAACACCTCAGGGAAATAATAATTCTTCTGTAGACGAAGATTTGGAACCTGCAATTATTGAAGAGGAAAAGGAAGTACCCGTTGTGCAGGAAGAAGCTATTCAGCCGAGTGAAGTCATAGATAAAGTTAAAAATTATGCATTTAATAACGGCACAACTTTGCAGGAAAGGATAAATGCAATAAATGAAAACTTAATTGATGAAATTGAATGGTCCGCCGTCACTACGGAAGAGCAAGATGTATATTCTGTAGCGGTTAAAATGCCACAAAATAAAGAGGGTCAAGGGTTCTCTTATAGATTCAATTATAATGTTGCAAACAATGTTTTAACCCCTACAACTTCCGAAGCCAAGAATATAATGGAAAATAGTTCAAAATAATTCTCATTATATAAATCTTATACAACTAAAACCCCACTTACTATAGTGGGGTTTTAGTTTACCCAAAAGACCTAATTTAGTATAGGTCTTAATACTCTTGAAAAAGATGTAAAAGACCTTTAAAATTAAATTAGATGTAGGGCGATATGCCCAAGGAGATACTATGGAACAAAAAATGAAAAGATGCTTGTGTTTAATGTTGAGCTTCGTGTTTGCTTTCTCAAATTACACTCAACTTTTTGCGCAGACAGTGCCTACAGCGGCAGAACAACAGGCTATCAAAGCCGGAGCTACGGTACCTGAAGAATTATTAACAAAAGCCATGGAAGATATGTCAACTGTAAGGAGCAGCCTAGACAAATTGAAATTTTATGCAGATAAAGTTCTTAAAGAAAGCCAATTCGCTACGATAGACCTCTATGATATGAAACGTTATAGTAGATATCTCAAAGAAGTAGAAGAGTTATACCCATCTGTTGTTAACAGAACACTTGCCTATAATAAATATTTAAATGCCCCATGGTTAGATGGAACCGGCGGTGTAGAAACAATTATAGGAAGAACGGCCCGTGAATACACTTATAAAGCACCTCGTTTAGTAGTAAATAATAGATATGCATTGGAAGAAGGTGCAACCATTAGAGCTATAAGAGAAGAAGTCAGTAAAGTTGTAGGTCCACAAAGTGTAAATTATGCTGCCAATACTGCAAAAATTCAAGAGAAAGTGAAAATTGCACTCAATTTCTTGGAAGAACGTATTGATTTTTATGACCATATGTTAAAAGGAAATGTAAGAGCGCAAGAAGTACTCGCCGGACGTGTTGATCAATTAATTGCCGAAGGCGTGATTACCAGAGAACGCATTATAGACTATGTCGTGGAAAATATGAATCCGGAAGAACTACGTTTCATTGAGGTTCTTAAGGAAGTCAAAGCCGGAGGTTTAACGTCAGATGCAATAAAAAAGTCTTTAATTAGAATCGCTGCCAAAAAAGCAAAATCCCCGATGCTGGGTTTAATGAGAAATGTTTCCTATGAAACTTTAAAATCTAAGTTAACCCCGAAAACTAAAAAGTTTATTAAAAATTTTCCTGAATTACTGGAAGAAGGTAATACTACTATTTCATCCCGTATTGCAAAGAGAGGATTGAAAGTAGGGCCTATTGCAGTAATCTCTGCTTTATTAACTGCTGCTTTAATTACAGAGGTAAGAAATGACAATCATTTCGGCGTAGAAACTGTCAGTAACAGTCGACTCGCAAATATTCAAAGAAGTATAGATAAAGGTATTGCCGGTGATGCTGATGAGATTATGTTTTATAGTCATCCGCAAAGTGATGGATTAACTGAAAAAGATACCAAACATTTTATTAAATCTATTACTTTGGCTATGAATCTGGAAGAAGCAGAAAAGAATTTTGATATGATAGATAATATCTTATCAGAAGAAGCATTAGCATTATCTAATGAGGGTGTTAATGAAGAACTTCAAAATAAATTAGATGAACAGTTATTGACTATTACTGACAAAGTTTTACAAGATGTCGGCATGATTTAATAAATTATACTTAAGTTCATTTGAAAATTATCCTCCGATAAAACGGGGGATAATTGTTTTATAATCGTTTAGCAAGAAATAAAAAAATATGGTATAATTTATATAGAGAATTTGACTTTCGCGCAGGTGGCGGAATTGGTATACGCGTGCGTTTGAGGGGCGCATGCCTTTGGCTTGGGGGTTCGAGTCCCCCCCTGCGCAAGAAATTTAAACCGAGCATAAAGCTCGGTTTTTACATTTTAAGCAGGAGCAAGCAAACTGCTTTGCTTGTGTGGGGGATGAGAAGCCCGAAGCGATGTGCGAGTTTTGCCGAAGGCAAAGGCGAGCACCGCGAGTCCAGGCCCTGAAGCATTTTCCGTCAGGAAAATGACAAAAGGGCGAGAGTGATTTTCCCCCCTGCGCAAGAAATTTAAAACCGAGCTTTTATGCTCGGTTTTAAGCTATAAAAATACCCCGGACGAAAAGTCCGGGGGTATTATCATGAAACTATTAATTATTTTTTTACTTTAGCGTCGCGATTTTCTTTTTTTACGACTGACAATACTAGTAACACACCAATGATACAAGCCACAATGCAGGAATTAAACACACCTGCCCAGCCCCAGTGGTTCTTAATAAATGATGCACCGCTACCGGCCATAAAACCGCCGATATAAGCAAATAAACCGCAGAAACCGCAAGCAGCTGCCACAGATTCTTTGGTAGTTAAGAAAGAGATCTGAACATTTAATAAGTTTTGCGGGCCGTCAACAAAGAAACCAATTGCTGCAATAAAGAAACATGTCAAAGCAATATGGCTTGGACCAGCGAAAACATAAAAACCGTATGCAGCCCCCGCAAGTAAAACGAAGTAAATAATATTAGCAGGTGAGCATTTCCCATTAAATACTTTATCAGTTAAAATACCGGCAACTATACCGCCCAAAGCACCAACTAACGGATTTAATGTGAAAATCAAAGGAATACTTGCTTTTGAAAGTTCGCGTGAATCTAAGAAAATTGCTGCCCAAGAAAGTGTTACATAGCGCACATAATAAACACACAAGAAAGCGATGGATAAAATCCAGATATATTTATTTGTAAGCACATATTTGCGGAGCAAAGTCATATAACTATCTCCGTCAGATTTTTCTTTTACTACTAATTGTTGTACTTTCTTATATTCTTCAACAGGTGGTAAGCCGACAGATTCCGGTGTATCGGTAACATTCGCTAATATAAATATTGAAGTAGCGATACCCATAATACCTGATAATACAAACACAAATTGCCATTGTATCCAAGGAACGACATTTGTTAATTTTAAAATAACAGCTGCAATAATGGCTGCAATTGAGATACCTACTGTATGAGCAGAGGCCCATAATGTCCATTTACTTGCCCTTTCTTTAGGAGAGAACCAATATGCAAAAATACGTGCTATCGGAGGGAAACCCATTGATTGAAATGCCTGGTTAAGTGTCCAAAAGAAAACTAAAAGATAGAATGAATGTAAATAACCGAAAAAGAGGTTAATTACGGAAGATGCCATCAAGCCGAAAGCCAAAAAAACGCGGATGTTACTTTTGTCTGCTAACATACCGCTTAAGAACTTGCCAACACCGTATGCAATAAGTGAGATAGATACCATCAAACCGAATTGGTCATCTGTCATGCCTGTTGCAGGTTTAAACACGTGTGCAATAGGGTTTAAATTCTGGCGTGTAACGTAATACATGGCGTAACCGATATACGCACTGATAAACAATTTAACTCTGAATTTTTTATATTGTTTATCTACTTCTACAGGATCGGTTATTTTATGCGCTGCCGGCGGCAACGGTTTAAACCAATCAAGGAATTTGTGTAACATGATTCTTCTCCTATAACTATTAATTTAAATACGGCAGTTACTACACTTTTATTATATCATATTTTAGTAAATGTGCAAATAATTTTTTGATTATAAAATCGTCGGTATAAAAACGGCCTGCAAATAATTTACAGGCCGTTTGAAACAAGATGTAATATCTTATTTATTGGGCAGGTTGAGGTGTCAGATTTTCATTATCTCCCGATACTCTGTTTAACTCCATTTCACGTATTTTGTTTAATACTTCCAAGCGAATATCATTTTGAGCGGCCTTATGTTCTGCTGTGATTTTAGCTTCAATATTTTTTAATGCTTCTGGTGTAATACGGTAATGGCTTGCTATTGCTTTTGTAATTTCTGTTATGTGTCTATTTAATGCAGTTCCGTTTTTACCTTCAAGAGCAGCCATTAATGGTGTAATTTCATAATTCATAAGTATGTCATAAGTTAATTCTTGAGCATTGGCCGGGGCAGTACTTTGTATATCTTTGAGTTTAGCAAAAACGTCATCACGTACTTGATCTCGTTGAGCCTCATAAACAAGTGCATTTATTTCTTTTTCTACTGCTTCTACGGAATGTTTATGTTTTGCATTAAATAACTCTTGAGCAACAGTTTCAATTAAATCTTCACGGGTTCTTTGTATGCCGTTTGCTTCGTCTTTTGTTAAGACATTGTCTACTTTGTTTTGTACAACTGTTGCGGTAATAGGTTTGTTAATTAATCTGCTCATTTCTTGCGCGAAGGTACCGATATATTTACCGTTTAAAATTGTAGCCAAAGTCAATGCTGCGAAAGGAAGTGATAAGGCATATACTTGAGAAGCCTCTACACCATGTGCTGCTAAATATTTACTAAAGTCTCCCCAGAAAACCGTTGCTGCACCGCTCAGACGAGCTAAGGTGTACGCCATTGTAACGGCAGGTTTTTCATTTGGATATTTATCTATTGCCAAAGCATTTTCATAACCCGCCAAGTTAGCGAAACCTAAACCTGCTATACCCCATAAGGCCATACGAACACCAATAGGTAAACCAGGGATAAATGCTAAACCTGTGGATATAGTACTAAGTGTTCCTGATCCCCCGATAATACCTTGCGGTGATAATTTACCCGTTTTTACAAGTTGGGATAAATATTGACGGCCAAGGTATACACCTAAATAAGTTGTAAAGAATGTAAGTATTGACCCTATGGCAGTAGGGGTTAAGTTTTGTGTCAAATGTAATGCGGTTGAAGGGAAAAACCCTGAAGTAAGACCGAAAGCCGCCGCACCTGCCAAAGGAATAGCATTTTTCTTAAAGAAATCCTTTGTTTTTATAAGTAAATCCTTTATTTTTGTGTGTTTTGAATTTTCTTCATTTTTACTGATAGCGGCATTATTATTTGCAGTTTTGTTTTCTGTTTGTTCCTGTGTTTTTATAATGCCTACTGTTCTGGCTAAAGCAAGTGCTATTTTAGTACCAAAATATCCCAAAGTTGCCGCTAATGCTATACCAACAGCCGGGGAGTTTTGTAATGCGGTTACTATCGGGGCACCTTCTTCGGATTTTATGTAATTACCTATAATAGCACCTGGGCCGGAATTAAACATCATACCTGCAAAGTGATATAATGCAACCAATGTCATCATTTTAAGAAGGTACTGGGAACCAGCCGCCGGAATTGCAACTGTAAAGAATGAAGATATTTTATCAAACAAGTTATTAGATTTTTGGTTTATAGTTGTTTGCTGTTTTTCATTTACGGTTTGGTTATCTTGTTCCGTAAATGGCGTTTCCTTAACATTTTCTTCTGTAACAACTTCAGGATCTTCATCTATTAAATATTTATATTCCTGTTCGCGAGTTTTGCTTTGTTGTTTACCATTAATTTCGGCAATACGTTCTTTATAACCGCCACTAAAAGCAAATACAGTATTGTGTAATATGCTAGGGAAAACGTTTAGGATACGTTTACCGAAGGCAGTTAATTCACCTCCAAGCCCCGGTTTTTGGGATTTAATAGGTGTATAATTAGGTGTTTTTGATAATAACAAACTTGCAAAAGCAATTCCTGGTACTACTGCCGCTAATGCGTATAAACCGATAAAGGCTTTAATATCCGATAAAGCAATTAAAGTAGTCACAGGGAAGAATAAATACCCTGTCATTGTACCTATGGAAGCACCGGCATTTGCAAAACCTGAACGGGCAGTTCCTGTATTAGAGTCATTAGAATTTTCTTTAATAAATATACTGTTTGAAGGTTTAACTGCACCGTTTGTAAATACACCCAAGATAAATGAACCTGCTGCTAAACCTGCAATTTTTGCTTCTAATGAGGGGGCTGCGACTGCTGCTGCGCATAAACCTAATCCGACACTAGAACCGAGTAAACCAACTGTCAGAGTATTTTTAAGTCCTAAGGTTTTTTGAAGCCCGGTAAATATTACACTAGACACATTACCTAGTTGTGAATGTGAAACGTTTTGTTGCAAGTCGGTAGGGTCACTCATACCCAAAGCGGTTGCTTGTTGGCTGACTGTAGATTGCGGTAAACCACCGAAACCTTCCGTTATACCTGCAAGTTTTGACAAAAGTTCAAAAGCCGAATCTGAATATAAACGTATTTTAAACAAAGGTGTTTTACCATCATTGGTAGCGCTACCATTTTGTAAGTCTGCAAGAACGCGGTAATAAGTCGCTTCCGCAGCGAATTTTCCGCCTTCAATAAACGGTTCATAAATACCGCGTTTGCTACCATCAGGTTTTGCTAATACTAATTCAAAAGAACCGTCTTTCGACTTAACAAACATTAAAGTTTCATCGGGGGTAATATTTAATTTTCCCCACTGAGATATTGCCTTTTTATCCGCAAATTCAATTTCAATGGTGAAATTATCCGGCATAATTTCGCCATGTTCATTTTGAAGTTTTAATCTTGTTGTTATTTTTCCTGCATTTTCTTGTGTTTCATTTTGTAATGATGATTCAACAATTTCTGCATATTGTGATAAATATACATCTTCCGCTAAAGCCTTGCGGAAATTTTGCTTGAATAAATCATTATAGGCTTGTGTATCTGGCAAAGCCTTACCGTCTTTTTGCGCCTGCTTAGCCATCTGAACAAATTGTTTATCTGTTTGTAATTTAATTTCAGCAAATAATTTTTCTGCTTTATTTGTTAAATTTTTTGTCTTAAATTTACTTAATTGAGGGTTTGCATTCGGTAAATTTTGTGATAAAGTGTTTTTATCTATTGACAGTAAAAATGGTGCTGCGGCTAAAGTCGTGCCGGCTAAAGCAGGTATACCAAATGTTGCCGTTAATGCTCCGCCAACAAGTAAACCTGCAATTGCAGCGGCTCTTCTGGTAGGTGCCATTTTTATGGTGCGTAATGGGTTTTCACCTTCGGGGGCAATAAATGCATTCCTGAGGGTAACTAAACCACCGTTTAAAGTTTTCATCATTGAACCGGTTTCCCGGAAAG
>JAFZUQ010000014.1 GCA_017618215.1 Elusimicrobiaceae bacterium | reverse complement strand
CATAGGTATCAACTTAAGGAAAAAGCGTGTTAAAATAATTCTGTTGTATTGATTAGAAAAGATTTTGTTTTACCTATTTTACTTTTAGATTTTAGTTAAAGTTAGAACTCAAGATTACAAGAAAAAAAGAAAGCGTAGGGCATTTTTAACTTCTAACACCTTTCAACACCAAACGCTTTCATGACTGATACTATTACCACATTTGCTGAAAAATTGCAAGAGCTGTTTTATGATTTTCCAAGTATTTTTTCTGAAGAATCAGCGTTCATTCTGCGAAATCGTCTCCTTGATATTCAAAAATGGCTTTTTACATCGTTAAATTGGATTACTCAAAGTAATCCTACGTTGGGTTCTTTGGCGGCTTTGTTTGATAACCAGAGAATTTCAATTACAAAGCAGGCGTTAAGTAAAAAATTCGATATGTCATGTGTGAAATTTTTAAGAAAACTGCTTGCTGAAATTTTACGAACGCTGGTAAACAGTTCCAATGCAAAAGCTCCACCATTGCTTTCATTGTTTACCAAGGTGTTTATCGCGGATTGTACAAGATTACAATTGTCTCAACAGACAAAAGATCTCTTTCCTGGAGTCGGCGGTAATAAAGAAAATGTAAACGCCTCTGAATTGAAAATATTCTTGCGTATTGAAGCAACAACCGGAATCATTGATCAGTTTTTATATGATTCCGGACGAACTTCTGATCACGCGTTTTATAAACGGGCGCTGCCATTGCCCAAACATTCTTTGGAATTGGCAGATATGGGGTTTTTAAGCCAAGAACGTATGCTGTACAATCAGAAAAATAGCATATATTATATTTGTCGGATTCAATCTCAAAGCATCATTTATTATAACAATCAGAAATATTCAATCAGCGAGTTCTTGCTGCATCAAAAGGGAAGTAAAATTGACGTTCACGTTCTTTTAGGAAAAAGAAAAGTTCCATGTCGTCTGCTTGGCAGGAAAGTTTCTGAAGAAGTTGCTAAACAGAAGTTGGCTAACGTTACCCGTAAAGCCCAAAAAGAAAGACGACCAGTCAGCCAAGCGCAGGTAATTGTTTCCAAATGGCAATTCTATGTTACAAATATTGAAAGCGATATGTGTACGTTTGATGAAATAATAATTCTCTATTCTGTTCGTTGGCAAATTGAATTGATTTTCAAATTATGGAAAAAAGAAATGAACCTTAATAAGTCCAATGGTAAGACCACAGCCAGAGTATTGTGCGAAAAACTTCTCAAAATGATTAACATATTAATTTTTCATAGTCATGAAATCCTTGCTGATATTGGACCGGTATGTGAAGTAAGTCATGTTGAAGTCCTTGATAGATACAAAGTTCATTTTACCAGTCTTTTGGAAGCTTTATATAAACATCGCAGTATAAGAACTATTGTTAGAATAGTTCGTGACATTGTCAAGTTTATTCGAGATACGCCTAAACGCTGCAAACGAAAAAAAGAACGCTATACATACGACCTTCTTCAAAACAGACAAATAAACCAAACAAATATGGAATTCTCTTAAGTTGATACCTATG
>JAFZUQ010000013.1 GCA_017618215.1 Elusimicrobiaceae bacterium | reverse complement strand
TAAGGTTATAAACGGCGTACCTGTGGAGCGATAGGCGAAACATTTGAGGGATGAAATTGTTTATAATAAAAGAAGAAGTGTTAAAAACAACACTTCTTCTTTTTTTAAATGAATATTAACAAACTAATGATGCATTAAATCTTGTGGCAATAATTAATCTAAACTGCACTTTGTAATCGTTATATTTGGAATATATTTTTTAACGTAAGCTTCAAGATCGTCCGGGTTGCCAAAGTTTTTCTTTGCATGGAACTCAGCACCCAGATAAGATATTTTTTTCAAATTTTCTGTTTTTGTATTATTTAATATTTCATACTCTGATAATTCACAATCCATTTTTAAAAGTTTTACATGGTCTTGCTTATTTTCGGCTAATACAGTTTCTATTATTTTATTTAGAGTTGTACTCTTAACTATATCTTTGTGATTTGATTCTAATTTGCTTTTTTCAAAATTTACAGTAAAGCTACCACTATCCAGAATATCATTTGTTTTCATCACTACATTTCTGTTGTCTTTTGTTACAGCCAAATTAAATGGTGTTATTGTTCCTTTGGGTATATTATTGATTTCAATGTTTTTAATAAGACAGGCATAATTCTCTTTAAATGGTTCAAATGAATATATCTTCAAAAAAGGATATTTTTTTGCGAGGTAAATAGAAACCAATCCGATATTAGCGCCGATATCTATAACAATATCGTTTTCTTTAAAATTAATTTTTGAAAACCCATAACAATCGTTTTCTATTTCTTTGACAATTCCCGTATATGAGCGGGAGAAAGTAATATCACAAAAATAAAATTGTTGATTATTAATTGAAACGCTATGTTTTATATAAGGTATTTTTTTCTTAAGTAATTTGGCACAAGATCTTTTTATATTATCTTCTGTTTGAACAATTTTTTTAAGGAAATATTCTTTTTTGGAGCCTTCTTCTACGGTGAATCTTAATTTTAGAAAACCTATTTCGTAAGACATTAGTGAACCCCGTTGACGTGTTAGGAAACAAACATTAAAATATGGGGTGGATGACGAGATTTGAACCCGCGACCTCCGCTTCCACAGAGCGGCGCTCTAACCAGCTGAGCTACATCCACCGTAAATCGATGTATAAATATTTTAGCAATTTTCAAATAATTACGCAAATTTTTGAGAAATTATAAGGTGCTAAATGTAAGTTTTTGCAAAAGTTGTAAATAATTTGCTATAATATTATTGTCCTTAAAGGACTTGTATAATGGTAAATCAAAATTACACAAGAAGCAGTAAAGATCTTTTAAGAAAGAATGAACAAATTCGCGCGCCGCAGGTACGTTTAATAGGATCTGACGGCACAATGCTTGGGATAATGAGTTCCTCAGAAGCCCTGTATAAAGCGAAACAAGAAGCGCTTGACTTGGTGGAAATTTCACCAAACGCTCAGCCGCCTGTTTGTAAAATACTTAACTACTCCAAGTATTTATATGAACTAGGCAAAAAGAGTAAAGACGCGAAAAAGAAACAAAAGGCAGTATCTCTTAAAGAAATTCGCCTGAAATCCAGAATCGCGCCGCATGACTTGGAAGTCAAAGTTAAGCAAATTGAAGGATTTCTTAAAAAGAAAGACATGGTCCGCGTGTCCGTTGTGTTCTACGGGCGTGAGAACCAGCACAAAGACATCGGTACGACTATGCTTGAAGATATGAAAAATAAATTGGCAGCAGTCGGCGATGTTGAAGGCAATATGCAATCACAAGGGAACAGAATATCAGTAACTTTCGTTCCTAAAAATTAAAGAGGTATTATGCCAAAACTTAAAAATCATGCCGGTGCAAAAAAGCGTTTCAGAAAAACCGCCACCGGTAAATATAAAAACAGAAAAGCCGGAAGAAGGCACTTGCTTGCCCCTGAAAAGGCCAGCATTAAACGCGAAAGGCGTCAAGCTCGCATAACTGCGGCAAATTCACCGGAAGGTAAATTGCTTAAAAAATACCTTCCCATGCAATAGGAGGTTAATGTATGAGAATTAAATTTAGCGTTGCAAGACATGCAAGAAAGAAAAAGGTCCTTAACAGAGCCTCCGGTTACTACGGTGATAAATCCCGCCGTTTAAGAATGGCGACACAGCAAGTTGACAAATCTTTAGTCCATGCTTATACCGATAGGAAAGACAAAAAGGGCACATATCGCTCTTTGTGGATTACAAGAATCAATGCTGCTGTCCGTGAAGAAGGTTTAAATTATTCTACCTTCATTAATGGTTTAACAAAAGCAAATATTACATTGAACAGAAAGATGCTCTCTGAAATGGCAATTAAAGATCCAGTATCTTTCAAACAACTTGTTGATATTGCAAAGAACGCCACAAAATAACTAGTTATTTGTAACTGTTTAAAGCCCCGCTTGCAGATTCTGGCGGGGTTTTTATATTGCTGAAAATTATCTTGCAAAACAGGTGAAAATTATTTATAATACTTAGGTGGTATGTAAATACCTTGGGAGATAGTATGAAAAATTTATTTCGCAAATTATATTTAAGACATAAAAAAGGTTTTTCCCTTCTTGAGATTTTAGTAGTTTTAATAATATTGGGAGTGTTAGCTACTATAGCTATACCGACATATCAAAAAGTAATAAGGAAGAGCCGCGTTTCAGACGGTTTACATAATTTAGATATCTTAGCCAATTCACAAGAAAAATACTTTATAGAAAATAATCAATATGCAAAAAGATTAAGTGCACTCAAAGTACCTGTTAAAGAGTTACATCTGGGTGCAGGCGGTAATGATATAATTACAACTTCAAACTTCGTGTATAGTAAGGACTTCGCAGATGATTGTATTAAAGCAAGAGCAGAACACGACGGCCGTTATACCTTAGTAAAGAACTATAAACTGAAATCTAAAGTAAGTTGTGTAGGGGAGGGGTGTGGACATATTACCGACTATGTAGAAGAAGCGGCGAATGTGACTGATGTATGCCCTCACACGAATGCTTGTGAATTATCTGTAGAAGAATGCGCCCCTAAACATTTTTGGGAATCTATTTGCCAATGTGGCTGTGATGAAGAAGACTATACAAACTGTGACGGTATACTTGACCCTGATACTTGTGAATGTGTATCTCCCGGCCCCGGTGGTTCCGGTTGTTCACCGGAAGGCGCAACGTTCCCTACCGGTGATTATATTACCGGCCCGGAGGGGGAATGCACTTATGTTGAACAAGGTGTAAATTATTGTGGTATTAAACGCCCTATTATAGAGTGTGAACATCTGGGCGGGCCGTGGGTTCCAAAAACAATATGTTTACCTAAAGACGATTACTGTCATTCTTTAGGTATGGTTCTTAATCCTGCAACTTGTCAATGTGAAACACTTTGTGATGAAAATCTTAAGCCTAACTGTGATGGAACAGGCTATACAACTTGTGATCCGTGCCCCAATGCTATGTCCCTTAGCGGTGTAATACTACAGATATTGGCGGTAGGGCATTCATCAGGCGAATGTTTACACTGCGGATATAAACAAACTATAGCAGGGGAGCCTTATTGTGAAAACGGGCAATGGTTTTGCCCCGGTGCCGGGACAGCCCCCTGTCAGGCTGTTTCAGCAGATCCTATCAATGGCTATACCGATTGTGATGGCGGTTTCCCCGGTAACACTTGCGGCCAAAATACATTAAATAATATACGATGTTTTCAAGAAATTGCCGGTGGTATACCTCAAATAATTACGGATTACTCTACGTGTGAATTAAAAGACGGTATGGCCTGTTTTAGCGGTGATTACAGACCTTGTGAAATCCCAGGGCAAACCGGCATTCAAATCTGTGAAGATTGCCGTTGGGCAGACCACTGTGTTGCCAATGCTTGTGATTTCCCGGGTGCTTGTGAGCCGGGCTCAACCAGGCCTTGCGAAGATCCGGCTTTCTCTCAAACTTGTACTGATGAATGTTTATGGACGGAATGTGAAGTTGATTGTGCGGATCCTAAACCTCAAGACTATTATTCTCCATATAACTGCGGTATGTATCGTTACTTCTGTGAAAATCATCAGTGGGTTCCGCATTTCACACCTAGCGGTAATAATCAGTGCGATAACGGGGACACTATGACTTGTCAGGATGGCTCGGTAATAACTTGTGAAAATTGTATGTGGCCAAATTGCCCCGGTGAAACTTCTTGTGAAGGTGAACAGTTAATCATCGGTCAAACGGATGCAAATGGTAATACAAATTATAAAAAATGTGACGACGGCCGTCCAGGAGAATTTTGCGGAGTTCAAACAACATTTGAACAAATATGTGTAGATAATAATTGGCTTTGGGATTTTACAAATTCTCCATGTGTCGGTGGGGATGAAGGAGGAGAAAGACCGGAAGGGGATCCGGAACCTGTTCCGTCTAATCATGGATGTTTCTATAGAGAACAAACATATGAATGTAGGATGAATACCAATCATGAAGCTTATTGGGCTACTGTATCCGCCGGTCACGGTTGGGTACCCGCACAACCGGGAAACGACTGTGAAAATGGACTTTTTGGATATGCGCCAAACAACGAACAATTTTGTAGAAATTGTAGATTGTATAAATGCCCTGAAGGCGCTGTAAAAAATGATAGAGAAGCAGGTTGTTTCGTCCAAGGGCAACATTATAACGTGTATATGACACAATATAGATCAAGCTGGTGGAGATGTCAACCAAATCGTTTTCCTCTTTCTGCGGGTACACAGCCCGGTTATTTAAAAGCATGTAAGGCCACTAATAGTACTTGCTATTATGCTTTAGGGCCTTGCGAGCAACAAAATGAAACTGAAGTAATATGTTATGGGCAGTCCCGTCTAATGTATCTAACGGAAGATCGTCGTTATGAGAATTGGAGAGATTATTGTGGAAATTTCAGTAATGCTAGAGACTACGCGTGGGCTACAGTAAGTTCTCTTCATAGTATTGGTTATAGTGATCGCCCTGAGACATGTAGCGCCCATACGGATGGAGAAGTTTGTGTGCCGGAGATTGTAGCTATTTGCACACAGGGTGGTTGGTATGTGTGTGAAGAAGTAGATCCCGTACCGGTAAACCAATAAAACGATATACAGTAAATATCCCCCGGTTAAATGCCGGGGGTTTTTATTTGATATTATATTTGTGCTATTAATGCCTGAATATTTAAAATCAATCTAATAAATTTTATTTTAAATACTGTACGGCAAAGTCCGGGGTAATATCGTAGACTTTATCACTTGCGGTTTCGTTTTCGGCAGGTTGGTAAGTATATTTTTCCGCTTCATTAAAAACAAAAACCAGAAAGGTTCTTGCTTGGCCGTTTCCAATCATTTCTTCATAAAAACTTATGCGGATGGGTAATTTACCGTAGAATATACGCTTTTGTATTATTGAATTTAAATAAATACATGCAGGTAAATTAAAACTATAAAATTTTGCAATTTTTTCCGGATTAACCAAAATTTTTTTAAGTACACTGCCTTTTGGCATCTCATCATATGGCACGGTATAAGGCATAGCAGCCTTATCACTAACTATGAACATTGAATGAGGGTTACCCAGATACCCTTTCATATTTATTTCAATAGTCTGTCTGTTAGGTACATATAATTCCCTTAAAGCAGCATTCATCATGTTCCTTCGGTCTAAAGGGGTATTAGTACCTACATAGTCTTTACACCTTCTTACAGTTCTATAATCTCTTATTTTATAGTGTTGGTTGGTTATTGGCCTTGGTGCTTTTGCCGCAGCACCCCTTTGGGCAGGTTGTTGGTGTTGTTCCGCTTGTATCGCAATTGCCTCTTTACCTATAGCACAATGTTCAAAAATGTAATAATCGACTGATGTTGGCAACATTTCGTCATCTATCTCAAGTTTTGCCGGGATTGCATATATAGGAATTTCATGTTTTTTAGGTGGCGTAACACCTTGCAACACCTGAACCTCTGCAAATACTGCAGGGCCTAAAAATAAAATTAAAGGTAATAATATCTTCCGCATTAATATAATAATAGCAAATTATTTGGAAATAAGATATTGATAAAAAGGCCTATGCTTATAAAAGGCCCAAAAGGAATAGTTTTATTTTGTGGGTTTTTCTTTAAAATAAATAAAACAGCATAGTAAACTAAAGCGGAAAATGAAGATATAATTAAAGTTGATATAACGCCGCTAAACCCGGTTAATACACCCACAGCTGCAATTAATTTAATATCTCCGCCGCCCATAGCTTCTTTTTTAAAAATGAAACTGCACAGCACCGCCATACCCCAAAGGCCGAAAAATGCAACAGCACCGCTTGCAAAACATTGTATAAATCTTATCGTTAGATTGCCTTGAAATACAGGATTAATAAAAAACACTATAAGACCTAAAACAGTTAAACCTATTGAGAATCTGTCCGGAATAATATAAAGCTTAAAGTCTATTACAGATAAAATTATCAGGCAATATGTGACCAACAAAGCAACTGCCGTCCAATAAGTTAAACCCATAATATAAACTACAAACAAGGTTAGTATTGATGTTAGTGCTTCAATTACCGGATATTGTAAAGAAATTTTTGTTTTGCAGTTCCTGCATTTGCCACGTAAAATTAAGTAACTTAATACAGGGATATTATCATAAAATTTAATTTTTGTTTTACATTTCGGGCAAGTTGACGGTGGCCACCAAAGCGAGATATTTGCCGGTATCCTATATATGCAAACATTTAAGAAACTTCCCACTATCGCACCGAAAATTAAACTAAAAATATAAACAAATAAATCCATATATATTAACTATACCTCTGCATTTGGGTAGACTTCGCAATAATCTTTATCATATTGATTATTTATATAAAGCCAACCGCCGTTTCCGTCAAAAATTTCTTGATAACTTGCACCTTCTTTGATTTCATTATTAGCCTTCCCTTTATAATAATGAGGGGGTAAATTATTCAAATATTCACCTTTAAGATCTGCCAAGTGCATCGGGCAAAGGCCTTCGTTATCGCCACGGTAAACGGCAAGAGCTTCCCTTATTATTTGCTCATTTTTTTGTGAAATACTTTCCTGCGCAAGGACTTTTAAATCTCTTACTTTCTTAATACATAAAGTAGAAAGTAAAATAATTAAAAAAACAGTTACTAATATTTCCCTTGCAAATATGGTATTTTTTGTCATATTATTTTAGATGCGTTAAAACATAGACGATTAATTTAACGTCGTCTAACACGAAACTCAGACGGGTTCTTTCATTCGGCCCGTGCGGGTTACTGTAAATTTTTGAACCGACTACTGCCGGTAACCCTAAATTTCTAATATCGGCAGCAAAAGTTCCGCCACCTACGCCGATAATTTTCGGCTCAACTTTATTTACTGCTTTAACTGCCTCCGCATAAGCTTTAACCAAAGGTGAATCTTGCGGTGTTGCTTTAGATGAAATATCCATCACCTTTTCAAAGTTAACTTTTACTTTAAAATCATTTTCCACGGTGTCTGCTATTTTTTCAATTTCTTCCATTACTTCTTGTTTTGAATAGCAAGGGAAGATACGGCAGTCCATATAAAAGACATCTGTTCCCGGAATTATATTAACGTTGGGGACATTTGCCTCTTTTTTAGTTAATTCAAAGGTGCTAACATCAGGGGAAAATAAAGGATCCCGTTTATTAAATTTTTTTCTAAGTCCTTCGGTTAAGCGGACAGCTAAATTTGCAGCTGCTTCAAAAGCATTTTTACCAAGGTTCGGGATAGAGGCATGGCATTGTTTCCCCGTAACGGTGAATTTAAACCATAAGGTGCTTTTTTCGGCAATTTCAATTTCACGGCCTTCCGGATCTCCGCAGTCTTGAATTATAAATAAATCATTTTTGCCGAAAATATCCGGGCGTTCTTTAAGCAAATACTCAAGGCCGTATTCATTACCTTCTTCTTCATCACTTAAAAGCATAATACCTAAATTTATCGGTGGGCGTTTGCCGCTTTCCGCGATTGTTTTTGCCGTAAGTATTGCCGCAACAACAGCCTGTTGGTTATCTTCCACACCGCGGCCGTAAATAGTGTCTTTGTCTTTATCTAAAGTAAGTTCAAAAGGGTTTGTTTTCCATAAAGATAAATCCCCTGCGGCAACAACGTCCATATGTGCCATAAGCCACAAAGTTTTGCTTTTGTCTTGGCCATAATATTTTGCAATAATATTCGGGCGGATATTGCCTTCTGCTGTATCATCCGGTGCATCTACATGGAATAATTCATCAAATTTAATTTTGTTTAATTCGCCTTCAAGATATAAAGCTTTTTGGTATTCGCCTTTCCCGCCGACACTCGGTGAAACTGCCGGGCGGCAAGTCATATTTTTTTGAAGTTCCAAGGCATAACCTTTCATTTTACTTATACTGTCAAACATTTTTTCCATACATACTCCTAGAAGGGGTTTTTAATATCTACGAATTCTGTGCTTACTTTGTACTTTTTATCTATATACTTTTTAAGCGCCAAAACTCCTAGTTTTTCAGAATTATAATGCCCCATCGCTATAAAATTTATTTTGCCCTCTCTGGCAAGTTCTTGCACGTATTCATCACGTGAACCGCAAATATATAAATCCGCTTTTTCCTGCAAGGCTTCTTCAAGCATATCATGTGTGCCACCACTTACTATTGCAATTGTTTTTATTTGCTTCGGGCCGAAGTTTAAACCTTCGCCGCCGAGCATTTTAAAAATACTCTCAAAACTTTTTGGCTTCGATAAATTACCTTTAAAGCCTATTTTTAAACCTTTATATGTGCCAAAAGGTTTCAAATTTTTTAAGCCCAGCATTTTTGCAAGTCCGGCATTATTGCCCAGTACAGGATGTTTATCCAAAGGTAAATGATAAGCAACAAGATTTAAATCATTTTTGATTAGGAATCTGACACGCGCACCAAATACGCCTGTTAATTTTTGCTCATGCCCCCAAAGCAAACCGTGGTGAACAATAAGCATCTGCGCATTTTTTTTGACGGCGGCCTCAAACAAAGCCATATTGGCCGATACCCCAAAAACAATTTTTTTAATTTCTTTTGCGCCTTCAACCTGAAGGCCATTTTGTTCGGGGATTAGGTCAATTTGCAATAACTTATTAAGGTCTTTAATAATTTCGCGTGCAAACTCCATATAATTATGTTATCATTTTATTAGGATGAATAAAATACCCTTTTTACTTTTTTTATTATTTTTAACGGTAGAAATTTTTGCATTACCCGTCGCACCCAGCCTTGAAGTTTGGGAAAAGCGCCCGGGTAAAGTCTACCCGATAACCGTTGAATATCCCCCTGAAAATTCAAAAATAGGCGAAGGCGCAAAAGGTATTTTCATTTTCGGTAAAACTATGGGCCCCGGCCTTTTAACAATAAACGGGCAGAAAATCGATTTATATCCAACCGGCGCATATTTGGGTTATGTTCCCGTTAAACCTGGTAAAAATGAACTTGTGCTTGAATATTCCAGCGGTGATAAAACTTACCAGGCAGTACGCAATATAGAAGTGCAGGGAATTGATAAAGATCAATATTTTAAGACTCCGCATTTGCTTGAAGGCAGTGCTTTTCCAAGAGGGGATAGCGAACTTTCAAATACTTCTGAAATTACTTTTAAAGTAGAAGCAAGCCCATATCATAAAGTTACTGTTTCTTTGCCACCTTTATTTGATGAAATGGAGCTTGAAGAAGAAGTTCTGAACCCCAATATTTATAAAAAGACCGTAGTCTTGGGTGAAGATAAAATTTTAAAGAGTGATAAAAAACCCATTTACCGCATTTACACTTACGGCGGTAAATATAAAGACAAAATTTCCGCCGAAGGTAAAATTAAAATTTTACCTGAAAACGAAATTGTAAAACCGGCAAAAGTGCGTGGGCAGAATTTACGTTTGCGTTTGCAATCAAATAAAAGCGGCGGTTATGATTATCAGACACGTGTTTTCAATACTGTTTTAACGGAAGGTAAAGTAAACGGTTTTTATAAAGTTATTTTAGATGATAATAAAATAGGGTATCTAGATCAAACTTTGTTAGATACAAAGAAAAAGGTTTCTTTACCGAGGAATATTATCTGGCAAGTTGATACACAAGAAGATGATAATAAGACAACAATAATAATTAAAAATACTGAAAGGATAAGTTTTTCCACTTCGCAGACGGATCAATCTTTTGGCATTATCTTGTATAATACACAGGCAATAAATACCTTTAATAGAGATGTAAAAACCAAACTTGTTAGCGGGCTTGATTATGAGGTTCTATCACCTACAACAAAGAAAATTACGGCACGTTTTCAAAACGGTAAACGCTTGCGCGGTTTTAATTATAGGTATGAAGAAAATAATTTGATTTTTGAGTTGTTTACTTCCCGTGATTTTGAATTTACGTCTACACTTCCGCTTAAAAAGTTACGTGTTGTTTTAGATCCGGGGCATTCACCTAAAAGATCCGTTCCTTATGATGGAGCCGTAGGGCCAAGTGGTTTGCTTGAGTATGAGATGAACTATAAAATAGCGTTAGCTGTCAAGAAGGAACTTGAGAAATATGGTGCTTTGGTTTTTCTAACTAAAGATGATAAAGAAACATTAGGTTTAAGTGACAGAACTTACCGCGCCGGTTTATTTAATCCGGATCTGTTTTTGAGTTTACATCTTAATGCTTTGCCCGATTCAATTAATCCGTTAAAACGTGAACTTGGGTTCTCTTTTTACTATTATTACCAGCAAGGGATACCTCTTGCAAAAGCGATGGAAAAAAGTTTTTCAAAAAATATAGGTCTTCCGGATAACGGTTATTATCAGGCAGATTTTGCCGTCGTGCGCGGTATGCCGCAAGTGCCTGCTTTACTTATTGAAAGTTTGTACATGATGGTGCCTTGGCAGGAAGAGCTTTTAAAGCGTCAGCGCTTTATTGACTTGCTTGCATCCACTATTGCCGAGGGCGTTTTGTATTTTGAAAACCCGAAGTGGGCTCAGAAAAATATCCCCTTACAGATGGAAAGCCGCCGCAAAAACCTGGAAGAAACTATTCTTAAAGCAGAAGATATTAATTCTAATGAAAAGAGATAAAAGACAAATCAATATTTTATTTTGCACCGCGTTTTTTCAGAAGTTTGATTAATTCTTCATGTCTATTTAGTTCTGCAAAATATAATGCGGTTTTCCCGTCTTGTGTTTTTAAATTAATATTAGCACCTTTTTCGAGTAATAATTTCACAGTATCAATATACCCGTAATTACTTGCCATCATCAAAGCACTTATACCATCCCTTCTTTGCCAGTTTATAAATATACCTCTGTCAATTAACATTTTTATGAGTTCTGTATGGTCTTTTTTTGTACTTGAACTTTTGTTTGTGCAGAAGTCTTTACAGCGTTAGTTTGAGCATTAGCTTGTGCAGGGGCCTTTGCTGTGTTAGCTTTTACAGGCTGTACTGCATTACCCTTTTTGCCTTTGGGAGAGTGCACAGTACCGCCTTTATCGTTGCCTTTGCTTTTCTTTAGGAGAATACTAAGATTTTCCCTTGAATTCCAGCAACAGCCATGGTTAAACCAATTTGGTTCACCATATTCTTCTATCATAGATTCACATGTCGGCCACGGTTGTGGAGATGTTAGATTCTCACAGAGGAAGTTTTTCCAACAACATTTACTATTACTGACATTTACTCCTAGGCGTTCACAATAGTTCATATTAGCTACTGAAAGTCCTTCGGCCATTCGCCAGCTGCACATAGCTGGGTCCTCCCATGGGAAATGATGAGCTGCAAAAGCAAATGGGACCATAACAGCAAGTGCCGCAAAAAACAATATTGTCTTTTTCATAATAATTCTCCTTTATTTTATTTATTACTCATAAATTATATTAGTTTTTTTCTTTTTTTCAATATTTTCCGAATTCACTTCAAATAATGAATGGCGGAGGATTTGGATTACGGTAAAATTTTGATGTAAGATAAGCAGTTTATGGGCAAATAAAAACCCCCGGTTTTGCCGGGAGTTTAAAATTATTTCTCTATTCCTCTGGGGGGCCACAAAATGATGTGTCTTCACAAAACCACCAACCTTGAGGTTCCAACAATTTGCAAATATATTCCCCCATATCTGTGCCATTGGTGTAACAATAATGGCGGTAGTTTACAAATGTACTGCTCCGGTCTGCATCTACGAGTGTATCCAATTCATACAAATCATTATTTCTTGTAGCCACTATGTCTATAGTAGGAATATCATTAATCACAGTATGCCCTATAACAATATATTGGAAATTGTCAGTGTTATAGTCCTGGCCCTCTGCACCGGGGAATTCTATATCAAGCGTATCAAAGTTAATATTTTCAAGTCCTTCATCATCATATTCCAGCAACAGTCTACCTATAGAATCTTCAATGCTTTTAATAGTTTCCAGGGCCTCTGATAGTCTTGCTTTTTCAACAGATTTCCTGTATTGAGGGAAGGAGATACTTGCGAGTATACCGATAATCAAAACAACGACTAATAATTCAATTAAGGTAAAACCCTTTTTATTTTTCATAATATTTTTATTATTAAAGTTTTTTTAAGTATAAGTATATACTATTAAAAAAACGAAATTATGTCAAGAAAATTTTAAAAAGTTAAATCAAAAACATCACTTAATTTTTTGAGAGGGGATTTGGATTACGGTAAAATTTTGATGTAAGATAAGCAGTTTATGGGCAAATAAAAACCCCCGGTTTTGCCGGGGGGTAAATTATTACTGTGGTTAGTCTCCCTGAGGACTACATTCGAGTGTTGATTCGCAAGTCGACCAACCTTGAGATCGCAAAGTTTCACAAATATATCTTCCTATATCAGTGTCATGGGTGTAGCAAAAACCTAAATTAACAGGGGTTGGTGACGAAGGTGCATCTATGTATTTTATCAACTCGTACAATTCATTAGTTCTCATTGCATATACGCTAGTGAAACTATCCCACGTACCATCCCCTAAAAACCCGTATTCAAAATTTTCAGTGGTATATGTATCGCCACTTGCATTAGGTAATTCTATGTCAAGCATGTCAAAAGTAATGTCTTCCACATTATCTTTTTCGTGAAGTAGTCTATGTGTGGCATCTTCAATACTTTTAATAGTTTCCAGGGCCTCTGATAGTCTTGCTTTTTCAACAGATTTCCTGTATTGAGGAAATGCGATACTTGCAAGTATACCGATAATCAAAACAACGACTAATAATTCAATTAAGGTAAAACCCTT
>JAFZUQ010000001.1 GCA_017618215.1 Elusimicrobiaceae bacterium | reverse complement strand
TATATGTTATCTTTATCTTTTCTCTTCATAATACTAGCCCTCCTCCTTATTTAACCACCGTTAAGTTATTAAATTGTATGAGAAACACCCCATTTTTATATGCGTATATTAAGTATGACGCATAAACTCAAATTTGTCAAGTGGATAATTTTTAAACATAGTATGCCATATATGTAATATTTCTTTAAAAATATCCTTTCTAGCATTGACACAATCTTCACTGACGTTCTATTTACCGATATCTTTTCTTTTTTGTATAATATACGTATATATAAACACACGTGAGGAATTAAAATATGAACAAAAAGGCATTTTCTATAATAGAAATGGTAGTAGTAGTAGTGATAATAGGGGTTCTAGCTTGCGTTGCTTTCCCCATTTATCAACACAATGTACATAAGACTAAGTACGGTACTCTTATGTCTATTGCTAGAGCAACTGCAGATGCTAATGAAATACACTATGTGACACATAATACATATACAACAGATCTCAAAGACTTGCATATTACACTTCCGGAAGATTCTTCCGTAACTTCGGAATTAACAATTGAAACTGATGATCACTCTTCTTATGTTTTAGTAAGCCGCTCGGATTTACCTAAAAACAAATATATCGTATACCAAAAATACAGTGAAAATTTCCCTCTGGAAGCACATTGTGAAGCAGAAATAGGAGATACAAATGCAAATTGGTTATGTAAAACAGGTTTACAAGGTAAATTAATAGAAGGAAGTATAACCCCAAATTACAACACTTACGTAATATCAGGGGTTGGAAACGGATCAATACGGACCATATCTGAAATTTTGGAAAACATAAAATGTGAAGATAAGGAAAATACCGGAAATAAATTTTGCGAGGTAATTGTTAATGATTTTTCCTCCGTAACAAAAGTTTATTGCAAAGATAAAAATAATCCTTCAACTTGTTCTTACACTACATATAAAGCAAATGGTTCGCAAAGTATTTGTTACGGAAAGGCTGCTAACTATGTAGACGGTGAATGTGTCGCAAACAAAAAAGGCTCTTATCAAAAATCTTATGATGCAAATGGTAATTTAACAGAATATTTATGTAACAATTACACTAACGGAAGCGGATGTTATGCTTTAGGAGAAGAGCAATATGATCCTAATGGCAGACATTTGGCAGCCAGAAACAGATATTGCATTGAATGGAATGCTAACGGAGAGTGTATCGCATATCAACAAGGAGCCGGTAATGACCATTTTGGGATGTTCTCCGATAATCACAAACTTTGGGTTCGTGCCGACTGTGATGAAGTAGATATAAATGGTGTTTGTTCATCCTATAAAGGCGGGCGCGTAGAAGAATGGGATTATAGTGATGATGGTCAAACTTTAGTTTATCACGATAACACTTGCTCTTCTTTATCCATGGATTTAACTTGTTCTAGTTATAGTAAATATAAAACCACTACTTATTCTTATAACGATGATGGTACCAGGACTGAAAGCACTTGTGAATCTACATTTGCTGAAAATGTTAGATGCTCGACTCGAAATACGTGGTCTTATAATACCAATAACAGTGAAACTGCTCGTGTAGGAATTGGTTGTGCATCCTTTGACAGTAACAATAATTGTACTAAATATAAACCTCAAACCAGTGCTTATAGAACTTATGCGGATGATGGAAAAACGGTAACATCCAGAACCGGTGTTATATGTAATAGTTACACTGGCTTGAATTGTACAGGTGGATGGAAAGTAACATATACACCTTATGAAAACGGCCAAGAAAATAAAGCAGGGGAAACGGTTACTACTTGTCAAAACTTTGATATATACCAAGGCAAATGTTTAGATTAATACATAAATTTATATATACCCCCATACTTCATAGTATGGGGGTTTTTTATATCTTTCCCCTTGTATTTTAGATAAAAAACCATATAATTAATATGTGTAGAAGTTAAGGGTAATTATTATGAGAAAATATTTATATATTTTACTTTTCTTAGTGGCCCTCATTATACCTAGGGCCGATGCCGTTGCTTTGTCTGACTCAGATGGAAATTTAGATATTAAAAGTTTTGCTAAAGAACTAAATATTTCCCCCACTATTGTCGGAGAAGATGACAGACAAGAAATAACCAATGAAAATGCACAAGATTTGGAAAAGGCCGTTGTAATATTGGGACGTTCTTCTCACAATAAAATACATCCTATTTGTTCCGGTGCTATGGTTGGTCCTAACTTGGTATTAACAGCGGCACATTGTCTGGTTGAAAACAGAAAATATAAAAATAATATAGAAGTATTTGCAGTTGTTGCTGACAAATCAGACAACGAACCATTATTATCCGCGAAATCAATTGAATTATATGTTCCAAAAGAATATATAGAACTTTCCCATAATCCTGATTCAACATCAGATAAATATGATTATGGTGTTATTGTATTAGACAAACCGATTGCTCTTAAAACAGGATGGTTTAGATTAAAAGATAGACCTACCCCTTACTTAAAAATTATAACTATGGGCCACCCAAAAGATAAACCAGATGATACTTTATGGAGATCAGAAGGTTCTACAGGTTTTTGGGTAGATGATAACAATACTTTTTATCATAATGCAGATATACTCCCAGGTAATAGTGGCGGTCCTATTGTTATGAAGAAAAAACCAGACGAAATTATTGGAATACATATTGCTCATAACGGAGTGGATGATTATGCTCCCGATGGATATCCTAATGTAGGATTAAAAATAACTCAGGAAATTGTAGATTTAGTTCAAACTTATAATAGAAGAACCGGACCATATTTAACACCTAAAAATTAGTATTTAGTAAAATAGCCCCCATGCTAACATGAGGGCTATTTATTAAACTAAAAAATTACTTATTTACCGAGCATAGCAAGCAAAATACCTGCCGCAACCGCAGAGCCGATCACACCTGCGACATTCGGCCCCATAGCATGCATAAGCAAATAGTTTTGTTGGTCAAATTCTTGACCGACTTTATTTGCAACACGCGCCGCCATAGGAACAGCGGAAACGCCTGCCGCACCGATAAGAGGGTTAACTTTATTTTTAGTAAATAAGTTCATAAATTTTGCAATCAAAACACCGGAAGCGGTACCAACACAGAAAGCACATAAACCGAGTATAACAATTGCAACCGTCTTAAATTGCAAAAATTTATCTGCAGAAAGTTTTGAGCCTACCGCTAAACCCAAAAGGATTGTAACGATATTTATTAACTCGTTTTGCATAGTTTTTGCAAGGCGGTTTACGACACCGCATTCCTTAACCAAGTTACCGAACATCAAGCAACCTATTAACGGTGTGGCATCCGGAATAAACATTGCACACATAAGCAAAACCATTATCGGGAAAATAATTTTTTCCCTTTTGCTGACGGGGCGGAGTTGCTCCATTCTGATTTTACGTTCTTCGGGGGTAGTCAAAAATTTCATTATAGGCGGTTGAATTATCGGAACAAGTGCCATATAAGAATATGCCGCAACTGCAATTGCACCAAGCAAATTAGGCGCAAGTTTTGATGTCAAAAATATCGCCGTCGGGCCATCTGCGCCGCCGATAATACCGATAGAGGCGGCTTCTTTCATACTGAAACTTAAATCAGGTGAAATATTACCAAGCATCAAAGCACCGAAGATAGTAAAAAATATACCAAACTGTGCTGCAGCACCTAAAAGCAAAGTACGCGGATTTGCAATTAAAGGCCCAAAATCCGTCATAGCACCAACCCCCATAAAGATAAGCAAAGGAAATAAGCCGGACTCTATACCAAATCCATACACTTGCCCCAGAAAACCGCCGAAGGCTGTATGGACTGCACCACTGGGATCAACACTGGTAACACTTAAAGCAGCAATTCCTGCGACGGGAATATTGGAAAGTAAACCGCCAAACCCGATAGGTATCAAAAGCAAAGGCTCAAATTGCTTAACAATACCGAGCCACAAAATCACCAAACAAACTGCAATCATTACGACTTGCCCCCAGGTGAAATTTGCAAGGCCGCTAGTGCCCCAAAGTGTTTGCAAAGAATTTAAAATATCTGCTAACATATTTGCACCTACTTAATTAAGGCAAGAACATTGCCTGTTTGGATTTGGTCACCCGTAGCAGAAGTAAAATGAATTTTACCTGCCGCAGTTGCTTTAATTTCCATTTCCATTTTCATAGCTTCAATAATGATAATCGCTTGATCTTTAGTAACTTGTGCACCTTCTGCAACACAAAAGCGCATAATAACACCCGGCATCGGGGCTTTAACTTCCGCACCACCGCCGCTGGCTGCAGCTTCTTTTGCAGATGCTGTTGCACTTATTCCTTCTTTAACCGCAATATCATAAGTTTGACCGTTAACTGTTGCTTTATTATCTTTAAGCTCGACGTTAAAAGTTTCACCGCCTACGGAAACTGTAAAAGCATTACCTTTTAATTTTGTTTCGCTTGCGGCAGATTTCTTTTCCACTAAACATTTTGCTTTGCCGAGTAAGAAATCTAAACCTTTATTTACACCGTTTGCCGCATCATTACAAGCCGCAACGATAAAAATATTTTCATCGGTAACAGGTAAATTGTTCTTTTTAAGCAATTCCGTTGCAGGTTTAACACCTTTCTTTGGATCTGCATCATTAAGTTCCAAAACAGTTTTTGTTGTGGGTTCCTTTTTCATATAAGCAGAGGCAAGTTTTACAAGTTCGGGATCTGCCGGAGTCGGTGTCTTACCGAAGTACCCAAGTAGCATATTCCCGTATCCGGGTGCAAAAGCTTTCCAAGGCCCTTGTATAACATTTTGCATTGCTTGTTGTATGTAAAATTGGCTGACAGGTGTTACGGAAGTACCGAAACCGCCGCGTCTTACAACTTCTTCCATAGCGGCAAGAACTTGCGGATATTTATCAATTTGCCCGATTTCCCTTAACTGTCTTGTAGCATTTGTTAAGGCACCACCCGGTAAAGGTGAGAAGGGAATTGTAGGTTCAACCCTCATAGCTTCGGGTTTCAAAACATAATCTTTTAAACAATCTTTAAGCACACTTTCTGCTTTGCGAATTTTTTCAATATCAATATCTAAAGTATAATTGCTGCCGCGAAGTGCATGCCACATTGAAATTATATCTGTTTGGCAAGTTCCGCCGCTGACAGGTGCCATTGATAAATCAATTCTGTCAACTCCCCCCTCAATAGCAGCTAAATAACAAGCAAGGCCTGTGCCGGCTGTTTCGTGGGTATGGAAAACGACTTCGACTTCAGGCGGTAATATTTTTTTTGCCCTTTTTATTGTTTCTTTAACAGTTTGGGGTGTAGAAGTACCTGATGCATCTTTAAAACAAACGCTGTCAAATTCAATACCGCTTGCAATAATATTTTTTAATACGCCTTCATAAAATTCCGGTGTATGGAACTTGCCCGTCTTATCCCAACCCGGTGCGAGGGACATCATCGTAACGGTTACTTCATGTTTTAAGCCGGCTTCTTTTATACATTTGCCACTATAAATTAAGTTATTAACATCATTTAAAGCATCAAAATTTCTGATAGTTGTAAGGCCGTGCTTTTTGAAAGTTTGAGCATGCAATTTGATTACATCACTCGGCTGAGAATTTAAACCGACGACATTAACGCCGCGTGCCAAACTTTGCAAATTTACATCAGGCCCAACGGTTTTCCTAAAGGCATCCATAACATCATAAGGATTTTCCTTATTAAAAAACAAAGCACTTTGAAATGTTGCACCGCCGGCAGATTCAAAATGTCTAACCCCTGCTTCTTTGGCAGCTTCAACAGCAGGTAAAAAGTCTTCACTTCTGACTTTTGTGCCGTAAACAGATTGGAAACCGTCCCTAAAGGCAGTTAACATAAACTTAATTTTTTTCATTTGATTTCTCCTTAAATATTAAAATTATTTTGCCGCTTTAATTGCCGCCAAGGCAATAGCGATTTTTAATTTTGTATTATCTTGAACTGCTAAAGCAGGTGCTTTTGCAACTTCAACTTTTTCCGGGTAAATTTTATTTAATAATTTTACCCCCCACTTAAGTACGTTAAGCATTATTACAAGAAGTATAAGGAAAGAAAATGTCATTCCCATACCAACGACCATAAGCTCAACGCTTTTGGCAAATAACTCCGAATTCATAAATTACACCTCATCTTTAAATACTAAAACTGTACATCACCGGCCATTATAACTTCACGGCCTTTTTCTGTTTTTAAAATCATGCGGCCCGCATTATCTATATCTTCAAAAAATCCTTTTTTACCGTCTACGATAATTTCTGTGTTTATTGCCGGGCAAAGTTTTTTAAACTCATCAATAAAATTTTGTTTTTGCAGTGTTTGAAAATTTGAAAATATTTCTTCAAGCAAAACACTTTTTGAAATTTTTATACCGATATCAGCCAAACTTGTAAAAGGTTTTTCCGAAACAATATTTTTTTGTTCTATATTTATTCCTACGCCGATAATAATCCCTTTTAAAATATTATTCTTAGTAACGGCTTCGCTTAAAATACCGCAAAACTTTTTACCTTTGTAAAGAACATCATTAGGCCATTTTAAATAAGCACTAACGCCCAAACCTCTAATGGTTTTACAAACACTTATTGCCATAATTTGTGTCAAAGAACTTGCTTGTTCCGGTTTAATTTCAGACGGTTTTAAAATTATTGTAAAGTATAAACCGCCTGTTTCAGAAGACCATCTACGCCCCTTCCTTCCTTTACCTGCTGTTTGAGTTTGGGCCATAATGATATCTTGATTTTCATAGCTATCAAAATTTTCTACTGCATAAGTATTGGTTGAAGGTAGCGTATCAAAACCGAAAATCTTCATAATAATATTATACCAAATTATGACGTAGAAATCAGAGGTAAAAACGCATATTTTTATGTATTTATTTATTTTTTAAATATAGGTCCTTAGGGGTAATTTTGCCTAGGTCCAAATGATATGGTGAAATAGGTCTAAGAACCCTTTTAAAATATCGCAGTTTGTTATAAACTATTAGTAACAAAGATAAATTAGTAATTACCTCCTCCTTTTGGTACAATACTAATTTATACCCCAAGGCAGCCGAACCCCTAGGCTGCCTTCCCTTTTTCTTCATCTTTTTGGTTATTTTCTGTTTTTTCTTCGGCTTCGGATACCTCCGCCCTATCGGGCGTGTAATCACGGTATACCTCGCCGAGATAAAAACAAAAAATACCTCAAAAATACTTGAAAAAATTTTTTCATCTTACCACTTTTTCGTATTTTCAGTTCTAAATAATTTTTGAGGATATTTTTATATAGGTCTAAATGTTTAATTTTTAGGAGGTAAATATGGCCCGTTTCTTTTATTATATTTTTGAACAATATCTACAATATCTTTGGTTATGCGTAATCCGGTATTTGGGTATCCGGCAGGAACATAATCACCTGCTTTTATATTATGAGCAGTTTCTATTCCAATAATTTCAGTCGGTTTTTTATTAAGTACAATGGGACCGCCACTGTTGCCAAGGACTGTATCGGCATTATGTCCAAATGTGTTATTAGTATATACTTTCCAAAAACCAATAAAACCTTCTGATTTCCATAAAGTATTGTCCGGCTTGTCACCAGAATATCCTAGAACTATAATATGCGCCGATTTCAATTGCGTACGGGACATTGTATTTAAACCAAACCAGCCCGTCTTAGCACCTATTGATTTATCTAATATAACAATACCATAATCATATTGCTCCATAGCATGAGTGTAAGATGTACTATTATTGGAATATTCTATATATTTATCAGGCACATATAATTCAATTGACTTAGCAGATAATAATTGTTCATTTTCTGATTTATCTGCAACAGGTGCAAATACCTCTATACTCATTTCAAATTTTCCATTATAATAAAGGCAATGTGCGGCTGTTAATACGACATTGGGGCCAACCATAGCACCAGAACAATAGCCCACCGGTATTATACCGCGAAAAGATATTTTTAAAATCACAACTGCTTTTTCTAGTCCTTGGGCGTTTTCATTTGTTATTTCTTCTCTGTCGTCATCTCCTACAATAGTAGGGGAAATATCAATTTCTTTAACAAAACTTGATATATCTAAATCATTATCAAAAATACCCAAAGCATCCCCGGCCGCCCAAGTTATAACGGGGGCTAGCAATAAAAACAGGACAAGCAAATATTTTTTCATAAATATTTCTCCGAAATACTTATATATTAATTATATGGGTTTTTAATAAAAAAACAATAGGTAAAAAACCCCGGGCTAAAATCTAACCCGAGGGTTTTTCTTAATTAAGTTATATCAACTATAACAATTTTCCAACATACCATTTATTTTTTCTTGAATTTTTTGAAAATATTTTTTGCAAAATGCCAAAAAATACCAATAATTATAATAAAACCTAAAACAGTTAAAACAATAGTAAATATATCTTTAATCAGCAATTTTTGGGCTATTTTTTTATCTACAATCATTTGTGCTTGTAGCCTATTTACCCCTTTCTCTTGCATTATTCTTTCTATTTCTTTTATTTTTTTATCCATTTTATCTATGATTTCTTTTTTCTTTCTTTCTTCTTTTTCTAGTTCTTCTTTTCTTTTATTAATGATTTGTTGTTGCTCTCTTTGCCTTTCCAAGATTTCTTTACGTGATTCTTCCGTATCCGGCAGAACTTGCATTTCTTTTGTTTCAGGTATATATTTTAGATAACTGCCTATTGGAACATCTGTAACCTCATACCCTTTAGAACCAAATACCTCTACATATTCTTTACAATCACAGACTTTGCTTAATTTCTTTATAATTTCTACACTGTATGGTTCTTGAACATCAACATAATAACTTTGACCGGGATCACAAGGAATAAAACGGTGTTCAATCGGGGTTAAAACTTTTTTACCGTTTGCATCAGTTTTAATTTCCACAACAGTAGCAATTGAATACTCTTTTGGAACTTCCACAAGTTTAAGATTAGGACCGATATACTCTTTTGGTAGTTGCTCTTTTTTATTAGAAATGCAAGATACTATACGTGGTTTCCATTCCGGTATAGATTGTGGGTTTAGGGCAGAATCTGTTGGCTCTCCCACAGCAATTTGCGACGCAAAAATCGCAACACTGAATAATAAAACTAAACTAATAAAAAAATTTTTCATAAAACCTCTCAAAATATTATGCTGCATTAATTAAATTTACCAAACGGAATTAAATTATCTTTGTGGGTATAGCCTGTTGTTTCTTCATCTAACAAGACCGCATACCAATTTTTTGTCTCTGAAGGATATGCCCAAATATAATAACCATTTTCCAAAGTTTTAATTTTTTTACCGTCCGGTTTTGTGCGGACATTTGCCGGCCCGTCCACGCGGTAAAGTTGCGGGATAATTTCGGGCATTTTACCTCCCTCTGCAAGTTCAAAAGAGATTTCACTTGTAGGCATAAAATCATATTTAGTATCCAATAAATAATTTTTGGGGGCTACGCGCACATAAGTTGGCCCCTTATTTCCAATTGTACTGATTGCTGCACCCGCTTTACCCCAAACGAGTAAATTAAATTTTTCTATCGGTGTTTTCCAATTATTTGCAGTGGTGATAATGTAGGAAGATTCATACCACATTTTACCTGACTCGAAGTAGGTACCTACAATCTTTTCCACTGCGGGGCTTGCTCCGCCTATGCTATTACTAAAAATAGATGGCTTATACACATGTCTGACATGTATAATTTTATGCGGCGGGAAAGTTTGTTTCCAATGGTACATAACTTCTTGTTTATAATGCTCAGATGCTGAATAATAAGGATCAGGTCCAAAGTGATAAGTATCAGAATTATTAAGGCATTTCCTTTCCACCGGCAAAAATTTCCTACACTTTTGATAATGATAAACAACTTGATTTATAGGGGAAAGATTTTTATTATTTAAATCAATATAAGAAGGTAGCTTAGCACCGCTTTTCTCAAAGGAATCACTGTCAATTGTAAATTGTTTTGCAAGTTCATAATCAAGCAATCCCTTTTCACAATCATCATCCGTATCATAGTCGGTATAAGGTACGAATTCATAATCCATACAACTTTTTACAATCATTCCCAATTCTTCTAATTTTTTCTGTTCTTCGTGCGGCAAATTAAGTAAAGGTTTTACCAAGTCTTCAATTGCTTTAAGATCATCATATGGTACTGCTTTATAATAAGCATCTATGCCCATTAAGTTGAAATATTTTGTAACATCCGTGCCGTCAAGTGTAACTTTGCGGTCCAGTTCAGGCTTAATTTCTTTGCCATTACTCCATACGCGAAATTCAAAATTATGAGGATATTCGGTATAATAAGGTTCAACCGGCCCAATTGTAGGAATAGGAAAAAACACCGTTGTTTCCACAGGTTTATCGGTAATATTTTCAAACAAATAATCAACTGTTACTGTATCGGATAATAACAGGGCCTCGTGTTTTAAAACAATGCCGTCTTGCTTTTCAAAGCGTATTTCCCCCGTCGGCAATAATTGCCCAGCGGTATCATTAGCCACCGCAAAAATACTTCCAAATAATGCACAAGATATAAACAAAATAAATTTCTTCATTATTTCTACCTCCTATTTTATTTTATATTACCCCTCTATTATACAATATATAAAAACCCCCGTGCTAAAATTAACACGAGGGTTTTTTCAAATTAAGTTATATCAACTATAACAAAATTTTTCTTGATAAGCGTACTTTACCGTTATTGTCAATTTCAATGACTTTAACTTTTACGACATCGCCGAGTTGTAAAACATCTTCCACCTTTGCAATTCTTTCTTTTGCAATTTGTGAAATATGTAATAAACCGTCTTTACCGGGCAAAAGTTCAACAAAAGCACCAAAAGGTTGAATGGAAACGACTTTCCCTTCATATATTTGGCCGACTTCGACATCTTTCGTCAACAAATCAATTTCCGCTTTTGCTTGGTTAAGCTTTTCGGCATTAGGTGCGGCGATCATAACTTTACCGTCTTCATCGACATCAATTTTTGCACCGGTTGTTTCGGTAATACGTTTAATGTTTTTACCGCCGGGACCGATTAATGCGCCGATTTTATCTTGCGGGATCATCATTGTGTGAATCATGGGTGCATTTTTCGGTAAAGTTTTGCGCGGTTCGCTGATAACTGAATCCATATGGTCCATAATAAACATGCGGCCTTTTGTGGCTTGTGCAATGGCTTTTCTTAAAACGTCCAAGGAAATACCTGTTGCAAGTTTTAAGTCCATTTGGAAAGCGGTTATACCTTTGCGGGAACCGGTAAGTTTAAAGTCCATATCGCCGAGGTGGTCTTCCATACCCATAATATCGGAGAGTACGGCATATTTGTCACCCTCGGTAATTAAACCCATAGCGATACCGCTGCAAGCGGCTTTCATAGGAACGCCTGCATCAAATAAAGCTAAAGAACCGCCGCAGACGCTTGCCATTGAAGAGGAACCGTTTGATTCCATAATATCGGAAACAACCCTAATAGTATAAGGGAATACATCTTGGCTTGGAATAAGCGGCATTAAAGCGCGGCGTGCAAGTTCCCCGTGGCCGATTTCGCGGCGGCCGGGTGCGCGGTCCGGTTTACATTCGCCGGTAGCAAAGCCGGGGAAATTATAATGAAGCATAAAAGTTTCATCATAAGTTTCTTCAAGGCCTTCCACCATTTGCGCATCACTTGATGTACCTAAAGTTGCGGTTGCAAGTGATTGGGTTTGACCGCGGGTAAATAAAGCTGAACCGTGTGCGCAAGGTAAAACACCGACCATAGAGCTTAAAGGTCTGATTTGGTCAGTCTTTCTACCGTCTACGCGGACACCTTCATTCAATACCATTTTGCGTGATTCTTCATAAGCGAGCATTTCCATAGCAAAATCGGCGTAAATTGCGCCTTCTTCGGGGTATTTTTCGGTTAATTCTGTTTTAAAAGCTTCTTTTAAATTAGCAATATCACAATCGCGTGTTTGTTTATCGGAGAATTTATGTAAAATTTCCGCAACTTTTGCGCGATATGTGTTGTTTGCCATATCCAAAACTTCTTGAGGTAAAGTTTCTGCTTTAAATTCAAATTTTGCTTTACCGCATTTTTCACGAAGGTCAAGTTGTGCTTGGCAAAGTTTTTTGACTTCGGGTTGTGCAATTTCAATAGCTTTTACGAGTGATTCTTCATCAACTTCATGTGCACCGCCTTCAACCATCATGATGCCTTGCATGGTACCTGCGATTACGAGGTCCATATCGGCAACTTTTCTTTCTTGCACTGTCGGGTTAATAATGTATTGTCCGTTTACGCGGTCAACCCTAACACCTGCAACAGGTTGGGTAAAAGGAATTGAAGAAATTACCGTTGCGGCACTTGAGGCAACAATACTTAAAACATCACTGTCATTTACACCGTCGGCAGAAAGTACCATTGCGGTAACATTGACTTCACATGCAAACCCTTCAGGGAATAGAGGGCGCATAGAGCGGTCAATAAGACGTGAGGATAATGTTTCCTTTTTGCTTGCCTTTGTTTCGCGTTTAAAAAAACCGCCGGGGATTTTACCCGCGGCATAGGTTCTTTCTTTATAATTAACGGTTAAAGGTACGAAATCTTGCAAACCGGGTTTTTGTACTTTATCACAAACAGCAGTTGCAAGCACCATAGTATCGCCGATACGGGCGATAACAGCACCGTCGGCTTGTTTAGCCATCACACCTGTTTCAAGCGTGATAGTTTTGCCACCGACTTCTACGCTGTGGCTAAATTTTCCTAGATTACTCATTTATTATTTCCTTAATTTAAGTTCTTTCGTTAATGCTTGATATTTAGCGAAATCATTTTTCTTTAAATAAGCAAGCAAGCGTTTGCGTTGACCGACGAGGCGTGTTAAACCTCTTTCGCCCGCAAAGTCTTTAGGATTTTGTTTGAGATGTTCAGAGATGTAGCGGATTCTTTCTGTAATCAATGCAATTTGCACTGACGGTGAACCTGTATCAGCATCACTTTGTTGGAATTTTGAGATAATATCTTTTCTGTCTTGTTTTGTTAACATTTTTTTACTTTCAAGTTTATAGCTTTTTACCGAGTGTAAGCACCGCGCTGCCTGTTGTGTTGCCTGACAAAAAACGCTTATACCAAGCAAGAGCCAAACTTGCTCCTATTAAATTATATCTATATTAGATACTCCTTAATTATACCATATTTAGAGCATATAAAAAACCACCTGCATTATTTTTTAGCAGGTGGTTTTGCTTGTACCCCGAATTCTGTCCCCCCCGGACTAAAGCCCGAAAGGTGAAAGCCATTTATCTAAGCGGCCTACTTTGTCTTTTATGGAGTAATCCAGCGCGGGCAGCGCAACTGGCTTGGCCTTGCTTCACGGGGGGTTCGCCTTGCCGTGCAAATTACTTTACACGCGGTGGGCTCTTACCTCACCTTTTCACCCTTACCCTTGCGGGCGGTATATTTTCTGTGGCACTGTCCGTCAAGCAGGTATATGGCCCTGCCTCCCCGGTTTTTCAACCGGCCCGTTGCCCTATGAAGTTCGGAAGTTCCTCTGTTTCCAGCGGCTTTCCAGCATATATATTTTACCAAATTTTAACTTTACTTTACTCCCACAAAAATTATAAAATATTTATATATTAGGGCAGTTGGCGCAGTGGTAGCGCGTCCGCCTCACACGCGGAAGGTCACAGGTTCGAACCCTGTACTGCCCAAAATTTTTTATAGAAATTACGAAAATAATAACAAAATGAACATAGATTTCTCTTTAGCTTTGAACTTTTTTATAGCACTACTGGCTATCTTAAACCCTATCGGTAATATTCCAATATTTTTGGAACACGTTAATACCGAAACCGCTGAAGTACAAAAAAATATCGCCGTACTTTTGGCATCAGCAATTTTTGTAATTATTTTATTTTTTTACTTTACCGGGCAACCTTTCCTTTCACTTTTTGGCATAACAATACCTGCATTTAGAATTGCAGGAGGTATACTTATTATGACAATCGGTTTCCGCTTACTTCACGGTAAACCCAAATTTGACCCCGACGGCATGGACACTACCGCCGAAACAAACCCCTTTTCCATCGCGACAAAACGTTTAAGTTCAATTATCGTTCCTGTTGCAACACCGATTTTCGTTGGCCCCGGTGCAATAACAACTGTTATTTTGTACTCTGAAAGATCAAAAAGCCCGGCCACCGCAGTTTGCATGGTGCTTGCAATTATCGTGGCTTGCTTTTTGATTGGTGTAGCTTTATATATGTCAAGATGGTTTTTTAAAATTTTAAAGAAAAACGGTATGCAAATTGTATCAAGAACTATGGGCCTTATACTTTGTGCCATCGCCGTACAATTTGTTATTGAAGGTATAGCCCAACTTATCCCCGGCATCATTAACCCCGACTATTTGCATATAATGAAGTAATATGCAGAAATTCAAACTTGTTGCTCCGTTTAAAGCGGCAGGTTCGCAACCGGATGCAATAAACAAATTAACACAAAATATTTTGGCTGATGCAAGACGCCAAACGCTGCTTGGTGTTACCGGTTCAGGCAAAACTTTTACGATGGCAAGTGTAATTGAAAACTTGCAGCGGCCAACTTTAATAATGTCACCAAACAAAGTTTTAGCGGCGCAACTATATGCTGAATTTAAACAGTTTTTCCCAGAAAATGCCGTAGAATATTTTATTTCTTATTATGATTATTATCAGCCTGAGGCCTATATTCCGCAGACGGACAGTTATATTGAAAAGGATGCTTCAATTAATAGCCATATTGAAAAGTTACGCTTAAAAGCCACCAACTCTTTGTTGACGAGAAATGATGTTATTGTTATAGCATCCGTTTCATCAATTTACAATATCGGCTCACCGGAACAATTTGAGAAATTGCGCATTTATTTAAAGCTCGGCGCACCGTTAAACAGAACTGCTTTTACAAAGCACCTAATTAAAATTCAATACGAAAGAAATGAAATGGATTTTCATGAAGGCACTTTTCGCATCCGCGGTGCTTTTATTGATGTTTTCCCCCCATATTCACAAACGGCTTTGCGCATCGGCTTAAATTTAAACACCGTCACAACTTTGCAAGAAATCAACCCATTAACAATGGAAGTTATTCATGAACTTGAAGATGTTTGGCTTTCCCCTGCAAAACAATTTGTGCAAGGCGAGGAAGGCTTTGAAAGCGCTTTGCAAGAAATTGAACGCGAGCGCGACAAACGCATAAAATATTTTGAAAGTCAAAATAAATTACTTGAGGCGCAACGTATTAAAGAGCGCACAAATTATGACCTTGCCATGCTCCGCCAAAGCGGTATGTGTGCGGGTATTGAAAATTATTCGCGCGTTTTGGAACACCGTCAACCGGGCGCAAGGCCGAATTGTTTATTTGATTACTTTAAACGCTTTAAAGATTTCTTGGTTTTTGTGGATGAATCGCATGTCGCGGTTCCGCAAATACGCGGTATGTTTAACGGGGACCGCGCAAGAAAACAAATGCTTATTGACTTTGGCTTCCGCCTGCCAAGTGCTTTAGACAACCGCCCTTTAAAATTTGACGAATGGGAAAATTTGTTGCCGAACACCGTTTTTGTTTCCGCCACGCCGGGGCCTTATGAACTGACGGTAAGCGGCAATAATATTGTGGAGCAAATTATACGCCCCACAGGTTTAATTGATCCGCCTGTAATAATTCGCCCAGCGCAGGGACAACTTGAAGATTTGCTTACACGCATACAAGAAAAAATCAAACAAAAACAACGCGTTTTGGTTTTGTCTTTAACAAAAAAAACTGCGGAAGATTTATCCGTTTTCCTTCTGGAAAAAGGTTTAAAAGCAACTTATTTGCACAGCAGTTTGGACGCACTTGAAAGAATTGATATTTTACAAGATTTCACTAAAGGCGAGTATGATGTTTTAGTCGGCATAAACTTGTTGCGTGAAGGGCTTGATATTCCGCAAGTCGGGCTTGTCGCAATTTTGGAAGCAGATAACCAAGGCTTTTTGAGAAATGAAACAACTTTAATTCAAATTGCGGGCCGTGCCGCACGCAACGCAAAAGGCGAAGTCGTTTTATATGCGCAAAAAGAAACCCCTGCAATAAAATATGCACTTGCTGAAATGGACCGCCGCAGAAAAATTCAAACCGCGTATAACAAAGAACACCATATCACCCCCAAAAGCATTGTCAAAGCGGAAGTTGAACTTAAAGAATTTGAGGATAGTTCGCGTGAGTCTTCACTTGCTTTAATTCATAGTGAAAGTGCGGTTCTGCCGGAGGCCAAAAATATTCCGCTTATGATTAAAGAATTGGAACGCCAAATGCTTGATGCGGCAGATAATTTAAACTTTGAACTTGCCGCGGAACTTCGTGACCGATTATTTGACCTAAAAGAGATGGCCTTACCTGCAAGCAAAATCCTCAAAAAAAAGCGAAAATAGCGAATTTATAACCTTTTTGGGATATAATCTGTGGATAACTTATTAAATTGGGTTATATTTAGTAGCCAAAATAAGTAGAACTAAACCATGTTTTCCCTATACAAATTCATAAAAAGCCACCCTACAAAATATAATAATTAAAAATATTTATAAATTGTGGATAACTTAGCGATTTTAGGTTATTTTTTACTGTTTTTTGGCTATTTTTGCCTTTTTTTTGGCTTGTTTTTGGGCTTCTTTTCGGGCTTGTTCCACGCTGCTGATAATATTAAATTTAGCCTTAAATTTCTTGCCAAATTCGGTTTTGCCGGAAACCTTAACTTTATCCTCACTTGCACCCAAAATTATATTGAATGTAGCTTGTTCCTTATTCCAGTTAAGCAAAGGCGGGGCAATGCGTAAATCTTGCGGGATATAAGCCAATTTGTAACCGCTTTTTGCCTTCAAATTAAGCCAGAAAAGTGATGAATAATCTTTATCTAAATCAAGTGTTTCAAATTGTTGGTACGGCGTAATTTTGGAAATTTTGCGGCCGGCCCGGTTAAACAAAAAGTCAATATTTGCTGATCCTTGCGCCAGTTTGCCCGAAGTGATATTATATGCAAAATTTTCCAAATAAACCAAACCTTGCGCCGCTAAACTTGCGTGCAAAGCGGCAATATTATCAACAGGCCCGTCCGCCCATAAATTAAGGTCATTTCCCGTCACCTCAATTTTCGGTAAAGGGGAAGAATATTCAAAACCGAGCGCGGCATTTTTTAAGTAGGCGGAAATATTTTTTAAATCAGCCAAATAAGCAAGTGCAAAAGAATTCTTTGCAATTAATGTGCGTTGCGCGCCGTCCGCCAAAACCGCATAATTTAATTCCATATAAGGCAATAAATCTTTAGTCAAAAAAGTTGAAAAATTATTTTCCCCCTCCTCTAATTTGACGGTTACAAAATAATATTTACCGTAAAAATCGGGGTACATTTCTTTGATTTTTTCTTTGTCCAGTTCTTCACCTGAAATTATATAAACAGAAGGATAGCGGCTTTGTGTATTTTCAGTTGGTAAAACTATATGTATTTTAGGTGCGGCAAGCAAGTTTTCCGACGGGAAATTGGTTATAACTTCCTCACCATCTTTAACGAAGATTCGCATTTCGCCTTTAGGTTTTACCGTCTTAACAGGCGCGCGATTCAGTTGATTTAACAGTTGCTGCGCCGACTGCGCACAAACGCCACCCGCGCAAAGAACAAAAGTTAAAGTAAAACATACAAATAATTTTTTCATTTTATTTCTCTCCGTTATAATTTTGTTTAGAATTTTTTATTTCTTCTTTAATATTTTTGTAATTTGAAAATGACGTAGACTTCAATTGTTCCAATTCTTCATCACTCATTGTAGACATAATGTCAATATCTTTATACTTCATCTCTCTTATTATAAGCAGAATAACAAGCAAACAAAGAAATACCTCAACACTTAAAAAAATTATATTTATTTTATTGGATTTACTATAGTATATAAAATTTTGTTCCCCTTTAAATAAATTATTTAAAGGTTCAAAATCTGTCTTACCATAATGGGTATGTTTTAAAGTATATTCATTATTTTCCTTATCTGCCAATTTTAAAGTATATTCCGGGCCACATCTCCCGGACTTTTTACTAAATATTTTAATTTCTGTTATTCCTGTGTAGATTTTTTCTGTTATTTTTTTGCGAGTGATAGCTTCTTCAATTATCTGGCAAAAATATTTTTTATCAACATTATATTCACAATTTATCGCCCCTATTAAGGGCTTTAAAAATACCATATCATATATCGTATATATTGGAATAATTAAGATTAATAGTAAACCTATTTTTTTCATTTATTTCTTCATCTCATTTTTTTGTTTGATAAATGCCAAAATTTCTTCTTTAGACATTTTACTTACACCATCTATTCTCATAAACGGTTTATAAACACCCGGCTCAACTTCTTCAAACACATAATTATTTACCGTATCCCTAAAAAACAATATCATAATTATAAAAAATATATTTAGTAATATGGCAAGAAGGATATAAAACCAATCCCCCGGCAGTTTTTGCTCAAAATTTTGGTTTTTAGAAAATTCGGAATTTAATATCTGTACCATTTTTTTTGCAGGTGAAATTCTGGTTGACCAATCTTCATAATAATGTTCAGCACCATTTACATCAACTAAGGATATTCTATACCTATATTCATCTTGTAATAGGCCTTTCCTACCATAAATTCGTCCTTTATACACATTGGCACTTTTAATATTGGTGTAATTTGTATTTTTTATGCCTTTATAAATATTTTTTTGACTTATTACACAATTATATCCACTCATACCGTTGTAAGTACAAGTTATTTTTCTATCTACACTAAGACAGAACATTATAATTAACACATTAACGACTATCATCATTAGAAATACGGAATACGTAAGTATTTTATTTATTTGGGAATTAGGAAGAAAAACCCCGTTTGAAACACCCAATGCAGGAATATTGATAGGTAATGTCCTAAAAAAGCCCCAACGACGATATACACCCACAGATAAACATCGTAATCTTTCTATCAACACATCATAAAGTTCTTTAATAAATTTCATACTATTTCTCCATATTATTTTTTTGTTTAATAAATGCCAATATTTCCTCATTAGACATTTTGCTTAAATCTTTTTGTGCTAAAAATTTTTTTGCATCAAAATCTCTAAAACCACTATCGTTTGGGTTATGCGAAATTAAAAATAAAATAAGTATCGGCACGCCGGCAAAAAATAAACCGAAGATAATCAAAAACCACTCGCGCGCAAAAGTATAATTAAAATCCCGTCCACTGTCAAAATATTTATTTAATGCCACTACTTCTTTATCTACTTTGCCGGGCATCCTCGTCCAAGAACTTGTATAAGCAAAATTTTGACCGCTTTGATTAACAAATTGCATTTGGTAAACATTACTGCCCGAGCGCTTTGAAGTAACCGAAACCGCTTTTGTTATATTTGAAAAATTATCCGTTCCTAAATTAAAAGCAAATATTTTTAAATTAGTTTGACAAGCATAACCGTTTACACCACCGTAAGTACAATGCAAAGTTTTACTACTTAAACCGAACAATAAAACAAAAAAACCGATAATTATAAAAAGCGGAAACATCAAAAATATCATCCGCGATTTAAATTTACTTACATCTTCATTTGCAAAAGTGCCGTTCATAAATAATTATTTTCCGTCGTCGTAAAACTGTTTTGTTAAATCTTCAACATCTTGATCCCTTTCAGATTGATCTTTTGCCGACCAAGAATTGTCATAAAACTCTTTTTGCATAGCGGTAGTCTCATCATCTTTTAAATAATTGATAATTTTTTCGTCGGTTACTACCCATGGTTTTGCATATCTATCTTCTATATCTTCTAAACCTTCCGCTTTCAATATAGCCTTATACCGTTCCGGCGAAAAATAATTATTGTCAGAATTTTCCTTTTCCCCTTTCCGCACCATTATAGCAACTATAAGCGGATAGAAAAGGAGAACTATAATCCCTAAAACAACCACATAATTAACCAAATAATAACTAAAATCTTCCTCTTTACTAAACTTTTTATTTAAAGCATCAACTTTTCTGTCCAACATAAAAGGTAAATCTAACAACCACATTTGTGTATAAGAAATATTTGTATTATTAGGGCTACGAAATTGTATTTGATAAGATGTTTTGTGTTCGTCTTTATCATATTTTCTTGCTACAACCGCCCCTGTTATAGCGCCCAATTTAACTGTATCTAAATTGCGCAACACTGCTCGTTGTTGTAAATCACAGTTATATACAATCCCCCTAACATGTGTGCAAACCAATTTCCTTGTTATCGGCGCCCAATACATCAAACAAGCTATTACCACTAAAGATATTATTGCAGCATATACATGTGCCTTAGATTTTTTGGCAGATTGTTCTTGCTCTGTTTGGTTTTGTTTTTCTTTTTCTTCTTCAAATACTTGATTAATAAGCGCCTTCTTTTGGTAATCGTTTAATTTGGCAAAACCTTCTGCTTTTAATACGGCTTGATATTGCCCGGGGGCAACTTCTTCAAAAATATAATTGTTAGAATAATAAGTTACAAAGCAAACCATTAAAGGCCCAACGACAAAACATAAAAGTAAAGCGGCAAATACTGCCCAACTAACCGGTACGGCAAACATTAAAAATATACCCACAATAATGAAAAAAGTACATAAAAAATATACAAAATATTTTGTAAATTGTATTTTTTCCCGGAAGTTCTTGCCCGGAATATTGTGAAAACCGAAACCAACAGGTTTTTCAGGTTTGCTTACACCTTGCATTAAATTTCCCTCATTAAAAAGTACGTATATTTTAATTATATCAAAAACAAAAGCCCAATATATGCTATAATATTGTTAGGTAGAACTAACAAATAATATGAATAAAGAAAATTTTTTAACCCTTGCGGATTTACCGAAAAGGCATGAGGCGGAAATAGTCTCAATAAATTGTAAAGACCACCATCTGCGAACACATATTCTAGATATGGGTTTAACGCCTCATGTTAAAGTTACATTAATTAAAACTGCACCGATGGGCGACCCTTTGGAATTTAAAGTGCGCGGGTACGTTTTAACACTCCGTAAAAGCGAGGCGGAAAAAATTTTAATTACCAATATCAAAAAAGCCGCACCTGCTAAAAAACAAGAAAATTTAAGAAATTTTAATTCAAATGTTTCCCACTCCCAAAAAGGTGAGGGCAGTTATTATCAAACAAAAAAGCAAATCAACCCTAAAAAACATTTGCATTTGGCCTTAATAGGCAATCAAAATTCCGGCAAAACAACTTTGTTTAACCGCCTGACGGGCGCACATCAAAGGGTTGGTAATTTCCCCGGTGTAACGGTTACAAGGACAGATGGTAAAATAAAACAACATCCCGATATTACCATCACAGATTTGCCGGGCATATACTCCCTCTCTCCTTATGGGCAGGAGGAAATAATCTCCCGCAATTTTATTTTGGAGCAAAAACCCGATGCCATTATAAATATTGTTGACGCCGCAAATATTGAACGCAATTTGTTTTTGACTACTCAATTAATTGAACTTAATATTCCCATGGTAATCGCCTTAAATATGATTGACGAAGTTACCAAAAACGGCGGAAGTATCGACGTAAATGGGCTTGAACACACTCTTGGCGTGCCGGTGGTTGCAATATCTGCCGCGAAAAATCAGGGCATTGAAGAACTTGTGGAACATATTATAAATGTTGCGCGCTATCAAGAACGCCCAACACGTTTAGATTTTTGCGCCAACACCAATACCAAAGAAGGCGCGGTGCATAGGTGTTTGCACTCCATTGTCCATTTAATTGAGGACCATGCAAAGGCAGCAGATCTCCCCCCCCGCTTTGCCGCTTCAAAAGTTGCGGAAAACGATCAACTGATTTTAAATGCTTTAAACCTAGATAAAAATGAACAGGAAACTTGCACGCATATTATTGAGCAAATGGAAGAAGAAACAGGCCTTGAAAGCAGTGCTGCGCTTGCCGACATGCGCTTTGCCTTTATTGAAAATTTATGCAAACAATTTGTCATCCGCCCGTCGGAAACAGTTGGCTATAAACTTTCAACAAAAATTGATAAATTTTTGACAGGTAAATATACAGCACTTTTAGCATTCCTTGCGATTATGGGCATAATTTTTTATTTAACTTTCGGGCCTATCGGCGGTGTTTTATCTGATTGGCTTGAAAGCGGCATTGGCTGGCTTACCGCGCTTGTTGATAAAGGTTTAACCGCTTACGGTTTAAACCCGGTTGTACACTCTTTAATTATTGACGGTGTTTTTGCAGGTGTAGGGAGTGTTTTAAGTTTTCTCCCTATTATTGTTGTTTTGTTTTTCTTCCTATCAATTTTGGAAGATACGGGTTATATGGCACGCGTTGCTTTTATTATGGATAAAGCTCTTCGTAAACTTGGGCTTTCCGGCCGCAGTTTTGTGCCTATGCTTATTGGTTTTGGTTGTTCCGTTCCAGCAATTATGGCAGCCCGCACTTTACCGTCTGAAAGGGACAGGAAAATTACAATCTTGCTCACTCCGTTTATGAGTTGCTCCGCGAAACTTCCGATATACGCGTTTTTTACCGCCGCATTTTTTATACAAAACCGCGTACTTGTAATTTTGAGTTTGTATATACTTGGCATAATCGTGGGCATAATTCTTGCACTCTTGCTTAAAGTATTTGTGTATAAAGGCGAGGCTACACCTTTTGTTATGGAACTACCGAATTACCGCGTACCGAGTGCAATAAACGTCTTGCGTTTGATTTATTTAAAAGCGAAAGGTTTTATAACAAAAGCATTTACGATAATTTTTGTTGCATCTTTAATTATTTGGTTTTTACAAAGTTTTGACACGCGCTTGAATTTGGTACAAGATTCTTCAAACAGCATACTTGCCTTTTTAGGCAATTTGATTACGCCGATATTTACACCGCTCGGTATGCATGACTGGCGTATTTCCACATCCTTCCTAACCGGTTTTATGGCTAAAGAAAGTGTCGTCAGCACTTTAACAGTTTTGCTTGGTGGAAACGTTGAGACCTTACCTACTTTATTTACACAATTAACCGCTTTTGTATTTTTGGTTTTCTGTTTGCTTTACACGCCTTGCGTTGCGGCTATTGCTACTGTTAAACGTGAACTCGGTAGCCGATACGCTTTGGGAGTTGTCCTATTTCAATGCGGTGTTGCGTGGCTGGTTGCTTTCCTAGTTTACAGAATTGGGTTATTGTTTTAACATATTACACACAATATACTTGCATATTAAAATAATTTTTAATTTCTAAAATAAAACTCCCCTATGAAAGTAGGGGAGTTTTTATCAATTCTCTTAAATTATATCTATTTTTCAATAAGTAATTTTTTTAATTCCTTTTGTGTTGCCTCATCATCAGCGGAAACATTGTAATAATAGTCGTGTAAGTGTTTTTGAAATCGCTCATCCGATACTAACTTCGATTGCACTCTTGCCAATTGTAACCAACCTTTGCCAGTTGTTAAGATACTATAATCTCTGGGAAATTTAAGCTTCTTGTGTCTATATGCTATGTAAACGTCTTCACATCCCCCTTTTGCTGCTAAGGCGTAATCCTTTTGTGGATCCCAATTAAAACCATATTTCCATTGTCTCAACGCCTTGCAAGCCAATTGTGGATTTAATTCTTGTACATGTGTAACGCTCCAAAAATCATATTTTTTAGGATTATATTTAACGTTTTTACGATAACCACTACCCACTGCACAATTTTCCTTCATTTGATGCAGCCCAATAAGCATTTCACCTGCCTTCATTTTATTTTCTCTGGCTGCATAACAAAAAATATGCTCAGCATATATTCTTGGACCAAATTTCCACACAACCACGAAGTCATCGTCTCCAATATCTCCGAAAAGAGATTCCCTATCATGATAAGTACGCAATCCATCTCTATCATCATTATTAACAAATTCCCAAACTTTCTTATAGTGCTTTGGTTTTCCAAAGAAAAGAGAAAATGTAATGGCTTCTTCTATATCACTTTCTGTAATAATATTTTCAAATTCATTTGCGGTAATTATATCTTCCCCATCAATTTTGACGACAGTTTCTGCCATGCTCAATATCGGTAAACATATCGCCAATATTAAGGTAAATGCGTACATTAGAATTCTTTTCATAATATCTCCTTGATTTTAATCTTACTGACAGTATAACTACTAAAGCTCTAAAAACCAAGGGCTAAAAGGCCTAGAAAAAAAGTATTTGGACCTATTAAAAAGTACCAAAAGGCCCATATAACATAATAAATGGTAATAATCTTAAAATAAAAAATCTATCTCTATTTTTGGTAAAATGTATTTAGGGAGTTATTATGCCAAAAAAAGAAATTAAAACCGTCATTAAAACAGAAGAAAAAGTAAATTCAGTTAAAACCTTAGAAGCTTTAATTCAAAAAGTCAAAAAAGCACAAGAGATTTTTGCAACTTTCAGTCAAGAAAAAGTTGATTCAATTTTTAAAGCAGCCGCAGCCGCCGCAAATAAGGCACGAATTCCGCTTGCCAAAATGGCGGTGGAAGATACCGGTATGGGCGTTGTGGAAGATAAAGTTATTAAAAACCACTATGCCAGCGAATATATTTTTAACAAACACAAAAACGTTAAAACCTGCGGTATTATTAAAGAAGATAAAATCAACGGTACAAAAATTGTTGCCGAACCTCTAGGTGTTATCGCCGGAATTATTCCTACAACGAACCCAACATCCACCGCAATTTTTAAATCTCTGATTTGTTTAAAGACAAGGAACGGTATAATTTTCTCCCCCCATCCTCGTGCTAAAAAAAGCACTATTGCGGCAGCAAAAATCGTTTTAGATGCAGCAGTAAAAGCCGGTGCGCCGAAAAATATTATCGGATGGATTGATGAACCTTCACTTGAACTTACAACTTATTTGATACATAATGAAAATATCGCCACTATTTTAGCAACAGGCGGAACTGCTATGGTTAAAGCATCATATTCTTCCGGCAGGCCGGCGCTCGGTGTAGGGCCGGGTAATGTTCCGGCAGTAATTGATGAAACTGCAGATATTCAAACTGCGGTAAGCTCAATTTTACTTTCAAAAACTTTTGATAACGGTATGATTTGCGCCTCAGAGCAATCAATAATTGTCGTAGATAAAATTTACAATGAAGTTAAAAAAGAACTCGTTAAACGCGGTGCATATATTCTGAGTAGCGCGGAAGAAAAGAAAGTTTCTTCAATCCTTTTAATTGACCCGCGCACAAAAGGTGCCGCTTGCAGCGCAAGTTCTTTAAAGGCCGCTTTAAAATGCGGTTGCACGAGCGTGAACCCAAAAATCGTAGGTCAAACAGCGCATACTATTGCAAAACTTGCCGGCATTAAAGTTCCGGAAAAAGCAAAAGTTTTAGTAGGCGAAGAAAAATCTTATGACGTTTTAAATCCATTTGCGCATGAAAAACTTTCCCCCGTAATTGCTTTATACCGCGCTAAAGATTTTGAGAATGCAGTTGATATTGCGCATCATCTTGTTCTGCTCGGCGGGGCGGGTCATAGCGCTGCATTTTATACTAACCCGTTAAATCAAGCAAGAATAAATTATTTTTCAGGCCAAATACCTACTTGCCGTTTGATTATTAATTCCCCATCTTCCCACGGTGGTATAGGTGATTTATACAATTTTAAATTGGAACCTTCCATGACTTTAGGTTGCGGTTCTTGGGGCGGAAACTCCGTCAGCGGAAACATTGGTGTTGAACACCTTCTTAATTATAAAACAGTTGCAGAAAGGAGAGAGAATATGCTTTGGTTTAAAGTTCCCAGAAAAATTTATTTCAAAAGGGGCGCAGTTGATTTGGCCCTTCGTGTTTTAAAAGGCAAAAAACGCGCATTTATCGTTACAGACAGGTTTTTATTTAATTCCGGTGCGGTTTCCACTGTAACCGATGTTTTAGAGGAACTTGATATTGATTATCAAATTTTCTTTGACGTTAAACCGGACCCGACACTCTCAACTGTTAAACAAGCAATGGATATTGTTAATCCCTATGAACCTGATTTGATTATTGCGCTCGGTGGCGGTTCGCCGATGGACGTTGCAAAAGTTATTTGGCTTAAATATGAGCAGCCGGAAACTAATTTTGAAGATATTTCCATGCGCTTTATGGACATTAGAAAACGTATTTGCCAAATACCAGACCTTGGTGTAAAAGCGAATTTGGTTGCAATTCCGACAACTTCCGGCACAGGTTCTGAAGTAACACCCTTTTCAATTATTACCGATGACGAAACCCATATCAAATATGCGTTGGCCGATTACGCTTTAACACCCGACATGGCAATTGTTGACCCTAACTTTGTTGACAATATGCCAAAAGGTTTAACTGCCGCGTCAGGTATTGATGTTTTGGTACACTGTTTGGAAGCTTATGTTTCAAGCATGGCAACAAACTTTACAAACTCAAATTCTTTAGAGGCAACAAAACTAGTTTTCAAATATTTAGTGCGCTCATATAAAGACGGTGCCAAAGATCCGCTTGCACGTGAAAAGATGCACTATGCCGCAACTATTGCCGGTATGGCTTTTGCAAATGCTTTCCTCGGTATATGCCACTCCATGGCACATAAGCTTGGGGCAATGTTTAATATTCCGCACGGTGTTGCAAATGCACTTTTAATTTGCCAGGTCATAAAATATAATGCAACGGATTGCCCTCAAAAACAGGCAACTTTCCCCCAATATAAATACCCTTGCGCTAAAGAACGCTACGGGCAAATTGCCGACGAACTAAAACTTGGCGGCAAAAATGATGATGAGAAAGTTAAACTACTCCTTAAAGCAATTGTTAAACTTAAAAAAGATATCGGTTTACCGGCTTCAATTAAGGAATACGGCATCAGCCGCAAAGATTTTATGGCCAAACTTGATGAACTTGTTGAACTTGCCTTTGACGACCAATGTACAGCGGCAAATCCTGTTTATCCATTACTAAAAGACATCAAACAAATTTACCTTGATGCCTACGAAGGTAAGATTTAATTGCTATACAATATAAAAAGTTTAAAGCCCCTGTTTATGCAGGGGCTTTTTTATCACGTTGTTTAATGTTTAATTTTTTGATTGTAACCTTATATCAATTAAAGAATTCAAGGCTTTTAAATATTCCGCCTGTCTTAAGTTCTTAGGTATAAATTCTTTGACGGTAGCTAAGTCGTATTGGCTGTTATGCAAAACTGCTTGGACTAAATCATTGGCACCCACTTTGCGGTTTCTGTATTTATGTTCGCGTTTTTTAATTTCAGTAGTCCAATCAATTATTTTATCATCATTTTGCGGAATAAAATTCAGTAAAGCTAAATATAGATATTGACTGCCATTTTGTGCGATTAAATGCAAAGCTTCCTTATTTTCTGCAAATACTGCTTGATTAAAAAGATATAATGTACTATACGGATTAGGGTTTTTTAGTAATACAAAATATTCATCGAAACCACTATCTAAAGTCTTTTTTAAAGCTTCATTTTCATGTTTGGCAATTAAGTAACTTAATATATCAAATCTATAACAGTAGTATTTTGATTTTAACTCTTTAATTTGTTCATCCGACGCAACAACGAACTCTTTGGCAATATCGGCCAAAGTTTTATCGTCGGTCAATGCGGGTTTATCTTTACACAAGTAATAATTTGTTTCATTATTGTCTTTTGGGGTTTCACGCCCACCTTCTTGCAAGTAATCCAAAGGTCCGCGCGTAAGTACCGGATGATTTGTTACTTGTGCTACTCTTAATTCCAGTCTGATTTGTTTAGTGAACTTCTTACTGTCAAACAACCCTTTATTTTCTGCTGCTACTCCCGGGGGAGAGAGCAACATCATCAGCATGAAGACCATGCCGATCAAACCTCCTCCTTTTACCATGACTACCTCCTTAAAAAGATAGTTATAGTTTAACGGAAGTTCGCCGATTTTTCAAGGGGGGTAGGACTTAAGACCTATATTCTAAATCAATATTAAAAAAGCCCCTCGCTATACGAGGGGCAAAATTTGTGTTTTAGTTATCTTCTAAAAACCGCTCTCTTGCTTTTTTAGAATTTTCATTATATTCTTGTTGTTTCTCCGGAGACCAACTTGTATAAAAACCTATGCCTTTGTTAAGAGTTTCTTTAAATTTTTCTAAACTCTCTGTCATTATTTTTGCATTTCCTGTTTTAATACTTTTTTGCAACTCTTTTTCTTTATTTTCTATATCTTTTATCTTTTCTTTGATATAGTTATTATAATATTTATCTTCCGAAACCAACACTTTTACTTCTTTGGTTTCAGGTATATATTTTAAATAACTGTTTGCCGGAACATCTGTTATATCAACATATCCAAGTATCTCCGTACCGGCACCTCTCTTCTTTTCTATAGGCCAATATTCATTACAGCCATCTTCATCATAGTACATTATTGACGAATAACCATATCCGGTTATACCACTACCACCGGCAACTCTTTTCCATTGTTCATCTATGTACATCTGATTATATGTTAGCCCTGTTTTAAAAATTTCCCCTGTTTTTCTATTTTGTAATTTCAAATTAGGCCCTTTATACTCTTGAGGTAAATTAAATTTTTTGTTATATAAACATATTAATTTATCTTTTCCTTTGAGTTCCTTTTTTATTTTATCTTTAAAAGTTTCTTTTTTTGCCCCTGCTTTTTGAAGTAGTTTTATAATCTCTTTATTCCCTGCTTTTTCGGCTAATGCAATTGCTGTTTTTCCTCTATCATCCTTTGCATTTACATCAGCACCTGCTTTTAATAATAATTGAACAATTTCTTTTAGATTTTTTTGCGAGGCTTCTCCTTTTGTAATTCCATATTCAGTCATAAACATCAAAGACGTCATCCCAAAAGGCCCCTTTTTATTTACATCAGCACCCGCGGCTACCAAAATTTTTATTGTTTCCAAATCTGCTGTAGAAAATCTTTTCTCTATGGGGATTCTCGTACTTCCCATACCAATACTCAAAGCAGCATCAACTAAAGCAGTCCTTCCGACTTTGTCTTCCGCATTTACATTTGCCCCGGCCGCAAGTAATGTACGTATTATTTCATAGTGTCTGCCTCTGCTTGCACCCATTAATGGGGTTTCCCCACTATTGTTTACTGAATCTACCTCTAATCCGGCCTCAAGAAATAAAGGTATCACATCAGTACAACCTTCTTCACTTGCAATCATTAGAGCATTTCTACCGCCATTATGATGGTCTATTGCTTGTACATCTATTTTATTTTGAGCAAGAAGCAATTTTACTATATCAACATTTGTACATGTTACATAAGGCATTAAAAGAGTTCTACCATTACCGTCCTTAAAGGTAATATCTACATCTTTATCTATTAATATTTTAACGATTTCAATATTTCCCCCTTCTACTGCAGAAGACATAACACCTTCATCTATTTTTGCCCCGGCTTCCAGTAAAATTTTAAATGTACTTAAATGACCTTGTCTGCTTGCTAACCGTAACGGATATGAAGATACTCCTCCAAAATGCGGTACTAAATTTACATCTGCGCCGGCTTTTAATAATACTTTAACTATCTCATCATATCCGCCGAAACTTGCAGACATCAAAGGTGTTCTTCCTACATTGGATGTTTTATTAACATCTGCCTCATAATTAATCAATTCTTTTACAATAGCAAGCTGTCCCGCTTCGCTGGCAGCACATAAGGGTGTTTGGCGTAATTCTTCTCTACTTTCATCAGGTCCCAAGAGATGGCGTCCGCTTATTACATAAATTCCGTTTACATCCGCTCCGGCGGCTATTAATTTTTTAACTTCTTCCAAATTACCATCTTTACAGGCTTTAAGAAATTCTTTTGCCTGCAATTCTTTTTGGGAAAGAGGTCTTGGCGTAGGCCTAACCATATCCGCTAATACCTTATCACACCAAGCGGACATAAAAATACTTAAAACAAATATAAAAATACATACAAATTTACGCATAAAATTTCTCCTTTCCTAAAGTATATCATTTATACAATAAAAAAACACCCCCGAATATATTTATCCGGGGGCCAAAATAAGCAACTGAATTAAATTAAAATTAAGCAATATTTGCTTTTTCTTTTAGGAAGGTGAAAACCTTCCTTTCTTTAATTGTTGCTAAAATATCTTCTTTGCGTGTTTCAAAGAATTTCTTAATTTGTTCTGCTTCCTTAGGAGCATTTTTTAACGCATTATCCATTTCTTCTTTGAAGTCAGCGTCTGTCGCAGCAATATTTTCTTTATTAGCAATAGCATGGATAATGTAGCCGATTTTTAAATCCTTTTCAACGGAAGGGCGCATTTTTTGCATGAAAGTTTTGCGGTTTTCTTCTGGGATATTTGCGGTTCTGCCGCCGAACATTCTTTGAATAAAGTTTTCGACAGACAAACTAGTATGATAATCGACTAAAGATTTCGGCAAAGCAAAATCATTAGACTTAACTAAAGCATCTTCAATTTGGGTTGTTACATCCCTGTCTGCACGGTGTTTTGCTTCATGTTCCAAAGAATTTTTTACATGTTCTTCAAGTTTTTCAACATTGTCAAAACCCATGTCTTTTGCAAATTTATCGTCTAAAGTAGGGAGAACTTTATTTTTAATTTCTTCAACGGTAACAGTAATTTCAACGGAGGTATTTTCTTCTTTAATTTCAAAAGTTTTTGTTTCACCCTTCTTCATACCTTTTAAGTTATCTGCAAGGCCTGCAATTGTTTGCGGGGTAGACATATCAATCATTTCACTTTTTGCGGTATATTTTGTGTCTTCTTTCCCGTCTTTCTTGCCCGTGTAGCTGACAATTACATAATTTTTATCATTAATAACTTCGCCTTCTTTTACAGCTTCCAAGGTAGCATTATTTTCAAGAACAGAGTTAATGTGATTTTTAATATCTTCGGGTTTAACTGTAGTATCTTTTTTGTTAATTTTGATACCAATATAATCTTTAGGTTCAAATTCAGGGGCAATATCCACTGTCATTTCAAAAGTAAAAGGAGTATTTTCCTTTAAAGAACTGAAATCTGCTTTAGTAACGGTAGGAGCCATAACTGCATTTAATTTGGTCTCCTGTAAAGCAGCTAAAGAAGCGCGGCGGATAACGGTATCCAAAGCACGTTCAATAATATGGCCTGAAAAATTTTTCTTAACTAAATCTAATGGGACTTTACCCGCCCTGAAACCTTGCATTTGGGCGCGGCTTTGCACTTGCAATGTGGCATTATGAAAGCATTCATTGACTAAAGTTGCATCAGCGGTAACCGATAAAACGACAGTGCAGCCCTCTTTTGAAATTTGTTTTGTGGTAATATTCTGTTTTCCGTCTAAAGACATTTTAAACTCCTGGCATTTTGGACGGAGAGGGACTTGAACCCTCACGGATTGCTCCATACGCTCCTAAGGCGTACGCGTCTGCCGATTCCGCCACCCGTCCCTCAATTTAAATGGTAAAAAATGGGCCATGAGAGACTCGAACTCTCGACCTTACGCTTAAGAGGCGTCTGCTCTACCAACTGAGCTAATGGCCCAACGTGTATATTATAGCATATTTTACAGTGGTCGCGTACTTTTTAATTTTGGAGGTAATAACACGTAACACTAAATATTTTAAAAAGAATACCCGTATGATTGTACCCAAGGGCCTGTGGGTTGCCAAAACATAGCTATACCCTCTGCCGACCCATGCGTAGTTTTATTCGTTAAAACCTTACACAAACGGTTTGGCTTATCATTCTCATTCGTTGTATGGGCATAGCACCGCCTTACAATTGAAAAAGGATTCATTTCTATGGTATAAAAATAGGAAACATTAAGTTTTACGTTAGTACAACGTGTCCAATATTTTACAGGGGAACCGCTATTTTTTCTCATTAAACATCCCCACTTTCCATCATCACAAGTAATGCCCCACTTATGGCCCTCAACTTTACTGCAATTGTTCGGTATGTCAATATCTAAATCATCAAAAGAAGGATTATCTGTTTTCATTAAAGCACGTAACTGAGATTCTACTATTGCTTTTGTTAACGGCATCATATTTGTATATTTTACTTTATCAACTGTCATTTGATATTTTGGTAAAGCAATACTTGCAAGTATACCTATGATCAAAACTACTACTAACAATTCAATTAGAGTAAACCCATTTTTATTTTGCATAAGCCCACTTTTTAATTATGATAAATACTTCTATAGCTATATTTTACAAAAAAAATTAATTTACAACAAATTGTTTGTTTGGAATCAAACGGATTTTCTCCTAACAAAAAACTCCCAAGCGATTTAGCAAGGGAGTTTTGTTTTAAATAAAATACTTTATTTATTTTGCTTCGGCAATTGCTACTGCGATTTTAAAATGCAGGTGAAGGGAAAGTATTTATCTCCACAGGTTCCTCATAATTATAAAAAGCGTCTGCTTTTGTTTGATATGCCCGGAAATAAAAATATTTGATGGAAAACCAATACCACACTTTTACATACAAGCGTCTTTCCCAAAGAGCATTACCTTGTTCATCGTATTTGTAAATATATTGGCTGCTTGTTACTTTAGTTCCATAACCGCGATATTTCCATCGCGGCATCCCAGGCCAAGAACTCATATATTCTTCCGGGTAGGCTATTTTTTCCGAAGGTTTATAAGGAACAGGATGACCCGGAAATTTTTTAATTAATATAGGCTCATTATACGACAGGCCATCAATTCCGCGTGTGAATAAATAGGCCTTTGTTTGCCCTTTTTCTTCGGTTTGAACATAGAATTTATATTCCCAAGTTGCTGTTTTATCTTCCCATTTACTAATCCAACGTTCTACTTCCGCATCAGTTACTTTAAAATTCGAATCTTGCAGAAATTTTATTTTTACCCATTCTTTACAGATAGGCCATCCACTACACATTAGTCTGACTCTATCATCTTTAAAAGGTGTGTTTGCATCAGTAATTTCTTTTGTAAGGACATTGGAAAGGTCTTTTAATTCTTGATTGACACTTTGTTTAATACTTTCTTTATCCAAATTTACTTCTTCAGCGAAATCCTTTGCCTGTGCTAAATTAAAAAGCAAAATTGCGCTAAAAATCATCAATATATATTTTTTCATCATTATCTCCTTATCATAATATTAACAATATTTTATAACAAAGCCAAAGTCCGCACAAGGGCCAAAAGACCTATTTTTTAATATATCTTTACGACAAAAAACTAACCCCTGCCATTAGAACAGAGGTTAGTTTTAATATTGTTACTTATTTTATTTTGCTTCGGCAATTGCAACTGCAACAGCAACTGATGCGCCTACCATCGGGTTATTACCCATACCGATAAGCCCCATCATTTCCACATGTGCGGGAACTGATGATGAACCTGCAAATTGCGCGTCGCTGTGCATGCGGCCCATGGTGTCTGTCATACCATAAGATGCCGGGCCTGCTGCCATATTGTCCGGGTGCAAGGTTCTGCCTGTACCACCACCGGATGCAACTGAGAAATATTTTTTACCATTTTCCACAGCCCATTTTTTATAAGTGCCGGCAACAGGGTGCTGAAAGCGCGTCGGGTTTGTGGAGTTACCGGTAATGGAAACGTCCACACCTTCATGCCTCATGATTGCAACACCTTCGTTTACATCATCAGCGCCGTAGCATTTAACTTTTGCGCGGTCACCGTCGGAAAATGCTTTCTCTGAAACAATTTCAAGTTTGCCGGTATAGTAATCATATTTGGTTTCTACAGAAGTAAAACCGTTGATTCTCGAAATGATATAAGCCGCATCTTTACCAAGACCGTTTAAAATTACTCTAAGCGGTGTTTTGCGAACTTTATTTGCGGTTTTTGCAATACCAATTGCGCCTTCTGCGGCGGCAAAACTTTCATGCCCTGCTAAAAAGCAGAAACATTTTGTTTCTTCCCTCAGTAGCATTGCAGCCAAATTACCGTGGCCGAGACCGACGGCGCGTTGGTCCGCAACTGAACCGGGAATACAAAAACTTTGTAAACCGACGCCGATTTTTTCTGCTGCTTCCGCTGCAGTTTTAACGCCGCTTTTAATTGCAATTGCAGCACCGACTGTATAAGCCCAAACGGCATTTTCAAAAGCGATAGGTTGAATACCTTTGACGATAGCTTCAACATCAACACCTTTTTTGGTGCAGATTTCTTTTGCTTCTTCAAGGGAGGCAATACCGTATTCTTTTAAGACGGAATTTATTTTTTCAATTCTTCTTTCATAACCTTCAAAAGTTACCATAGTTTACTCCTTCCTCGGGTCAATTTTCTTGACTGCTTCGTCATAGCGCCCGTATTTGCTGATATTTTTTTCATAGGCAAGTTTCGGATCTTCGCCTTTTTTAATGGCGTCCATCATTTTGCCAAGGTTTACAAATTTGTAGCCGATAATTTCATTATTTTTATCAAGGCCGACTTCAAGGACATAGCCTTCCGCCATTTCAAGGTAGCGCGGGCCTTTGGCCTCTGTTGCATACATGGTGCCGATTTGGGAGCGTAGGCCTTTACCTAAATCTTCAAGCCCTGCACCGATAGTCAAACCGCCTTCTGAAAATGCGCTTTGTGAGCGGCCGTATACGATTTGAAGGAAAAGTTCCCTCATGGCAGTATTAATAGCATCACAAACGAGGTCGGAATTTAATGCCTCTAAAATTGTTTTGCCGGTTAAAATTTCTGCTGCCATGGCGGCGGAGTGTGTCATACCGCTGCAGCCTAAAGTTTCAACCAAAGCCTCTTTAATCACACCGTTTTTGATGTTTAAAGTTAATTTGCAAGCACCTTGTTGTGGTGCGCACCAGCCGATACCGTGCGTTAAACCGCTGATATCTTTAATTTCTTTAGCGCAAACCCATTTGCCTTCTTCAGGGATTGGGGCAGGTTGATGTTTTGCGCCTTTACAGACACTGCACATGTTTGCAATGTGGGGTGTACATTTTTCGCAACTCATAGTATCTCCTTTTAAGAATATATATGTATATTGTACCAAATTTGACGCTCTTTTAATTGCCTGAGAACTTCTAAAATGGTACAATTTTTTCAAGTAAAGGAGTTTTTATGTTTGAAAAATTACTTGAAAAACTAGATAACTATTTAAAAAAGAAATCAAAAGATAACTGTTGCCATTGTGCCGACGGTAAAGGCAATTGCCAAAAGAAAAATCATAAGGCTAAATAATGCAAGCTTTAACTCACTATATTTTGGGTACTTGGCTCGGAATAGATACCGCATCAGCTTGGGGGCATGCGGCGGTAATGTTTATCAGCGATTCCATAAAAATAATTCTTATTTTATTTGTTGCAATTAGTACAATCGGCGTTTTACGTACTTACCTTACCAAAGCAACCATGGAAAAATATCTTGCAAGCAAACACCGCTTTTTAAGCAGTTTTGCCGCAGCAATGTTTGCAATTTTTACCCCTTTTTGTTCATGTTCATCTGTACCTATATTTTTAAGTTTAGTCAAACTGCGCGTACCGTTTGCATCGGCAATTTGTTTTTTGGCAGTTTCCCCCCTCGTCAATGAATATTTAGTTGTTTTGATGCCGAAATATTTTGGCTTTCCCATAACTATTGCATATATTATAGGTGGTATTGCCACAGGTATGATTGCCGGTTGGACACTTGAAAAACTTGGTTTTGCAAAATATCTTGAACCTTCTTTTACTAATGAAGAACCCGATTTCCCGGAATATAAAAATTTTATAGACCGCCTAAAATTCGGCATAAACGAAGGCTCCAAAATAGTCAAACGCTTATGGGTTTGGATACTTGCAGGTGTTGCACTAGGTGCTGTTTTAAATATCTATGTTTCTGATGAAAGTATAGTAAAAGCAGTTAATTTTGGCGGTATTTTCAGCGTTCCGCTTGCTGCAATTTTGGGCGCACCGATTTACGGCAGTTGCGCAGGTGTTGTACCTATTGCTTTAATATTTTTTGAACGTCCCTTACCGCTTGGAACTGTGCTTGCATTTTTAATGTCCGTTTCAGCCATGAGTTTGCCGGAAGCGGTTATACTACGCGGTGCAATGAAAATAAAACTTCTTGCCGCATTTTTCCTTGCAATATTAATCGGAATAATTGTGCAAGGGTATTTTATAAATTTAGTTTCCCCCTTATTGGTTAAATAATGTTATATGGAATGTAGCGCACGTGCGTTCCCTCGCATCGCGCAGCAAATTTAAGATGATTTTTTATTTTCTCTTTGACAACGAGTACCAAGAAGAACGTGGAGCGTAGCGACATCTCGGTACTCTAGGAAAAGAAAAATAAAAAAGGGCTTAAATTTGCAAGCGCGTTTTATGCGTACAAGCACATAACGCGGAACGTAAACACGTAAAATTTATTCCAATTTTATATAATTGTTTTATGTAGGCTTTTGCCACAAAGGAGTATTTATGAAAAGACTTTTAAATTTGCTTACCCGTAAAGATTTCGCCGCTTTATTTTGGGCACAGATTTCGGGGGTAATAAATGATAACTTAATAAGAACAGCCCTGACCGCTTTAATCGCCGTCAATATATTAACACTAAAAAATGTTCAGAGTTCAAAATTGGTTTTAATGATGATCGGTATATATATGTTACCGTTTTTTATCTTTTCAATTTTAGCAGGCCAAATAGGCGACAAATATGACAAAGCCAAAATCACCCGCATAATTAAATTTACTGAAATTTTTACTATTATTATAGCCGCCACCGGGTTTTATTTAAATTCTGCACCGATTTCACTCTGTGCTTTATTTATTATGGGGGCACAATCTGCTTTCTTTGGTCCTGTTAAATATGCTTTGATGACGCAAATTTTGAATAAAACAGAATTTATCGATGGTAATGCTTTACTTGAATCAAGCCGCTATATCGCAATTTTACTCGGTACTGTTATAGGCTTAACCTTTGCTACGCCGAAATTTAATTTTAGTGTAATATTTTCCATTATGTTTATTTTTGCTATTGCAGGCTATCTCGTAACACGCATGTTTAAACCATTAGAACCGCTTGCTGAGGGTTTAAAAATTACACCCAATATTTTTAAAAGTACCTGGAAAAATTTATCAAGGGCAAACCAATCAAAAAAATTATTTTTGGCGATTTTGGCAATTAACTGGTTTTGGGTTGTCGCCGCAATTTTACTTTCGCAACTTAACAGCGTTACAAATTCGATTTTAAATCTTGAACCGCAAGTTTATACCTTCTTAATAACGGTATTTTGTATTTCTGTCGGCATCGGGTGCTTAGCTTGCTACCGTTTAGTTAAAGCTGAAATCAGTATAAAATATGTTCCTTTAACTACGGTAGGGATGTCCATCTCCTTACTTTTAATTGCGTTTATTTTAGCTTTAATACCTGATTTTGCAATGCCTGTAACTCTATCCGATTTCTTAGTTTCCCCCTTCGGTATCGCTTTAACAATAGGTATAATTATGCTCTCAATTTGCGGTGGGTTATATATTGTTCCCCTTAATGCACATTTACAGGCAATGCTTGCTGATAAATTTAAAACGCGTATGCTCGCGACCTGTAATTTCTTAAATGCTTTCTTTATGGTTTTTGCAGGTATTATGGCTTATGCTTTACTCACGCTTGGCCTTGGTACACCGGCAATAATTACTGTTCTTGCTGCGGCAAACCTTATTATTGCAATTTATACTTGTACATTACTGCCTGATTATGTTTTAAGGTCTGCAGCATATTTCTTTTTAAACAGTATTTATAAAATTAAATTAATCGGTATGGAAAATTATTCAAAAGCCGAAGGCCCCACGGTAATAGTTGCGAATAATAATTCCTTTTTAGATCCGCTTTTGCTTGCCGCATTTTTACCTGAAGATATTGTTTTTATGGTTGACAGTACAATTGCCAAACGTTTTTGGGTACGCATATTTTTAAAATATGTGCGCCATATTCCCGTTGATCCTACAAATGCTATTGCAGTCAAAACAATTATTGACCGCGTTAAAAAAGGAACAAAAGTTGTAATTTTCCCTGAAGGCCGCATGAGTACAACAAGTGGTATTATGAAAGTTTACCCCGGCCCTGCAATGGTTATTGAACGTTCAGGGGCACAGATTTTACCTATTTATATTCAAAACACGCAGTATACAAGATGGTCTTATTACGGGCGCAAACTTAGGCATTTGCCAAGCAATTTGGAATATATTATAAATATTTTGCCACCCAGAAAATTAAATATTTCAAGCACTTTAAAAGGCCGCAACCGCCGTTATAAAGCGGAAGATGCTGTGTATGAACTATTACTTGAAATGAAAGTAAAAAGTTATAATTTAAATCACACAATTTTCCGCTGTTTAATTGAAGCAGTAGACCTTGCACGCCGTTCTACTCGTGCCTTAGAGGATATGACGCGCAAAACTGTCTCCTTTGGCAAGTTACTTATCGGTTCATTTTTGCTCGGTCGCAAATTCACAATGTTTTCAAAAGAAGGTGAATTTATCGGCCTCATGTTACCAAATGTTAATGCCTGTGCTTTAAGTATTTTCGGTTTAATGGCGTATGGACGTGTGCCGGCTATGATAAACTTTTCCGCCGGTATAAAAAATATTTTACTTGCTTTAAAAGTCGCGCAAATTAAAGTACTTGTAACTTCACGCGCATTTATACAAAAAGCCGAACTTGATAATATTATTGAAGCAATCAAGCAAACAGATACAAAAATTATTTATCTTGAAGATATACAAAAAACAATAACTTTAATAGATAAAATTTTTGCACTTTTGCAAAGTACTTTCCCCCACCATACATATAAAATGACTTGCAGGGACAGAAACTCCGATAATCCTGCAGTCGTTTTATTTACAAGCGGATCTGAAGGCGCACCAAAGGGCGTAGTGCTAAGCCATAAAAATTTAAACATGAACAGATATCAAATGTCCAGTTTAATACAAATGGGACTTCAAGATAAATTCTTTAATGCTTTGCCAATGTTCCATAGTTTTGGTTTAGCATGCGGTTTATTTATACCTATTTTAAACGGTGCATCAGTATTTTTATATCCGTCACCTCTGCATTATAAAGCTATACCGGAACTTGTTTATGACAGAAACGCAAATGTATTTTTCGGTACTGATACATTCTTAAATGCTTACGGTAAACAGGCACATCCTTATGATTTTTATAATATTAAATATATTGGTATCGGCGGTGAAAAGTTAAAAGACGAAACTTTTGCTTTATGGACGGAGAAGTTCGGCATACGTATTTTGGAAGCTTATGGTACTACTGAGGCAAGCCCTGTAGTTTCTTTTAATACACCAATGTATTACAGGCGCGGAACAGTCGGCAAACTTTTACCTTGTATGCAAGCACGCATTGAAAAAATTGAAGGCGTTAAAGAAGGCGGCCGACTGTTTATTAAAGGTGGTAATGTTATGCTCGGATACTTAAAAGAAGATAAACCGGGTGTTATTCAACCCCTTAAGGACGGCTGGTATGATACCGGCGATATCGTAGATTTTGATGCCGACGGCTTTGTTGTTATGAAAGGGCGCGCAAAACGCTTTGCAAAAATTGCAGGCGAAATGGTTTCCTTAACCGCAGTAGAAGCCGCTATGACGGAATGTTGGCCGGATATAAAACACGCTGTAATTTCCAAACCTGATGCAAAACGCGGTGAACAATTAATTGCATATACGCAAAAACAAGATGCTGATTTAAAGGTTTTACAGCAAGCTTTAAAAGACAAAGGTTTCAGCGAACTTTGGATTCCCAAGACCTTACGCATTGTTGAAGAAATACCTTTAGGCGGCACCGGCAAAACTGATTATATCAAATTGAAAGGTGAAGAAATAAAAAACTTTGGTGAAGTTTAAAAATATTTACCGATATAAAAAAGGGGTGCCTAATAAAGCGCAGCCCTTTTTTATTTGGCAATTATTTTAATCATATTCATCTCCTAATTCTAGCAAAGAATTAAGGAGATAAGCAGAATAAAAACAATTGCTGACAGTGTTATGATTTTATCACTCATGAATGCCTCCTTTGCATCTTATACTTTAATTTTATAGTTTACGAGTTATATTAACAAGAGCAAAAAGGCCCACGACAAAAGAAAAAAATACCTAATTAAAAACACCCAAAGGACCTATTTGGAAATATTAAAATACCCTTTATGCAAATCAGCATAAAGGGTATTTATATCTATGATTTATAAAATTACTCTAAAATAATTTTATAATCTTCCCACGCAATTTGCGGGTCAGCCGTAACTTTGATAGTACGATTAATATTCTTTTCCACCAAATTTAATTTCTGGCGCAAATGTTCGCATAAGGCAGGATGCACAACAAGTTTCAAAGTGCCCCCCGGTTTGCCTTGCGTTAAATCATAAATTTCACGCTGTAAATTAATGCGCATTGTTTCAGCAGATAGTACGCGCCCACTGCCATGACATTGAGGGCATTCTTCGGTAATTAAATTGCCAGTACTGCGTGTGCGGCGTTCACGTGTCATTTCTACAAGGCCAAGACGAGTAATCGGCAAAATACGTATTTTGGCCCTATCGCGTTTTGTTGCATCATTTAAAGCATCAACAACTTTATGGCGGTTTGAAGCTTTACGCATATCAATAAAGTCAATAACTATTATACCGCCGATATTACGAAGCCTAAGTTGCCTTGCTATTGCGTACGCCGCCTCAATATTAGTGCGCGTTACGGTTTCTTCCTGTGAACTTTCACCGGTAAATTTACCTGTGTTTACGTCAATAGCACACAAAGATTCCGCTTCCTGAATAATAATACTTCCGCCGTTTGCTAAAGGTATTTTGATGCGGCGCATACGTTCAATTTCTTGGTCAATATTATAGGCTTCAAAAATAGGAGTTTTGCCGGTATATAATTTAATTCTATCCACTAGTTCCGGGGAAATTTTACTGACGAAATCTACAACTTTATCATAATCTTTTTTATTATCAAGCATATAAAGGCGTACATTCTCCGTCAAAATATCCCTTGAAACTTGCAAAACGCTACCCATATCTTCATGCAACATTGAAGGTGCCGGCTGGTTTTCAAAACGCGTGATAATAGTTTTCCATTGACGGTATAAATACTTGATTTCCTTTTCAAGTTCTTCATCTGTTGCATCTTCCGCTTCGGTACGAACTATACAACCCATACCTTCCAAATATTTTTCCGCTAAACGTTCGACATAATCATTTAGCTGATCGCGCCTTTCAAGATCTTCAATATTTTTAGAAACACCGACGTACTTTTGATTAGGTGTTAAAACCAAATATCTGCCCGGCAAAGTAACGTCCATAGTTACTTTCATACCTTTTGTACTGATACTGTCTTTAACAACCTGTACCATAATTTCTTGGCCTTTATATAAGATCTGATCAATGGGTTTTTTACCCCCTTCAATCGTATCAGTTATATAAAGGTAAGCATTTTTTTCATAACCTATATTTAAAAATGCGCTGTTAATACCGGGTAAAACATTCTCTACCGTAGCTTTATAAATATTACCTACAAGGTTTAAAGAAGTATTTCTCCTATCCCACAAAAGCTCGACCAAAACACCGTTTTCCAAAATGGCAATTCTGGTTTCCTCAAATGCGGTGTTAACTAATACCTCAACTTCTGTCTTACCGTCATCATTAAGATAAGCCGGCCTTATGGGCTTATCCTCTTTTACTGCTCTTACTGTTTTAAGATGTGACCTTTTCATTTTTTCTCCTGCTTACAATGGCTGTAAAGCCCCGTTTTTATCTACCCAATATAGGGCCATACGAATGGCTTTATAGTCCTCCTTCCCAACATCTAACCCGAGCAACTTCAATAACTCCTGCACCGAGCTAAAACTTCCTGAAGGATTAAGCTTCATTATTATTTTAACTTCATCAGCGTTTAAACGCTCTATACTATAAAGGTGCTTTCTGTTTATTTTCGGACATAAAGAAAGCGCCCTGCTTATACTGCCCCTAACACCCGTAACTTGATAGCAAACATGACTTACCAAATTTTGCACATTACTCAAGTGATAAGGTAACAACTCAATTTCTTTTAATACAAAACCGCTACCTTCCAAAAACGGCAACAATTTTGTTTTTACTTCCTCTGGGCTAACATAATTTTTGAGGAATATTTCTGCAATTTCCGTTAAACTTTCCTCATCTTCTGCTGCCCCTAAATATACATAAACTCTTGGGTGATTTTTCTTTAATATATACTTCAAACCACTTTGAGTTACTGCCGCAGCCAATACTGGTACAAACTTATGGCTTGTAACACCCGCTGCTTTACTTAGTTTTAATCTATACCTAAAAGCGGTGTCTACATTTATCATAGCATTTTTTTAGATCAAAGAAAGGCGCCTAAAATAAACACCTTCTACCAAACCAAGTGCCCACATACTGGAAACAAGGTTTGAACCTCCGTATGAAATAAAAGGTAAAGGAATACCCGCTACCGGTACAATACCTATAAGCATACCAAAATTAAATGCCATATAAACAAAAAATATAGCAAAAATACCTGCACAAAGCAGATAACCGAATAAATCACTGGAATTGCGTGCTATTATAATTATTCGCCACAAAATTAAAATATACAAACTTAGCACTAATAAAGTACCCAACAGGCCGTTTTCCTCGCCCAAAATTGCCAAAATAAAATCGGTATGCCTTTCCGGAACAAAACCTAAGCGAGATTGAGTGCCGGAAAAAAGTCCCTTTCCTAAAACTCCACCGGATCCCATGGCAATTTGTGCCTGCAAAACATTATAACTTGCCCCTTTAGGATCTGCCGACGGGGCTAAAAAAGCTTCAACCCTTTTACGTTGATAGGATTTTATATGTTTATTAACAAAATATCCGCTAAAAAACCCTGCAACCATACTGAAAGCCAAAACCATAGTTAAACTAAACGGAACAAGTACCCGGAAATATCTAAGAACAAACCATGCTAAAACAAATAATCCTACCAAAACACCACTAAAAATCATACAAGGAATAATATCAAATGAAAGTGAATTTACCCAACTTAAAATTATAGAATTATCTAAAATTTCGGGATATAAACTAATATAAGTCCAGATTATTGGAAAAATGCCTGCCATCAAACCAAAAGCAATAATTAAGACAAAATAATAAACATTTACCCCAGCAACAAATAACAAAATAAGCAAAGCCGGAGCAGTAACAACTATGGAAGAAAAATCCGGTTGCATCATAATAAGCCCAAATACAGGTAATATAAATGCGGAAAATATTGCAAGTGTTTTAAAATTTTTAATTTGGCGAGGCCTGCCAGCCAAAAAAGCGGCAGTTATAACAATTAACGCAATACGGCAAAGTTCTGCCGGCTGAAAAGAAAACCCACCAAACCTAAACCATGAATGGGAACCACGTGCAACAATACCAAAAGCAAGTACCGCAACGAGCAAAAATATGACAAAAACATAAAGTTTTTTATAATGTTCGGCATAAATTTGGTAATTAAAAAGCCAGCCGAAAACAAAAGCAGCCACCGCAATAGGCAGAGCAATTATATGAGTACGCATTATCGAAGTCATTTCTTTTGTTCCGCTAACTGCAGACAAAATAGTGAAAAACCCAATCAAACATAAACCTATCAATCCATATATCAAGGGCCAATCTAATTTTCTCGTTTTAATTTTGGGACTGTTATTGAACATTTTTATTTCCTTCTTCTTTACTATGCTTTAAATCAAAATAAGCCTTAATAATTTTACGTGCCGCAGGTGCCGCTTGCGCTCCACCGCCTTTACCAAACTGTATCAAAACAGAAACGGCAATTTCGGGTTCGCCATCTTCTTCACCTGCAAAAGCCAAAAACCAACCATGATCATCCCCATGAGGATTTTGTGCTGTTCCTGTTTTACCGTAAACTGCTATATCCTTGATTTTCGCGCCGCGCCCGGTAGCATTATCCACAACACTTTTTAATGCTTTGTGTATTATTTCAAAAGCACCGTCTTTAAGTTTGACTTGATCAACCAGTTCACTTTTGCCTTCTTCTAAAATTTTACCCGACGGAGAAACAACTTTTTCGATATAATAAGGTTTCCAAATTTTGCCTTTTGAAGCAAGAGCAGCCGCGTATACAGCCATTTGTATCGGCGTAAGTAAAAGTTCCCCTTGCCCGATAGATAAGTTTAAAGTATCCCCACCGAACCAATAAGTTTTTAAATTAGCGCGCTTCGTAGGACCATAAATATTGCCAGATTTTTCCCCTGGTAAATCAATACCTGTTTTTCGCCCGAAATGGAATTTGCGCTGCATTTTTTCAATATTGTATGAACCCATTTTTAAACCTAAGTTATAAAAATAAGTATCGCAACTTTGTTCCATACCTTTTATAAAATCAATATGCGGACCATGGTTTTTCCAACATTTAAATTCACGCCCGTTTAGATAAATATGGCCGGTACAATTATCCTCATGTTTTAAATCAAGATAACCATTTTCATAGGCCGCTAAAGCGGTAATAGTTTTAAAAGTAGAAGCAGGAGGAAACAACCCCTGCACAGCTAAATTATACTCAGATATTTTTATTTTATCTTCGTTATTTTTACCGGTATTATAAGGTGTAAAAATATTCGGGTCCCAATCGGGTAAAGAGGCTAACGCGAGTACAGCACCTGTTTTAACATCTAAAACTACTGCCGCGCCACGCCCTGTCAAAGAAGTACGAACTGCATCTTCCGCCGCTTGTTGGACGGGGGCAAGTAAAGTAGTATAAACATCAGCACCTTTACGCCAACGATTATCCTTGATAATTTGTGTTACACGGCCCTTATAATTAACTTCTAAAAATAGACCACCGTCTCGCCCTTTTAATTCCTTTTCATAACGTTTCTCTATACCACTTTTACCTATTTTGGAATTTAAACGATAATCAAGTTCACCGGAAAGTTCCTTCCAAGTATTTTTCTCCATGGTACCTATATAACCAAGCAAATGCGCTGCACTTGCACCAAACGGATAATAACGTTTTGTTTCCTCAAGTAAATATAAACCCGGATAAAAGTTTTGAAGTTCCGCCAAAGCAAAAATATTTTTGGGTGCCAGATTATCTACCAACAAAGCTGCTTTACCATTTTTTAAAGATTTGTTTATGATTTGCAGTATATCTTTTTGTGATTTAAAAGTATTTTTAGAAACTGCATCAGCAATCTCTGTTAAAGTTTTTTCATCAGGCATTTCAAAAGGAGGCAAGTAGTATAAAGAAAACGCAGCCTGATTTGAGGCTAAAACCTCCCCTCCACTTGCTAAAATTTGCCCACGCGGAGCAGTTTGATATAAAATTTGTGTTCTGTTTTTTTCTGCTTGGGAAGTATATTTTTGATGTGAAATAAATTGTATAAAAATCAACTTATATGCTATTAAAGCCCCACAAAGTAAGGCTAAAACAAACATAAACATCAATCGATGCACATTAAAATTAAGTTTAGTTTTCATCCGCTTTTTTTAAAATATCCGATATTAGAAATCTCGCAGTTATGTTATAAAAAATAGGCATAATCAAACCCAAAACCATAGAACCGAAAATTAAATCCTTCCACCCTTGCCAAATGAAAATGCCTGTAAAGATTTTGGAAAGTAAACCAAAGATAAAAATGAACAAGATATTCAACATCCCCGTTATAACCATTTGTGGTACACACTCTTTGAAATCAATTTTATCCCTTACTTGATAAAAAAGTATCATAAGTGAAGTAAAAGCCAAAGCATGTGAACCAAAAAGTGAAGTACCTAAAAAATCTAAAAACAAACCACTAAAAAAGGCAAAAGTATAACCATACCTTTGCGGTAATATTACAGCAATTATTATACTGAAGGCAAGCATCATATTAATTGATAATTCAAGCGGAGCAAAAAAAATTAAACCAAACCAATAGAAAACGGTTGCCACTATAAAGATTAAAATTAAGTTTAATATTCTAAGCATTGTTTTCCCCTTTATGAGATAACACAAAAACTTCTTTAACGGTATCAAAATTCAAAGCAGATTTTAATGTCGGCTCTTTATAAGTTGAGGCACCAGTTAAGCCTTCTGTACCGTCATTCAAAAGGTACCCCACCAATAAACCTTCCGGGAATAATGCACTGGAAGAAGATGTAAAAACGGGCGTATTAATTTGTAAGTTCTCTTCCAAAGGTAAATATTTTAAGGTTACATTTCTCAACCCATGTCCTTTTAAAAGTGCCTCAGTTTTAGTATTTCCAAGATAAACATAAGCATTAAAATCCTCATCGGGTAAAAGTAAAATTTTTGAAGTGTTTTTCGAAACCTCAACCACCATACCTAACAAAGCGGGTACCCCGTCTTTAGTTAAGGCAAGAGCCGGAGATCGCAATATTATACCGTCCGCCTCTCCTTTATCAATAATTAGGCTGGACATTTTACCAGGTTCTTTATACGCCACCTTTGCCCAAATGCCATCAATTTTTATAGATTTTTTAAAATTCAGTGCCTGACGCAACCTGGCATTTTCCTCCTGCAAAGTAGGTATTTCCAGGGCATCGATTTGAAGTTTTTTTAGTTCTTCTTTAAGTTCAAAATTTTCAAAAGCGACATTTAACAGTGTTTGTGTACCTTCGCTAATATCCTTGAAATATTCTTTTGTTCTATGAGCTATCCTAAGTTGCGGAATAAACAAATAAGCCAGAATTGCCCTTACAGAATTAACCGTTTGCTGTAATGGTAATAGCATTAAGGTTAAAGAAGTTATGACATAAACAATCGGCAACCAATTAGAACTTCTATTATTATCTAGTTTATCCTGTTTTCTCATATGCTTACATTTTATAATTTTTATCAGTAATAGGCAAAATATCCATAAGGATTGCACTTTTAATCTGTTAAATTTGATAAAATATAAATATGGATTTTACTAAGGTAAAAGATTTCGTTAAGACTAATAATTTTCCTTCTTACCGCTTAAATCAAATTAGGCAAGGAATATTTGTTGATGGAAAAAGTACTTGGCAGGATATAAAAACTTTACCCAAAAATTTACAGGAAGCCTTAAATAAAAATTTCAAAATTTTATCTTTTGACCTCATAAAATTACAAAGTTCAAAATTAGATAAAGTTTTTAAGGCTTTATTAAAATTACATGACGGTTTTAGAATTGAAACAGTATTAATGAAACCTGGAAAATTTTGGAGTGTTTGTGTTTCCTCTCAAGCAGGATGTCCACTCGGATGTGCTTTTTGTGCGACGGGGAAACTCGGTTTCAAACGCAATTTAACTGCAGAAGAAATTTCAGACCAGGTTTTATTCTGGCATCAATTTTTACAAAAAGAATTTAAAGGAGATCGCGTTTCAAATATAGTTTTTATGGGCATGGGTGAACCTCTTTTAAATTACCATGAAGTCAAACAGGCTGTTGAAATTTTATCGAATAAAGACTATTTGAATATAGGTAAGCGCCATATATCAATCTCTACCTCAGGCATTGCCGACAAATTCGAAAATTTAGCGAAAGAATTGCCACAAGTAAATTTAGCACTTTCTTTACATAATGCAGACAATAAAGAACGTTCCGCTTTAATGCCGATAAACCGCAAATACAATTTAGATATTATAAAACAGGAACTTGAAAATTATTTAAAGCTGAATGCGCGCGAAGTATTTCTGGAATATACCGTTATAGATGGTGTAAATAATTTACCGGCGCATATTAGGAAGTTGGGGAAATGGATAAATTCTTTCAAAGATAATTATCTTTTGCATGTTAATTTAATTGCTTGTAACCCGGCTACTTCAAAAGCAAAAACACCACCCGTTGCCGCCGTTTATGCCTTTGCAGAAGCCCTAGAAAAAATGAATATTAAAGTAACTGTCCGCAAAAGTTTAGGTTCAGATATTTCTGCTGCCTGCGGGCAACTTGCTGCAAAAAAATAGGAGATTATATGAAAAAATACTTATTTTTAACTTTAGTTTTATTTTCTTTAAACGCTTGCGTTTCAATGCAAGGTAAGGAAGATTATATACCAATAGGGCCGCAAAATTTATCTATTCAAGTACAAGATGGTAAAGACTTACCTATGTTCACACATGTAACCCAAATTACACGTCCTTGGTCGAATATCGGTGTACAACGTATTAAGAATTTACCAAATGATCCTAAAGTAGTTGAAGCCAGTATTTTGCGTTTAAAAAGGTTTGCAGCAGCGCATGGTGCAAATGCTATATTAATAAAACAGTATTTCGATGAAGATAATACTAACCATCGCCCAATAACTTTGGCAACAAATTTAGTTAGATATGTTGATGATATTAGTGAAGAGGATATGGATAAAATCACTAAGTTCGCACAAACCGCCGAGCTAGGAGAATAAAATAATGTCTATTAAAAAAACAAAAAAAGCAATTATTTTACATTCTGGTGGTCTAGATTCAACCACTTGTTTATATTGGGCTTTAAACCAAGGGTATGAATGTGTTTGTTTAAACATAGCTTATGGCCAAAAACATAAGAAAGAAAGGGACTGCTGCCGTAAAATATGTAAAGATTTGAAGGTCAAATTAATTGAAATAAGTTTAAATTTACCCTGGCTAGAGGACGTTACATCTTTGGTAGGAAACAAAGTAGCAATTCCTAATGAGCCTTTATCTAAGATCAAAACTATTGGACGTTTACCGTCCACATACGTTCCTGCAAGGAATTTAATTTTCGCATCTATCGCCGCTTCTTTAGCAGATAGTATCGGTGCAAGTGCCATAGTTTTAGGAGCAAATTCAGTTGATTATTCCGGTTACCCTGATTGCCGTCCCAGATTCTATATACCTTTGGAACGCGCCATTTTTGAAGGAACACGTTCAGCCGTCGGTGGCCCTCGTATAGCAGTTTTGACACCATTACTTAAACTTAGTAAAGCACAAATTGCAAAATTAGGTGCTAAGCTGGGTGTTCCTTTTGCGTCAACGTGGAGTTGTTACCGCGGCGGTCAAAAACCTTGCGGCAAATGCGATGCGTGTCGTCTTAGAAAAGCCGGTTTTGAAAAGGCAGGCATAAAAGATATTTAAGTAGTTGAGTAGCTAAATGAAGATATTCCCGAAATTATTTAAGATGTTCCTATTTGTTATTATTGCACCTCTTTTAATAACCATTGTTTTTTTATTTCAATATCAAAAGCATGCGAAGAAGGAACTCCTCCAAAACTATTTAAACACCGTTGAAATTTTCTCTTTCTCTTTGGAGAATTATGCACTTAACTTATCCCGGGACATTAATGCATTGCTAATTAATCAACCTTTGCAAGAACAAAAAAACATTTTGAAAAATCAAGTATTACAAGATACAAATATATTATTCGTTGCTATATTTTCCCCCAAGGGGCAAGAACTTACCAGAGCAAAAAATATTAATTTTGAAAATTTACCGTTGCTCGATTTATCAAATAATGATGACTTAAAGAATATCCCTGAAGGTGAAATAAAAATAAATTATCCGGAAGATATTTTTTCTCCGTATACTACTATCACCTTAAAACAAAAAAATGGAAATATTTTATTGATTGTAACAGATATTACGGATTTAATTAAACAAACGGAATTACATAAAATCGGAAAAAGCGGAGGTTTATATTTCCTAGATAAAGACGGTTATCATATTTTAAGCAAAGACACATTACCGATAATAAGTTTAAGTGAATATAGTTTGGATTTAAAAGGAACAATATCTAATTTTAAAACTAAAACAGGTTTAACTTTGGCAGGTGCTTATACTAAAAACCCGATAGGCGAAGGATATCTTTTTTTACTTCAAAACCAAAAAGAAGCATTTTTTACTATCAATTTGATTTCTTGGTTGATAATCTTTTTTGGATTAGCCACAACAACTTTGTCATATTTCGCTTCAATGTATTTCGCAGAGGATTTTGCCGAACCGATAGAAAAACTTATAGAAGCGGCAAATGAAATAACCAAAAATAATTTTTCCGTATACATTGACGAAAAAAAATATATGGAAGAATTTGATACCTTAATAAAAACTTTCAACTCCATGGCAATGAAACTTAAAGAATATCAAGCAGTTCAACTGGACAAATTGATTGAAGAGACGAACAAAGTAAATTTACTTGCCCGATTAATGAGAGATGGTATTATAATGTGTACTTTAGAAGGTGAAGAATTATTTTCAAATAAAACAGCAAAACATATTCTAACCAGTGAAGCCTTTGCTGAAAATATAGAAAAAACAACCCATTTAAAAAACTTGGAAGACAACTCACTAAAGTATTTACTAAAAGTACCGAGCGGAACAATTTTTGAGTATATGAGAAATGGAAGAAACGCATATTTCGAAGTAGTTACAGAAACATTTCGTTTACAAAGCCAGGAATCTATTGCTATTATCCTATTTAGAGATATAACATCAGAGCATGAAATAAGTGAAATGAAAAATGATGTATTTAATGCCGTTGCCCATGACCTTCGTGCGCCAATACTTGGTATTCAAGGTTATATTATGCTCTTAGAAGAACAAAATTTAAGTAGAGAAGAACAAAACCAAATGTTAAAAGCCATTTCCAATTCATCAAAAATGCTTGTAAGTTTGGTGGAAAACATATTGGATATTTCTAAACTTGAACGTGGGCTTTTGGTGCTCAATAAAATTAAATTTGACCTGGAAAAATCGGCCCAAGATATAGTTTACGCACTAACACCCCTTGCCAAACAAAAAAATTTAGATTTAAAAATAACATCAGACAAGGATTTGATTATCTCTGCAGATAAAAATTTAATCGAAAGGGTATTTACTAATTTAATATCAAATGCAATTAAATTCACATCTAAAGGTAATGTTTCTTTAGACATAAAACAAGAGAATCAAAACTATAAAATCACAATTAAGGATACAGGGGTGGGTATACCTAAAGAAGAATTGCCTAAAATATTTAATAAGTACCATCAAGCCGATAGAAATGTACGTGGATATGGGCTTGGTTTAACTATAGTTAAACAAATTATAGAAGCACATCAAGGGAGAATTGAAGTTGCTTCCGAAATTAATAAAGGAACAGAGTTCTATATAACCTTACCGATTAATCCGGAACAAGAGAGGTTGGCATAATGATTGTTTTTTGGCATTTACTGCTCGCACATTTTCTTGCTGATTTTACTTTTCATACAGATTATATTTACCGCAAAAAAATCAGTAATCCATTTAAAGGCTTAACAGTACATGGTCTTGTGTATTTGGTTTGTCTTTTAATTTGTTGCCTACCTTACCTTGAAATAAAATGGTTCACAGTAGCAGGTGTTTCTTTTAACGGAGTTGAAAGTATTTTTCTACTTACCTTAATACATATATTCAGCGATTTTATTGATACATCTGATAATCACGATGTAATAGGAATGAATGCTTTAATGTTTGTTTGCTGGCAAATAATTGAAATTGCGATTTTATTCATAGTTGCACCTTTTATGTTAACCCCGGAAAGAACTACCATTGCTTTTTGGATATTAAAGCTTATAATAATTCTATGTGGTTTAATAATTTCCTCACATTTATTAATGGTTTTAATACATTTGTTTATTAAAGATTTCATACATAAAAGCTATCCTACTTTTGATGAAAGATATGTTTACATGATTTACCGCGCTGGTCTTTATATGTCTTTGATTTTACCATCTAATATCGCCTTTTTAATTGCTTTAATATGGATAGGCTGTTTGTACATAATATTTAAGATAAAGGAAGTAACTTTTATGTCCGGTAAAAACATTGCCGGAACAATTTTAACTTTATTAATAGCAATAGGGGTGAGGTGGCTGATTTATCATGTATATTAAAGATGCAAAATTTGTTTGTTTAGATACTGAAACAACGGGTTTAAGTTTCCCGCGCGGTGGCCGTATTTGCGAGGTCGCCTTACTTGCAAGCCAAGCAGGCAAACGCATTGACAGTTACAATACATTAATTAACCCGGAGATGTATATTGCACCGGATATTACCGCCATACACGGTATAACTAATGAAATGGTGGCTGATGCACCTTTTTTTAGGGATATTGCCTTAACTTTGTCAGAACACTTGGAAAACAGTATTTTAGTTTGCCATAATGTCGATTTTGATGTTCCGTTTTTAAAATATGAATTTGAAAACGCAGGCCTCAAAATGCCTGAAGTCACAACTTTAGATACACTTAAATTTGCACGTACGCACGGTTGCTTTACAAGAAACCGCCTAGGTATAATTGCACAGGAACTTGGTTTTTCATGTGAGGGCTGGCATAGGGCCATGGCCGATACAGTTATGGCTGAAAAGATTTTTTACCACTTCTTAAAACACTTTATGCAATCAGGCGCGCAAACAGTGGAAGATCTAGTGGAATTACAAACAAAAAAAATTGGTTTAAAAATTACAGGAGTTAGATAATATGAAAAAAGTTGTTTTACTTATTCGCGACGGTTGGGGTGTAAGAAAAGATAAAGATAATAATGCAGTTTTAAATGCCCAAACACCAAATATTAACAGTTATTTGGCAAAATATCCGCATATTTTAATTGAGGCATCTGGTGAAGAAGTCGGCCTCCCTGCCGGTTATATGGGATCCTCTGAAGTTGGGCATTTAAATATGGGTGCAGGTCGTATTGTTATACAGGAATTGAAACGTCTAAAAGATGCTTTTGAAGACGGCTCAATTTATAATACCCCGGCTTTTAAAGCGGTTTTGGATAATTGCATCAAAAATAACAGCGCTTTGCATTTAATGGGCCTTGTGCAAGATGAAGGCGTGCATGCACACCAAGACCACCTTTACAATATAATCAAAAAAGCCGCGGAACTTGGCATTAAAAATGTTTGGGTACATTTTTTTGCCGACGGGCGCGATACACCACCAAATAGTTCCCTCGGTTACCTTAAAATGCTTGAAGAAAAATTTAAAGAGTACGGTGTCGGCCGCGTTGCAACTTTAATGGGCCGCTATTATGCAATGGACAGAAATGAAACTTGGGACTTAACAACACAAGCATATGACCTTATCGTAGATGCAAAAGGCCGCGTTGCAAAAAGTGCTGAAGACGCAATTAAAGATTCTTATAAAAACGATAAAACACCGTCCGGCAGCAAAATGGTGGATGAATATATCCCCCCAACGGTTATTGAGGGTTATACCGGCGTAAAAGACGGTGACGGCATTGTATTTTTCAACTTCCGCCAAGACAGGGCCATACAGTTAACCCGTGCTTTTGTGGAAGAAGATTTCCCCCTCAAACGCAACCGCAGACCGAATATCGTTTATTGCGGTCTCACAAAATATTATGACAGTTTTAAATACAATGCCCTTGCCCCAATGAGTGAAGGCGGCAGTATGAATAATTTGCTCGGTGAAGTGATTTCAAAAGCCGGCAAAACGCAACTTAGAATTGCCGAAACACAAAAGTTTAAGCATGTAACATCTTTCTTTAACGGCAAACTCATTAAACCTTTTTCCGGAGAAGACAGAATTGAAATCAAAGGCACTTTTGACCCGGCCACTTACGCCGAGCACCCGGAAATGGATGCCCGCACAGTTGCGGACCGCGCAGTTGCGGAAATTTCAAAAAACAAATATGATTTTGTTGTTTTAAATTTTGCAAATTGTGATATGGTTGGCCACACAGGTTCTTTTGAGGCGGCAAAAAAAGCTGTTGAAGTGGTTGATGAATGTTGCGGTAAGGTTGTTGAAGCGGCTTTAAAGGCAAATTACGCAATTTTAATTACCGCCGACCACGGTAACGCGGAAGATATGTGGGATGATAAAATCAATATGCCCAAAACCGCGCATACAACAAACCCTGTTGAGTTTATTTATGTAGCAGATAATGCGCAAGACATTAAACTTGCCGCCGGCGGTAAACTTGCGGACATTGCCCCGACGGTTTTAAAACTTTTAGGTATTTCCAAACCGTCTGACATGACAGCAGAAAGTTTGATTGTTTAATTTTGCATATTTAACGTTTATTTGCTATTATAATTTTAATAGAGGTTAAAATTTTAATGTAGGGTTACCCCCCCTAAAAAATTTATTCTGTTTTTGGGCGTTTTGCTAAAACAAAACCCAATTGGAAACAATTACTTAATGAAACCAAAAACAGTCGTTAAGACACAAAACGAATTGGCTGATCCCCTTTTGTTTTGTGTCAAATGTTTGCCATATGGCAAACTACGGCTGTTATATTTAATCGGTTCATTAAGTATTGAATATAATAAGCCGTTTATTTATGTTCAAATTTTTAATAATGAGATACAATTATGAAAGAAAATATTAAAGAAAGAATAAAAGAATATAGTAAACTTATAAACAAATACGCGGATATAAAAGAACTTTATATTGAAAGGGCAAAATTATATGATAAAATTCAAAATTATAAAAAAGCGGTTGAAGATTTTAAGAAAGCATATAAAGATTATTATGCTTGCAAAAATATAATAACCGTATGTGAAAATGTTGGCTTAAAACAAGAAGCTGAAAAATTTTACACCCAAGCAATAAAAGCAAACAAAAATAATGTTCAAAATTATATTGATAGGATTTATTTTTATATGCGTTATGGTGAAATTGAAAAGGTAATTTTAGATTGCAAAGAAACATTAAAACTGTTTCCAAAAGATGAAACCATTTTAGCACTCCAAAAAATATTAACCAAAAAATAAAGCCGCGCTACAAGTACACACACCTAGCAAGTATTTTGGAGATAATTTAAATTTTTCTTTGACGACGTGTACCAAGAAGAACGGGAGCGAAGCGACTCTCGGTACACTAGGATAAGAAAAATTTAAATTGGCCCAAAAGACGCCGCTAGCAGAAAACTAAGGTATCAGAAATTCCTATTACAACTCTCTATATAATTGCTATAATGTATAGAGGTATATATGCCCGGTATCGATCAATCAAAATTTAAAAATATCCTTTCAGCCCTCAAAAAAAATAAATTAGATGGGCTTATCTTAACAGATGTTCACGATATGAACTACCTGTTAGGCGAGATTTTTTGTGAAGGCGAAGCTACTCTTCTTATTCACAAAAAAGGACTTGTAATTGTTACTCGTCCATTATATGAAAACGATTCAAAAAAATATTTCCCAAAAGCCAAATTTATACCTCTAGAGCAAAATCAACATTTTGAAATTATTAAACAGGCAAAAGCACTCAAATTAAAAGCAGTGGCCTTTGACGAGGAAAAAGAATTTTTTGCCGCTGCCAAATATTATAAAAAAGCAGGTTTTAAAACCGTTTCAAACTTTATAAATCTAGTACGCGCGACAAAAACCGAACAGGAACTTAAAATAATGCGCGAGTCCGCACAAATTGCATACGGTGCTTTGCTCTATATTAAAAAAGAAATAAAAGCCGGTATGACGGAAAAACAAGTCGCGCTCAAAATTGAAATGTTTATGCGCGAACGCGGCGCAACCGCAATGTCCTTTATTCCCTTGGTATCTTTTGGTGCAAACGGTGCAAACCCACACCATTTACCCGACGATACTAAATTAAAAAATAATACCGCAGTTTTGCTAGATTTCGGTTGTATTTACAAAGGTTATTGCTCAGATATCACACGTTGTTTTTGGTTTGGGGACAAAGTAAACCCCGAATATCAAAAGATTTTAGATCTTTCAATTCTAGCACATGATACTGCTGCAAAAAAAGCGAAATACGGTATGACGGGCGCCCAAATTGATGCTCTTGCCCGCGGCGTAATTGAAAAAGCCGGTTACGGCAAATATTTTACACACAGAACGGGGCACGGTATCGGTATGCAAGACCACGAACTTGCAGACATTTCCGAATTAAATAAAAATAAAATCGGCCTAAATTATTGCTTTAGTATTGAACCTGGTATATATTTACCGGGTAAATTCGGCGTACGCCATGAAGATTGCTTTTATATGACTAAAACAGGGGCAAAACAAATAAAATGACGGAAACACTTAAAAAATTTCAAAAATATCTAGCCGTGCAAAAACTCGGCGGTGCTGTAATTACAGATATTTTGACAATTAATTATTTAACCTCTTTCCCTTTTGTCAGCGAAGGTGATGCTTTGCTTGTTGTAACGCCTAAAAAAGCCACCTGCTACACAAAAGAAATGTATTTAATTGACATAAAAAGCAAATGCCCATTTTTGAATTTTGTAAACTCGCTTGATATTAACGATCTTATAAAGAACCTCGGTACACAAGCAAAGAATTTTGTTTTTGACCCTTGTGCCTCTACTTATTTAAACGGAACTGCTTTATATAAAGCAGGCGTTAAAGAAGCTGCAAAAATAACTTCAATTATTCGCGAAGTTAAAACTAAAGATGAAATAAAACTCATTAAAAAAGCTTGCGAAATATCTTCAAAAAGTTTTGAAATTTTTAAAAAGCAGTTAAAGACCGGAATGACGGAAATTGAGGCCGCTAAACTGCTTGAAAACATTATGTCAAAACTCGGTGGGCAAGGCCTTGCGTTTGACACAATTATGGCCTTTGGTAAAAACACCGCAAACCCGCATCATGCAAATTCAAATTTGAAATTAAAAAAGGAAATGCCGGTATTGGTAGATTTCGGTTGCCGCTATAAAGGTTATTGTTCTGATATGACTCGTACTTTTTGGTTCGGCAAAAAACCTACGCAAGAATTTAAACATTATTTTGAGGCGGTGTTTGAGGCTTATACAGTTTCCGCCAAAGCATTAAAAGCCGGAAAGGGTGCAAAAGAACTAGACACTTTAGCACGTAATTATTTTGAAGACAATTTTGATGCTTCAAAATATTTTATACACTCCCTCGGTCATAACTTGGGACTTGAAATACATGAACGCCCTATACTTTCCCAAAGGAGCGAAGATACAGTCAAAGAAAATGCTATAACGACAATAGAACCCGGGCTTTATTTTAAAAACAAATTTGGTATTAGGTATGAAGATACCTTTTTAATAACAAAAACAGGCAGTATAAAATTAACTAAATAGGAGAATATTATGATAGGAACACCTCAATTTAAAGAAGGTTTAATTTTTAAAAACGAAAATGGTGAACTGGTTGAAATTTTAGAATATCAACACCATCGCAAATCACAGGCACGTGCAGTCGTCCGTGTCAAACTCAAAAATTTAAATACAGGCTCACTCATTGAAACAAGTTACCGCCCCGAAGATAAATTTGAAGAAGTCTCTATTGAAAAACGCCCCCATAACTTCCTTTACAAAGAAGGTGATATGGCTTATTTTATGGACGCGGAATCTTTTGAACAAATCGGCGTACCACTTGCGAAACTCGGTAAACAAGAAAAATATTTGGTTGACAATATGGAAGTTATCGGTCTTTTCTTTGACGGTGTACTTTTCAATATTCAATTGCCGATTAAAGTTGATTTAAAAGTTACTTCGACAGTTCCCGGCGTAAAAGGTGACACTGTTTCAAACATGACAAAGCCAGCTACCTTGGAAGGCGGTATTGAAATTAAGGTTCCGCTCTTTATCAATGAAGGCGATAAAATCAGAATTGATACAAGAACTGACACCTATGTTGAAAGGGTTAACGATTAAGTTTTTAGTTTTAATTTTCCTATTTGGCATGACAACTTCAAGCGTTTCGGCGCTTGAAGTGTCTGCTTTTAAACCGGAAGATGACGGCGAAGCAACAATAACTTTTTGTAAAACTCTTCAGATCAAAAATGTGTCTTTAAATAAAAACTCAGTTATTCAAACCGTAATATTTGAAAAAGACGACGGAGAATTTGAAAATATTGCAGTTTTAAACAAGGATTTTGCTAACCACATTATTTCTTGTTTTGAAGGCATTTGCGACATGAGAACAAAATGTAAAACTTCTCTTTATTCACTAATGAGTGCAAGAAAAGTTCAAGATAAAGATTTAGTTGTAGCAAAAGTTTCTTTTGACAGAGATATAAGCGCAGTATTTTTAATTTCAAGTTACCATAAGGAAAATAAGGTAATATATCGTATAAAAACGCCGCAAGATTTAAAATTTTTAAACAAAAAATATAAAAAGAATTTTAGAAATTGGTTAATTAAGGAAATAAAATATTTATTATGAAATGTTTTAACCCCAAAACACAAGAACTTTTTGCCGATAATTTAAAGATGCATGACACATATTTCAGCCGTCTTATCGGGCTGATGTTTAAAAAAAATTTGCCGTCCGGAAGCGGAATAATTTTAAAACCCTGCACACAAATTCATACTTGTTTTATGAGGTTTAATATTGACGTAATTTTTTTGGATAAAGATTTAAAAGTTGTGCATGTTATTGAAAATATGCCGCCGTGGCGCATAAGCCCTTTGTTTTTAAAGTCTAGGTATACGATAGAACTCCCGTCGGGGACTTTGAAAGGACGCATTAAAAAAGGTGAAATTTTGGCACTTTCGCTCTAGTTTTTATATAATTAATTAGGGGATTATTATGAAATTTAAAAAACTTTTATTTTTAGCTTTATTTTTTACGCCAACATTTGCAATGGCCATATCTTCTTTCAATGGCTTTCGTGATAATGTTACGGCAGAAAACTTGCCTTATTTTTCCAAAGATTTGGCAGGCATGCTTGGTGCATCTTCTTATACCACCGGGCGTATTTTGGGTTGGGGCGGCTTTCAGCTTTCAATGCACGGTGTTTGGGTTCCCAGATTAAATAAAAACAATACAGCCCTTGGTCCGCGTGATGATAATAAAAATTTATTTATGCCACTTATTCAAGGTGAAATCGGCTTACCTTTCCGCTTGGACGGTTTTATCCGCGCCATCTCTTATGACGGTTTAACCCTTGCAGGCGGCGGCCTAAAATGGGGCATAACGCGCCCCCGTGACGAAAATTATACTTTCCAAGCTATGATTGTTACTTTAGCGCAATCAGGTGTGTATCGTGATTTTTCCGTATCACATTATAGTGGTGATTTGGTTGTATCCTTTAAAACCCCTTATGTCACGCCTTATATCGGTGCCGGAGTTGATTATATGGTGCTTACTGTGGAAAGTGCCGCAGATGCAAGTTTGCTTGATAAAAAATCATACTCCACAACCGCACGCGGAACAGCCGGTTTAAACTTCAAATTGCCTAATTATATGGACATGAGTATTGCCGCAAATTTTGCTTCTTACGGCGTTGGTTATGAAGCCAATTTCGGCGTAAGGTTCTAATATGCAAAATAAGGCCCCGATCGGTTTATTTGATTCCGGCGTAGGTGGGCTTACCATTTTAAAAGCCTTGCAAGTTGTTTTGCCATCTGAAAATATCATTTATTTTGGCGATACCGCACATGTCCCGTACGGTAATAAATCAAAAACAGCTGTTACAAAATATTCAACGGAAATAGTAAAATTTTTGGAAAATAAAAAAGTTAAATTTATTATTGTCGGTTGCAACACCGCGTCTGCTTTGGCTTTGCCAAGCATTAAAAAAATTGCAAAAGTGGGTTTACTCGGTGTTTTAATGCCGGCTGCAAAACAGGCGGTAAAAACAACAAAAAACGGTAAAATTGCCGTCATAGCAACGCAAGCAACGGTAAACAGTAACAGTTATAAAAATACTATTTCAAAATTAAATAAAAATTTAAAAGTTTACCAATTTGCCTGCCCGCTTTTAGTACCTTTGATTGAAGATAAAAAATTGCTTAAAACTTTACTGCCTACAATGCTTAAATATTATCTTGCACCTGTTAAAAAATGCGGCGCGGATACTTTAATTTTGGGTTGCACGCATTACCCAATAATTAAAAATCAAATTGCAAAAATGCTAGGATCGAGTGTTAAATTAATTGACTCCGCACATAACACCGCACTTGAAACAAAAAATATTTTGGCACAAAAAAAATTATTAAATACGTCTAAAACTAAAGCCAAAATTAGAGCATACACAAGTGATGCACCAAAACATTTTGAAACTTTAGCCAAAGCAATTTTAAACCAAAAATCTATTAAAGCAGAGTTAGCAAAATGAATATTTATTCCGACGAAAGATTAATAAATTTGGGTATAATTTCCGGCACTGTTGGGCGGGATTTTGGTTCAGCACGCGATAAAGAAATTGCCGCAAAAATTTTTGAAAGTTTGGGTATCCCCCTCTCCAAAATACTTGGCTTAAAACAAGTGCATGAAGACAAAATTATCAACATAAATTCTGACGAAGATTTAGCCGCATATAAATCACAAAATTTACACGAAGCGGACGGTTGGCTTTTATCTTTACCCCAAACTGGTGTAATGATTTTAACTGCCGATTGCGTACCGCTTTATTTATGGTCCGCTGACGGTAAATATGTTTCTTTAACGCATTGTGGCTGGCGCGGTATTGTGCAAGAATTGCCTAAAAAAGCGGCAGAAATGATTAAAGCAAAAACACAAGAAAAATTACAGGCCTATATCGGCCCGCATATTAAAGATTGCTGCTTTGAAGTTAAAGAAGATGTTGCAAGCCGCTTCCCAAAAGAAACAATTATACAACGGAAAAATAAAATTTTTGTAGACCTTGATAAGGCAATAATTTTACAACTTACCTCTGCCGGTGTTGATGAAAAAGAAATACAAACCGGTTGCCATTGCCAATGCACATGTTGCAATAAAAAAGATTTCTTTTCTTACCGCCGCGACGGCACAAAGGATGCATTACTCTCTTTCGTGTATAAGCTATAAACCAATTTATATTACATAAGTTTTAAGTTAAAGAGAACTACCTTGACTTGCTTTTCCTTTCTTTCTATAATTTACCTATATAAAAATACAAAATATTGTGCGAATTGAGTTAAGGAGAGTAAGATGAAAAAGAGATATTATTATATTATTTGCATACTAGTTGGTTGTTTGTTGTTTTGTGGAATGTATCTTGACATATACGAGATTAAACAAGATATAGTAAACGGCATTTCTTCCGGTAAAGAGGAATATCTCTCAGATGATTTAGAACCTTATTCTACGGATATGGAAAATAAAGAAGAATGTAAAGCAAAATTAAATAATTTAAATTCCCCCGAAATAGATATAAGATATTGTGATGTGTCGGACGTAGATTTTGCAAAATTACCGGAAGATATTATAAATAAACTTTCTTTTAATGATAGCACAATATGGCCTTCAACAATGCCTGATTGGTTTGACTTGGAACAAATAAATAAAATAGGTAAAACACCCGGTTTAAATATCAAAGAATTGCATGCAAGAGGTATTACGGGTAAAGGCGTAGGTTTGGCTATTATTGATCAGCCTTTATCTTCCCACCAAGAGTATAAAAATAATATTAAATATTATAAAAATTTTACAGTTGGGAAGGAAGGCACTATGCATGGGACAGCTGTATCTTCTATTGCAGTCGGTAAAAATATAGGTGTAGCACCCAGTGCAGATTTATATTTTGTAGCTGCTCAATTTAATGTAGACAAACAAAGTCATATTTTTGATGCAGGTCCGATTGCCGAAGCAATAAATTATATCTTGGAGTTAAATAAAACTTTACCTAAAAAAAATAAAATATCAATTATTTCCATTTCCAGAGGTTTTGCGGAAAATGATAAAGATGCGGATAAACTTCAAACTGCTTTACAAAATGCTAAAAAGCAAAATGTATTGATATTAACAACTAACCATATCTTGGCAATAAGCAGAAATGGATATTATGCAGACCCCTATGATTTGGCATCCTATAATTATCCTCCCTTTTGGTATAGAGATGAAGATATGAGAATTATATCAAAAAGTAAAAAAATTTTTGTACCTACTGATTACAGAGTTACCGCTTGTGAAACAGGGGAAACTGATTATGCTTATTATTCAGACGGTGGTTTCAGTTGGGGTGTACCGTATTTGGCAGGCGTGGCCGCTTTGGCAAAACAAGCAAAACCTAATTTAAAGATGGAAGATTTTATTTCTATTGCCCGCAAAACCGCAGATAGCGTTCCAGTAAAAGATTCCACGGGTAAACAATATCAGGTAAAATATTTTATAAATCCAAAACGCTTAATTGACAGTTTACAGAATTAAACCTGCAAGTATTTTTGAGGAAAGTTTTATTTTATAACCCCACTCCTAACCTCTCCGCCTTTGCAAGCAAAGGGGAGCGGAATAAAAGGAAATAATTTTGATTTTTACCGCGACGATTTAAGAATACAGAGCCGCAGCGTGTGAGAACAATTTCGCGCCGCGCAGAAAATTTGATAAAGCCAAACCGTGAGCAACATCCGGCAAGTATTTTTGAGGAAATTTTGATTTTTACCGCGACGACGTGTACAAAGAAGAACGGGAGCGGAGCGACTCTCGGTACTCTAGGAGCGGAAAAATCAAAATTTACCAAAAAGACTTTGACGGCAAAGAATAATTATTGCAAATTCCCGATTTTACTACGATATCTCAAAAAATGGTATAATTTATTGTAATAATTTAGTCGGGGAAACCCGAAATTTATGGAGGAATCATGGCAGTAAAAAAACATAAAGGATATGTCTATTCCTTCGGCGCAGGACGCGCTGACGGAAACGGTTCCATGAAGGAACTACTTGGTGGTAAAGGGGCCAACCTTGCTGAAATGGCAGGCCACCCGAAACTCAAACTCCCGGTGCCGCCCGGTTTCACAATCTCTACCGAAGTGTGCACATACTACTGGAAAAATAACAGAACTTACCCGAAATCTTTAAAAGCCGAAGTTGCCGCAAATTTAAAGAAAGTTGAAAAGGAAACAGGCAAAGTTTTCGGTTCAAAAACAAATCCGCTTTTAGTTTCAGTCCGCTCCGGCGCAAGAAGCTCAATGCCCGGTATGATGGAAACAATTTTGAACGTCGGTTTAACATTAGATACAATTCCCGGTATGATTGCAAGAACCGGTGATGAACGCTTTGTTTACGACGCATACCGCCGTTTAATTATGATGTATTCCGACGTCGTTATGGAAAAGGCCGCCGGTATTGAACCGAAAGACGACCAAGGCATCCGCAAAATCTTAGACGGTATGCTTGCAGACGTCAAAGCCAAAAAAGGCTATAAATCAGATACAGATTTAACCGCCGCAGAACTCAAAGAACTTTGCAATAAATTCAAAGCAACAGTTAAAAAAGTTTTGGGCAAAGAATTCCCTGATAATGCTATGGACCAACTTTGGGGAGCAATCGGCGCTGTGTTTGCTTCTTGGAACGGTAAACGCGCAGTAGCATACAGAAATATTGAAAAAATCCCACACGATTGGGGTACAGCCGTAAACGTGCAGTCAATGGCCTTCGGTAATATGGGCCCGACAAGCGCAACCGGCGTTGCTTTTACCAGAAACCCCGGTAACGGTGACAGCCATTTCTACGGTGAATATCTTATTAACGCTCAAGGTGAAGACGTTGTTGCCGGTATCCGCACACCGAGCCCGATTAATAAATGGTCCGTTTCCGGCCACGGTAATGACGATAAATTCTTAGAAACCGTAATGCCGAAAGCTTACAAACAACTCAACGATATTCAAAAACGCCTTGAAAAACATTTTAAAGACATGCTTGATATTGAGTTTACCATCGAAGACGGCAAATTATATTTATTACAATGCCGCGTCGGTAAACGCAATGGTATTGCAGCAGTGCAGATGGCTTTGGATATGGTTAAAGAAAAACTCATCAATAAAACAGAAGCTGTACTCCGCGTAAGCCCTGCACAACTTGATGAACTTTTACACCCTATCGTAGATCCTAAAGCTGAAAAAACCGCTAAACCTTTAGCAAAAGGTTTGCCTGCCGGCCCCGGCGGTGCTTGCGGTTTTATCGTGTTTGATACAGAAGCTGCAATTAAAGCACGCAAAGAAGGCAAAGCAGCAATTTTAGTTCGCGAAGAAACAAACCCCGAAGACGTTGAAGGTATGCGCGCAGCTGAAGCAATTTTAACAGCCCGCGGCGGTATGACTTCACACGCTGCACTCGTTGCACGCGGTTGGGGTAAATGCTGCATCGTAGGTTGCAGTGATATTTCCGTCAATTTAGCAAAACGCACAATGACCGTTGCCGGTAAAACCTTCAAAGAAGGTGATTACTTAACCTTAAACGGTACACGCGGTTTAGTTTACGGCGGTAAACTTGCAATGTTAGACGGCGGCACAGCAAATAAAAATTTAGCCGCTTTCTTAAAAATCTGCGATTCCGTTAGAACTTTAGGTGTCCGCGCAAATGCCGATAACCCGGCTGATGCACAAAAAGCACGTGATTTCGGCGCTGAAGGTATCGGCTTATTTAGAATTGAACACATGTTCTACGGTGCAAATTCAGAAAAACCTTTGTTCGCATTACGTAAAATGGTTTTATCAACCACCACAGAAGAACGCGTTAAAGCCTTAAATGAAATCTTCCCTTACATGAAGAACGATATTAAGGCAACCTTAAAAGCAATGGCCGGCCACCCTGTAACAATTCGTTTAATGGATCCACCTTTACACGAATTTATTCCGCATAGCAAAGATGCCGTTGCCGCAATTTGCAAAGCTTTAAAAATCGGCGAAACTGAATTCTATAAACGCGCCGACGCTTTAGCCGAAGTTAACCCGATGATGGGCCACCGCGGTATCCGCTTAGGCGTAACTTACCCGGAAATTACTTCCATGCAAGCACGCGCAATTTTTGAAGCAGCAGCAGAACTTATGAAAGAAGGTTTAAAGATTAAGCCGGAAATCATGATTCCTGTTGTTTGTATCGATAAAGAAATTATCTCCCAAAAACCGTTAATTGAAGAAGCCTATAAAGAAGTCAGCAAAAAATACGGTAAGAAATTTGAATATCATGTCGGTACCATGATCGAAATCCCGAGAGCTGCAATTACTTCAGACAAAATTGCACAAGTTGCGGATTTCTACTCTTTCGGTACTAATGACTTGACTCAAATGACTTTCGGCTTCTCACGTGACGATATCGGTGCATTTGTTCCGTCCTACATTGAACAAGGTGTTTTAAAGAACGATCCTTTCCAAATCTTGGATCAGGAAGGTGTCGGTTTCTTAATCAAACACGCTGTCAAAGCAGGCCGCCAAGTAAAACCGAAACTCAAAATCGGTATCTGCGGTGAACACGGCGGTGAACCTTCAAGCGTGGAATTCTGCCACAAACAAGGTTTCAACTATGTTTCATGCTCACCGTTCAGAGTGCCAATAGCACGCCTTGCAGCAGCACAAGCAGCAGCCAAAAAAACTAAATAGTTTTAGTTGTTTGGTAAAAAATTAAGTAAAAATTTCCCCCGCGTTTAAGTTTAACGCGGGGGTTTTTATTTGTCAGGAAATTAAGATTAATGGATAAAAATTAACCCTCCGTAAAGGAGGGTAAATCTCTTCGGAGAGAGAGGGATTCGAACCCTCGATACAAGGAATACCTCGTATGACGGTTTAGCAAACCGTTGCCTTCAACCACTCGGCCATCTCTCCAACAAATTGTAAATCTTAAAAATTATTTTCTTAAGACAATATATTATAACAAATATTGAGATAAAAATAAAATTTGCAATATTTTTTGATAGTTATACGTTATAGTTATAAGAACTATACAAGGAAGGTGACTCTTATGAAAAAGAATATTGCTTTATTTATAAGTATTTTCCTACTCTCTGCGTGTGCAACTTTTCAACAACCGAAAGTTGTTTGGACCGGGCAAAATTTTGATAATTATGTAACAACCAATGGCGTTCCCACTTCACAATATACTTTACAAGACGGTAATACGGTTTTTTCTTTCAAAAAGAGCTGTTATTATGACTCCTCAAAAACAGGTGAAACCCTTGTTATCGTAGGGCCGGATAATTTAATTACAAGGGTATCCACGCCTACCAAATGCCCTTCTTATTATGACTCAACTGACTATAAGCTGGACCAAATCTACCAACAAGAACGAGATGAATATTATCAACGCCAACGAGACGAAGCACAACGTAAAGACAGGATAAAAACTCTTGAAGGTGCGATAGGTGGCGTAGAAAAACTTATAGATTTTGAAGAAACAAAGATTAAGGCATCACAATCACTTGTTGATTTGAACACTATACTGAAAGATGATGCAAAAGTTGCAAAAGCACAAGAAGATATTAGAAATGCTCAAAACGAAATCTCAAAATACAATAGCGAAAAAGCGCAATATGAAAGAGAACTTGAACGATTAAGATAAATCCAATATAAATAAGCAACCGAGTAGTTCTGCTTAGACTACAACCTCCGAAATTAAAAAGCACCCGTTTGGGTGCTTTTTAAAATTTATAAACAAAAATAATATAATTAAATATTTGAAAGATGTTCGCTAGGAGCAACTCCATATTTTTCTACTGTATCAAACAAATCAGGCATAAAAGTTTTTATGGCAAATGCCGCTAAAGCAATAACTATTAAAAATAACAAAGAAATTAATATTTTCAATATTTTTCTGCTCACACTTATCTCCTGTCACTTCTTAATTTATACCTGATACAAACATTATATAACATTATTAGGGCCCATAAATATATAGGCCCTTTGGCCCTTGATATGACTTCATAAAACCCTTATAATGAAAATAAGAGTATTATGAAAAGAATATATATTTTAATATTTGCACTTTTATTCATGCCTCTAGCAGCATATTGCAATGGGGAAGAGGAATGGATAGTATATGATGTACAAAAACAACAAACTGCAGAGATGACTTTACCTGAATATTCCCCCCCTCCCTCGGATGAACGTGTTGAAATAACAGGAACAGCAGATGAAAACCAAAAACCTGCCTTAACATTAATATTCTTTTGGGCAAAAGATAAGGATTCCGAAATGCAAAAAGGAAATTATTGTTCAGGGGCTTTAGTAGGGAAAAATCTTGTACTTACCGCTGCCCATTGTGCAATGGATGATAAAGGTTTTTTTACAAATGATGTCGAAATTTTAGCCCCCGGTGTTTCATCGCTTCCTCATGCACAAAGCACAAAAGTTATAGTTCCTAAAAAATATAAAGTTTGCAGTAAGGTATATTCCGAATGTCATAAATATGACTATGCTTTCATTATTTTAAATACCCCTTTGGGTGAAAAATTAGGATATTTCGGTACAAAAATTTATTCTCGCCGTGAACTTTTACACAAGAAAATACAAGTATTAGGGAGAGGAACGGATAAACCTATAACCACACTGTGGGCAGTGGATGGAGATATAGGAAAAGTCTCTTCATCATTCATCAAACACAATGCTTATACTATACCCGGAAATAGCGGCGGCCCTATTGTTTTAACGGATAATCCGGGAAATATTATCGCAATTAATGTTTTCGTAAAAGACATATATATAAAATACCCTTACGGAGGCTTACTGATAACACCGACCATAGAAAAAATGATTTTTCAATTACGTAAACAGGAGGAATTTTCTAAAGAATTAAAAAAACTTAACAAAGAAATAATTGATAAAATTTCTATTAGTACTAAAAACGTTATAAATTTACAACAATAGTTGTTAATTAGACAAAAACCCCCGCTCAATAGCAGGGGTCTAATTAGGGTATCAAAAATTAATATTCTTCTTGGGCAATTCTTCTGGCCATATCATCTCTGGCTTCTACGGTTTTTTCATCCAGATTTACTATATAACTTCCACAATAAATAGGATAGTTTTCAGTTATCGTTCGTGAATCATTGCTTAATACAGCGAGCGAACCCTTTACATTACAATTAACTTCATAAACGGTAGTAGCTATTTTTTTGGCTTGCCAGATTTTGTCTCCGGTAAATAAAATTTTACCTTCCAACCTCTTATATTTATCTAAGGCATGGAGATATGCATCAATTTCATCACCGTAAAAACGTTTAAGCAACTTTACAGCTTCTGTCCTCTCATATGCAAGCATTTTATTTAAGGTTTTAGAATCCACGTATTCAGGCATTTTTGGCTCTATATATACAATCTTTGCCTCTTGAGCAAGAGGGCGTTGGACATCATACATGACCATATCATCAAATTTACTGTTGTCATTATTTAATGATTTAACTTCTTTGCTGTTTTTTTGTTTTTTAACCTCATATTTTTTTACTACTTGTTTATCCCCTTCTACATCGGGCACACTATACTCTGTTTCATAATATTCTGTTTCATAAACGTCATCCCCAATATTAGAAGTTTTTTTTCTTACTATAGATATATTTTTTGCTCTATCAGGTATGTTTTCACTCTCTATTACTTCTTCACTTTCTCTTATTTCAGTGTTATATTCGTCATTATACCTATCTTCATTATACTTGTCATCATAATACCCTTCATCATTATATCTGTCATCATAATCATATCCTTCATCATATTCCTCATCATAGCTTTCATCATATTCATCCATCTCGGAGTCTATATCATTAAATTTTTTTCCCTTTGCTCTTAAGGCTCTTTCTTTTTCTTCCTTGGTATATCTATTCTGTCTGTACCTATTCAACCTAAATTCTTCTTCTTCGGCTAAGGTCTTTTTAGAAAGCCATTTGGTTTCTTTATCCATCTTATCAAACGGGGAAACCTGCCCTGTAAAAAGCATGCTTTCTTCTACATATTCCTTTTCTGGGCTGATATAACGTTCTTCTACTGCCTTAGAATAATAACTGTCCCTTTCAGCTTTTGCTTTTGCTAGAAGTTCATCACGATTAAGCCCGCTCATACTGAAAGTTTTATAAGAAGTTGTATTACTTTGTTTCTTTGAGGAAGGGTCTTCCGGGAATATTTTAGCCTCAACTCTATAAAGACTTTCATTATTAAATTGTTCTGTCTTATAAACATCATCATATTCAAGCATTACGACGCCATCTTTGGTAATACCCTCGTTGCTACCTGCTTTAGCGGAAAGACGATTTATGAACGGAGAATAAACCATTTTAATACTAATATGATCAGGATAATAACGGCGAGAAGCCCCTGTTTCTTCCAATTCTCTGATAAAACCATCATTAAAATAGAATTCTACTTGTTTATTTTCAGAATACCAACAACACTCTTCCAGACATGTTGAAGGATTATTCTTTAGTCTATCATAAACTGTACCTGGGTAAAAAGATAAGTCTAAAAGGAAACAAACATCCTGAATATTTCCCGATCTGTCTATTTTGGAAGAAACAATTTTTATCCAATTTTTATTTGTTTCTCCGTCTAAAGTTCTATTCCCTGCACAAGCAGCGAATAGTATGCAAAAAATTAATATTAAAAATTTCCTCATACTTTCATTATACTTTTTTTAAAAACATTATGTACATCCATTTAAAATTTGTTACAATTTAATAGGAGGTGTTTTTATGAAATATTTTTTTACGATTCTTATGATTTCTATTTTATTTTGTGCTTGCGTCGGAAGGAAAGATGGCGGGTACCACTCTTATAAGGAAAACGGCGTTTTGGAAGAGGAGTTCGATTTGCTTGCTGCCCCCCAAATGGATTATGAGGAAGATATCCCTTACGAGGAACAAATAAAAGCTGTACAGAAGACTGCTCCTAAAACAACCGTTAAATTAGCAAAACCAGAATCTCAAAAACCTATTAAAAAGCCTGTAGCAGTAAAAGTACAATAAATGCAAAAAGATATTCTTTCAAAAGATAACAGTAAGTACCTGTTTGATAATTTGACTAAAATTACAAATATCATAACAGGTACTTATTTTTCTTTAGAAGAAATAAGCAATATTGCAGAACAGGTTAATAAAATAAATGAACTAAAAAAAGAAAATGATGCCCTAATTTTAGCACATTATTATTGTTCACCAAAAATTTTATTCGGCGTTGCGGATTTTTGTGGGGATTCTTATGCTTTAGCAAAAAAGGCAAAAGAAGCCAAACAGAAAAATATTATTTTTTGCGGCGTTACTTTCATGGCGGAGACAGCCAAAATTTTAAACCCTAATAAGAAAGTTATTCTTCCCCCCATGACTGCAGGTTGTTCTCTTGCAAACGGAATAACTGTTGATGAAGTTTTAGCTCTAAGAAAACAATATCCGAATGCAAAAACACTTTGTTATATAAATTCTTCTGCAGAAGTTAAAGCTGTGTGTGATACTTGCGTGACATCAGGTAATGTGTTTAAAATAGTTGAAAATACAAAGCAAGACCAAATAATTTTTGTACCGGATTTATATATGGCCAAAAATATCGAGTTTTATTTAAAGAATAAGGGCATTAAAAAAGAAATTATTGCAGCCGGTGCAACTTGCTGCGTACACGATAAATTTACTTTAACGCAACTAAAAGAAATAAAAGCCAAGTGCCCTGAGGCAAAAATAATTTCACATCCCGAATGTTTACCGGAAGTGTGCACTAATTCCGATTTCGTTGGCAGTACCGCCGGTATGCTTAAATTTGTAAAAGAAAGCAGCGCAAAAACTTTTGCTGTTTTTAGTGAATGGGGTTTAATTAATATGCTTGAAGCACAAAACCCGGAAAAAACTTTTTTATCGTGTGGCAGAATATGTGCAAGCATGAAGCGTAATAATCTGGATAATATTGAAAATACACTTAAAAATTTAAAAGATTTACAAGGTGTAACTTTAAATGAAGACCTAATACAAAAAGCCAAACAAGCAATAGATAATATGTTTAAGGAGACTGAAAATGATAGATAAAATTATAATCCTTGCTTTAGAAGAAGATACTGCACTCGGTGATATAACTTCAGACAATATTTTTACCGCTAAAGACAAAGCCACCGCGCGTTTAATAGCAAAACAAGATTTAATTTTATGTGGTGTAAATCTTGCCAAAGAAATTTTTGAATATGTGGATCGCACTTTAGTTTTCAAAACTAAATTTAATGACGGGAATAAAATAAAAAAAGGCACAGTTATTGCTACCGTTTCCGGATCGACTTTAAGTATTTTAAAAGCGGAAAGAACTGCTTTAAACTTTATGCAAAGGATGTCCGGTATTGCAACCCAAGCGGCAGAATTAAATAAAATTTGTAAAAAATACGGCGTTATGCTTGTTGATACTCGCAAGACATTGCCAGCTTTAAGAAAATTTGATAAATATGCCGTCAAAACAGGCGGTGCAAAAAACCATCGCATGAGCCTTTCAGATGCTGTTTTAATTAAAGATAATCATATTGCCGCAGCAGGCTCTATAACAAAAGCAGTGCAAAAAATAAGGCAAAACATAGGGCATACAAATAAAATTGAAGTAGAAACAAAAAATTTTTCCGAAGTTAAAGAGGCCTTAAAAGCCGGTGCGGACATTATTATGCTTGATAATATGACACCTAAAGAAATTGAAAAAATGGTTGCTTTTGTTGAAGGTCACGCCGTTTTGGAAGCATCCGGCGGAATAAACCCCAATAATTTAGAACAATATGCTAAGACTGGTGTGGATGTTATATCTATGGGGTGTCTGACACACTCCGTAAAATCTGCAGATATTAGTTTATTAATTTAAAAACCAAAAACAAATAACCCTCGGTAAAACCGAGGGTTATTTGTTATAAAATATTAATTTTCTTTCTTTTCTACTTCATTTTCGTTATTTTCTTTTACAAGCTGGCGCAAATAATCTTCAACTACACCTTTTGCACCGAGGCCAAGTGCCAAACCAAAACCAAGGCCAAGTGATGCAATAACGATAACAATTACATGATGGATTAAAACGAAATTAATATTGATTTGTTGCAAAGCAAGCAATACTGCAAAAACCAAAACTACGATATATACAATTCTTGCAAAAAATACACCGCCGCGAATTTTATTTGCACGGGCAGAATTTAACACGAGACGTTCAACAAATCTACCGAACAAAGCACCTGCGAATAATATAATGATGCAAGCAATAAGTTTAGGAATGAATAGCAGGAATTTCTCAAGTATTACACTAATAATAGCAAGATGCAAAGAATCCGCTGCAAGCATAATAAAGATGATCATTACTGTCCAAGAAAGGATAAAAGCCAAAACATAAGTCGGTGACTTACCAAAACCGATGCGGGAAAGTATTTCGTTAACACCAACTTTTTCGGTATATTGATCAAGTTTAATTTTGTTTAAAAGTGCTTTTGTTAAAGTGCTTGTCCACCTAGATAATAATAGCCCTAAAAACAACATTACCAAAGCAACAATTATGCCCGGTAAAAGATCCACTGATTTATTAAACAACACAACGAACGGCTCAACTGTCTTATTTGCTAAGTTAGCAAGTTCCATACATCCTCCTCTATTTATACTCAAGTTTTACGACTTTAAATTTGCGTTTTGCGCGCGGTAAGACGAGGTCAAAAGTTTCCCCCGCTTTTTTACCAAGCATAGCCATAGCCATCGGCGCTTTCACAGAAAGCAAACCTTGTTCGGGATTACTTTCCATAGAGCCAACTAACGTATAGGTTATTTTTTTACCTTTTTCATCTTCCAGAGTAACTGTAGCACCTATGCGAATTTCTGTTCTATCGACATTGATATCATCTGTAATTTCACAATTTCTTAAACGTATTTCAAGTTCGTTTATTTTAGCTAAAGTTTCCGCTTGTTTTTCTTTAGCGGCAGCATATTCAGCATTTTCCTTCAGATCTCCCTGACGGGCGGCTTCACCGATTTCTTCTGAAAGTTGGGCTTTTATTTTTTTAAGATTTTCAAGTTCTAGCCTCATCTTTTCATAATTTTTACGGCTTAGATAGAATATTTCACTCATAACTCCTCCAACAAAACTATTTAGCAAGTTTTTTTAAAGCCAATGTCAAGTCTTCCATATCAAACGGTTTATATAGAATATCATTAGCTCCGCTTTCAATAATCTCTTTGTTTAAACTCTGTTTATTCATCCCTGTTATAACGAGTACTTTTATTTGCGGATATTTTTCTTTTAAAGAACGCAAAATATCAAGTCCGCTTTCGTCAGGGAAAAACATATCAAGCAAAATAGCATCAGGTATTTTCCCTTCATCAAGAACTTTAAATAATGCGGGCGAACCGTCCGCTGTTGCCAGCACCTCATACCCGGCACTGTCAAGGGCATTTTCTATTGTAGTTCTAAGAACTGCAGAATCATCAACAACAATTATCGTTTTCATATTATTTTAAAGTACTCACTGCCTTAACTGCAATATCAAGCAACGCATCAGTTTGCTTTTTATCTGAAGCCTCAGCATATAAACGAATTATAGGCTCAGTTCCTGACGGACGGGCAAGAAGCCAACTATCATCTGGGAAAATGAGTTTAACGCCATCTATATCTAAAGTTTCTGAAACTTCTTTTCCTAAAATCTTCTTGGGAAATTTCCTTTTTAATTTATCTGCAAAAGTTGTCCCGTCAAAAATCTTTTTGATTTCAACGTCTTGTCTTTCATAACAACTTTTCCCATAGAGAGTTTCTGTTTCCTTTACAAGATCACTAAGTTTCATTTTGCGTACAGCCATCATTTCCATTATAAATATCGTGAGCAAAAGCCCATCACGCTCAGGCATAGTTCCCTTCCAACAGTATCCGCCGGATTCCTCCGCTCCAAATAAAATATCTTCTAAATAAGTACGTTCGGCAATATGTTTAAACCCAACGGGAAGTTCCTCAAACTCCAAGCCGTTTTCGCGTGCAATCCTCTTGGTTAAATATCCCATAGAAAGACATTGTAAAACTTTGCCTTTAAGTTTCTTATATTTAATAAGGTAATGCAACAAAACTGCCGAAATTTGCATCGGGGTAATATATTTACCCTTTTCGTCTATGAGGGCGCATCTATCTCCGTCACCGTCATAAGCAACACCGAAAAGGCATTTATTAGCAACAACAGTTTTCTTTAATTCTGTTAATGAACTTTCCCTAGGTTCCGGTTTTATACCGCCGAAAGTAGGATCTTGCTTAGTATGTAAAGCAATAACACGTCTTGCAGAAATTAAATTCTCCAAATAACCGCAAGCACTACCATACATATAATCCACTGCGATTTTACCCTTTAAAGTTAAGACCTTCTTTAAATTCGCTTTTGAAGATATATATTTGAAATAAATTTTCTCAAGTCCATCTTTCGGTTCAACGTTATGGCCCGGGATATACAAGGCTTGACGTTGATCAATAAGTGCTTCAATTTCTTTAGTAAATCTTAAAGGGACACTGCCACCGTTCATTTTAATTTTTATACCTAAATATTGAGGTTCGTTGTGGCTTGCAGTAATCATAATGGCAAACCAAAATTTCGTAAACGAAAGGCAGCTTATCATAGGTGTACTGACAGGGTTTTTAAGTAAAGTCACATCCAGTTTATTTAATTTTAAAATACTTGCAATATCTGCGGCAACTTTATCAGCCATAAAACGTCTGTCGAAACCTACTACAACACCACCCGTTTTATCTTCTAAATTGGAAGGCATATTAATATTAATAAAGGTAGCCAAGGCCTGCCCCATACGTTTGACGTTATCAAAAGTAAAATCCCAAGCTATGATACCGCGCCAACCATCAGTTCCGAATTTTATATTTGCCATATGCACTACTCCTTAAAAAGTGGAGGCGGCAGGATTCGCACCCGCGTCCAAATACTCGTACAAATTAAACACTACAGGTTTAGCTTCGGTTTTGTAGTAAAAGTGCTTGCCCGAAGCCGCTGCGCTTTTACTTGTTTAATTTATCTTAGATAAGAGGAGGCTAAACAGTAACCTTTCTTATAGCATACGGCTGATTGACCGTAAGTTTAATACGCCGTAAATATCAAACTAACGGGTTTAGGCTGCTGCCCAAACTGTATTGTTGGTATTGCCAACTATTCGTTTTAGCCCTATTTAAAGCGGCCTGGCCAACCGCTACCTGCGTTTAAATCTCAGAGGTATCTGTCAAAACTAGTCGCCCCCGAAATATCTATACTATTATAGCATATCTTGTCAAAGATAATACACTATAAGGTAAATTTTATAAAATTTTATTGATACATGGAAATTTTTAATATATAATGTTAATATAGTAAATTTGACCAAGGAGAAAAAATATGAACGAATACATAAAAAACGTCTTAGCAAATTTTAAAGATGTATTAAAGAATCATTATACCGATTTCAAAGGCACTGTAACCCGCAATCAATTTTGGCAGTTCATTTTGTGCATAGTTATATGCTACTTAATTGCGGCACTAATATCTATGCCCTTAAAAGCAATAGGGGCTATACTCGCAATTCTTATAACATTAGGTTCTATGATACCTTGCATAGCAATAACCGTACGCCGGGTAAGAGATTCAGGATTTGATTACAGATTTGGTTTCTTTTCTATCCTTTTGTATGCTTATGCTTTACTAACTATTGTTCCGGCCAAAATATTGTTGTCTCTTTTCAGTCTTATTAATTTCGTTGCCTTCGTTATGTTAATTATTTTCTGTGCTTTACCTAGTAAACAAGACTAACATTATGCTAGTTTAAAATATCCCCCTACTTGTATGGGGGATATTTATTTGTCATTTAAACAAAATGTGATTCACATAACCCGTTTAATTTGCTAAAATGTTCTTATACAGTCAGTGAGGTTTTATGAAAACAAAAAAAGTTACAGCCAAAACCAAGGCTAAAAATTTAACAGTGCTTGATGAGGTTAAGCAACTCTATAAATTTATGGAGGACAATAAATTATCTTCCTTAGATTATGCCAACAAAGGCACCCATGTTAAATTAGTACGTGCCGGAATGGCACAAAGTGTAGAGGGTACTTTAAACAATTTTTCCTTCCAAACAAAAGAAGAAACAAAAAAAGAAATACCTGTATATGGGGCAACAGTGAAATCACCGTTACAAGGCATATTTTTTAGGGGGGCTTCCCCAAGCGCACCACCTTTTATAAGGGAAGGAGATAAGGTTAAAGCCGGAACTCCCATTTGTCTAATTGAAGCTATGAAAGTCTTTAACGAAGTTAAGGCACCTTTCGACTGTGTTATCACTAAAGTTTTAATAGATAACGGCCAACCCGTAAAACCTGGTGATATGCTCTTTGGCGTTGAAAAAATTTAGGAGGATTTATGTCTTTTAAGGAAAATATTACAGCAACATCATCAAAAATTTTAGAATTACTTAAAGATAAAGAAAATTTAACTTCCTGGCAGATCAAGGTAAGTTTAAATATTTCCAGTTCACTTTTATATTTAGCTTTAGGCTCTTTGGAAAATCAAAACAAGGTAGTTATTGAACCCGATGGCCTAAATTATAAAGTAACAAAAATAAATGCTTAAAAAAACCCCCGGTGTGTAAGATGAGGCGGACAATCCATAAAAAAGCAAAAAATAAAGCTAACCAAGACGGTAATTCGTTTTTTAAAATCTTGGTTTTGGTACTTTGTGCCGCTGTCTTTTTATGGCTCACTTGGATTTTATGGGGCAGTACAAGCAATTCCGGCCCGGCTGGAAAATATGTTTATAATCTTTTAAGAAACATACTTGGTACCGCTGCATATTTGCTACCTTTATTCTTACTATATTGGTTATATCGCGCAATAAAATGCAAAACTTTAGCCTTTTTTACTTTACTTTTTGGCATGAGCTTAGCACTATCAGGACTTTCCATTTTGATAGCATTTTTAAAAACCAATTTCGCACAAAGTTCTTTAATGGGCGGTCTTATCGGGGATTTTTTCTTTAATCGTCTCTCAGGGGTTGCCGGAAAAAGCGGTGCAATAATTATTGCCATTGCTTGTACTTTTCTAGGTATACATATTTTATTTGCAATACCCTGGAAGGAAACTTTAATCAAATGTTGGGGCTTGATTAAAGAAGATTATATCGCATGGGACAATGCAAAAGCTGACCTCAGACAAAAAATTGCTAACCGTAAAGAAGAAGAAAAACAAGAAGAAGATTCCAAAGAAGATGAAGAACAAACACCTGAAGCGGAACCTATCAAAAAAGCACCGCCAAAAATTATGCGTGCTACCGCTGAGATGATAAAAACACCGCAAAGAATAAAACAAGAAGAACCACAAGAAGAGAAAGAACAAGATGATGGCAACGAAGAAAGAAAAACTACTGAATATACTTTACCCCCTCTTGATTTGCTTCGCGCGCCGGAAGAAAATAATTTATGCGGTCCTAGCGACGCAGAAATCGCGAAGGCAACAAATTTACTTGAAACCACTTTAAAAAACTTTGATATTCATGCCACAGTTACAGGTGTAGCACCCGGCCCCGTCATCACACGTTATGAAATTAAGCCAGATGCCGGCGTTAAAATAAGTTCTATTGTTTCGATTTCAAATGATATCGCTTTGGCAATGAAGGCACGCGGTATCCGTGTTGAAGCTCCTATTCCGGGTAAAGATGCCATAGGCTTTGAAATACCTAACGAAAAGCCAATAATGGTAACTGTCCGCGAAATTTTGCAAGATGCCTCTTTTATAAATTCCAAATATAAGACAACAGTTGTTTTAGGCCGTTATGCCGACGGTGCGCCTGCAACTTCGGTTATTGAAAAGATGCCGCATTTGCTTGTAGCAGGCGCAACAAACTCCGGTAAAAGTATTTGCGTGCATACAATGATTGCCTCTTTACTTTACCGCGCAAAACCTGATGAAATTAAACTTATGCTTGTTGACCCAAAACGCGTGGAACTTACCTTTTATGAAGGTATACCGCATTTATATGACCCTAAAGTTCCTTGTGAAGATGCAGATATTATTAAAGATGCCAACGGGGCTGTTAAATCTTTGCAAGCGCTTGTTAAAGTTATGGAAAAGCGCATGAAAATTTTTGAAATTGCTAAAGTCAAAAACATTGAAGGTTATAACAAATGGGCAGCTGAGCATAACGAAGAGAAGATGTTCTTTATCATAGTAATAATTGATGAAATGGCCGATTTAATGCTGCAAACCAAAGCTGCTATTGAAGACTCCGTCCAGCGCCTTACGCAAATGGGCCGTGCGCTCGGTATACACTTAATTTTATGCACCCAGCGCCCTTCAACAAATGTTATTACCGGTGTCATTAAAGCGAATTTACCGTCAAGAATTGCTTTGCAGGTGGCTTCAAAAATAGATTCTCGCGTAGTACTTGATTCTAATGGCGCTGATGCTTTGTTAGGCAAAGGCGATATGCTCTATTTAGGTATATCTGATCCTAAACCGAAACGCATACAAGGCTCTTATATATCAGAGGAAGAAATTTCAAAATTAACAGATTTTTGGCGTGCGCAAGGCGGACCTGATTACCCTATCCAAATTAAACCGGAAACAAACCCTAACCAAGGAACGGAAGGATTAGGATCTTCAGCGGAAGAAATTATTTCCGCTTTAACTTTAATTTTGGAAAGGCGTCGCGTTTCCCAAGATTTACTTAAAGCGCATTTTGGTTCGTCAGCCCGTGCAACAAATATTTTGAGCGTGCTTGAAATGAAAGGTTTTATTACAAAACCGGAAGGTTCAAATAGATGGGAAATACATTTTGATTTAATTGAATCAGCATTAAATGAATTAAAACAAAAACAGCAGCAACCAGAAGAGGAATTTTAATATTTAATATGAAAAATATTTTTATAACATTTTTAACTTTGTGCTTAAGTTTCACTTTGTTTGCCGGTGAAACCCCGAAAACAAAACCATTAGCACAAAAAGAGGTTATACAAAAATTTATTTCTTGGGATAACAATTTAAAAACTTTGGATACTTTTTATATCCAAGAAACATCCTTTGAAGGTACTTTAATTTCAAAAAGCGAAGGCCATTTACTTAAAATGGGACAGATATTACGTTTAGAAACTTTAGAAGAAGGTAAATTAATACAATATGCTTTGACTGACAAGAAAATTATAAATATTTTCGATGCAAAAAGTAATTTAATTACACAAATGCTTTGGGAAGCATGGCAAGAAACACAGCAAAATAAATCCTTATTTGACTTCGGTAATTATGCAAAAATTTTAGAAAATCATAAAATATTATCCTTTGAAAACCAAGAACAAGGATATTTGCTGGTTTTAACTCCTAAAGAAGGAAGCCCCTATAACTTAACTTTTTTACTTGATAGAAGAAATTGTTTTCCAAGAGAAATAAATTTATTAAGTGAAGGTGTAAATTCAAAAACGGTTTTACAAGATACAAAAATAAATATTAATTTGAAAGAGGAGATTTTTAAATGAAAAAGGCTATGACACTAGCAAATAAAATAACTTTAACAAGAGCTTTACTTGCCATAATAATGTTTTTTATGATGATAACTCAAAAACCAATACTAGTTATAATAGCCTCATTCATATATGGTTTTGCCGCATGCACTGATTGGGTAGACGGACGTATAGCCCGCGCAACAAAAACTTATACACCTTTTGGCGCAATAGTTGACCCTTTTGTTGACAAAATACTGGTTGGTGCGGCATTTTTTGCCTTTACAGATTTACATTTTTTACATGTTCCGGTATGGGCTGTATTTTTAATCATTTTAAGGGAACTTATGGTTTCCACTTTGCGCGTTTTAGCTGCATTAAACAATAAAGTTTTAGCAGCAGAACGTTGGGGTAAATTCAAAACGACTGTACAACTCATAGCGATAGGCTTAATCTTTGTTATTGCAGATATATACCTTCTCGTACCATTTTTTGCAGGTTCTGTGCATAAAAACTTATGTTTTACAAGTTACTTTTTGATGGTGTTCCCTTACCCCGTAACAGTAATTACTGCCGTGGTCACCTGTTTAAGCGCAGTAACTTATTTAAAAAATAACTGGGAACTTTTGAAAGAATCTTGGAGTTTGCCAATAAAATAATTATGAAACAAAGTGCTTTAAAATTTTTTGCAAGCGGAGCTTTTATAAGTTATTTGCCTACGGCTATTTTAAAAAACAAAAAAAATACCGGGGCAGGCTTACTTGGCTCTATTGAAGCATTTTTAATTTATATATTACTTGGACCAATGTCTTTTTGGGCATACTTCTTTTTACTTATAGGTATAGTTCTTTTTGCAACATATATATCTCAAAAAGTACAATTTGAAGGGGTTGAAGATAATCCGAAAATCGTTATTGATGAAATTGCAGGTTTTTTTATTGCGGCGGCATTTTTACCTTACTCTTTAAAAATAGCTGTTTTGGCTTTAATTTTATTTCGCATATTTGATACAACGAAATTTGCTTTTATCAAAAAAGCAGAAAATATTGCGACAAAATTGTCAGAAGAAACTCGCAAAAAATATTGTTTAAAAGGTGCTGAAATAGTTTTAGATGACGTTTTAGCAGGTATATGCGCAAATTTAATTTTATGGATTTTAATTTTTTGTAAAATTTTATAGGAGGTCTTATGGACTTTTCACAAATAGGTAGTGTACAAGAACTTTTTAAGGCAGGGGGTGTAGTATTAATACTTCTGCTGTGTTTATCTGTTTATTCTCTTTCTTTGATGATTGAAAGATTTATAAAATACAGAAAAACGATAAACAAATCGCGTAAACTTATGGTTTTTGTAAGAAAGACAATCAGCACAGACGGTATAAGCCCCAAAATTTTTGACGCTTGCCGTGTTAAAGGCTATTCCGGGACCCCTGCCGCTCGTTTAATTCTAAATCTTCTTAAATCAGACAAAACAAATTTAGCAGACTTAAATGAAGTCGCGAACACAATTATTGATTGGGAAGTTGCCCAACTTTCACGAAAACTTTCTGCTCTAGCAACACTTGCGAGTACAACACCTTTTATTGGTTTATTCGGTACTGTTTTAGGTGTTATGCGTGCATTTTCAGATCTATCTCTTGCAAGCGGCGCGGGGGCTTCAGTCGTAGCAAAAGGTATTTCGGAAGCCCTTATTAATACAGCAGCCGGTTTATTTGTTGCAGTTCCGGCTTTAATTGCATATAATTATTTCCTCAGCAAAGTCAATTTTTTTACTAAGGATATGGAATATTTGGCACAAGAACTTATTTCCGCAAAAACAAGTGAAAACATTAGGCCATCGAAAAATACAAAAAAACAAATTTATGAGGTTGTTAAATGAGAAAGCACCGCCTTCAAACCAGGGGAATAATGGGGGAAATAAACATGGTTCCCTTTATTGATATAACCTTAATTTTGTTGATTATTTTTATGGTTATGACACCCTTTATAGTACAATCACAACTTAATGTTGATTTACCTTCGGCAAAAGCCGTAAATACGGTAAGTGAAGATAATTTGATTAAAGTAGAAATTTTAAAAGATGGGAAGATTATGGTGCAAAGCAGAAACACTAATTTAAGTAAACTTGAAGAAGAACTTATTTTACACCTCGGCAAAGCACAGGAGAAAACAATTTTAGTACAAGCCGATAAAACTGTCCCTATAGAAAAAGTCGTACAGGTTTTTGATGTAGCAAAAAAATTAGGTGCAGCGAAGCTTGGTATCGGGGTTATAAATAAATAATATTTATGAATCTAGCACTTTTTTATTCACTAGCCGTACATTTTTTGCTTTTCTGTTTGCTTGTTTTTTGTATTGCCTCAAGCCCGATAAAACAAAAAGAAAAAGCGATGTACACTATTGATTTCATCGGCCAAAATACAGAAGCCATGAGGTATGGCACGCCCCAACAACAAGAGCAATCAGGAAACGGAGAAATCAAAGAAAATAATAAAGAAGAATCAAAAGAACTAAAAAAAGAAGAGACTAAAAGTGAAATAAAAACAGAAACCAAAGCCCCCCCAAAAACTAAGGAATACAATTCAAAAACACAAATTTCCACAAAAACACAAAAAAAGGAAAAGAAAAAAATTACGCTGTCAAAACCAAGTGTTTTAGATCAGGTTGAGACGAATAATTTAGATGTCTCTTCTTTACATTCTTTAAGTACCGCAGGCCAAGGCGGTGCAGAAAAGACCGTACAGGCAAGTTTCACTAATTTTCCCTACCCTTGGTATATAACACAAGTACGTAATGCTTTATGGAATGCCTGGCAAAAAACAAAACCCAAAAATAATAACGGTTTAAGTGCATTGATCTCTTTCAATATAGATAAAAACGGAGCTGTCTATGAAGTACAAATTGAACGCAGTTCCAAAGATGATGCTTATGATTATGCCGCTATGAGTGCAGTAAAAAACTCCGATCCTTATCCACCGTTACCGGAAGATTTCGGGAAGGAAATATTAACGGTAACTGTAGAATTTAGGCAGGAGGTCTAAATGTTGATTTTATGGCGTGCTTTCTTAATTGCTGTATGTTGTTTTGCAGTAATAATATGCTATCCTAATTATGCTAATGGAGCATTAACCGTTATATTTACTTGGGCAGTAGTTGCTTTTTTTATCATGCTTATATTAACCCTTATAACAAAAGCAATACAGTTGGGAAAAAGCCATATTTTTAACTCTTTTTTTGATATAGCCTTAGTTATAGGTTTTCTATATATCTTGTTAAATATTCTACCCTTAAGTGATGGTACGACACCGTTTATACGTATTAAAAAAAATGTTTATCCCACTAAACAAGATATCAGTAAAGGCCTTGAAAATTTAGGATTCACAAAAAAGGAAGAAAATCTAGGAAAATTACAAAAAAATATAGATGAAATTTCCATTGATATTGACAAAGTTAAAACCCTTATTTTTAAGGAGCATAAGGATTAATGAAAGCGGTTATTACAGGTGGCAGCGGTTTTGTAGGTAAACGTCTTGCTAAAGCCCTTATTGATAAAGGGTGGAAAGTAATAATATTTTCACGTAGTAATAAAAATTCAGGCTTGACAAAAACAGTAAAAGTAAATTATTTTGATATTGATGATTTAACAAAAAATCTAGAAGGTACAGATATTATCTTTCATTTAGCTGCTGTATTATTTGCAAATAATAAACAAGAATTTGAGAAGGGAAATGCGACATTAACCGCAAATTTAGTTGCAGCAGCAAAAAAGACAAAAACAATAAAACATTTTGTTTACCAATCCTCACTGGCAGTAGCAGGCCCTTCGAAAAATACTGACAATTTAATTGATGAAAATTGCACTTGCATGCCTATTTCAGACTATGGTAAAACGAAATTATTGGGTGAAGAAGAAGTAAAAAAACTCCCCCCTCAAATAACTTATACCATTTTGCGCGCCCCCACAGTTTACGGTGGAGCTGAAGCAGGTGTTTCTAAAATTTCTGCTTGGGTAAAACGCGGTTTAATGGTAAACCCGTCAAAAAAAGATATGTATTTTAGTTTTGTATATGTAGGTGATTTAGTTAATTCCTTAGTTTTAGCAGCAACAAATGATAATACTAAAAATGAAACATTTTTTATCTCTGAAGAATCGATTTATACTTGGGAAGACTTTATTGCTAAACTTGCCATAGCCATGGGTATAAAAAAGCCTATAATTTTAAATTTACCATCTTATTTGCTTAAATTTACAGGTTTTTGTTATGGTAGTATCGCCAAAATCACACATACTGTTCCAGCACTGAACTATGATAAAGTTACCGAGGCTCTTGCCCCCGGACATTGGGCATGTTCTTCAAAAAAGTGGCTTAATTTGACGGGACAAAAGTTCCTTTCCTTAGATGAAGGTTTAAAGAAGACTTACAAAAAATAAAATATAATCTAATTTTAATATGGCCGTCGGTAAAATGCCATCAGTTTTGCTACTATTATAATCTCACTCTGTGATACTTTTATTTTTTTATTTGGAGTAGAAAGAATAATATCTTCACCATCTAAAGTCAATTTCTTAATGGCATATCTGTTTTTGTACCTAATTAAAGCAATTTTACCGCTTTGTACTGATTCGCTTGAAACGAATAAGGCAAATTCCCCCTTCTCAGCCCAAGGGCAAGCAATCTTAGAATTTATTTTTAAAGCAAAAGTTTCTTTATTTTTTGCATCAAACATTACGGGCAAAAATTCTTCTGGTTCAAAGGTATAAGGCAAGTCAAAAAATTCGCCTTGAATTTCAAGTGCAACACCTATATGTTTTGATGAGGGCAAAGCAGATATTAGTTCATATAAACTCTTAGCGGTAGTGGTACCTTCCCTGATTTCAAAAGAATTTTCTGTCTGGGAATTATTTTCATTTGAATCTTCTTCAAAATAAGAAATAGGTTTTTTGAAAGCAACGGAAAGTTTTTGTAAATTTTTTCTATCCGGTTTAAAACGGTTTTTTACCCAATGAGAAATCACACTTGAATCTTTTAACCCAAGTTTCTTAGCTAGCTCAACTTTAGTCATAGATGTTAGCTTGAGAAGTTTTTCTATTTTTTGCCCTAAATCCATAATCTACCCCCCTTATATTAAATTTATAGCATAAATAGGGATTAATGTCAAACCGAAAACTTCGTCTAAAATTTGACAATTTGAAAAATATTTGATACAGTTGTATCAGATTTGATACGATTTTCTAAAAATCGCCAAATCGTAAAACTTAGCGCCTGCGCTAAAAGCAATTAAAACTTGTTTTTAATTGTGAGACGGCTCTCCCACCCCCTCCTTTTTAGGAATGCCGCACTAGCGGCAAAGCGTAGGCGCAAGTTAAAAGCAACATGTTAAAGGAGTTTTTATGAAGGAAGTAAAACAGCAGTCAAAAACAATTATTACGAATAAGCAGTATAATCCGACTTGGGCAGAACTTTATAAAACTTTACAAGAACTTTTGGACAGGCGCCAAGCTTTACTAGAGCAAGTCCAGGAATTTCAGCAAATTGATGATGCCCTTAAAAATTATTTTTCCGGCGTAAGCATCTGTCATATAGGTCCTTACAAAGTCAGAGGCCATGAAGTGGAAGAAGAAAGTTTCAATTTACCTATTCGCTTGAAAAACAAATATTTACACCGTGATAAAAAATGGAAAGTGGAAATTTCAAAGATATAATTATGCAATATTTAACTTTAAGATGGTTCACTTTAAGTAATTTTGATGTAAATAAGATTAAACTTTTTCACTCCTTAGAAAAAGCTTTAAAAAATACCGGCATAAAAAATTTATGCTGGCATATTCAAACTAAAAATTATTTAAAAGAAGAATTTAAAAAAATAGAAATGGATAATACATGTTTAACAAAATTAAAGAACTTTGAAAACAACTTACAAAATTTTCTACAACAAAACGAAATAGAAAGTAATGTATTTTTAAAAGATTTAGATTTTATGCAACAGTGTGACAAAATTATCTACCACCGCACGCACACCGACAATAAAGCTTCCTAAACAATTACTTCCTTACCCTAAACACCCACAAGGCAGTCCTCCTTAACTGCCTAAACCCCAAAGCCACACGAGCGCCAAGTAACTTTTCCTACTTGGCGCTTTTACATCTAAATGATATAATTTAATGTATGAGGAAAGGGTTTAATTTTATTCTCACTTTTTTCTTAGCTACACAAAGTTTTGCGGCTTTACCGCAATTTTTGGGAGGTTCCGGTTTCGGTATTAATGCCACAAAAGCGAACTTAGACGGAAATTATCCGACTTACTGGGAATCTCTCATGAAAGAACAAAGCAAGGAAAATCTCCGTCAAGGGCTTGGCGATCTAGCCGCCGCACGTTACAAAGAAGCATCACAAATCTTTGCAAAAGCAGTTGTAAAAAATCCGGATGAACCTTATACACATATTTTTTTAGGTATTTCGCTTTATTGGCAAGGGCAGGTGCAACCGGCAATCGCGGAATATTTAAGCGCTTTAAAACTTGATAAAAAGAACCCTGAAGCCCATCAGTTACTGGGGATATCATATGCCTGGCAAGGTAAAATTAAAGAAGCCCTAAAATGTTTTAAAACTGCCTTAAAATATGCCCCGAATAGACCTGATACACACATGAATTTAGGCTCAACATACGCGGCTTTGGGCAATTATGAAGACGCACTTTATCATTTTCGCACTGCAACTGATTTAGATAAAAGAAATCCGCTTTATTTCCACCAGCTCGGCTCTTTACTTGAGATTTTAGGGCGTGATGCTAATGCCAAAGATGCTTTTAAACAAGCCCTCGCCCTTTATCCACGCTATGAAGAAGCTTTACTTTCTTTGGCGGTTTTAGAGGAAAAATTAGACAATAAAAATAATGCAAAAATCGATTACAAAAAAGCGCTCCGTTTAAAACCAGGGGATAGTGTGGCCAGAGCACGCTTTATCAATTTGCTATTGGAAGATAATGAAAGCCAAGATGCCATACCTTTATTTGCCCAAGGTTTTTTAATCTCCCCTCTTGAAGACGGCGGGCTTGCGCTATCTTTAACTTATAGCGGCTCAGAAAACCAAGCCCAAGGCCAAACACAGAAAAATAAGAATAAAGGTGCACAAACCTTACCGCAACAATTTAAAAATCCGCAACTTGAAAGTTTTAAAAAACGTCTTAAAAAAGTACCTGCCACAAAACAAATAAATATCGAAGTTGAAGTTGCACTTGACCCCAAACAAAAACCGTCAACCTTAAAAACAAACAATGTGAAAGAAGGCACAAGAAGCGCTTTTGCAAATGCCGTACTTGAACAGGAAAAAGCTTTAAGTACCACGACATTTGAACGCAGTTTTATCTTAGTTTCTTCTGATGAAGAAACACGCCAAAATCAACTTGAAAGCATATTTAGCGGTTTAAATAATGTTTTACAAAATGCCGAGCAAGATTACCAAGTAAAAATGGCTTTAAAAGCTTCTACCCCGACGCAAGATCCAACAACTTTACAACAAGCGGAAACAGGGCCATCAAGCATTTCCACTATGCGAAACAACTCGAAAGCAGGATATAACCCTTATATGGTGGGCAATGACATGGGCCTTTGGGTTGCCGGTAAAGGTTGGATAAGATTTATGGAAGATATTTTGCCAACTGTAACAGCACGTTTTGAGGAAAATAAAAATTTTGAGAATTCACTTTTACTTGCTTTAACGTATTTAACTTTAGGGCAAGGGCAAGAGGCAATAAAAACACTTAAAATGACTCAAACAAAAGCACAAAGCACGCAAGAAAAAGCCCTTGCATATCTCGCGCAAGGCACTGCTTTTGTGGTTTTAGGTGATGAAACACACGCAAAAGAATTGTACGCTTTGGCATTAAAAGAAGATCCGGAAAATAAAATTATAAAGAGCAACATTGCCATTCTCGAGGATTAATTATGCAAAAATACGGTCAACATTTCTTAGTAAATAAAGGAATAATCAATAAAATAGTTGATACCGCTGTTGAAAATTTAGACGGTACTTTAATTGAAATCGGCCCGGGCCAAGGTGCTTTAACTTTAGCCTTAATTGAACGCGGTGTTCAAAATTTCACCATCATAGAAATTGATCCTGTAATGGTAAAAAAATTGAAAGAAACTTTACCCGATTGGGCCGGTGTAAAAATAATTGAAGGTAACTTTCTCGACCTTGATTTGCAGTTCTTAGATAAAGAAGATAAATTAAATTTCGTCAGCAATTTACCTTATATTGATGCGGCGCAAATTTTATTAAAAGTTTTGGAATTAGAAAATTTTGCGTCGGCAACTTTTATGTTTCAGCGCGAACAGGCACAAAAACTTTATGCTTTGCCCGAAAGCAAACATTACGGTGCTTTAAGTGTTTTATTTCAGGCACTTGCGCAAAGCAGGCCGGTTTGCCGTGTAAGCCCGGGCAGTTTTAACCCACCGCCTAAGGTGGAAAGCGAGGTTTTATTTATCACACCACGCCCGCAAAAACTATTTACAAATGCCGCGCATTATGCTAACTTTAAAGAAACGGTTAAAACATGCTTTTCTTACCGCCGTAAAACAGTTTTAAATGCTTTAGTGGAAAAGTTTAAAAAAGATAAAACTGCCTTGGCAAAAATTTTAGTTAGTTCGGGTTTAAAAGTATCGTCACGTGCGGAAGAAGTGTCGGCAAAAAATTACGTTCTGCTTGCAAGAAATCTTGAAGGGTTTATATTTTAGGAGAATTATGAAAACAATAAAAACAGATGTTTTGGTTATCGGTAGCGGTATTGCAGGCTCACTTTACGCCTATATCTTGGGGGCGGCCGGTCTAAAATGTACTTTAATTTCAGCAGAAACATTAAAAGATTGTGATAGCGCACTTGCCCAAGGTGGCATAATTTACGAAGATAAACCCGATTTTAATTTACTCCTAAAAGATATTCAGCGTGCCGGTTGCGGCGTGTGTAATGAAGAGGCGGTTTTAACCGCCTGCCGTGAAGGTTTTAAAGTTATTGAAAAATATTTTATTAAAACTTTCAAAACAGATTTCAATAAAACCCCGGACGGTAAATTTGCTTTAACTAAAGAAGCTGCCCACTCAAAACGCCGCATTTTATACAGTAAAGATGCAACGGGCAAAGCCTTAATTGATTCTTTGCAAAACGCATTAAAAAAGTTAAAAACAGTTAAAATTATTGAAAATGCGTCGGCAATTGACTTGTTAACTTTATCGCACAACTCCCAAAATCCGCAAGATTTATATAAGCCTTTGACTTGCTTTGGTGCATATATTTTGGATAATAAAACCAAAAATGTTTTTGCGGTAGTGGCTAAAAAAACGGTACTTGCTACCGGCGGGCTTGGCCAAATTTTCAAGTACACGACAAACGTTGATACACTTTACGGCAGCGGTATTGCGATGGCTTACCGTATCGGCGCACGTGTTATCAATATGGAATATACTCAATTCCACCCAACCGTTTTTGCCTTGGGTGACAGAAATGCTTTGATTTCAGAGGCAGTCCGAGGTGAAGGCGCTGTTTTGATTAATAAATACGGCAAGCCTTTTATGCAAAATTACCATAAATTAAAGGACCTTGCCCCGCGTGATATTGTCGCACGCGCCATTGAACACGAACGCCTAAAAACTAAAGATGATTGCGTATATCTTTCTTTAAAATCAATGAAGCCGGAATTTATTAAAAACCGCTTTCCGAACATTTATAAAACCTGTTTAAAAAGCGGCGTAGATATCACAAAACAACCGATACCTGTAATGCCTGCCATGCACTATTTTTGCGGCGGAATTTTTACCGATTTACAGGGCCGCACAAATATTTTAAACTTAAATGCCGTCGGGGAATGTGCCTGCACAGGTTTCCACGGCGCAAACCGCCTTGCCAGCACTTCTTTACTTGAGGCAGTTGCTTTTGCCGCACTTTGCGCACAAGCGGACATTAAAGAAATTAAGACGAAAAAATTCTATTTGCCTGCCCCGAAAGTTTGGCGTATGGCGGAAAAAGAGCCGGATGTAAATTTAATTTTACAGGATATTTCCGTCATAAAAAACACTATGTGGAACTATGTAGGCTTAATACGCAGTAAAGACCGCTTAACGCGTGCCGAAAAGATTTTAAGACATTTAAAAAATGAAATTGATGTATTTTACAAAGGTTGTAAACTTACCCCCGAACTTTTACATCTGCGTGACGGCGCCCAAACCGCATTACTTGTAACTTACGGTGCCTTAAAAAACAAACACAGTTTAGGCACACATTATAGGGAGGATTAAATGAAACTATCTGAACACGAAAAGTTTTTACAAATGGCTATTATTTTGGCCTCTAAAAGCGCAAAAAGCGGCAAAGGCGGCCCATTTGGTGCAGTCATAGTCAAAGACGGTAAAATTGTTGCCAAAGCACATAATACCGTTACAAGTTCGACGGACCCAACCGCGCATGCCGAAGTCAATGCCATACGCAAAGCCTGCAAGAAATTAAAAGATTTCCAACTTGACGGTTGTACTATTTATGCAAGCGCTGAACCTTGCCCAATGTGCCTTGGTGCAATTTATTGGGCGCGCCCGAAAGCCCTTTATTATGCGGCGGAAAAGAATATTGCCGCGCGTGCCGGTTTTGATGACAGTTTTATATACAAAGAACTTGCTTTAAGCGAAAATAAGCGCAAAATAAAAACGCATCATTTGGCTTTAAAAGATGCGTCTTTACCGTTCAAAACCTGGGTTAGTAAAAAAGATAAGGTGGAGTATTAAAGTTCTTCGTCGTAATATTCCCAGCCTTGTGATTCTAAATAATGGCAAATATATTGTCCCTTTTCCGTAAAAAAAGTTGCACATGTAAAAGATTTAGAATGACCAGATTGTATTTCTATAAAAAGTCCGTATTCATTGTCTTTATATACAGCAGATATATGACACGTGTCTCCATAATTTCTACAATAAGCCCCATATGAAAAATTTTCTGTTTTATATTCACCATAATCATTCCATTCACCACCTGATAAATCTACGTCTAACTTATCGGAGATATTAGTCTCGTTAACTGGAATGCTGTTGGTAAGCAAGTATCTATCCACACTGGCTTCTATCGTTTTTATATTAATTAAGGCTTCACTTAGTTTTGCTTTTTCTACTGCTTTGTTATATTGCGGCAGGGCAATACTTGCAAGTATGCCGATAATTAAAACAACTACCAACAATTCCAACAAAGTGAAACCTTTCCCTGCATTTTTTATTTCTTTCATAAAGCCTCCATATTCGCTTTTACGACATTTTTATATCTATATAGTTATTTTAGAAAAAAAAAAAAATAGCAACTAAAAACCATATGACAAAGAATTAAAATGCAAACTTCAAATTTTTCTTGACATTTAAAACAATAAATTCTATCCTTTAGTTAAGAGGTTACTATGGAAATACATTTAAACGACTCAAACTTTGACCAAGAAGTTTTAAAATATTCAGGTGTCGTCCTCGTGGACTTTTGGGCACCCTGGTGCGGACCTTGCAGAATGCTTGGGCCCGTCATTGAAGAAATCGCCAAAGAATATGAAGGCAAAGCCAAAATCTGCAAAATAAATACAGATGAAGCACCGGAACAAAGCGGGAAATTTCAGATTTCTTCTATCCCAACGGTAATCATATTCAAAAACGGCACGCCGGAAGTCACTTTAAACGGCCTTCAGAGCAAAGAAGAAATCAAAAAACAACTTGACGCATTGCTCTAATTATTTGTAATATATTCTTATCAGAGCCCGCTCTCATGGGCGGGCAACTTTTCCAAAATTCGGGGTTTCCTAAAAATTTTCTAGCAGTTTTTTAAAAGGCTTATGCTTGATAAAAAATTCTTTATTATTGACGCACATGGCATTTTACACCGCAATTACCACGCTTTGCCGCCTTTAACATCGGCGAAAGGTGAGGAAGTCGGCGCCCTATACGGTTTTGTTAATTGGCTACTTAAATTCTTGGAAAATAAAAAGCCGACGCATGTAGCTGTTTGTTTTGATTCAAAAGGCCCCACATTCAGGCACGAAATTTTTAAAGACTATAAAGCCAACCGCCCACCGACAGATGAAGCTCTTGTTTCCCAACTCAAAATAGCGCGTGAGGTTTGCGCCGCACTTGGACTTAAAGTTATTGCCTTGCAAGGCGCTGAGGCTGATGACCTTATGGCAAGTTGCGCTAAAATTGCCGGCAAAGACGATAACGACACGATAATTATTACAAGCGATAAAGATATTTACCAAATTGTTGGGCAACATGTTAAACTTTGGTCAGGTTCGCCGCAAGATGAATATAGGGATGATAATGTCTGCCAAAATAAATTCGGCGTACCTTGCAAATATATGGCTGATTATTTGGCACTACTCGGCGATAGTTCAGATAATGTGCCAGGGGTGGAGGGTATCGGCGCAAAAAGTGCTCAAACTTTGGTTAGTACCTTTGGAAGTGTGGAAGATATTATTAAAGCCGCCAAAGAAAATAACCCCAATTTAAAAGATGCGCTAAAAAAGAAAATTTTGAAAGGCGAGGAATCTGCCAAACTTTCAAAACAACTTATTTTACTTAAAGATAATTTGCTTGATTTACAGTTTGACGATTTTAAAGTTTCCCCCCCTAATTTAGACGAAGTTAAAACTTTCGCCGAACGTTTTGAATTTAAAAATTTAAATAATTTCTTAAAAGATCATCAAAAACAAGTAGAGCAAAAACCGCAAGCCGAACTTTTTACACAGGGTGAATTATTCGATGATTTTAGCGCAAACACACCAAAGCAGGAAAAAGTTTTACCAAACCCTCAAGATTTTAAAACAATTTTAAATAAAGCGTGCGGTGCTTTTGAACTCTTTATTTACGCAGAAGAAGACGCTTTAATGCTTGCTTTAAATAGTAAAGATTTCAGCTTTAAAAAAATACAAGAAATTACCACTGAAGAAAAAGAAATTTTAAACCAAATAGTGCAAGATAATCAAACCTTAAAACTTGCGCACGATTTAAAATATACTTTGCGCGCTTTAAATATCGCACCTAAAAAGCAAACCTATTTAAATGTTTTTGATTTTGAACTTGCCGCTTATTGCTTAAACCCGGCGCAAGATTTCAGTTTAAATAATTTGTTTGCGTCAAATTTAAAAATTACAGTTAACCGCGACGCAGAACTAAATGAAAAATTTACAATTTATACCCAAAATATTTTTGACTTAAAAAAGCATTTTGAAAATATTTTACAAACCAGCGCACAAGCAAAAGTTTTTAAAGAAATTGAAATACCGCTTGAAAGTGTTTTGCTTGCTATGGAAAGTGATGGCATTGAGATAGACATCACTTGGCTTAAGACTTTGGCTTTGCTTTTATCGTCTGAAATGGAAACAACGCAAAAGGAAATTGACAAACTCGTAGGCGGGCAAGTAAATATAAATTCCCCGAAACAACTTGGCGTTTTGCTGTTTGAAAAATTAAAATTACCCACACTACGCAAAACAAAAACAGGCTATTCTACCGACGAAGAAACTTTGGAAAGCCTTAAAAAATTCCACCCCGTTTGCGAACTTATTTTAAAATACCGCGAGGCCGCAAAACTAAAAACAACATATGTAGATTCTTTGCTTGATTTGGCAGATAATAACCGCCGCGTGCATACAAATTTTAATCAAACTGGGACGGTAACAGGCCGCCTTTCAAGTTTTAACCCGAATTTGCAAAATATTCCGGCGCGTTCCGAAAAGGGGCGTTTAATACGCCAGGCATTTTGCGCCGGCCCGGGCAAAGTTTTACTGTCACTAGACTATTCCCAAATTGATTTACGCGTACTTGCGCATGTTTCGCAAGACGAAACTTTAATTCACGCTTTTAAATGTGCTGATGATATTCACACCCGTACCGCTTCAGAAGTTTTTAATAAACCGATTGCGGAAGTAACTAAAGAGGACCGCGCACACGCAAAAGGCATAAACTTCGGCATAGTTTACGGGCAAGGACCAATGGCACTTTCCCAAACTCTGGGTATAACAATGACACAAGCAAAAGATTATATTGACAGTTATTTTGCACGTTATGACACAGTTAAATCTTGGATTAATAAAACTGTCGCGGAAGCCCGCAAAACCGGATTTGTAACAACTTTACTTGGGCATATAAGGTATTTGCCGGAATTCCAAGATTCAAACCCGCGTATGGTGAGTTTTGCTTCACGTGCGGCTGTAAACACTGTCGTACAGGGCGGATCTTCCGATATTATCAAAAAAGCTATGCTTGATATATATAAGGAACTACCTGAAGACATAAATTTGCTTTTACAGATTCATGACGAACTTGTTTTTGAATTACCGGAAGAAAAACTTAAAACTTTTTCCGTTTGGGCAATAGCAAAAATGGAAAATTGTTTGCCTTTAAGAGTACCATTAGTGGCAAAAGCAAAAGCCGGAAAAAATTTAAATAATATGGGGCCTGTTTTGTGAAAAATGTTTTAGATTTCCGTCAAGAAGGTAAAATTATTATCGCTTTAAGCGGTGCAATAGCAAGCGGCAAAACTGCTGCTTTGGAAGAATTTGCCGCCCTTGGTGCTGAAACAATTTGCGCCGATACTTTAGCCGCAAAATACCGCAAAACCTTGAAAGATAAACTTAAAGCGGCTTTCGGCACCGACGATAAAGAGAAATTAACACAACTCGTTTTCAAAAATCCGCAAAAATTAAAGGAACTTGAAAATATGATTCACCCTCTAGTTTTAAAAGAAGCCGGGGAAATAATAAAAGCAACGTCTAAAAAAATTATAATTTTTGCAATTCCTTTGCTTTTTGAGAAGGGCCTTGAGGGCGGTTTTGATTTAACAGTTTGTGTCTACACATCGCGCCAAAAGCGTTTAAAGAGGGCGCTTTCCCGCGGAACAAGCGAGTTTTATTTTGAAAGGTGCGAGGAAGCCCAACTGCCTATGGCAACAAAAGCAGAACGCGCCGATATAATAATTTTTAATGAAGGAACACGCAGTGATTTGAGAAGTAAAATCACGCGTTTATATGAAACTTTAAAAAAATAATAATGAGGATAACTTATGGAAAACAATGAAGTAAAACCTACCGAAACAAAACCTACCGATGCTAAAGAAGTTAAGGAAACAAAAACTTCCAAAACCTCTAAAGCGAAAGAAAATAAAGAAGCAAAAGAAAACAAAGGAACAGTTCAAGCAGCGGAAACCAAAGAAATTGCTGCCGCAAAAGATGCTGCTAAAGAAATAAAAGACAACGACGATAAAACACAAGCATCAGCACAAACACCGGCGCAAGATAAACGCCCTGGGCAAGATAACCGCTATCAAGGGCAAAGGCAGTTTAACAATAACCGCCGCTATCAACAACCCTTGCCGCAACGCCCGAACGGTGCAAAGCCGATGGATGCAAGACAACTTTCAGCCTTAAGTGTGGCGGACCTTACAAAACTTGCAATTAACTATAATATTGAAGATATTTCAGGTTTACGTAAGCAACAGTTAATCGGCAAAATTATTGCTGTGCAAGCGAAACAAAACGGCTCTGTGTACGGAGGCGGCGTGTTGGAAATTTTACCGGATGGCTTTGGATTTTTACGCTCCGAAGAAAATAATTATTTGGCAGGTGCGGAAGATATATATGTTTCCCCCTCTCAAATCAAACGCTTTGGCTTAAGGAAAGGCGATAAAATTGAAGGTTTAATCCGCCCACCCAAAGATAATGAAAGATTTTTTGCTATGCTCCAAGTCCAAAAAGTAAATGATATTGACGCAGATAAAATTTTCCGCCGCCCGCTTTTTGAGAACTTGACACCTTTATATCCAAATGAAAGGTTTGTGCTTGAGCTAGATAAAAACTCAAACACGCAACGTGTAATTGATTTGATGTCCCCTATCGGTAAAGGCCAACGTGCTATGATTGTGGCAGCACCAAAAACAGGTAAAACAATTATGCTTCAAAATTTGGCAAATTCTTTGACTACAAACCATAAAGAAGTTGAACTTTTGGTGCTTTTAATCGACGAACGCCCGGAAGAAGTTACCGATATGAGCCGCAGTGTTAAAGGCGAGGTTTTGGCTTCCACCTTTGATGAACCTGCAGAACGCCATGTACAAGTAGCGGAAATGGTAATTGAAAAGGCAAAACGCAGCGTGGAAAACGGTAAAGATGTCGTTATTTTGCTTGACTCTATCACTCGTTTAGCCCGCGCTTATAATACTGTAACACCGGCAAGCGGCCGCGTGTTAACCGGCGGTCTTGAAGCGACTTCACTTCAACGCCCTAAACGCTTTTTCGGTGCTGCAAGGAATATTGAGGAAGGCGGTTCACTTACCATTATCGCAACGGCTTTAGTGGAAACAGGCAGCCGTATGGACGAAATCATCTTCGAAGAATTTAAAGGTACCGGTAACAGTGAAATTTATCTTGACAGGAAACTTGCCGACAGGCGTATTTTCCCAGCAATTGATATCAACCGCACCTCAACCAGAAGGGAAGATTTACTGCTTACCGAAGACGAACTTAATAAATCATGGATACTCAGGAAAATATTATCGCCGTTAAGTTCCATCGATGCAATGAGCCTTTTGCTTGAAAAGTTATCGGCCACCAAGTCCAATAAAGACTTTTTAAAGCAGATGGAAGTAAGTAGTTTTTAAAGATTATATAAGTTATCCTAAAAAACATCCCCGGCAAAACCGGGGATGTTTTTATATTAAATTTAGAATTTCTTTAGCAATATCTTTTTCGGCTTTACCATCGCAGTTTATTGTTTGCTTTTCTTGGTAGCGACCAAACCAGGTACGTTGGCGTTTGGCATATTGGCGGGTTAAAATCGTGATTTGTTCTTTTGCTTGCTCTTTGGAAATTTCGCCTTTTAAGCAGCTTATGATCTGCGGGTACCCCAAACTCTTAAGACCGGGTGAAAACTCTTTAAAACCTAAATTAAGAGCATTTTTGGCTTCTTTAACCATAGGTTCAAAGATTATATATGTACGTTTAATTATACGTTCCAAAAGTTGCCCTTTGGGCATATCTAAATAAAAAAAGTGTGCTTTATCTTTTGTTATTTCCTGTTTTAATTTGCCGCTTTTTAATTCAGATGCCGGCTTGCCGGTAAGTTCATATATCTCCAATGCGCGAATTAGGCGGTGTATATTTTGATAAGGTATTTCTTTTGCACTTTGCGGATCTACCTCTTGTAAACGCTTATGTAAGGCTTCACGGCCGTGCATATCGGCCTCACGTGCAAGGCGCGCGCGCAAAATTAAATCTGCTTTCGGCAAATTATCCATACCGCAAAAATAATTTTGAAAATACATTCCGCTACCGCCTGTAAAAATCACTTTATTATTTTCTTTATTGGCAATTTCACGTGCCATAGATATAAAGCGCGAGACATCAAAAACTTCATTTATCGGCAAAAAATCCACTAAGTGATAAGGCACACCTTCAACTAAATATTTTCCCCCTTTCCAAGTACCTAGCGGCGCGGCAGTACCGACATTTAAACCCTTATAAATTTGACGCGAATCAACTGAAATAATACTGTAATTTAACTTTTTGGCAAGGTGTAAAGCAACTGCCGTCTTACCGACGGCAGTTGGCCCTGAAATAATTATTGGAATATTACTCACTTAAATAAAGTCTTATCCTTTTGAATTTTATTGCAAATACTTTGGCATTTGCAATTAGGAACACACACTTCCGGCAAGCGAAGCATTATGCGGGTATTGCAATCAAGAAAGTCATTTGCAAGTGCCATAATTTTATCAGAAACGGCTTTATCAATCTTTGTAAATTCTATACCAATAGTGTAAACCGGCCCTTTTTGGCGAACCCAAGCAGTTTTTGCTTCAACATCAAATTTACCTACGGTAGGAATTTCCATTTTAATATGCATAGTCCCTGCAATAGGTGCTTTTAAAAAAGATACAATACGCATACCAGAGGCAGATAAATCTGCCAAGACTGCCGCTATTTGATGCATTTTACCGTCACTATTATCAATATAAGTTAAATCAATAGGCTCAACGATATTACTGATTACCGGCACGCGCGGATGGCGGCGGCGTTCAATGAAATCTTTCTTTTCTTTGCTCATAAGTTACACCTCTCATCTCAAAATTTTACCGTTACTGTCCTTAATTAAAATCTCTTCTACTGTGCCGGGCTGCCTAAGAGTTGTTGTTCTGTACCACAAATTCCCTGATGTCCGGCCAGAGTTTTTTGTCTCAAACAAAATTTCTTCTGTCTTACCGATGCGACTTTTATAAGCAACAGCGGAACACTCCCTAATTTCATTTAACAAAATATTTAGGCGATTTTCCACTATTTCTTGCGGAATTTCCGGAATTTTTGCAGCGAGTGTGCCTTCCCTCGGCGAAAATTTAAAGCAATAAGCAAAACTAAAACCGCATTTTTTAACAAGGTTTAATGTTTGTTTAAAATCTTCTTCCGTTTCTGTAGGGTAGCCAACAATAATATCGGTACTAACTAAAAAATCTAATTCTTTTAAATTCTTTATTATTTCTAAATATTCTTCAGCGGTATAAAGACGTTTCATATCTTTTAAAATTTTACTGGAACCGCTTTGCAAAGGTAAGTGCAAATGCCTTGCAATCTTCCTATTATCTTGCACAACTTTATAGAAATCTTCTTTAATAAAAACAGGGTGCGGGCTTAAAAAGCGCACACGTTTAACTTCAGGTATTTTACAAACTTCTTCCAAAAGTTTTGAGAAGGTAAAACCTTTATAATTATAGGCATTTACCGTTTGCCCAAGCAGCATAATTTCAGGGTGATTTTTGGCTTTATTCCGGCAATTTTCCAAAATAACTTCCGGTGCTATTGATGAAGCCTCCCCCCTCACATAAGGTACAATGCAATAAGCGCATTTGCAGCTGCAGCCGCGCATAATGCTAACTTGCCCTGTAACTTTTTTTGTATCTTCTTTAGGAATATCTGTTGCCTTAGCAGGTTTAAATAAAGAACTGTTTTCCAAAATTTCCGGGAATTTATCAAGTGATTTAGCACCGCAAACTATATCAGCTTGCGGAAAACGTTTTTGAACTTTCTTACCAAGACGCTCGGCTGCACAACCTGCAAAAATAATTTTACGGCCCCGTTTTTCCGCTTTCCATTTCGCAAGGCGCCCAAGATAAGATAATGCACGGTGCTCGGCGTGATCGCGAATAGTGCATGTGTTTATTAAAACGAGGTCCGCCTCATTTAAAGCTGATGTTTTTTGATAACCGAAACCAAATAAATGAAGCAGCATCTCTTCAGAGTCTGCTTCATTCATTTGACATCCATAATTTTGCAAGTAAACTTTTTTCAAGGTTTATAAGGTTACTTTGAATTTGCGTTTTGCGGTTTGTTCTTCTTTACCATCTACATAGGCTTTTGCTTCAAGGTAAAAATTACCGGTATTGAAGTTCCACCAATCATACCACCAATAACCGTTGGCTTGACGGCAATTTTGCCATTCCCCACCGTTAATGGAAACTTGCATCGCGGAGCAAGGTTTTCTTGAACCTAAGCGGAAACAATAATGACCGCAATAGACTGTTTCATTATTTTGCGGATAATCTATACAGATATTTTTGCAGGTTTCATTATTATTTTTGCAATTTGTTTTGCAATTATTCTTTTTGGTTTTATATACTAAACCGGCAGCTAAAGTTTTAACCCTTGAGTTTACTTTTCTTACTCTAGTTGCCACCTTTTTAGTTAAGGTTTTTTTTGTTTTTGTTGCTGTTGTCATACTTCCTCCAATTAAAGTGTTTTTAACAATTCTTTTAAAGCAGCTTCCGTTTCCGCCGGTAAATGAATTTTTATAACACGGCGACCCTTTTCTTCTAGCGCTTTATAGTCGGCCAATGCTTGCGCTTGGCATAAATCTTTAAAGGTATAAGGCTGGCTCGGAATACCGGCATCTTCTTTAGCTTCAGAAGAGAAAATTACAAAAATACCTTTCCCGGCATCCCCTTTAAAGAGTTGACCTGTTGAATGTAAATATCTTGGGCCATAACCAAAAATTATAGCGCGGTGCGTTGCTTTAAATAAACCATCTTTCATTTTATTAAAAATTTGCGTAAGTGCTTCGCTTTCCGGTAAATAAGCAAGCACGGCAAAATAATCTTTATTGCTGGCAAGTTTTGCGATGTCGGAAAGTAAATATTTTTTGGAAATTTCGCCCTGTAAATTGTTTGAAACTAAAAATTCAGCTTTAGCTGCCTCATCTTTTTTGCCTTCGGCAAGTGATGTTAAAATATTTTTTGTTATTGTTTTGGAAAGTTGAACATTTGGTTGATCAAATGGATCAATCTTCATTATGGCACCGGCAGCAGCTGTTGCAATTTCCCAAAGCAAGAATTGTACACCGATCTGATATTTATCTTCCATATCAATTTCCATATAAGGCATAGTTTTAAAATTATTTTTATAACTCTTGCTTTGGTAATTTATATTTACAAAAATTCTATCATCCAAATAATCTTTTTCAGATACTATTTCTTCAGTAACGACAGGTAAAATACCCTTCTTTTCTTTTCCAGTAGATTCCGCTATAAGTTGTTCTATCCATAAACCTAATACAGATATTTCCTTTGGCATAATTAAAGTTAATTTATCCTTACCATTCAGGAAACCTTGCCCCATTAAAGAACCTAAAACACAAGCGGGATTATTTTCATCACTTTGAAAGATATCACCGGCTTCTTTGGTGGCCTTTAAAAGTTTTTCAATATCTATACCGGCTAAAGCGGCCGGCAACATACCAAACAAAGATAATGCAGAAAAACGTCCACCAATATCTGCCTTGTTTATAAAAATTTTTCTGAAATGTTTTTCTTCCCCCAACTTAACAAGGCCGGTATTAGGATCCGTTATTGCAATAAAATGGTTGCCGGGGTTTTGAACTTTTTTAGAAAGCAAATCGTAAAAATAAGCAAATTGTGAAGACGGTTCAACAGTTCCGCCGGATTTACTTGCAAAAATAAAAAGTGTTTTTTCCAAATTAATTTTAGATGTTACTTCTAATATTTTTGTAGGATTTGTTGTATCCAAAACAAATAATGTGGGATAGCCTTCCTGTTTACCGAAAATCACGCGCAAAACTTCCGGTGCTAAACTGGAACCTCCCATACCCATCAAAACCACGGAAGAAAATTCCTTTTTAACTTCTTCAGCGAAATTTTTAACTTCAGAGACTTTGGTTAATGTCCAATCATAGACATTGGTCCAACCAAGAGAATTATTAATGATATCAGTATGCTCTTTTTCAGTTTTCCATAAAGTTGCATCATGCTTATAAAAACGATCTTTAAAGTTTAATGCTTTTAATTTTTTTGAACCTTCTTCACTCAAAACTTGGGATTGTTGATTTAAACTTATTCTCATAGTAACCTCATTTATTTAAAATTTTTCCTTTCAACTTCCAAAACTTTATTTATACGCCTCAAATGCCTATCCTCTTGGCCTTTAGCTGTGGCAGTCAAAAAGGCTTCAGTTAACTTTACAGCTTGACTTGGAGAAATCACACGCCCTCCAAGACACAATATGTTCATATTATCGTGCGTTACGCCTTGCGCTGCCGTATAGACATCATGTGCAACACTCGCATAAATACCCTTAAATTTATTTGCCGTAATGCAAACCCCAACACCACTGCCGCAAATTAAAATCCCACGTTCAGCCTTCCCGGAAAGTACAGCCTTTGAGACTTGTACAGCATAATCCGGATAATCAACACTTTCTGCAGAATCAGTACCGAAATCAAGCACCTCAAAACCAAGTGCTTTAATTTTGTCTGTAACAGCCTGTTTTAGCGGGAAACCGCCGTGATCACAACCTATTGCAACTATCATAATTCCTTTTCTACCAGTTCACAAAGTGTATGCCCCATAAAAATATGGCATTCTTGTATCCTGGGAGTATTATTTGATTTAACAATTATAGGCAAATCGGCAATATCTTTTATTGTACCGCCGCTTTTACCCAAAAAGGCAGCAGTATAACAATTTAATTTTTTTGCAAGTTCAAGTGCTTTGTAAACATTGGCACTATTACCTGAAGTAGATATTCCTATCACGACATCCCCGGCTTTGGCAAAACCTTCTATTTGACGGGAAAAAGTAACATCATAACCATAATCATTACCTATAGCCGTTAAACTGGATGTGTTAGTATTAAGAGCAAGCGCCGGGTAACTTTTGCGTTCTTTCTTATACCTACCGACGAACTCAGCTGCAATATGTTGCGCATCTCCGGCACTTCCACCGTTACCCATTAAAATCACTTTACCGCCAGCCTTAAAAGACTTAATTATTTCTTTGGCCAAAGTTTCAAGTTGAGGACCTAAATTATCCCCGACATAAGTTAATGTTTCAATAAGTTCTTTAGCCTCATCTTTTGTAAACATATCTGCTCCTATATAAATTCAATGTATTTTTGTTGTACCCAATTTAAATTGTTTTCGTTTCCGACTGATACTTCAATCCAATCATCTTTTTTATCGTGTATTTCCAATAACTGCGCCCTTGGAACATTTAATGCAACAGGGAAATTATCAGATGGCCCGCTACGTAATTCTGCCCTAGGAGCAATAACCACTGCTAAATCCTGTAAATCTTTTTTTGCCCTAATTAAATAAAAACAGGTAAAGAACAATGTTAGGCACATAAAAAATATCACCGTTTTAAACCAAAATCTCCTATACTTAAAGAATACAAAAAAAGTTATGCTAATAGCAAATAGCCATAGTCCTATAAAAGCAAGCCCTTTCAATTCCTTCAGTGAAAAGTAATTATAAATCATAAATACACTTTTAGGCATATTGTCCGGAATTAAAGACTGTCCTGTCTTTTCCATGGTAAAAGACAGATTATTTATAATATCCTTATCCCTTGGGCTTATGCGGAAAGCTCTATAATAATTAATTAAAGCTTTATCTAAATCTCCGGCCTTAAAATAGCTATTACCCAAATTATAATAGATATAGGCATTATTTTCACCGTCATCAATTTGTTTTTGGTATACCTCTGCTGCACCCAAATAATTACCGCTATCAAACAGTTCTTGAGCTTTTCCGTTCTGTTCTATGGCAAAACAAGAAAGTGCTAAAAAAAGTGAAATTAAAATTAAGAAATATTTCATTTTATCTCCTTTTCTAAAACCGATATTAGGGAAATAAGTTTTGTTTTTTCTTCCTCTAATGTATTTTTGGGATTAGTATTAACTGCAGGTGCATATTTAAGCATGGCGAGGTGATTCCAGAAACCTGTTAATTTGGTTGATGTAAAAGGCTCAAGTTTAAGCTCTTTACAAACATCCTCAATACTTTTTAATCCTAATTGAGTTTTCATTTTCGCCTCAAGATAAGTCTTAAGTATTTCAGGTAATTCATCCAATTTTGAGGCATTCTTTATACTTTTTTTAGCATGCAAATAATATTTCAAATTACCTGTTATTGAAATCTTTCCACTTCTAATTAATGAGATAAACAAAGCCAAAATTATTAAAATAAATGCATAAAAATTATCATTTCCGAAATCAGCTATCTTAGAAGTTATCTTATTAAAATAACTTTGCGGCACAAATTTTAAATAGCTTATATCTTTTGTAAGATGTTGTATCGTCTGCTTAGTTTCGGCAGTATTTTCATCAGAAAAAGAAATATTCTTCTGGTCATTAGTCAACGGAGGTAAAATCTTAAGGAATAATTCATTGCTATTTACAGTTTTATAAGTTTTTGTATCAGTATCAAAATAAGAAAATGCAATTCGCGGAATTGTATAATTTCCCGAAGCTCTCGGAACAATAACTGTCTTATAAACTTTTGTTCCCATTAATTTACCAGCAGCTATTTTATTAGTCAAATTGGAAGAAGTTTCATAAATTCTGAAACTTTGGTCTATCTCCGGTGTCGGTATATCTTTTACGGCAGCCAAATTGCCTGTACCTGTAATCGTAACTGTCAAGGTTATCGGTTCTCCTGCATTTACTTCATAGGAATCTAAAGAAGAAGAAATTTGATAATTTGTACCTACCGCGCCATAAAAACTCTCAGGCTTATTTTCACTAGGCAAAGGCAATATATCAACAAACAAAATATCACTTTCTACTTTATGTGTTTGGCCACCGTTTGCCCCACGGAAAAACATATCAAAAGCATCAAATATTCCTTCACTGGATGTATACGTAACAGCTCCAGAACCTATTTCCGCCACACCACTAACCAAACCAAATAAAGCACTTTCAATTTCAGTATAATAATAAACTTTATTGCCAAAAGTTTCTTGGCCTTGTCTTGTGCCGATATCTTCGGAAAACATACCTTTAAGTTGTGGTTTATCATACACTGGATGACCTAAAATATTTTGAGACTGCGCCTGATAAAACCTAATTTTTAAATTTACTTGCTCATTAATATAAGCCTGTTTAGTATTTGTTTGGGCCGTCATGAAAAAATTAGGCAATTTTGAATTAATATTAGTTGAAGATTTCTTTTTTTGTGTTTCCTTTTGTCTAACCTGCTCTAAAGCTTGTTCTTGTGTACGGGGAGCAGAAGGCGTATTTCTGGAAATTTCCACTTCAATTGGTTCTGTTTTATAATCTTGCCCAGCCACCTTAACTGTAAATGATTCTATTTTAGTCTTACCTGCAAAACGTGGTGTTAATATATAATTAAACTGCAAATTAGCTGTTACCTTGCCATTTAACAGATTCACCTGCCTGCTTTGCCCTGCGGAATAAATATTAAAACTTGGAAGGGAGGGCATTTGCGGCCCCTCAATATTTGTTGTAGGCGCAGTTACATAAACCGTTAAATTTATTTCCTCATTAAGTGTCACAGTAGTAGTATTGACTTCGGCGTGCACATTCACTTGTGCATTTAAACTTAATGCGCAAACAATAAATAAAATACTACTAACACAAAGTATTTTTAAGAAATTAAATATATTACCAATCTTTTTCAATTTGATTACTCCCCATTTTTGTTTGCGGTAAATTTTGTTTATGTTCCCTGGCCATTTGTAAAACACTAGCTGCTTCTTCTTTAGCAGAGGAATCTTTTTCTTTCTGTTGCTGATTTTGTTTATCTTGTTGCTGATCCTGCTTTTCTTGATTTTGCTTTTCTTGATTCTGATTTTGTTGATTTTGATTATTTTTATTTTGTTCAGGATTTTCATTAGGATTATCACATTGATTTTGTGATTGTTCTTCCTTCAACATAAACTGTAAATTTTGTTTGGCATCATTATCTTTTAAATTATTTAAAATAACGGTTCTCATCACCTGTTTTGCAGTCTCTTTATCCCCAGCCTTATATGCGGAATTACCGAAATTATATAAGACATTTTGATTAAACTCCGCTTGCTTTTTATTTTTAGGCTCCTGCAAAGCTTGTTCAAAAGCTTGCGCAGCTGCACCATAATCTTTAAGGCGGTATAAAGCGGTTCCACTATTATAAGCTGCTTTTTGTGGGGTTTTTGCTGCTGCTTTCTCATAGAACTCAAAAGCTTGACCGAATTTGCCCTCATCATAAGCTTTATTACCCTGTCTCAAAACAGAATTTTGTGCAAAAACCGGCGAAGTTAAAACTATCAAAATAAAACCTAAAATAATTCTCATAATTATATTTTACCTTTTCTTATAGGCAGGCATAAAGCCCCCATTATTAAAATTATAGCTAAGGCAAGGGGTATTTGATATCTGCTTTTATAAATTATTGTATCGGTAGTTTTTGTTAAATTTTTGTCTAAAGTACGTAATTGATTTGCAATATCGCCCGCAACTTGTTGAGCATTTGTATATTTAATATAGGCACCGCCCGTCTTGGAAGCCAAATTGATCAAAGATTTCTCATCCAGTTTAGTTAATACCGTTTTGCCAGATTTATCCTTCTTATACTCAGTTCCCTGTGCTGTTTTTATGGGTATAAGTTCCCCATCTTCTGTACCGATACCTACAGTTATAATCCTGATACCTGTTTCACGAGCTATTTTTAATGTCGCTTCAATATCTTGCGGATTATGGTCTTCACCGTCAGTAACTAGAACCAAGGCCTTTATCCCCCCATAAGGGCTGAGCATACGGGAAGCAAGTTTTATCGTAGGAGAAATAGCAGTTCCGGCAACCGGTAACATATTAATTCTTAAATTGTCACTTAAGTTTTTAAGCGCGTCCAAGTCAGTAGTTATAGGGCAAAGCATGTATGCTTCAGAAGTAAAAGCAATAAGCCCTAATCTTTCTTGGGCAACTTCCTCAAAAAGCATTCTAAGCATCATTTTGGCATTTTCAAGGCGGTTTGGTTTAAAATCTTCAGCTTGCATTGATAAAGATACATCCATAGCAATTATAGCCTGCGAATAATTAGCAGAACTTTCCCGACGTTCTTTACCCCATTGCAATCCGGCTAAGGCAATAAATAAGCAAAAAATACCGCTCAAGAATAAAATATCCTTTATGTGCCTTCTTACTTTAAATCCCGGCGAAGTTAACAATGTAAAATTAGTTTTAGAAAATAAAATTTTTAAAACCGCCTTACGGCGCAAATAACCAATACGCCAAAAAAATGCAATTAAAAGCGCAGTTAAAATTAAATAAAAAAATATTTTTGTATTTGCAAATAATTCCATAGGCAACTAAGGTATTTTAATAAAAATAAACTTCCCCCCTAAAAACGCAAGCAAAGCAAAAAGCAATGCAAGCCAAACTAAATTTTGATAAGCATCTTCATAATTTAATTTCTTTACTTCTTGATAAACTGTTTTCTCAAGTACATTTATTTGAGCATAAATATCATTTAAGCCGGCTGTATCCGTAGCGACATAGGCACTAGCACCGGTTATATCAGAAATTTCTTTCAAAGTAATTTTGGCTTCTACCATTTTAGGAGTATTTTCTTGATAACTGGCTATCAGCTGATCTCTGTATGGAATATTCATCGGCAAATTTGACACTTTACCAGCCATTAAAATAGTATAAACTTTTATACCATATGCCGCGGCTGCTTTAGCAGCAGCAATAGGATCTACCGTACCGCTATTATTCTCTCCATCTGTAACTAAAATTATGATTTTGCTTTTCGCAATTCCTTCCTTCAAATGTTGTGTACTTACGGCTATGGCATCCCCAATAGCTGTTCCGCTAACCCCGGCCAGCATATCAACATAGACATAGCCTAAATATTCTTTTAAAGCAAAATAGTCTAAAGTAAGAGGACATTGAAGCATTGCCGCTCCAGAAAAAACTACAAGACCGATTCTGTCACTTGTCCTAGCAGAAATAAAATTTTCCACTGTTTCTTTTGCTGCTGCCATACGATTATAAAGGTCCTCAGCCTTTTGGGCCTTCTCGGCAATAAAATCAGGCATATTCATACTGGCAGAAACATCCAAAGTAAGCATAATATCTATACCTTGGGTCGGGGGTGGCTGTGTTTTACCTTCTTTTTGAGGACGCGCCAAAGCCAAAATAGCAAAAAACAAACTAATTGAAACACAGGTTAGACTAAAATATTTGGAAAGTATTGTTATCAAATCAAGAGAAAGTTTTTCTCCTACCGGCAATGGATATTTTACAGTAACCTCACCTCCGGTTTTTAGAATTATTCCCCAAATTGTAACCAATAACCAAAGTATTAACAAATACAAATATTGAGGATTTGCCAATGTCTTACCTCGTAAGAAATAAAACATACAAGAACCTAATATCAGCAAATAAAATAAGATAAACAAAACCAAAGGTAAATATTTATTTAGTTTTTTCATCTTTACCCCCTGGATTATTTTCTTTTTTCTGATAACGTGTTAAATCTGTCTCTTTATTTTCAATAATCATTTCCTTTGCAGTTATTAAAACTTTATCCCGGTCTTCAATGGTCGGGATTGCTTTAGCAAATTTAACTAAACTAATTGATTGCTGTAATTTTTGCAAAGCATTAAAATCAAATTTAAAATCAGGGATAGTTTTTAACTTCTTAAATAATTCACGCGCAGTCATTTTCTGTGCACCGAAGTTAAACCTAGCAGATAAAAACTGCCTTAAAATATCTGAAATTTCAGAGTAATAAAGTTTATATTCGTTTTTCTCCCACAAATCACTTTGAACTAAAATATCCAACTGTGAAAGAGCTATTTCATGCATAGGTTGTTCTTGTTTTTCATAAGGTGTTAAATTTAACGAAGCCGGACGTTTTTTCCGCCTAATAAAATAAACTATGGTAGCAATTAATATTCCAAATAAAAGCAGAATTAATATTAAACGCAAGACATTAAAAGGTCTATAAGGGCCCCTGATATCAATCAAATCTTTAATTTTGGACGGCATTTCATTAATTTTAATTTCCAAAGGTTCTGTTTCAATCTTTTCGCCGTTTGAGGTAACAAAACCTAATGCAGTCAACGTGGAAACTTGTAAACCCAAGGGCAAAACTGTTATTTCAGTAATGAGTGAATTATTTTTATCTTGAGTCAAAGATAAAATTTCAAAATCTTTTTGGCTTAAATTTTCGCCGTCAAAAGTTGCCTTTTCCGGTAAGGTAAAACTTAATTTAAAAGGTTCGGCAAAAATTACTTTTTTGGGTTTTTCCTTATACTCAACAATTTTCACATTATTTTGCAGAGAACTATCTGCTCCATCAACAGGTTCTTGACCCATCGAAAAAAGCGGATAAAATATAAACAATAAAATCGTCAAATATTTCATCTTCTTAACTTCCTTGCACGGCGCTTAAAAAATTTAATCAAAGTATCGGAAACTTTATCCCCGTCGTGTATTATTACATATTCAAGACTACTTTTGGTAAAAAGTAATTTTGCTTCATCTAATTTTTGCATATTTCTTCGAGTAATTTCGGACGTTTTCTTAGAAGCTAAATTAAGTAAAACTTGCCCTCCGCCCTCAAGCCCTTCCAAAGATAAGAAAATATGTGCCTTGGGTAACCTTTGCTCTAATTGATCTTCCACGACCACAGGTACGACATCAAATTTCCTTGCCGTTAATTTAAAAGATTTTGCATAATTTTGTTCTGTTTTGAAGTCAGAAATTAAAACTACAATACCACCGCGTCTGGTTAGATGGTTTATGCTATCTAAAGCAAGTACCATATCTGTGCCTTTGTTTTGGGGAGTAAAAGCCAAAAGTTCACGAATAATTCTAAGAACATGGCGCCTACCTTTTTTAGGAGGAATATAAAGTTCTATTTTATCGCTAAATAAAAGAAGCCCAACCTTATCATTATTATGAGTTGCGGAAAATGCAAAAACTGCTGCGAGTTCAGCTGCTATTTCGCTTTTTAATCTACCTAGAGATCCAAACATTAATGAAGCAGAGACATCACACGCAATCAGAAGTGTAAGTTCACGCTCTTCATTAAACTTTTTTACAAAAACGCTGCCTGTTTTTGCTGAGACATTCCAATCAATACTCCTTACATCATCACCCGGAATATATTGACGGACTTCAGCGAACTCTATGCCCTGACCTTTGAAAATACTAAGGTACTCCCCAGCAAAAGTTTCTTTAACAAGTTTACCCGTCTCAATTTCAATGCGACGAACGCGTTTTAAAATTTCTGCCGTATCCATAAGGCACCTAATTATGGGACTTCTACTGTAGAAAAGAGTTTTTCAATTATCTCTTCCGTTGTAACATTTTCCGCTTCTGCTTCGTAGGTAAGCAAAATTCTGTGTCTCAATACATCAGGGCCGATTTCCTTAATATCTTCAGGTGTTACATAACCACGACCGGCCAAAAATGCATAGGCTTTTGCAGCTTTCGTTAAGAAAATTGAGGCACGCGGACTTGCGCCGTATAATATATACGGCATCAAATTTTCCAACTTATATTCTTTAGGATATCGCGTAGCAAAAACTAAGTTTAAGATATAATCTTTTACTTTTTCATCAACATAAATACTATCCGCGACTTGACGTGCTTTCAAAATCTGTTCAAGCATAACTTTTCCTGTGGCTTTAGGTGCAATGTTAACAGACATACGCTCTAAAATTTGTTTTTCCTCTAATTTAGACGGATAATCTATATTAATTTTAAGCATAAACCTATCCACTTGCGCCTCAGGTAAAGGATATGTTCCTTCTTGCTCAACAGGATTCTCGGTAGCCAAGACCATAAAAGGTTTTGGTAATTTATAAGTTTCATCCCCAATAGTTACCTGACGTTCTTGCATAGCCTCAAGCAAAGCACTCTGTACCTTCGCAGGAGATCTGTTAATTTCATCTGCCAAAACTAAATTGGCAAAAACAGGCCCTTTTCTAACTGAAAAACTGCCTTCCTTGGGATTGAAAATTAAAGTACCGGTAACATCTGCCGGAAGTAAATCCGGCGTAAATTGAATACGTTGGAAAGTTCCATTTATAATTTCAGCTAAAGTCTTAACCGTCAAAGTTTTAGCAAGGCCCGGAACACCTTCAATTAAGATATGACCGTCTGCGATAAGAGCAACAAGAATTTTATTTACTAAATCTTCTTGCCCAACTATTACTTTTGCAATCTCCTGCTTCAGATCCTGCAAAAATAAACTTTCTTTTTGAACTAATTGGTTTATTTCTGTTACGTTCATTTTACCCCCCAGTAAAATTAATATTGAGCCATTTTACTCTCAAAATCTGATCCGTTATGGTATTGTTGACCGAGATGATTTTTATTAACACCGATATCCAAATCGATACCATTACCGCTATTATCGGAAACTGCCTTTAGCCCTTCTATGTACCACTTCTTTTCAGCGAATTCAGTTTCTAATTTTTTGGCTGTTTCCGCCAATACCAAATCTTCTTCATTCAATGTTGCTTCTTTTATAATTTTGGCGACTTCAGGAGTATGATAAGCAGATAAAGCACGTAAGAAAGATGCCTTTTCAGTGATATTTTCATTATTATATGTTTCCAGAAGCAACTTTAAGGTTTGTTTATCTTTATAACTGCTTAAAATACGTAATACTTTGTTTATATCATTAGATGAAACAAACGTCGCAAAATATTCTTTTATCAATGCCCCTGACTCTTTATATCCACTTGAATAAGCCAAATCCACGACAGAAGCGCAAAGGTCTGAATCATAATTCATGAAAGCATTTTCTTTTATACGTTTAAAAGAGTTCTGGTCCGTATATCTAAACTTATTACGGGAAGAATCAATTTCAGGAATTACATCTTCATCTATACTCGCTGCAATATTTGTAATTAATTTTTTAGGGTTCATATCCGCTCTGTTCACTACGCTTGTCGTTCCACCCCACAAAACGAAATAACCGACTATTCCCAATACCAGCAAAAATAAAAGTTGTTTCATAATTTACTCCTTTTTATAATAAAACTTATCTACAGCCATCACTTATATATTAGCAAATTTTTTTACTTATTTAACCTGAATAAAATTTACGGGTAACTCTGTATTCTCAATCAATTTATAATTTCTTTGTTCCTTTCCTTTATTTTTTGTCATCAAATCAACCCTGTAAAAAATTTTAATTTCATTATCAGTTTTCTCCGATTTTACTACCTCAAAAAAAGTATCGGAAAATTTGCCTGCTGAAACTACAACAACTATTTCATTTTTTTCAAAATTTATTTTAGGATATGATCCTTCATTATTTTTTAAAAAATTTTCATAAGATTTCTCATCTTTTATAACCAAAAAATCTGCCGGTATTTGGAGCATAGTTATACGGGATCCGTCATCTTGATTAGTTTCATTATTCTCTAGATGTTGCATAGATCTGGGACTTACTATAAAATCATTGCTGTCAACACTAATTGCATTATGTTTTTTTGTTTCATCTATTGTCATTTGCCCAAATAAATCTTTTGGCTTATTAGCCTGGCTATAAAATACTAAATCTTCTTCTTTATTGGGAGGATTGGCCAGCTCAACAGCTTCTCCCACAAACAAAATTTCACCGGGCTCATCTGAATTTATAGATTCTTCAAGTTCTTTTTGAGCGGACTTCTCAATATCGCTCATAATTTCTGGAGACTCTCGTTTAAGCTGATATTTGGGCCATAAATAATATTGCCAAAGCAGTGCAGCAACAAAGATCCCCAAACATAATGCGATTATATTTTGATGTTTCATTTGTTTTTCCATTTACCGTACTGTGTAATAATCTCCGATTTCAAACCGCCACGAGGAGTATAATTGGCAATTACCCTTGCACATTTAGGATGCGCAGCTTTAACTATATCATCTAAAATTTTATTTGCGGTATTCTCCATAAAAATACCCATATCTCTATATTCAAGCAAATAATATTTTAAAGATTTAAGTTCTAAACATAGTTTACCAGGAATATATTCAATAATTATAGTTGCAAAATCAGGTAATCCCGTTTTAGGACATACGGAAGTAAATTCGGGCAAAGAAATACGTATCAAATAATCTCTTTTATATTGATTTTCCCAACATTGTATAGCAGGAAGCTTAATATCAGAACCACGTCTGGCATGAGTTTTAGTATAACCGAAGTCAAGATTTTTATTCATATTTTAACCTCAAAGAATTTAAAAATATTAAAAAAATATTTAACACAAAAAAGCCACAAATAACAAGACAAATATCTGCTGTATTATTTAGAACAAAACTATAACAAAATAATGAAATTAAAATAGAAAGGAGCAAATTCAAACGCACTGCGAACTTCCCCTTATCATATAATTCAAAAATTCGTTTAACCAAAGTAAAATCTTTACCTTTTATAATGACATCAACCCAACTAGTGAATAAATTGTTAGTAGGAACAAAAGCCAAAGATGCATCTGCTTGTAAAAGAGCTAGAATGTCATTAAATCCATCACCAATCATGGTAATAGTCTCCCCTACATTTTGGTCAGCGTTAATTTTTGCTGATTTATCTGTCGGATACATATTACCGTAATATTCTTTTATTCCTGCTCTTCTTGCTGCGGCAGAAATTGCTAATGTATTATCTCCGGACAGTAAACACACCCTCTTATTTAATCCTAATAAATATTTAACTGTAGCAGCAGCATTGGCACGTAATCTATCGGTAAAATATATACATCCCAAAAATGTAGTATTTTTAGCGACATAAAATACCGTCTTTCTTACTTCTTCTTCGGGCATAGGAACTTCTATTCCTTTGCTTTCAAGCCAAGTACGTCTACCTGCAAGATAAGTATCTTCCCCACTTCTTACTAAAGCACCGTAACTGGGATGCAACTCTAAAGAAGAAATCTTTAAAGGTACCATCTTATTTTTAATGCCCCACTCTTTTAAAGCAAAAGCAAATATATTTTGTGCATTTTGCTGGGTACTTAATGCTGCTTTCATCAAGGTTTCTTCGTCTACGCCTTTGGCCGGCATGATTTCCGCCACTTGCAAATGCCCTGTGGTTAATGTTCCTGTTTTGTCTATAAATACCTTGCTTGAATCATTTACCCTTTCTAAAACCGTTACATCATTTATCTTAATCTTACCTTTACAAGTTACTTTAGACAAGTAATGCCAAGGTAAAATTACAGAAAACATATAAGACACAGGTGAAATCATCATCATACATAAACAAATACTTGACAACACATAAGTGTGATAGTTATTATCAGAACATTTATAAACGGAAATCAATCCCAATACTGTTGCGATCAAAAATGTGATTATAAGGAAAACAAGAGCAGGTCTTTCAAGATTGCTTATTTTAACAAGTTTTCTGTTTTCGCTTTGTTTAACGGCGTCTAAAACCCCGGCAATATGAGATGTCTTTTTAGAACTCAAAACCTTTATCTCTACATCTTTACCCTTATTTATTGAACCCGCTAACACTTTATCACCGACTTGTTTAGAAGCTAAAGTGATATTACCCGTCAGGAGATTCTCATCAAACAAAGTTGAACCTTTCACTATTTCGCCATCAAATGCAAGCCGATGCGAATTTTTTAAAAGTATGATGTTGCCTATTTTTATCTCCTCACAAAAAACTTTTTTATACCCTTCGCTTGTTACTAAAATACAGGAAGGAGAAATGAAATTATCTAAACTCTCAACAAATTTAAAAGAACTTTTAAGATATCCCACATCTTTTGCTTTTATGAAGTTAGCAAACATTAAAGTAAAAGCAAGCTCTGCAAAAACCCAATTATTATTTGAGGTATTGCCTTGTAAAATACCGAAAATTCCAAACCACACAATAATGAAACCCCAAAAGGATAAAAAAGCATTAAACCCAATGTATAATCTTAACAATTCTTTTACAGCGCCGATAACAAATAAACCACCGCCCCAAAAATAAACAATTAGGGCGAAAAATAAACCTATATTTTGTGAAAAACTAAACAATTGGGTAATTACAGTTAAAACTAGAAAAATAAGACAGAAGAACCCCCTAGATCTGTACGTATCAGGCATATAATAAGTTAACTTGTTAGCAGCTTGCTCTTGTGACATTATATCCCCCTATCTATTAGCGAAAAACGTCTGGTAGCAATATATTTACGTCCAGAATCTGTCTTTAAAGCACTTATTTTTGATTTATATTTTTTGATGTTTTTAGGATCAAGTTGAGCAGCTACTTTATAATTTTGCGCTGCATTATCAGGATCATCCAAAGATAAGATATCACCGGCGAAATCATAAGCTGCAGTATATTTATTGTTTATTGTTTTTAAGTTATTTAAGTCTGCTAAGGCTGCCTCATATTCTCCTTTTGCATATAACATTTCTGCTCGGCAAAAAATTGCCGCTACATAATCCTTTTGCAAAAACATGGCAGAAGAACAATCCTCTAAAGCATTCGCATATTGCCCTAGCTTACGTTCAGCCATAGCGCGCCTATAATAATTTTTAGGATCTTTAGGATTTTTATAAATCAAATCAGTAAATTCCTGTACTGCATTGACATAATGCTTCGTTTCATATTGGAATATTGCATGGTTTAGAAGTGCGACATAATTATCCGGTTGGAGATCCATCGCCTGTTTTAAGTCCTTATATGCGGCAGAATAATTACCTATTTTTTGATAGGCAGCAGCCCTGTTTATTAAAGCGGAAAAATAATCTTCTTGCAAATTAAGTGCTTTAGTTAAATAATAAATAGCTAAACCATTTTTATCTTGTTTTAAGTAGAATGATCCCATGTTATTAAGAAGTTCCACGCTTCTGGGATAAATTTCATAAGCTCTTTTATAATCTTCTTCTGCGTTTTTATTGTCACCAAGTTTATCATACAGCGTAGCGCGGTTTACCAAAGCAGAATAGAAATTAGGTTCTTTCTTTAAAATTAAACTATATATCTGTAAAGCTTGTTCTGTTTTACCTTCTTTGTCTTTATTAAGAGCTTTTTTAAATAAAGTATCGGAATCGGAGCAAGCACAAAAAATTATAATAGAAAGCATCAAGTATATATATTTCCTCATTTTTTTATCTCCTTCTTCTTAGCCTTTAAAATATCAAAAGCAATAAAAGTTGCCCCTACACATATAGCGCTATCAGCAATATTAAAAACAGGCCAAAAATGAAAATCCAAAAAATCCACGACATGGCCCAAAACTATTCTATCATAAATATTACCCAAAGCGCCTGCAAAAATCATCAAATAACCATACTTCGCTAAACTGCCTAAAGATAATATATCTTTACGCCACTTAATCATCAAAAATAAAACAAGCAAACTTACTATAAGCAAAAATAGATTCGCATTTTGAAATAATCCGAAAGCAGAGCCCGTATTTTCTACATAGGTTAAACTAAAAAAAGGTAAGATGTCAATACTTCCTTTTGGAAGTAAAAATTTAAGTGTGAAAATTTTTGTCACTCGATCCAAAAGCAAAATTGCTACAAAAACTATAATTTCAAACTTATATTTTTTACTTCTCAAAAGAAAGTCACAAATCATTATTTTACAGCCTCTAAAACCTTATTTTCCGCAAGTACTTTAGCGCAACGCGGACACAAATCAGGATATTCGGAGTTTTGACCGATATCTTCATGCCACTGCCAACAACGCGCGCATTTTGTACCTAATGCATGTACGACTTTAATTTCCAAAGGTTCCTTTGTTTCCTCTTCTGAAACTTCTACCTGAGAAACTATTGCTACTTCGGGCCAAATTGAAAGAGTTTGTTTTAAAAACTCCTTAGTTTCGGCATTTGAAGAATTAAAGATAACCCTTGCTTCAAGCGGAGCACCTATTAAGCCCTTTTGGCGAGCTTCTTCTAAAGCTTTTAAAACTTGAGGGCGAATTTCGGTTATCTTAATCCAACGCGTTAAAATGTAATCAGGGCAAGTATAACTTGCTTTCTGCGGCATATCACTTAAAAATACACTATCTTCCAAATAAGTACCTAGAGGTAATTTCCTAAGTTCCTGCCAAACTTCTTCAGCTGTGAAACAAAGTACAGGGGCAAGAAGTTTAACCAAAGCCAAAACCATTTCTGCCAAAACCGTTTGTGCGGAACGCCTGCTAGGGGCTTCTTCTCCGATAGTATAAAGGCGGTCTTTTGAAGCATCAAGCATGAGTGAAGAAAGGTCCAAAATACAGAAATCCGTAATTTTGCGGATAGCCTTTCTAAATTCAAAATTCTTATATGCATCTAAAACTTCTTTAATTAAATTATCCAAGCGCGACATCATGTATTTATCAAGTTCCGTCAAATTCGCACCTACGACGGTATGTTTCATCGGGTTGAAATCATACAAATTACCTAAAGCATAACGTAAAGTATTCCTGATTTTGCGGTAACTTTCAATAGGACCGGCTAAAATCTCTTGGGATATTCTAACATCTTCGCTGTAGTCGGTAAAACTTACCCACATGCGCAAAATATCAGCACCGTATTTGTTTATAACTTCATCGGGTTCAATGCTGTTGCCGGCTGATTTATGCATTGCTCGTCCTTGCTGGTCCAAAATCATACCGTGTGTTATAACATTTTTAAAAGGTGCTTTTCCTTCCAAAACAGTACCTGCAATTAAAGAAGTTTGGAACCATCCTCTATGTTGGTCAGAACCCTCCAAATACACTTGTGAAGGATAGCCAAGACCGCGATATTTTAGGACTTCATTCCAAGATACACCGGAATCAAACCAAACATCCAAAATATCTTTTTCTTTTACAAATTCTTTGCAACCGCAAGAACATTTATGACCTTTGGGTAAAATTTCTTCGGCAGATTTCTCAAACCAAAAGTCACTACCTTCTTTTAAAGCACGTTCTTTAATTGCTTTAACTACTTTAGGTTGCACTTGCATTTCCCCACATTCTTTACAGTAAAATACCATTATTGGAACACCCCAGAAACGTTGGCGGCTTAAACACCAATCAGGGCGAAGTTCAACCATGGAAGTTATACGCCTTTCACCTGTTTGAGGATACCATTTTGTATTTTTTATTTCTTCAATAAGTTTTTGGCGGAGGCCGTCTTTATCAACGGATAAAAACCATTGTTCGGTAGACCTGAAAATTATCGGTTTTTTACATCTCCAACAATGTGGATAAGAGTGAGTAATATCTTCTTTTTTGAGCAAAGCGCCGATTTCTTCAAGGCAATCAATTATAGCTGTGTTCGCTTTAAAAATATTTTGCCCGGCAAATTCCCAAGCTTCATCGGTAAAAATACCTTTTTCATCAACGGGGCAAGTACAAGGTAAATTCCATTGAAGACCGGCTTTAAAGTCATCTTCACCATGGCCGGGTGCAATGTGTACGATACCAACACCTGTATCCATGGTAACAAAATCAGTATAAATTACAGGGTTTTCCTTATTGGTAAGAGGATGATAATATTTTAAACCAACCAAATTTTCCCCTTTAACAGTTGAGACAGTTGTTGCTTCTTTGCCGATTTTTTGCAAAAAGCCATCGGCTAATTTTTCTGCTGCAATTAAATAAGTACCGTCCGGCATTGATATTATACGGTAGTCTTCATCTTTGGCAACTGCCGCAGCCTGATTGGCAGGAATTGTCCAAGGCGTTGTTGTCCAAACAGCTAAGAAAGCAGGCTTGTCATCTAAATTTTTTATTTTTTCGGTAGGATTTACAAGTTTAAAACGCAAGTAAATTGAAGTGGAAACTTTATCGTGATATTCAGTTTCTGCATCAGCTAAAGCGGTTTCGCAGTTAGGGCACCAATAAATTGCTTTTTTACCTTTGTAAACATAACCCTTCTCAAGTGCATCAAAAAATGCGGAAACAGTTAAGCCTTCATACACATTTGACATGGTAAGATAAGGATTATCCCAATCAGCAGTAACACCCAAGCGTTTAAAACCTTCACGTTGAATATCAACAAAATTTTGTGCAAATTCTCTTGCGCGTTTTCTAAAAGCAGGTATATCTTTAACATCACGCTTATCTAATTTCATTTCCTTTAACAAAGCTTGTTCAATAGGTAAGCCATGGCAATCCCAACCCGGAATATAAGGGCTGTTATAACCCATCATGGTATGAGATTTCGTAATAATATCCTTCAAAATTTTATTAAAAGCATGGCCCATGTGTATGCGTCCGTTTGCGTATGGTGGCCCATCAGCTAAAATAAATTTTTCTTTCTTAGAAGTTTTATCAAGCATTTTTTGATAAAGTTTAATTTCCTTCCAATAGGCTAACGTTTGCGGTTCTTTTTTCGCGAGGCCTGCCCTCATAGGAAATTCGGTTTTAGGTAACAAAACCGTATGGGAATATTTATTTTTATTATCTGTTTTCTTTTCGCTCATAATACCTACCCCTTTGAGATATAATTAAATTATATAATATTTAAACCTTAAACTATAATACTTTACTTACCTTATTATTTATGCTATCATTAATTGTAATTAAAAATTGGAGGACGTATATGATAGCATTGATAGTTGCTGCAGTATTACTGATCGTAGTCATAATATTCGCTGCATACATAATAGCAGTTTATAACGGTTTAATAGTTAACAGAAACCGTGTTAAAGAAGCGTTTAGCGACGTTCAAATCCAGCTTAAACGCCGCTATGACCTTATACCTAATTTGGTTGAAACAGTAAAAGGTTATGCAAGCCATGAAAGCCAAACACTCGAAAAAGTTATTCAAGCAAGAAATATGGCCATGGCAGCACAAAAAGGGGACTTAAAAGAACAAGCAAAAGCAGAAAATATTTTAAGCGGAACACTTAAAAGTTTGTTTGCCGTTTCCGAAAATTACCCGGAACTCAAAGCAAATGAGAACTTTTTAAAACTTCAGTTCGAGCTCACCGATACTGAAGATAAAATTAAAGCCGCACGCCGTTTCTACAACACAAATGTTTTGGCTTTAAATAATAAGATTGAAATGTTCCCAAGCAATATTATTGCTTCAATGTTTGCTTTCAAAAAGCAAGAATTTTTTGAACTTGACGAAGACGAAGCTCAAGCAGCAAAAAAAGCCGTTCAAGTTAAATTCTAAATATTATGATAACAACCCCGCTTAATGTATATGATGAAATAGCAACTAATAGAAGAAAAACTATACTTATTCTTTTGCTTTTTCCTTTAGTTTTAGCGGGGTTAATTTATGCCACGGTTTTCCTTGTATTTTATTTTGTCGGTTTAGATGCCCAACAAGCAACACAAGCAATAAATTTTCAAGAAATTAATCTTATATCTACCATCGCTGCCAGTATAACTGTGGCGCTTGCCATAATTTGGGCTTTTGTTTCCTGGTTCGGCGGTGATCACATAGTTTTAGATTCTGCCGGTGCACAAGAAATATCCCGTGCAACACACCCAGAAATTTTTGTTTTAGTTGAAAACTTAACTATAGCAACAGGTTTACCCTTGCCACGCATATATATAATGGATGATGAATCTTTAAACGCCTTTGCAACCGGGCGCGACCCGGAACATGCATCCTTAGCGTTGACTAAAGGAATAATAAAAAGATTAAATCGCGCGGAACTTGAAGGCGTTATAGGCCATGAACTCGGCCATATCGCAAACCGCGATATCCGCCTGACAATGCTTGTTGCAACATATATCGGCGCAATAAGTTTAATGGGGCAAATTTTAATACGCTTGGCAGCATCTTCATCTAAAAACAGGCGCGGCAAAAACGGCGGGCAGATAACAATCCTTTTACTCATATTAGGTTTCGTTTTTATAATTTATGGTGCTGTTTTTGCACCTTTGATAATGTTTGCACTTTCGAGAAGGCGCGAATTTCAGGCCGATGCGACTTCGGCTTATATGACAAGGAATCCTTTGGCACTAGCCTCTGCTTTAGAAAAAATTTCAACAGACAGCCGCGTTGAAGCCTTAGACGGCAAAAGTATGGTTTCCGCCGCCTGTATTGCCCATGCCGGCGCACCGCAAGCATCTTTAACTTCATTATTTGCCACGCATCCCCCGATAGAAGAACGTATAGCAAAACTGCGTGCAATGTAATCGTTTGCAATAAAATTATTCCTTTCTGCGTTTAATAATTGTACAATATAATTTTAGGGCATAACGGAGGGGTCTAAATGAAAAAATTTATAGTATATATACTTTCCTTCATTTTATTAACGATGGGGAATTCGGTTTTTGCACAGGCAAATAATTTGCAAAATAAAAATTTAACTTTAGAAGATTGCATAAATTTGACTTTGCAAAATAACCCGGAGATTGCCGCCGCTTATTCTAGCCAAGAGGCACAAAGAAGCCAATTAAAACAAAGTAAATCTTCTTATTTACCGCAAGTAAACGGCAGTGCCGGTTATAGCCGTTCTAACGGGAATACCGCCGCAGGTAATACTGGTACTAATGAAAATTATTCTGCTTCAATAAATGCCAGCCAACTTATTTATGACTTTGGGCAAACAAGTTCCAGCGTGGGTATTCAGGAAAAATCTTACCAAAGTGCCATACAAAACACAACCGCTTTAATTAACGATAAAATTTATGCTTTAAAAGTAGCATATTACGGTGTGCTTTCCGCAGAAGAATCTGAAAATGTTTATAAACAATCTGTGGAACAATATACCGAACAATTAAAACGCGCCAAAGCATTTTATGATGTGGGAACATACCCTAAAATCGACGTAACTTCCGCACAAGTAAATTTAAATGATGCAAAACTTAATTTGCTTACCGCACAAAATTTGGTGAAAACAAAACGCCAGGAACTTTTAAATATAATGGGTGTAACCGATGCAAACCCGACTTTTACTTTGCAATTTGATAAAACACTTCCCCCCTTCGATATTACTTTAGAAGAAGCACTTGAAGCCGCCAATAAAAACAGGCCGGATTTGCTTGCAAAACAACTGCAAGTTGAAAGTGCAAGGCAAAATGTAACCCTTTCAAAAACAGGTTATGCGCCTACGATTACCGCAAACGGCAGTTACGCGTGGAGCGGGAACGACTTCCCCCTCTATGATCGTTGGTCAGCAGGTGCAAGTTTAAATGTGCCGATATTCAGCGGTTTCAGCACATATAATAGGGTAGAACAATCAAAACAAAATTTACAAACCGCGTATCACAATTTAACATCTTTGGAACAACAGATTTTGCTTGATGTTAAAACGGCATACCTTGCTTTGAGCAATGCAAAAGAACGCATCCCTGTCGCCGAACTTACACAAAAACAAGCAAAAGAAGGTTATGATTTGGCCGTCGGCCGCTACAAAGTGGGCGTCGGTAATTATATTGAGGTTAAAGATGCAGAAACCTCTTACAGCAAAGCAAAACTTTCTTATATTCAAGCAGTGTTTGATTACAATTTAGCAGTAGCAAAATTAAAAAATTCTATGGGGAGCAGATAAGACTATGAAAATAAAAAAGAAAAAGAAATTAATAATTGCAGTTATTGCAGTAATAATTGTTATCTTTATTTTGGTGAAATTTACTGGCGGTAAAAAGTCTGCAGCTTATCGTATTGAAAACCCTCGCCGTGCAAAAATAGTACAAACCGTTGAAGCCTCCGGCACAATAAACCCGGTTACGCAAACTAGTGTTGGTACGCAAGTTTCCGGCAGAGTGGAAGAGATTCTTGTCGATTATAACTCCACAATCAAAAAAGGGCAACTCCTTGCGGTTATTGACCCTTCAACTTATAAATCTAACGTAATTCAGCAAGAGGCAAACCTCCAAAAACTTGAAAGCGTTTTCAAAAACGCTGAAAGGAATTATGACCGATATAAAAAATTATATGCCCAAGAACTTGTTGCAAAAAGTGAACTTGATAATGCAGAACTTGATTATCTTTCCGCCAATGCCCAAGTAGTGCAAGGGCGCGCAAGTTTAGATAAAGCAAAGATTGATTTAAGTTATACAAATGTCGTTTCCCCCGTAGATGGAATAGTAATTTCCAAAGAAGTGGAACTTGGTCAAACCGTTGCGGCAAGTTATCAAACACCGACATTATTTTTAGTTGCTGAAGACTTAACAAAAATGCAAATTGAAGTTAATATTTCAGAGGCCGATATCAGCAAAATCAAAGAAGGCCAACGTGTTGATTTTAACGTTGATGCATACTCTAACAAAACATTTGAAGGTAAAGTAAGCCAAGTTAGAAATGCGGCAACAACTATTTCAAACGTCGTTACTTATACTGTGGTAGTTTCCGTTGATAATACTGATTTAATGCTTAAACCGGGCATGACGGCAAATGTTTCGATAATCACCGCAGAAGCGAAAGATGCTTTAAGCGTTCCGAACCAAGCACTCCGCTTCGTTCCGCCCGATAATGCAAAAATAAGCACTAACAAAGACGGTAAAGACGGGCAACGCAAAAACTTTAAGGGCCAAGGTTTATGGCGCCAAAATAAAGACGGTTCAATTTACTTAACTGAAGTCCAAACCGGTATTACCGATGGTAATAGAACGGAAATTATTTCCAAAGATATTACGGAAAACACCCCGATTATCGTTGCAAGCGAAACCGGAGCAAAAGGTAAAAACCAACAAGGCAGACCTCGCGGCCCGATGGGATTTTAAAATAAAAAGGTAAATTATGGCTTTAATAGAAGTTAAAAATATTTGGAAAATTTATCAGCTCGGCGATATTCCGCTTGAGGTACTTAAAGATGTCAGTTTAACAATTGACTCCGGCGAATTTGTGGCAATTATGGGCCCATCCGGTTCAGGCAAAAGTACCTTTATGAATATGCTCGGCTGCCTTGATAAACCGACAAAAGGAACTTATATTTTAGACGGCATAAATATCACAAATTCCACTTTAAGCGAGCTTGCCGATATTAGATGCCGCAAGATAGGTTTTGTTTTCCAGGGTTTTAACTTAATTGCAAGAACAAGCGCTATTGAAAATGTTGAACTGCCGATGATTTACGCGCACGTTCCGTCTGAAGAACGCACTAAAAAAGCAAAAAAAGCATTAAAAGAAGTCGGGCTTGAAAACCGTTTGGATCATACTCCAAATCAACTTTCCGGCGGTCAGCAACAACGTGTAGCAATTGCACGTGCTATCGTAAATGATGCACCTATTATTTTTGCTGATGAACCAACCGGTAACCTTGATACAAAAACCAGCATTGAAGTTATGGAAAGTTTTTATAAATTAAATGAAGAAAAAAATAAAACCATTATTCTTGTTACGCATGAGCCGGATATCGCCGCCTATGCAAAAAGAATAGTGCGTTTTAAAGACGGTGTAATAGTTAGCGACGAACAAAATAATAACAGGACGAAACCAAGATGATAGACTTTTTAACTATTTTAAAAATTGCCTTAAAGGCACTTTGGGTAAATAAAATGCGCTCAGTTTTAACGAGCTTGGGCATAATTATCGGCGTGGCGGCGGTTATTGTCATGCTTGCCGTAGGTGAAGGTAGTAAAAAAAGAATTTCTGACCAAATGTCCAGTATGGGCAGCAATTTGCTTATGATACGATCCGGCTCCGTTACTTCGGGCGGTGCGCGTGCGGGCCACGGCGCACAACCCACACTTACTTTAAAAGATTCGGAGGCCATTGCCAAGAATGCGCAATATGTTGCGCAAGTTGCACCAAGCGTTGATACTACCGCCCAAATCGTTTACGGTAATCAAAACTGGTCCACAAGAATTACGGGGACTACCCCCTCCCTCTTTTATATCCGTTCTTGGGAAGTTGATAACGGCGGTTTATTTAGTGATGACGAAGTCCGCCAAGGTGCAAGCGTAGCAATTTTAGGTGAAACGGTAGTAGAAAATCTTTTCGGTGTAACGGATCCTATCGGCAAAACTGTGCGTATAAAAAATGTTCCGTTTAAAGTGGTAGGTGTTTTAAAATCACTCGGGCAAAATGCAATGGGTACGGACCAAGATGATACCGTAATTGTCCCTGTAACTACGGCGATGAAACGCTTGTCCGGCTCACAATTTCAAGGAACTGTAAACAGTATTATGGTGCAAGCTTTGTCTACTGATGACCTTGCAAATGCCGAGGAAGAAATAACATTACTTTTGCGCCAACGCCATAATATTACAGGCAAAAAACAAGACGATTTTATTGTCCGCAACCTTACGCAAATGATGGAAAGCGCAATGGAAGCAAATGAAACTTTCAGTTTACTGCTTGCCGCGATTGCCTCAATTTCCTTGCTTGTCGGCGGTATTGGTATTATGAATATTATGCTTGTGTCTGTAACCGAAAGAACGCGCGAAATCGGCATCCGCATGGCAATCGGTGCAAAGATGTGGGATATTCGTTTACAGTTTTTAGTTGAGGCTTTAGTACTTTCTTTAACGGGCGGTTTGCTCGGTATAATTTTTGGTTTGTCCGTTGCTTTGTTTATTAAGAATTTTACACCGGACTTTTTACCTATCAGCATAACGATTATGCCGATGGTAATATCTTTTGCATTTTCGGGATTAGTTGGGATATTTTTTGGGTTTTATCCGGCATACAAAGCATCTATGCTTAACCCCATTGATGCATTAAGGTTTGAATAAGTTTATACGATATTAATCAAATTCTTTTATTTCTTCGTCTATATATTTTATAAAACCCTCTAAACCATATTTCATAAATATAAGATAAACTTTGAAATCTTGTTTTGCATTATTATCATGTAATTTATAAGCAACTTCCATAGCTTGTTCATGTGATAAACCATATGCCTCAGCTTCTTCTGCTAAACTTTCAATTGATCTTCTGTTAAAGTAAACAGTTTCCTTCTTTTTAGGTTCTTCGGGGATTACTATTTTATCTTTGCGCCAAGGTTCTCTGGTAAATTGGTGGAAATAGTTAAAAACATCAGGTTCAAGAGGATAAATCTTATTATTTTTTTCTTCATCTAAGATTACCCCCCCCCCTGAGATTTTTTCCGTCGTAGAAATAGGAGTGTCAATCTTTATCATATTTTCAGTCGGTTGCAAAACTACTTCACCGTTTTTATCTAAACTCGCGCGCCACCAGCCGAGTTTTCCATCAATTTCTGCCCATACCAAAACATCTTTTATATCTTTTGCTGCATAGTTCCAAGATATGTAGTCACTAGCCCCTTTTTTATATGTTCCATTTTTATTCCCTTTAATTAGAACAGGCAGATATCCATACATATACATTTTTGTATAATCAAGTGCAGTAATTAACTGAGTAGAAAAATATATTGCCCCGGAAGCCATATCATCAAGAACTTTACTTCTCTGCAAACCCTTAAATATTTCTTTTAAATCATCATAATTTTGTGGAAGTACCATACCTCTATAAATAGTATCATCATTCTCTTCTTCAAAACCCAAAGGTAAATATTTCTTATCATCTTTTTCCGAATCAAAAACTCTAAGCATATTTTTATTTTTATATTCATCGGTAAACAAAACTTTTGCGGAAATAGCATTATTATCTGTTTGGTTTGTTGCCAAAGGTTTGGTGCTTGCCAAAAGCGGTACAGCCGCTAATGCAAACGGGGAATTTGCAGGGTTTGCCAAGGCAAAACCAAGCAAACCGACACCTACGGCAGTAGGTAAAACCCAACTCGGTAATTTAAATGAAGAATTGCCATTATTTATTATTGGAGTATCTTGAGGGGCTTTTTCTTTAGCGCCTATAACTTCGAATCTATTCTTAAGAAGATTTAATACATTAATATCCTCATTAAATAAATTCCAATTCTCAAAATCTATTACAGTAACGATAAGTTTTCCTTCATCATTACGTGTAAAGAATATGTTTTCCCCTATATCAGTATGATAAAACCCCTCATTATTTAAGTCTTTAAATAAATTAATTACTTGTTCCCACTCTTCATTTGTTATCGGCTTACCTTTCAATGCACTTAAACGTTCAGAGTCTTTAGATCCATAAGTATTCACTACAGTCATTATCATATCTTTATGATCTTTATGATAATTACCGAACAGTGATATCATATTCTTTGCCAGTTTATCAGGTAAATCATATATATTTGTTGATAAAATTTTAGGATATTCGACACTTATCAAAGGATACTTGCTAATAAATCTTTCTACCAATATGCCGAAAAGTTTTGTCCGATCTATTTCCTCTTTTTTCACAAGTTTATAATAGCCTCTTATATTACCGTCTTTATCCTTTAATTCCCTAATAAAATATTTATCTTTAACTGGTGTTTCTTCCACAATATCCGTTTTAAAATTTAAAGGTTTTTCGGCAGGGGCTTTTTCTTGGGAAACAATTTCAAAATCGCCGTCAAATAAATTAAGCCAATTTGCTTTATAATCTTCGGGTGTTGTGGCAAAAGCAGAAAGGTCCAAAGCACGACCTCTTCGAACCGACGGGGCATCAATCCCCGCCAAATCATAAAGAGCATAAACGATTGCTAAATTTGCTGAAGCACTACCTCGATAAAACGGTTTTGCATTTGTAAAAATGTAACTGATTTCGGATATATTATCATGTAATATATCTAAATCATCTTCGGTTAACTTTCCCCCTTTTTGTATATGCTCAATAATAGGTTTAATAATGTTGTAATCCTCTTGTATAACTTTAAATGCAGCATCGATATTATCATGATAAATATCGCCCCAACTATCTCTCCTCACTCCTGCCGGATGAGACATCTGGTTTACCATAGAACCTAATTCTTTTAAATCAATGCGAGTTAAAATAACTCCTTTAAAAGTATAAGGTCTATTCACACTTTTGGCGAAATCATACTGATATTCGGTATATGCATTTTCATGAAAAGGTGTATAAAACTCAATTGGTGTATTAGCTAAAATACCAAAAACAAGATCATCAGATAATGGCCAAAATTTTGAACCCATAAAATCACTAGGAGCAGAATTCTCATTCAATGAATTAGCAATATTATATTTAATAGGCCTTTCAATATCTTTCCAATCAATTTCCTTAGATTCATTATGTTTCTTTAAAAATATCTTTATTTGATTTATTCTTTTATGATAAAGAAACATTGTTTTTCCCATATTCATTACTGCTTCTTTTATAGTTTTACCGGAAAGTAAATCTTTTTCAAAATTTTCGCTTACATTTCTCATGGTATAGACATACAAAGTGTTTGTACCGCTAAAACGATATTTTATTTGGCTCGGTAAAGTGCTTTCATAACGGTTAGAATATTTAATAAGTTCTCTTAAGTCTTCTGGGTTTTCTTGTGCAATTTGTTGCAAACTTTTATTATAATATTTTTGCCATAAATTGTAAGTTTCTTCCCCTAAAATTCTTTTCATTTCTTTTTCTTCGTCGCCGTTTAACTTAGGACCGCTGAAAATATCCGGTGAAAACTCTTTGCGCAAATCTATAAATTTTTCCACTTCGTTTGAAGGTTTTGTTTTAGGTTGAGCGTTCTGCATTTTGATACTTCCCACAAGCGGCGCAGCCGCTAAAGCAACAGGAGCAGTTACAAGATTGCTTAATGTAGCGGCAAGCAAACCGACACCGACGGCAGGCCAAAACAATGATTTTAAATTAAATTTATCTGCTGGAAGAGATTTCCGTTTTGCACCGATATTTTCTAAGTTTACACGGATCCTATCTAAAGTTCCTATATCATCATTATATTCACGGTCATCAAAATCTATGATAGTTGCAATAAGTTTACCATTGTTATCACGCCTAAAAAAGAGATTATTTCCCAAATCAGTATGATAAAAACCCGCATTGTTTAAATCTTTAATAAAATTTACAATTTGTGTCCATTCTTCATCAGTTATAGGTTTGCCTTTCAATGCGAATAAAACCTCATATTTATCCATATGAAACCCAAAGGTGTTTACAGGGGACAATATCATATCGGAGTAAAGTGAATACCTACTATCACGCCATCCATTTTCTTTTACAATTCCGTCCGGCAAATCAGACAAATCCGTTGATAAAATTTTAGGGTATTCAAACTTTACTAATGGATATTTATCTTGTAAATTTCCATCATTGACAATTTCATCAAATTCCCATGTCCTATAAATTTCTTTTTGCGGAGCTTTTTTATGATATGCTATCACATTGCCTTCAGGACCTATTAACTTAGTAACAAGGCCCAAAAAATACTCTGCTTTTTTAATATCTGTTTTAAGGTTTAAAGACTTTTCAGCTTTATTTGCTGTTACGTCGGCACTTTGCATATTATCTACGGCTTCTAAAATAATCTCGCCATCATCTTGTAAAACTGCCCGACGCCAAACGACTTTATCCCATACCAAAATTTCAGCTATATCTTCCACAGGAACATCTTTAAATGAAAATTCATTAGCCTTCATATAGGTAGGCATATTATCTTCATGTATTTTTATTTTAACCAAAACAGGTATATGCCCGTGTATAAGTCGTACAGAATAAGGATAAATTGAGTACTTAACAAGATCCGTGATATATATTTTGCCTCTTCCGTCAGTAGCGTCTTTACCGCTTAACCCCGTATGAAACATTTTTTCAAATTTTTTATAATTTGTTTCATTAAATATTCTACCCCTATACATCGCACCTTCTTCTTCAAACCCGGGCGGTAAACGATTATACATATTTTCGGGATCATCAAGAAAAATAGGTTGATTTCTATACTCATCGGTAAACAATATTTTTGCAGGTATGGCATCCGGTATAACGTTAGCTTTGACCTGAGTATTTACAAAATCACCATCAAACAAATTGCGGAAAGATTTAACATAATCATCATGGTCTAAAGCAAATGCGGACAGATCTAAAGCGCGGCCCGTTTTAATAGGTGCTGCTTGAAGGCCTGCCATTTCATAAAGCGCATAAACCAAAACTGTTGTTGCCGAAGAGCTCCCCCTTTGAAAGGGCATAACATTAGCAAAAAGATAAGCAATCGTTGCGATACTTCCATCCATCCTTTGACGCAAATACGGGCTCCAATTACGCCCTTCACGCCTTTGGTTAATCAAATCTTTAGCAGTTTCCCATTCTTTTTGCAGAACTTGATAAAAAGCATCTTTTTGATCCGGAAAAACAGGGTGGTTAACAATGGCACGACCTTCTTTTTTATTCTTTATGACCGTAGATAATTTGAGATCTTTATAAGTATTTTCCCTACTGTTAAATGAATTTAACATATCATCTAAATATTCGGGGTAATTGTCAGCATTGATAATATTAAAACCAAATACACTTTTTTTACGATTAGTGCCAAAATATAAATCAACCAAAAAATCCCTGCTTAAAACGTCTCTGTTAGTAAAATCATTCCAATTAATTTGGGACCCCTCACTACTGTATTTTTGAAATAATTTAATTTGTGCTATTTTATAGTGGTAAGCGTTAATATCTTTGCCAAGGTTTTCTATCACACTTTGCATTGTTTGCCCACTTGATAAATTTTGAATTAAATTGTTTTTAATGTCACGCATAGCAAAAACATATAAAGGATTTAATCCGTCGTAAACATTATTTATTTGTGAAGTCAAATGAGTACCGAAAATATTGGCATATTTTATAAGTTCTTCTATATCTTGCGGATTGTCTTTGGCGATTTGTGCTAGATCTTTATTGTAATATTTTTGCCATAAATTGAAGAAATCGTCCCCTAAAATTTCTTTCATGTGTGAAGATTCTTCTTCGGTTAAAGATTTTCCGGCAAAAATTTTAGGGGTAAACTTCTTGTACAAACTAATAAAATCTTCAGCTTGATTGTTTTGTGTCAACAGAGGCTTGGTGCTTACTAAAATAGGAAAAGCCGCTAAAGCTAGCGGGGCGGTTGAAGGATTTGCCAAAGCAAAACCAAGCAAACCGACACCGACCGCAGGCAAAACCCAACTTGGTAATTTAAAAGATTGATTATTTGTGGTTTCGGGAGTACTTCTTTCTTTTGCACCGATAGATTCTAAACCAGAACTTATTTCTTCTAATGCATCCATATCATTACTTAGAAATACCAACTTCTCAAAATCTATTACAGACATAATAAGTTTTCCTTCCTTATTACGCATAAAATAAATATTATGTTCTAGATCGGTATGATAAAAACCCGCATTATTTAAATCAGTAAATAAACTCACAACTTGCGCCCACTCTTCATTTGTTATTGGATTTTCTTTTAATCCATTTAATATTTCAGATGTATTTTCAGGTGTAAGAGTAGTAACAGCAGTCATGATCATATCTTTGTTGTCTTGACGATAATCATCTAATCTATTTAATATCTCAGATGCATTTTCAGGTGTGAGAGTATTAACGGCAGCCATGATTATATCTTTCAGATGATTAAAACCTTCATCGTCAAATGAGGATATAATATTATTTGCGACTTTATCAGATAAATCGGACAAATTTGTTGATAAAACTTTTGGATATTCAACACTTATTAAAGGATATTTGCTAATAAATTTTTCTACCAATGTACCAAATAGTTCCGTCCTTTCTATTTCCTCAACTCTTTTTACACGTTTATAATATGCCCTTATATTACCTTCTTTATCTTTTAATTCCTTAACAAGATTTTTATATTCAACAGGGGTAGCTTCCACTATATCCTTTTTAAGGTTTAAAGGTTTTTCGGTAGAACTTTCCGGCTTGGCGGAGGCAGAGGAAATTGTCGGTGTATCAATATTTATCATATTATCAGTTGGTTGCAAAACCACTTCGCCGTTACTGTCTAAACTTGCACGCCACCAACCCATTTTACCATCTATTACAGCCCACACCAAAACTTCTGATATTTTGTCAGGGGATACATTTGAAAATCTAAATACTCTCCCTCTTGCTCTAAACCATTCAACACCTTCATATTTATTCATCTTAATTAAGACGGGAACATGTCCATAATTATATTGCGAAGAATAACTAATCGCATATAAAGCCAAAGATTCCATAAAATTTACTACTCCTCCAACCCCCAGTCTACCTGGCAATCCTTCTTTAAATATCTTTTCTAAATCTTTTGAATCTTTAAGTGTCATACCCCGGAAAAGGGCATCTTCTTCCTCAAACCCTGAAGGTAAATGCTCATACATATAGTCATCATCATTTAAAAAATCATATAATTCTTTATATTCCTCACTAAACAAAACTTTTGCCGAAATATCTTTTGGCTTCGAATTAGAATCAGCTTTATTTAAATTAGTATTGCCTGTGTTTACTATAATAGGAGCAATTATGCTTATATGGGGAGTTCTTTCCTTAGCACCGATTGCTTCTAGTCTAAGGGCGATTTGTTTTAATGCAAGCATATCATCATTGGAATCTTCATAATATTCAAAATCTATGATAGTTACAATAAGCTTACCATTGTCATCACGTCTAAAGAATAGGTTATTTTCCAAATCGGTATGATAGAAACCGGCATTATTTAAATCAGTAAACAATTTTATAACTTGTTTCCATTCTTCATTAGTTATCGGTTGCCCGTTTAAAGCCTCCATGGCTTCTGCTTTTACTTCGGCAAAATTACCGCGGATTTTATTCCCTTCAATTTTTAATTTGCTTTGTAAGGCAAAACCGGAAGTATTTACAGCCGTCATTATTATATTACTTGGGAAATCTTTGTCACCGAAAAATTTGACCTCTATTTCTTCTGCGATTTGATTAGGTAAAGCAGATAAATTAGTAGATAAAATTGTAGGATATTCTATTCCGAGCAAAGAATATTTACCGGATATCTTCTTTCTGAATATTTTATCAAACAACTTCATTCTATTAATTTCTTCTTTGGTAGTACGTTTATAATAAGCTTTTATATTATTTTCAGCATCCCTTAATTCCATTACAAAGAAGGCATCTTCTACCGGTGTTATTTTTGTAATATCTGCTAAAGGTGTTTCGGTATATTTAGTAAAATTTCCGTTAAATAAGTTTAGCCAATTCTTTCTATATTGTTCGGGGCTTGTAGCAAAGGCCTCTAAATCTAAAGCACGGCCTGTTTTAATTTGCGGGGCTTCAAGGCCTGCCATTTGGTAAAGCCCGTGAACAAGTGCTAAATTAGCGGAAGCACTCCCCCTTTCAAAAGGCATAACATTTGTAAAAATATAACTGATTTCGGATATAGTAAGATGTAACTGTTTCCTCTCAAAGAAATTTAAACTCTTACCCGATTGTGCTTTTTGAATTAAAGGTTTTATAATATCCAAATCTTCTTGCAATATTCGGAAGAAAGCATTCCGCTGATTACTAAAGTTAGGATGATCTACAATAGCCATATTACGATCTTTCAAAACCACGGACAATTGTAACCCTTTATAGAATTCTTCTTTAGGGTCAGATTCCAACATATCCTGCAAATATTCGCTATAACTATCCTTAGTAATAGTATTATATGCCCGGCCATCCATATCGCGTAAAACGCCGAAATATAAGTCAAATATAAAAGCATCAGATACTTTAGATTTGATAGAAGGGTTTTCTATATCATTCCAATCAACTTCAAGGCCTTGCTCTTTATACCTGTTAAACATTTTGATTTGTGCTATTTTATAGTGGAAATCATAAATATCTTTCCCAAGATTTTCTATTGTACTTTGCATTGTTTGTCCGCTTAACAGATTTTTAATTAAATTATCGGTAGCCTCTTTCATACCAAAAACAAATAATGGGTTTGTGCCACCGTAAATCTCATTTATTCTTGAAGGTAGAGCAGTTTCATAGTGATTAGAGTATTTTATAAGTTTTTCTAAATCTTGCGGATTTTCCTGTGCAATTTGTGTTAAATCTTTGTTGTAATATTTTTGCCATAAATTAAATGTTTTTTTACCTAAAATTTTCTTCATCTTTTTGCTTTCTTCTTCAGTTAACGGAGCACCGCTAAAAAGAACAGGGGCAAATTTCTTACGCAAATTGACAAAATTTTGAACTTGATCATTCTGTGTTATAGGCTGAATACTTACCAAAATAGGTAAAGCCGCTAAAGCAAGTGACGCTGTTACAGAATTACTTAAAGTAGCGGCAAGTAAACCAACACCGACGGCAGGCAAAACCCAACTAGGTAATTTAAATGAAGAATTATTATTTATAGTTTCGGAAGTACTTTTTTCTTTTGCACCGATAGATTCTAAATGGATACGAATTACTTCGAGGTTGGAAATGTCAATATGTCGGTAAAATTCATTATAAAAATTATAAATATCATCAAAATCTATTATAGTGACAATAAGTTTACCATTTTCATCACGTCTAAAAAATAAATTGTTTTCTAAGTCAGTATGATAAAAATCTTGACTATTTAAATCTTTAATAAAATTAACAACTTGCTGCCATTCTTCATTAGTTATCGGTTTATATTTTAATGCTACTAGAGCATGTGAATCTTCTCTAAAGATAGCATACCCAGAAGTATTTACAGATGACATTATAATGCTATTGGGAGTATGAATTTCTCCATAAAATATTGACTCTATCTTTTTTATGATTTGATTAGATAAGCGAGACAAACTTGTAGATAAAATTCGCGGATACTCAATTTCAAGCAAAGAATATTTATTGGACATATTATTATGCTTAAATATTCTATCAAACAATTTCATTCTTTTAATTTCTGATTGTTCAACACGCTTATAATATGCTCTTGTTTTACCGTCTTTGTCCTTTAATTCTAGAACAAAAAAAGCATCTTCTACTGGCGTTGCTTCCACAATATCCGTTTTGAGGTTTAAAAGCTTTTCAGCGGGGGTAGGTTTTTCTTTTGCACCGACATATTCAAATTCAAGACGCATAGACTCTACTTCATTCATGTCGTCCCATTTATTAGAATATCCGGAATTATCTTTATAATCAAAATCTATAAACGTAATATTAAGTTTGCCGTCTTTATGATCACGCCAAAAAAATGCATTATTTCCCAAATCAGTATGATAAAAACCGGCATTATTAAAGTCTTTAACCAGATTTACAAATTGTTCCCATTCTTCATTAGTTATCTGTTTTCCTTTTAAAAATTTCAAAGGATGATTAGAATTTGTATATACATAATGCCCTTTGGTATTTACGGGGGTTAATATCATGTCAACGGGTAAATCTTTATTAAACTTATAGTGCGATTTTATATCTTTTACAATTTCATCAGGCAAATCAGATATTTCTGTAGATAAAACTTGTGGATATTCAAATTCTATTAAGGAATATTTATTTTTTAAATTATTTGCTTTCACAATCTTATCAAAAAGTTTAGTTCTATCTGCTTCTTCTTTACGGGCCCTCTTATAATATGCTTTTACGTTACCTTTGGAATCTTTTAATCTCATAACCTTATGTTGTTTAACAGGGGTTGCTTCCGCGATATCCGTTTTAAGATTTAAAGGTTTTTCGGCAGAGGTGAATGTGTTTTCAAAAGTTTGCATATTTTCGGTAGGGAGCAAAACAACTTCCCCGTTATTATTACGTATAGCTTTCCACCAACCCTTTTTATTACCTAATTTCGCCCATACCAAGACACTTAATATATCATCGCCATCTACATAATCAAATGTAAACACATTATTCCAAACTCTAAAATCTTCATCTTTATTGATCTTAACCAAAACAGGTAAATGACCGTGTTCATAATGAATTGAATGATCAATTGCGGTTTCAATTTCGGAGGTAAAGTGTACCAGCCCTTTCCCCTCCGCAGGATCGGTTTTACTGCCGGATAAACCGTCAAAAACTCCTTTCAAATCTTTATAAGTTCTAAGTGTCATACCCCTAACAATCGTTTTTGAATTTATAAAACCGGGAGGCAAAAGATTTTCCATATGAAAAGCACTATCAAGATATTCTTTGGAATTTATGTACTCTTGTGTAAACAAAGGGCGCGCGGAAATACCGTTTGTATTTTGATTAGAAAGAGGATTAGTACTTACAAAAAGCGGTAAAGCCGCTAAAGCTAACGTTGAAATTACAGGATTACTTAAAGTAGCGGCGAGTAAACCAACACCGACTGCAGGTAAAACCCAACTCGGTAATTTAGATGGAGATCGATTAGTATTTTTATTAGAATCAATTATATCCATATCTTCAGTAGGATACAAAACAACTTCTCCATTATTATCCAAAACTGCTTGATACCAACCGATTTTACCATCAATTTCCGCCCAAACTATTACTTCTTCAATATCGTTTACATCTATATCACCAGCCAAAACTTCTTCAGCAATTTGATAACTGTCATCAGATTTGATCTTGACCATAACAGGGGCTACCCCGCCCAATTCAAAACGTTTAGCAAAACTTACTGCCCAATTATGATCCGGCGTCAAATAATTTACTCCTTCATTCGTTCTGCCAACAGCTAATCCATATTTTAAAATATCCTTTAAATCTTTGTAAGTCTGTAATACCATACCTCTGTAAAGATAAGGTTTTTTTCTAAAACTAACAGGCAAGAAGTCTCTCATTCTCCATTTAGCAGATTTTATATTTCTAAGGCTATTATCTTTATAATCCCAAGTAAAAAGATTTTCTGCAGGAAAACCTTCTGATGGTATTATTTTCTTTTGAACTTTCCTCCCCCCTGCAGGAACTTGCTCTGCAGGCTGCACATTTTGTTTATCAATTGCAGGATACTCCGTTTGTTCTGTTCGATAGATAAAATTACCGTCAAACAAATCAAGCCAAACATCTTGATATTGTTCTAATGTGGTGGAAAATGCAGATAAGTCCAATGCACGGCCGATTCTAACTTTTGGGGCTTTGATACCTGCCATATGATAAAGAGCATAAACTATTGCCAAATTGGCGGAAGCACTACCGCGGTAAAAAGGTTTTACATTTGTAAAGAAATAGCTGATTTCGGCAATATTATTATGCAAAATATTTATATCTTGTTCAGTTAAGACACCCCCATTATTAACTTTTTCAACTATGGGTTCAATATTTTCATCATAAATTTTTTGAATGACCTCAAACATTTTATCTATATTATTTAAATCGTCTTCCTTTACCGCAGCAGGGGGATGATATATATATTCCAAATCACTGTTAAGAAATTTATATTTTTCTTCGGAATAATAAGACAAATATACTCCTTTATTCTTTCTCGGTCTCAACGAACTTGAGCGCAATTCATTGTAATATTCGCCGTATCCGTGTTGGTCAAATGGGGTAAAGGCAACACCCTCATCTTTACTTAAAAGGCCAAAACCCGTTAAATAAATAACAGGTATACCTCCGGCCAATTTAAAATCATAATCATAATTATAGAGGTGTGGTTTTTCAACATAATACCAATCTACAGGGGAATTATTTTTTTTATATTTCAAAAATGTTTTTATTTTATTTTCAGTCAAATGATTAGAGTACATTGAATATCCTAAAAATTTAACCGCTTCTTTAAATGTGGTTCCGTTTAACAAATCTTTCTCAAGAGTTTCCTGCATTTCTTTCATGGCATAAACATATAAAGGATCTGTCCCTTTAAAACGATTATTTAAGGAAGGCAAAGTATTTTCATTTGAATATTCTGCCAATTCTTGAATATTTTCGCTGTCTTTAACAGCCATTTTTTTGAGTTTCTGATTATAATACTTTTGCCACAAATTAAATGTTTCTTCTCCTAATATTTCCTTTAGTTTTGCCTTTTCTTCATCAGTTAAATAAGGGCCTTGGAAAAGATCTTTATTAAAATCTTCCCTAAAATCAATAAATTGCTTTACTTCTGTCGATATGGAATTTCTGTCTAAAAAACCACCCAAAAGCGGCATCGCCGCTAAAGTAAACCCCATATTTGAAATAGAAGTATCAACACTATTGAAAAGTGAAAATAAACTTAAACCAATACCTATTGCAGGTAAAATATATTTTTTAAAATTTAATTTTGTTGAAGTCTTTTTTTCGGCAGTTACCGGGCGAAATTCCCCGCCAAATAAATCAAGCCAATGCCCTTCATATTGCCACGGAGTAGTGCTGAAGGCAGACATATCTAATGCCCGTCTGATTTTAACTTGAGGTGCTTCAATTCCGGCCATATGATAAAGGCCGTAAACTATTGTCAAATTGGCTGAAGCACTGCCACGGAAGAAAGGTTTTACGTTCGAAAATATATAACTTATTTCCGCAATATTATTATCTAAAATTCTTCTTTCTTGCCCTGTCAAGTTTTTTCCGCTTCTTGCCTTCATTATTATCGGGTTTATTTTATTGAAATCTTCTTGAATGACCTCAAAAGCACGATCAATATTATTATCTTTCTCAGTCACCCCGGCAGGATGTTCTATGACTTTATAGCCATGTTTATTCTTAACATCAAAGTATGAAAGATTTATCCCTTTATAGCTCTTGGGACGTCCGTAAGATGCCAAAAGCTCATCAAGATATTCACTATAACGCTCTTCACCAAAAGATGTTCTGGACGTTGAACCTGTTAAGTTAAAAATACCAAAACCGATTTTATATGCTGCACTCTTGCCTGCATAAACATTATCCATCTCATCATAAAATAAAGGCTCATTAACATCAGCCCAATCTATTTGTTCCCCATTATTTTTATATAATTTGAACATCCTAATTTTATTAATATTCAAACCATATTGAAACATTAAATTACCCATCTTTTCAACAGCTTGCCTCACGGTTTTGCCTTGTAATAAATCTTCTTCGAAAGCTTCTGTCATTTCTTTCATAGCATAAACATATAGAGGATTTGTTCCGCCATCTTCGCCATAATTTAAACTCGGCAAGACAGTTTCATAGCGGTTGGAATACTTAATAAATTCTGTTAATTCTTCCGGATAATCATTTGCTAATTCTTCAAGGTCGACATTATAAAATTTCTGCCATAAATCATAAAATTCTGAGCCTAATGCTTTTCGCATATTCTCTTGTTCTTCTTGGTTCAGAACCGGCCCTCTAAAAATACTAGAGTTAAAGTTTCTTCTCAAATTTAAGAAATATTCTGTCTCTTTCCCTTCTCCGAAGTTAGCAAAAGTTCCAACAAACGGAATGGAAGCTGCCATCAAAGTCAGCGGTGTAGTATCAGGATGAGTTAAAGCATAAAGTCCTAAACCAATACCTATTGCAGGTAAAATATATTTTTTAAAATTTAATTTTGTTGAAGTCTCTTTTTCGGCAGTTACCGGGCGAAATTCCCCATCGAATAAGTTGCGCCAATTCTTTTTATAATCTTTAGGCGTTGTAGAGAAAGCCGATAAATCCAGCGAACGTCCGCCTTTTACTCCGGGGGCCTCTATGCCAGCCATTTCATAAAGCCCGTAAACAATAATTAAATTAATAGAGGCAGTACCCCTCCAAAATGGCATAACATTTGTAAAGATATAGCTGATATCTGCGATATTATCATCTAATATCTTACGTTCGGCTTCAGTTAATTTCCCGCCTTGTTGTACTTTACCTATTAAAGGTTTTATATTGTCGTAATCTTCCTGAAGAACTTTAAAAAAAAGATCTCTTTGAGTAATAAACCTGGGGTGATTAATACTGGCAAATCTTATTTCCGGAATTTTTGAAATTGTCGATAATTCTAAGCCCTTATAAGTTTTCGGCCTATTAGGTGAGGAATTGAGCATATCCTCTAAATATTCTGCATAATTATCCTTGGAGACATTATTATTTACAGCATCATTTTTGGTACGAAAACGACCTGCCCACATGTCAGAATGTGAAACCTGTTCCAAAAAGATATCATTATTAAATTCATCCCAACCAGGCCCGAATTTCCAAGTCGGTTGTTTATGCATTTTCAACATTTTGATTTGTGCTACTTTGCGATGGTAAGCAGCCATATCTTCACCAAGATTTTCTATGGCATTTTCCATTGTTTGACCGTTTTGCAAATTATTAATAAAATTTTTTGTTATATCACGTGAAGTAAAAACATATAAGGGATTTGTTCCGCCGAAAATTTTACTTGCTCTCGAACTCAAGACAGTTTCATAACGAACGGAATATTTTATAAGATCTTCCAAATCTCCTGGGTTTTCTGCGACAATTTTATTTAAATCTTGATTGTAGTATTTTTGCCAAACATTGAAGGCATCTTCCCCCAAAATCTCTTTCATGTTTTGTTTTTCTTCCTCAGTTAAAGGTTCACCTGTAAAAAGCTCCGGCTCAAACTGTTTATGTAAATTAAAGAATTTATCTCTTGAATTATTAGGCTGAAGTACCGAAAGTTTACTTGCCCAAATCGGTAAAGTAGCCAATAGTAATGACCCTGTTGTGGGATGAAGTAAAGAATAAAGCCCTAAACCGATAGCAATAGCAGCCATCGGCAAATCTAAGCGGTTAAGGGCTTTGCGTATATTATATTCCCAAGAAGTGGGTTCAAAATCTTCTCTAAGCGGGGCTTTCTCTTTTGCACCGATAGCTTCTAATTTATCAGACACTATTTTAAGGAAATGATCATATCCCCATGAATTAGTAACATTTTCAAAATCTATTAAAGAAACATGAAGTTTGCCATTATCATCACGTCTAAAAAAGAGGTTATGTGTCAAATCGCCATGTATGAAACCGGCTTTTTCAAATTTTTCAAATAAATCAGCAATCTGTTGCCATTCTTCCAGTGTGATGGGTTTATTTTTTAAAGCAGTTAAGGCTTCTTTAGAAATACTTCTAAGATCACTGACGATATTCCCATAATGATCTGTTACTATTTTATTTCCTAACACGAAACCGGAAGTATTTATAGCACTGGTTATTAAAGGAACTTGGGCCCTTCTCTTACCATCACGCACATAATTAATAATTTTATTTTTTTCGTCTTGAATTTGTGAAACTATATCTTGTGATAAATCAGAAGATTTTGTAGACAAAACTTTAGGATATTCAAAAATTATTAAAGAATTGTCATCTTGGAGGCCATTTTCGGTTACTACTCTATCTAATAGAATTGCGCCGTCAATTTCTTCCGGTATTGTCAACTTAAAATAAGCACGGGTTTTACCAAACTGATCTATCAATCCCCAAACTGCATAAGCATCAACCGGTTGGCCCTTGATCGGTTTCACATTTTTAGCTTTAACAATATCATTTTTTAAATCCAACTTTTCTTCTGGGGTTTGAAGCTTTATTAGGTCTCTATTACCAAGATCGAAAAAACCTGACAAAGCAAGCAGATTGCTTGCTAAATTTAAGTCGTTGATATTTGATCCGTCAAACGTATTATGAAAACCTCTGAAAGCGGAGTAGAGCCCTAAACCGATAGCTGCAATAGATAAGGCAGAGCGTATAGCAGAGGATACTACTTGACTAAAAGCATTTTGCTTACTTTGATTATCAGAAGGTTGTTTATAGGTAAATTCCCCGTTAAATAAATTTAACCAATCATTTTTATATGCTTCAGGTGTTGTTCCAAATGCAGATAAATCTAAAGCTCGTCCTATTTTAACTTGAGGGGCCTTAATACCGAACATTTGATAAAGCCCATAAACAATAATTAAATTGGAGGAAGAACTGCCTCTATGAAAAGGTACGGCATTTGTGAAAATATAACTTATATCCGCAATGGTATTGTGAATAGTTTTAATGTCAGCCTCGGTTAAAGGGATTCCGGTATCATATTTCTCTGCTAAAGGTTTTAATATTTCCCAATCTTCTTGCAAAACTTTAAAAAGACGGGCATTATTATTATATCCATATACTTTTAAATTAGGATAATCAATATCAACACCGTAAGGGCTGGCTTGCGAACGATGGGCTAAATTTACTCCTTTGTAATTATCCGGATGCTCATAATCAGTTGTAAGCTCACCCAAATATTCACTGTAAGCAACATCATTTATATGAACAGATACCCCTTTGTATACACCTCTATTATGTAATTTACCGAAACCTATTTTGGAACTTACATCAAAGGTTTCTAATCCGCCAAAATTAGTATTATATATGCTGGGGTTTTCTATTGCATCCCAATTTACCTGCCTAAATAACTTTTTGAAGTCGAGAAATTTATCTATTTGATATATCTTCTTGTGATATTCAAACATCGCCGCCCCAAATTCCATAACCGCCTGTTCCATAGTTTTACCGGATTTTAAGGCCTCTATGAAATTATTTGTCAAATCACGCATTGTGAAGACGTATAACGGATTTGTACCGGTAAATCTTGCCTTAATTTGGCTTTTCAAGGTGTTTTCATAGTGATTAGAATATTCCATAAGTTCTTCAATAAGCTCAGGGGACTTAACAGCCATGGTTCTGAGGTCTTTATTGTAATATGTTTGCCACAAATTGAAGAAATCTTCACCCAAAATTCTTTTCATATTTTGGGCTTCTTCCGGGGTTAAATATCTATTACGGAAAAGCTGAGGAGAAAATTCGTCTCTTAATTCTATAAAATCTTGTACGTCCTGAGGTAATTTTTTAACTTTTTTTCTAACTGATAATCTGGTAAATATAAAAGGCATACCGGCCGTCATCAAAGTTGCCGGAATATCATTTCCTAAATCAATACCCAAAGCCAAACCGAGCCCTAATACGCCCAAAGAGATTAAAGGAAAGGCTAAACTCTTAAAATTTTGCCACGAACCATTGTTTTGTTTGGGAGATGCTTTTGAGCTTGCCGGTATATTTTCTTTTTGTTGTGCGACAATATTACTTGCATAGTTAAAAAGTTTATCGGAAAGATTAAGATAGGCATCTATATATCCGTCAAAATGTTCGTCGAATAAATCTTCAGCTATGCCCCCTACCCCCGCAGATAATATTACAGGAATATTTAAACCTTTCTCATAAACATACTGTGCAATTTCTTTTCCACGTTCTTCTCCCATAAAGTTATCAGTAAATATTATATTGTAGGCAGAAGGATTTTTCCTTAATTTATCTATGGCTTCAGTTGCGCTGTGAACAAAATCTATCCTTTCTATAAAATCTTTTAATTCCGGTTTTTGTGCGATCGCTCGAACCTTATCCAGATATGTTTTATTATCATTAGCAATTAAGATAGAAAGTTTACCGCTATTAGGATTAAACGGTTTGTCATAATCATTATATTCAAAATTCCCTTTAACGAAATTATTTTTTATAGATTTTTTCGGCTCCGCTTGTTTGGTTTTACCTTGATCAACTAGAAAATTACTGGCATACTTTATAATCTCTTCATAGTCATTATAAGCATCATCTAAATATCCTAAAATATGTTCTTTAAATAATCTTTCGTTTGTGTAGGAGTTATTTGAAAGCATAATAACGGGAATATTTAAATTATTATTGTAGACATAATTGGCAAAATCTTTATAACTTCCGTCGAATATAAAAGAATCCACAAAAACTATGTCATATGTATTAGGGGCATCATGCAATGCTGTTTTTGCTTCTTCAATACTCCTGATAACTTTAATTGATTCCACATAATCGGCAAATTCTTTATATTTATCCGGACTGACTCTATAAGGATAGCCGTCATTGATTATCAAAATATTCATCTTTTTGACATTGGTATTAATTGTGCCCTCATACTTTGCTTCAATATAGTTTCCTTCATTAAAAGCCGATTTTGTCTTACCTTGGGCAACTAACATATTGCTGGCATAACTTACTACTTGGTCATAATCATTCCCGTCAGGGTCCATAAATCCGGAAACATGTTCATCAAATAATTTTCTGGCACTATAAGAATTATATGAGTATAAAATTACGGGGATATTTAAATTATGTTCATAAACAAATTTCGCGAAATCCCTGTAATTACCGCCATTCATAAAAGAATCCACAAAAATTATGTCATATCCATCAGGTGCATCTGTTAATATTTGTTTTGCTAAGCCAAAAGACCCTACATAATCAAATGATTCAACATATTCGGCAAAGGGATTTGCATCTGTATATTTATTTGGCGTATATACTGCACCTTTTACATCATTTACCACCAAAATTCTCATCTTTTTGACGTTTGTGTTAAATGGTTCTTCATATTCCCCATAGACATAGTTTTTAGGTTGGAAGATAGGTGTTTGGCCGTTTTGGGTTAACATATTACTTGCAAGGCTGTATATTTCGTTATAGTTATTGTTATGTATATTTAAATAACCTGAAAAATACTTTTGGTTAAACAAGACATCAAACGGGTAGTCCATTCCCGAAAGGAGCACTACGGGTACATTTAATTGCTTATTATGCACATATTTGGAAATATCTTGCCCTTTGCCGTCATCCATATAATAATCGGTAAAGATTATGTCATATTGATTCGGATCCTTTTGCAATCTTTCCAAAGCTTCCGCTGCGCTTGTAACGAAATCGACTTTTTCAATATATTGCCTGTGCGAATATTTAGCCAAAAATTCCTGAATATCCGCAAACAATTTACCGGAATCATTTACTATTAGGATGCGCATCTTTTTTACCGACGTATTAAACGGTACCTTATATGGCGCATCACTATAATTTTCTTTTATAAATTTGGGTCTGTTTCCGTAATCGGGTATAATATTACTTGCATAGCTGATGATACTTGTCGCATCATTTAAAGCCATATCTAAATATCCTGCAAAATGCTTTTGCAAAAATAAGTTTTTAAAGGGTAAGTCTATGTCATCTGAGAGTATTACAGGAATATTTAAACCTTCCTGATAAACGTAGTGAGCTATATCTTCCCCCATATCGTCGGATGTAAAGAAATTTGTAAAAATTATATCGTATTTATTTGGATTCTTTTTTAATTTTTCTATAACTTCATAGCCTTTATCGGCAAAATCCAATGTTTCAATATATTCGGCAAGCGAGGAATGTTTTAATTTTAATTTGTCAAATAAACCTATGCTTTCACCGACTATCAAAATGTGCATCTTTTTTATGTCTTTATTAAAAGGTCTGTCATAATAATAAGGAATATAATTTTCTTCCGCAAAACCATGAATATCTGTTTGTTCTTTAAAATGGAAATTGCTCGCATAATTTATAACTTCTTGCATATAATTATTTGAAGATGGCAAAAACCCGTCGAAAATACTTTGTGTATCTTTATCTAAATATTTGGCATTAGAATATAAAATAAACGGAATATGAGCATTTTCTTTTATATAATCTGCCATATTTTCCATGGCCTTTTTTCCAAATTTTTTAGAAATTACGAAATCATATTCGTTATTTGTTAATAATTCATAGGCTTGATTATAATCTGTCGCTATATCAATAATTTTTACTTCTTTTTTTAACCAAGAATTGTTTCCTATTTCATCTAAAGTAAAACTATCGTCCGTTATGAACAAAATAGATAAAGGTTTGCTGTTATTATTAAAATACTTTTTATATTTACCTTTAATAAATTTGGTTAAATCTTTTGTTTTATTTGCCGCTGCCTTTTTACCTTCTTGCACAAACAGGATATAATCTCTTAGTTGGCGTTTACCTTCTTCAGGATCTTCGCTATTGTAACCGATTTCCATTGCCTTTTCATACGGAAGGCCATTAATCACGGCTTCTTTGATTAACTCGGAAATAGATTTAAATCCGGCCGGTGCATGGTTCGTTTTTTTAGGTTCTTCAGGTATAATTTCTTTATCTTTGCGCCAAGGATCTCTGCTCATTTGATGGAAATAGGCAAAAAGACCGGGGGAAAGGATATTGTCTGATATATCTTTGTCTTCAGTTGAAGTAGTTCCTTTAGATACTATTATCGGGGCAAGCGCTAAAGTCGTACCGATTGCGACCGGTGTACTTAACATAGCACTTGCAGCAGCTACGGTTATACCGGCTGCAATTGCAGCGGCTCTTCTGGTAGGTGCCATTTTTATGGTGCGTAATGGGTTTTCACCTTCGGGGGCAATAAATGCATTCCTGAGGGTAACTAAACCACCGTTTAAAGTTTTCATCATTGAACCGGTTTCCCGGAAAG
>JAFZUQ010000009.1 GCA_017618215.1 Elusimicrobiaceae bacterium | reverse complement strand
TTCCAAATCGGGTTAAATATGACCTTATACCCTTAACTAATGTTGTAACAGAAACATCTGCATCTTTTGCTTCCAGAACTAATTTTACACCGGCTTTTTCCTTAGGTAACATCCCATTTTTAAAAGCATATTCCATTATTTCGGCAGGTTTAATATTTTCTCTGAAAAGAGATACCATTTTATCGTAGACTTTCTTATGATAAGTATTAATATCTTTTTTAATACCTTTGTAAAAATTATCATCGCTGAAACGATTTTGAAAATATTCTATATAATTTTTAAATTCTTTTGTCTTTTCTGGGCCTATAAGTTGATAATAGGAAAATGTGGGATGTATATATCCCTCACTTATAATAAAGTCTACGATCGTTTTTAATTTTTGAAAGGCAATTTTATCCCATAACCTTACGAACTCTAGCAACTTTGTATTTTTGTTAGCAAGATATTTAGTATAAGCAACAATATCCATGGCATCTTTGTTTGCGACATCAATGGCCCTGGTATAGAGTAAAATATTATCTTCCTCTGCAATCATCTTTTCATACCAATCTTCTGCTTGTTTTAAACATCTGGGTCCTTTATCATGCATGGCAAAATTATGTGCAAAAACCCAATCCAAATCTTCAATTTCGCTTATGAAATGTTGGTTATATAGCTTTATATTTCCTACTGAAGGAAGTGTAAGGAAATCTGCCTCCTGTGCAAAAGCAGATGTGTTTGAGATAAGCAAGATAATATTGATTATTAGGTAAATAAATTTATTTAATTTGATCATCATTTTTTCCATTTATTATATTTTAGAAAAAAATAAATAATTCTCGCAAGGACCTTTGTATCTAATTTCAAATAGGTCATTTGACCTACTAGATAATTAACACAATATGAAAAATAAAAAAGATTTTTATAAAAACAGTTATATAAAGTGGACCTCATGTTTTTTAGATTTTGACTACCGTCGATACTAATCTAAATAAATTAGGTCTAAAGTCCTAGATACAAATAGGACCAAAAACCCTTGAGAAACAGCGGCATAACTGCTAATATTTAAGTAAGAAAGAAAGATTTAAATGGAGAACCAAATGCCCTTCATAAAAAACAAATTTCTTAAAAGAATTATATGTTTAGGGCTGAGTGTTGCCTTAATTTACAATGCTACTGTTCCTGCCCTTGGGCAGGAATTTTTTTATACCCCAGAAGTGCCTAGCATGACGATAGATCAGACAAATTTCGATCATACTCGTGCTGAAGTTCATGCCCTCATTATAGATGATATTAGAGAAACACATAATAAAAATATGCAAGATTCGGGTTTCGCCCGTGCTGAGGAAATTAAATCGACTATTATGGGTAACCCCGGGGAAGAAGTTGCTAAAGAAATATATGAAGGGCCCATAGATTATAAAGCCAAATTTTTAGAAGATTTAGAGGATAATTACACCTCAACCAAAACTGCATTGGAAAATCAGCATAGAGACTTTTTGGAACAAATAGAAAAAGAGAGAAAGAAATATAGAACACAAGGTCTTAGTGAAGCAGAAATCGCGGAACGGACAACCAAAGAGTTACAAAATGTAGAAGAAAAATTCCAAGAAGAAATGCAGAGAGTTAATACTTACCATGACGAACAATTGGATAAAGTTAATAATCATTATGAAGATTTCTTAAAGGAATTACAACAAGGGTACGAAGAATCTTTGTATATGCAGGTAAGAAATTTATTTGCCGAACTTATGAAAATTTATCAAGCGAATCCGAATAATGCAAAAGAACAAATTTTAGAAGTAACCCCGATAATAGTTTCTCTAGTCAATTCAAAAGGAGTCAGAATTTATAATCAAGAACAAAAAAAGATATTGCTTGATTTATATAGAAAAGTTGTAGAAGAAGAAAATTCCAAATTGGGTAAAGAAAAAGATCCACGCGTAAATCCTTGTGAGATTAAAGGTTATTGTACAAATTTAACTAATGCAATTATGGGAATCGGGGTTTTGAGTCCTCGCTATAAAGATGCTGACCTTATTATGAAAACCATCAAAAACTATGAGGATACCAGTGCCTACGTTCCGGTAATGTTAAGTGGTATGGCAGCTTTACTTGCCATGGAGCAATATGACGCAGTAGATAAATTCCTAGAAAAGAGTACTATAGATGAAAATAGAACTATGCTATGGGAATATTTAGATTATCTCAACTTTATGAACATTCCGCTTGCTGTTGCCAAAACGAATGGAAAATATTTGGGTAAAGTTTCGCAAAAGGTAGAATATAGTACCGGAAAACAATTTCAAAATGCTTATTTTGATTTGGCACAAATGCTTGCGGAAGAAGGTTCAGATAATGCGCTAAATATTTTAAGGAAATACAGCGTAGAGAAATGTGGAGTGCAACAAACTTCAGGTGTTCAAAAAGGAACCTTAACCAAATATGCAATATCTTGTAGCGGCATAATGCCTTTTTTGGTAGGAGCTTTACTAAGTGGTAAAAGTGGAGCTGATAAATATCCTACAGTTTCACAAGCGAAGCAATATATAGATGCAAATGGTAATGTCCATAATACCGATTATGAGGGAAATGCGTATTACAACTTAGCAAAGGATAGTTTTAATGGGGATGCGGAAGCCATGCTTGCCTTTTATGTGATGAATGAAGGAATGGGCGATTTAAATACAGCGGATGAATATAATCTTGATATTTCACTTTATAAAGCTTTCAAAAAACGTATACCGGAAAAATTTTTAAGTTCTAAACGCATAGTAATTGACGAGGAACGCAAAGCTCAAAAGGAATCACGTCGTACTGTTCTAGCATCTTTTGTAGGTTTAGGGTTAGCAGCAGATATCGTAATAACAATAGTGTTTGTGAGGGACATTTTAAATGGTGGTATTAAATTAATAGGTTTCGGCAAAAATTTATTCAAGGCTGTTAAACTGGCAAAAATAGGTTTAACGGCTAAAAATATTCCTGCTTTGGCCAAATTTGCGGCAAATTATACAAAGGCTGCTTTTATGCGGCAAAGATTTGTTATAAAAATTACCAATATGGGTAAAAATTTCAAAACTTTTACGAAAAACTATAAAAGTGCAGTAAGATTAAGTGTTTTGAAAAATTCTATACAGTACACAAATGAAGTTCATAGGCAGGTGGAAGGTTCTTTAGGTGTTTTGGCAAAAGGGGAAAGAACAGGCCTTACTAGAGGGATAACAAAAATACTTAGAGGAATCAAATATAATAAAGATTTAGGTATTTTCGTGTTGCCGCAAGTAGGTGCGAAAACTCCTAAACAACTTGTTGAGATTGTCCATGATATTGTGAATACTGCAATGTCTAATGCAAAAACTAAATACCGAGTTGGAAAATTATTTAAAAAAGGTGTAAATTTTAAAGATTTATTTTTTGAAGAAATAAAAGAATTAATAGCTTCTTCCCCACTTGGTATCAAAGATAAAGAATTCTTAATAAACTTTTTAAAGAGTGATGATTTCGGGCGAGTACTTGCCCAAGCAGATTCACATATTAGCAGCCTTGGAACAAAAACTAAGACAGTGAGAAATTTTGCGGAAAATCCTTTAGTCTTATCAGTCTTTGCAGGAGCGGAAGAACAAAAAGGACAGAGAGTAGGAGCTGAATTTATCATAGGCGATAAAATGCCTGCTTTTTCCGAAGAATTGCCTAAATATGTCTCTGTTGTTAAGGAAAACGGAAGTTTTATAATTAAGTTTTTCAAAAATGAAAATGAGGCATTAGATTTATCTGCTTTTAAATTGGCTTTTGAAAATACTGACAGTTTTGCTGATTTCGCCAGAGCTTCTGCTGCATTGGGGGATGCTGGTAAAATAGAACTAAAATTTATTCCGAAGGAAGCAAATACTTTTTGGTCACGTAATTTTAGGAATGTTTTTGCCGGAAATAAAGAAAAATTATTTGCAGGCCGCGGTAAAGTATTTATACTCGGTAAAGACGGTAAAACCTTAACCGAAACCGGTATTACTTTAAAAACTTATAAACAATACGATGGTTTAAGAATTATTATTGATGAAAATGTAGGGCTAATTGTTCGTAAAGGTAAAGACATTATAAATGTAACAACAGAAGGCGCATTCTTTTTACCGAAATATGCAATAGGAGATTTCCTTAATTTAGCTAAATTAAGAGAATTAGATACCCCTTATAAAATTAAACTTTTGGGCGGTATGAATAAGGTTAATGCGTTATATTTACAATCAATGGTTTCTTTAAGTGTTGCTTCAACCGGTTTGGTAAGGCCTTTAAGTAAGAATTATCCGGAAGAGGACCTGGGAAAATTAACATTTATTTCTCTAATTTTCCCGTATTTGCTTTCAGCGGCAACACCGTTCGTTTCACCTTTTGTCAAAAAGTTCGGAGCTATTAAGATGCTGAAAACTTCAATGTATTTATCTTTAGCATCTTTGTCTTTACCCATTATGGCTGGGTTTAACGGTTTTAATGGAATACAGGCAGATAATCCGTTTGATAAGCCTTCCCCTGCTTTATTATATCCTTCAGCTTTACTTATTGGTTTAGCAACTACTTTGACACGTGGTTCTTATTCACCTTTAATTCAAGCAATAGGTGGAGGGAGCGGTACTTTGAAGGCCGTAGCGTTTAAGAGTATTTCTTCGTTTATGTTAATTTTACCGCCGGCAGCGGGTGCACTTTTCGATCATATAAATCCAAAATTATTTCTTAATCCTGATGGATCCGTATATTTAGATGAAAATGGTCAACCGGTAAAGAAACATTGGTTTGATTTTTCCTTCTCTTATCCTGTTTTACTTGCAATAAGCGGTGCTGCTTTATATAAACTACAAAAAGCTCATTTTAATCCAAGTATTGGCAAGAGTGCCAATAGCTTTAAAAATGCCGGTGAATTTTTCAATGATGTTAAAGCATCTTATAAACTTTTGGGTAGAAAAGATTTATTACCGTTGACATTATCAAGTGCTTTACTCGCAGGTGCGGAGTCATCACTTTTGTATGCTTATTCAAATTCCATGGCAAGTGAATATGTCGCTAATAAAATACACGAAGAATCACTAGTACCGATTATTGCGCTGCTTGGTTTAAATTTACCGGCTTTCGTTACTAGGATGAATTCTAAATCTATTTTGAGAGCCTTTGGCGGTGATAGTCTAGCGGGATATAGAAATCTACTTACGTTAGGTGTTGCATCTGCCGGGGCGGGATCCTATTTACTTGCTACTCAAGATGATCCTTTAACTTTTTCTCTCGGGTTGGCTTTAACTTCTATAGGTTTTTCACAAGTAACTAGCAGTATTTTACGCTATGGACATAAGAAATTGGAATTAGAATTAGTTAACCCCGCTGATAAACGTTTCGTTACAAGTTGGGACGTCTCTTATCCAACCGTATTTATAGGTATGTCCGCTATACCTTTCTTGTATGGAAAAATGGCAGATAAAAATATAGAATCTTTAGAAACTGAGAATAAAAACGATATGGTAAGTTTGAAAAATACTTCTTGGCAGGAAATGATGGGTATCCCAATTGCTGCTTTAGCTTTAGGCGGTGGTTTAAGTTATTTAGGTATGAGGCCTAAAAATGCGTTAGGTGCTATTAAGGCAGGGCATTTAATAGCCCCATTAGGTTTAGTTGCCGAATCACATAACCCCGCTTTCACAACTTTGGCCTTACCTAAACCGTCATTTGCACAACCCAAAATTATGCAACCTAAACCAAGCACCTTTGAACCGCATTTTGAGTATAATCCGGAATTACTTCCCCCGGATACTTTAAAAGTAACACCGAATTTCAGTATTCAGCCTTTGACACATTAATGTCTTGATTATTTCCATAGAAGTTTTCTTTTTTATATAATATGTGTAGTTTGTGAGGTGGTTTATGGAAAAAGTTTTAGATTTAATTAAACAATCAAAATTTATTACAGCATTTACTGGTGCCGGGATTTCCGTAGAAAGCGGTATACCTTGCTTTCGCGGTAAAGGCGGCCTTTGGGAAAAGTATGACCCTAAATATATTGAAATTGATTTCTTTAATTCCCACCCAAAAGAAAGTTGGGCCGAAATCAAAAAAATCTTTTATTCTATGACGGCGCAAAGCAATCCAAATAAAGCCCATAAAGTGCTTGCCGAAATGGAAAGGGCCGGCCTTTTAAAAGGCATAGTAACACAAAATATTGATAATTTACATCAGGAAGCCGGCAGTAAAATCGTTTATGAATTCCATGGTACTTTAAGTTATTTAACTTGCCAGGTTTGCGGCAAACGCTATAAAATTTCCGAAGTAAATTTGGATGCGGAATTGCCCTCTTGTCCATTGTGCAAAGGTTTACTTAAACCTGATTTTGTTTTTTACGGGGAAGGTATTCCCCCTCAAGTTTATCAAGATTCTTTTACACTTGCCCAACAAAGTGATTTGATGATTGTCGTTGGAACATCCGGTGAAGTTATGCCCGCTTGTGCTTTACCGCATTTAGTTAAACAAAACGGCGGAAAGATTATTGAAGTTAATACTTTACCTTCGGCATATACAAATACTATTACAGATTTATATTTTGAAGAAAAGGCTTCAATATTTTTTACTCGTCTTGAAAACTGTTTAAAAATATAATTAAATACCCCCGCAAGCAAATCATTTTATTACTCGTGGGGGTGTTTTTTGCCCCAACTACTCAAAGGGCATGTAGTTAGTTGTTACTCTTTTTTTACAAGGTAAGTATTCCCCCCGTAAAAGCATATATTGCCGCGCATGCAATAACTAAAATTAAAACCATTACCATCTTTTCATGTTTACTAAAGCAAGGCTCTGTGGGTGCATTTTGACGGCGGGCAACCATAAAAACAGGTATACCGAGCGCCAAAAATACAAAGGCCATAAATAAATATTTTAACCCTGCCGCATAAATCAGCCAAAGCCCGAAAGCCGTACCGAGCATCCCGCTGATTAAAGCAAAAAATCTGCCGTGCTGCGTGATTTTTTGATATTCGCCGTCTTCGGTTAATTTCCACAAATAAAGTGTGCTGAAAATATATGCAGGCAAAACCATAACACCTGTTATGCTAAGCATAGTGTTCCATGCATTATTTGAGAAGTAAACCAAGAGCATAGCAAGTTGCATAATTATGCTTGTTACCCAAAGTGAAACGGACGGCGTGCCTTTTGAATTTTCCCTTGCAAAAATTTTAGGGAATGTTCCGTCAAGTGCCGCTGATTGCGGAATTTGTGCGGCAATCATTGTCCAAGCAAGCCAGCTAAATAAGACGGCAATTAAAAGCCCGATATTCATTAAATAGCTTCCCCATGGGCCGACTAAATGTTCCAAAACACCCGCAGTTGACGGGTTTGCAACTTTTGCAAGTTCCGCTTGTGTCATAAAGCCAAAAGGCAATAAAGAGAGCATAACATAAATAAACAAACATCCGCAGAAACCTAAAAATGTTGCCCTGCTGACCGCTTGTTGGCTTTTTGCACGGCTTGATAAAACCACTGCGCCTTCAATACCGATAAAGGCCCACAGTGTTACAAGCATTGTGCTTTTAAGTTGCGTTCCAAAGCCGCCTAAACTCTTTGCATTTGCGCCGAGATTGCCCCAAAAATCATAATTAAATTTATCTGCGTGAAATGCGAAAATACAAATAATTATAAATATGGCAAGCGGCACTAATTTTGCAGCAGTACCGATAATGTTCATTACTGAGGCTTGTTTTACACCGCGTAAAACAAAAAAGTTAAAGCCCCAAATTAACGCCGAGCCGCAAATAATGGAAAGCAAATTATTCCCCCCCGCAAAATGCGGCGGGAAGAAATAATTTAAAGCATCCATAGTTATAACGGCATATCCGACGTTTCCGAAAATCTGGGAAAGCCAATAAGCCCACCCGATAGAAAACCCTGCATAGTTCCCAAAACCGTTGCGGGCATACATATAAATACCGGCAGTTAAATCCGGCTTGACGCGGGCCAGCACGCTAAAGGTATTTGCAATAAAGTACATACCTATACCTGTTATAACCCAGGCAATAAGTACCGCACCTGCCGCTGCCCCTTGCGCCATATTTTGGGGGAGGGAGAAAATCCCGCCCCCTATCATAGAGCTTATAACTATTGCTGCAAGCCCGATGACGCCGAGCTTGCCGTTGTTATTTTGGTTGTTTTCCCCCATAATACCCCCAAATTAAACCCTACTTATGCAACACCACAGGTGCGGCATTTTGGAAGTTTAAAAAGCCCATAACCGTCAAACAATACGCAAAAGGCTGTGTAATGTTTATGTAGTTATGCCAAAATTGAAATTCGCTGTGTTTTTGTACACCACGGATTTCAAGTTCGTGGTTTAAAGATTTATTCAGCCACATTTCCGCATGGCCTTTGGCAATATCATCGTCGATATGGGTGTCAAAATATTCAACATATTCCGCTGCCCAGCCACCGATTAAGTTGCCGGCTGAATCTTTACCCCAGCAAATACCGATACCGGTTGCTATGGCTTTATGGTCTTCAATTTTCGCACCGTTGCCGGCGATAATAGTTTCAAGTACGGCACCGTGTTTAAAGTCCTTGCAAACTTGTTCAACCGGCACGATATTGCCAAATAATTCCTTCGGTAAAACCGAGGTATATGGCACTACATTGAAGTTTTCAATTTTTGCCTGAAGCAAAGCGCTGTCATAGCAAAAAGTTTCAAACGGTTGCGGCGGTATGCCGTCGTTTGCTTGCCCCGCACCGCCTGAAATAAAGGCTAGTGTAGGATATCTTGTTCCGTATTCATTATTATTCATTGGTTTTCCCCCTCATTAAGTTACTAAATCATTAAGGTTGCTCTTAAAGTAAAGACGCTTACCCAACCGCTGTCTGCTTTAAATGCTGCGCGGTTATACATTTGTAAGTCGGGCGTAATTGTGAAGTATGAACCCATACCCCAAACCCATTGTGCTTCAAAAACAGTTTCACCGGTGCGAACATAAGCAGGAGTGTAAACATCCCTTGCAATCCTGTTATAAGCAACACCGACGGTAATTGCATCAAGCGGATTTCTATGTAAAGGGTTAACATAAGACATACCAAGCATATAAGAATTTTTTATTGGTACTACGCTGTTTGTTGAGCCGTTTGCACGCCCGAACATAACTAAACTGTTGGTGAGGTTTTGTTCCATATTGAAACTCCACCCCATAGAATTACCGGGTTGTTTTTCAACTGAAGGTTGATAGTAAACTAAACCTGAATATTGCCCTTTACCTAAACCGAAAACATTATTAGGTGTATAGGTAACAGAACCAAAGCCCGTATATTTACCGTCGAAAGCGGTATTAACACGCATTACAGAACCTGTTACATTTGTGGCATCTTGATAGCCGCCTGCAATTGTGAGTTCCTGCATAGGTGTAATTTCAGCATAAGCACCGAAGCTTGCCGTCGGGTAACTTGCGCTTGCGTTTTGGGACATTGAATAGTTTATCAAACCTGTTTGTTGGTTTGAGTTATAGGTTGTACCGTCAAAATTGTATATCGGGTATTGACCTATTGCCCAAGAAAGCCAACTCAAGGCACCGCCCCAAGTATGATTAAATGTTAATTGGGAGAAGATGTTTTGTCTTCCCGGGTAATCGTTAATTGCCGTAGCAACGCCGAGGTTACCGTCAAGCAAATTACCTGACATTCCCCAATATCTTACAAGCGTATAGTTAAAGTTAACTTGCGCAGAACCAAGCCAAGAATTTGTATTAAACAAATTCATTTGGGCATAAGGGTAATAAATATTTTGCAAAGCAGTTTTATGCCCGTTCGGTGCGCCGCGTTGCGCGGTTAAGGACCAATCTAAACCATAGGAAAAGCCAATCCTGTCCCTAAGATCTTTTTTGAAGTTGGAATAAAAATCATCTGCCTCATTATAATAATAAGTGTACATGCCGGAAAGACGTCTTTCATGGCGTGCCGGGATTTTTACTTCCATTATGTCTTCATAAATATACTCGTGAATAAGAGGTGTTACATAAACTATACCCTCTTGTGCATTCATTTCACTTTGCATATTTAATTGATTAGTCATTTGTTGGCCTTGATTATAACCTTGGCTGTGTTGGCCGTGGTGCATATTGTGGCCGTGTGTTTTGGCGTTTTGAGTTTGTGCAACGGCGTTAGCGGAAACCCCCAAACATAAAGCGAACGCAAACACCGCAGTTACTAGTTTTCTCATACAACCTCCTTTAGTTGTAGTCAGCATAAATTTTGCTGATATAATATATTTGCATTATTTTAATCTAATGTCAAGTGATTAGTTTATAATTATTTTAGATTAGTTAATTTTTGTGTATTTTTTGTATTGTATAGACATTTTTTAGGGCCCAGAAAATCTAGGACTAAATTTAATATTTTAAAATATTTGGCGTTCAGAAAAATCTTTATAAAATAAGGTAAAAAACTAGTAAAAAATTGCTATAATGGTTAGACAGTAAGATTTTTACTCGTAAATGAGAGGTTAATTATGAAAAGAAAAGTTTTGGTTTATAGTATAATGATTTTATTTACTTCGGTGCTTTCGCTTAATGCTTTATATATTAGCGAAGAACAGTTTAAAAAAGCAGAATCTGAATGTTTATCAAACATTGCCGGTGTAAAAAAATCAGTTAAGAAATTTCCTGTAGGAAAAATAATTAAAATAAGTGAAGCTGATAATTATTATTTATTCGGTGGCGCTAATACTGGTAATCATTATTTTCTTAAGTGTGATCCATCAAACAGGTATTTTAAACTATGTTTTTATAGTATTGGGGTAGATGAACCGGAATATAAAATAGAGTATCAAGGGGAAACATATTTTTATGTAGAATCTCAATTATCTGACAGCCTTAGAGCGATAGATGGGGAATGTTATGAAATTTTACAATTTGACAAATCAGGACCGGCTGATCATTATTATGTTTCCGATATTCCTAAAAATGCAATTTTGGAATATGATGTAAAAAATAAAACTTTAAAAGTTTTACCCCAAAATGAAAAACTTGTTAAGGAATTGCTTGAAATTGTTAAGAAGAAAAAGAGTAATAAGAAATAGGAGGTATTATGAAAATTTCAAAAACGGTGTTAAATAAATTGCTTAAAAAAGCAAAAGAGATGTTTAAAAATTCTTATGCGCCTTATTCTCAGTATCATGTTGCTGCGGCAGTTCTTGCCAAAAGCGGCAAAATCTACGGTGGAACAAATATTGAAAATGCCTCTTACGGTTTAACAATGTGCGCGGAACGCTGTGCCATTTTTAAAGCAATCAGCGAAGGTGAAAAAGAAATCAAAGCCCTTTATATAATAGTTTCGCAAGACCCTAGTTTACCGGAGGCAACCCCCTGCGGTGCATGCCGCCAAGTCCTTGCGGAATTTGCGCGCCCGGATACACCTATTTATACCTTAAATTTACAAGACAAAAAAACACCTATAATGCGTTTATTAAAAGACTATTTACCGTATGCTTTTACACCGAAAAATTTAGAGTAAGAGATTAAACATTGAATTAAAACCCATACCAATTTGGTATGGGTTTTTTGTATAATAAAATTATGAAAAAATTTTTGTTAGCGCCATTCCTCATTTTTTTTACTTTGCCCTTATTAGCACAGGAGAATTTTGATTACAAAATTCAAATTATTTTGAAAAAAGATGCCTCTGCCGAAATACAGGAAAGAATAACTTTTTTTACTGATTCCGAAATCGAATTGCCCGTTTTAAAAAGGTCAATTAATACAAATACTGAATTAAAAAAAATTTCCATGCGCGGTAATGTTTTGTATCTTAATTTTTTTGCTGATAGAATCGGAAATACTACTTTTATACAGACACGTATGAACCCATATTCCCATGTGGGGAAAAATCAAATTACTTTATCTTATATTATACCTGATGCCGTTTATTCCGAGTTAGGTAAAGATGTTTTTAAATTAGATTTGGGGTTATCAAATTGGTCTTATAAATTTGAGCAGGGGGCAATCCTTTTTAAAGTTGACGGAACCCATATAAATAAAGATACTTTAATAAAAATTGATGGAAAACTTTTCCGTGCTGAGGAAGGAAAAGAATTAATTTTAACCCCCTTTCTTGATAAAAATATTTCTGTTGACCTTTCTTTTGAAAAAGGTTTTTTTGACAGTTACTCTGTTCTTTTCCGTTATTTACGTAATTCCTTAAATATATTACCTATATTGATTATGTTTTTTATGTTAATTTATTGCTATTTCGTGTGGAGTAAATACGGAAAAGATCCAAAAGGCCCTTTTGTTACGGAATATGATCCACCGCGGGAAATTACCCCCGCTTTTGCAAAATATATATTGAATAGGCAAAAGCCGATAGATTTTTCCTATGTAACTATAACTTTAATAAATTTGGCGATGAAGGGTTATATCAAGATCAGTAAATATAAAGGGGAGATTTGTTGCATTCCTCTAAAAGGGACAGATTATAATGACCTTACCGAAGAAGATAAAATAATTTATGAAAATTTATTTGCCTATTCCCCCCAACTGGTATTAGATAATACCAGTGCCACATATATACAAAACGCCTTTAAAAAGATGATAGATAGGATGATTGTTAAAGGGGAAGACTTTTTCCATGCCAATGTATATCATGTGTCTATACCTTTAGGTATACTTTTGCTTTCTTTTTTGATGATTTTTACTTCACAAAATCAATTTGCCGCATATATCGCTAAATTCTGTTTCGGTATTTCTTTGGTTAGTTTTGGGTTATTGTTTATGTTTATTGATAATATTGCTCCAAAATATATAAAATTATATTGCCGTTTAATGGGCTTTAGGCAATATATGTTAATAGCAGAACAGGGGCGTGTACATTTTTCTAATCCCTTTGATAGGGAAAGGCTTTTTTGTGATTATTTACCTTATGCTTATGCCTTCGGTATGGAAAAACAGTTAATTGCAAAATTTAAAAAGGAATTTGACGCAAGAATAATCAGGCGGTATGAAGAATATTTGGGAAGTATAGATGCAATTCCGCAAGAGCAATTAAATTCAACCTTGGCTACTGTTTGCGTAGCGGTGGGTGTCGGTGTTGCGGCCGCGGCAGTGGCAACAGGCACTGTGGCAACCCCGACTATATGGCAAATGTTGAGCGGGTTTTTCGGCGGAGGGAAAAAATAATGAACAAATATTTTACTGGGTTAATTGATACACTTAAAAAAATTGATACTACACAAAATGTGGCAATGGAACAAGCCGTCGCGGTTTTGGCTGAAACCGTAATTAACGACGGACTAATTTTTACGCTTGGTAACGGTCATAGCCATAGTGCTGCTTTAGAAGGGTTTCATAGAAGCGGTAGCCTTGCTTGCATTAGTGCAATTTTAGATGATAGTTTTAACTTTCGCCCTACTGCCCATAAAGCAACGGAACTTGAGCGCAAAGAAGGCTATATTTTACCCATACTTTCTAAACATAAAATGACTGCAAAAGATTGCATAATTATCATTTCAAATTCCGGCAGGAATGCAGCCGGTATTGATGCAGCAATCTATGCAAAAAGTAAAGGGCTTAAAGTAATTGTTATAACGGCCGTATCAGCGCATAAAGAAACAAAATCACGCCACTCAAGCGGAAAGATGCTAAGAGATTTTGCAGATATTTTGATTGATAATTGCTGCAACAAGCAAGAAACGGTTTTGACCTTAAACGGCAAAAGCGCGGGGCCGGTTTCCTCTTTAGTAAGCGGGGCAATAATGAATAATATTTTATTTCGTGCCGCGGAAATTGTTGAAGAAAAAAGGCCTGATTTCCCCCTCCCTTTTTACAAGAGCAGTAATGATGTTGGCGGTGACGAAAACAATTTAAAAGTTGCCCAAAAGTATAAAGGCAGAATATTGTTTTTAGATTAAAGTTTTATTTTACGTGTCTACGTTCCGCATTATGTGCACGAACGCATGTAACGCGCTTGTATATTTAAGTAATTTTCAATTTTTCCTTTCCTAGAATACCGAAAATCGCTTCGCTCCTATACTTCTGGGTATTCGTCGTCAAGGATAAAATTGAAAATTCCGTTAAATCTACTGCGCGATGCGCGGGCATTCTCGAGCGCTACGGTTTTACGCTTATGCACAATTGCAGAGAAAATCAAAATTTCCTCAAAAATACTTGCTGGTTTTTTGCGCGCGGTTTGACTTTATTAAATTGTCAAAATAAAAAAGGGTTGCTTTTGGCAACCCTTTTTACGGTAAGGATAAATGTTTTATTTATTTTGGCTTTTCCTTATAGAGTCAAGCATTTGTTTGTATTTTTCCTCTGTTACTTCATTTTTATGAATTCTTTGCATCGTTTCATTATTCTTTAACCATTGTTGATATTCTGCATCACTTAAAGGTTTATCAAATTTTTTGATTACCATAGTTGCGGTTGCAACAGGCTTTTTATCTATCTTGTACATATATTCACCATGAGGTCTTTTTTCAATATTTTTTAGACGTTCAATCTTTTTGGGAGTCATTCGTTTAATCATTTTAGGCATATAAGTCTCAATTAATTTAAGTGCTTCAGTATTGTTAAAAGCTTGTGCAATTTCCGCCAATGGGGAAACTTCAGTGCCGGCTTGGGCGAGTTCAACATTAATATTAGCTTTAAAACCTGCTTTTAACAATGTTTCCAATACTTCGTTATGATTTGTTTGAATTGCAAATACCATTAGTTCATATTGATCTTGAGCAGATACCTTATTGTCTTTAATAGAATTGGATGCTGCTTCAAGCAATTTTTCATAATCAATAGTTAAATCTTCATTCATTTGATTATATAATTGTACGACATTGAGATATGATTTTTGAACAGTGTTTTGTATTGTTTGTTCAATATTGATATCTTGCCTAATAGCCTCTACGGTATCGTGATAATCTCCGTATAATTGAGCATATATAGGTGTGCTGAGCAAAGTACCCGCTAAAAGGGCAATTGCCGGAAGTAAAGTGTTTTTTGTTTTCATAAAGTCTCCTTTTGTTAATTTCTACTTATAGTTTAACAATAATAGTGTTGCATAACAAGGGCAAAAAGGCCCACTTCAAAAAGTAAAAAGGCCTATATAAAAGGGCCAAAAGTCCTATTACTAGATATTTACTTAAAAAAATGCTAAACTAAATTTTTCAGTAGTGAGTGAGGTATTTATATGAGGATGTTGGACTTAATAATTAAAAAAAGAAATAATTTACCCTTAACCCAAGAAGAATTTAATTTTGTTGCTCAAGGTGCTGCAAAAGGAACTTTACCCGATTATCAATTATCGGCTTTTTTAATGGCCTGTTTTTTAAATCCTTTATCAAAAAAAGAAACAGCTATGTTAACCAAAGCAATGGCATTTTCAGGGGACCGGCTAGAATTTAAAAATATTAAAATACCGACGGTTGATAAACATTCTACAGGCGGCGTTGGGGATGGTATTTCTTTGGCACTTGCACCGCTTGTTGCTTGCGGTGGTGTTGCTGTACCTATGATGTCAGGCCGTGGGCTTGGGCATACCGGCGGTACACTTGATAAACTTGAATCAATGAAAGGTTTTAAAGTGCGTGTAAAAACACAAAATATTTATAAACAAATTAAAGCACTCGGTGTTTGTATGTTTGGGCAGACTGCTGACCTTGCCCCTGCAGATAAAAAACTTTATGCTTTACGCGATGCAACAGGCACAGTTGAAAACAGGCCTTTAATTACGGCAAGCATTTTGTCAAAAAAATATGCGGAAGGTGTAAAATCTTTGTTTATTGACGTAAAATACGGTTCCGGCGCATTTATGCAAAAATATAAAGATGCAAAAGAACTTGCCAAAACTTTAGTGGAAACAGCAAAAATGCTTGGCCTAAAATGTTGTGCGCTTTTGACTGATATGGACACACCGCTCGGGCGCGCCGTTGGTAATGCAAATGAAATGCGTCAAAGTATTGAAATTTTAAAAGGCAATAAGATCATAGCACCTGATTTTTATAAACTTTTACTTGATAGTGCAGCATATATGCTTTTAATCAGCGGTAAAGAAAAGAATTTAAACAAAGCGCGTGCTATAATGGAAAAAGCTTTATTAAGCGGTGCGGCTTTAAAGAAATTTAAAGAAATGCTTAAATGGCAAGGTGCAAACCCAGACGTTGCAGACCACTCTCAAAAATATTTAAAAGATTCAAAACTCTGCACTTTAGTTAAAGCAGATAAAGCAGGTTTTATTACGCGTTTGACTGCAAGGACTGTTGGCGAAGCGGCAGTTTTGCTTGGCGCAGGTCGCGGTAAAATGGAAGATAAAATCGCCTATGGTGCCGGTATTTGGCTTGATAAAAAACTCGGTGATCAAGTTAAAAAAGGTGAAATTATTGCCCATGTTTATGCTGATGATAAAAAGCGTTTAGCAGACGGTGTTGCTTTATTTAAAACTGCTTATGCAATCGGTGCAAAAAAACCGAAACTCCGACCGCTGATTGCCGAAATTATTAAATAAAATTATATTTACAAAATAAAAAAGGGTTGCCAAAATGGCAACCCTTTTGAAATTAGATGTAGTTTATTTAAGTAAGTTCCTTACTTCTTCAATTGGGCTTTCATTTATAAAATCCCTTACGGTTTTATTGTTTACCACAACTGTATCTAAATTTGCGCCATAATCAATTAAAATTTGAACATAATCCAAATATTTACTATTGTCAATTTTGGAATAATAATATGCCCAATAGGCAATTAAAGGAACTTTTTGTTTTCCCAGTGTAGCTTTTAATTCATCTGCGTTATGGTTTAATAAATTTAATAAGTGCGTGGTGTAAAATGCCATATCTTCTTTTGTGGTATATTCAAGCAAAAGTGATGCTTCAAAATGTTTTGTAATACTTTCCGGTGTTAAGAATTGGAAAATCCCAACAAACAAATCAACATCTGAAGTATGTAATATCATTGCTTCTTCTAAAAAATGAGCTTTTTGAGCTGCAGAAATTTTAACATTTCCTCTTGTTTCAACATTATAAAACAAGTAATTAAAGCCTTCAGAACCTTCCGGCATATTTATTAATTCTTCTAAAGCATTAAAAGCAATTTCGTTTCTAGATTCATTTTTAAGAAGCAAATTATAGGCTTTATCAAATTTTTCATAATCTCTTTCAAGGGAAGTTTTAATTAATAAGTCCTTTATCGAAGATGTTATATTATCTTTTATTTCCGTTACTATTATTTCATGTGTTTTAAGATTTTTATTTATAGAATCAAGGGTTTCAAATAATCCGTAGGATGCCGCGGAATCGAACTCTATTTCTTCTGAATAGTGCCGTGCCATAATTGGTACAGCAAACAATACAGCCATAGTTAAGCTGATTGCGAGTGAAATTTCTATTTTGTTTTTCATGTTATCTCCTTTACGCATTAAGTATAGTTTAGCATTAGACATGGGCAAGCCACAAGGGAAAAAAGGCCTATAACTATTTTGGGTCCTGTTTGACTTTTTTATAATAAAAAGGGCTGAATAATCAGCCCTTTATCAAATATATGTCTATATTTAGTCGCAATCCAAAGATTCTTCTATATTTAATTTTAATTCTATACCTTGACTTTTTAAAAATTCTATATTTTTTCTTTCAGATTTTTCCATTCTGCGATATAGTTCTCCAAAATTTAGACCAGGACAAATCCATTCGCTATAGTGGGCTACCGGTTCTTTGCCCATCTTTTTCATTTCGTCACGTAAAATAGTAACAAAATCGGCATTATTATATTCAGCGCCGAAGTATAATGCATCGGCAGAAAAATGACCTGTACCTGTAACAGTATATGGATTTTCTCCTGCTTTCAATAAGGCCGGTATTAATTTTTCTAATGTCTCTTTGTCTTTAAAAGTTTTGGCTGCTAAAACGAGCATAACAGGGCGATTTGCATCATATTTATACCAGACCTTTTCTATAGTTGTACCTAAATCTAATAATAAAAATGCTGTGTCAGCATGCCCATTTTTGATTGCTGCGGCAAGTGCTTTGTATCCTTTCAGATAATCATCATAGCAGTCAACGTTAACAAGTCGAGGCTCTTTTTTTGCTATATAATTAACTAAATCAGTATATCCGCCTCTAGCCGCAATACAAATAGTTTGTTCTCCATCACCATATTTATCTTTTATGGGTGTAGTTAATAATTTTAGACCAGGATAAGTTTCTACCAAATATTTTACTGCTTTTAAATTTCCTTTCTCTAAAGCCGGGCCAAAAGCTTTTATATCTTTACCCGGGAAACCAATATCAATAACTTTTTCATATTGATTTTGATATTCTTTAAGATTGTATTCATCAAGCTTTATTTCTTGACCGAAAGATAATGCTGCACATGAAATCATCATTACCAAAGCTGTGATAAATACTAATACGTCTTGTTTTTTCATAAGATTCTCCTTGATTTTATCTTACTGATAGTTTAATAAATAAAGCATATCAAAACAAGGGCATTTGTACCTATGAAAACAGGTAATTTATACCTACATAAAAGTACCCAAAGGACCTATGTTTTATTTGTTCTTATTTTGTTATTTCACTTTTGCTTTGCGTTGATAGCCGACGGCAGAAATTATCTTTGCCTTAAATATCTTGCCGGGTTGTACGGGTTTGTCAAAAGTAACAGTTCCGTCAATATCGGGGGCATCTTTGTAGGTGCGGCCAAGTAGTGGGGTATCTGCAATAACTTCAATATTTTTGCCGATTAATTTTTTGTTTATACCGTCAATAACGCGGCTTTGCACTGCTTCAAGTTCAAGTGCGCGGCGGCGTTTGACCGCAGCGGAAATTTGATTTTTAAAATTGTAAGAGCTTGCACCCTTTTCCCTAAAATATTCAAACACGGCCACGTTATCGAATCTAAAATCGCGTACAAAAGTTTTAAGTTCTTCAAATTGTTCTTCTGTTTCCCCGGGGAAACCAACAATAAAATTTGTGCGTATGGCAATCTCTTTAACAGTTTCGCGGAGCATAGCCAAAACTTCTTTTATTTGTGTTGGCCCGCAATGTCTGTTCATGGCCTTTAAAATAGGAGCAGAAATGTGTTGCAAAGGCAAATCTAAATAAGGGTAAATCTTTTCCTCCCCTGCCATAATTTTGGCAAGTTCTTTCGTTACGCGGTGTGGGTAAGCATACATTATTCTAAAACGCTCAAGCCCTTTGATTTTAACAAGTTTTTTAAGCAATTTTTCAAGTTGCGGTTTGCCGTATAAATCTTGCCCGTAAGAAGTGGTATCTTGCGCAATTAAGCTGATTTCTTTTACGCCGGACGAGGCCATAATTTTTGCTTCTTCCAAAACTTCTTCAAGCGGTTTACTGCGGTAAATACCGCGTATAAACGGAATAGTGCAATAAGAACAGCGGTTATTGCAGCCGTCGGCAATTTTTAAATATGCGGTATGCGGCAAAGTCAGGCCCATTTTAAATTCGGGTGCGTGCAAAGTTTTTGAAATTGTGGGAAGTAACGTGCCTCGCTTACCCAAAATATTTTCAATATTATCTTGTGCTTTAATAGAAAATGCAAGGTCAATTTTGGGGAATTTTTTCAAAACACTTTTGCCAAGCCTTTCCACCATGCAACCTGTAACAAAAACTTTTTTTATTTTACCGGCATTTTTAAGTTTTAGGGCGTATTTAATATTTTCTTCCGCTTCTTTGACGGAACTTGCCAAAAAACCGCAAGTGTTTATTAAGACGGCATCAGCCTTATTAACATCAAAAACTAAATTATGACCATGTGCAACAAGTCGGGCGCAAAAATCTTCAGAATCCGTTAAATTTTTTGGGCAACCTAGGCTTATTAAAAAGAAATTCATTTTTCCTCCACTAAAGCAGTATTTAAAAGTTGAAGAAGTACTTTGTTTTGTTTGTCTTTGGCGCCAAACGGAACAATTTTTGAGCCGCTTGTATTGCTTACTTTCACATATCCGTCTTTTATGTTAAAAACTGTATGCGCCTGATTATCAAAAATACTTCTGCCAAACATTCCTCGCGGTATATTAAGGCCAGCAAGGCCTAAAATTGTCGGTGCAATATCTTGCTGGGACTTAAAAAGGTCTTGCGAAATATTTTCCAAAATCGGTTTTTTGGAGATAAAAATTATCGGCACTTCATTAAACATTGGGCGCGTGCCTTTGTATATTCCCCCTCCTTCAAGATTTGCATAAAACGGGTGGTCTGCGGTAATAATTAAAATTGTATCTTCATCAAGTAAATTTTCGTCCTGCAAATTTTTAAGGAAGCGGCCTAAATCTTCATTATGCCTTGCAAAAGCGCGTGGCATATTAGGTTTTTTATAAAGGGCTTCAATTTTGGGGTTTATATCGGTAATTTCCGAATATTCTTGGCCCAAATAATCGGTGCGGCCGGTGGGAACATGGGTATCAACATTTAAAATGTCAATAAATATTTTTTCGTCGTTTTTGTGCTGCTTAAGATATTCCACAACAAAGTCAAAAAGTTTCCTGTCCGTTAAACCCCACCATGCAACGGATGTGGCGTATTTTGGATTCCTCTCAAAAGTAGCAGCACCGTAAATTTCATCAAAACCGGCCTTCTTAAACGTTATATGTTCGTTCATATACTCTTCATTGGCCCCGCGTATAAAAACCGTTTTAAACCCGTCATTCTTTAGTAATTTAACAAATGAAAGCGGATAGCCGTTTTTAAAAGAAAGTTCGGCATTTGGATGGCCTGAAAATATTACGCTTAACCCATATAAAGTGGAAAGTGTTACCGGTTTTAAAGAAGCATATGGGTAATAATACAAAAGGCCGTCATAAATGGAACTTGCTTCCGGTGGAATATTTGGGTTAAAAGAAGAAATAAATTTGTTTGAAAGAGCCTCGGTAGTTAGTAAAATAATTTTTTTATAGGTATTTTTATTTTTAAAATTTGTCGGCGTGAACAAATTGTATTCTTTGGCTATATCTTCCAGTTCCGTAGGTAATTTTTGAGATATTTGATGGTTTGGTTTGTTTGAAATAATATCTTTAGTTAGGTTTATTACAGGGGTATCCATTAAAAGATTATTGTAAAAAGCTTGCTCGGTAGCAATATATTTTAAAGGGCTTATGCAAGAAATTAAAAGCAAAAGCACAGCCGCGACGGCAAGCTTTTTTGTGCTTTGTTTAAAGCTTGTTTTAACCCATAATTTTTTAATGGCAAAATAGGCTAACGAGTAGAGTATTAAGAAAATGGTTAGGAGACGAACGTCTCTCATGAATTTATAGTTTGCGCCGCCTAAAGTCATTAAATATTTGGAGACAAAACGCTCTTTAAAATAAATTAAAATTGCAAGATCCGAGCAAAGTGTAATATAGTAGAAAAATATAACTAGCGCTAAAGCCCAAATGCGTTTTATACCTAGAAAATGGAAGAAATAGAAAATAACCGCTAAAGTTAAAAATTCACAAATGAGTTTAATTGCAAGCCCCAAAGTTAGGGAAAGCCCTCCAATGGCATCAAATTGGTTTAAGCCGATTAAAAACATAATCAACCCGGGTAAGGCTAAGACGGTAAAAAGCGGGATATCTTGTTTTAAAGGCAGTAAATGTTTTTTTAAAAAGTCCTTCATATATAGTATAACCTCTCAAAAAATGCTAAAATAATTATACCTTTTTAAGAGAATCTTTGCTTTAAAAAGATAAGGAAATTGATATGGAAAATATAAATATAGAAAAGAAAAGACATAGTGCTTCACACATTTTAGCGGCCGCCGTGCAGGAGTTGTTTCCTGATACAAAATTCGGCATCGGCCCTGCAATAGATAACGGTTTTTATTATGACCTCTACACTACCCACAAATTTACACCGGAAGATTTAAAAACACTTGAAGATAAAATGAAGGAACTTTGCAAGGCCAAACAGCCTTTTGTATGCAAATCAATTTCCAAACAAGAAGCGCTTGATTATTTTAAAAAGCGCGGCGAAATTTTCAAAACCGAACTTATTGAAGAACTTGAAGATGGGCAAATTACCACTTATACCGTCGGTAATTTTACCGATTTATGCCGCGGCCCGCACGTTGAACACAGCGGTCAAGTAAACAGTTTTAAACTTACGCATATTGCCGGTGCTTATTGGCGCGGTGATGAAAAACGCCCTCAAATGCAACGTATTTACGGCCTTTGCTTTAATGATAAAGAAGAACTTAAAAATTATATTCACCAGCAGGAAGAAGCCGCAAAACGCGACCACCGCAAACTCGGCGTAGAACAAAAACTATTCACTATTACCGAAGATGTCGGTCCCGGCCTTGTACTTTGGCAGCCGCGCGGCGGGATGCTCCGCAAAATTTTAGAAGATTGGATTAGAAATGAAAATTTAGCACGCGGTTATGATATGGTTTATACCCCCCATATTGCACATTTGCATTTGTGGGAAAAGTCCGGCCACGCAAATTTTTACAGTGAAAATATGTTTAAACCCATTGAAGTCGACGGGCAAAAATATCAATTAAAACCGATGAACTGCCCTTTCCATATCGCAATTTATAATGCTCAACTCAGAAGTTACCGCGATTTACCTTTGCGTCTTAGCGAACTTGGCACAGTTTACCGCTATGAACGCTCCGGCGTAATGCATGGGCTGCTTCGCGTTAGAGGGTTTACTCAAGACGATGCCCACATCTTTTGCACGCAAGAACAAATTGCTAAAGAGATTGAAGATTGTTTCGCTTTTGCTTTACATATTTTTAAAACTTTCGGTTTTAAAGAATATAAAGTGGAACTTTCAACGTGGGATGAGAAGCACCCGGAAAATTATACAGGCTCTGCTGATGCTTGGCATAAAGCACAAGAGGCTCTTGAAAGCGTGTTAAAGAAAAATAATATTCCTTATACTTCCCATGCCGGCGAAGCAGCATTTTACGGGCCGAAAATCGATATTAAACTTATTGACGCAATCGGACGTCCGTGGCAGCTTTCCACAATTCAGTTTGACTTTAACTTGCCGGAACGCTTTGACTTAACTTACGTGGCCAAAGAAGGCCGCGAAAGACCTTTGATGGTACACCGCGCTATGCTTGGCTCAATTGAAAGATTTTTAGGTATTTTAATTGAACATTACGGCGGTTTATTCCCCCTCTGGCTAGCACCTTTGCAAGCAAAGATTTTGACTTTAACCGATGCACAAGTTGAAGCCGCAAAAGCCTTGCAAGTTAAAATGAAAGCAGCAGGCTTGCGCGTTGAACTTGATGTAAGCCCGGAAAAATTGGGTGCAAAGATTCGTGCTGCACACCTAGAAAAAGTGCCTTATACTTTGATTATCGGTGCAAAGGAAGCGGAGACAAATACTGTTACAATTCGTTTAAGAAGCGGTAAAAATATAACTGTTTCCAATGACGAACTTATTAAAACAATGACCGAGGAAGCCAATACCCGCTCCTTAGAAAACTTATTTAAATAAGTTTCAAATTATTTACAAATAAAAACCCCCGGTTTATGCCGGGGGGTGTTTTTGGTGTTTTTTGATTATTTTTCGTGTTGGAAAGTTTCAATGAGGCCTTGTAACCAAGATGGTTTTGTTGTTGAAGAATTTTTCTTTGAAGGTTGTTCGCCATCTTTATATCTAACCTTTGTACCATCATCTTGGATAACTGTAATTGAGTCATTTCTAACAAATTCCCATTCAGTATTTACGAGATAATCTTTGTCTTTAAGGAACTCTACAATATCTGTACGGCCTTTGTAATCTGCATAATGTCTGATACCCTTTAATTCACTTTCATAAACTGTTACATCCGGACAAATATTGTCAATCATTGTTTCAAAGTATTCTATAGGTTTTCCGCTATCAATTGCCAATACTAAAGTAGGAACGAAATGATAACGTTCACACCCATAATTTGTGTTTAAAAGTTGAACAATAGGTGAATTATCAGTATATGATACAACACCTAATGAAATAGAGAAATCAAATAATTCTTGTAAAGTAACACTTTTGTCCAAATATTTAAACTTATTTTCTTTTAAGACTTTTATGACATTGGCCATTTTTCCCTTAGCTTGTCCTTCAGGTAAGCTAAGTATTGCACTTGCTAAATTATCTAGTGTCGTAAACACATCTTGACATACAGATCTTTCGGCCTCATAACGTTTGTTGCGATCTGTCTGTTTTTTTACGCGAGTTGTTAAACTTTCGTCATTTAATAAGTTTCTTAATGCTTCAATAGCTTTGTTTGCATTGTTTTTAGGTTGTTGCTGTTGCTTATGTGGAACTTGAATATCTTGTTGAATAATTGTTGTTATTTCTTTGGAAAGTTCTTTATCAATGTTGTAAGCGAGTTCTTGCGCCATCAAAGGAATGGCGGAAACGGCAATTACTGCCAAAGTTACTGCTAGATTTTTCTTTTTCATTTTATTCTCCTTAATATAGGCACTTAAATTACTCAGCGTTGTTGCTGCCTTTCTATAAATATTCTATGAGTTATTTACTCAATCCACAAGGGAATTTAGGCCTAGATTCCCAGATACTTTAGACCTATATCAAAATAGGTCTTTTGGGAAGTTTAACGTGCACCGAAGCGTCTGTCTCGTTGATTATAGGCAGATATCGCTTTTTGAAGGTCCCCACCTTTAAAATCAGGCCAAAGCGTTTTTGTAAAATAAAATTCACTATATGCCGCTTGCCAAAGCAGGAAGTTTGAAAGACGTTCTTCCCCGGAAGTTCTTATAATAAGGTCTGGTGCGGGCAAATTTTGGTATAAGTTTTTTTCAATATCACTTTCGGTAATTTTTCTTTTACCTTGTGCTAATATTTTGTTTACTGCATCGGTAATTTCTTGCCTTGCGCCATAGTTTAAACAAAGGTTTAGGGTTATTTTTTTGTTACCGGCAGTCGCTTTAATGACTTCATCAAGTTTATTTAAAATCTTTATGGGTAAACTTTTACGGCGGCCGCTGAAAACAAGTTTTACATCTTTATATTTATCTTCGGTAAATTTGCTCAAAGTATCAGTAAGTAACTGCATTAAATAGTTGACTTCTGTTTTGGGGCGCGCCCAATTTTCCGTTGAAAAAGCATATAAACTTAAAACTTTTATACCTTCTTTTAAAGCGGTTTGTACTACGGCTTCAACAGAGTTTGCCCCCTCTTTATGCCCTTCCTTTCGTGGGAGTTTTTTAAGTTTAGCCCAACGGCCGTTGCCGTCCATAATTATTGCGATATGTCTTGGTTTATTCATAAATAAATTTTAGCATTTATAAGGTATTGCTTCAAATCCTGCCACAAGCAAAGCAGTTTGCTTGCTACTGTGCAATTTTTACAAATAAAAATTGCACAGTACAACCGGATTTGGATTACGGTAAAATTCCTGACGGAATTTCCCTTTATCCCGGCCCTCGCGGTTTTTGCCTTTCGCTCCGCTTAAACAAAAACATCGCTCTGGGCTTCAAATCCTGCCGCAAGCAAAGCAGTTTGCTTGCTACTGTGCAATTTTTACAAATAAAAATTGCCCAGTACAGGATTTGAACCTGTGACCTTTCCCATGTCAAGGGAACGCGCTACCACTGCGCCAACTGGGCTTAAAACTAATAAAATTTTCAAATTCCTCGTCGCAATTTACTGCAACACATATATTATACCAAATTTTCAAATCAAGTGCAAAATTTAGAAATTCGACAAAAATTCGACACGCCACCACCATAGCTCCCCCCTTATACCCCTGAACTCGTTCCTGCTGTTGCATAGTTAGGGCTATTTGCAGGGTTTATTGAAGTATGGTTTATATCATTATTTGATATGTTAATCACTTCCGGCGAAACAAAACCATCCATAATAAGCATATTAACTGCTATTTCGTCTTTCTTGAAACGTAAATACTTTTGGGTTGTTTTTAAACTTCTATGACCAAGTAATCTTTGTAATATTTCAATTCTTCCGCCTTTATTAAGAAATGTTACAGCAAAAGTATGCCTCATATCGTGCGGACGGGTATGTCTAAGACCTAGTTTCTTGCAAGTTATATCAAATTGACTTCTGAGTTGTGAGTGTTTGATAAAGAACACATTACCCTCTTTTTTAGGACCTATTTTATTTAAAACTTCTTTTATATCTTTTGATATGCCTAAAGTTCTTGGTAATCCGGTTTTAGTTTCAGTTATTCTGATGGTGTTACTTTCCATATTTATATATTCCCACCTCAAGTTTAATAACTCCTTGCATCTTAATCCTGTATAAAACCCTATATACACGCAAGGCCTTATATAATCTGCTACAGTTGCTATAAATTGTCTTGTTTCTTCTTCAGATAATGGGTTTGGTTCATAGTTTTCCGGTTTCTTCTTTTTTACCTTAAGGCAAGGGTTATTACCTGAAAATAAATCCCAATCTATCATGCAGTTAAAAAATTTACTGTAAACACCCATAATTCTGTTAGCATAAGAATATGAATTGTCCCTTCCCATTCTGTTATAAAAACTATTTACATTAAGTGTACTTATATTGCATAGTTTCATATAGTTAAACTCAGTCGCAATTTTATTTAACATAGATGTGGTGCTCTTTTTAGAACCAAGGTTGTTTACATGATTTTCTATAAATATCGGTAATGCTTCCTTGAAAGTTCTTGTGTCGTAAGAACCGGAAATTTTTCTTTTATTATTTGCAATCTCCGACAATCTTGTTTTACGTTGTTTTAGTGCTTGTTCGTAGGTGCCTGCTATTTCTCTTCTTCTCTTACCGTTAGAATCTGTATAGACAAAGCCCCACTCTCCTTTTGTATTGATATATAAACCGTTTTTTTCAGTAAATGGTTTTCTTACTTCTTTACTCATTGTAAAATCCTACCTTGTAATTTATTTTATATTTATTTCTGACGTGAGTCCAGCTGTTTTTGCCCGGTAAATCGACGTAACGACCTACCGGGCTAGTTTACTTCCTTATGCGTTTGCTTCACCGTTTAAGTCAATTATCCATTTATCGACCTCAATGATGTCAAACCTGAGTGATTTACCTCTCTTGACTATGCAAGCTTTGGGTATTTTCCCTTTGCATTTCAAAGTGTAAATGCTTTTGGGAGTTGTACCCATGTATTCCGCTAACTCATTTACAGTCAGCAATCTTTTTGTGATTTGTTGATTTTGTCTTGTATTTTCGAACATGTTTTTAATCTACCTTTATTTATTAAATTTATACAGGGAACTTCAACCTGTATAGAAATATAAATGAAAATTGTTTAATATTTCCTGTTTATAATTGATATTTTGTGTTATTTCTCGTCGTAAATTTTTTATAAATAATTTTATTATGATGCATATTTCACCATTGTGTGTATGATAATTTTAAAATACACACTCTCTTTCCCTTACGCTCTGTTTTCTTATAGTATCTATATGTTTATCCCTTACTTCAACATCACACAGATTATTGAAATTGTATAAGTAGTGTTGAAAAGGGTAAGTTCTTAATAACTCTTTTTCAATAACAGAGATAAGATTAAAAACAGGAACATTAAAGTGAGTCATAATTTCTTTATACTTGTGTATTACAGTACAAGGAAAATTCTTTGAATAAGTTTTCTTTAAAGAGTTATAAATATCATCAAAAGTAATATTGTTAATTAAACCATTGATAAGTTGTAATAAAGCAGATTTCATTTTTGTACTTAATTTTGATTTATTAATGTAAGAGATAATTTCTTTAGTATTAGCTTTAGTTAAGTCAAAAATATTCATATGTTCTTTATGTTGTCTCCAGACATCATTAAGTATTTGTAAAAGAATATCAGTAAACAATAAATCTTTTAGAGAAAGATAACTTTTGTCTAAATACTTTTCAGCTAACTTTTTAATTTCTTGTTTATTAGCATATTTTTGTTCAATCCTTATTACAAACTGTTTGGTATTATGTTTTTTTAATAAAGGAAGAACATAGTTGTTAGGGTCATTAAATTCTACTTCAGATATTTTATTGTAGTAAGATAACTTTTTGTGTAAGTTTGATATACCGAAACTAAACCCACCATTGCCATAGGTTTTAGGTTTTATTTTATTTCGCCAAGAACGAGTATTTCTGTACAACAATTCAATACTATCGTTTGCATTCTCAACAATAATATTGATACCTATTTCTAAATAAGCAATGTCTTGTTCAAATATTTCATTAATATCAACTATTTCGTTTAGTAAAGAGTTAAGTCTATATACAGCATTTATTAAGTCCTCACAAGTTGATTCATAGACATTGTTACCATGTATTAGTTTCGGAACATTAAAGTCTATTTCTAAATAATTGCTATATTCCCATGTTCTATCTTTATTATTACTTGAATATTTTATTTTAAGGTTAGTGTATTTATATACACTATTAGTAAACTTATATGTGACAGAATATAAATTTTTAGTAAAATTAACACGGTTTGAAATCTTCTTAAAATATTTGTTATAATTATCCTTTAGAAGGGTGGTAGGAATTCTTATTTTGATTCTATCCACGCCCAAAAAATGGTTTATATTTGAACTATTGCTTGTATGTATGTTATAAACCATTGTATCGGTAGATTTGTTATTACTGATATTAAGTTTAGACAACTGACCGTATTTAATTTCGGTTGCTCTTGATATTTGAGTTTCGTTTATGAAGTTTGAATTATTAAACATTTTATTTAACCTGCCATTTTTAAATTTATAACCAAAAGGGCTATATCTATATAAATGATTTTTGTTTAATAATCCTTGTCTTTTTACGCTTTTTTAAAACAAAAAATACCCCTAATTATCGACGTTAGGGGTTGTTTTATAATTACAAACAAAAATTAATATTTTTAGGTATGGAAATAAAGGTAACAGAAAGTTAGCGAAATAAACCTATTAAATTACATTTTTGAAGTTTTAGTAAATTAGTTAAAGACTGGGTATGAAAGGTTTTATAGGTAAGTAAAGATTAGTTGTGAAGTATGTGTAGAAATTGCATTTATTTGCTTAAATTTGCATTATATGAAGTTTTTACAGGTTTAACAGTACCCATGTAGCCATGAGCCATTTTTTACATTTTCAAAATCACAAAAAATTTATTTTTAAAAGGGTTTGTATAGATAATTTTAGTACAATATGGCTTAAAGATATGTAATGGACATTATATTTATTTTGAAATTAAGTTTTTGATTTTAGCTTTAACTAGGGATATATGTTCAGTTATATTAGGGTTATTCTTTTCTACTTGTTTTTGATATTGCAGCATCCCCAATAAAGATTTTAACTTTTGGTGGTTTAAGTTTTCTATGTTATTAAGTAAATCTTTAATAGTCAGTTCTGTTTCCGGAAGTATTTTTAGTTTTTTATCAGTAGTTATTATAGCTCCTGTTAATTTCTTTTCTTCATTGCTTTTATAAAATATATTTTTACTTGGTTTAAGTGAAAGAATAAGGTCAACATTTTTTAAATATTTTTCTATTTTGCTTTTAAAAGATATTGGTATATATTTATTGGAAGAAAAAGCCATATCATCTACAAATAAAGACATAGTTATACCACGTCTTTTAGCCAAAGCATATATACTGTCAAATACACCTTTGTATCCCCAAAATGATAAGATAGTGGAGACAGGGGAACCTGTTGCTAAATGATCGTTATAACACACAAGATTAGCCAAATACCATGCAATATCTTCTGACATTTGAAAATTATATTTAAAAGCCCTAAATATATACTCTTTTTTAGAAGAAGGAAAAAATTTATTAATATCTGTTTTGAACATGTATTTATGGTTTTTGTGTTTAAGCACATTTTTAATATTGGATCGTTTTGCCGCTGAGTATAAATATTTAGGATATGTTATTCTGCTTAATAGTTTTTGTATTCTGGAGTGAAGTTTTTTTAATCTTTTGGAGGGATTATCTATACCCCTGCCCTTTTTATTTACAAACGGATGGTATTCATTGTCAATATTAACTTGTTTTGCAAAATAATTAAATTCAGAATTATCTATGTAAAGAAGTTGTTTTAATTTCTTTTTGTTTTGCAAATTATAAAGAGAGCTCTTGTTTATAGGGTATTTCAATGTTTTCATATATCTTATAGAAGTTAGTTATTTCGTTTTGATGCTAATTATTACTTTTTCAATTGCTAATACAATTTGCTTTACTTCTTCAAGCAACATAATTACTAATATTATGTATAACATACTTCACCTCCTTAATATAAATTACTACCTTTCGGTAGCGAGCCTCTCATAAAGGTTGAAGTATATTTCAGAAGTAAATATAAAAATAACTAACTTCTATTTAAGAACAGCAGTTGTGAAGAGCCTCTCTAACTAACTACTAAATAACTATATGATTTTTTATTTATTTCTTTCTTTATTAATGAAGAAATAGAAATTTTGCTAGTCGCAGTTAAAAAGAGTGTCTTCTCTGCTTATGTAATTTGTTTCACTTTGTGAAACCGAGATGCACCAATGTGCACCCCTCTTAATTTGAGAGGCAATATAATTATAGTAATTTATTTGAAAATTGTAAATATACATGTTTGATCCCTAATAAAACACTTGACAAATAAATAATTTATTAGTAAACTATTTATATGAAAAGTAATGATATGAAAACTAATAAATTAGATTTAAGTTGTTATGCTATTGACCCATCAAAAGGGCGCAAGTACGAGGATATAACTTATGTGCTTGCTTTAATATATAATGCACTTCAAGCGAAGGTAAGTTATTATTTAAGTAAATATGATCTGTCCGTTGTGCAGTTTAATATGCTTGTATTAATTGCTTACTATAATAAAGGTAAAGGCCTTAATCAGGTAGATATTTCAAAACATCTGATTGCTTCCGCAAGTAATATTACAAAATTGGTAGAGAAATCCGTTAAGGCAAATTTGCTTACAAGGAAAACAAACCCGCAAAGTCGAAGGGAAAATATTATTTGCATTACCAAAAAGGGGCAGGAACTTATTGACGAAATTTGGCCCGGTTATGATGATTTGGTTCGCAGGTTAACGGAAAAAATACCTGCTAAAAACCGTCTACAAATAGAACAAACTTTAAAAAGTTGGTTATTTGATTTACAACAGGAGAAATAGTATGAGCGGCTTGCTTAGAAGTATTGCATATTGTTTGCCGGATCGTTATGTGCCTTCAAGCGAGGTAGATAAATTATATAAAGTTCCCAAAGGTTATACGGAACAAAATATAGGAATTAAATCACGTTATTATTTTGAGAAAAAAACTATTTTACAAGGAGGTGCCGAAGCAGCACAGAAGGCGCTAAAACAAGCAGGATTAACTTGGAAAGATATTGATTGTTTAGTAGCAGCTTCCGCAAGCAAATGGCAAATTATTCCTTGTATGGCAGCATCATTGAAACAAGAACTCGGGTTGGCAGATTTTACTTTTCCTTGCTTTGATATAGACAGTACTTGTTTGAGTTTTATGGTAGCATTAGATACATTGTATTGCGGACTTGCAAGCGGTAAATATAAAAACGTTTTAATAGTAAGTGCGGAGCAACCTTCCGGCGTTCTAAATTGGGAACAACCCAAAAGTGCTTGTTTGTTTGGTGATATGGCGGTTGCAGCAGTATTGAGTAAAGAAGGAAAAGGTAAAATATTATTTTCTTCTTTTTCTACCCATATTCAAGGTGCTGATTTCGCCCGTATTAAGGGTGGACAGACAAGGCAACTTGCTACTAAACATACACCGCAAAATAATACTGATTACTTGTTTGATATGAATGGCCGCAGTATTTATAAAGTTTCTGCTAAAGTATTGCCGGATATTATTAATAATGCTTTAGAAACGACAAAATTAACTTGGCAAGATATTGCTATGGTAATTCCCCATCAGGCAAGCCCTCTTGCTATGACACTTATGTGTAAAAAACTAAATATACCTAATGAAAAAATGATGTTTACCATACAAGAATATGGTAATAATGTGGCTGCATCTATACCCTTTGCATTTGCTAAAGCTATAGAAAGCAATAAAATAAAACGAGGTGATAAAGTAATGCTTGTAGGAACATCGGCAGGTTTATCTATCGGGGTGATGATACTTGAGTACTAAACGTATACTTTTTACAGGAGCAAGAGCACCTATTGTGGCATATATGGCACGGCTTTTATATAGTGCTGGATATGAGATTTATGCCGCTGATAGTACTTATGCTACAGTATGTATTTTAAGCCGTTTTGTAAATAAATTTATTAAATTACCTGCTCCAACTTGTCCTGATTATAAAAATGATTTATGTAAAGTATTACGTGATTATAAAATTGATATTTTAATTCCTACTTGTGAAGAAATTTTTTATATTTCTCAATTTAAAAGTGAATTAGAAAAATACAGTTATGTCTTTTGTGATACACATGAAAAATTAATTTATTTGCACGATAAATGGTCTTTTTATAATTATCTAAAACAAGCAAATATTTTAACACCTGTTACCCAGCTTGCTGATAAAACTGCTTGTAAATGGAAAGAAAATAAAATTATAAAACCGCGTTTTTCAAGGTTTGCAAGTAAAATAATATTTTCAAACAAAATACCATCTGACAAAGTAAATAAAAAATATCTTGTCCAAGAATTCGTAAAAGGACAGCAAATATGTTCTTATGCTTTGGTAAAAGACGGGAAAATAATATCACAATGTGTTTATAAACCGGTTTTAACAGCGGGTAAAGGGGCCGGTATTTTAATGAAGAGAATTTCACATACACAAGCTGAAAAAATCACGGAAAAAATAAGTAAAAATTTTAATTTTACCGGTCAAATTGCTTTTGATTTTATTGAAACACAAAACGGAGATTTATATACTATTGAATGTAATCCTCGAACGACAAGCGGTTTGGGTTTTATTGGACGTGATTTGTTAAAACTATTATTAAAAAATGATAATTTGAAAATAAAAAGTCCTTCTGCCATTGTTTCTTGTTTGGGTGTATTATCTTATGCAATCAGTCAGCCCATAAAAACTATTAGAGCTAGAAAAATATTATTTACCGCAACTGATTTTATATCAATTAAACAAGATTCTTTAGCGTGGTTTGCACAAATTCCTATAGTTATATGGTGGTTTTTGAAAGGTTTATTTTTCGGAGGGCCAACTGCAGCAAGTACCGCTGATATAGAATTTAACGGAGGACCATTTTAATGAAAATATTAGTAACAGGTGCAACCGGTTTTTTAGGTGGTCGGGCATGTGAAATACTGGGTAAAGAAGGTCATGAAATCGTTGGAATAGGGCGCAATTTATCAAAAATTCCTCAAGGCGTTTCTTTCGTTCAAGCAGATTTAACAAAACCTTTACCGGAAACAGTTTGGCAAGATGTGGATGCCGTTGTCCATTGTGCTGCCAAAAGTTCTGCTTGGGGTAAATATAGTGATTTTTATAGAAATAATGTGATAGCAACAAAATTACTTGCAAAACAAGCATTAAAGTATGGCATTAAACGTTTTGTTCATATATCTTCTACAAGCGTATATTTTGATTTCAAAGACCATAGTAATATTAAAGAAGATATGATATTGCCTGTAACTAAAGTAAATCATTATGCTACTACTAAATATTTGGCAGAACAAGAAATTTTACAGGCATCAAAACAAGGTCTTAATGCAATTATTTTGCGTCCAAGAGCGATTTTTGGTTTAGGGGATACTGCATTATTACCGCGTTTATTAAAAGCCAATAATACAAGGTTTTTCCCTGAATTCTCCAAAATAGGCGGACCTTTGACGGACATTACTTATGTAGATAATGTTGTGGAAGCCATTAAATGTGCTTTAATTGTGGATAACAAATACAGCGGTCAAGTTTATAATATTACAAATGACGAACATATTCTTTTACAAAAAACCGTATATAAATTAATAACGGGTCTGGGATATAAATATAAAGGCAAAAGATTACCTTTTGCTCTCGTAAAAACTTATGCTTATTTGTTAGAAAAATTTTATCAGGTATTTTTACCGAAACAAGAACCTCCTTTTACTGTTTATAGTGTCGGACTAATCAGTAAAGACCAGACTTTTAACATAGATAAAGCAAAAAAGGAGTTGGGATATAAACCTAAAATAACAATAGAACAAGGATTGCAATATGTCATCAAAAATTGGAAATATTAGAATTTTATCTTGCGGTTATTGCCGTCAATTGGAAAGATTAGTTTCAAAAAAGGGACTTTGGAAATCCGTACGGTTTTACGCGAGATGTTACTTGATACCCATACAAGAAGGTTTCTTACTTTTTGATACCGGATATGCGGCAGATACTAATCAAATTATGAATTATTTTCCGGCTTTATTATATAAAACTCTCATTCCAATAAGTATATTACCTACCGAGACAGCATTTTCTCAAATAACTAGACTCGGTATAAAAATAGAGGATATCAAATATGTTTTTATTTCTCATTTCCACGCTGATCATATAAGTGCTTTAAGAGACTTTCCGCAAGCAAAATTTATTTGTTCAAAAGAGGAATATTTTACTCTTAAAAAACTTCCTAAATTTAAACAGATTTGTAGGGGATTTATATCGGAGTTTTTGCCGGACGATTTTGAGCAAAGGGCCTTATTTATAAACAAAAATAAAGTGCAGGAAATGAGAGGTTTACAAGTATATGAATTAGATAATTTACCGAATATTTATGCAGTATCTCTCCCCGGACATACTAAAGTACAATTGGGTTTGTTTCTTAAAGAAGAAAAAATATTACTTGCAGCAGATGCTGCTTGGCGCCGAAGTAATTTAAATTCAGATGGTTACCCATCTATGCTTGCATTGCAGATGTGTGAAGACAAAAAAGAATATTTAAAAACACTTTCAAAACTGGCTGCCTTAACTGATATAAATATTTTATTTACGCATGAGGAAGAATAAATGTTTTACAAACTTTTAACGCTTTATTATTATTTACGTACTAAATATTTTCTGCGTTTTACTTCCCGCAAGCAATTAAAACATTATCAACAGAAGAAATTAAGACATATTTTACGCAGGATGAAAAAACAAAGTCCGTTTTACCGAGAATTACCTGTTAAATGTGAAGATTTATCTTCTTGGCCTTTGATGAATAAACAAAAAATGATGAGTAATTTTGATACATTAAATACAGCAAAAATTCCCCTAAATCAGGCATTAGAAGTTGCCCAAAAAGCGGAAACTACACGTGATTTTACACCCAAAATAGATGAATATAGTGTAGGTCTTTCTTCCGGCACTTCAGGGATACGCGGTGTTTTTTTAATAAGTCCTTTAGAACAAACACAATGGAGTGGGACCATTTTGGCTAAAGTGTTACCTAAATCTATCTTTTGTAAGCAAAAAATTGCCTTCTTTTTGCGTGCAGATAATAATTTGTATGAGAGTGTTAAAAGCAAAATTATTCAATTTAAATTTTTTGATTTAAAAAAGCCTTTTGAACAACATATTGTATCTTTACAAAATTATAAACCAGATATTTTGGTAGCACCGCCTTCAGTACTTTATTTGCTGGCAAAAGCACAAGAACAGAAAAAAATGAAAATTAAGCCATTAAAAGTTATCTCTGTAGCAGATGTTTTATATGATGATGTTAAAATATTTGTCAGTAATATTTTTAATTGTAAAGTTCATCAAGTATATCAAGCAACGGAAGGGTTAATTGCTTGCACCTGCCTGCACGGTAATTTGCATTTGAATGAAGAATTAATGATTGTAGAAAAAAAATATCTTGATAAAAATTCCGGTCGTTTCGTACCTGTTTTAACAGATTTAAACCGTAGTACACAACCTATTATCCGCTATGAATTAAATGATATTTTAACGGAAGATAAATCACCCTGCCCTTGCGGTAATATTTCGACGGTTATTTCCCATATTGAAGGACGTTGTGATGATGTCCTTTATGCCCCGGGTAATCCGCCACGCCCTGTTTTTCCTGACTTTATTGTTCGCGCAGTATTGAAGTATTTACCTTCAGTTGGTAATTTTCAGTTTTGCCAATTTTCTTTAACTGAAGCAGAATTATCTTTACCTAAAGAATGTCTTTGTCCGGAAGAATTACTGAAAGAATTAAAACAGATTTTACCTGTTAATATTAAATTAACAGTATGGCAACAACCACTTGATTTAACAATAAAATATAAACGCGTAAAAAGGAATTTCTGTATATGATTAGATTTATAAGCCCGATGGAATATCAGAACTATGTTCCACCTGCGAATAAACAGGCACAGGCCGTTTATGATTATGTAAAACCTTTTATAGAAAATGGAAGCAGCAAGTTAATCGCCAACGTCGATACTGAAGTTTGGCTTGCGCAAGTGGATGATATTTTGATGCCGGTTACAAAAAATACTACGCAATATGAAAATTCCTACGTGTGTTCTTTCTTTAGCCATTATATTTCTTATTGTAAAGAAGAAATGGATATCGTTGGTGTGGGAATTTTAAAATATTTATTTATACCCTTATTAAGTTTGTTAGGATGGATAGCAAAACTTGCCGAGATAAATAAAGCAGTTATTTTAAATAATTTTATGCTTTCTACTAATTTATATGTGCCGGTTTCAAAAGAACAATACAAACAATTAGTGCTTGCGGCGCAAGAAAAATTTCCTGATTTTTTAATTGCCTTTCGTTCACTCAATGAAGATTATAATGCTCAAACTTTAGCGGATCTTACGGGTTTAGGTGGAATTAAAATTGCTTCCAGAAGAGTTTATTTGTTAAAACCGAAAAACATTCGTACAAAGGCACGTAATCATCTTAGAAAAGATACAAAAATGTGGAATACAAAAGGATATTATTGGGAACTTGCCACATTAGCAGATATTCGTGATATGGATAGATTTTACAGTTCTCTTTATTTGGAAAAATATTCAAAATTTAACCCTCAATTTACCCCTGCTTATTATCAGCATATGATAAATAATAAATTATTTTATATACGTATGCTTAAACAAAAGGAATCGAATAAAGGAGTGTGTGGGTTATTTTGTAATGGATTAGGTGCTACCCCGCCGATTTTCGGTTACGATACTAAAAGTGATAAATCTGAAGGTATTTACAGAGCTTTATCATTATGGGGTTGGCAAATGATTCAAGAAAATATTGTTAAGCAAATGAATTTTTCTTCAGGTGTTTCAATGTTTAAGCGAACGCGTGGTGCGGTCGGTCGTACAGAATATACTGTATTATTTAACAAACATCTTTCTTATGGCAAACGTTTATTTTGGAAGGTATTTGCAGGGTTTATAAATCATATTGCATTACCTTTTATGATTTGGCGGAAATATTAGGAAGCGAACGGAAAGTTTGCCCTGTTAGATATATTTATCTCTCTTATTTCTATTTTCTACGAAAAATACATTTATTCGTTCCGGAAAATGTAATAAGTGCTATAGTTATTTTGCAAAAATGTTAAGATTATTGTTTTAATTTTCCGAATACAAAAACGCGAAATGTTAAGATTAGGTCTAAAAAATGTTAAGAAATTAATGCAAAATATCTTACCTATAAAATATATTACACAAACAATTGATTGTTTTTAATAAAATTGCCAATGTTAACATGCTTAATACCGTCTCTTTGCTGAATCATATCATTACGCGTAACAATATATTTAGGGTAATTATCACGTATCTTTTCTAATGGTGCATATTCTCTGTCTTCAGTTTTTTTGCTGTCCATCATAGTCATGGCTACTTGGACATAAGCATAATTTTGATTAGCATCACGTAAAATAAAATCACATTCAAGTTTCCCTATACGACCGACACTTACATTATAGCCTTGAGTTCTGGCATAAATATACACTACATTTTCCAATACAGGACCATAGTTTATTCTGTTATCTGTGTTGTTGGCAAAATATATACTCAAATCAGCCAAATAATATTTTTGTTCGCCATTTATTGATTTCTTGGATTTTAAGTCAAAGCGTTTACACTCATACAGTATTTTAGCATCCAATAAAACTTTAATATAGCTATTCAAAGTTTCTCTTTTAACATTAACACCTTCTTTTTTCAACTCGTTCACAATATTAGTTAAATTTGTTGCGGAACCGAAATTATTAATAATATACTGTTGTACCTGTGTAAAAACAGAATGATTACGTATTTTTATACGACGTTTAATATCTTTTTCAAATATCTCATTAATTACACTTTTGGTATAGGCCTGCTTATCAGCCAAAGAATCATATTCTACTGCCTTGGGGAAACCACCTTCTAAAATATATTGGTCAAATTCTTGGGAAGAATCGGGGCTAATAGGTTTATTATAAAATTGTTTCATTCCTTCATACTCTTCAAAACTAAGTGTAAACATTTCAAACTCAATATATCGGCCTGTTAGTTTGGTAACAAGTTCTCCGCTAAGTAGATAGGAATTAGAACCTGTAATAAAAATAGAATAATTACCTTCTGTACGGAAAGCATTTATAACTTCTTCAAACCCCTGAACATTTTGAATTTCATCAATGAACACATACTTGAGACCTTTACTTTTAGAAGATTCTTCTATTAATTTTTCCAATTGTTCTGCTGTCTTAATATTTTTATAGCCGCGTTTATCTAAATCTATGAATATAATATTTTCAGAGGAAACACCTTCTGCTTTTAATTCTTCGGCAATAGTTGCCATTAAACAAGATTTACCGCAACGACGTAATCCGGTAATAACCTTAATAATTCCGTCATCGTGATAAAAACCGCGAATTTTTTTAAGGTAATGTTCTCTTTTATAATATTTCATAAGTCCTCCCCTTTTTTAGTAAATTATAACTTAAAAATGGAGTTAAATGCAAGTTAAGGGGGGCAAAGTTGATAAAAATATCAAAAAATACCCCCTTAACTGCCAAATAACGCATATTTTCGGCATTTTATCTTTTAATTTGATATAGCTGGACGTTGTATTATAAATTTAGTACAGTATTATTCAAACCATATTTTGAAACATTAGCAAGTTAAGGAGTTACTATGAAGGAAAATGTAATAGTTGAATATAATGCTACAATTAAACCGGAAGATGAAATTAAGCGTTATACAAAGTTTATTCAAGAACACCCAAGTACTAAAGAATTGTACGAGGGTAGGGCTTTGGTTTATATAACAAACAAAGAATACGAAAAAGCACTAGCTGATTTTCAAAAAGCATATAAGTTAGACCCACAAAATACACATTATTTGTTTTGTTGTGCAGATTGTTTCGGAAAGTTAGGTCAATGGGATAATGCGCTTAAAGAATATAAGAAAATACTTAAAAAAGATGACAAAGACCCAATGTGCTACTTAAACATGGCTGATATATTTTTCCAAAAACATAGCAATCAAAGTGCAGAAAAATACTATACAAAAGCAATAGAACTAGGCAAAAATGACTGTATGTACTATTACCGCAGGGCTTATTTCTATTACAGCACAGGTAAAACGGATAAAGCATTAACCGATTGCAATAACGGCTTAAAAATCAACCCTAAAGACAATTGCATTTTATCTCTTAAAGACCAAATATTTAAAGAGTTAAAGAGAAGAAAGAAAGAAGTTACATTAAAAAAGTATTAAACAAATCTTTTGCAAATTTTGTGAAATAATACCTAAAATCTATTTTGTATTTTTATTCACGCTTACGCAGAGTTATACTTCCATACTATTGACAATCTATTTGTAATTTAATAAAAAAATCCATTGAAATGTAAGTATAAAAGTTCAATTTTGCTACACGACCTTTCATTTATATTTAATGTAAGAGAGGTAAAAGTATGACAGATTTTAAAAGACTATTAACAGTAAAAGAACTAGCAAATTATTTAGGTTTAACTGTAAGAAGCATCTACACCAGAAAGAGCAGAGGGTCTATACCTGCAAATTGCGTAGTAAAACTAGGTGAATCGGTAAGATTTGACCTAGCTGAAATAAACAAATGGATAGATGGCTTAAAGGTAGGTAATAAAAATGTTAATTTATTGTAAAATTAGAAACCTTTTTTGTTTCATATTCTTAAAACGAGTGTCAAAAAAGTGACGATGCTATATAAATAACAATTAAGAATAATTAGAAATCTATAAATGCAGCTATAAAAAATATACAAAAGTAAATAGTTTTTACAGTTAAATGTAAAAAGTATACAGTTTTGTAAAGTTTTTACAGGGTTATTACCTTTAAAAGCAAGAAATTTGACATACGGTCAACAATTTTTAAATAACCTAACAGTTAATTTGCCTTTTTAAAAGCGGTTTTGTAAAATTTGACAAAAATTCGACAGTCCAACCCAAAAAGTCATCAAAAATCAGCAAAAATCAATAAAAAAAGCCATGTTTTACAAGGCCTAAATTCATTTCATTTATTAAATTTTATCGTCTGAGATTTTTTATAAATCAATTTTTTGTGTGTTTTCATGGAAGCCAATGTCAAGGGAACGCGCTACCACTGCGCCAACTGGGCTTAAATCAAAAAAAATTCTAAGTTCTAACTTCTTACAACACAAATATTATATCAAATTTTGCCTTAAACTGCAAAAATCGAAATTACAAAAAGACCTATTTGCTTTATAGGCCATAGGACCCTTTTAATATTTTGCATTAACTAGTACAATAAAGTTGTGTAGGTGTCGGTGAAATTATTTTACCGTATATTAATAAAGAGGTATAAAATAAAAATGAAACAATTGAAACAAGTATTATGCGTCATTATGTTATGCATACTCGGCTTATCTGTAATTGCAAAGGCTGACAATATCACATCTCTTAAAGCTCAGCAAGAATTTGAAAAAAAGGTTCTGGAATTATTAAAATCAAATAGTTTGGAGGAACTAAGGGAATACACAGAAAGTATTCCTGATTGTGTCTATCTAGAAGATGGTACGGTTCCCCCCTTATGTACTGTTAACAGAATTGATAAAAGAGATTTTGTGACACATGTATTTCATAGATCAATTGAGCGTGGGTATAAGGATTTTACCGTAGTAAATATTGATGCTGCTTTGTATGGAGGTTTTGAATCTTTCTACTCGTATTTATACAATGATTTTTACAAGACACTTGACGTAAGTAAATATAGAAATTTTTATAGCCGTTTTCGCAATAGTTGGTTGTCTGAAAAAGTTGAAAAGACAATGATCAGAATCTGGCAGAAAGGAGATTTCTTTGATAAATATAATCATTTCTCTTGTGTTACCGGTGAAACTCTTTTTACTACGATTTATATTTCTTACATAATTGGTATAGATCCATTTAAATATGTTAATAGAGGAATTCTTATGAATACTCATGTTTATAATGGCGGAAGTGAAAGAGTCTATAGAATCTTAATCGAAATGAAGCGTAAAGCTAGCAATCTGGATGCACTAGATCTTTTCCAAGAAGTCTTACATGAGTGGTTTTATTCAATAATTTCTTATGAAGGTTGGGATAAAACCGAAATGGAATATTACAAGGGAACAAAACAAGAATTTATGTACAAATTCTTAAGTGAATTTGGTTGGAATGCATTCGGTAAAGCTGGTATTAAGCCAAGCAGTTGGGAAAGGCATACAATCAAATTAAATGTTCGTGCTTGTAGGACTGTGTTAGGGTATAAAAAACTATATAATTTGGAAAAGATTTGCTCTGATTTTGAAAATGGTGCAGAAAAATATGGTTTTTATTATCCCCCATACGTAGAACCGAGTATCGAAGAAAAAATAGAAGAAATAAATACACAATTTAAAGAAAAATATATGATGGCTCTGTGAGGAATAATTTAAAATGAAAAATATATCTAAATTCGTTGTTACATTAATTATTGGCATGTGTTGTTCTGTAAATGTGATGGGTATTTCTACTTTGTCCCAAGTTCAAACTGAGTTTAATACTAAAGTGCTTGAATTGTTGGAAAATAATGATTTGGAACAATTAAAAGAATACACACAAAGTATCCCAGATTGTGTGGAACCTAGTGAAGAAAATGAAACCCCTGAGATTTGTACAAATGACAGAACAGACGGTAGGAATTTCTTATGGCATATTTGGAAAAAAGGCCTAAACAAAAATAAAAGTGTAATTGAAATTGATGCCGGCATATATACAGCACTCGGTGTTTTTTACAGGAAATTATATAGAGCAGAACCCACTGTCTGGAATCGGGCAAACTATTATAATTTTTACAAACGTTATAAACACTCATGGCTTCAGGATAACGTGGAACTTATATTTACTCAACTTTGGCAAAGAGGTTCCATATTCAAGAAGTGGGAAGGCTTTTCCGGTATGACGGGGCGCCATATATACACAACGCTTTATATTTCAAACATGCTTGGATTTGACAGTATGTATAAATATGTAAGCTCTGAAATCAGGTTAGATAAGGATGTATACGGTGGCGGAAAGAATTGGCTTCGCAGTATCTTATATGAGATGAAACAAAAAAGTGATGAATTTAAAGACGAAGATTTACTATTAACAATAAAAAGAGACTGGCTTGATTCTATCTTAGTCGGTGAATTTAATGCAGAGGAAAGGAATTATTATAAAGGTGTAAAAACCAAGAAAATGTATGAAATGTTAAATGAAAAAGGCTGGGATATGTTTGTTGAAGGCGGTCTTAAGCCTAGCAAATGGGAAAAACATGCAGTTATGTTGAATATTCGTGCTTGCCCCCAGGTACATAGACGGGAAGTTTGTCAGTCTTTTAGAAAGGGTGCAATTAAATACGGCTTTTATATCCCCCCCGAAGTAATAGAAGAACAGCTTGAACAAAAATTAATGAAAGCTGTAAACAAAACTTCAGGAAAATTTGATAAAGGACATTTCAATCCTTCTATTTAAAATAAAACCCCGGCTTTTACAACATTTAGCCGGGGTTTTTTATTGCTTGTTTTAAATTTATTTTGCAGGGTATAATGCAATTGTTGTTTTGCCTGCACTTGTGATAAACGGTACAATTAAAACATCTGTGTAAGTACCCAAAGAGCCTTGCAATAAATCTACCGTATATCCGCCGAGCGGTGCTTCCGCAAATTTGTTTAAGGAAGATCCATCCCATTTAAGCAAAATAAGTTTTCCGCTTTGATAAGAACCAAAGGTGCTTGATAAGAGTCCAAGTTTGGCTTTATTTTCAAGCCCGGCAATAATTATTCCTCCATCACCGTTGTACAAAGCAAGGGAAGAATAAAACTTAACTATGTCGGCATCAAATTTAATTCTGTGTGGCGTTGATGCAAAATTAAAACTATCAGGGCTATTTATATATGAGCTTTTCCTTTCAAATTGTAAGCGCAGTTTGCCGCTGGGTTGCGTGTAAATTACTTGTTCTTTATCGTCTTCAAATTTGCCTAAATTAAAGCCATAGATACTGTCAAACTTGTAAGATTTTAATTGGTTGCCGGCTGTGTATTTGCCGTCTTTATAAACTAATAGTGCCGGTGTTAAAGCTTTTAATTTATCGGATACTTTACTGATATTTTGTGTATATAAAACGCGTTCTTTATTATAAGGTGCAATACCTTTAACAAGCCCACGTATTGTGGCTTTTTCCACCCAAGTATCGTTTTCAAATTCATATACTGCGGTGTTAAAATGATTCCTTGCGGCATCAAAGTAAGAAATAAAAATTTCTGCTTTATTATTGCTGTTTAAATCACCGTTGTCTAAGGAAATAATTTTGTGTATCGGGGCAAATTTAAACTCGGAAATTTTATTTAATTTATTGTCTTGTAAAGCGTAGGTAACAATATTATTATTTTGGTAAGCCAAAATTAAATTAGTTTCGCCATTACCCGTAATATCGCCGGAGGTAAAAGCAAGCGCTTTACCATCAAGTGCGGCACTTTGCCAAATTGGAGTTAAGGTATTTTGTTCTGTTTGCGGCATAGCGGTTTGTGCAACGGTTTGCGGTAAAATTGTAATATCTGCCTCAAGGTTTTCAAGTTTATCTTGTTTATTATAATTTGTAATATCACCGACGGCAAAAAGTTTTTCCACCGCTGTAATTGTTCCGCTCAAGCGGCGTTCAATTGTTTTGCCGAGCACTTTGCCGGTTTTTGGATTTTTAAGTTCACTGCCCCAAAAAGTTACGGTGAAAGTATCGTTTACTTTTGGTTTTTCCGTTATTTCGGAAATATCTAAATAAACTTTGGCCCCTTCTTGTTTGACAATAAGGGCGGGCTGTGCAAATATTTGCACGGAAGTAAAAACACAAACAACAAAAAGTAATATTAATTTTTTCATACCTATATTATATATAATTCCTTAAGCATAAAGATAGGGCTTGACATTTTGCCTTAAAAAAATATAAACTACTTAAGTAGTCAGTTAATTAAATTATTCCTAAAGGAGGGAAAATGAAAAAACTACTCGTTGCAGTATTGGCTTTTGCGTTGTTTGCACCTGCCTTTGCTGTTGAAAATGTTCAAATCAGCGGCGATGTTCAAGTCGTCGGTATAGCTCTTGAAGGTCAAGGTGTTGATTTAGTAGGTGGAGCTATTCCTGATTTTAGAGGCGCCACACATCGTACATTGCTCGGTTTTGGTGCGGATTTAGTTGAAGATGTCCAAGCAAAATTGACATTCGCTCATCAAGGTCTTTGGGGCGATGGTATGCAGAGAGGTGAAAACTTACAAAAATTTTGGACCAAAGTTGAAATTGCTGAAGCTTATGTTAAGGTATCCAATGTCTTTGATGCATTAGAAGTTAAAGTCGGCCGCCAATTTTACGGTGATGTAAATAGCCCTGTAATGTATTTTGGTCCCGATTATGATTCTGCTGTTGCTAACACTTATACTTCTTTAGACGGTGTAACTGCCAGATATAACGGTGAAGATTTAACTTTAACAGCCGCTTATTTTTCTCTTGATAATACTTCAGTAGGTAATGCTTTTTATGCTGATATGTTTGGTTTAGATTTAGCTTACAGATTCAGCGAATCATTTGCTACCTCAGCTTATGTTTATGACCTTAGAGCAAGAGGAGCAGACCATATCGGTATCTGGGGTGTTAAACCTAATTTTGACTATGAACATTTCAAATTAGCCGTTGAATATGCAAGAAACTATGGCCAACATGAAAAAGGTTGGTTGGCTAAAGCAGATTTGGCTTTACCTATCGGTACAGA
>JAFZUQ010000008.1 GCA_017618215.1 Elusimicrobiaceae bacterium | reverse complement strand
TATATGTTATCTTTATCTTTTCTCTTCATAATACTAGCCCTCCTCCTTATTTAACCACCGTTAAGTTATTAAATTGTATGAGAAACACCCCATTTTTATATGCGTATATTAAGTATGACGCATAAACTCAAATTTGTCAAGGGGACACAAACATCCACAATTTGATTTCCTTTTATGCTAAAATATATTTGAGTTTTAAAGGAGGAAATATGTCTTACGTAACTTGGGCAATTATTGGCATCATATTACTTATCGGGGAAATTTTTACAATGGATTTCTCTTTAAGTTGCGTCGGCCTCGGGTTTTTAGTTGCCGCACTTATGGCTTACTTGGGTTTTGGTATACATGTGCAGTTAATATCGGTATGTGTAGTTTTGCTTACTTTGTTTTTCACCTTACGCCCGTTTATCTTAAAACACTTGGCAAGAAAGCAAGAATATAAAAGCAATGTTGATGCCTTAGTCGGCACAAAACACAATTTTTATGCTCTTTCAGAGGATAAAAAACACGCCAAAATTAAAATTGACGGTGATGTGTGGGAAGCAGAAAGTGCAACCCCGCTAATTGAAAAAAAGCAAGTTAAAGTAGTAAAAGTTGAAGGTGCTACTTTAATAATTAAACAGGAGGATTAAAGATTATGCCTTTTACTACATTCGTATTAGTTGCAGTTGTAATATTTTTTATAATTATGGCCCTTGTTGGATTCACTCAAGTTCAACAAGCACAAGTTATGATTATTGAACGTTTAGGTAGTTATAACAGAATTTTAAATTCGGGCTTACATTTTATATGGCCTATTATTGAAAAACCGCGTGAAATTGAATGGAAATTTACACGCGAAATGTATGGGAAAAATGTTTCCTATATCGGCATGGTTAACAGAATCGACTTACGCGAAACCGTTTATGACTTCCCAAGCCAAGACGTTATTACCCGTGATAACGTTAACATCAAAATCAATGCTTTGATTTATTTCCAAATAACCGATCCTTTAAGAGCCACTTATGAAGTCGCATCTTTACCGACAGCTATTGAAAAATTAACACAAACAACTTTAAGAAACGTTATCGGTGAACTTACTTTGGACCAAACCTTAACTTCACGCGAAACTATTAACTCAAAACTCCGCGCTATCTTAGATGAAGCTTCAAACAAATGGGGGGTTAAAGTTAACCGCGTTGAACTTCAAGATATTACACCGCCGCCATCAATCCGCGAAGCTATGGAAAAAGAAAAGAAAGCCGAACAAGAAAGACGTGCTATCATCTTGGAATCAGAAGGTGAAAAACGCTCAAAAATCTTGCGCGCGGAAGGTGAAAGAGAAGCCCAAATCAATAAAGCAGAGGGTGAAAAACGCGCTCGTATCTTGGAAGCGGAAGGTTTTGCAGAAGCAAAAATCCGCGTAGCGGAAGCTGAAAAGCAGGCTGTTAAAATAGTTGCAGAAGCGGTTTCCCAATATTCTAACCCGGCCAATTATGTAATTTCAATAAAATATATTGAAGCCTTACAAAAAATGGTTGATGGTAAAGATAACAAGTTAGTTTATATGCCTTATGAAGCCACCGGTATTTTAGGTGCCGTAGGTGCAGTGAAAGAACTTGTTGCCAAAAAATAAATTTTTGGTTTAAAAATCCCCACCGTTATATTCAGCGGTGGGATTTTTTATAAATTCTTTTTAACTCGCCCGTAATTATCACGATTAATATGTTTAATCAATGATGACAGAACATATAATGAAAAATCTTCAATATTTAAGGAATATATGGAAGAAATAATACATTCACATTTCTTATTATCCGGCGCCTTAAGAAACTTTAAAATAGCAGTTTTAACGTTATTTGGAATATTGCTGTGATAAATAATTTTTAAATATGAAATTATTAATGAACGAAGTTTTTTAGATTTAGCGGAAGAATCTTTTAAATCTATATAAACCTGGCACATTTTCCTAGCAGCAAGCAAAATACATTGGTATTTTGTGGAAGTGATATCTTGCTCATCACAAGAATCTTTACGCAAAAAATCTATGGCCTTTTTGTCCATTAGATTAAACAGCGCAAGTTGTAGTTTTTCATCGTTTGTCAACGATATCGGCATAAACTCCCCATATATAATTAACGATCAGGATAATTGTCTTCCATTATAGTGACATCGTCATCTGGGGAGGGAGATTTTTTCTTTTTCTTATAAGAATATCCGTCTTCAGCATAATCCGAATATATCTCATTTAAAACTTCTTTACGGGTTTTATGATGTATTTCCTCTTCTTCATTTTTGGTATCGATATTAACAGGCTTACTCTTTTCTAACATATCTACGAACTTAGCATCAGTAATAGTTTTAGCTTCAGTCCTTTTAATCTTCACAGTATTTTCTTTTTGTAATATCTTAGAAACCGAACCGTCAAGATATAAAAATAAGATAGTATTTATACCAATAAAAGTACCACTTACAAATGTAAAAATGATAATTTGCATTATTTCCCAAACAATAAAACGAACATATAAATTACGATTTTGTTCTTCTAAAGCAGTAGCATGAGCAAAAATAAAATCAAAGAAATCACCGCTATTAGGAAAAAACATTAATGATACTATAAAGTATATCCAGAAGGCAATCATCATTGTAAAAATTATTTGGCATAAAATGGACTTAGAAATATTCTTCCATCTTTGAACCACCATATAAAAACTAAATCTAAAACTGTCTATGATATTCGCTTCACGTAAGGCAACCGCCAGTGGCGCAAAATAAACAAAAGGAATAACTGCTATTAAAAATATACTAACAAGAGCTCTATACGGAAGGGCGAATAAAGGATTCTTAATAAAAAACATCGGAGCAATCAAAACAGTCAAAGTACCTAAAATTAACGCTATAACAGCAAATAACTTAACGGATAAAACCAATGCCTTTTCAATATTTGCATAAATTTGCGCACTTTTATTCAAAACCATATCTTCTGAAGTCTTAAAAAAAGAAGCGGTAGATATTGAAAAGATAAACCCAACCCAAAGCCAAAAAATGATATTGATTGCCGTGTTGCTTGGGATAAAAGACAAAACAGTCTGGCCCAGTAATATAAAAACCGCAGCGAGCAAAGCTGTCTTTATAATTGGGACCGATAAATGAAAAATTATTTCCAAGTAAACCTGAACCGAATCAACAATACCGAACTTACTATTTGCTAATTTGTTAAGACTTAACATTATACACCCCTCACGTTACATAATTTTATTATAACATAAAATTTTACACTATGCTCATTTTATTATAAAATATAATAAATAAGTTAAGGAGATATTATGAAACAAATAAAGTTAGTATTATTTTTTGTTATGTTGTGTTCAACGGTGGTTTGTTTCGCAAAAGAAAATGACCGCCGAGGTTGGCAGCTTGACTTAAAAAGGCTTGCATTAAATGTAACTTCCACCAATGTGCATCATTCTGCCGATTATGATGGTTTTGCTGATGCCCGTTTAACAGCAGATAACCAAACTACTATTCAAGGTGCTTTGGATTTTAGGGCTGATAATTTTGGCAAACTTTATTTATGGTCAAACGGGATCTTGGCTGAATATGGCAAAAATACAATTGAACAATCAGACGGTACGAGATTAACTACAGAATCCGTAGACAGAATTATAGCAGACACCTCCTATACTCTGCGTCTGTGGAATGTACAAGATTTTTGGGGAGGTTTTGAAGCAGGCCCATACGTTTTAGCTGCTTATGAAACCGAATTTAACAAAACGGGTGATGCACCTCTTAAAAAAGTTTTGCGCGGGGAAGGCGGTATGAAATTGTTTGAAGGAAAATATATAAAAGCGCTTTATGTATCCGCTTTATTTGAAGAAGATCTTACTTATCCCGAACACTCTACCAAACTAGGTTGGACGGCAGGATTTGAAATCAATGCCCCTATCCGCGAAGGTGTAAAAGCTACCTTTAAAGGTGTTTGGAGAGATTATTTGCACGAAAGTGTTAAACAGCCCACAGACCTTGATTATTCTTTGGAGCTTGATGCTCGTATGGAAGTTTTAGTATGGAAGAACCTTTCCGTCGCACCGTTTATTAATTATTTTACAGCACAGGCAAAATACGGTGGCCGTCCGCGCGGGCAAAATTTATACGTCGGTGTAGCATTCTCTTTCAGCAAATTATTTAAAGAGGCAAAACCAATTCTTGCCGACTAAAATATGCGCAATATCTTGCAAGATTTTAAAAAACTTGCCGATAATAAATATCAAAAATTTACCTCGGGTTTACTGCCCGGGGTAAATCATATTTTGGGTGTAAGGATCCCTAAAATCAGAGCTTATGCAAAAACCTTCAGTTTTGAAGATGCACAAAACTATTGTAAAAATTATCAAACGAAACATTTTGAAGAATATTTTTTAAAAGCAATTTTACTTGCTCGTATTTGCAAGCAAATCCCCCCTAAAAATGCAATTAAACTAATTAATGGGTTTATACCTAAAATATCAAATTGGAGTGTTTGTGACGCTTTTTGCGCAGATTTAAAAATTATAAAAAAATATCCGGAAGTATTTTTACCGCTAATCTTAAAAAATTTAAAAAGTAAACGAGAATATGCACAAAGAACCGCACTTAATTTAGCACGTGCATATTACTTACAAGAACCTTATTTTAAACAAATTTTGAAAGCTATATTAGAATTAAAACCCACTAAATATTATTCTCAAATGGCACAAGCATGGTTTATGTGCGAAGCTTATATAAAACAACAAAGACTTACAAAACCTGCCTTAAAACATTTGACCCCTGAAGTATATGCCATGACGAAAAGAAAAATAAAAGATTCTTACCGAGTAAGGTAATTTTGCCATTAAGCCAAAAATTTTGCTATAATATAGAGGTAAGATTAAGTCACCGTAGCTCAGATGGTTAGAGCGGGCGTTTCATAAGCGCCAGGTCAGTGGTTCGATCCCACTCGGTGACATTTTTTTGTTTCTGCTTTTTTCCTATTTTTCTTCGGTTTTAATTTAACCTATTTCTTTAATTCCTTGGCAGAGTTCGGCAGGATAAAACCTATGGGCCTATCGCGATTAGGAACTTGCTTTACAACTTGTATAGTACCGCCTGTTTCGCAAATAAAGTTATATCCGCGCATACAAGCAGCGCCGTATGGTTTTTTACAAACTTCCCGTTTATCATAACTGCATAAAAATGGTATTCGTGGCGGATAAGTAGAAACGGTTATCGTTATAGAATTCCAAACTTCAGATCTTTTAATGCCAACATCTACTTTGCGTAAAGATAAGAATTTACGTGTAGCGGGATTATTAAAACCGATATATTCCTGCACTTTCTTTTTGATATCAGCCATCAAAAAATTTTTATCCCAACCTTGAGTGTATTTTATGGCTCTGTGACTTTCAAGCTGCCACCTGCGCCCTGCATATGCAGAAGCTATTTCAGTTTTTTGCAATACAATTAAAAGCCCGTAAATTTTAATAATAAAAAGTGCCAAAATGAAAAAGATGGGAAAGAGCAAAACAACTTCAGTTGTCGCCTGGCCACGCTTTGAACGCAAAGAGGAAAAGAGGTTTTTAAACATTACGGAAATAACCTCACTTGATATTTAGGTGTAGGATTCGGCCATACACAATTGTTACTCTCGTTGGTACATTGTACAGCAGCCCTGACATGCAATTTTTGCACATATTTTTTAACATTAATTCCAAAATAATTATCAGGCGGCACGATAGGCTCTCTGACATCTATCCCTGTATATAATTTCTTCATTTTACTTCGTGTAGATTTATCTAAATAAGAAAATTGATATAAAGGCATAAATTTTTTAAATTTCTCATTTGTTTTTTCAAGGAGCAATTCTTCGACATCCGAAGCAGATCCCGTATCCAAAAATTTCGCTTTATAAAACCATGCCATTTTTTCAAGATGAATAGATTCCAATCCTAAATTATAATTTTTAAAAGCTCTTACACTTTCTTTACCGCATTGACTTAATTTACAGGAGGAACTGTTATAGTAAAAACTTTTTCTAAAGAACTCCCCTCCTTCTGTCAAACGTTCATAAACTTTTTTCTGCGATTCATAAATGTTTTCAAACATTTTATATACAGCAATATACAAAGCCAAAGAAGACATAATACCTTCTTCACTATTATTCTGATCATCATTTGACTCATCATCAGATACCAAGAAAAAATAATCATAGTTTTTTACAAGTTCTTTTTTATTAATGCCATACTTTGTAGACTCATCTGCCTTTGGGTTTTCTGTATTCCAGCTTTTTGGCCGGCCCATACCATTTTCCAAATATTCCTCAGCATCAGAAGGGGCTTCTACATATTTAAGTTCCCATCTGCCGGCATTTTCTTTGGGGTTAGAATTTATATCTGCCATGGCAGGAAAAGCACCCGCTAAACGGAATATATCATAATAACTTATTTCTTCAGGGCCTTCAACTTGCGGATCACTCTTTTTTATTGTATCCGTCATGTTTTCCCTAAATACTCTAAACGGAAAAGCACCATTAACATACGCCACGGCGTTTAAGAAGTTGGAATATGAAGTAAGTTCAATAAAAGCTGCACTGTCCAAAGCAAATTGACTGCGGATTTTAAAACGTGAAAGTTTTGTCGTTTCAAACAACAAGTAAATAACCAGCAATATCGTAGGTATAAGTAAAATTGCCGGTAAAACAATTTGCGCTTTTCTATTTTTTAAGCAGTTAAATAAACCCATACTAACTTAAAATATTACCTATTATTGTAAAAAAACCGCCAGCAAGCTCTTTATGAAAACTTATGGTAAAAGCTAAAATAAATGCAACAATAGAACCAAGCATAAGCAAAAATTCTGCAGTCTGCTGGCCTTTTTTATTTGCAATTATTTTAAACATTTGTTTCATTATTTATCTGAGGATATTATCCCTAATTTTATTGCTTTAACAACGGCTTCCGTTCTGCTTGTTACACCGAGTTTATGGAAAGCGCTGTTTAAATGGTTCTTAATTGTTTTAACACTACAATTGAGTTCAATGGCAAGTTCTTTATTGCTCAGCCCGGAACCGAGCATATCCAAAACTTTTACTTCGGTCTTGGTGAGCATGGCTTGTGTCGGGGCATTAGGCTCGCCCATTTTGCGAAGGCCCTGTAAAAGTTTACTCATCATCTGTTGCGGTATCATTAAACCTTCAGTTGTAAAAGTGCGTATTGAGTTTACAAGTTCTGCTGCAGGTAACATTTTGGATAAATAACCGTTTGCACCGGCCTGTACGGCATCCATGACATGGGCTTCATCTTCAAAGCTTGAGAGCATCAAGATATTAATATTTGGTTCTGTTTTTTTAATGTTTTTGGTTGCAGTAATACCATCCATTTTGGGAAGTTTTATATCCATTAATATTACATCAGGTTTAAGTTTTTTGGCAAGGGCCACAGCTTCTTCGCCATCGGCTGCTTCACCTACAACGGAAATCCATTTTTCCCCAGTCAAAACGTCTTTAATTCCCTCCCTAAATAAGGTTTGGTCATCTGCAATCAATACTTTTACAATTTTCTTTTTACTTGCCATAATATCTCCTATTTATCCATAAGCGGTAAAGTAAAACAAAAAGACGATCCTTTTCCTTTACCCTCACTTTCAGCCCAAATTTTGCCACCGTGGTTTTGTACGATATCTTGTGCTATGGATAAACCTAAACCTAAACGCCCACCGCCTGTTGCACTTTGATAGAAACTCTTAAAAAGTTCCTTTGTTAATTCAGGTTCAATACCGTCCCCGGTGTCCTTTACTATTACTTTAGCATTTTTATCGTCATTTTTCACTACCAAAATTGAAATTCTGCCCTCTTCCTTGGTATGCCTTATACCATTCTCGACGATATTTGAAATAACTTGTCTGATTCTTTTAGGGTCCCCAAAAACCATATATTCGCCATCATTTTCAAAAGTCATCAAAATATTTTTAAGTTTTGCTTTTTCTTTAAAGACTTCAAAAGCGCTTTTAAGCATTGCAGTTAATTCAAATTCTTGTTTTTCTAAACGGAGTTTTCCCTTTTCAATGGCAGCCCAATCAACAAGGTCTTTAACCAAAACAAATATTTGGTCAAGGCTTTGTTCCATATAACCCATTTTTTTAGTTTGATCGGCATCCGGTTTTTTTATAGTACGTTGAAGCATTTGAAAACTCATATTCAATGCCATTAAAGAATTTGATAAATCGTGCGACACAATAGAAAAGAATTTACTCTTCATCGTATTTAAATTACTTAAATCAGCATTCGTTTTTTTAAGTTCGGCAAGAAGTTGGCGGTTACTTTGTTCCAAATAAAACTTCTCAAGTGCCATTTTAATTGTTCTTTTAAGATAATCAAAATCAACGGGTTTCATCATAAAGTCATAAACACTCTCCTGTACTGCTTTAATAGCAGCATTCAAAGAGGCATATGCAGTTATCATTATAATTTGGCTTTTTTCATTAAAACGCCTAATTTCATTTATAAGATCAAGGCCGGTTCCGTCACCTAAGTTATAATCCATTAAAATGACATGAAAGAAATCACCCCTAACAAGTTCCATACACTCTTTTGCACTTTCGGCCTGGTAGACATCATATCCCTCAAGTTCTAAGAGTTCTGCTAAAGTTTCCCTTAAGTTATTATCGTCATCTACAACTAAAATTTTTGCTTTTTGATTATCTGTTACCATATTATTTACCTGCAAGTTTAAAAACAAAAGTCATCTTTGTTCCTTTACCGACTTCGCTTTTTAATTTAAATTCAACTTTATTTCTAGCACACACTTTCTTAACAACTGCAAGCCCAAGGCCGGTACCTCTCGCTTTTGTCGTAAAAAAAGGTGTGAAAATCTGTTCTTGTAATTCTTCCGGAATACCGGGTCCACTATCAGTAATGCTTAAGGAAGCATATCCTTCTTTTATTTTTTTTGTTTTCACTACCAGCATACCGCCTTTAGGCATGACTTCTATTGCATTTGCGACAATATTTCTTAATGCCTGTTTCATTTCTTCAGTATCAATAGTCACGAGCAAATCTTCACTATAAAAATAAGTTGTAAGTTGTATATTTTGGGGAATAGGATAGGAAGATAAAATTTCCCTTGCATATAAACTTAAATCTATTGTTGTAAGTATTTGCTCACGTGTGCGGGCATAACCTAAAATCTCCTCAATAATACTGTTGGCCTGATTAATTTCCTCATCAATAACTTTAAAATTTTTAGCTATTTTAACATCTGCCCCACTACCCAAACGCGCTTTAATTAAATATACTGCGTTTTTGATAACAGCAAGCGGGTTTTTAATTTCATGGCTAACAATAGAAGCCATTTGCCCGATAGCAGCGAGGCGTTCTTTTTTAATTAATTCGTTTAAAGCTGTTCTTAATTCTTTAGTACGGCTACCTACCCTAATTTGTAAAGATTGGTTAAGCCCCTCCAAATCTTCCCTTTCCTGCCGAAGTTCATCAAAACGTATTTTGAGAGAGTCTAACATTTTTGCAAAAGCTAAAGATAAAGCCCCTATTTCATTATTGGGGAAAGGTAAATCCGGTATTTGGTCATCTTTGCCCTGTTCTACTTTTTTGAAAGCTTTTGTCATAATATTTAAGGGAGTTACCATAATACTTGAAACATAAATACTCATAAATAAAGCAAAAAGCAAAACTATAGCAAGAATTATAAGTATTTCCTTATAGAAACGTTTATATAAACTTAACAATCCACCTTCAATCTTATCTGCTGAGTCATAGGTATAAATAAGCCAACCACTTAAACTGTTAACTGATAATACTCCTACATTACCTTCATTTTCTATAGATACCAAAACACCTTCTTCTGCTCTAGGCGAGAGTAAAGACATTTCCTTCTTGTATGAATTAGAACTCCCTTCGTTTATGCCTTCATCAGAAGAATAAATTAAAAAACCGTTTTTCGTAAAAATTAAGATATTTCCACGCCCTGAAGGTAAATAATTTTTTAAGTTACTTAATGGTATTTGAGCAGCAACAAAATGTGTTTTATTTAAAAAAGTATTCTTAATAGCTATAACGGCACTTAAGCCTTTACCTTTAACAACCCCCAGATTACCAATACTTAAGACACCGGTCTGAATTGTATTTTTAATTTCCTGATTAAATTTGAATTTAGGATTTGGACCGAAATAGGCATATTCCTTTGCTGAGGAATCAAAAAATGCTAAAGAGATAAATTCCGAACTTTCTCTGATAAAATCAGAAATATCTTTGTGGGTTAAACTAATATCCGTCCTGTCATGGAAAGTGTGAATAGTTAAAAAATTATCAAGTAAAACCGAATTATTTTGAAAAAATGAATCAACCCCCTTACTGATAACCGCATTGAAATTTTTCAAGAGATTTAATTCTTCCTCTTTCAATAATTCTTCTTCAGCACGATGAGTAAAAAAGAAAGACAACAATAACGGTAGCAATGCTACTGCCATTAAAGAAAAAAAGATTAAGTTTCTTAGTTGTCCCTTTCTCATAAAATTTTAAGTTTAAAAATTGGGGCATAAGATTATGCCCCAATTTAAAAGTACAAAATTACTTTAGCATTGACCTTGCGGTGCTGCGTTTGCTGCTGATCCGCTGTAATTTTGTTTAAAACCTTCAAGACCTCTAATATTACCTAAGGAACCTAAATCGGTTACAGTTCTACCCTGCCAAATTACTGTAGGTGAACCTGAAACATTATATTCTTCGGTAATTTTCATATCTTCCTTAAGTTTTTCCAAACCGAATTTCCAATATTTTCTAAAAATTCTTGGGTTAATACCGGCTTCTTCGGCGGCGACATCCCATAAAGAACTTCTGTAATCTTTGTTTCTGATTTCAAGATATTTCCAGAATTTTTTGGGATATTTTTCACGAATAATAATTTGCCTTACATCTTCTTCCCATTCAGCAGAACCATGCAAACTATTAATTTCACCGTTTCTTTCGCTTGCAATATAGCGAACATTGATTTTTAAATCTTTAGGTAACCTGTCAAGTTTCAACAAATCAATAATTTGATTTTCAGCTCTAACACCATAAGGGCATTGAGACATTACAAACAAATCAAGCTCATTAGGCCTTAATGCTTTATTTGCATAAACACCGTTTCTTGTTTGGTGTTCAAAGACAAGCTGCCCATTATGTTCCGGAATTTGACCGGGCCTTAACTGACCATTTTTAATAAATTCTTCAATTTTTGTTTTAACAACATCATTCTTTTCAATCAAGTATAAAGGCATGAAATCTAAATTTAAACCTTGATATTTCGGGTCATTCAATGCAGCTGAACGATTGATGGTTGTAACATTTAATTTTGCATCAAATGTTCTTTCTAAACCTGAATTCAAAGCAGAATCCACACCACCGGTAGCATCATCATCCATGACAATAACTGTTACTGGAATTTCTTTAACTGTAGATTTTGTTTTAGCTGCATTAGTTTTAGGCGCAGCAGCATAAACAAAACCAACACACATTGCTAATATAGCAAAAGTAGCAAAATACTTTTTCATTTAAACATATCTCCTTTTATATTAATTTTCTTCTTTTACTTCTTCTTTGGTTGCAGGTTCTTCGACGGTAAACGTTAAACCCCTCATACCGAAAGAACAAAATAAATTGTATACGAAAGCAGAAATAACAATCAGCACTAAATAAACCATTGTATCCACAAGCGTCCACAAGATAATTTGCAATATTTGTTGCATTAAGCTCATGTCAGGCATGCTTGACACTTGCAAAACATAATTCACGAGACATAAGACAAATACTAACAACGGAAACGCCGAAAGTATTATTGATTTCAAGTTAATATTCTTTATTTCTATTTTCATTTATCCTCCTAAAACTATTTCTTTGGTTCCAAAATTATTATAGTTCTTATTATACCACCTTTAGAAGCAAGTTGCAAAGCTTTTATGGAAAAAACATGGCTTCCGCTTTTTGCGACAGTCCTAAATATTTTACCCGGATTATCCATAGCTCTACCGACTATGTTTACAATATCTTGCTGTGTTCCGCCAAATATATCCAACAAGTGAACCGGTCCTTCTTTTTGTATCTTTAGTTCAAAATTAGCGTGCATTATATTATTGTTTTCATCTACCACTATGGCCCTTGTACCTTTTGGTATAGTAACTGCCAAAATAGAAGACCACCATTCCTGCTCATAATGCATGCGATTTTCTTCCAATTCTTCCTGTTCTTCAAGTTCTTTTTTAACTTTACCCAAAAACCCTTCTACAGCTTGGGCCAATATACCGATTTCGTCCCCACGGGAAGAAAAGTTTAAAACAAAACTCTTGGTAGAAATATTATCTATACCTTCCGCTAATTGTAAAAGCGGATTTGTTACGCTTCTTATAACAAAGATATATAAAACAAAACCCATTAAAATAAAAATGATTGCTGAACCTATTAAATACCAAGTTAATGCCTTTTTAATTTCTTCTTTCACTTGCTTTCTGGATACATCAATACTGATGATACCGGCTATTTTATCCCCTTTAGCTTTAAGAGGTATTGCTATTTCGTAATAATTACCTTCTTTCTTAATCTTTACGCTTGGAAGACCTGTCCTTACAGCTTCTTCTATAGCATTTGTTTCCAAATAGCCACCTCGCTGATAATCTGTAATAGGCATATCAAGTAATTCAAGATTTTTATGCCATCTGACAGTACCATTACCATTAAAATAGACTATATTACTTATTCTGTTATCTTGGCGAGGCCAAGAGGAAATTATTTCACTTTCAGGAACAGTTAAATAACCTTTCGGAGATACCAACCCTTCCACCAAAACACTTGCATTTTGACGAACAGTATCAATAACTTGATTCTGTAAATTAAGATCAAACACCCTCTTAAATAAATTGAAATATAACAAACCGCCTACTATAATGGCATATATAGCCACCATCGTAAACCAAATAAACCATCTTGTGCTTATTCTTTTAATCATATTTACCTATTACTGTACTTTTCCTCAACTCTTTTTAAACCCAATGCCGCATCAGAGTTTTCCGGATTTAAATTAAGAGCTGCTTGCCATTCTTCTTTAGCCTTTTCGTAATTACCTTCGCTAAAAGCTGCTAAACCAAAACGATAATGCTTAATAGAAGCTTGGCGGGCTGCCTCTGAAACCCTAGTAGGAGTCTTATCAACTATTGCTTTGGCAGGGAAATCTTCCTGTTCTCCTTCAACATCTGTGTCCACAGGTGGTAATTCCTCACCGGTATTTTCCTTTACTTCGGTTGTAACTTTAGTATTTGTAGTTGTGGTTGTCCCTTCCGGAGTTTCTTCTATATTGGTAACTACGGTTTTAGATGTAGCAACTTCTTTATTGCTGCGTGCAACCGGCAATACCTCTTGAATCGTTGCGGCATCCTTATTTTCTTCAAAAATAACAGGGCAAGGCTTACATTTCAATGTAGGACACGGAGGACATTTTTCTTCCTTTAACATCTTTGTTTCAGTAGAAGTCGTTGAACTGCGAGCATTCTTTGCCATATAAGAAATGCTTTTAGCCCTTTGTGCACTTTTTATCAATACTGAAATATCTTGCTGACTGTACCCCCATCTTTGAGCTTCTTTCCAATTAGAAATAGCAGTGTTATATTTCCTCTCATTATATGCTTTATTTCCCGCATTATAATAACTGCTTGCAATCTCTTCCCTAATTTGTAAAATAAATTTTTGTGTTTGTTGCTCACCGGGTTGTATTTCATGAGCTCTATTAAACTCCCTATAGGCATCAACGAGCCTTCCCTTTGAATAATATTCAAAGGCCTGATCAAGTGCTTTTTGGCTTTCTTCTTTCTTTATTAAATTTTCCACTTCCGCAATTTTTAAATTTAATGCTGGATCATCCTTCTTAATTAATAATACATTGTACCATTGATTTAAAGCTTCCTGATAATCACCTTGTTTGTAAGCGTAATAACCTCTTCTGGTATGTATTTTAGTAAATTCATTATTGATTCTCTCTATCCAAATCCGGGCTTCTTCTTCATCGGGATTTAATGTCAAAATTTCCTCAAACTTATTTTGAGCCTCAACTAAATAACCTTGTTTATATAAAGAGTACGCTTCCTTATATTTCATATCCAAAATTTCTTTTTCCGAAAGAGTTCCATAAGTTGCCATCTTCGTAGCCGTATTAGATAATGTTTGGGCTTTTTTCATACTGGGATCTATACTTAAAATGACATCAGATATTTCAGCCGCTCTTTGATAATCGCCCTGTTTGTACATATTATAAGCATTATCATAAACCATGTTTAAAGTGAAATTTTGTATTCTTTGTTTTTCAAGCTGAACTGTGGAAAGATATTGCCTTCTTTGTTCCACATTAGCAAGAGTACCAAGTGACATCTTTTGTAAATCAAGCATAAGGCCTGCCTCTTTTCCTGTTTCCCTAAGAGGCCTGTCACCTGCTCTTGCAAAAGAAAGTGATACAGCAAAAACTAAAAATATAAAAGCATAAATGATTTTTTTCATTCTAAACTCCTAAAACGGCATACCCCCATGCATAAAATCAGCTATCATAGGTGATAACATCATAATAAATACAACGGGGAATATAAAAATAAATAGCGGTATTAACATTTTTGTTGATGCTTGCGCAGCAAGTTTTTCTGCTTTATTTAAACGTCTAAATCTTAAATCTGTAGAAAAGTTACGAAGTAACTGCACCAAACTCGTACCTAATTCGTCTGATTGTATGATTAAACCGACAAAAGATCTAATATCTTGCACACCTGTTCTTGCAGCTAGATGTTCCAAAGATTCACGCCTGGAATAACCAAGTTTTGTTTCATTTAAAGTTTTTTCAATTTCAGCTTCAAGTAAAGTTTTTTCTTTAGCGATTTTTACTATACGTTCAAAAGCTGTCATATAATCTAGACCGGATTCTATAACCAAAGCCATCAAATCTACCGTTGTGGCAAAGTTTTCCAACATATTTTGCTGACGTTTTTCAATCTCTGCTTTATAATATAAGTCAGGCAAGTAAAAACCAAGAGGTATAAAAAATATAACTAACCACGTACCAAAAAGTAAGTATAAAATAAAGGGGGTTGCTATAGCAGAATAAATTTTGTAATAAAGCATATCAACCGGCTGAGGCTTTTCCGGACTTCCCAGAAGAACCCAAATATCTTCTAAAGGTTTTTCCAGATGGAAAAAATCTAAAACATAAAAAGCAACTCTATCTAGTAAATTATCTTCCGGTTTCAACTTGGCAAAAGAAGATGCAGACTTCACTTGTTTTGCCTCTAAGTCCGAGATATCTTGGCCTGCGGGGACAGGCGTCAAAAATATGATAGCAGAGACAAAAATACAAATTGTTCCGCCTATGGCCAGTAATAGCAACATTAAATGTACCATTCCTAAATTGCTCATACTTTGATTTCCCCCAATTTATTGACGGCCTTAATACCAATGAATATCCAAATTATACAAAATAATAACACAACTATACCAATCGGAGTCGTGTAAAAGTTTATCATGGTATCAGGTTGGAATATAAACATAACACCCACCATGATCCATGGCATAATACCTACAACTATAGCTTGTATCCTTTGTTGAGCAGTCATGGCCTGAAGTTTTTCTTCAAGCTTACTTTCTTCACGGATATTTTCTACGATACGTTCAAAAATTTTAGTTAAATTACCACCAACTTGCCTTTGCAAAACTATTGCTTTTACCATGTACGAAAGTAAACGCGAATCAACACGTTCTTCCATCATTTCCAATGATCTTTCAAACGGGGTACCTAAATTATAATTTTTTATAACTAATGCAAATTCTTCAGATATCGGCGGACGTAAATCTTTGGATACCATTTCAAAACCTTGTACAATATCCATGCCTGATTTCAAAGAGTTTGAAAGCAAAATTAAGGCATCCATAAGCTGTTTATTTATTTTATTACCCCTTTGTTTCTTTAAAACTTTAAGCATAGAACCTGGCATTTTAAGACCAACATGCAAACCAATACCAAAGAAAATAAATAAAACTATAAACCCAAAGATACCGCCCAAAGCCATAGCAAACATTACGCCCAGCAAAATAAACAGAACAACCGTAGCAACAACCATATACTTTATGTTAATTCTTATGAATTGCCTGTTATAATCATCTACCCAAACAGAAGTTTTTTGCAAATACTTATCTATAGCACCGCTTATAGCATCATTTTGATTATTCATTATCATCAAAACGGCTGAAAAAACAAGTAAGGTACCAAGCATAGTAAGAATTAGCAACATAGCTTGATTATTAGGCTTCTTAAAACGTGCCGGTGCCACGGCGAGCCATTGCTTCATCATTATGGTTGAATATATGGAATTTGAAAGTATAGCAACCCCCATAATTGATTTTCTAAACTTACTGCGCCATTGTTTTTGAGGTACAACAAAAGATTCCCCGACACTTACCATTTCTTTATTGATAAGTTCCAAAGTAGCAATAATTTGTCTGCCGCGACCTTCCATACTATCATAAAAAGCCGGTTCTGAAGCTATAATATCCAACGTAATTAAAAAACGGGTACGAAGATAACCAAATTGTTCCTTTATTTCCTGGGAAGTATACGCGGTACCTTCATTTATACCGTCAGCCAAGGCAAGATATTCATGAATAATATTAAAAGCCCTTTGCCATATTTGTGCTTCACTGTAAGATTGAGTACCGGTATCGGTATCCTGCTGCCAAATTTGTTTTTTTGCCATTTCCGGTAAAGCCTTTTCAAGCCAAGCTGGCATCGGTATCGGTTTACTTTTACCACATTGCGAAGGAGTAAAAGTCTTTTGATCTGAAGGCTTATCAACGTTTAAGAAATTATATACTGTATAGATTTTTTCTTCCGCACATTTTAAAGTTTGCGTTTGCTTATCTGTCAAAACTTGTTGAGCTAAACAAACACCTTGCCCTAATATTAGGGTTGCGATAAAGAAAAATAATACAGTTTTTAAATCCTTCATTATTCCGCCTTTGCAAAAGTACTTTCCGGTACTTCAAGACCTTTAGCCTTAAACTCATCAAAGAAAGTGGGCTTTATACCCGTAGCCGTAAACTGGCCCTCCACCTTCCCGTCCTGGTTAACACCCGTTTGATTATATCTAAATAAATCTTGCGTTTTAATTTCGTCGCCATCTCTACCTGAAATTTCCGTAATATATGTAACCTTTCTCGTACCATCTGAAAATCTTGAAAGTTGAACAACCAAGTTTACGGCGGACGAAATCATTTCCCTAATAGCCCAAATAGGAAGCTCCGCACTTGCCATCATACACATGGCTTCAAGACGAGTTAAACTATCTCTTGGAGTATTTGCGTGAATTGTGGCCAGTGAACCTTCGTGACCGGTATTCATGGCCTGTAACATATCCAAAGCTTCTGCGCCACGACACTCACCGACTACGATTCTGTCCGGCCTCATACGCAAACAGTTAATAACTAAATCTTTAATCGTTATGGCACCTTTACCTTCTACGTTTGGCGGACGGCTTTCCAAAGATACCCAGTGTTCCTGTTGCAATCTAAGTTCTGCAGTATCTTCCACAGTAACAATACGTTCATCGCCCGGAATATAACTTGAAAGGGCATTTAAAAATGTCGTTTTACCTGTACCGGTACCACCGCTGATAATAATGTTTTTGCGAAGTTTGACACAGTTTTCTAAAAAGAACATACACTCTTTATTGATAGTACCAAAGCGGTAGTAGTCTTCAGGTCCGAAAGGCTTTTGCGAGAAGCGTCTGATTGTAAGTGACGGCCCTGAAACCGCAAGCGGAGCAATAATAGCATTAACACGGGAACCATCTTTCAAACGGGCGTCCACCAAAGGTACTGATTCATCAATACGCCTACCAAGCGGGGCCACAATCCTCTTAATAACCTGTACAACTTGGTCATTATTTCTAAATTTATAACGTGTTAAGGTTAATTTACCTTTTTGTTCAATAAAAATCTTATCATAGGCATTAACCATAATTTCAGTAACAGAAGGATCCCTCATCAAAGCTTCTAATGGCCCAAGGCCCAAAATTTCATCCAACAGTTCATTAATGAAACGGAGTTTTTGATCCCTTGATAACTGAACATTTGCCTTTTTCCTCAAAACATCATCAATAATTACGGCAACACGTTTCCTTGTTTGCTCATTATGGGAGCCTTCTTCACTAATAACAATACGTTCTACTTCTAAAGTTTTAATAACATCTTTATGAACTTGTTGTTTTAAACTATCCCAATAAGAAAGCTCTTCGCCTTTATCGGTATGATTCGGAGCATGCCCTGTATTAACGACAGTTAAGGCTTCCCATACTTCTTTCGAATTAGCTTTAAAGGCTTCATTTGAAATAGATGTAGTCCAAGTCTTATCAATAGGGGTAGTTTCTTCTATTACCTTCAAAATAGGCCGCAAACCTTCTTGTACCCAAGAAGAATTTCTATTAACCAAAATTTCTATTTCACGTTTATTAGAAGATTCAAAAACACTTTCTTCCCAAGTCAGATATACTAAAGGTTCACGCCCTAGTCGTATAAAAAATTTATTAACTTCTTCATGCGGAATAGCACCGGGTAAGTTATACTGATTACAAATAATTTCCAAACGGTCAACCGGGAAATGAAGTTCTTTAAAATCAGTAAACATACTTACTGTCGTATTTAAATGCGGACGCGTACAATTTGTGACCCAAAAAATTTTATCGGCAATATCAAAACCAAAAGCTTCCATGGGGAAACTTGAATCAATATCCAAAAATATATCGAAATGCTGTTGCAGACGAGACAAAATAGGTAACAAAACTTTAGGAGTAATTAAGGAAACTTCCTGCCTAGTAGAACCAAGTGGCAAAATACCGACACCGACTTGTGTCATGGAAATTTTACCCCTAATGAGTGCAGCTGCAGATTCTATGGCGACATTATCCAAACCAAGTGCTTTAGATAAATCTGCAACTGTAATGGGTTTTTTAATACCCAAATAAAAGCCGTGTTCCTGCCTTGCTAAAGGATCCAAAGGCACAATAATAACCGGCCTTTTTTGCATCTCTGCCCAAGCGACTGCCAAGTTTAAAACAAGGGTTGTTTTGCCAACACCTTCTTTTGGACCTGTAAATGCAATTACACGAGGGGTTCCGAAAGCAGGAATATTAGTTTCCGTCATATTATTCTACAATCTCCACAGTTACGAAAAGGAATAACGAGCGCTGATCTTCCGTCACGTTACGTGTTCTGAAAAAGGACCCAAGCAATGGAATATTACCTAGTATTGGAACCCTGTCTTCCGCTATAGAACGGTTACTACTCTTCAAACCGCCGATAACTAAAGTCTCACCACTGTTTAATTCTACTTCTGTTCTTAATTGCCTTTTATTTATAGACGGAACTGAAGTACCGTTTAAAACAACTGGGTTTGAATAATCAGGATTGGATAATTCAATGCTAAGTTGTACCACAATAATTTTATTGCGTTCAGGAATAATTGTCGGTAAAACGTCAAGTATAATTCCGTAATCTTGGAAATCTACACCGGCTGAATTATTTTGCACGGTCGGGTAAGGGATTTTACCGCCTGCGAAAAAGCTTGCGCTGGTATTAGATCTGGCCATGACTTTGGGGTTAGATAAAATTTGCGCTTTACCTTCGGTTTCCATAAGTTTTAAGCGTGTGCTTAAAAGTGATCTGCGTTCAAATTCCCCAATGGAAAATACACCCGGGATGCTCTTTTCCTGAAAATCAAGCAACTGGTTCCATGCAAAACCTTTTGAGGTTGAAAGTGAACCGCTGATTTCCACAATATCAGCACTGACGGCCACAAGATCTGTCTTCTTGGCATACCCTGTTTGCGAGAGCAAAGCAAGTGTCAAAGGCAGAACAAATAACTTTAAGACGTTTCTATATTTCATAATTTATCCCTTAATAACTAAATAATTTTGAAAAACTTGAAACTGCCATCGGGTACATTTTGCTATCCCCGCTGGAGCGAACAACTATTGTTACTTCCCCCTCTTCTTTCGCAAGTGCCAAATATTGTGCTTCAAGAGGAGTTAAAGCCAAACTCAAAACAGAACGGTCAGAAAATGCTGCCGCATTTGCTTCCCTTTCGGAATTCGCCGTTTTACCAGCAGCATCCAAACCTTGACCTAAATTAGAACCTACACCCAAGACCAAGATGTTCTGCAAAATTGTTGCGGCCATATTTTCTTTAGCGCCGCCTTTTAATGCCGCTTCGAAAGTCAGCAAGATATCAACTTTATCGCCCGGTTTCACTAAATTTGAGACATTATTATTAACTTCCAAAATAAAAGCACGATAATTTGGGGTTACTTTCAAACTTATACCGGCATCAGGGCTTAAAGAGGCTAAAGCTGACCTTGTTATTTGGTCATCTTTGGAAATTGAAATGCGGGTAACCATATTTTCGATATCTGCAATATTATCACCTTTAGACAAAACAAATGCCCCCCTTTGTACATATGCAGAAGGAATTTCCTTAGCGGTAACAAAATTTCTTTGCATTACTTTGCCTTCCGGAATATCAACATTAGCTACTGCTACTGTTACGGCATTGCTCGCTTTTTGCAAGGAACTTTGTGCCATATTAAGTATCAAGAAATAAATAACCGCTGCAACTACTGCAAAAAGTAACGGTATTAAAGCATTTTTTTTGTTCATAATTCTCCTTAAAACTACTACAAATATTTCAAATCAGTTCAGTAAGGGCCTTTCTATAGGCATACGGGCGTTTGCCTTTAGCCATAAAATACCCAACCTTTTTGGCTCACTTGCGAAAACATAACTCGTTAAAGGGTAAGCCAAATCTACCCTATAAACGATATTTACTACCAAATCTTCATTAGGGTGATCTTTCACCTGCGGATCATTACTCGTGCGCACAATTTTTGAGGAAAACCTCACTTTTTTACCCGGATCCGCCATACCGAGCATTTTTGATAATGCAGCACGCATTTTGCTTTGCATTCGGGTCGCATCTGTTTTACCGCCGTGTTTTTTAACACCAACCATAGAACCGACCCTTGCAAGTTCGTAAGAAATATGGTGAGCAATCAAAGTATGATAGGCTATATTACCAAGTTCTAAAACGACGAAAATTATCATCATGAAAATTGGTAATACTACAACAAGTTCAATTACTGTTTGCCCACCCTTATTTCTTAACATTTCAAAGAACTATATATTTGATGCTTGACCCATTATTTTTGCCTTGATTTGTTCAAACAATTCCGGCATGAAGTTTTTAATCAAGAGCCCTACTGCACCAACTACTACGACAATAATACCAAGCATAAACAAGTATTCAATAGTGTTTTGACCTTTTTTATTCTTGATATTTTCAATAGCTTTATTAAAAGCTAAGTGCATTTTTGCGATATATTTCATACGTCCTCCAATACTTTTTAAATTTTACGAATCCAGCTCATACACTGATAAAATTATTTTTGCCCCATTTTCAAACTGTACTGGGATTATATGGCTATAAAGCCGGTAAAACAAAACAAAGGCCACAAAAAGAGCCGCAGTAGTTAAAACATATTCTACTGTTGTCTGCCCTTTTTTATTTTTTACAGAATTTTTCATATAACCCCTTTTAAAGAACTAAAATTGCACCCTTAATGATAATTGATGTGCCGTACCTAATGCACCGGACGGCATCATGGCATAATCAATACCTAAACCATAGCCCATAACTTCACTACTGTAAAAACCAAAACCGAAAGTAAGTTTAGAAGTGTCGGTAAGGCCGATTTTATCTGCCAAATCCCCATCTTCTGCATAGCCGGTATTTTCACGGTTATAGTAACCGACGCGAATATCAAAAACTGCAACCTCAATTAAATCTTCCGGCAAGTGTATAACAAGCCCTATACCGTAGCGGGCTTTATCGTCAACATATTTTACAAGTTCGCCGGTTAAAGTATAATACTTGGTATTAAAGGCTAAACCGCCGCGTAAAGCGGTAGGGACCTCTTCCTTATCCCCTAAATTTTGCCCCATAAAACCTAAGACCAAAGTATCGTTTCTGCCAAATCTCAAACGCCCGCCCACATCAAAGGCAGGGTTAACATGTTTTACACCGACGTTGTTTTCATTGATGTACTTTGCCGTACCGCCAATATCAAGGAAACCAAAAAATGTTCTGGCCAAACTGACTGTTGCGACATAGTCTTGTATAAATTGGCCGGTATAATTTTGGGGTATACCTTCAATATCGCGTGTTTCCAAGCTACCCAATCTTAAATAACGCAAAGTGAAACCGAGGTTCGTTTTCCCTAAAGGTTGAATATATGCAATGGCAGTATCGCTAACGCCCTGAAACCATTGCATGTGGGAAACCTGGAATTCCCTTGTATTTGCCACCGCAGCACCTGCAGGGTTCCAAAACAAAGCTTGTGTTCCATGGGAAAGTGCCGTAAAAGAGTTACCCAAAGCCTGACCTTCCGGCGCACCTGTACCGAGTTTCATAAAGGCACCTGCTGAAGTACCTGCATTGTCATGAATATCAGCTTGCGCAGCAAGCGTTGCAAACATTATTACAAATATAAGTGTTAATTTTTTCATTTTAATTCCTTTTTAAACCTTTTACGGTATTAAAATCTTAATCACTCTTTGTGATTTCTTTGCATTACCTCTGGTCGGGTCCAAAGTCATGATGGCATAATACAAACCGCGTGCAACTTTTTTACTTGCGTTGTTTTTCTTATCCCATTTGCACCTTAATGCTGAATTACGCCCTAATGCATGGCTTCCTAACAAGTCAGGATCCGGTGTTGATGTGTCTAATACAGGGTTACTATAACCGTTATAGTTCCAGTCCGGTGTTATTCCGCCGTAAGTACTATTGAAATCTTCCAATTTTGCTACAGTACCTATTGCGTTCACGCAGTCATACCCACTATCGCGCACCAAATCCCCTGCGATATTATATATTTTTATGGTTAATGTTCCAGGGGCCGGCACTTTTGTTACTTCAAAGAAACCATTATCTTCCTTTAACGGGTTCGGGTAGAACATTGTAACTTTCGGATCTTTCCAATCAATATCGGCATACCAACTGTCACCGTTTACTACGTTAATCACACTCAAGTTGATATATTTATCCCAATCCATAACGACTTCTGAAACTTCATTAAGACAATTAGGATCATCTGGTTTGTCACAGTTTACATCCACTATCGGGTCACCGGTTATACTGTTCATTCTATAGCTGTCAAGCACAGTTACGTATCTGAACGGATATATACCGTCCGGTACTTTTTGTCCTGCATAGTCTGTACCGTCCCAAATTTCTTCCAAACTTACCAAGTTCGGGCGGACACCTACTATCGCTTTAACCAAGACATCACGTGTATCCGTTGAATACACATTACCGTACTGCGAAGTGTAGCCGAGTATTGGGTTTTCCAATTCGCCGGTAGATAATTTTACTACCCTTGTTCCCGGTTTAAAGATTTGGATTGCCGTCTTCATCGGGACTGATATCTGATAGGCAAACTTTCCTTGGCCTTTATTTTGTGTTGCGACGTCCCAAATATATCTATCAAATACCTGGAAGTTGTTTACTACTAAATTCCTATTTTCTACCGTTATATTTAATCCGGGATCACTGTTGTTATTACCGAGGTAAGGTACCGCTGTAAATTTAACTTGGTAATTGGCTATTTTTACATAATTTCCTTTAGCATCCTTACCATCCCAGTACAGTGTATTTAGAACATCAGCATCATACACATTGTAATCTAACAAGTTGCCGTTAATAAAGTTTGTTCTTGTTAATGTACGGCAAACTGTACCTACACCTATGTTACCGTTTTCATCAGAACAGGCACCGGCTACAGTGCTGATAATTTCCACAGTCACACTGCTTATACGATTTACACTAAATTCTATTTCATAAGGTGCTAGCTCAACTGTTGCACTGCTGTAATATTGGGTTGGGTGAGTTGCCCTTATATTAATATCGGTAAAATACACAGGCCCGCGGGAAATTGTTACATAACCGGTTACTCTGTCACTTGCATACATCGGAGTAGATTTAGGATGAGCTGGACCGTATTGCGGAATTACTGTACCGGTTCCGTTAACATTTCTATAGTATTCTGCCCAAGGTACTTGCGCACCTGCTGTTATGACATAGGGATATAAGCCGTCCGGCATCATTTCGGTAGCTATTTGCGTAGCATCTACCTTATAGCCATCCCAATAATCTGTTATTGTATAACCTTCACCTTGGCGTGTACCTTTAAATTCCTTAATTGGATAGACATCTGCAGCGACATTTGGATACTGATGTATACAACAATTCACATTACCTTGACAGTAATAATATCCTGGAGCGGCCGGATCAGTTGTCATTTCATATAACGGCCAATGGCAATCCAAGCTGGTAGGAATTACTGTGCCTGTACTATATATCTTTACACTTACATCCATACTCTTGGAAAGCATATAACTTATGCTTGCAAGGCCACTTAATGTTGCGCTGCTGCCAAGTTCAAGTAAAGGTGTTGTTGTTACATCTACTACCCTGAACATATCAACAGGGAACTCTATCGTCCTTGTTACCATTTTAGCAGGGAATAAACTGTCTTTTGCGGTTATCCTTAACATATAGTTACCGGGACTTACATAACGGCCGTTATCATCCAAACCATCCCAATAGTATACATTTCTTGTCAAGGCTTCTTTTACTTCATTTGCTGAAATTGTTTTTACTTTAAACGGAGCACATTCAACCTCTCCTACTTGCCATTCTTCACAATAACCTGCTGTATCAGTTCCGTTTGCGGCTATCGTATAAATACCGGCATCTACATAGCTGTCTCTGCTTAAACTATAGCTGATTACAAATGGATCCAAACCATTAGCTATTGGGCTACTACCGATTGTGGAATATGAAACTGCGTCAATGGTTATTTCCGGGAAACCCCTATTTACCGGTATTATACCATTATGTATCATGCGGGTTTTTACGCCGTCCCATGCAACATTATTCACTACTACGATATTATCACCGGCAGGAAACTCTCCAGCATCTGTACTACCTGTACCCCCTACAGAACTACCATAAGGTATTTCCGCCCAAAGTAAGTATACATAATCACCATCCGGCACTGCACCGCCATAAGCATAACCTGAACCTGTTGTGCCATACGGATTTAACGGACTAGAACTTCCATCTTCTGTTTGACAGTTCCTAGTATCCCAACACATACCGTCCCATTTCATATTTACATCGGTTCTGCGTGCTTTTTGTTCTACATAACTTGCAACACGATAACCTGTTCTTAATCCAGTGGTTGATGACTTCGCATGGTCATCAAGGTTTATTACCGTAGCATCAGTGTTAGAGGGATAAAGAACGGTAGGGGCAGGTGTAACACCTGGTGCCATTGGTGTTATATTAAAAGTACCATCAAATGTAGTACCGGGGGTGTAAATTTCAAGGTGAACTGTGGCAGCCTCGGTTAACATATAATCTATTTTTGCATAAGATGTACTTTCTTTACCTAAACCGGTTACCGCAATATCTGTTATCTTTAACGGGTCCAAACTTAATTGGCGTGTTACTGCTCTTGATAAATCCCGATTTACCGGGCCTGTCCATTCATCACGGCTTGAGGCTTGTATGCTTACCATATAATTACCGTATGGTAACAATCTACCGTAATCATCACGCCCGTCCCAGCTGTCCTCATTTGTTATAACCAAATCGTTTTGTGCACCGCCCTGGAAGCCTTCCCCGTCACGCGGTTGGCCTTCAACTAAGTGGCGGTGTATAAAATAATCTGCAGGATTTCCACTTATTGGTGTCAGATTGGAAAGTTCCGCGTCTATTATATTAATAGTAGTAGTGGCATCTTTACTTAATCTATATCTTAATCTATAAGGCGCTGATGTCACCGCAGGGCTTGTTCCCACTAGTGTGGGGCTGCTTCTGACCGAGTGTACATTTGTTACATCCACTTGCATCGGTATTTGAGTATCACCGGGGTATGCTATCATATGCTCTATATTTAAATCGCTCGTTACTGATATCCCGTCACCCGGATAATTTGTCTTTATTGTTGTTCTGAAACCAAATTGTCCATTACTTTTACCGAATTCACCATCTATTTCATAAGTACCGTCCCATGGTGTGCAAAAATGTAAAGTCTTTAAACCTGCTTTACAAGCACTTTCAGAAGGAAAAGATTGCACAGAATTACATTCGTTAGGATGATGACAACTAAAAGTAACAGATGGCGGCGTCCATTGACAATAGGTATTTGCAGTTCCCGTTGTACAATTATTTTCTGATAAACCGACACAAGGTGAAGGATCTAATGGATAACAAGCAACAGGATCAGGAGCACAAACATCACTATCACATTGTCCGGTAGCTAAGAAATTAGTAGCACAAATATTTGAATTTTTGTATCTACATCCAACACCTTCTACCCACTCACAAATATTTCCATATATACCGGTGCAGTTTACCTCTAATGCACCTTCATCAGCACATCTGTCAACTTGAAGATTGCGGCATCCCGGTCTACGAGAGCAAACATCCGAATCACATTCCCCATTAGCTATCAAATTGGTACTGCAAATATTTGGACTTTTATATCTGCATCTGCCATTTGTCCATTCACAAATATTTCCATACATACCGGTACAAAGACTTTGCGTTGTACCTTCCTCGGCACAACTATCTGTAGAATGATTCACACAAGCACCTATATGAAAGTCGCAGAACTGTGCATTACAAGTACTTGCACTCTGACAAGAATTTGATTTAGCTGAGCAACGACCGGTACCACTCGGCCACGTACAATCATCACAACAAGACTTCTTTTGTTCAGGATAAATATTGCAATCTTCACCGCTACAAAAGACTGGTACCCCTTTGCATACATTGTCAAGATCTCCATTCTGTGCAGGGTACATTGCTATAGTTCTTATCGGTGGAGTTGTATCGGCATTATAGGGGTTTGAACCCGCTTGGTATTTAAAAATATCAAATAAAATTGTTTGGATAGGAAAATCACCGCTTGCGATGGTATTTATTACTGTCGCAGTACCACTTGAATTTGAACTTTCTATTAATCTTACGGGGTTTGAACAAGTGACTTCAGCACATAAGGTTAAACAATGGTTAGGATAAGGTGCAGGTGTTGTTTCATCAGGGTAAACTTGATCGAATTCAATTAGTGCGGAGTTAACCCAAGGATCCTCAGAGGCCTCATTATATCCATTTACAAACCAATGGTTCGGATTCAAGAAAAAGGAACGATTACCATACGAGTTGGAATTCGGATAGCTAGAGGGAGAAAGTACACATTGATAATTTGCGACTTGGTCCTGTGTTGGAGGATAATATACAAAGTTATTTGTTACCATCGCCGTTTGGGCTAGCAAATTAACCGTCCCAAAGATAATAAAACAAAGCACCCCTAAAATAGGAAATGCCCTAAAAAAAGAAATCCTATTAAATGTTATATTTTTCATAATCAAAAAAACACCTCAAATATATTTTCGCAACTTTTGAGCAAAATGTCAACAACTTTTTTAAATCCCCTTCTTTGCCCTATTAAGCCCCCTCTTTGCAACTTTATTTTTGGGGTTTATTTTTAAAACACTTTCATAATTTTTTACTGCACCTTCAAAATCTTTTAAAGCATATGCAACTTCCGCTTTATGTAAATAAATTTCTTCATCTTGCACGTTATTAAAACTGTTTAAAATTTTATTTGCTTCCACGTAATTCCCTACCCTAAAATAATACCAAGCGAGTGAATCTTGATAAGTAATTTCACTAGGTTTAAAACTTAATGCTTTGGAAATTAATTTATATCCTTCTTCCAAATTTTCTTTCTTGCCTTTATCTACCAAAAAATATCCAAGGAAGTTTAATGCCTGTGAATTATCCGGGTTTATGGTAAGGAGTTTCCTTAAAACTTCCTCCATTTTCTTGTATCTTTTTTGTTCATAAAGTAATGCCCCGTAATTGAAAAGTATAAGTTCGTTTTCCGGTATATTTTGCAAAATTTCTTCAAATATTTCGGCAGATTTATCATATTTTTTGCCGTCTCTCAAAGCCAAAGCATAATAATAAGAAATTTCATTATTATCCGGGAATTTTTTATGTGCGTTTTCCATTAAATTTAAAAGTTCATCTTGTTTTGAAAGCAAACTTAAATAATATCCGGCTTTAATTTGCATGGCAGGTGCTTCATCGAAATCACGTGATTGTTTTAGATAATTTAAAGCACTTTCATAACGGCCTTGGCTTTGTTCATAAGTAGCAAAATAACGCGCTGCATATGGGTTTTTCTCATCTAAATTTAAAAGTTCGGCAAAATATTTTGTGGCGTTTTCTTCGTCTTGTTCCATTACCGCAAGGCTGCCCAACTTTTCAAGCATTTCGGTGTTTGTTAAACCGTCTTTATACATTGCCTGATATATTGCATAAAGTTTTTTTGCGTCCTTTTTTCGCTCGTAAATTTTGATTAGATTTAAGTAAATTCCTTCTTTGTTTTTTACGGTTTTTAAAGAGTTTTCCATCACGGAAATTGCTTTGTCTTCTTCTTTGTTTTTTAAATAAATATCGGCAATTTTCAATTTTATAAAGCTTTCCGTTTGCGGATATTCTTTTGCTAAGTTATTGAGGTAATTTATCGCAGATTGTTGGTCTTTACTTGCCAAAATCCCAGCGTAGTGGAAGGATAAATCCAAATTTTCCGGGTTAAATTTTAAGGCCTTTTCATACTCGCTTAATGCTTGTGTCAAAGAACCTTCCCTTAAATAGTAATCGCCTAAAACAGTATGGTTTTGCCAAGATTTTTCTTTTAAATTTTCAAGCGCAGTTTTGCAAAAATTAAATTCCTCTTTTTTATTATCAAGCGCAAGATAACAATACTCATGTATTAAGTGTTTATCGTCTGGGGTTTTATCCAAAAGCTCCTTAAGAAGTACAAGTGCCTCTTGTTTATTATTTTCCTTTTCAAACTTTAAAGCCTGCAAAAATTTATTATAAAAATCTGCCTGTTTTTGAGCTTCTTCAGATAGTTCAAATTTACCGTTAAACGCAAAAAGCACACCGGAAAGTAAACATAAAAAAATAAAAAATTTTATCTTCATAAATTTAATTTTAGGATTTGTGCATCCTCCCTCATATTATAAAATTTTTTACGAACACTTACATTAGTAAATTTAAATTTTTTATAAAATTCCTGTGCCGGAATGTTTTTAGATGACACTTCCAAAGTGACTTCTTTGACACCTTTCTCTTTTAAAAAATTTAAAGTGTATGCAAAAATTTCTGTCCCAAAATGCATGCGCTGCACTTGCGGCAAAATGGCAAAATTTGTTATTTCTGCCTTCTCAAAAGCAAAACGTACCGCACAAAAACCGAGCAAGGTTTTGGCATTATTTTTACTTTCGGTTATTATAAAAATTACTGATGTTTTTTGCGCAGCTTCGGTTTGGAAATCTTTAGCAGTCCACGCCGCTGCAGTTTTGCTTTGCTTGCAAATTTCAGTCAATGTTTGGGCAATTTCGCCACCTAAAAATTGATTTATTTCCCGCATAATTCAAAACGTGCCGGCTTTAAATAAAGTGGCGTTAAAACTTCTTCTTTGCTTTGCGTACCCAAATATTTTTTTGCGGCCGCAAGCAAAATTTCAGGAGTCAAAAAATTAGTTTTTGAATAACTGTAATTTTTGCCAAAATATTTTTTTAGCGGTTCTTTTACACTCGCCCAACCTGCCAAAAACAGTGGTACTTTTTGAGCGGAAAGTTCTTTGTTTAAATCTTCAATATTAAGCCATTTCGGCTCATTTACACCTACAAAACATGCAAAATATTCTTCCCTAAAAGCAGGTAAAATTATAACTGCTTTACCTTTTGGATTCTTGGCTTGCCATTTTTTAAAATCTTCACTTTCCAAAACCGCCGGGCCAAGTACATTAAAAATATCTGCGCTTGCAATATTTGTGTTGTTAATTTCCGCTAAAACCGAAGCTAGTGTTACACCGATTCTTATCCCCGTAAAACGCCCCGGCCCTTTGATAAAAAAGAAATTTTTTGTATCCTTAAATTTTTTACCTGCCTTCTTATAAAGCCTATTTAAAAGCGGAAATAAAAGTTCCTCTTGTTTAATTCCGTCTTTAACGGCTGCATAAATTTTACCTTCTGAAACTAAAACCGCAAGCAACGGTGCTGACGAACTATCCAGCATCAAAGTTAAACCCAAGTCATTTTGTTTTGAAATTATCTTTTGCATAAATTTCTGCGTAAAACCTCAAGTAAATTTTCCGCCTTTTTTCCTAGTGCTTTTAGGGTTATTTCCCGTTTATCTCCTTCAAGTAAAGTAACCTTTATTTCAAGCCGGGTTTTAGGGAAAAAGTTTTTTGCAGGCTCAGGCCATTCAACAAGCAAAACGGCGTTTTCATCTTCGAGCATTTCTTCAAACCCAAGGTTAAACATTTCCCTTTCTTCCAGACGGAACAAATCAGCATGGTATAAATTAATTTTTTTACCTTTATATTTTTTGAGTAGTGAAAAGCTTGCACTAACCGGCGTTTTTTTGATTCCGAAATTTTTGACAATTTCTTTAACCATCACCGTTTTACCTGCGCCGATGGGGCCTTCAAAAAACAAAATCTCCCCCCCTTTAAGTAGCATGGCAATTTCGCTTGCTATTACTTTTGTTTCCGCAGGGCTAAAAGAAGTTAATTTCAAACTTTGCATTATTTAACCTCTAAAATATTAAAAATTTCATTACCCGATTTTATTTTTGCAGAACTTTCATCAATAGCGACTTGGCCATCAACTAAAAAACGAAATTTATATTTTCCCTTCGGCAAAGCAAGGTTTAAAGTAAAAATTTCAATATCATTATCACTTTTATTTAAAGTTAAAGGATAAGCGCCCCATGCATTAAAATCCCCGACCACCTGCACTTCTTTTGCCGAAGGCGAAACATAAGAAAATGCCACCCTTTGCGGTTTTAAATTTTCAACTGCTTTTTCCTGTGCAGATGTTTGTTTATACTTAGGGCGTACAATAATTTGTGGTGAATAAAAACTGTTAAAATGCTGAAAACTGACTATAAGTACCACTACCAAGGCACCGCATAAAAGGCCATAAAAAATAAGAGCAGGAATATTTAGGGCTTTACTATGCATCAAAATACTCCCTTACAAAAAATTTAGCGCCAAGTGAGTTCGCAAGTTTCTTGGCTTTTTCTGCATCAATACCCTGATTACTGACAACAGATACCGCAACTTCTTTTATGTTTTTAGTAGCAGAACGCACAAAATCTTGCATGGCTTTAAAAGATTCTTCTGCATACTTTGGGGCCGGGCGCACGATTTTAAGCCAAGTTTTCTCGTCGGTAGCATTTAAACTTATGTTTACTTTATCGATATATGGGGCAAGTTCTTTTGTAATATCACGCCCCCAAACCAGTGAACCTAGCCCTAGTGTATTAAGACGTAACGAATAAGAATATTTTGCCTTCAAGTTTTTGGCTACTTCAAGCAAAACCGGGAGTGCCATTGTAGGTTCCCCATAACCGCAAAAAATAATTTCCTTAGGAGTAAAACCGGCAGAAATTTGTTTATCAATTTCCGTTAAAACTTCCTGTGCGGAGGGTTCTTTTTCACCCAAGTCTAAATTATAACCATTAAACATTTTGTTACCCTTGCTTTTAGCGCAAAATACGCAAGCATTTGGGCAACGATTAGTCAGATTTATATATAGAGACTCCTTAAACTGATAAACAGTGGTCATATATAAATTATACAATTTAATTGATATAATTAATTATGGCTTTACTTTTACTTTCCTGTTGTGCGCCTTGCAGTGCAGGTGTGATTAAAAAACTTGCCGCCGAAGACAAGCGGTTTACCGTTTTATTTTTTAATCCTAATATCACACCGCTTGAAGAATACAAAAAGCGTTTGGAAGCCAACAAAAACCTCTGTAAACATTTCGGGATAGATTTTATTGAATTGCCTTATAATCACGATACTTGGCTTAAAGAAGTCGCTCTAGGTTTTGAAGACGAACCGGAACGGGGTAAGCGTTGCAAAATATGTTTTTTATATCGCTTGAGACAAGCCGCAAAATATGCCAAAGAAAACGGGTTTATGGAGTTTAGTTCCGTGCTTGGTATTTCCCGCTACAAAGATCTGGAAAGTGTAAATGCCGCCGCGGAAATTGCGCAAAAAGAATTTAAAATTGCTTATAATTTTACCAACTGGCGCAAAAATTCCGGTGAGCAAGAAGGCCTAAAAACCGTTAAAGAACTTGGGTTATATCTTCAAAAATACTGTGGATGTGAATTTAGTAAAAAATAGAGGATAATGATAATAAGTTATTCATCTCGGTATATTTCGCAACTCTGGATATCTAAATTTGCACACAATGCATTTAAATCGTCCTCACCCTTTGCGATAAGTAAAATTTTATCGTCTTCTTGGAGCTCAGTTGCACCGCGCGCAATTATATATTTTCCACCGCGCTTTAACATTATCGGAAGAGCATTATTTTCAAGCCCAAGTTGACGGATAGTGTTACCGTGTTTAAGCATTTCCGGCGTAACTCTAATTTCAGAAGTAATTGCAATATCTTCAGGTACATATACGGCAAAATCTTTATGCTTATAATCTTCCTCTATTAAACCAAGTAGGCGTGCAAATAAAGGAACTGTTGTACCCTGTAAAACTAAAGAAATAATTGTTATAAAAAACACTATGTTAAAAATTGTTCTTGCGAAAGGCAATTCGGCGACATAGAGATAAGTGGCAAAAATTATAGGTACCGCACCGCGCAGCCCAACCCAAGAGATAAATATTTGCCCTTTTCTCGTAATCTTTTTAAAAAGAAACAAACATAAGAATACCGTTAGCGGTCTTGCAATAAAAATCATAAATAAAGCAACACCTATTGCTAAAGGCGCGATAGAGACAAGTTCACTGGGATTAACCAAAAGCCCGAGCGCTAAAAACATTACTATTTGGCAAAGCCAAGCAATACCGTCAAAAAATACCGTCACACTCTTTTTATATGCTACTTTATTATTTCCCACAACAAGCCCTGCTATATAAACTGCCAGAAAACCGTTACCGTGCAAAACATCCGTAACGGAAAATATAAATAAAGAAATTGCCAAAAGCAGAATAGAATATAAAGAAGAATAATCCAAATTTATATGATTCATTATAAATACGGTAATACGCCCTAAAATATATCCTAAAATTATACCCAAAAAGAATTGTATAGCTAAAGTCCAAGACATAATACCAAAGCTTAGGTTACTGAGTTTAATGAAACTAATCAACATAATCGTCAACATATAGGCCATAGGGTCATTACTACCGCTTTCAAGTTCAAGCAAAGCCCGAACATTACCTTGAATATGTAAATTCCTTGCCCTTAAAATTGAGAAAACCGAGGCTGAATCTGTTGATGACATTACCGCCGCAAGTAACAGACACCCTGTTAAACCAAGTTCTAATTTTAGAGACGGGAAAAGATAAGCAAATACCCCCGTAAATAAAGCAGTTAAAATAACGCCGAATGTTGATAAAATTATGCCTTCTTTCGCAATAGGCTTAATATCAGTTTCACGTGTATCCATACCACCTGAAAACAAGATAATGCTTAAAGCCACCATACCAATAAATTGGGTTACTTTATAGTTGGAAAATTGTATACCAAGTCCATCACTGCCAAAAAGCATACCGACGAGTAAAAATAAAAGTAAAGCCGGTATTCCAAAACGATATCCTGTTTTCCCAGCCAAGATACTGACAAACAACAAAATAGATCCAATTAATAAAAAATTCCCTGCACTGAGTGTCATCAAAACCTCTTACATTTTAAAGCTTTCACCTAAATACAATTTACGAGCATTATCATCTTTTAAAAGTTTATCCGGGCTACCTTCAACTAAGATTTTGCCATCGTATATAAGATATGCACGTTCGGTTAAAGGTAAAGTTTCACGGACATTATGGTCTGTAATCAAAATACCAAGACCACGGCTTTTAAGTTTAAATATCATTTCCCTAAGTTCCGCGACTGTTATGGGATCAATACCAACGAAAGGTTCATCAAGCAAAATAATTTTTGGATTACTTATCATACAACGGGCAATTTCCATACGGCGCTTTTCACCACCTGACAATGTCCATGCTTTTTGTTTTGCAAGTTTTGTTAAGCCGAACTCAGTTAAAAGTTGATCCACTCTATCAGAACGTTTTTTAGCGTCGGGCTCAAGGCGTTCTAAGATGGCAAGCAAATTTTCTTCTACGGTTAAACCGCGGAATATTGTAGGCTCTTGTGCCAAATAGCCAAGCCCATAACGCGCACGTTCATACATTGGCAAAGCAGTTACATCTTTACCATCAATAAAGACTTTCCCAGAAGTCGCTGCAATAAAACCAACTATCATATAAAATGATGTCGTTTTCCCTGCACCGTTTGGGCCGAGGAGCCCCACAATTTCGCCGGAATTTATTTTTAAAGATACACCTTTAACTACAAGTCTTTCTTTATATGCTTTTTTTAAATCTACGCCCTTAAGTTCCATAATTATTTCCTTGAATGTTTAAAATTTTCCTGTGTTATTAAGCTTTTTTCCATAGTTAGCCAACCTTGAGGTTTACCTGTTGCGTTAAATTTTCCTGTTGTAGTATTTACAACCATTTTATCAGCTTCTAAAGCATAACTACCATCTTTATTTTTACCAAGCATTATAGGCCGAACCGATAATGCCTCAAAAATTCCGCTATCTCTATCAAATGTTACTTCCTCAGCTTTTAAAGTATTTTCTTTATCGCTTAACTGAACTTTACCGCTCGCTTTAAAAGAATTCGCTTTGTTTGAAAATTCCACTTTATTCGCAAGCAAAGTATAAACATTTTCCGGAGTCGTATAAACTATTTTAACCTGCGCTTTTTTGGCAGCAAGTGCAAAACCCGTATCTTTTTTTTGATTATAGAATACGCGCCCGGCACTTAGAGTTATGGTTGTATTATCTTCTGTGCGAGACAAAAAAACATTACCGGAAAGTTCATATGTTTTGTCTTTTCTTTTTGAAAGGGCTTTATCGGCTGCGATTTTATACATTTCATTTTCATAATAAACATTACCGATAAATTCTTCTTCAAAAGCATCTTTCCTTATAATCCACTTATCACTTTTTACCATTCCTCCAAGAAGCATAGATAAATCTTCTTCCGTCTGGCCATAAATTAACGGCGTGAGTGAAATAAAGATAAAAAGTAAAAACAATTTCTTCATTTTAATGCTTGCAACCCCTTTAGATCAGTAGGTAAATCTGTAACCTGCTTAAAAATTTCAATATTTGAAAACCCTTTATCTGCTTTTAATGCTTTACCTTTAACCGTGATACCGCTTCGTTTTAAAACAAATGAAACATCCGTCCACGCTACCTTTGTTTGTGTGTTATAATAAAGTTTGGAAGTTGTCAGTTTCAAATCTTCTTCTTTGGAAGTAATCATCACAGATCCAATAAAAGTTATTATGCCGTCTTTAAAACTCCCTTTATTGGCAGTTAAAACAGCATCTCCCTTTTCCTGATTAAATGTGATTTTTGGGTTATCCATTAAAACATCTTGATTATCATAAAAATCTGCAGCAGTTGCCTTTAATTGCCATGTACTTTCGCCGGCGGCAGTTTCCCTCATAATAACCCCTTCTGCTCGTTGCGCAGGTATAACGGCACCGTCGCCTGAAGTATTTTTCTGGCAAGCACTAAGCAAAATTAAAGAGGTTAATATTAAAAGCTTTTTCATTTTATTTTTTTGCAAGAGCAATAAACTCAATTAAATTATCTTTATCCAAAAAACCTATAACTTTATTCTTTTTATCCACGACAGGTGCATTATCAAATTTGCGTGCATTAATTATTTTTGCTGCTTCAATAGCCGACATATCCTGCGGAAAAGCAAAAGGTTTTTTAGTCATGACTTCGGTAATTTTTAAGTTAAGAACACTTTGTTTTTTTTGCAAGAGCCTTCTTAAATCACCATCGGTAAAAAAGCCTTTTAATAAACCTTTTTTATCAACAATAGCAGCCGCACCCGTTTTATTTTTTGTCATAACAAACAAAGCATCTTGAACGGTTGCACCTTCCAAAACAGTCGGATTTTTGCCTTTAAACATAATGTCTTTTACAAAGTAAGTCAAAAGTTTACCAAGCGTTCCGCCTGGGTGGAAAAAAGCAAAATCTTCTTTATGGAAATTTTTGATTTTCATTAAACAAATTGCCAAAGCATCACCTAAAGCAAGCATAGCGGTTGTGGAAGATGTCGGCGCTAAATTATAGGGGCAAGCCTCGCGTTTAATTTTAACTTCAAGGCAAATATCGGCCATTTTACCGAGTGTAGAATTCTTATGCCCAGTTAAAGCAATAATTTTTATTTTTTCTTTTTTAAGAGGTGTTAAAATTTTACTAAGTTCCTCAGTCTCTCCGGAAAATGACAAAGCCAAGACAATATCTTTATCAGTAATCATTCCCAAATCGCCATGTAAAGCTTCCGTGGGATGTACAAAAAATGAAGGTGTTCCGGTTGATGCTAAAGTAGCTGAAATTTTGCGCCCTATATGCCCGCTTTTACCGATACCTACAACCACAAGCCTACCGCCTGATTTACTGACAAGCATAATCGCTTTGACAAAATCTTTACCTAAAATTTTCGATGTATCTTTAAGTGCGTTTTCTTCTGAAATAAAAACTTCTTTTGCAATTTTTAAAATATCAGAGCTTTGCATTTTTTGGTTTATTTTAGCCATGGGGTAACCTCCGCTGAAATTGTTCTTTTATGGTAAGGCTTCGGTAATTTATCTGTTATTGCATTGACGGCAAAAAACAGTGCAAGTAAAACAGCATAGATAATAAGAACTGCCTTTAAAGTTTTAGATAAAGTTTCCTTTAATTCATCTTTTGGCATTTTGTAACCTCATCAATAGCAATCATTTGCTTTATAACTTCTTTTAATTCCGCTAAATTTAAAGTATTGGCTTTATCGGAAAGTGCTTTTTCCGGGTGCGGATGTGCTTCAAAAAACACACCTGCAATACCGGCACCGGCTGCAGCGCGGGCCAAAGTTAATGAAACGGTTTTATCCCCACCTGTAGATCCTGCACCGGTAGGCTTTTGCATGGAATGTGTTAAATCAAAAATGACAGGGTATCCTGTGCGGCGCATAATTTCAAAACTGCGCATATCAACAACTAAATCGCCGTAACCGAAAGATGCACCACGTTCGGTAAGCAAAATATTTTTATTGCCTGTACTTTCAATTTTTTTGACTATTTCACTAATACCTTGCGGTGCTAAGAATTGGCCCTTTTTTACATTTATAACTTTGCCGGTTTTTGCGGCGGCTATTACCAAATCTGTCTGTCTGCATAAAAATGCAGGAATTTGCAAAATATCTGCAACTTTTGCAACTTCTTTTGCTTGGTAAGGTTCATGAATATCGGTTAGAATCGGTACATTATATTTTTGTTTAACTTCGGCTAATAACTCAAGACCTTTTTTAAGCCCGACACCACGATACGCATTTATTGAACTTCTGTTCGCTTTATCAAAAGATGCTTTAAAAATAAAAGGGACATTAGCCTTTTTCATCAAAGTGCAAATTTGTTTAGCGGTATCTAAAAATATCTTTTCCCCTTCAATAACGCAAGGACCGCCGATAAACACCAACGGCAAAGTGTTTGAAAACTTGATTTTTCCGACTGTTACTGTTTTTTGTTTTGTATTTTTCATAATTAACGATCCAAACTTATAATTTCCTTAAACGCCATCAATTTTTTAAAAATCGTTTTAAAAGTTTTTTCAGACATATCCGTAGCAAGTTTTATAACAAGTTTGCCTTCCATTTTATAGAAATGGCTTTTGATTACGGTTACGCCTTCACTTTTGATAACATCCTCTATTTTTGTGACCATCTGCAAATCAGGTTCGCACTTAATTGTTATATATTCAAAAGTTTTAACAGATTCAAAGGCACTTAAAATTTTACGGCGGAAAATTTGTAAAACTAAAGCCAACACAACAGCAAAACCTGCAATACCGAATTCCCCGTAACCTGTTGCCATACCGATAGCAGCTACAACCCAAATGCCTGCTGCAGTTGTTAGACCGGAAATTTTATTGCCTTCCCTGATAATTGAACCTGCACCAAGGAAGCCTACGCCGGTTACAATTTGCGCTGCAATTCTTGCCGGATCGCCACCGTAATATTGTGCAGACATTAAAGAAATCATAGCAAAAACAGTTGAACCTATACAAATCAAAGTATTTGTAGAAAAACCGGCTGGCTTTTCATGGTACTGCCTTTCAAAACCTACGATAGCACCTAAGAAAAAAGATACTGCCAAACGAATTATAGCATCTGTTAAAGTTATCATTTATTTCACCTTAGGCAAAAGTTCAAGCAATATAAAATAAACCAACATACAAGCTACGCCTATCGGTAGAGCTTGTTTTGCCCACTCCTTACTTTTAATTTTAAATTTTGAAGCACAAATAATGTTGGGAATATTCCCAGGTATTAAAAAACCACCTGAAATTACCAAACCCATAAGCAAAAATTCTATTTGAACATTTGTCATAGTCGGTACGATTTCTGCAGCGGCCAAAGTTGCATTATCTAAGATTGCGGAAATAGAGTTCGCCCAATACAAAGCCGCCAAAGGCAATTTCATAATACTGATTTCGGCCAAAGGCGTAAGCCCATGCCCGAAGAAAACCAAAGCCATAATAAATAAATAAACTTTTGCCGCACGCACTAAAATATCTTTTGAACTGTCCATATCAACATGTTGTTGATTTTTAATTTGCTCGTCTTTTGTGCGCCCCGCCATATAAGCAAAAAATATAACACCCGGAATAATCAAATACCAAAGCAAATGAAATAAATAGAAGAAACCAGCATGGTGCGGTTCACCAGAAAGTTTACTGATAACTATTGTTGAAAGTGGTTCGCCTATCGGTGTTAAAATTGCGCCAAACCCGATAGCAAAACAACCCATAACTATTACATGGATAGTATCGCGCCTCGTTAGACGTAAAGTAGCGGCGATTTCACATAAAACTAAAGCGGCAACGATGGCTGTTATTATGCTTGATAAAAACCCTAAAACAGCGACCAATAAAATAATGGTTTTTTGTAAACCTATTTTTTGTTCGATATGCTCAATAAAGTGTGTTATATTTAACCTAAAATGTTTGAAAAGTAAGCCGACAATTAAAACCGCTAAAGAGATTTTTATAGGTTCTGTAATTGCATCTTTTACTAAATGCCAATTCCAAGCCCCAATAGATGTAACAGCTATCAGGCCTAATATAAATAAGAAGGCTTCAAGTTGTTGCTCGACGGTGTGTACCATAAAAGGTAAGAACAGAGCCAATAAAATTATAATAGTCAAAATTATTATTACGAGCGTACTCATAAATTCCCCTTTTTATATTATACTAAAAAATGAATATATTTTAGGTATTGCTGTGTGGATTTTCTGCGATTAAAAAACCCCGTGTGTAAATCCACGAGGTAAATTTTGTTGATTTTTAGTTTGTTGTTATTTAGCAGTTTGCCCACCTGCTACAATACCTTCTAAAGCTTGTTGTCCGATTTGCTTCCATTTTTGTTTTCTTGCTTGCTTTCTTGCTTTTTCGGCTTCAGTTAATATCGTTTCAATTTCTGTAAGATTTTTCTCTATAGCCCACATTAAGGCCGTCTTGCCATCTTCATCTTGAATATCTAAATTAGTTTTTTCTGCTAAGATTCTAACAATTTCTACATGACCTTTCATAGCAGCCAATATTAAAGCCGTATCGCCGTGTCTATCTTGAATATCTAAGTTGGCTTTTTCTGCTAAGATTCTAACAATTTCTGTATAACCGAAATAAGCAGCCCATATTAAAGCCGTATCGCCATGTTCATTTTTAATATTTAACTTAGCATTGTTCTCTACTAAGATTCTAACAATTTCTGTATGACCGAAATAAGCAGCCCATATTAAAGCCGTATCGCCATGTTCATTTTTAATATTTAACTTAGCATTGTTCTCTACTAAGATTCTAACAATTTCTGTATGACCGAAATAAGCAGCCAATATTAAAGCCGTATCGCCATATTCATCTTGAATATCTAAATTAGCTTTTTCTGCTAAGATTCTAACAATTTCTGTATGACCGAAATAAGCAGCCAATATTAAAGCCGTCTTGCCATCTTCATCTTGAATATCTAAATTAGTTTTTTCTGCTAAGATTCTAACAATTTCTGTATGACCGAAATAAGCAGCCAATATTAAAGCCGTAGAGCCATATCTATCTTGAATATCTAAATTAGCCTTTTTTTCTTCTACTAAGAATCTAACAGTTTCTGTATCACCTGCTATAGCAGCCCTAATTAAAGCCGTTCTACCATTTTCATCTTGTTTGTTAATATCATCTTGAGGTACAGATTGTTGGATAATGTCCCCGATTTCTATTCTGAGTTCTTTAAAATTATTTTGCTCTAAGTTAGGCATAGCATAAAGCGCGGAACATAAAGCCAATGCTATGAAAGAACTTATTATTGTTTTTGTTTTCATATATATCTCCTATTTGACTACTTATTTTAAATTTACAAGAAAAAGAAATAAGAAACGAGGGCCAAAAGGCCCAAACAGACAAATATTTGGCCCCAGATGAAAGTACCCAAAAGACCTATGTAAACTTAATATAAACAGATAAAAACTTACTCCTAAAATGCTAAAATATATATGTATGAGAAATAAAGGCATAGAAGTTATAGCCACCAATCGCCAAGCCCTGCATGAATATTTTATACTAGATACTTTTGAGGCAGGTCTTGTCTTGCTTGGTGCGGAAATTAAATCAATACGCAACAAAGAGTGTTCTTTGAGGGCGGCCTTTGTGCGTGTAGATAATGGCGAAGCACAAATTATCAACCTAAATATTAAGCCCTATGCCTTTAATACTCACACGGCTTTAGACCCGACAAGAACACGTAAATTACTTCTAAACCGTCGTGAAATTAATAAACTTGCCGCCGCAAGCGAAGTAAAAGGGCAAACAATAGTTCCGCTTGAAATATACATTAAAAACGGTTGGGCAAAAGTTAAAATTGCTTTGGCAAAAGGTAAACACTTATACGACAAACGCAAGACCTTGAAAGACAAAGCTGTCGCACGTGATATGGAACGCAATTTTAAAAATAAATTTAAGTTGTAATTTGATATACTATATGTATCATCAGTTAAGGGGATTTTATGAAAATACATTCATTTAAGGTAACGCCGGATTTGCCGGATAATATGAAATTTTTGGAAGAACTTTCCAATAATATGTGGTTTGCGTGGAATTGGGACGCTATCAATTTGTTTGTTAAAATCGACGAAAAACTTTGGGAACAAAGTTTGCGTATGCCAAAATGGTTAATGGCAACGGTTTCACAAAGCCGCTTGGAAGAACTAAGCCGCGATAAAGATTTTATTGCACAACTTAATTATGTAGAAACATTATACAGAAATTATCAAAAAGAACAAAACACTTGGTTTAATAAAATTAAAGGCCAGGGCAAGGATAATTTCCTGACTGCATACTTTTCAATGGAATACGGTATCGGTGAAGGTTTACCGATTTATTCCGGTGGTTTGGGGATGCTTTCCGGTGACCATATTAAAAGTTCCAGCGACCTTGGTTTACCTTTAATCGGTGTCGGTTTATTTTATCAAAAAGGTTATGTAAAACAAGTTTTGAATAAAGACGGTTGGCAAGGTGAACAGTATCCGGAAAACGACTGGGCGCACATGTCCGTTGAACCCATTTTGAAAGAAGACGGTAATCACTTGACAGTAGATATACCGCTTGGGCGTGAAACAATTAAAGCAATGATTTGGCGCGTACCTGTCGGGCGTACTTCTTTATTTTTACTCGATACTAATCTGCCGGAAAACCCACCCCAACATAGAACTATTACCGAACAACTTTACGGCGGTGATAGAGAAAACAGAATTAAGCAAGAAATTGTTTTGGGCGTCGGCGGTGTAAAGGCTTTAAAAGCTCTTGGTTTAAAACCGACTGTTTATCACATTAATGAAGGACACTCCGCTTTCTTACTTTGCGAACGTATTATTGAAATTATGCAAGAACGCAGAATTTCCTTTGACGAAGCACGCGAAATTGTTTGGGCAACTTCAGTTTTTACTACCCATACACCTGTAATTGCCGGTAATGAACACTTTGATTTTAACCTAGTCAAAAAATTCATGGAACCTTATATTATGCAACTTGGAATCGGATGGGATAAATTTTTAGATTACGGTAAAGAAACGCCCGAATCACCTATGTTTTGCATGACGGTTTTTGCTTTAAAACTTTCCGCTTACTTAAACGGTGTCGCGAAATTACATGGTAAAGTTTCCCGCGAAATGTGGCATAAAGTTTGGCCAAACTTAAACGTAAACGAAGTACCTGTAACAAGTATTACTAACGGCGTACATGCTGCAAGTTGGGTAAGCCATGAATATAATGATTTATACAAAAAATATCTCAATAATTCTACAAACGTAATGGATAATTTCGACCAAAATATTTGGAATAAAGTACAAAATATCCCGGCAGATGAACTTTGGAATACACATAATATACGTAAAGATAAACTCATTAAATATATCCGTGCAAAAGCAGTGCGCCAAGCACACCGCATGGCGGCAAATTTACAAACAGTAAAGCTTGCGGAAAATGTTTTGGAAGAAGGTGTATTGACTATCGGTTTTGCACGCCGTTTTGCTACTTATAAACGTGCTACTTTACTTTTTAAGGATCCGGAAAGGTTAGCAAAAATCGTTAATAATCCAAACAGGCCTGTTCAATTTGTTTTTGCCGGCAAAGCGCACCCCGCAGATAGCGCGGGTAAAGAATTTATCAAAAAAATATTCACCTATATGCTTGACCCGAGATTTAAAGGCAAAATTGTTTTTGCCGAAGATTATAACATGAATCTTGCCCGTTACATGGTACAAGGTGTTGATGTTTGGCTCAATAACCCTATTAGGCCGATGGAAGCATCCGGTACAAGCGGTATGAAAGCAGCTTTAAACGGTGCTTTGGCATTATCAATTTTAGATGGATGGTGGGATGAAGTCGGCCCCTGTGATTTTAGTTGGTCAATAACCGGTTCAGATACTTATAAAGACGATACTGAACGCGATGAAGTGGAAAGCCAGGCTTTGTATAACTTGCTTGAACAAGAAGTTATCCCCACATATTATGACCGCGACCCCGACGGTTTACCTCAAAAATGGATTAGCAAGATGAAAAACTCCATTTCTAAAATAGTACCTTTCTTTAATACACACCGCATGGTGCAGGAATATTATGATAAGTTCTACACAAAAGCCCATTACTACGGTAGCATGTTAAACACAGTCGGCCGCACCGCGGAAGTTGCCATTTGGCGCAAAAAAATTGCGGATAATTGGCCGCAGGTATCAATAACAGATACAACCGGTCAAATTGATGGGGAAGTTTTAGTCGGCCAAAAAATAAAAATTAAGGCTGACGTTACTTTGGGTTCTTTAAAACCGCAAGATATTGTTGTGCAATTGCAAGTCGGCACACGCGGCATGGGCGGGGCTTTTGAAAGTTCTAAAGATATGGCAATGAACCTTGTAAAACAAGAGAACGGCATATATAAATATGAACTTGAAATACAACCTGAAACAAGCGGCCGTCAAGATTATGTTTTAAGAATTCTACCTTTTAATGCAAATGTTCCGCACCCGTTTACGCCGCTTTTTGTGCGTTGGGAAATTTAGTTTTTACAGGTAGGTACACTTTGAATATTGTTCTTATTAATCCGGAAATTCCGTTTAATACCGGTAATATTGGCCGCACTTGCGTTGCAACAAATACTCATTTATTCCTTGTCGGGAAACTCGGTTTTAAAATTAATGATAAGGAAATACGCAGAAGCGGCCTTGATTATTGGCCGAAACTCAAATATACTTTGGTCCCGACCTGTGATGAATTCTTTGATAATTTACCTGCAAACGCACGCTTATTTTTCTTTTCCACAAAAGGTAAAAAATGTTTATGGGATATCAAATTTGAAAAGGATGATTATTTAATTTTCGGCTCTGAATCTTGCGGGCTTCCACGTAATTTTTACACAAAATACGCTGATAAATTGTATACTATTCCTATGCCGGGTGATGTTCGTTCTTTAAACCTTTCTACCTCCGCGGCAATTTGTTTGTATGAAGCCTTAAGGCAAACAAGGTGAAATGAATCCAAAAGTCGTATTAATAATTTTATTTTTAATTAATCTGTTTAACTATATAGACAGGCAAGTATTATTTGCCGTTTTTCCGCTACTTGCAAAAGATTTAAATTTAAATGATGCGCAGCTTGGTTTGCTCGGTTCGGTTTTTATGATTGTCTACACATTAACCGCACCTGTAATTGCTTATTTTGCGGATAAATCCCCCCGCCAAATTTGGGTTTCCGTTTGCGCGGTCTTATGGAGCGGTGCGACAGCCTTAACGGGCATGGCAAAAAACTTTTATAATATTGCAATTGCACGCAGTTTTATCGGCGTTGGCGAGGCCGGGTTTACAAGTGTTTCCCCCTCCCTTGCTGCAGAAGGTTTCAATAAAAATATTCATGCAAGCATACTCGCAATTTTGGGATTGGCACTTCCGCTTGGCAGTGCGCTAGGTTATTTACTTGGCGGACTAATCGGGCAATATTACGGTTGGCGCATGGCATTTTATATATTATCTGTTCCAGGTTTTTTACTTGCCGCTTGGGCTTTTATTTACATCAAGGATAAACGCAAAACTACACAAGAAGAAAAAAAGCAAATCAAAATTTCAAATTATTTACGGTTTTTTAAAAGCAAAAGTTTTGTTTATGTGTGCCTTGCCGAAGCAATGGCAACTTTCACCCTCGGTGGTCTTGCTGCGTGGATGCCGACATATTTCCACAGGTATTACGGTTTTTCCGTAGCCGAAGCCGGTACTAAATTCGGTATAATGGTAATTATTGCAGGGTTAATCGGCACTCTCGGCGGCGGCATGCTTGCAGATTTCTTAATAAAAAAGACAAAACGCTCTTATTTTTATACCACTTTATTTGGTTATATGATGGCTTTGCCGCTTGGGCTTTTTGCACTTTTATGTGAAAGCCAAACAGTTGCTTTGATTTGTTTCGGTGTTGCAATGACATTTGTCTTTATCCAAACAGGAGCTTTAAATGCGGCAATTATAAGTTTGACTTCGGTTAAAATAAGATCCATGGCTTTTGCTTTCCACATTTTTATTATTCATGCTTTGGGGGATGCACTTTCCCCAATGACTATTGGTAAAATCTCCCAAGTATTTGATTTACAACTCGCGGTTTTCATAGCCATAGTATTTTTAATACCAGCCATAGTGTTTTGTTACCTTGCCGGTCGTACTTTTAAAGGGCAAGAACTATAAAAAATATGTTAAAATTGTCTTATGGGTGTTACGGAATCTAAAGAAAATTATTTGGAAATCATACACATCTTAGCTAAAAAGCAAAAAGAGGTACATGCCGTTGATATTGCAAATTACCTCGGTTTTGCCAGGGCAAGTGTGAGTATCGCCTTGAAAGCACTTAAAGACGAGAAATACATTTCCGTAGAAGATAATCACATAACCCTAACCCCAAAAGGCAAAGCAGTTGCAAAAAAGGTTTATGATAAACATCAAACCCTCTCTACATGGTTTATGTTTATGGGCGTCGATGAGAAAACTGCCCTCAAAGATGCCTGCAAGATTGAACATATAATATCGGAAAAGACTTTCCAATCAATTAAAAAATTCTTAAAGAAATAGATTTACTCTATTGTGAGTCAAAAATCTAAAAACTTTGACGCTAATAAAAATGTATAATATATATTATGCTAAACGAAAAATTACCCCCCCAAGCATTAGATGCTGAAATGGCCTTGCTCGGCTCTATGATGATTGAGCAAGATGCCCTTGAACGCGCTGTCGGTATAGTCAGTGCAGAACATTTTTATAAAACCGCACATCAAAAGATTTTTACTGCGATGAAAACCCTTTCCGATAAAGACCAGGCGGTTGACCTTATTACAGTAACCGAAGAATTAAAACGCGAAGGCTTTTTGGCCGAAATCGGCGGGGAGAGGTATTTAGCCGAACTTATGTCTAAAGTTTCCACCGCCGCACATGTGGAGCACTATGCAAAAATTGTTTATGACACAGCGCTTGTTAGGGAACTTATTAAAATTTCCACCTCTACCGTTGAAAGTTGCTATAAAGATATTGAACAAGAACCAAGTGATTTAATTGACGAAGCACAAAGTAAATTATTTACCTTAAACCAAAAACAAGTTAAACAGGGGCTTGTTTCAAGTAAGGATATGTCCCAAGAAGCAATGGAACAAATTGAAAAACTTATCGTCAATAAAGATCCAATCAAAGGTGTTCCGACAGGCTTTAGTGAATTTGATACAATGACCGGCGGTCTTAGGAAAGGCGACCTTATTATTCTTGCTGCACGCCCTTCACAAGGTAAAACCGCAATGGCTTTAAATATTATTCAAAACGCGCTTGATAAGGGCTTCCCGGTTGCATTATTCTCTTTAGAAATGGGGCGCTTTCAAATTTACCAAAGGATGGTTTGCACCGCGGCACAAGTCAGTTTACATAATGTAAGCACGGGAGTTTTCCAAAAATCAAGATGGCGCGAACTTGCCTCAAAAATTCAAAAGCTCGGCGAACAACCGCTTTATATTGATGATACCCCGGCCGTAACTATAACCGAGATCCGCATGCGTGCACGCCGTTTGGCACGTGAACTTCAAAAAGCCGGTAAAGAACTTGGGCTTATCGTGATTGACTATATCGGTTTAATCAGAAGCGGGAAAACTAAAGTTGAATCACGCCAACAGGAAGTTTCGGAAATTTCAAGAATGTTAAAAGAACTCGCAAGAACTATGAATGTTCCCGTACTTGCACTCTCCCAACTTAACAGAAATACCGAAAAGGGCCGTGCAGATAACCGCCCTCAACTTTCAGACTTAAGGGAATCAGGCTCTATTGAACAGGATGCTGATGTCGTAGCGTTAATACATCGCGAAGGTTACTATAAGTGGAATGATGAAACCTTAAGAAACAAAGCCAATTTAATTTTAGCAAAACAACGCAATGGCCCTGTGGGTACCATTGACCTTAATTGGTACAGCGAATACACTTTATTTACAAATCCTGCCCTTGTAAGTGATGAAGAAGCTGCTGTAGCTATGGCAGCCCCGGGCGATATACCGCTATGATGCCAATTCTTCGCCCTACAGTTGCGGAAATAAATTTAAATGCTTTAAAGAATAATCTTTTAAAGGCTAAAGATTTAATCGCACAAAGAGGGCAAGAAAATACAAAAATCTTATTACTTGCAAAAGCAAATGCTTACGGGCATGATGCCGGGCTTATTTCCAAATATGTACAAGACAATAAACTTGCTGATTTTTTAGGTGTTGCCTCAATAGAGGAAGGCATAGAACTTCGCCAAAAAGGGATAACATTACCTATTTTGGTACTTGGCAGTATTTGGCCTTTTGAGTGTTTTGAATATGCCATCAAAAATCAATTATCTGTGGCAATAGCTAGTGTCAGAGCGGCAAAATTTTTGGCAGAACTTTCAGCTAAATTAAAAATAAAAGCATACGCACATGTTAAACACGAAACAGGTATGAACCGCATAGGTTCGCGCAGGCCGGCAGCAATAGAAATACTAAAAATTTTAAATATTGCGCCTTTTGTGGAAGTGCAAGGAACTTTCAGCCATTTTGCTAAAGCTGATGATACTGAATATTCCAAACAACAGTTCAATTATTTTACAGAACTTTTAGAAGAAGCAAAAGCACAAAATTTAAATACCGGCTTGAATCATTTATCTGCATCACAAGCATTTTTAAACTATCCGCAAGCACAATTTGATATGGTGCGCCTTGGGCATCTTGCCTATGGTTTAGAACCGGGTTTTGAACCTGTCCTTTCCTTAAAATCTAAAGTCGTGTTTATTAAAGATATCAGGGAAAATGTGTCTGTCGGTTATCAAAGAACATTTATTACCAAAAGACCTTCAAAAATTGCTACTATACCTATAGGGTATGGTGACGGTTACCCTCGCGCTTTATCAAATAAAGCGGAAGTGGAAATTTTGGGTAAACGTTGCCCGCAAGTGGGTAATATCACTATGGATATGATGATGGTTGATATTACCGAACTTGGCGATATTAAAATCGGCACCGAAGTGACATTAATTGGCAAAAATTTGCCTGCTTCGGAACTTGCCGAAAAGTGCGGAACTATTGATTATGAAATATTAACATCTATTGCGCGCCGTGTTCCGCGTATAGGGGTTTAAATGTTTAAAAAGACGGGGAAATTTTTAATTTTCTTTTTTACTCAATTCGGCCAAGCTACCGAAATGATTAAAGATGCTTTTTTTTGGTTCCGTAAAAGCCCTCTTGAAGTTAATCAAACTCTGCAACAAATAGTAAAAATCGGTGTTGAAAGTGTGCCTGTTATTTTGATGACGGGTTTATTCGTCGGCATGGTACTTGCTTTGCAGGCAGGTAACACTATGCAAAATATTTTAAGCGAACCTCTTTACATAGGTTTGCTTGTTAGTTTTTCCTTAGTACGCGAACTTGGGCCGGTGTTAACTGCTTTTGTTATAGCAGGCCGCGCGGGTGCTGCCGTTACAGCAGAAATCGGCACTATGAAAGTTACAGAGCAAATTGATGCTTTAAGCACACTCGGTACAAATGCGATAAGATATTTAGTTATTCCGCGTTTAATTGCTTTTACCGTATCTATACCGATACTAACAATATTTTCAGACATAATGGGTATTTTCGGCGGTTTTATAGTAAGTGTTGAAGGTTTAGGGGTACCGTCAAGCACTTATACAAATGATATCACAACTTATTTAGGTGTAGATGATTTAATGCACGGCCTTATAAAAGCAACGGTTTTTGCTTTTACTATCGGTGTAATTTGCTGCTATAAAGGGCTTAATACGAGGGGCGGTGCGGAAGGTGTCGGTAAAGCGACAACAGGTGCTGTGGTCGTCAGCATGGTAATGATTTTGGTTATTGACTACTTCTTAACAGCGATTTTACACGCTTTTGGGGTATAGTATGATTAAGATAGAAAACTTACAAAAACATTTTGGCCCGAAACATATTTTAAACGGCGTCAATTTGGAAATTAAAAACGGCGAAGTTACCACTATTATCGGCGGTTCCGGTACAGGTAAAAGCACCTTAATTAAATGCATTATCCGCCTGCTTGAACCGGATGGCGGCAAAATACTCGTTGATGGTAAAGATATTACACATATAAACAATGAATTTCAGCTTGCAAAACTTCGCAAAAACTTTGGGTATTTATTCCAAGAGGGTGCTTTATTTGACTCCTTAACCGTGGGTGAAAATGTAACTTTTGGTTTAAAATATTTAACTGATACACCAAAAAGCGAATATGCAAAAATAGCAAAAGAAAAACTTGCGCTTGTCGGCTTAAAAGATATTGAACATTTAAGGCCTTCGGAACTTTCTGGAGGTATGAAAAAGCGTGTTTCCCTAGCACGTGTTTTGGCAACCAATCCAAAAGTAATTCTATATGATGAACCGACCAGCGGGCTTGACCCGATAATGTCTGAAATCATCAGCCAATTAATTTTAGATTTGAAGAAAAAACTTGATGTAACATCAATAGTTATTACGCATGACATGAAAAGTGCCTTTGAAATTTCAGACACTCTTGCCATGCTTTATGAGGGCAAAGTGCAGCTTGCGGCACCAAAAGAGGAATTTAAACGTACACAAAACCCTTATGTTAAACAATTTATAGAAGGTTCGGCAAACGGGCCGATACAAATGAAAATCTCAAATTAAAGAGGTATTTATGAGTACAGAAACAAAAGTCGGTTTATTTACTTTTATAGGTTTAGTTCTACTGGGGCTTTGTATTTTTGCCTTGGGTAGTTTTTCCATAACAAAAGGTTATGATATTACGGTACACTTTACTGATGTTTCCGGTTTACCGGCAAAATCAAATGTCCGCTTAAACGGTGTTGAAGTCGGTAAAGTTAAAGAATTAAAAATTGAAGGCGGTGAAATTTTAGCACTCCTTAAAATAAATGAAGGTGTAATAATTTATAAAAATTCAAAATTTGCGATAGCAGCCACAAGTTTAATTGGTACAAATTATTTGCAAATTGAACAGGGCAACCCACAAAGCGGTATTTTAGAGCCGGGTTCCCATGTAACAGGTATGAGTCTACCTTCGATTACAAATATGATTACCGATGCTTTAAACTCCATACAAAACCTTACAGGCGGCATAAATGACAATGGCAAATTTGCTGAAGATTTAAATGCTGCACTTGAGAATTTGCGTAATCTTTCCGGCAACTTAAATGATTTAATCTTTTCCTTAAGGCCTTATTTAACAAAATCTATGCAGGAAGTCAGCGAGCTTACAAAAGCTTCAAATGAAGTTATGCAAGATTTACAAACAGGTAAAGGTTTGTTCCCTGCTTTGGTTTCTGATGAAAAAATGAGACAGGATGTAGAGCAAACTTTGGCAAATATCAAACAAGTTTCGGATGATGCAAAACAATTTGTAGGTCAAATGGCTAAATTCAGAATTTTCTGGCTTTATGATGCTTATTATCAACCAAACGGTAGGCTTGGTTCTTCCGATTTGTTTGTTAAATTCGTGCCCGGTAACGGCTATACATATTATAGCGCGGGTGTTGCTAATTTGGGCAATAAAGATAATATGCCAAAGAATGATAAAGATTTCAGGGATTTCAACCAAATTGATGTACGCCTCGGCGTATACAATCAATGGGGTGATTTGGCAGTGGGTATGATTCGCGGTTCAGGCGGTGTACGTGCAGCAGTTAAACCTTTCTACAAAGCAAATAACTTTATTGTTAAAAACTTTGCCTTATATGGGGAGGCAACTGACTTTGGTCGCAAACGCGTAATTAACGGCCGTATGTTTGACAAACCTTTCTATGCACTCGGTGCACAAGCATGGATTAATAAGAATGTAGGTTTCAATGTAAGGTATAATGATATTGCGGAGGCCTCTGCCTTACAAATCGGTGCTAACTTATCGTTTGAAGATAAAGAACTTGCCTCCTTGCTTGGCTTGGCAAGAATGGCAAATTAGTAGGTATTTATGAAATTTAAAACTATTTATACTTGTCAAAAATGCGGTTTTAACTCTCCAAAATGGCTGGGGCGTTGCCCTGATTGCGGGGAGTGGAATAGCTTTGCCGAAGAAGTTATACAAGAAGAATCAAAAACGGCAAAAACTAAAAAATCTTTTACAGAATTTTCTTCAGAAATTACCCCCCTCAAAGACGCCAGCGCAAAAGAAGAAAAACGCACCGCAACAGGTATATCGGAATTTGACCGCTTAACTTCCGGCGGGCTTGTTGACGGGCAAATAACTTTGCTTGCCGGTGCACCCGGTATCGGTAAAAGCACTTTGATGCTTCAAATTGCATCTGCTTTATCAAAAAACAAAAAAGTTTTATACATTTCAGGTGAAGAATCTTTGGAGCAAATTGCATCCCGCGCAAAACGCTTGAAAGCCGACGGGGAAAATATTTTTTTACTCTCTGAAACAAATATTCAGCGCATTTTGGAAGCCATAAAAAAAGTTGCACCGCAAGTTTTGATAATAGACTCAATACAAACGGTTTATCATCCGGAATTTAACTCAGCATCCGGCACTTTAAGCCAAGTGCGTGAAAGTGCAGGCGAAATTTTACGTGCCACAAAACCAAGCGGAATAATAACTTTTATTTTGGGCCATGTTACCAAAGACGGCGCCCTTGCCGGCCCAAAAGTTTTGGAGCACATGGTTGATACCGTCTTATATTTTGACAGCGATTCCGATAATATTTTGCGCATACTGCGCGCACACAAAAACCGCTTCGGTTCAACTTCTGAAATTGCATTATTTAAAATGACAGCAACCGGACTTGAAGATGTTTTAGATGCAAGCGCATATTTTGCGCAAACTTCGCGCAGTAAAAAAATTATAGGCAGGGCCTTTTCTATCGCGCTTGAAGGTACGCGCCCGATTTTAACTGAAGTTCAAGTTTTAACTTCGGTAACGCATTTCCCATACCCACGCCGAATAGCAACAGGGCTTGATTTAAACCGCTGCCAAATGCTGCTTGCCGCGCTTGAAAAACATATCGGTTTAAATTTAGATAATAAAGATGTCTATATTTCTCTAACAGGCGGTACAAAAATTAATGATCCGTCACTTGACCTTGCAATTTGTGCCGCTGTGATAAGCTCAGTTAAAGACAAACCGATTTCCGGCACTTCCGCATTTATCGGTGAAGTGGGAATTTTGGGGCAAGTTGCACCTGTACCTTTAACCGAGCGCCGCATCAAAGAAGCCGCGCGCCTTGGCATGAAGGAAATTTTTACACCGATTTTAAAAGAAACACCCAAAGTTAAAGTCGAACAACTTGAAGATCTATATAGTTTATCGGTAAAGTTATAATTATGAAAAACAATATACAAATTTCTGCAATTTGCCCACGCGTAAAAGTGGCAGATACCAATACAAACGCAAAAAATATAATCAAATTAACGAAACTTGCCGCCAAACAAGGTGCGCAAATAATAACAACACCGGAACTTTCTTTAACAGGTGTTACTTGCGGGGATTTATTTTTAAAACCGCTGTTAATTGATAATACTTTAAAAGCCTTAAATACAATTTTAAAAGAAACAAAAACATTGAATACCGTTTTAATTATTGGTTTACCTTTGCAAATAAATACACAACTTATCAATGCAATCACCGTTTTACATAAAGGCAATATCTTAGGTATTGTTCCTAAAAAACATCTTACCGCAGATGAAATGCGCTATTTTACACCAGGCATACAAATTAAAGAAAATCAAATCTTAATACTCGGGCAAAAAGTACCACTCGGTACAAATTTAATTTTCAATGTGTTTGATAAAAATTTTGCTGTGGAAATCGGGCTTGATCTAAATAAACCGCTAATAAAAATTGCTAAAGGCGTTGAAATTATCTTTAACCCGGTAAGCAATTATGAATATTTGGGCAAACAAGCAAAACTTGAAAATATGCTTAGGGCAATTTCAGCAAAATTAACTGTTACTTATGTTTACGCCTCACCTGCTTTTGGGGAATCTTCCGCAGAAGTCGTTTATAGCGCAAATACCTTAATTTATGATAAAGGCATGCTCGTGGCAGAGGCACCGCGCTTAACAATGCAAGAACAAATTGTTAATTATAAAGTAGGCGAAAAATTAAAGATACAATCAATACAAACTTGTAAAAAAGATGCGAAACATCCTTTCAGCCCATCAAATAAACAAGAATTATTAGAAGTTTTAGATTTGCAGGCGCTTGCACTTGCAAGGCGTTTGGAGCAAACAAAAATCAACAAAGTTATTTTGGGTATTTCCGGCGGGCTTGATTCCACTTTGGCTTTGCTTGCGGCAGTTCACACTTTCAAAAAATTAAATTTGCCGCTTAAAAATATTTTTGCTTATACTTTGCCCGGCCTTGGCACTACATCAAAAACAAAAAATAATGCTGAACTTTTATGTAAAGCACTCGGTGTAAGTTTTGAAGAAATTGATATTAAACCAGCAGTTTTACAACATTTTAAAGATATTAAACACAACAAAAATATTATTGATACCACCTATGAAAATGCCCAAGCACGCGAACGCACACAAATTTTATTTGATATTTCAAACAAAATCGGCGCTTTGGTTTTGGGTACAGGGGATATGTCAGAATTTGCCCTCGGTTGGGCAACTTACGGCGGGGACCATCTTTCAATGTACGGTATAAATGCCGGTATTCCAAAAACTTTAATTCAGGAAATTGTTGCCGAATATGCAGAGTCCGCACCCGCAAAAGTTAGCAAAGTTTTAAAAGATATTTTAGCAACGCCGATTTCCCCCGAACTTAAACCGGCAAGCAAAGGTAAAATCACACAGAAGACAGAAGACTTAGTCGGCCCCTACATTTTGCACGATTTCTTTTTATATCACTTTTTAGTTGAGAACTTAGGACCGAAAGAAATTTACGAAATTGCTTGCCAAACTTTTAAAAATGATTTTAATAAGCAAACAATTAAGTATTGGCTTGAGGTGTTTTTCAGAAGGTTTTTTGCGCAACAATTCAAACGTTCCTGCTGCCCTGAAGGACCAAAAATTCTGCAAGTATCTTTAAGCCCGCGCACAGATTTGCGTTTACCGAGTGACGTTAACGCAAACCTGTGGCTTGAAGAAATCAATAAGTTAAAATAATTACTTTACAACTTTAATTATAAAGCTGTTGCTATGTGCGGAAATTTCCGGCGCAAACATGCTCTGCATCACGCTTGCTCCGACATTAAATACACCTTCCGCCGTCGGACGTAAAATGTATTTAAGTTCATAAGTACCGACAGGCACATAATCCATAAAGAAATTAGTTTGTGCAAGTTGCAAATCTTCATAACGTGATAAACCGTCCCACACCCAACCGGAAAGCAATTTTTCCGTGTCAAAAGCGGCAGGTTTACGATCTTGAATCATCACAAAATCAAAGTTATGTTCCGCTTTAACAGTTAAACGCACTTGTATTTTGGAACCGACTTTGATTTCCTCATTTTCTTTTAATGGCCTGACGGTGTTACCTTCTATTAAATAATAATTCTTTGTAATATTTAAAACACCTTTCGGGCTTGCTTCCTGCGGCAAATTGCTGATAATAAGATTGCTTAAAGTTGCAAAACTCGGCAAAGTTTTTTGGGCTTTTTTGCCCTGTGCCACAGTTGTATTTTGTGTTATTGTCGCTTTCAAACTTTCATTATTTGCCTGTGGCGCATACACGCTAAACACCGTCTTACTTTCCTTTGCAAATGGGCCAAAATCAAGGTTATAATTTTGCCCGTTCCAAGCAATATCATAATGTTTATTTTGCCCTAAAATATCCCAGGATTTTATTGCATCAAGCAAGGCATACACCGCCTTTGCGGCATTGGTTGTACTGCCCCACATCGTCGCTTTCTTGTTAAACATAATCCACTTTATAAGGCCATCAATACGCGGGCTATTTGGCTCAATTTCAAGCAACATGCGTAAGGCCTCAGCATGCAAATTAAGGCCGTCATTAAACCACTGCCAAGAGCGTTCTTCCATAGCAAAACTTGTGCCGGTAATATCATTTTCTTTGGCGGTTTCAAAAAGTTTATTAATATACTTTTTGGCTTTTTGCGGATTGCCTAAACGATGGTAAATAACTGCCATGTAAACTTGTCCGAGAGGTGCTAAAATTTCCTTTTGTTTATCAATATAATCAGCTAACGTTTGTACTTTTTTGCGTGTATCTTGAACAAGTAAAGTTTTATCAAAAGCACTTATTACATAAGCATAATATATCGCTTCAAACGGGTAATAGGGTTTTGAAAAATCAAACTCTTTATATTTTTGATGCAGATATTTTAAAGCATTTTGTGTAACTGTCATCGGCGGTTTAACACCAAAGTATGAAGCCTGCGCTAAGCGGTCTACGACATAAAGTGTAATATATAAACTGCTCTTGCCGCCTTTTATCCAAGTAAAACCGCCATCTGAATTTTGATATTTTTTAAGGTCTTCTTCATAATTCTTTTGTTTTTTGGCAACGGTTGCGGCATCAAAAATATTTATTAAATTATCAGCTTCACACCCACCTTTTGAAAGGTTATACCAAGGTGAGAGTTCCATATCTTTCAATAAAATTTCAGAAGTTTGCTTATTCCATTCTTCTGTTCTGGTTTTGCGCTCAATTTGCTTGGCTGCTTTTTTGAAATCAGGGTATTTCGTGTAAAGTTCATTAATTATTGCAAGCGGCAAATAGCGGTCAATAGTGCCGGTAATTGTTTTAAAAGTTTGCTCACTAAGCAAGGGCATTGCAGATATTACAGGCACGAGCAAAGAAGTATCCAAAGTTAAATGCGCGGCACTTAAAATTTCCCCCTCTTTAACGGGCGCAAGTTGCAAGGAATTTGCCCCCTCTTTTAACGCAATTGTTTTGCTGTTTGGCAGATATTGAAGGCTTGTTAAAAGCGGTAAAGTTCTTGTTTCGCCGTCAATAATTTGGCCGGAGCGGATGGCCGCGGTAACAGTAATTTCCCCAAGATCTTTAGGGGTGGTGTAGGGCCAAGTAAGAGTTTTTTCTTCCCCTGCCTTTAAGGAAATTTGTTGCGGTTTGAAACTATTTTCCGCCGTTTCACCGTTTACATTAAGGGTTAAAGAAACCTCGCCTTGCAAAGTTTTTTTAGTATTATTTTTTGCTAAAGTTTTTATGACGATTTTATCATCCTGGCGCAAGAATGTGGGTGTTTCAAGGCGCAAGGTTAATTCTTTACGCGTTTTAAAATTAACTTGTGTTTTGCCGATTTGCAAAGTTTTACTGAAAACTATTGCGGCGGCAGTCCACTCCGTTAAACTATCGGGCATTTTGAAATTGAAAGCGGTTTTACCGTTTTTCAAATCTGCCCCCGGGTTAAAATATGCGGTCGGTGCAAAATCTGTACGGACACCATTATTTTCGGTGTTTTGTACCGTATCCATATCTTGCACTATAGCATTTTTAGATTTTGCAAGCCTTGGTGCTGCTGAAATGCTCTCTTCCATAGCAGCACCGTCAAAAGAAGCAGCAAAACTAATAGATTTCATTTCTGATATGGCACCCCTGCCCCCTCTAGCACTGAAATTTGCCGTTTCTCCTAAATAAATAGCGCCGTTTGATTGCAAAGAACTTGTAATACTGCCACTATTAAAATTTTGCCCATAAAATGACGGTAAACTGAAATTATGAGGTCTGTAATAATCAAGCGCTTTATCATAAACAGTAAGCATGGCACGGGCATTTTGTAAAGGTTTTTTATCTACAGTTGCCATCAAATTAAGTTCGGCTTTTTTGCCGGGTTCTAAATTTTCCGGTGCATTAAGTTTTACATCAACATCTTTGCCCAAATACGGGACTTCTATATTAAGTGTTCCTTCGAAACTTACATAGTCATACACACCGAGCCAGCGTAAACTTATACCGCCTTGATATTCAGGCAAAATTGGTAAAGTTAAAATTTGCAAGGGTTGATTAGATAATTTCATACGTTTTACAAAGAAACCATTTTTATAAATTTCCACAAATTTCGGACCTTTTGCCTTGTTTGCACCAAGTAAAATTTTTGCATTTTCACCCACAATATATTTTTTATTTTCAAGTAAAGTTACACTGCCTTCCACTGCCAAATTAGGGTTTTTGCTGTTAAACACAGGGAAGATAAACGCTTCGCTTTCATCACCGTAGGCACTTAGTTTAGCTCCGTAAAAACCTTCTTTTAGAGCAGGGAGTTTTTGGGTAATTTCATTACCGCTGAACTCTACTTCTTTACTAAAAATAGGTTCTTTAGACAAGTCATAATTTTCTTGATAATAAGAAATCTTTTTACTGTCTTTAAGTTTTGCTTCAAAGACTTTAAACGTTGCTTTGCCTTTTTGCGGTTTACCGGCGGCATTTTGCATTTTTAAAGTCAAGGTATTTTCAGTATCATTTAAAAAAAATCCTTTTACTTTTTCAATGCCAAAAAAGTATTTTTGATTTGCGACATACAAACTTGTTTCGCCTTTAATTGTATGCCCGTTACTGCCGGTAACTTCCGCTTTAATTAAATAATGAGCAGGTAAAACTTTCTTTTCTTTTTTAGCTTTCGGTGTAAAGGTTATTTTAAAATTACCGTCTTTATCCGTCAACATTTCCATATAAACGGGGTCTTCGTTTTCAAACTCAAAATTATCCCATCTGTAACAGCAAGGGTAAAAAGGTTGTTTATTTATTACGACATTAACTTTGGCATTTGCCAAAACCTCGCCGGAATAATAGGCGGCTTTACCGTCAATAGTGATGTCTTCGTTAAAGCCGTAAACAGTATCGGGCTGATTTAAATTTAAAGTAAATTCCGGCTGCTTAAATTCTTCCACTTGGAAACTACCATAACCGTTACCTTTGTTAATATGTGCGTTAATGTTGAAATTACCAAGCATTGTATCTTGCGGGACTTTAAAGGTATAAACTGCTTGGCCAAAACTATCAAGGGTTAAAGTATCTTTTGCAATTTCTTTATAAGAGGCATTACGTATTATAATATCTAATTTATCCTGCCCTTGATAAGTAAAATGTTTATTATCTTTATTTTCCATTACATTGAAAACAATTTTTACTTCCTCGCTAGGTTTATAGATTGATCTGTCAGTATTTATATAAATTGATATTGGATTTGAGACGCTATAATGTTGCGGATACAGATAATTTATTAAAGCATAATTATCCTTATATTTAGCCACGATATTGCGTAAAGTATCTGTTCCTTTTATATTTACCTGGCCGGATTGATTTGTTTGAACCATGCTCAATTTCTCACCCGAAATGCTTGCCACAAGAGGTTGCCCGTTATGTGCGGAAAGCGTATAAAAATTTACACTTGTATCTTTATAATTTAAGGTTTGTAAATTATCTGTATTTAAATAGCTTGTAGCCAAAAGTGCCAAATCGGTAATGCGTAAATGACGAGAATCTAATCCTTTCTCTCCATAATTAAGAGTTAAATAATAAAAACCTCGTTCTAAACTCGGTAATTCAAAATCAAATTCTTTAGGTGTATAAGGCTTATCATAAGTTAAATTTTGAGTATAAGTTTTATAAGGTTTAATGTTTTTAAAATCTCCAACCCCATTTTGTGTTTGCTTTAAAGAAAATTTATAAAGTTTAAAAATTATTTGTTTTAAGTTATTTGCCTTAAATTTAATTGGCAAAGATGTATTTGGTTTATAAGTATGAGGAACATTGTTTGTTATATAAGCGCTTGGATTTTCAATTTCCTTTTTTAATAAAACACAAGCATTATTTTTTATTTCAAAAGGTGCGCAATATTCGGCAACTTCATGGGCTTTATAAAATTGTTCTGCTTGTTGATAAGATTGAGCACTTTGTAAAGCAGCCTCATATTTACCGCGCAAAGTTTTCGCTTCAAAAAAGTATTGTTTATATTTACCGTTATAATCTTTATTGTAACCGGAAATTGTGGCAAAAAGTTCTGCTAAATCTTTTTGCTGTTCTTTATATAATTCAAGTGATGTTCGTGTTTTCTGTTTTTCAATTTCTGCATTTATATATTGTATATGCCAATATTCACGTATACCATCGCGGTTTTTACCGCCTAATTTATATGATTCTTCCAAAATTTTAGTTTCCGTTTCTATCTGCCTGTTTATAAAGGTATTTACTAGAGCATCGTACAAACTTTCCGGCTCAATTTGAAAATAACCATAACCCAAATATTTTTTATTTTCTTGATAAGGCATATTAACGAGTGTCGTGCGTAAATTCCAAAGTTCTTTATAAGACTGCTTTATGGCATCTTGTTTTTGTTTATCTGTAAATTTGGTAGGATCGGTTTTGCTTTCAACTAAATCATTTGCATAGTAAGGGGTGCTTTCAAGCGCTTTAATTTTGGCAAGATAGTAAAGCGCTCTTTCTTCTTTATTAGACGGAACTTTTACGGAATATATCAATTTAAGTGCTGCATCATATTTGTGTTGGTTTATTAAAGTTATGGTTTGCTCAATATCATTTTGTTTTGTAGTTTGGGTTTGGTTTGCCGCAAAAGCAGGCAGAACCAAAAGGGCTAAAATTAAAAAGTAAAATAAAAATTTTTTCATAATATCTCCGTATACGATAGAATATATACTTTTATTTTACTATTTTTAGGTTTTCGTGTAAAACAAAACACCCTTGGTTTAGCCAAGGGTGTTTAAATTAATTTTAATAAGAATTACCTATAAACGTTGTAGTCTATATCTTGGAAGATGTTATCCTTCCACTCAAGTTCATTTAAGTAATTCTCATCAATACGGTTACCAAGTATCATTTCATAAAGCGCGGTGAAGCGTTTTACGTGATCTTTGGTGCGTTTTGTGGAATACTCTTTTGCAGTACCGACCGTCATCAAAAAGGCCCAGTCCGATGATTGCATCAAAACAAGTTCCCGCGCGCATTGGTTTAAAGCTCGCCCTAAAACACCGTTAGCATTTGGGAAGCGGTTTGCAAGTTCAATCATACGTTCTGCCGCTTTAATAAGGTGACGGTAAATCCAATCATTTCCGCTATTAAGCCAAACGTCGTTATAACCCTTATCGCCCCAAGAAGACGGGGAAGGTTGTACAACTTGGTTAACAGGGTATTTTTCAAGATATTCATAAGGTGTAATTAACTTAATATCTTTTTGGTCATAGTATATTTTTTTGAATAAAAATTCTAAGAAATCTATCCCCTCATACCACCAATGCCCGTAAAGTTCTGCGTCGTACATTGAAACGACTAAAGGTTTGCGGTCCGTTATAACACTTGATAGATATTCTACCTGTTTTTGGCGGTTAAACATAAAGTTACCGGCATGGCTGGCGGCAACTTCCAAAGCATCACTTGGGTAATAAGGTTGCTTTTGGTTTAAAGCAACTTTACCGGTAATTTTATAATATTTCATACCGATATTTCTTCTTACACCGTCGCTATGCAAATAGTTTTTGACATAATCGTAATCAAGATCATAACCTAAATCGCGGTAAAATTCGCGGTAGCGCGGATCACCGGGGTAACCGCTTTCAGCACTCCAAACCTGTTGGGCAGATTCCATATCACGTGCAAAAGCCGCAACGCCCTGTGGAGTATAAACCGGTGCATAAATACCGTATTTCGGGCGAGGAACACCGTGCATCACACCGTGTGATTCCATAAAGAAAAATCTTATACCTTCTTCTTTTAAATATTTATCCACGCCATAATTATAGGCACACTCTGCAAGCCAAATACCACGCGGAGAGCGCCCAAAATGTTTGCGGTAATTATTGGCTGCAATTTTAATTTGCGCTTTTATGCTTTGCTCTTGCACCTGCAAAGGCAAATAACCGTGTGTGGCACAGCAGGTAATAATTTCAAGTTTGCCCATATTTTGGAACTTTTTAAAACCTTCCAAAATTCGGCCGTGATAATAATTTTCAAAAAGTTCACGATATCTATGAAATTTCTCATGATACATTTTTGCAACATAAGCAAATTCGGTATTTTTTGTACGCTCAAGTTCTTTCTCAGATAATTCGATTCTTTGATTTAAATAATGTCTAAAACGTTGAATAAGCATTTCATCCGCCATCATTTCACAAAGCGGCGGCGTTAAAGACATTGTTACCCTAAAATCCACGCCTTGCGCAGTTAAATTTTCATAGACATTTAAAAGCGGAAGATAAGTTTCCACCATTGCCTCAAAAAACCAATCTTCTTCAAGAAAATCAGGGTATTCCGGGTGGCGGATAAACGGCAAATGGGCATGCAAAACCAAAGAAAGGTAACCCTTTTCCTGTTCCATTAGGCCTCCTCGCGTTTTGCGCGGATGGTGATGAATCTTTGTTTTTCCTCTTTAGTTTTATGCTGGGCTTTAATAGGCATATCAACATTTTGCCCCGCATTTAAAGGAAAGCGAAAGGAGAAACTGCCATCTTCATTAACATTAATCTTTTCCCCTTTGATATAAACGTCGGCGTTTTTGCTCGCTTGACCGTAAATAATTATTTCGCAAGCGGCTTTGAGCCAAATATCGTCATCAATTTGTTTCGGTTTATGTAAAGTATACGAACCCCAGGAAGAAATATGTGAAGACGGGTTTGTATCACGCCCTATTTCAAATGCTTTCCAGCGTTGTGCAAAAATATGCTGCAACCTTTCGCTTGCACCTGTACCAAACATATCGGCACCGGACATTTTTAAAATCTTTTCATATTCGCCTTCAACCATCATCCATTTTTCATCTATTACATTGGAGATTTGGCCTGTCGGTACAGTTGTTTTATTAGAACGGGTTAAGATAATAAACTCCCCGTTTGGTAAAATTGCACCGATATCGCAAATATAAGTGCGCCCACTCGGTACTTGCAAATACCAACTTCTTGCATCTAACACAACAGGAACATCAAAATGGGAATTGGCATTTGCACCGTCAAAATTTTTATCGGTTATGTCGTATACGCGGATAACCATGCGTGCATTATCAAAGACATTTTGCCCCTTTTTGTCTTTAATTTGTTCAAAAGTTTCGTTTATGATTTCCCAAAAAAGGAACATCCAATTTGGGTCTTTAGGAAGTAAAAAACTTTCCGTTTTGCCATAACTTTGCGGCAAGTCGTATTGCGCTTCGCGCGCGGCTGCCGTATCAATTTTTATTACGGCGGTAGACGACAATTTTTCGTCCATAACTCCTCCTTAATTTTCTTTCGGTAATAACCCCAAGTTTACAATCTCATCTAAATCAGGTTTCACAAGATTTTGCGAAATCTGTATAGATTTTGCCGCTGCATCAATATCTTTTAGGCCGTTTCCCCCGACTACGATAGCAACGGTTTCATCTTTCTTAATAGCGCCTTGCGCTACCATCTTTTTAAGGCCGGCATAAACTGCTGCACCGCCCGGTTCTGCAAAAACGCTTGAAGCACGCGCAAGTTCCGGGATAGCTGCGATAATTTCCGCATCACTTACGGTAACTGCACTCCCCTCTGATTCTTTTAAAGCCTGCAAGGCTAAAAAACCATCGCGCGGAACATTTACGGAAATACTGTCTGCAATCGTATTAGCTTGTACAGGCTCAAGTTTCCCGTCATTAAACCAAGCTTTTGTTACTGCGGAACTGCCCTCAGCCTGAACAGCAATCATTTGCGGCATCTTGTCAATGATACCAAGTTTATTGAAATCTTGAAAACCGCGCCACATACCGCTTAAAATTGTACCATCACCAACGGCAACAAGTACTTTATCAGGTGCTTCCCATTGCATTTGCTCGCAAATTTCAAAAGCACAGGTTTTTTTACCTTCCCTTGCATAAGGGTTAAAACCTGCTGCGCGGTTATACCAATTAAAACGTTCGGTTGCTTTACGGCAAATTTCAAAAGCGTCGTCGTAAGTACCGTCAATTCTAATAACTTCCGCACCATAAATATAGAGCTGAACAAGTTTCGGCTCCGGTGTATTTCTAGGTGCAAAAATTACGGTTTTTAAATTTATACCGGCAGTGATACAGGCAAGTGAATCACTTGCATTTCCGCTTGAAGCATCTGTAATAACTTTTGCATCAACTTCCAAAGCGCGTGCAACTGCTACGGCACTACCCCTATCTTTAATTGAACCGGTCGGGTTTCTACCTTCGTCTTTAATAAATAATTTACGAATACCTAATTTTTCGGCGAGTTCATCAGCTCTATACAAAGGTGTCCAACCCACTTGTACAGGTGGCAACTCATCATGATCATCTATGGGCAACAAGTCTAAATAACGCCATATATTATAAGACGGATTATTCTCAAGCACATCATAATCAAAACGTTTTTTGATTAATTTATAGTCGTAATTAATAGCGAGCGGCCCGCCGCAAGCAGTACATACATAATCTGATTCGCGGGTTTTATGTTCTTTGCCACAGATGGCGCATTGGAGGTTTAAGATCTTCTTCATATATATATTTTAACATTTTTAAATGGGAAATTGGATTTAATTTACTCATGCTTCTTTCTAAAACGACGTCTTTTTACTTCATCTAAAATAAAAGAACCCAATATCCTGTAAAACGCACGCTTAATTTTAAACAATATTAGCTGTTTATTACTTTTCAATTTTATACTTGAAAGAATCGGTCCTATATGTTGTTTATCCCAATTTAAATTAGAATTTTTACCGACTAAATAAATTTTAGGCAAATCATATAAATAAACACCCTGTTCGGGTTCTTGCTTGGCAGGTTTATCTATATCTGAATAGGATATAAATAAAAAATTAATATTTGCTTTATATTTATTTCTAATTTCTTTTATATAAAAAAGTATTTCTTTTTTATCCAAAATTCTACCTGTTTCGCCGTACCAGCAAAACAATATGTCTTTTGAACTATTGAGGTCATCATATAAACGGTTTATACGGCGTAAATATTTTTTCTTTACTTCTTCTGTTTGTTCTTCAAAAGAAGTATTTTTGAAAAAATCATGTGATAATGAATATTTATTCTTTGTATGTAGATAAGTTAAATTGGAAGAATTTTCCTCTGATTTCTGAATAGATAAATATGAAAAATCGGTAAAGACTTTAAACTCATCCAACAAGGTTTTAAAAGGGGCATAAAGATCTTCAGATATTACCCAATCTAGAGGGCCTGATTTAACACGTAGTCGATAATCCCGCAAATATTGTGCGCAAGCACAATTTACCCCTAAAGAGAAAATAACATCATATTGTTTTTTTGCTTCATTATTTTCTGTTACCATCCGAAACCTCCGTACCGAAACCTCCGTGAAAGATAAAACACAAGTAATTTTCAAAAATGCTATAATATAGATGTAGATTCCGGGCGTGTAGCTCAGTTGGGAGAGCGCCTCGTTCGCAACGAGGAGGTCGTCGGTTCGATCCCGATCACGTCCAAAATTTTCTCAAAATTTCCCTAAAATTTCCCGCTTTAAGAAATTTCCTAACTATTTTGTTGCGTTAACTACCAGTTCCTTTACCGGTTTAACCTGTTCTTCGGCTTTTTATTTTTCGCTATTTTTAGCGGATTTTAAAGCAGCCTTTTCAATTTTGGTAATACGCTTTTGTGCTTTAACTGCAGCTTTGCTCTGAGGGCGGTTTAAAATGACTTGCTTATATTGGTTTTTTGCCTTTTCGGCATCACCGAATTTTTCTGCAAGTTCAGCTGCTCTGTACAAAGCTTGAACACCGTTTTCAGTCGTAGGGAAATGCGCGGCAATTTCTTCCATAACAGTACGTTCGGAATAATTATCTTTTAATTTTTTAGCTTGGATTTGCGCTTCTTTCTGTTTGGCCTGTACGTAATATCGTTCCTCAGCCGGCATCAGTTCAGCGGCAACCTTTAAAGTTTTTACAGCGGCAGTATAATTTTTCAAATTCTTTTCTTGAACTTCAGCTTTAAGCATTAAAGCATTATAAGCTTCAAGTTTCTGCCCGTCTTTTAAATAACCTTCATAAGCCTTTTGTGCCTCATCCATCGCTACTTCATAATTTTTTGTATCAGCTTCAAGTAAGGCCAAATGTTTATAAACCGTAGGTATTTCTACGGAATTTGGGAAATCATTTAAAACCTTATTATAATAATCTTTGGCCTTTTCGAAATCTTTAAGTTCACTTGCATAAATATCACCTTTCATGCGCAGTGACGCCGCTTTATATTTCGTTGAAGGATAAATCTTCCAAACTTTATCGTACTTTGATAAAGCAGCCAGATAATTCCCGTCATTTCTATAAGAATCACCCAACAAAAGTTCTATTTTATCTCTGTTTTCATAACCCGGAAAACGGGTAAAAAACATAGAATAATCTTTAAGCAAATGCTCATTCGAATCTTTTAAATTTAATTTATTTGCTGTAGTAAAAAACATATTCAAGCGGTCCTCTGTTGCCTGCGGTAAATTCCCCGGTGTAAGGGCCTGCATAAGTTCTGTTTGTTGTTTGGTCGGAAACTCAACTACGATCTGTCGTGCCAAATCTTTAGGCATTTTTTTTGTAGGGAATTCATAAACATATTTAAGGAGTGTCAAATAGGCGGGCGCATATTGCTTATTTAAGTATTCCACTTTTGCTTTATAGAGCATGGCATCTGCCGCAGAAGGCAAAGAATAATTGCGCTCAAGCCAAGAATTTAAATCCCACTCTAAAGAAGACAGTTGCTTTTTATCAGCAGCATTAATTTCACTTTTGTAAAACTCAAGTTCCGTATCGGCACTTTGAGCAAAAAGCGGTGCCAAACAAAATAAAAATAATGTTAAAGTTATAAGTTTTTTCATAATTTACCTGTAATTTGTAAACTGCAGTTCAAGGCCGAAGTCTTTGCCCCTTAAAAGTGCAATAGTATTTTGTAAAGCATCCTTTGAAGCACTTGAAACACGGAGCTGTTCGCCCTGAATACTTGCATTGACTTTTAGTTTACTCTCCTTAATAATTTTGACGATTTCCTTTGCTTTATCAGCCGGAATACCTTGCTGGATTTTGACCTCTTGTTTTGCACTTCCACCGATGCCGGACTCTATTTTTTGCGGAATAAAATTCTTTAAAGCAATACCGCGTTTTGAAAGGCGTGTAAGCAAAATGTCATAAAGTGCTTTGACTTTATATTCATCTTTACAGGAAAGTTTTAATTTATTTTCCTTAGAAAGCAATTCAAGAGTGGGGTTTGCGTCCTTAAAATCATAGCGGTTTGAAACCTCTTTTTTTGCAATATTTATTGCTTCTTCAACGATATTTAAATCTACTTTGGATACGACATCAAAAGAAAAATCTGCCATAATTCCTCCTATATATCTAAATTATAATATTTTTATAGTTGATAGACAAATAAAAAAGGAGATTGATAGCTTTCATTTTGTGCCGGCTAATCCTATTTGGGTGAATTAAATTATAATGTTGGTTTACTAGGGCCTTCTTTGTGTTGCCAACCTTGCGATTCTAAATAGTGACAGATATATTGCCCTATTTCATTAGATTCATCCCAACATTCTTTACTTAATTCTTCTCGTGAATCGTCAATAATGGTATAGAGATGATTATCATTATTCCAACGATCTACTATTATCACGTAACCGTCTGGAGCAATATACCCTTGATAGTCGTAATCTTTAGTTATATAGCCCCCTTCCACATCTTCTTCACCACCTGATATTTCCACATCCAACGAAACTTCATCTCTAAATAGTAACAAAATTTCACTAGGCTGGTTTGCAAGAATATATCTATTTATAGACTCTTCAAGAGTGTTGATATTTATTAAGACTTCAGATAATTTTGCTTTTTCTACAGATCTGCGATATTGCGGTAAAGCAATAGCAGCAAGTATACCGATAATCAGCACAACAACTAGTAATTCAATTAAAGTAAAACCTTTTTTCATAATATACTCCTAATTTATATAATACGTTCACATCCGTATGGGTATATTTTAGAAAAAAAAAAAAATACGCAAGTCAAATGATTAAATATCGATTTTAATACCTGCTAAATAAAAACTGCCGCAAATTAGAATATTGCCATGTAATTTTTTGAAATCTATGGCTTTGGGGGTTGGGCAGATTTCGGCATTTTTAAAATATTTTTTAAGCTCTTGGGCCGGTACTGCGTTTTTGCTAGCTTCGGTTAAAATTATGTTTTTAAAAAGCGGGTTTAAAATTTTAGCCATACTTTTGTAATCTTTATCGGCAGAGCAGGCAAAAATTAAAGTATTTTCTTTTTTATAGTAAGGTGAATTTTTGTAAATTTTCGCAAGTTCTTTTATGGCTTCGGGGTTATGCGCGCCGTCTTTAATAATACACTTTCCCCCTCTTTTAAGCACTTCAAAACGGCAAGGCAAATTTAAGTTTAAAGTGTTCTTTTTAAGACCTAAAATTTCCGCCGATTTTAAAACTATATTTTGATTTTCTTTTAATTTTGTTTTTTCTTTTTTAACGGTAAAAAGCGGTGCTTTGTTTTTTTGCGCAATAGTTTTAATTTCTTTTTGTGCTGACGTAGGCAAAACACCTGTTATGCAAGGTGTTTTTGGTTTAATCACGCCGGCCTTTTCATAAGCAATTTGTTTTAAAGTTCTACCTAAAATTTGCGTATGTTCTAAAGATACGGAAGTGATTATACTTAAACAAGGTTTAATAATATTTGTACTGTCTTTGCGCGCGCCGATACCACACTCTATGACGGCAAAATCAACATTTTTATCTTTAAAATAAAGCAAAGCAAGCAAAGTTAACAGTTCAAAAAATTTAAGCTTTACAGTTTCTTTTTTTAGGACTTTTGATAGGTATAAAGCAAAATCTTTCTTGCTAATTTTTTTGCCGTTAATTTGCACGCGCTCGCAAATATCAACAAGATGCGGGGAAGTAAAAAGGCCTGTTTTAAAACCGTTTAATTTTAAATTTTTAGCAAGCAAAAAACAAACTGTTCCTTTACCGTTACTGCCGCTTACATGCACAGTTTTATAAGCCAAATTTTTTAGGCCGAGTGCGGCGGCGGTCTTCTTAACTTCCGCTAAATTATTTTTTTTATTTCCGTGCCCGCGCTCAAGCAAAAGGGCAAGGGCATGTTTGAAATTCATACTAAATTTGTACGGGGTTATAACGTTTAATTTTTGCACCGAGCGCAGTTAGTTTTTGCTCAAATTCCTCATAACCGCGGTCGATATGATAAACACGCTCAACACAGCTTTGCCCTTTTGCCGCCAAAGCCGCAAGCACCAAAGCCGCTCCGCCGCGTAAATCAGAGGCCATAACCGTTGCCGGCGTGAGTTTTGTAACACCGGTAACTTTGGCTACATTTTTTTCAATAACAATATTTGCGCCCATTCTGACAAGTTCCGGTGCATGCATAAAGCGGTTTTCAAAAATATCTTCGCTAACTTCGGTACTGCCTTTTGCCAAAGTCATTAAAGCAAGCCAAGGGGCCTGCAAATCCGTCGCAAAACCCGGAAAAGGTGCAGTTTTAATATTTACGGGTTTAATTGTTTTTGGTGCTTTTATTTTAACCCAGTCCTTGCCCGTTGTAATTTTTGCGCCGGCTTCTTGCAAATATTCAAGCAAAATTTCATTATCTTCCGGCACACAATTTTTGACGGTAATTTCCCCTTTAGTTATGGCACCTGCAATTAAGAAAGTCCCTGTTTGTATACGGTCTGCACAGACGGTGTGATTCATGCCTTTTAACTTTTCTACACCGTCAACAATAAGGCGGCCCTGCTGGTCCATACAAATTTTTGCGCCCATGGTTTTAAGGGCATTTATAAGGTCAAAGACTTCAGGCTCACGTGCAATATTTTCAAAAATAGTTTTGCCTTTAATTAAACTTGCGCACATCAGTAAATTTTGCGTTGCGCCGACGCTTGGGAAACTCAAAATAATTTTTGTGGGTGCAAGTTTTTTTGCTTTTAAGACGATATTACCCTCATTTAAAATTACTTTTGCGCCGAGTTTTTTAAAACCTTTTAAGTGAATATCAACCGGCCTTACGCCGATGGCGCAACCGCCGGGTAAAGCAATTTCCGCATGTTTTTTGCGTGCCAAAAGCGGGCCTGCAACCCAGAAACTTGCACGCATTTGTTTGACTAAATCATAAGGCAATTTCATTTTTAAAGCGGTTTGTTTTGTTATCGTGCAAGTGCCGTTTTCAAAAGTAACTTTTTTACCGAGTGCTTCCAAAATTTTTATTGTTGTATTGATGTCGCGCAGTTTGGGGACACGTTTTATAACGCATTTTTCGTCTGTCAAAAGCGTTGCAATTAAGATAGGTAAGGCAGCATTTTTTGAACCGCCGATTTCCACTGTTCCTTTTAATTTCCTGCCACCGTTTATGATAAATTGATCCATTTTAACTCTCCTTTTGTTTTACGTGTTTACGTTACGAATTATGCTAACGAACGCGCAAAACGCGCTTGTAAATTTAAACCCTTTTTTATTTTTATCTTCCTAGAGTACCGCAAACTCGCTACGCTCGTTTTACTTCTTGGTACACGTCGTCAGATAAAAATTAAAAATCATCTTAAATTTTCTGCGCGGCGCGATATTATTCTTTTTCGCTTTTATTAAATAAACTTTAAATTATTAAATAAAACCAACTTCTTAACCTTAAAAAAATAATAGCAAATTTAGAAGATAAATTGTAGAATTTATTTATAAGTAAAAAATTTGCAAAAATAAAAATAACGGAGAATTTATGAAAAAACTTTTAATATTTTTATGTGTTTGTAATTTACTTTTGGCATGTAATAAAAAGGATGAACAAGCCACAAAACCGGAACAACCGGTTAATGAAACTAAAGTAGAGGAAAACACAACGAATCACCATTCACAAAATATTAAAGAAAATGATTCTGAAAATATAGCGGATGATAATGCTGAAGAAACAAGCAATACTGAATATAAATCTTTAGGTGAAGCAGCTGCTTACGGCGATATAAAACAAGTTGAAAAACTGCTTGATGCCGGGGTAGATGTAAATTACATGCAACCAAATGATGGAACTGGTTGGTATTGCGGAGAAGATTATTGTGAAGATTCAGATGAGCAAGTGGAACAATATTTTCAGTATGATCGTGATAACGGTACACCACTTATGCGTGCAGCATATAACGGACATCTAAAAGTTGTCAAACTATTAATTGATAAAGGTGCAGATATAAATATTCAAAATGAGGCTGGTTCTACTGCTCTTATGAAAGCGGCATATAAAGGATATTTTGAAATCGTTAAATTGTTAATCGATAAAGGTGCAAAAATTAATTTAAAGGAAAGGCATGGGGCTACTGCCTTAATAAAAGGTGTGGCACAAGGCTATACAGAAATTGTTAAACTTTTGCTTGATAAAGGTGCAGATGTTAACGTGGCTGACGCCTATAACTGTGAAGATAATATATGTTTTCATGAACCGGAAGGTACGGCGTTAGAATCAGCAGTATTCCATGATCGCATAGAAATTGTAAAATTATTGCTTAATAAAGGAGCTGATGTAAATTTTCATCTTGATTTTAAACAACCTTCTTGTTGGTGGTGTGAAACAGTACTTACAAGAGCAGTATACACAGGAAATCCGGAAATAGTCAAACTACTGATAGACAAAGGTGCAAATGTCAATGAACAAAATTCAGAAGAAAAAACACCCCTTTATATTGCCGACAATAATGATTATACCGAAATTGCGGAACTTTTAAAAGCCGCCGGGGCAAAGGAATAATAAAAAAATTAACGCTTTATCGCAAAAATGTAGCGTTCTAAGCCCGCAAAATCATGGGCTAAAATATAATTGCTCCAAATATCTCTACTAAAAAATTGTAGCACTTTTTGACCTTCTTTATCGCCTATTTCTAATGCAAGCAGGCCGCCGGGTGCTAAAAATTTCGGCGCCGCTTGAATAATTTTTTCAATAATTTCTGTACCTTCTTTGCCACCGATTTGGGCAAGGCGCGGCTCTTTTTTTACTTCGGGAGATAAGGTTTTTATATCATCTTCTTTTATATATGGCGGATTGCTGATAATAAGGTCAAATTTACCTTGCAAATTATTAAACAAATCACTTTCAATGAAATTTATTTTTGCTTTGTGTGTTGCTGCATTTTGTTTTGCTACTTCTAAAGCAGGTGCGGAAATATCACTGCAAGTTACTTGCGCCACCGGAAAATTTAAAGCCAAACTTATACCGATACACCCCGAGCCTGTGCATAAATCTAAAATATTTTTTGGTGTAGTTTTAAGTTTTTTTTGTGTTTTTAAAACAAGTTCTTCTGTTTCCGAGCGCGGTATTAAAACACGTTCATCAACATAAAATTTGCGGCCTAAAAAACTAGCAGAATTAAAAATATATTCAAGAGGTTTACCTTCAATTTTTTGTTTTATTACAGAATTTAAAATTTTCTCTTTTTCCTTCGGAAAAACTGATGAGCCGAAAGCCAAAATCTCCGTTCTGCTTTTACCGAGCAAATTGCAAACAATAAACTCCGCATTAGCGGCGGCTTCTGCCACATTAGCGGAGTTTAAAATATTTGTAACTTCAAAAACTACTTGTTTGACGGTTTTCATTATAAAGCAAGGTTTTTAAGTTTTTCTTCTGTTCTTTTTTTACGGAGAAGTTCCAAAATATTTTCAATATTACCTTCCATAATTTCGGTGATATTATAAAAGTTTTCATTTAAACGATGGTCGGTAACACGGCTTTGCGGGAAGTTGTAAGTACGAATTTTTTCGGACCTGTCCCCGGTACCCACTTGCGCTTTGCGTGCGTCGTAAATTTCCTTATTTTGTTTTTCTTCTTCCATTTGGTAAAGTTTTGCTTTTAACATGCTTAAAGCCTTTTCGCGGTTTGCATTTTGATGGCGTTCTTCGCGGCAGCTAACAACAATGCCGGTAGGCTTGTGAATTAAGCGAACAGCTGTTTCCACTTTGTTAACATTTTGGCCGCCCGCGCCGCCGGAACGGCATGTTTCCATTTCAATATCGGCAGGGTTTAACTGAATATCAATATCTTGCGCTTCAGGCATAATTGCAACGGTTACTGTTGAGGTATGCACGCGGCCGGATGTTTCCGTATCAGGCACGCGTTGCACGCGGTGTGTGCCGGCTTCGTCGCGGAGCCAAGAATAAGCACCGTCACCTTTAATAAACATACTTGCATATTTGCAACCGTGCAAACCTGTTGGGGTATATTCCAAAAGTTCGGTTTTCCAGCCTTTATTTTGTGCAAAATGTTGATAAACACGCAAAAGTTCGGCGGCAAAAAGCGCGCTTTCCTCCCCCCCTGCGCCGGGGCGTATTTCAAGGTAAATATTTTTTGAGTCTTTCGGATCCGGCGGAATAACAAGTAAGCGCAGTTCCTTCATAATTTCAGCAGGTTTATTTTCAAGCTCGGCAAGTTCAGCGGCTGCAAGGGAAACCATTTCTTTATCAGAGCCGTCTGCAATAATTTCTTTATCGCCCGCTATTGCCTTTTCAACTTGCTCAAGCTCTTGCGCCTTTTCAATAATGAGGGCTAAAAAAGCATGGCGTTTTGTTTTTTCCTTAAACACTTCAGGCGCAACTGTGCCGGAGGCAAGTTCGCGCTCGATTTCTTCAAACTCTTTTTTATATTTTGAAATATCCATATATTACCTATATAAAACAAACAGACCTCCGTAAAAGAGGCCTGTTATCAGTATTTAAAAAGCTATTTTGCTTCTTTTTTTGCGTCTTTTTTAGCAGCGGCTTTCTTTTTAGCAGCGAGTTTGACAGGTGCTGTAGAAAGGCCGATTTTTTTGACTGCTCTTTTTGCTTTTGCTTTGACTTCGGTTTTTGGTTTTCTTGCAACCGTTTTACCTTTAGTTGCGGCAAATTTTTTGTTAAATTTCTCAACGCGGCCTTCGGTATCCAACATTTTTTGTTTGCCGGTAAAGAAAGGATGGCAAGCAGAGCAAATATCAAGTTTTACTGCTTTCATCGTAGAGCGTGTTTTAAATTTTGCACCACAGGCGCAAGTAACTTCAACAACTTCGTATTTAGGATGTATATTTTCTTTCATGTCATTAACCTCAAATAGATTAGTTATATTATACAATATTTAAAGGGAAATTTGCATCTTTAATTTTTTTGCCGGGTATAAATGTACGGTTTGGCTTTACTATACAAAAACTGCGAACTTCCTATTTGCTATAATATTTGTGATACTTTTAAAACCCATGCGTATACTAAGTGAAGCAAGGTACTTATGAACTTTGAGGAAACTTATAAAACATATTTTAAGCGTATATTTGCTTATGTCTGTTCAAGAACAGGCAATGAAACGACGGCGGAGGATATTTCTCTAAACATCTGGCAAAAGATATTAGAAAAATTTTCCTCTTACGACGAAAGCAAAGGCAACATTGAACAATGGCTCTTTACTATCGCAAGAAATGAAGTTAACAGCTACTTTAGATTATACTTTATAAAAAACTTCTTTTCTTTAACGGGTAAAGAAGAATTACACCAACATCTGGAAATACAGCCGCTTGAAAACCTTGCCTCGGAAGAAGACAAAAAACTCCTCTTCCAATGTTTGCAAGACCTTGATAAAAGAGAAAGAGATTTAATAAGTTTAAAATTCTTTTCCTCTTTAAATAATAGGGAAATTGCAAAAGTGTCGGGGTTGAGTGAAAGCAATGTCGGCACCATATTAAAAAGAAGTTTGGATAAAATTAGGTTAAAAATGGAGAGTTTATGAGATTTACGGACGAAGAAATTAAAAACAAATTTTCCGCCCTTGATTTTGATCCACAAAATGCAAGGCAAAATCGTATTTACTCCAAACTGTCTTTGAAAACAGACGATAGGAGATACGCTATGAAAAAGTTTATTTATGCAATAGGAACGGTTTGTATAATCGGTATCTTACTGATTCCGGTTTTCAAACGCGAAAAGAAAATTGAACAACCCAAAATCAAACAACCCGTAACAACCGTTACCGAAAAACCTGAAATAACAAAAGAGGAAGTTAAAACCCCTGCCTTTGTTAAAGATGCCGGCGAAGAAGTTTTGCCTACTACCGTGTTAGAGAAATCAGACAGAAATCCTTTCTTCTCTCAAGGTGAAATTGATGTCCAAAAAATAAGAATGGAAAAAGAAAAGGCAAGAATAGCAGCGGCAAAAGAAGAACAGTCAATGAGGTTTGAATCCATGAATTCTCGTGCTGCTTATGACGGGGCTGCTATGGCTAACTTTTCCGCTAAAGCAGGTACCGCCGGCGGTGCATCTTTTGGCGGCCGTATGATGGCAATGCGCAAAGTTTCTTATTACCCCGGCTCTCATTATTCATACTCCGCCGATTATGATTCAATGAACGCGGAAAGCTATAAATCTTTTGAAGGTAATACTTTCAAATTTGTAAAGGAAGAACCGCTTTCAACTTTCTCTGCTGATGTTGATACCGCTTCTTATAATATAGTGCGCCGCGATATTGAAAGGGGCGTAAAACCCAATAAAGATGCAGTCAGAACGGAAGAATTTATCAATTACTTTACTTATGATTATGCCGCGCCGAAAGCAAGCAGCAAAGATCCTGTAAATATTATTACTGAACTTACAGATTCCCCGTGGACGGAAGATTTGCAAGTTGTCAAAATCGGCGTAAAAGCAAAAGATATTGATAAGGATAAATTGCCTGCTTCAAACTTGGTATTTTTGGTGGATGTTTCAGGCTCAATGTCCGGGCAAAACCGCTTGCCTTTGGCACAAAAAGCATTTGCTATGCTCGTTGAAAAACTTAGGCCGCAGGATAAAGTTTCCATAGTAACTTATGCAAACGGCACAAGTGTTGTTTTAGACGGCGCATCCCTTAAAGAAGAAGGCGGGAAACAACGCATAATATCTGCTATGGAAAGTTTACGTGCAAGCGGCGGAACAAACGGCTCTGAAGGTTTAAAAAGGGCCTATGAAATCGCCAAAAAGAACTTTATTAAAGGCGGCAATATCCGCATAATTTTAGCAACCGACGGTGATTTTAATATCGGCAATACCTCACTCGGCGGGCTTGAAAAGCAAATAACCGAAGCTAAAGAAAGCGGTGTGTTTTTGAGCGTACTCGGTTTTGGTATGGGTAACTATAAAGACGATAAAGTTCAAACACTTGCCAATAAAGGCAATGGTAACTATGCCTATATTAATGACTTATTTGAAGCAAAAAAAGCACTTGTTAAAGACTTCGGCGCAACTTTATTTACCATCGCAAAAGATGTTAAATTCCAGGTTGAATTTAACCCGGCAAAAGTGCAGGCTTACCGCTTAATCGGTTATGAAAAACGTAAATTAAATGACCAAGATTTTAATGATGACACAAAAGATGCCGGTGAACTTGGTGCCGGGCATACGGTAACGGTCATTTATGAAATTGTTCCGACCGGTGTAAAAATGCCGGATGGCCTTGCAGGTATTGACGAACTTAAATACAGTGCTAAAAAAGAACCCAAAGGGGTGGACAGTGATGAAATGCTAACAGTCAAACTCCGCTACAAAGAGCCGGACGGCGATACAAGCAAACTTATGAGCAAAGTCTTAAAAGAAAAAGATTATTTGGCTTTTGATAAGACTTCCGATGACACCCGCTTTGCTTTAAGCGTTGCCGCTTTTGCAGAACTTTTAAAAGGCAGCAGATATTCAAAAGAAACTGACCTCACAAAAGTTATTGAAACAGCACGCAAAGCCAAAGGCGAAGATGCCGATGGTTACAGGGCGGACTTTGTTAAAATTATGTCTTTATATGAGTCTTTTCCTAAGGAAACGGAAAGGATTCACAAGGAGGTAGTATTATGAAAAAGAAATTATTGTTAAGTTTATTAGTTTTAGGTTTCCCGCTTTTAGTAATTGCACAAGATACAAAGACTACTACAAAAGCGGCAAATGTTTTACCCGTAAAAAAGGTTACATTTGATTTGCCTTCTACCACAAAAAGCCCCTTCATTTCCCAACAAGAGGCTGATAAAATAGAGGCAGACAAAATAGCCGCGGAAAATGCAAGAAAAGCGGCGGAAAATGCGGCAAGGATTGCATGGGAAGAACAGCAAAAAGAAATATTGCGCAAAAAATTATTGTGTGATGAAATGAAACGCCACCCCGCAAGATTAGTTAATACTAATATAAATCTTGACGGTATTATGGGGCGTGATGCAATAATTAACGGGCAAATTCTTTCTAAAGGCAGCAAATTTGTTGTGCCGATTGTTCTTGCCAAAGATTTGGAAGGCTGCGACATTGATTATAACCCGGAAAAGTTTAAAATCAAAGTTGTATCCGTTACAACTGATTCTGTATGGCTTGTATATAAAGGTGAGCGCTTCCAAGTTAAATTACCTTTATTATAATAACCGTATTTACTACAAAATAACCCCCAAAATTTAGGGGGTTATTTTTTTGTATAATTTATATATGGCTAATCTATTGCGCTTATTAATCATTTTGGTTGTATTTATAGCGGGGGTTATTATCGGTAATGTATACCTTCCGCAGAAGAACTTTGACCAAAAAAGCATAGTCGTTCCGCAAAAGCCTAAAGCATCTTTTAACGTAGATAATGTACCTCAAATTGACATGGTGTTAAAAGAAGCAGACAAATATAAAAATATTTTAATTTCTTCCGGGCAAGATCAAGAGGAAATTATAGGTTTTGAAAATAATTTTAAAAGGACACTCATTCAACTTTATTATAAGGAGGCGGCCGCAAATTATTCGTTAGAACTTTTAAAACTCCAAATCCAACCTGAAAACACTACCCCATATATGAAAGCACGTGAAGAATATAAAAAGTTTATTGAATTAATTGAAACTTTATATCCGCGTGAAACACAAGAGGAAGTTTTGGTTATCAAAGAGGAAAGGCCAAGCCTTATTCCCAGCACGCAAACACTTCAAAATATCGAAGTTTTGACAGTTTCAACCGATACAGCAAAAACAATATCTACCGAGACAGTAAAAATTATTTCCACAGAAGCAATAAAAGCTGTTTCATCAGAAACAGCACAAGTCATTTCTTCAAATACATTACAAACCGCGGTATCGACTACAACACAAACTAATTAGGAAGTAAAGAAAGTATTAAACCCTTTAAAACTACACCGGCATTATCGGCAGTTGAAGTCTTAAAAGCTAGGTCCGCTTCAATAATTTTATCTATGGCTCTTAACATAACGGTGCTTGGCGGTAAATTTCTGGCCAAGCTTACAAGGCGGGATTCCCAAGGCATAAGCCCGGCTGCAGTTGTTATTTGAAAAGCAGGTACACCGGCTTCGGCAAGGCGTTTAATTCTAAAGAGTTTCATTGCAGGGTTGCTGATTTTATTTAAAATGGCAATAGGTTCTTCCCCCGCTTTTAAAAGATTATCAATTATTTTAAGTGCTTCCCTTTTATTTAAAGCTAAAACGGCATTATTTAAAGCAAAAGGGTTTTCCTCTTTAGAATAACCTATGCTTGAAAGTAAGTCTTCTTCCGTCACTGTTTTATCTTCACGTTTGGTAAGGAGAAGTGATAACTTTTCAATTTCCATTGTTAAGGCATTAAGGTCTGCCCCTACAAGTTCTTCTAACATCATTAAAGTATCGCTGTTTATCTGTAAACCTTTTGCCGCAAAATTTTCTTTAAGCCATTTTTGTAAACTTGCGCCTTTTAACTCATCAAATAAAACTTCTGCGGAATCTTCTGTTAAAGCGGAAGTTAGAGTTTTATCTTTCTTAAATTTTTTATAGTCATTATGAAACAAAATTAAGCAAGTTGAGTTTAACGGGTTTTGCAAATAATTAACTAAAACGGCCATTGGGTTTTTTGTAAGTTTATCAATATTATTTAATATGATTACGCGCCTTTCTGCAAATGCTGGCATAGTATTTGCCAAAGTTATAATTTCACCTATATCTTTGGTTTGCAAGCAGTCTTCCTGTGTTAAATTAAATTCATCAACTTTTAAAGCGGAAATAATTTGCTTTGTAATTTCTTGTTTTCTAAAGACATCATCACCGCTAAACAAATAAACAGGCGCAATATTACCTTGAGCAATACTTTTTTTAAGTTGTTCCGCGGTCAATTTTTGCATATTACTGTGTTATTGTTGTTTGATTTGGGTTAAGCTGATTTTGCTGGCGTGTCGGGCTGGCGACTGAACCAAACCCCTCTACCGTACGCTTAACTATCATTTTGGCAAAGTTTTTCCAAAGTTCCTCGCGAGCTTGTTCTTCGCTCATACCGCCAGGCAAAGTCGCATCAGAGTAAATATATATCTGCTGGAGTGCCGGTTCCTGCCAAATTGTTTCTTGCGAATTTCTATCAATAAATCGTAAATTAAGCAAAACTTCCATACGGTACACAGTGGGTATAGATTGTGTGTTATATTGAACAGGAATTGAAATATAACGTAAAATTTCACCGGCCAAAATACCGTCTGCTTGATCCTCTTGAGCAATACTGTAAGTGCCGTTCCTTACGAATTCATCTACCACTTCAATTACAAGGCGGTCTTCTAAAGCAAAGACTTCCGTTCGGTTAATAATAGGCCTAACGTGAATTTTTGTGATATGTTGCGGCATAATTTGTGCATTTGGGCGGTAATATACATCTTGTAAACCGTTACACGCCGTTACTGCTAAAATTAAGCCTAAAAGGTAAATGAGTTTTTTCATAAATACTCCGTTATTTTTTTGGTTTTGCAACTATGCTGACCATCTTTAAAGGCACTACTATAATTTTAATTATTTCTTGTCCTTCAAGCAAGGTTTTTATTTTTACTGAATTTAAAGCGGCTTCTTGCTGAATTTCTTTAGTTGCGCTTGCCGGTATTTTAACCCTATCTTTAATTTTACCGTTTATTTGCACGCCCATTTCAAGTTGTTCTTCTTTAAGCATTTCGGCATCAACTGTCGGCCATGTTTCATTTAAGAGGAAAGTTTTATTCCCCGCTTGTTGCCAAAGTTCATCAGTTAAATGTGGGGCAAAAGGATGCAAAATCTTCATAAAACTTGCAAACATATCTTGATTAACTTCTTTGTATTTTCCAAATTCGTTAAAGAAAATCATCATTGCGGAAATTGCGGTATTAAAGCTAAAATTCTCAATATCTTCCGTAACTTTTTTTATGGTTTTATTCTTTAAAATCTCAAGTTCCTGCGGTAATTTAATATCAGAAATTTTAAGGTCTTCCACCCAAGCAAAAATACGTTTTAAGAAACGGGAAATACCTTCAATGCCTTTTGTGTCCCATGGCTTGCTTGCATCAAAAGGGCCCATAAACATTTCATAGCATCTAAAAGCATCAGCTCCGTATTCGCTTAAAATTTCGTCTGGGTTGATGACATTTTTTTTGCTTTTGCTCATCTTTTCTACCATTGAAGTTAATGCACCGCCACCATCTTTTAAGCAAGGGTTTTTAGGGTCTTTAAAGTCAATGTCTTCATAAGGATGATAAGAGCCGTTTCTATCACGGTAAGAAAATGCAAGTATCATGCCCTGATGGCGCAGTTTTGCAAAAGGCTCTTTGGTATGAACAAGGCCCAAATCATACAAAACTTTATGCCAAAAGCGTGCATATAAAAGGTGCAAGACAGCATGCTCCGCACCGCCAATATAACAGTCAACCGGGCCCCAAGCTTTTTCAATTTCTTTATCAACAAAAGCATTATCATTATGCGGATCCATATACCTCAAATAATACCAGCAGGAGCCGGCCCATTGCGGCATAGTATTTGTTTCGCGTTTGGCTTTGCCGCCGCAAATTGGGCAAGTGGTATTAACCCAACTTTCCACATTTGCAAGCGGTGATTCACCTGTACCGCTCGGCTCAAATTTTTCCATTCCAGGTAAACGTAAAGGCAATTCGCTTTCCGGTAAAGGAACAACGCCGCATTTTTCACAATGTACTATCGGGATAGGCTCACCCCAATAGCGTTGGCGGGAAAATACCCAATCGCGTAAGCGGTAAGTTGTTTTTGCTTTACCGATATGGTTTTCTTCCAAAAATTTAATCATTGTGGCTTTTGCATCATTAACGTTTAAGCCATCTAAAAAGCCGGAATTTACAAGTTTACCGTCTTCGGTATAGGCTTCTTTTGAAATATCGCCGCCGGAAATAACTTCAATTAAAGGTAAATTGAATTTTTTGGCAAAAGCATAATCGCGCGTATCATGTGCAGGAACTGCCATAATTGCGCCCGTTCCGTAACCTGTCAAAACATAATCTGCAATCCAAATTGGGATTTGTTTATTGTTGACGGGGTTTATTGCATAAGCGCCGGTAAAAGCACCTGTTTTTTCTTTTTCAACGTCGGCGCGTTCAATATCACTTTTTGCTGCAGCTTGTTTTTGATAAGCCAAAACCGCCTCTTTTTGCTCCGGTGTAGTTATTTTTGAAACGAGTTCATGTTCCGGCGCAAGTACCATGTATGTAGCACCGAAAAGTGTATCCGGGCGCGTGGTAAAAACTGTAACTTGTGCATCACTATTTGCAACTTTAAATGTAACTTCCGCACCGTTGGACTGCCCTATCCAGTTCTTTTGCATAAGCAAGGTCGAAGCTGGCCAATCAAGCCCTTCTAAATCTTCAAGTAAACGCGGTGCATAAGCGGTAATTTTGAGCATCCATTGGCGCAGATTTTTCTTCTCAATAGGTGTTTGGCAACGTTCGCAGCGGCCGCCAAAGACTTCCTCATTTGCCAAACCTGTTTTACAAGACGGGCACCAATTTATTGGAACAGTGCTTTGATAGGCAAGCCCTTTTTTATAGAGTTGTAAGAATATCCACTGTGTCCATTTATAGTATTCAGGGGATGTTGTATTAATTTCGCGGTCCCAATCATAAGCCATACCAAAAGACTTAATTTGGCGGCGGAAATTATCAATATTTTTTTGTGTTGTTATTGCCGGATGTACACCTGTTGCAATAGCATAGTTTTCGGCAGGTAAACCGAAGGCATCCCAGCCCATGGGGTGCAATACGGAATAACCATTCATTCTTTTAAAGCGTACTAAAATATCGGAAGCCGTATATCCTTCCGGGTGACCGACGTGCAAGCCCTGGCCTGAAGGGTAAGGAAACATATCTAAACAATAAAATTTTTTGTTAGATTTAGGCAAAGTGCCTGTTTTGAAAAGTTTTGCCTCTTGCCAGCGTTTTTGCTGACGGGCATCGATTTCTTTAAAGTTTACTATAGACATATATATAAATTATACCAAAATTGGGGTTATTATACTGTGGGAGATTAAACCTTCCAGCCTTCTTGGCGGGCATAGTTTAAAATTCCATTGTTAATAGACATAGCTATTATCTGTAAAATCTTTTTGTTGTTAAGACGCTTTTTATCGTCTTTGTTTGTAACATAACCCATTTCCACCAATACGGATGGGGCCTTTACACCTTGTAAGACATAAAAGTTAGCCTGCTTGATGCTTTTTTCAGTACTAACATTTATACCTATTGTTTTGCTTTTTTCCGATACCCCATTCCTTATGCGCGCAGCAAGCTTAGAACTCTCATTTATATTTTCATTGGTAGCAAGAGAATTTAAAAGTAAATCCGCATAAGTTACACTTCCCACACCCTTTTCTTCATAGTTTAAGGCCTCGTTTTCAAGTGCAGCAGTTTGGGCAGCCTCTTTATCGGAAGCCTTATCAGACCGAAAATAAACTTCAAACCCTTTTGCTTTTTTATTTGGTGCAGCGTTTGCGTGAATGGAAACAAAAAGATCTGCTTTAAAATCATTTGCAATTTTTGCACGAGTTCCAAGCGGTATAAAGACATCTGTACTGCGTGTCATTTTAATTTGTATTTTTTTATTTTTCTTCAAAAGTTTTTCAAGTTCTTTGGCTACAATTAAATTAAGTTCTTTTTCCCTTGCAATACCTCGATAATTGGCCCCCGGATCTTTACCGCCATGCCCGGCATCAATACAAACGCGCAAAACATTTTCTTTTTTTAAATCTATTGGAACAAACGGTAAATTCTTTTTCGATGTATCAAGTTTATTTATAACGGTAGGTGCCGGTAAATTTGAGCCGGGAACTTGCTCAAAAAATTCCCCCCCTACTTCCTCAATTTCTTCATCTGTTATTTCTTCTTTAATTTCGGCTTGGGCCGGAGTTTTAATTTCTTCTTTCTTTTTTTCAATTACGGGCAACTCACCGGCCTTTTCAATAATAATTTTTTCACCGTCAAAAGCAGCTTGAAAGTTGCCTGCAAAAAAACCGGAGCCTTCCGTAAAAAAAGTTATAGGTGCGTATAAGGAACGCTTTTCCATAAAAGGATCTGCAGTAAGCGTTTCACGCTTCCCTTTTACGGTTGCGAAATTATCACCTTGCTTTAAAGTGGCAAAAAAACCGTTTTTTCCACGCAAATTAAGTTGACCGGAATTCCAAAACAGATTTGTTTGCAAACGCAAATATTTTGCCATATCGCGCGCTTCAACAAAAACCTCCCCATCAACAGTTCGGGTGGCAATAGGTGTCTTATTTTTACCTTGAAATACTACCGGCAATGTATCTGCCGCGAAAACCGAGCAGAAAAACAACCAAGCAAACAAAGTAAGAATAAGTTTTTTAAACATTATTTTCACCGCCTGTCGTATTTGTTTCATCCAGCTTTAAATTATCTAAAGAAACATTACTTTGGGCCATAACTGCATATTTATTGTTGTTAAGCCAACGGCGGTGTTGCTTATAATCTGGTATAAACTTTTCAACGGTAGCCCAAAAATCTGCGCTATGGTCAAAGTGTATAAGGTGCGCAAGTTCATGCACTATTAAATAGTCAATAACCGCACGCGGCATTTTAATTAAGCGGTATGAAAAATTTAAATTATTTTTCTGAGAGCAACTTCCCCACAAACTTTTTTGGTCTTTAACCGTAAGATTATTGAAAGTTACTTCCATTTTCGCTGCCAGTTCCTTGGCGCGAGCCGTTAAAAAATCAAGAGCCTGGCGGCGCAAAAAGTCTTCACAAAGTACGGAAGGGTTTTGATCTTTACTTGTTAAAGTGACATAAAATTTATTGTCTACCAAAATAACTGTCGGCTCTCTTTGTTCCGGGTTTAAAGTTAATTCCACTTCGCACAAATTACCTAAGTACAAAACTTTACCTGCAGTTTCCTGCTCGGGCTGGGTTTGTTTTTCTTCACCTTCAACTTCGGGCATAGGTTTAGTAAAAACTTCAGGAAGTTCACCCTTAAGTTTTTCTAGAAATAATTTTACATCACTTATAGTGGTTTCGATATCTATATCTGCCATAATTATATTATACTTAAGTTTTACGCGTTTTCGCTATGCAAAATAAAGCAAAACCGGGCTCAATAATCCGGCAAGTATTTTTGAGGGAATTTAGATTTTCTCTGCGACGACTAGTACCGCAAAGAACGGGGAGCGAAGCGACATCTCGGTACTTTAGGAGCAGAAAAATCAAAATTTATTAAAAAGAATTTGACGGCAAGTAAATGAAAAGTGCAGACCTCATTTTTAAATATGTTAAAATTTTATTATGGACCTTAGTACCCTTTTAAAAGAAAATGCGCGCACTTTATATTTAAGTGCAAAAATTATGCCCCGTAACCAAAGGCAGATTTTTACTGTCGCATACTTGCTTTGCAGAATTGCAGATACTATTGCTGATATACCTCTTTTGCCACTTAAAGACAGAATTTATTTTGTTAATAATTATCCAAACCTAGTTAAAACACAAGATAAAGAATTACTTGCAAAGTACTTAGCTTTAAATCTGCAGGTAGACAAAAAATACGAAAAAGAAATAATTTTACTTGAAAACTTACCTCTTTGTTTAGATTCTTATAAAAACTTAAATGAGCGCGCGAGAGAGGATACTTTAGAAGTAGTTACTGCAGTATCCAATGCTATGGAGTGGGACCTTAATTATTTCGCTGATGAAGATTTAACTTATCTTTTAAAAGCTGTTCCCAGTGACAAAGAAACTATTGATTATTGTGTTGCCATGGGCGGTGCACCGGGCGTTTTTTGGGCAAAACTTTTGCTTAACGGTAAGGAAAATAACAAGTTTACCAAAGAAGCTGAGAAAATCGGTATGGCATTGCAAATTACAAATATTTTAAAAGATGTTGCCTCAGATATAAAAATCGGCCGCATTTATTTGCCGATAACCGATTTAACTAAACACAACCTTATGCCACAAGATTTACATGAAAAGAAAAATTATAAATTATTTTTACCTATCGTATATAAATGGCTCCATTTTGGGTTAAATAATATCAGCGTTGCACCTGATTTTCTAAAACAAATACCTTTTTATAAAGTATTTGCGCGCGCAGCGGTTATGTGGCCTGTATTGTGGGCACTGGAAACCTACCACTCAATTTTATGCAGCCGCAATTTGCTTGATATAAAATACCGCCCTAAATTTGCCAGAAAAATAATTTATAAAACTATGTTTTTAACACCGTTTTTTGTATGGAATAATACAATTTTTAGGTATATATTTAATAAAAAGTACAAAACAATTAAAGCACTTCTACCCATTAAATAATTACTGATACTTGTCGCTTTTTGTACCGCCTTCGTAAGAATAACCTAAATCATGTTTGATAAGCTCGCGCGCAAGATTCTTACCTTGACCGTTCTTAACATCACAAAGCAGGCGGAAATATTTATCACGTCCGCAATTAGATAAATTTATAGGTTCTTGTGATAAGAAATTTTTAGTAAATTCTTTGGCCTCTTTTGCTAATTTTTTTTCGCGTTCTGTTTTACCTTTTATTTCGGGCGTATCAACACCGCGCACCCGCACAGGCACTTTTTCGCAATATACCGCGAGCGAACAATTTAAATTTATTTTAAAAGTATCTCCGTCATAAATTGAGGCAATAGAAACATTTTCAAAAACCTGATTATCTTCCGCTTTATCCGGCTGTGAAAGAGGTTTACCTTGTTGTTGCATAAAATACAAAATAACCGTAATAATCACACTTGCCCAAAATTTAATTTGTTTGGAAGTTGAAATTTTACGTTTGCGGTAAGTTGTTTTTTTGTTTAGGGTTGGCATTTTATTCCTCCGGTACTATAACTATTAAACTTTTAGGACATATTTTTACTTTAAGTTTTCCATTTTGGCATTCACGAGGTTCACCATCGATATGATAAACAAATGGCCCATTAACGGAAATTGTAACTTCTTTAATTTTCTTTGTATTTGTTAATTTGATAGGGCTCAAACCTTCTTTAAAAAAGTTTGGCAAACCAAAAAGTATTTTGAATATATTTGCAGGCGCTAAATTTATCATATCAAGCAGCCCGTCATCCAATGAAGCCTTTGGTGCAATATAGAAATTGCTGCCGTATTGATTACCGTTTGCAAAAGCTAAACATAAGGGGCTTAATTCCGTTTTTATTCCGTCTTCAAAAATTAAATTGCATTTTACCGGTTGATAACTGAAATATTCTTTTATACCAATTTTAAAATAAGGTAATTTCCCCCTTCTTTTTGATTTGGCAAACTTTTGTGCCACCAAAGCATCAAAACCAAACCCGGCGACATTTAAGAAATATTCATTATTTGCCTGCCCGACATCAATTCTTCTTGCGCGGCCTTTTTTAATAATTTCAAGACATTTTAGAGTATCTTTAAGTGGTATTTTTATCATGCGAGCAAAACCGTTGCCGCTACCGCAAGGAATAATTCCAAGTGCGGTATTTGAATTAACTAAACCTTGAGTAACTTCGTTTATTGTTCCATCTCCGCCGACAGCTACCGTCACACTATAATTTTTTTGTGCGGCTTCAAGTGCAAGTTCTTTTGCGTTACCGGCGTATTTTGTGTAAATAGTTTCACTTTCCGGGAAAAGTTTTTTTATATCTTTTTCCAATATTTTTAAGTTTTTATGCTTACCTGCACTTGGATTAACTATAAAACGTATCATATTAATATGATATAATTTTATTATATGGAAAGCCAAGAAATTCGTAAAAATTTTATTGCCTTTTTTAAAGAAAAAGGCCTTATCGAGCAACCTTCAAGCTCTCTTGTTCCTCAAGGGGACCCAACTTTGCTTTTTACCTCCGCCGGGATGGTACAATTTAAACCCAATTTTTTGGGGCTTAAAAAGAATTTAAAAAATGCCTGCACTTGCCAAAAGTGTTTGAGGACGACTGATATCGACAATGTCGGTTTCACAAAACGCCACTTAACATTTTTTGAAATGTTAGGTAATTTTTCTTTCGGCGATTATTTTAAAAAAGAGGCCATCACTTGGGCCTGGACTTATTTAACCGAAGTTTTGAAAATTGATAAAAGCCGCCTCTACGTCAGTATTTTTAAAGGTGGTATTGCACCGCGCGATGAAGAAGCCTATAATATGTGGGCACAACTGATTGACAAAAGCCGCATTTACGAATTTGGTGAAGATGATAACTTTTGGACTATGGGCCCCACCGGGCCTTGCGGGCCATGCTCTGAAATCTATTATGATTTCGGTGAAGACAAAGGCTGTCCAGATTGTGCCAAAAACGGTATTGCCTGCAATTGCGGCAGATATGTGGAAATTTGGAATTTGGTTTTTACTCAATTTAACCGTCTTGAAGACGGTACACTTGAACCGCTTCCGCAAAAAAATATTGATACCGGTATGGGCCTTGAACGCCTTTGTATGGTAATGCAAAATGTTGACAATCCTTTTGATACAGATTTATTTTTACCTATAATTAATCATGCAAAAAAGATTTTAAAAATTGAAGGTAAAACAGCACAGGAAACTTCCGCGTTACGCATTGTTGCGGATCATTTACGTTCTTCATCTTTTTTACTTTCCGAAGGTGTTTTGCCATCTAATGAAGGGCGTGGTTACATCTTGCGCCGCTTAATTAGGCGTGCATTTAGATATGGCAAACTTATGGGCCGCCAAACACCTTTTATGCATGAACTTGTACCGACTTTGGCAAGCGTTTATAAAGATTTATATCCGCAACTTGTAACGAACCTTGTTCATATTATGGATGCTTTAAAGAGCGAAGAAAGTGCTTTTGCTAAAACTTTAACCGATGGTGAAGCCCGCTTAAATGAACTTTTAAAAGAAAATTCCGGCAAAACTTTCAGCGGTGAGGAAGCATTTAATTTATATGAAACTTACGGCTTTCCGTTAGAACTTACACGCGAAATTTTAGCCGAAAAAAATATTAAGCTAGATGAAAACGGTTTTTACCAAGCGCAAAAAGAAGCCAAAGCATCTTCCAAAGCATTTACCGATGAAAACGAAAAAGAACATGTTTTAACTTTGCAACAGCTTGAAAGTAAAATCCCGTCAACTTTATTTGTCGGCTATGAAATGCTTACTTGTGAGGCGGAAATTTTTGCCTTGCTGAATAAAGATTTCAAACCTGTTAAGGAGCTAAAGGGTAATGGTTATGTCGTTACAGGCAGAACACCTTTTTATGCCGAGTGCGGCGGCCAAGTCGGTGATATCGGTACAATTTTAAAAGACGGCAAACATATCGCAACCGTTACAGATACACAAAAACCGCTTGAAAAAATTTATTTGCATAGAGTAAACATCGTCGAAGGTTCTTTAAAAGAACATGATATCGTTACTTTAAAAGTTGATGAAATTAACCGCTTTAAGACGTCCTCAAATCACACGGCAATACACGTTATAAATGCATCACTCCGCAAAATTTTGGGTGATCAGGTGCATCAGGCCGGCTCATTTGTTTCTGCAGAAAAATTTAGATTTGACTACACAATTTCCAAAGCACCTAGCCAAGCAGATTTAATTGCCGTTTGGAGCAATGCTGCAGATATTATTGCAAATAATTATAAAGTGGAAACGCAAGTCCGCCCTTTAAGTGATGCAAAAGTTTTGGGTGCAGTAACGTTGCTTGGCGAAACTTATGCAGATCCTGCCCGCTTTGTCTTAATTTCCCGTGAAGGTTTTATAAATACAAAAGGTTTTGTTTCGCTTGAACTTTGCGGCGGAACGCATGTTAAAAGTACCGGCGAAATTATGGCAATTAGGGTACTTAAAGAGTGTGCTGTTTCAAGCGGTGTTAGGCGTATTGAAGGTGTTGCCGGTTTAAGTGCAATTGATAATTTGAAAAAGATGGCAAATATTACGCTTACCGCCGGCGTAATGCTTAATACGCACCCAGAAAATTTAACGCAAAAAATTCAAAGCTTGCTCGAGCAAGAAAAGAATCTTAAAAAAGAAATTTCCGCTTTGCGCCGCCAAATTTTAAGCGGAAGTGCCGGCGGTGCTTTGCAAGAAAGTTTTACTTTAAAAGACGGCTCAAAACTTATTTGCTTTAATGCGGAAAATACCGAAATCAAAGAACTTCGCAATTTAGCCGATAACTTCGCAAACAAAAATCCAAACACGGTAATTATGGTTATAACCGCATTAGATGGTAAGGCATCTTTTGTGGTTAAGAGTTTTGTGGGCGGCCCAAATGCCGGCAAATTAACGGGGCAAATTTCTGCTTTGCTTGACGGGCGCGGCGGCGGCAGGCCGGACTTTGCACAAGGCGGCGGCCAAGTTTTACCGTTTGAAGAACTGAAAACAAAACTCAAAAGTTTGTAAAAAATTAAGTAATATAATACCCGTGCTATTTTAAGCACGGGTATTTTTGTTTTATAAATCAAATATGATACAATACAAGTATGAGTATAATACCTGGATATTTAGAAAAGAAACCTAGTGAGGTTATCGAATTCCATTTTTTACTTAAAAAATTATTAGGTAAAGAACAAGGCATATATGCTTTATATAAAGAAAACAATCTCTACTATGTTGGCAAATCGGTAGATCTACAAAGACGTTTGAAACAGCATCTTAAAGATCGACATCAAGATAAGTGGAATAAATTTTCCTTTTTTGTAGTTAGGGATAAAAGGCATATTTCTGATTTGGAAGCATTATTGATAAGAATAAATGACCCCAAAGGTAATAGACAAAAACCTAATAAGGGGAAAAATTTAGAGGATGAATACGAAAGTTTGATAGATGAGTATCAGAAAAAACAAAAAGATAGATTGTTGGGTAAAAAGAATTCCAGTGTTAATATAAGTAGAAACAAAAAAATTATTTCTATCATAGCTACCTATAAAGGCACTAGATATGCTGCTAAATATAATTACTATGATCATACTGTATGTTATAATAAGAAAAAATTTCTCTCTCCTTCTGCGGCAGCAAGAGCGATTACAAATAGATATTCAAACGGCCTAGTTTTTTGGAAGACTAAAGATAAAAATAATAAATTAGTACCACTAAAAAAAGTTATATAAAAAAACGCGGGCTATAAGGCCCGCGTAAATTTAATAATTTATTTTTATTTTTTTGCTGCTTTGTTGACAAGTTTTGTCAAGCGGGATTTCTTCCTTGCAGCGGCTTTTTTGTGGATAACGCCTTTCTTTGCGGCTTTATCTAAAGCGGAGGAAACCTTTTTCAAATCAGCTGCATTTTTAGATGCTAAAACTTTTTTTGCAGCCAAGTGAATGGTTTTCTTTAAACCTTTATTTCTTGAATTTCTCTTGACAGATTGTCTTTGTGCTTTTAAGGCGCTTGTATGACGCCCAGTTTTCAATTTTGCCATTTTGTACCTCTGTAAAAATTACTTACCTATATATTTTACTTTTTTTTAAATACTGTGTCCAGTATTTTATTAAAGTTTTAAAGTTTAGGTAATTTAAATTAAATTAAAAAATTTTACACCGATTTGCATATTCCAATCTTTGCTACGTAATGCACCTGCTACATGAAAGCCGGGCTTTAAATAAAATGCAACATTTCCGCGGAACATAAAACCTCCTTCAAATTCCAAGTAGATTTCTTTTTTACCGTTTTCAAGATCAAAATAATATTTAGGGTCAACAATAATCCACCAATCAGTCGGTGAAATGTAACCAAAATTACTGCGAAGGCGCAATTTATTTATTATCACTCTATCCGAATCACCCCAAAAAGTGTGATAATATTTTACCCCACCCGCAATAAAAAAACCATTTGAAAAGGAATATTCCAAAAACGCAGCCGGGCTTATTTGAAAACGTCCCAAACCTAGCTCACTTTCCGTAGCTGTAGGCAAATTAAGTTCAAGTTGCAAACCGTACAAAAGTTGTTTTAAAATTGTACCTGTATAATTTGTGGCAAGCAAGATATCCCCAAGCCCGTTTAAACCATCATTATTCCCTTCATTTCTTAACATAGGTATTTCAATACCTATATCATTTTTTTTATCATTAAAACCATAATAAAATTTTGTTGTAAGAAAAGTGGAGGATATACCTTTAGTGTCATCTATAATATCTTGGCCGGGGTTAAATTCCAATATCGTATAATTATCTGATGGTTTGGCACCTTTTATCTGTATTTCATCATTACTTATAATGCCGGCGAAACAAACAAAAGGCAGAAATAAAAGAATAAATACTATAGGTAAGTTCTTCATAATCTATATCCCTTTTAGATTATATAATAAAAAGTATATGATATCAAAATTTGCACTGTCTCTTGCGTACGCGCGGGAACATTTGCTATAATTTATACATGACTGATTGCATCTTTTGCAAAATAATATCCGGTGAAGTTAAAAGCCAAATCATCTATGAAGATGATTTTTGCGTTGCGTTTAAAGATTTAAATCCTCAAGCGCCAACGCATATTTTAATAGTTCCCAAAAAGCATATTGAAAATATTGCCGCAGCCGGCGAGGATGATGCCTTAGTTTTAGGTAAATTACAACTTGCTGCTGCAAAGATTGCAAAAGAAAATAATATTAAAGATTTCCGCCTTGTCGCCAATAACGGCAAGGGTGCGGGGCAAAGCGTGATGCATTTGCATTATCATTTGATGGCAGGGCGTCGCTTTTTGTGGCCTGCCGGTTAACCTTTCAAACAAAAGGTGGTGAAAAGTAATGGTGTTTGTTAAAGTTCGTGATGCTGAGCACTTGGAAGAAGCCTTGAAACGCTTCAAAAGAGAGTGTGAAAAGAACGGTATCCTCCGCGAAATTAAGAAAAGGGAAACCTATGTTCCCCCAAGCGTTAGGAGAAAACTTAAATCTCAAGAAGCACAACGCAGAATGAGAAGAACTAAAAGAAAACGCTTTTAGTTGTTATTTGTGCAATAGTCCGCTGTATTTTATGGCGGACTATTGCGCCTAAAAAACTTGCCTGTTAATGTTAGTAAAAACCTCTATGGATCAAAGTCTGATTGAAAAAATTAGGGACAGTATTGATATACTTGACCTTGTAAAAGAATATGTGCCTTCCGTTAAGCGTTCAGGTACTTCTTACAAGGCATGTTGCCCTTTTCATCAGGAAAAAACACCCTCTTTTACAGTCAGCCCGGATAAAGGCCTTTATTATTGTTTCGGTTGCCAAACAGGTGGCGATATTTTTGATTTTGTGATGAAAATTGAAAATATGTCCTTTAATGAAGCTGCCCGCAAACTTGCTGAGCGTGCCGGTATTGATTGGCACCAAGAAGACCTGTTGACCGAAGAAGAAAAGGCCCGTTTAAAACTCTACAAATTAATGGATTTTGCAAAAGATTTTTATCATAAACAATTATTTTCAGAACGCGGTGCAAATGCAAGAAACTATATTAAAAACAGATCACTAACCAAAGAAACAGTAGAAAAGTTTGCACTCGGCTTAAGTTTTTTTGATGGTCTTGCGCAAGCAGCTCTAAAAGCCGGTTTTACTATGGATGACCTTAAAAAAACCGGGCTTATTAATTCAAATAAAACAGATTTATTTAAAAACCGTTTGATGTTCCCAATTTTAAATCACAGGGGTGAAACCGTAGCTTTGGGTGGCCGCGTTTTGGGCGATGGTATGCCAAAATATTTAAATTCACCCGATACCCCTTTATTTTCCAAAAGCCGCGTTTTGTATGCCTTAAATTTTGCAGCACCAAGCATACGCAAAGAAGGCCGTGCCGTTTTACTTGAAGGTTATATGGATGTTATTGCCGCGCATCAAGCCGGTGTTGGAAATTGTATTGCACCGCTTGGAACTTCTTTCAATGAAAACCATGCCAAACTTTTAAAACGTTATACAGATAATGTTACTGTCTTGTTTGACCCAGATGCTGCCGGGCTAAAGGCCTCAAAACGCACAGCATTAATTTTACTTGAGCAAGGTTTTTACGTGACAGTTGCCACATTGCCTGAAGGTTTAGATCCGGATGAATATATCATAAAATACGGTGCAGATAAGTTTAAGGCAATAACCCAAAACGGGAAAGATATTATTAATTATCAATTAGATAAATTTTTAAACGGAGCAGAGGCAATAAGTGCAAAAGAAAAATCTGAATTTGCAGCTGAAATTATGGACATAATCTCCCGCCAGCAAGATAAAATTATTAAAGCGGAGTGGACCGCCCTTGCCGCGAACCGCCTAGGTATAGAGCAAAGCATATTGCTTGAAAATTTAAATAAACAAAAAAAGCCGGCAGATAAACAAGAAACTAAGGAAGTAAAAACCGAAAAACAAAACCTAATAAGCAAGTTTTTACCGGCGGAAATTTCTATAGTGAGAATAATTTTAAAATATCCGGCCTATATCACTTTGTGCGAGAATTTACAAAATACCCCCTTGAAAAATACGGAAATTGGCGTTATACTTAAAAATGTAGCGCTCTTGTATAAAGAAAGCGCTGACGGCTTTGGTTTAACACAAAAATTAATACAAACCATGCCGGAGTTTAAAGATTTTATTTTGGAACTTTTAGCAAAAGATGTGCCGCAAGGCTTTAAACCGAAAGTTGAAATTCCAGCCCTTATTAAAAGGATTGAGGATTTTTATTTGCAAAAACGTTATAAAGAATTACAACAACAGTTAAGTTCTTACGGCCCGGGGCAAGTACCCTTAACATTATTAAAAGAACAAATAGAAATACAAAAAAAATTAAAGTCAAAGTAAAGGAAGGAATATGGCAAAAAACGGTAAAAAATCAAATAAATTAGCGGAATTAGGTAAGGAAAGAGGCTATTTGACCTCTGAGGAAATATCAAAATCTTTAAGTTCTTCTGAAATAGATTCAGAGGACGTTAATGATCTTATTGACCTCGGTATAGACGTAATAAATGATAAAAAACTGGATCCTTCAATTATTAATGATAGGCCTATAACTTTAGAAGAAGCCTTACCTGTTGTGGATGCTTCAAATTCTATCAGAATGTATCTTTCAGAGATGGGTAAAGTGCCTTTACTTAGCCGTGACGAAGAAATAACTTTGGCCCGTAATATCCGTGACCGCGAACAATATTTAAGGCAGCTTGTTTTATCCTCCCCTATTACCATGCGTGAAATTTGTTCTTGGGAAGAACTTGTTGACCAAGATGAAATGACCACCAAAGAACTCATGCCCCGCGGTAAAAGAACCGAACGTGAACTCGCCAACATGCGTAAAAAATTAAAAGAAGCCACCACCTTAATTGCAAGACGCGAAAAAGAAATTACTGCCCTGATGATGAAATTAAAAAACAGCAAATTAAGCCCAGCTTTGGAAAACAAATATACAACCGCTTTGCATGCAAAACAAAAAGAAGTTGTTGACAGAATTACAAAACTTAATTTGAACCAAAATAAAATTAAGCGTTTAACTAACAAAATTAAAGATTTAGCCGATAAACTTGAAAGTTGCAGGAATGATATAGAACGCTTTAACAATTATTTTGTTCCGCTTAAACAAGCCCAAAAGCTTTTAAACCAATATAAAAAGAAGAAAATTACCGAAAGGCAATTAATTACCCAAACACACGCAGACAGTGCTGAACAACTTGAAAGAAGTATTGAAAATATTTTAAGCACACAAAGGCGTTATGACCGTTTAATGCAAATTGTGCCGATGACGGAAAAAGACTTCGCAATTTTAAACGAGCGTATTGAAAACTTCGAAAATGCTATTTTGCAAGATAAAGTTAAACTTATACGTGCAAATTTACGCCTAGTTGTTTCTATCGCAAAAAAGCATGTTAATTCGAGCTTGGAACTTTCAGATTTGATTCAGGAAGGCGGTCTCGGTTTAATGAAAGCTGTTGAAAAATTTGAGTATAAACGTGGTTTTAAATTCTCCACATACGCAACTTGGTGGATTCGCCAAAGTATTAACCGTGCAATCGCTGACCAAGCAAATACTATCCGCATACCTGTACACATGAAGGAACTTGTTTCTAAGTTAACAAAAGCAGGAAACAAAATACGCCAGGAACAAGGGCGCGAACCTGATATTAGGGACTATACTAAAACCTTGCATCTTTCCGAAGAAAAAGTTAAAAGTATTTTAAAAATTATGCAAGATCCTGTATCACTTTCAACCCCAATCGGTGATGATGAAGACACAAACCTTGAAGATTTTATTGAAGATAAAACAGGACCAAACCCGGCAGCATCTACAGCGGAATTTTTACGCAAACAGGAAGTTGCCGATGTTTTAGCAAAACTCACCGAACGTGAAGCAAAAATTATTAAACTTCGCTTTGGTATTGATTCAGGCTACCCACGCACTTTGGAAGAAGTTGGCAAGATGTTTAATGTTACACGTGAACGCGTCAGACAAATTGAAGCGAAAGCCATTAGGCGCCTCCGTCATCCAAGCCGCGCAAGACAACTTAAAGATTACGACGACCGCAGTGGTAATTAAGCCTGATTTACCTTTTATCTTAATACCCTCCGTAACAGGAGGGTATTTTAATTAAATATTTTTCCCCCACACTCTCTAAAAATGGTAGAATATATATGTATTCTAATCTTAAGGAGACTATCATGTCACAAAAATTAACAGCCATGGACGGCAACACAGCAGTAGCCCACGTCGCCCATGCTACCAATGAAGTTATTGCAATTTACCCTATCACCCCGTCTTCAACAATGGGTGAAATCTGCGATGCAAAAAGCGCAAAAGGGGAAACAAATATTTGGGGCAATGTCCCAGTCGTAGCGGAATTACAATCCGAAGGCGGTGCTTCCGGTACAGTACACGGTGCTTTAGCAGCCGGTGCTTTAACCACCACTTTTACCGCTTCACAAGGTTTACTTTTAATGATCCCCAATATGTTTAAAATCGCGGGTGAACTTACACCTACGGTTTTCCATGTTTCAGCCCGTGCTATTGCAACACATGCACTTTCAATTTTCGGCGATCACAGTGACGTTATGGCAGTCCGCCAAACAGGTTGGGCAATGCTTGCAAGCGCAAACGCACAAGAAGCTATGGACTTTGCCTTAATCTCCCAAGCTGCAACGCTTGAAGCACAAGTTCCCTTCTTGCATTTCTTTGACGGTTTCAGAACATCCCACGAACTTAACATGGTTGATGTTATTTCTAAAGAAACAATGAAAGAAATGATTGACGATAATTTAGTTGCCAAATATCGTGCAAATGCAATGAACCCGGAACACCCGACTGTCCGCGGTACCGCACAAAACCCGGATGTTTACTTCCAAGGCCGTGAAGCCGTAAATAAATATTACTTAGCAACCCCTAAAATTTTAAAGAAATACATGGATAAATTCGCCAAATTAACCGGCAGACAATATGACTTATATGAATATGTCGGTGCAAAAGATGCAGAAAAAGTGGTTGTAATTATGGCTTCGGGTGCAGATGTTGCACAAACCGCAGTTGAAAATATGAAAGGCGAAAAAGTCGGCGTACTTAAAGTTAAACTCTTTAGGCCTTTTGCCGCAGAAGACTTTATTAAAGCCTTCCCCAAAACAGTCAAGAAAATTGCAGTTTTTGATAGAACAAAAGAACCCGGCTCAATCGGCGAACCTTTATTTGAAGATGTTTGCGCCGCTTTCTTAACCAAAGAAGCAAAAGCAAAATTTAAAACCACACCTTTAATTATCGGCGGCAGATATGGTATCGGTTCAAAAGAATTTACCCCTGCTATGGTAAAAGCCGCATTTGATAACTTAGATGCAAAAGAACCTATCACAAGCTTTATCGTCGGTATTGATGATGACTTGGGCGGTAAATCTTTAAAAATCCCTGCTTTCAAAACCTCAGCAACAGACGGCACATTTAATGCTATGTTCTATGGTTTAGGTTCTGACGGTACAGTCGGTGCGAACAAAAATACCATGAAAATTATCAGCGCAAAAAGCGATAACTTTGCACAAGGGTATTTCGTGTACGACTCCAAAAAATCAGGCTCAATGACGACTTCCCACATCCGTTTTGGTAAAAAATACATCCGCGCACCTTATTTGATTGAAGAAGCAGACTTTATTGCCTGCCACCTTTTCTCCTTCCTTGAAAAGTATGATATTTTAAGGAATGCAAAAGAAGGCGCAACTTTCTTAATCAATGCCCCTTATGCCGCCGACCAAGTTTGGGACAAATTACCCAAAGAAGTACAACAACAAATCATTGATAAAAAACTTAAAGTTTACACTATTGATGCTTCCCATATTGCCATGAAAACCGGCATGGGTTCAAGAACAAACACCATCATGCAAACTGCTTTCTTCAGCATTTGCGGTGTAATTGAAAAACAAGTTGCAATAGATGCAATTAAAGAAGCAATCAAGAAAACTTATTCCAAAAAAGGTGAAGAAGTTGTTAAGAAAAACTACTCAGCAGTTGATGCTTCTTTAGACGGTTTACATAAAATTAAATATCCTAACAAAGTTACTTCAAAAATTTCAATGCAATCCCCTGTTCCTGCAGATGCACCGGAATTTGTAAAAGATGTTTTGGGTAAAATGATTACCTATCATGGGGACACTTTACCTACATCAAAAATGCCGAAGGGTGGCATCTTCCCGACAGGTACAACGCAATATGAAAAACGCAATATTGCTTTAATGTGTCCGTCTTGGGATCCTGAAACCTGCATACAATGCGGTATTTGCTCTCTTGTTTGCCCGCACGCAGCAATCAGAATTAAAGCCTATCAGGAAAAAGAACTTGCAAACGCACCTAAAACCTTCAAATCAGCAGACGGTAAAGCAGACCTTGCCGGCCTTAAATTTACAACACAAATTGCTGTTGAAGATTGTACAGGTTGCGGCGCATGTATTGTAAACTGCCCGGCAAAAAATAAACAAGATCCGACCAAAAAAGCAATTAATATGGTTGAACAACTTCCTTTAAGAAAACCGGAAAGCGAGAATTTCAAATTCTTCTTAAACATCAAATCAGCTGATGTTAAAACCAAGAAAGAAACCGTTAAAGGCTCACAATTACAGAAACCTTTATTTGAATTCTCCGGTGCTTGTGCCGGCTGCGGTGAAACACCTTATGTAAAACTCTTAACACAATTACATGGTGACCACCTCGCAATCGCAAACGCAACAGGCTGCTCCTCGATTTATGGCGGTAACTTGCCGACAACACCTTATTGCAAACGCGATGACGGTAAAGGTCCTGCCTGGGCAAACTCCTTGTTTGAAGATAATGCGGAATTTGGGCTTGGTATCCGCTTAGCATACGACCAACTTTTTAGCGATGCTATTGCACAACTCAAAGAAATCAAAGCGGAAATCGGCGACGATAAACTCGTTGACGAAATCTTAAATGCTCCACAACACACAACAGCCGAAATTGACGCACAACGCGCAAGAGTAGCAACTTTAAAAACCAAAACCAAAAATGAGCGCATGCTTGCCTTAGCAGACTATTTAGTTAAAAAATCTGTCTGGATTTTGGGCGGTGATGGTTGGGCCTACGATATCGGTTACGGCGGTTTGGACCACGTTTTAGCAAGCGGTAAAAATATCAAAATTATGGTAATGGATACCGAAGTTTATTCCAATACCGGCGGTCAAATGTCAAAAGCAACCCCGATGGGTGCAGTTGCCTTATTTGCCGCAGGCGGTAAGACTATGCCGAAAAAAGACCTTGGTATGATTGCCATGACTTACGGTAATATCTATGTGGCACAAGTTGCAATGGGTGCAAATATGAACCAAACCGTTCAGGCACTCGCTGAAGCAGAGGCTTATGACGGCCCGGCCTTGGTAATTTGCTACTCACATTGTATTGCCCACGGTATTGATATGAGCAAAGGTTTACTTGAAGCCAAAAAAGCAGTTCAAAGCGGCCGCTGGATCTTATATCGCTTTAACCCGGCTTTGAAGGCACAAGGTTTAAATCCGCTTAAAGTTGACAGCGGCGAACCTATCATTCCTTTAGCTGACTATCTTGGCGGCGAAACACGTTTCAAAAATCTTGCAAAGATGAACCCGGAACGTGCAGCAGCCCTCACCAAGATTGCTGAAGAAGAATACGCCTATAAGCGCAAATTGTATAAACAACTTGCCGCTTTACCGGTAGAGAAAGAAGAAGTTAAATAATTCTTTTTAGAAGACAAAGCCCCTGTGTTTTAATTAACACAGGGGTTTTTATTTGCCTAAATTATTTTAACACTTAATGTCCCAGGAAAGTAGGCCGAAGTTTTCTTCCAAATAATGCACTAAAGCACCATCTAATGTAATTTTATATGGGGTTTGAATTAAATGTTTTTTATCGCCTTCGCAGATATCAAAATAAACTTCGCAAAGGCCTTTTGTTTTGCCAAGTAATTCTTTAACTTTCATAAGTTGCGTATTTTTAATATCTTTTGGCAAATGTATACATAATTTTTTTGCTTTGCGGGAAATTAAAGCAAAAGCCGGCTCTACTCCGGAAACGGTAATTTCCGCACTTGTAGACATTGCATCCCCTTTAATTTCCCCACGTACTATTAGCGCTTGGTTTACGGCAACGGTATCGGAAATTTGGTCCCATACTTTGCTGAAAATATTGGCAGTCAAAGAATATTTTTCATCTTCAATAGTAAGTTGTGCCCAATTCTTTTTATCGCGTGTTTGGCGTTTTTTAAGGCGCGTAACAATACCTGCAACCGCAACAGTGCCCGTGGCAGGATGTTCGTTGATTTTCGTTATACTGTCTTTTAAAATCTTACTTAAATGCCTTTGATATCTTGCAAGTGGATGACCGGAAAAATATACCCCAAGCACTTCTCTTTCATTATTAAGCATTTGGGTATTGCTCCATTTCTCTGCTTTAATTTCCGCCTGCTTTTTGGTGGTAAATGTTGCCATTTCATCACCAAACAAGCTCATAGTTGCTTCTTTTTTTGCTTCATTGATGTCATCCACCTGTTTTATTGTTGATTCGATATTTGCAAGCAAATTCGGGCGGTTAATTTCGGGCCTGATATTAGGTGTTAGAGAGTCAAAAGCCCCAGCCATGACCAAAGATTCTATTGTTTTTTTGTTTAACTGTGTTAAATCTATTTTACTACAAAAATCAAATAAATCTTTAAATAATCCTTTTTCTTCACGAGCTTTTACTATGGCAATAGTTGCTTCTGTGCCGACATTTTTAATAGCGTTTAACCCATAGCGAATGGCCTCTTTACCATTTGGCAAAATTTCCACATTAAAATCGCTAAAAGATTTCTGAACATCAGGCGGTAAAATTTCAAAACCCATTTTGCGCGCTTCTTCAAGATACGTGGCAATTTTATTTTCCTTATCTGTTGCGCCGATAGCATTGTGGCCGATTTCGTTTGTCAAGGCGGCACACATAAATTCTATTGGATAGTTGGCTTTTAAATAAGCCGTTTGATAGGCCACCAAGGCATACGCTACAGAGTGTGATTTATTAAAACCGTACTCGGCAAATTTTGCCATTTGGTCAAAAATTTTAGTGGAAGTCTTTTCCGGGCAATTATGAACTTTAGCACCTTCAATAAATTTGGTGCGGTAACCTTCCATGATATCAATTTTCTTTTTACCCATTGCTTTGCGGAGGGAATCTGCTTGCCCCGGTGTAAAACCGCTTAAAGCTTTTGAAACTTCCATAATTTGTTCTTGGTAAATCATTGTTCCGTAAGTTTCGGCTAAAATCGGTTCCATAAGTTTATGTTCTACCGTAACAGCTTCAAGGCCATGTTTCCTTTTGACGAAACTGTCCAACATACCGCTTTGCATTGGGCCCGGGCGATAGAGGGCCACCAAAGCTGAAATATCACTGAAAGCGGACGGTTTTAACCTTTTAACAAGGTCTTTCATGCCCGAACTTTCTAGTTGGAATATACAAGTTGTGTCCCCTTTGGCAAGCAGTTCAAAAGTCTTTTTATCATCAGTAGGAATATTTGCAATATCAAGGGCTATTCCGCGTAATTTTTTTACGAGTTTAACCGCATTATCAATAACAGTTAAGGTGCGGAGGCCCAAAAAATCAATTTTAAGAAGTCCCATATCTGAAACGGTATTGCCTTCATATTGGGTTGTTATGATATCTTTTGCCCCTTTAGCAAGCGGAGTATATTTTGTAACTTCTTCTTTAGTAACCAAAACGCCTGAAGCATGCACACCCGTATGTCGCTTTAAGCCTTCAATTTTAGTGGCATAATTAAAAAGTTGTTTTACTTTAGGGTTCTTTGCGATTTCGGCCTTAATTTCCGGTATGTTTGCCATGGAGTCTGCAATAGTTGCATTTAAAGCATCCGGTATAAGTTTTGAAAGGCGGTTTGCTTCCGTTGGTTCAAAACCAAGTACGCGGGCGGTATCCTTTAAAGCAAGTTTTGCTTTCATTGTACCGAAAGTGATAATGCTTGCTACATTTTTTATGCCGTATTTGCGGCGCATATAATTGATAACTTCCTCACGCCCGGCATCTGAAATATCAATATCCAAATCCGGCATACTTACACGGTCCGGGTTTAAAAATCTTTCAAAAAGTAATTTGTTTTTTAGCGGATCTACACGTGTTATATCCATGCTGTAAGCCACCACAGAGCCGGCCCCTGATCCGCGGCCCGGGCCTATTGGAATATCTTGGCTTCTTGCATATCTGATAAAGTCCGCCACAATCAAAAAGTACACCGCAAAACCCATGGAAGTTATAACCCCGAGTTCATATTCAAGGCGGTCAGCATATTCTTTTGGTAAAGTGTCTGTTTTTAATTTCTTTTTTAAGCCTTCATGGCAAAGATGGCGCAAATATTCAGCGTGATCTTTGAATTCTGCCGGTATAGGAAAGTCCGGCATAATAAAGCCTTCTTTAGCAAATTCCACATTACACTTTTCTGCGATTTCAAGAGTATTTTTTAAAGCCTCCGGAACATAAGAAAATAATTTCTCCATTTCTTCGGCAGATTTAAAAAACAGCTCATGGGTTGTCATTTTAAGACGATGTGGATCATCCAAAGTTTTGCCTGTTGCGATACAAATATGTACATCATGCACTTGCCAATCTTCGCGTTTTTCATAGTGGCAGTCATTAGTTGCCACCAAAGGTATACCGGTTTTTTTAGACACTTCAAGTAAAGTTTTTAAAATTGTTTTTTCTTCGGGAATACCATGGTCCATTATTTCAAGATAATAGTTTTCTGCACCAAGCATATCTCGGTAACGCAAAGCAGCTTTTGCAGCAGCTTCAACACCTTCGGTTAAAGCAAGTTGGGAAACTTCACTTTTCATGCACCCTGAAAGTACAATTAAGCCGTTTTTGTGTTCTTTTAAAAGGTCAAAATCAATACGCGGATGATAGTAAAAGCCTTCGGTCCATGCGGCAGAATTGAGCTTCATCAAATTATGATATCCGTCTATATTTTTCGCTAAAATAGTTAAATGGTTTGTGGAACCGTTTTCCTTACTATGGTCTTTATAATTGCCTTTCGTATAGTAAAATTCACAACCGATTATTGGTTTAATACCGAGTGATTCTGTAATTTTCCTAAATTCCGGTACACCGTACATGTTGCCGTGGTCGGTTATTGCCATGGCAGGCATCTTGGTTTTATCTATGCTTTTGAGAAAATCAGACGGTCCTTTACCATTTTTTGTAACGCGAAGCATGCCGTCAAGCAAGGAATATTCCGTGTGATTATGTAAGTGAACAAATGAACTCATACATCAAGCCTTCAAAAAAAGTTAAAATATATTAAAACGATTGGGGGTGTACCCGTGTCTAAACATTATAGTAAATTATTAGAAAGAAAGGTAAATTCTAAAACCATCTACGAGGGAGTTGTCAATTTTAAGGTTGATACAGTTCGCTTAATAAACGGAAATCTTTCAAAACGTGAATATATGCAACATCCTGGAGCAAGTGCGGTTTTAGCGGTAAAAAACGGTAAAATTCTATTTGTTGAACAGTACCGCTACCCTATCAAGAAAATTACGCTTGAAATACCTGCAGGTAAATTAAAAGCGCACCAAACGCCTCTTGCCTGCGCGAAAGCCGAATTAAAGGAAGAAACAGGCTATGCTGCAAAAAATATAAAGAAATTTTTAACTTTTAATACTTCGGCTGCCTTTGCTGATGAGAATTTACATATTTTTTATGCCTCCGGCCTCAAACCTGGCAAAATGCACCTCGATGAAGATGAATTTGTAAACGTAAAATGGCTTTCCTTAAACCGTGCCGTAAAAATGGTTAAATCCGGTAAAATCACGGATAGTAAAACCATAATTGCCATTTTATATTATAAAGTCTTTTTAGAAACAAGATAGCTCTTTATTTAAATTCGCCCCAAAAAATTTGCTCAGGTTCTAGTTTGAAGCCTGTTTTTTCCTTAACTATTTTCTGGACTTTTTTGATAAGATCATAAATATCTTGTGCAGTAGCATTTTGATAATTAATTATGAAACCTGCGTGTTTAGTAGAAACTTGTGCACCGCCGACACTTAAACCACGCAAACCGCAATCATCAATAAGTTTGCTTGCATAAGCCCCCACAGGCCTTTTAAATACACTTCCGGCTGATGGATACTCAAGAGGCTGTTTCGCAGTGCGGCTTTGCAAAATTTCTTCCCTACGGGCTTTTAAAATTTCTTTATCTTGTTTGTCCAAAACCCAAGTTGCGGAAAGTATTACACAATTTTCAATGCCCCAAACTTTGCGATATTCATATTTAACATCTTCTTTTCTAAATTTCTTAATTTCGCCTTTATCTGTAAGAACCTTAAAAGATTTTAATTTATCAAAAGTTTCTGTTTTAAAGGCACCTGCGTTCATAAAAACTGCACCGCCCACACTACCAGGGATTCCACTTAAATTTTCAAGCCCGGCAAGCCCTGCATTAATAGTTTCGCGCACAACTTCATCAAGTGCAGTTCCCGCAGTTGCAGTTACGGAATTATCGTCAATTTTGATATCTCTAAAATTTCTTAGACAACAGGTTATTCCGCGCAAACCTAAATCGCTAACCAGAATATTGGAACCAAGACCAAGCACCCTAAAAGGCACTTTATGTTGTTTGGTAAAACTTATTAAGTGTTTAACTTGTTCTTCTGTTTCCGGCAAAGCCAAAACCTCTGTAACACCGCCCACTCTGTAAGTGGTATACAGGGAAAGTTCCGCCTCAAAAATAAAAGGAACATCTTTTAAATTTTCTAAAAAAGTATTTGAGTTCATTAAAGATATTATATAAAATAAAGAAAAGGAGTGTTTTATGATACATGAAAATGCCGGCAAATTACCAACAAAAACAATAGATATAGTTAAATTAGAAAATGATTTTTATAATGCAAAAAATCCAAAACCTGTTAAATTCGGAACTTCAGGTCATCGTGGGCAACTCGGTGATGGCTTTTGCAAATTACATGCCTTAAGTATTGCTCAAGCTGTTGCTAAAATGCACCAGGAAGATAATATTACGGGTAAAATTTTAGTAGGCGGAGATACCCGTTTAATGAGTAAAGCAACTGCACAACTTTGTGCACAAGTTTTAACTGCGAATGGTTTCAAAGTCATTTTACCGAGTATCCCAGTACCGACACCGGTATTTTCTTTTGAAATTTTATCAAAACGCGCCTGTGCTTGTTTAAACGGAACAGCTTCACATAATCCGCCGCAAGATATGGGCCTTAAATACAATGGCGCAAACGGCGGCCCGGCCGGAAGCGAAATTACAACCCGCATTGAAAAATATGCCAACTATTTCTTAAATAATCCATCGGAAATAAAACAAATCTCTTTGGAAGAAGCAAAACAAAAAGGACTCCTTGAAGATGCAGACATTATCACACCTTATATTAAGGCACTTGGTGAAAAAATTGATTTTAAAATTATAAAAAATGCAAAAATAAAAACCGCAATTCACCCCCTAGGCGGAACAACTTTACCTTTTTGGCAAGCAATTAAAAAGGAATATAAACTTGATAATTTAGATATCGTCAGCCACGATATTAACCCGACTTTTAATTTCATTCCACTTGATCATGATGGTAAAACACGTATGGATCCATCTTCCCCATACCCGATGGCACCTTTACTTAAATTAGTGCAAGGTGATTATCAATTTGCAGGTGCTTGTGATCCAGATGGGGATCGCTTCGGTTCAGCTACGCAAAAAGGTGGCTTAATAGTTCCAAACCACGCCCTTTGTGTTATGGCAGATTACCTAATCAAAAAACAAAAAGATCTTATCGGGAAACAAATAGGCCGTACGCTTGGCACAACAATGCTTTTAGATAAAATTGCCGCTGCAAACAAAATAACCATTGATGAAGTTAACGTAGGTTTTAAATATTTTGTTAAAGGTTTAAGCGAAGGTAGATATATCTTATCAGGCGAAGAAAGTGCAGGAATGAGTGTCGCGAATTGGACAACAGAAAAAGACGGTATGTTCGCCGTATGCTTATTACTTGAAATCACAAGTGCAACCGCACAAGATGTTGCCGGGCTCTACAAGCAACTAACTTTAATTTACGGCGAACCGTGTTATACCCGTATTGATAACACCGTAACTGATGAAAGCAAAGCTAAATTTGCTAAATTTTCAGCAGATAATTTTAAAAATTTGCAAACACTTGCCGGGGAGAAGATTTTAAAAATCAGAGCAACAGACGGTATTAAAATTTATCTTGAAAATTCCTGGGTACTTGCAAGAATGTCCGGTACTGAGCCTATAATAAAGCTTTATGCCGAAACATTTAAAGGCCCAAAGCATTTACAGGATATTTTAAAAGAAAGTTCAAAACTTTTCGGCTTTTAAAATATTATTGTAATTATCTTGATTGCAGACAGCTAATATTTTGAAAACTATTGAAAAATTTGTTATAATATACTTGTAAGATTTTTGCGGGCGTGGTTCAATGGTAGAACGCGACCTTGCCAAGGTTGAGACGAGAGTTCGATTCTCTTCGCCCGCTCCATTTAAAAAGCCCTTCCAAATGGAAGGGCTTTTTTGTATTTACAAATTGCTACATATTTACTATCAACAATATAAGCAAACCTAAAAAGAGTAAACATAGTGCAAGTTTCGTTAAACCCAAATGTTTGCGCAAAAAATCACTGAAAGTCTTAGATTCATATCCAAGTAAACTTAAAACAAAAATTATTACAAGCGGAATAATAAACATTAGGTTATAAACAAACAAATACATTATCGCACGAAGGAAGTCTTGGTTTGCCTCTTTCAAAATTACAGCTATTGTCGGTAAATAAACTTGACCGGTGCAAACAGCTTCAATCAGAGAAACCAAGAATCCGACCACTACCGCAGCACAAAATAGACCGAAGGCACTTTTATTCTTATCACGCAAAAAGTAGCGAATAATTTTATGCACCCTTTCTTTATTATTTTTGCCGAGTTGTAAAATAACTTTTTCAGATTTCTTTGTTATTTGATATACGATAAAATCATGGAAACTCAAAATCAAAAATAAGGCACAAAGCCCGATAGTCAACCACTTGAAACCCCACATCACGTAGTAAAAGGAAGACATTTTATAAAGGAAATTAAAAAGCCCAAGCCCAATTAAAACATAAGCAATAAATACTGCCCCGCAATAGGCGGAACCGACTAAAATAACTTCTTTTTTATCATACTTATAAACTGAGAGAAAGGAGATAAAAAATACAATTACCGCAAAAGCGCAAGGGTTAATACCATCGGTTAAACCTGCTAAAATTATTGCCCAAAACGTCAAACGGCTAAACATACTTTGGGCTGCTTCTAATGCTGTGTTTTGAGTTTTATTTTCGCAATTTTCTGTTTTTTTTTCTTCTCTTAATTTACACTCTTCAATAGTTGCTTGTGTGCCATAATAGGTTTTTTCCCCATTACGCAAGGCTCTTAGGATTGCGGAAGGCCCTTCGGTTCTAATTTGCGCGGGGTACCCCAACAAAACGCTTTTACCGACTACCATAGCTGGAACACCCATGCTTTCAACCCCAAAACCGTATTCTTTCAATGTATCATGAAAAATTACACTGTCTTCCGGTTTAGAAACATCAAATTCCGCAAATTTCACTTTATCCTGAAAATCTTGTTTTAAAGTTGCTAGATATTCACGTTTAAACTTTTGACAATGTCCACAAGCCGGGCTTGTAAAAATAGCTACTTCAAGTTTCTCTGTCTCTGCAAAGGCAAAAGGCAAACAAAAAATTAAAGCAAGTACGGTAAATAATAATTTTTTCATAATTCTCCTAAACAATCTTCTTAGTATTTAGCAAACAAGTTTTGCAGGGGCTGATTTTTGTATCTTTAATTTTAATTTTCTCTGCAATTTGTTTTGCAAAATCTGTTAATGTCGGGTCCCTGGCACCGAGTACTAAAACAACATCTCCCTCTTTTGCTTTTGCAGCAATCAGGGCGGCCGCTTCATTCCTGCAAGGTGTATAAACTGCGCTTACACCTAAGTGTTTTAAACCCTGGTAAACTAAATTTGCGGAAATATGCTCAGGTATAGTTCCACCCGGATAATAAACTTCACCCAAATATAAGGTATCTTCCGGTTTAATATTCTCGCTAAAACACTCAATAAATTCTTTAAGCAAAATTTGTATAGAAGTAAATGCATGAGGTTGGAAAAACACTTGCAACCTTTTTCCCCTCAAATGAGCCGCTTTTAAAGTGGCAGCGAGCTTATGAGGATTATGGGCAAAATCATCAATAATTTCAATACCGTTAATATTTGCAATTGAATTAAAACGGCGGTATACACCCTGGAAATTTTCAAGTGCTGCGGAAACTGTTCTTAAATCAATATTCATTTCTTTTGCTACCGCAATAACAGCAAGGGCATCTTTTATATAGTGCTCGCCGGGTAAATTGAGTTTAAAATCGATACCGTCAACCGTGAAACTAGAACCAAAACCATCAAGCTTAATGTTTTCCGCATGCGTGTTTCCGTTATGTAAGCCGAAAGTTTGCGCTGGGCCTAAAAGTTCCTTTAAGTGGTCCTCCTCTGCATTTACAATAAGTTTTTTACAGTTGATACTGAATTTTTGGAAATAACCTTTTAAAATTGAAATATCTTTATGGTCATGCGCTAAATTAAGCATAACCCCAATTTGCGGATGATAGTTTACTAAAGTGCCGTCAGATTCATCTGCTTCAATAACAAGCCAGGAAGTTTTACCGCGGTAAACATTACCGAAATAACCTTCTTTTTGAAGTGAGAGTAAAACACCGCCCGTAATTAAAGACGGATCTTTACCTGCTGCTTTCAAGACTTCAAACATCATCGCACTTGTTGTACTTTTCCCTGAAGTACCGGAAATGGCAATAGTTTTATTTTCCTTAACATGTTTTGCTAAAAGTTCGGAGCGATGAATCAAAGGAATACTATATTTTTTTGCAATTTGAATTTCAATATTATCCGGCTCTATGGCTGAAGTTAAGACGACGGCATCAGTATCTTCCGTTATGCCGCTGCCATCTTGTGGGTATAATTTTACACCTAGCTTTTTTAAAGTTTGCCAAATAGGTAAATCTGTAAAACCTTTATTTATTAAACGGTCTGAACCACTTACTTCATCACCGCCCATAGCATGGAGTTGTGCCAAAGCACTCATTCCAATTCCGCCGACACCTACAAAATGTATTTTCATCTTAATCCCTCTAAAAATTTATTCATATTATAAAAACCGGCTTTTTGTTTCAAAAGCCAAACAGCCACCCTTACAGCACTTTGGGCTAGCATCTTTCTGTCCAAAACCTTGTGGGTTAAAATTATTTCTTCGTCTTTAGTTGGCGAAGTCAAAGTTAAAGTATGCGTTCCCGGTACAGTACCAATACGCTCATAAGTAATTTGGTCTTGCATAATATTTAAAGCGGCAGCTAAATTTTTTGCAGTACCGCTTGGTGCATCTTTCTTCTGCGTATGATGGATTTCATGCAAAGCCAAAGTGTAACCTTTGTACATTTTTTTCGCTTCAAGCAAAAGTTCTTTAAATAATGCCACACCGATACTGACATTGGGCGCATAAAACAAAGGTATTTGTTTTTCTGCTTCAAAAGCCGCAGTTAAACCGCGCGGTAAATTTGTTGTTCCGCATAAAAAAGCCGCATTTAACTTTTTGGCAATTTTATAACTTTCTTCAGCACCTTGCGGGGAAGAAAAATCTATTACCAAAGCTACATCTTGTGGGCTTGTACCGCCGATTTCACGTGCAAAAACTTCAAAATTATCTTTTGTAAGTATTTGGCAAATTAATTGCCCCATTTTGCCTTGCGCACCGTTTACTAAAACTTTAGTCATTAAAAAATTCCTCAAATAAATAATCCGCGATTTGGCGGCCGTTTAATGCGGCACCTTTTAGCAAATTATCGCACACACACCAAAAATGTATAACGTGTTTATCTTCAATATCTTGACGAAGACGGGAGATAAATGCTTCCCCCCTGCCTTCAACTTCTTTATTGGTATAAACTTTGCCGTCCAAAACAACACCTTTTTGCGAACGCAAGATATCGGGTAGAGTTTGCATATTAAATTCTTCTTTAGCACGTAAAGTTATTGTTAAACCGTGTGAAACTTTTACCGGAACTCTAACAGTATGTGAAAATACTCTTAAATTTGGTAAACCCAAAATTTTCTTTGCCTCGTAAATACCTTTTAATTCCTCAGAAGTAAAACCATTGTCTTTAACACTGCCGATTAATGGTACACAATTTGCTCGGTATAAAGAATTTGGGTTTTCAAATTCTTCCAAAAGTTTTTTTCCACCACCGGAAATTGCCTGATAAGATGAAGAGAATACTTCTTCCAAAGTATAATATTTTTTAAGCGGATTTAATGCCAAAACCAAACCGGTAACAGTGCAATTTGGGCTGGCAATAAGCCAAGTGTCTTTTGTTATGGTATTTGCATTAATTTCCGGTATAACTAATGGTACGCCCTCCTTTTGACGGAAATATGAGGACATATCAATAACAAATTTTGCGTAATTTTTTAATTCCGGCGCAAGTTGCGGGCTAACTGTTTCATCAGTACACAAAATTGCAATATCAACTTTTTGCGGTTTATCTTGACGACCAAAACCAAGTACTTTATAATCTTTTGCATACGGAGATTCTTCGAGTTGTTTTAACATCAACTGCCCTACAATTCCGCGAACGCCAAACACACCTATAGTAATCATTTTATTATTGTCCCCACTTCGCCTGTTTTATAGTAAACAATACGTATTTCAATATTTTTCTCTTTTGCAAGTTTTATTGCATCAGGGTGCAAAACATTTGCCCCCTCTAAAGCCAACTTATACATAACATCAAAATCCATAAGATTTAACTTTTGTGCGGTTTTATCTTTATTTGGGTCTTTATCATAAACGCCATCAACATCTTTAATCATTTCCACAAAATTTGCGCCCTCGCTTGCTGCGATAAAAACTGCTGAGACATCCGACCCACCGCGTTTTAAAGTAGTAATTTCTTTATTTTCCCCAATACCCTGAAAGCCGGCAATTATCGGGATATGTTTTTGCTCAAGTTCCCTTGCGAGACGGTCACTTTTTAAACCTTTAATTTCTGCGCCGACATGTTCCGAAGATGTTGTTAGACCGATCTGTGAACCTGTTAAACTCACTGCCGGTAAACCGGCCTCATTTAAAGCTATTGAAAGTAAAGCAACGCTAATACGCTCACCGGTAGTTATTAACATATCAAGTTCGCGCTTATTTGGATTTTTACTGAGAGAGTAAGCATTATCAAGCAAAATATCAGTCATATTTCCGTTGGCAGACGCAACGATTATTGGTTGAAAGCCAGCCTCCCAACGCTTTTTAATTAAAGAAACAGCGAGCCAAATTTTCTCCTTATTGGCAAGTGTGTTCCCACCGAATTTCATTACAGAAACTTGTCTCATATAATTAACTCCTTAGGAGTATTTGCCAAAATCTGTTTTATTTTTTGTTTTGTTTCTTCCTGAATTGAACCTAAAGGAAGGCGAACATTTTCCTCACATAAACCTAAGCAAGATAAAGCATATTTTACACAAGTTGGATTTACTTCAAAAAATAATGCTTCAATTAAAGGATAAGCTTGTTTAAAAATTGCTTGGCTTTCCTTAATTTTACCTTCTAAAAATAATTTTTGTATTTTAACAAAAGCCGGGGCTAAAATATTACCTGCTGCACTTATTAAGCCGGGGAAATTTAAACCCATCAAAGCAGGCCACAAATCATCATTACCGCCTAAAAATTCAACTTTATCACTAAACAAAGTACTTGCTTTTACAACGCGGGCAATATCATAATCGGCTTCTTTTATTGCTTTTATTTGCGGAATATTTTCAAGAAGTTTACTCAAAAAATCCACACTTAATTTCTGCCCGGTTCTTGAAGGAATATGATACAACACCAAAGGTTTTTTTGCTTCATCGGCTACTGCAGAAAAATGTGCAATCATACCGTTTAGGTTTGGCTTATTATAATAGGGCGTTACAACCAAATAAGCATCCGGATTAAATTTAGCTGCAAGTTTAATATTTGCTAAAGTGTGTTCGGTAGAATTTGAGCCTACACCTATAATTATTCTCGCACGACCGTTTATTTTAGAAGTACAAAAAGATAAAATTTCCTCTTTTTCTTTATCTGTTAAGGCAGGCGGTTCAGCGGTAGTCCCAAGTAAACAAAAGCCACTTACACCTGCAGCAATTTGCCTCTCAATTAAATTGGCAAGTGTCTCATAATCCACTTTACCCGCTTTAAAAGGGGTAATTAAAGCAATAAAGATTCCTTTAAACATTGGTAAATCCTCCAAAATAAATTGTATCATTTATATAGACAAGTTTTTTAAGGAGATTTTTATGCCAGAAGAAAATAAAGAGCGACAAAATGCTTTAGATAATAAGCAGCCCGAAGTAAAAAGAGAAGACCAAAGAGAAAAAATTGAGGTATCCAGCTCATCCGCAAAACAGCAAATATCTACGAACAAGGAATCATTAAGTATAAAATTTTGGCTTATTTTGCTTTGCCTAGTTTTTACCTGTTCAATGCTGAGTGGAATTTACTTAATCATAAAACCTGCCGGAAATACTGCCAAATTAGTTGAAGACAAATCAGAAGAGAAAAATTCAATAAAATTTTTTAAAAATTCCAATTCTAAGGAAGGTGCCGTGGTTGTTAATATCCGCGGTGAAATATCAGAAAGCATTGATAATAGTGCCTTTTCAAGTAAACAAAATGCTTCAAGCATAGCACGCCGCATAAGAGAATTAGCAGACAAAAAAGAAGTTAAAGCCTTGCTTCTTGATATTAATTCCCCCGGCGGAACTGTTGCCGCAGTGCAGGATATTTACAATGCTTTAAATTATTTCCGTTCTCAGAAAAAACCTGTTGTTGCTTTGATGCGTGATGTGGCAGCAAGCGGTGGTTTTTATATAGCTATGGCAGCCGATAAAATAGTTGCACAACCGGGGACTATGACAGGTTCTATCGGTGTAATAATGCAAACTACTAATGCTCAAGAATTACTTAAAAAAATAGGTGTTGATTTTAATGCCGTTAAAAGTGGCCAAAATAAAGATATCGGCGCTATTTATAAGGAACTTACACCCGAACAAAAATTGCTTTTGCAAGAAATGATTGACGAAACTTACCAGCAATTTTTTGAAGCCGTAAAAAATGGCCGCCCTAACGTAGATGTTAATACATTGAGAGTATACGCCGATGGCCGTATTTTTACCGGAGCAAAAGCCCAAACACTTGGCCTTATTGATGATCTTGGCGGGGAAGAAAAGGCAAAAGAATATTTAAGTGAACTTACAGGTATTAATGACATAAAAATATTAAACCAAAAAAGCAAATTTATGGAAGATTTCTTTTTGCCTTTTTCTAATCTAGCGGAAAGTTCTATGGCCCTAAAACAAATTGCAAAACCGCGAACACCGGCTTTGGCTTATATGCTTAATTTATAGGAGTGTATATGCTTTCTACTCTATTCAATTTTGTTTTAAAACCAAGCTCTACCATAAATCAAATTATGCAAGAGCGAAAGCTAAAACTCGCCATATTTGGTTACTGTACTGGGGCATTTAGCATTGTGCTAGCACGAGGACTTACATCCGGTATAGGCATTGCAGGATTCATATTCTACTTTATTACGATTTTATTTTTCAATGTGTGTATAAGTTTTTTCTTTTCAGCAACAGCACATTTGTTTTTAGAACTTACAACAGGCCGAGGACGTGCAACAGGATTATTTGTATTGCTAGGCATTTCCGAATTTGCAAAAACCCTGCTTGTTGCCTTTTCTTTAATTGCATTAAATTTACCGGTAATATATGCATTTAAGGGCTTATTTGTTTTTGCTATTTTATTATTACAACTATTTTTTGTATTATACATGATGAAGCATGCCTATGGTTTAAATAAAACCATGACATTTTTTGCTTTGATTATATCTTTTGTACCGTCAATTATTTGTTTCTTTGCTACGATTTTTATATTGATAAGTGCGATATTTTGGCTTATTTTTGCTTAGTTCTTTTACGGGCTTTTAATGCTTTTTCTTTGGCTTTAGCAGCTTTCCACATGGCAAGTGCTTCCTCCGGAGTATTTGCCTTTTTATTACCAAAGACATGCGGATGACGGCGGATAAGTTTTTTATTCAGCCCATTTATAATTTGTGCCAAAGTAAAACGTTTTTGTTCCTGGGCAATATGCGCATGAAATAAAACTTGAAGAAGTAAATCCCCAAGTTCTTCGCATAAATTTTCATCATCTTTATTTTTGATTGCATTAATAACTTCTTGGCTTTCTTCTTTTAAATTTTTAATTAAAGTTTCATGGGTTTGTGCTCGATCCCATTTACAACCTTTGGGACTTCGCAAAACTTTTAAAGTATGATTTATCTCTTCAAACAACACTGAGGCCTTTTTCATCTATATCACCTTTTTAAAAATCAGTTTCTTATTACTTATAATAGGATAAGAATATCTACCTTCTAAGACTTTGTTTAAACCGATATCTATCTCCGTAATTTTCCCGTCTTTAGTTTTAAAATTTTTCTTTATACGTGTATGCCCCAAAATTTGTTTAAACGGAACCCTATCGTAATTTTGCATTAAAGCGCGTAAATCTTCCCAAAAAATTCCACCGTAAAGACTATCCCCACCGCGTAAATAACTTATATTAAAAATAGGATGTGAAAAATTTTGTTCCAAAACTGACTTCTTAAAAATACAATTTATATGTTTGACAAGTTTTGCCGGCGTTATATCATTAATTTCGCTTGCAAAAACATCATATAAATTATTACAAATTCCGGCATGTGTTATTACAAAGCCGTTACTATAATAGGCTGCTTGTAAAACACCTTTTTTTATTTGTTTAATAAGTTTATTCCTAAATCCTTCTACTTGGAAATAAGGCAAAGAAGTTATATAGTAGTTTTTCTTAAGGAGTTCAAGTTCGTGATTACCGATAAGCCTAATTATTTTACCTCCGGCTTTCTTAGCTTCTTGTTGTAAAACATCTAAAAGGCTATCCACTTGTATCGGATAAAAACCACGGTCAATAATATCGCCTATTTGAACTAAAATATTTCGTTTACCAATCCACTTAAGTTCCGGATCCATCAATTTCGCATGAATCAAGGCCGCAGCAAAACCATGGTACTCCCCGTGGACATCACCGATAATGACCACTTTTTTAGGTTTCCTAGTACTTTTCCTTGCCATATTAATATTATACAATTTAGTATAGGCCTATGCGAGAAAGTAAATTCAAACAAGCTTTGAGAGAACTTAAAAAGATACTTGGAGGAGAGAATATTTTAACTTCCAAGTTACACCTTATACTCAACAGTTACGACAGCAGCCCCATAAAAGCAAGACCGGAAGCAGTTTTAAATATTAAAAATACTTCGCAAATTTCACCTGTTTTACATATTTTAAATAAATACAATTTTGCCGCAACAGTACGCATGAGTGCAACAAATCATGACGGGGCATGTATACCCATAAAAGGTGGCTTTATTTTGAATTTGGCTGCTTTGGATAAAACAATTGAAATAAACACAAAAGAAAATTATGCAATTATCGAAAGTGGTGTTATAAACCAAGATCTACAAGATATTTTAAAACCGATTGGTTTCTTTTTTGCACCGGATCCGGCAAGCCAAACATTTTCTACAGTTGGCGGCAATTTCGCTTTAAATGCCGGTGGCGCAAAAAGTTTAAAATACGGTGCAAGTGCGCAGAATTTACTAGGTGCTGAAATAGTTTTGGCAGACGGCACAACTCTTAATTTAAAAAAAGAACATCCTATGCTCCACTTGTTAGTTAAAAGTGAAGGGACTTTAGGTATTATTACAAAATTGAAAGTAAAAATTATTCCACTACCAACGTATAAAGAGACTTTAATTGGTGGTTTCCTAAATTTAAAAGATACAATGCAAGCCGTTCAAAAAATAATTTCTTTAGGTTTTTTACCTAGCGCTTTAGAAGTTATGGATGAAAATGCTTTAGCCCTAACACGATATAAAGATACCAATATAAAAACTCTTTTAATAACTGAGCTTGAAAGCAGTAAAAAACAAATTGCCGAAGACATAAAACAAATTGTAAATATCTTTAAAAATAATAAAGCAAAAGAAATAAAAACGGATTTGACTGTCGAAGATTTACAAATATTTTGGAATACACGCGCAAAAGCTGCACTTGCCCTTGCGAAACAGGCAAATGGTTTTATGTCTTTTGATTACGCAGTAGAACGCCCTAAACTTGCCGAAGCAATCGAATTTATACAAAGTATTTTAAAGAAATATAATTTAAGAGGAACTATAGTTTTCCACGCAGGCGATGGTAATTTCCATCCAAATATTATCTTTAATGAAAACAATGCGTACGAGGCAAATCAAATTAAACTTGCGATAAAAGAAATTGATAAATTTGTATTTTCCCTAGGCGGAACTTTAAGTGCGGAGCATGGTATTGCAGTACAAAAACGAGCTGCAATGAATATATTTTTTAATCAAGACACTTTAAATTTATTTAGAAAAATAAAAAACACTTTAGATACCAACGATATTTTAAATCCTCAAAAGATACTACCTCTTTGCGAGAATAAAAAACAAGATATTCCTACTTGGGCGGAAGACTTTTATAAACAGGCAAAAGGGCAAAAAGAATTTGATTTTAAAAAAATAAAAGCCCTAAATAAAATCATTGATTTCGATAAAGAAAATTATACTTTAACCGTCGGTGCAGGAGCATTGATTGAAGATTTAAATAAAAAGTTAAACCCGCTTAAATTCTATTTACCTACTTCACAAAAAAAAGGTACTTTACTTGATTTATTCCTAAACGGGAAAGATCTTAATTTTGCCGATTTTGTTACAGGGCTTACATTCGTTTGTGGGGAGGGGTTAATAACTGTCGGAGGAAAATTTGTTAAGAATGCCGCCGGTTATGATTTGATACATCTTATGGCAGGAACTCAGGGCGCATTCGGTGCGCCGTTTGTATTTACTTTAAGGTTGTTTCCTCAACAAATTAAAAGCCAAACAAATAAAAATAAATTTGAAATCACCGAAACTTTAATAAAACTAAAAAAAGTTTTTGATAAAAATAATATTTTTAAACCCAAAATTTTTGAAGGTTACTTAGATGAAGAAACAAAACTTTGATACTATTTTTTGTGATGCTTTAAAATGCAATCATTGTGGCTTATGCCTGCAAAATTGCCCGGCTTACCGCACATATAAACAGGAAGGGTATGGGCCCCGCGGGCGTGTACAAATTGCGGCATTCTTGGCAAAAAAGAAATTAACTTTAAAACAAGATAAGAATGAAATTTTAACTATTATAAAAACTTGCCAAAATTGCAATAATTGTACAGTTTTATGCCCAACAGGAATTTCACCGCAAGATATAAACGAAAGGCTTAAAAATATTTTGAATATTAAAGAAGAAGAACCTAAAACATCGTTGATAAAAAATATTTTATTTAAAATTTATTTCAGGAAATTTTTTACAAAGAAAGATAATTTATTTTTAACATCTTCTACAAATTTTAAACAAATTAAACAAAGTTTGGAAATGTTAAAAGACGACGGTTTTGAAAGTACTTTATATAAGGAAATTGTTACACATTCTTTAAGGAAACTGCCGAACTTTAAAACTTATATTTTTGATGATATTGAAATTTACCGCCTTATAAAAAATGCTATTATTGACGGTAAAATAAATTTAAACCCAAAACAAATTTTATTTATTACGCAAATTTTAAAACCCAAAACCGTAAAATTACCTGAGGACAGTTTGATAATTTTATCTAATATATATCTAACCCAAGAAACTAAAGAAGAAGAAAGGAAATTATTTCAAATATTCAAAAATAAGACTTTAAACTTTATAAATAACAGGTATTATTACGGTCCGAATTATCACCCGAAAACCGTGGAATATTTAAAAAATATTCCGCAAAAAACTTTAATAACTTTAAGCGCGCGGGAAAACAAATTTTTAAACAAACTCATCAAAAAATATAAGATAGATAAAAAAGTAGAACTTTTAGCAAATTTACTAAGTTAATATTTATTCCTCAATTTTAAGCATGGCAATAAAGGCCTCTTGGGGAATGTCCACATTCCCAATACTCTTCATCCTTTTCTTGCCTTCTTTTTGCTTTTCAAGGAGTTTGCGCTTTCGGGTAATATCGCCGCCGTAACATTTGGCAATAACGTCTTTGCGGTAAGCAGGAATAGTTTCGCGTGCAACAATTTTGCCGTTCACACGCGCTTGCAGGGCTACTTCAAATTGTTGGCGGCCAATAAGTTCTTTAAGTTTCTCACAAAGCAAGCGCCCGCGGGAAACTGCTTTATCTTTATGCGTAATAACACTTAAAGCGTCCACGGGCGAACCATGTATCAAAATTTCCATAAGCACCACATCAGAACTTTGATAATCGGAAATTTCATAATCAAAAGAGGCATAACCTTTGGAAACAGATTTTAATTTATTATAAAAATCTACCACCATTTCCGCCATCGGCATATAATAGTTAATTACCACCCTTTCGGAGGAAAGATTTTCCAAAGAAATATATTGGCCGCGCTTTTCTTTTAAAAGTGTCATCACCCCGTCCATATAAGCAATAGGAACAACGATTTTTATTTTTATCGTCGGCTCTTTAATATCAATAATATCACCGTACGGCGGGAAATTGGCAGGATTATCAATCCACTTATAACCATTGCCGGCATCAGCCAAAGCCAAGAGTTCTTGCGGATGCGTTTTACGCGGTGTAAATTTAACTTGATAAACAACATTTGGGCTTGTAGCAATTAAAGATAAATTAAATTCCCTTTCAAGGCGCTCTTTAACAATTTCAATATGCAAAAGCCCCATAAAACCAAGACGGAAACCAAAACCGAGAGCCTTGGACGTTTCACTTTGATAACTAAAAGAACTGTCAGATAAATTTAACTTTTCAATGGCGGTCCTGAGTAAAGGATAATCGGTTGTTTCTACAGGGAAAATGCTTGCAAAAACTACCGGTTTTGCCTCTGTATACCCAGGGAGTGCAATTTCAGCTGGGGCAGCGGCAACTGTAACAGTATCCCCCACTTGCACTTGGTGAATATCTTTAATACCTGCAATAATGTAGCCGACTTCACCTGCCTCAAGTTTATCACTTTTTTGGAGTTTAGGTGTCATGAAACCGACTTCTTCAATTTTTGATGTAAAACCGGATGCCATAAGTTTTAAAGTGTCCCCTGCTTTTATAACACCGTCTACCATGCGGACATATATGATAACGCCGCGGAAGGCATCATAATAAGAATCAAAAATCAAAGCACGAGTTTTGGCTTTTGGGTTGCCTTGTGGTGCAGGTAAATCTGTAATAATTCTGTCAATTAAATGTTCTATACCAAGCCCAGTTTTGGCGCTTACACGCTCTGCTAAAACAGGTTCTTTTAAAACTTCCCAAATTTGTTCTTCGGTAATATCGGCATCACTTTGATTTAGGTCCACTTTATTAATTACAGGTATGATTTTAAGCCCCAAACTTTGTGCAAGATGCGCATGTGCTACCGTTTGAGCTTCAACACCTTGGGAAGCATCAACGAGTAACAAAACACCTTCGCAAGCACGCAAAGATCGGGCTACTTCGTAAGAAAAATCTACATGCCCCGGGGTATCAATTAAATTTAAAATATAATCTTTATATTTGATGCGAACTGCTTTTGCTTTAATGGTAATACCGCGCTCACGCTCAAGGTCCATAGCATCAAGAAGTTGTGCTTGCATTTTGCGTTTTGGAACAGCACCGGTATCTTCCAAAATTCTATCGGAAAGAGTTGTCTTACCGTGGTCGATGTGGGCTACAATAGAGAAATTGCGAATTTTTTCCATAACTTACAGATACTTATCTTCCTGCGAAATCGTTTTAAAAACTTTTTTTAGTGCTTTATGGGCTTCAATTTCATCAGGCCCGGTGATGGTTATAGTTAGTTTAGCGCCCTTTTCGGCTGCCAACATCATAACGCCCATAATACTTTTAGCATTAATTTCAATACCCTCTTTTATCAGACAAATTTCACTTTTAAATTTGCCAGCCTCCTGCGCAATTAAGGCTGCAGGCCGGGCATGAATTCCTAAAAGGTTAGTTATAGTAATTTCTTCTCTAATCACAATTTATCCTATGAAAATAATGCCACCACAGTAAATACCAGGACAGAACCTAAATACAAATATATATTAGGAACGTCCCATTTTTTAATAAATACACTAAGCATTATAAAAGCTGCTAATATGGAAATTTTAGTTATTATATTTACGTCGATGGTGGAACCTGCGAAATGAAAGTACATCCCATATATGAACAAAAACAGAGTAAATACTTGCCCCATAGTTTTTAAAATCGTTATAATTTTATTCCAATTAAGTTTTGTAAGCCCAAAGAAATTCTCCTCCGTACCGCTATAACTTAATGAAAACCCTTTATAACGAGTTATAAAGACCGGAACATTATAACTTATAAAAGCGAGGACTAAAGCTAAAATAACTGTAGGGACTTCATGATAGACTTCCATAGTATCATTTAGAAAATATATCTGCCCCAAATATAATACAGAAAATGCAACAACCAAAGATAAAGGTCTCAAAGTAGACCAAAACAATCTATCCCCCAAAGAAGCAACTGTAAAAGCAACACTGGAACGAATAATAAGCCACTCTTTTTCTTGCTGGTAAAAGATGTTAATATTATTCCGGACATTAGAAAGCACTTGCTCTTGATGCATAAGAGATCCTAAACAAAAGGAAACCATTACAGGATTTGTATTGAAAGTTTCCAAATTCCTTTGTATAGCCCTTCTTAAAAATTTAGGAGTAGTTGAATACATTTTAAACAAATATGGATACATAATAAAAAGCAAGCCTATGTTCTGCATTTTTCTGGAATTCCAAAATCCCTGCAGAAGTAGAGAACGTAAAATATATTTAGTTCTATTTATATCCATTTAATCCTCCTTAGGCTTATTGCTGAAAGACATTAATAATCCGCACAAACCTACCCAAGGTATAATATAATAAGAAAATTTAAAAGCGATATGAACCTTTTCGCTTATATCTTCATGCAAATAAACAAATAATGGGCCAAACATAATCATACACAATACCAAAAAAACAAAAACTACTACAAATTCCAAAATAAGACTTTTAATAATCACAACCCCCGGAGTTATTTTTATTTTAATGAGTTGTTTCTCAATATTTTCTAATTTTGCTGCACGTTTATCTCGTATAAATCTTTCAACAAAAGCAAATGATTGCCCACAAATTATACCTACAAAAAAGGCAAAATATATGTCCATACTGAAAAAATAATTCATCAGTATAGCTATTGTTGCTGTTATTGTTCCGCTAGGGGGAACAGTACCACCAAGCGGCAAATAGTCTATATAGATAAGTTCCGTAAAAATACCTATCTGAAGCCCTAACAATAAATTACCGGTCAAAGCACCTAACATCGCACCGATAAACATAGGTCTTGAAATCAAAAATTGCCCCACATAAGTGGTATCTAATTCTAAAAAAGCTACTAAAGCACAAAGGCCTGCTAAAGATAATAACATAAAATATCTTTCCTATAATTTAGTCGCAAAGGAGGAAGGCAAAGAACGTATTTCAACGGAAATATGTCTTTCTATTTCCAATTTTTTTAGTTTCTTAACCTCATTATCATCTAAAAATACTCCTTGCGAATATTGTTTTTTACCGTCTCTAAATTGAGTATTTCCCAAAATTATAATTTTTGGGGAAAACCCTTCTTCTAACATTTCAAACAAATTTTCAGTATCCTCAATAATAATAAATAATTTTTCTTGGCTCTCTTCACTATATTTTTTTGCCTCTTTGGCAGACAAAACAGTTAATTTATAGCCGCTTGGTAATGCAAGACGAAGCATCTTTTTTATAAATTCCTTTTTTTGAGCGATAGGTGAAACTATCAAAACCTCACTGACATCTAAACTCGGCAACCAACTTTGTACAACTTGGCCGTGTATTAAGCGGTTATCAACACGTGTTAAAACTATCATTTCTTTATTAACTCCGTCGCTTCTAAAATTGCTTTTTTACCGTCTGCTATAACTTTTGCCGTAAGTTCCGTTAAATTCATTTTACTCTGATTATTTAAGGCAGACAAAACCATATTCAAATTTACGCCGCATGCTATTGAAATATTGTTATTTTCAGCAAAACATTTTAAAGCGATATTTGAGGAAGTCCCCCCGAAACTATCCACCATAATTAATGTTTCTTCCTTAGCAAAAGATTTTTTTATTTTAGTTTCAAGCTCATTTAAATCGACTTTACCGCTAACACTAAAAGCAGTAATATTTTTCTTCGCGCAACAACAAATCACTGATGCCGTATCCAGCAAAGCCTCCCCTAAATTTCCATGTGTAATTAAAACAAGTTTTACCATACTTCCTTCTTAGTTATATCAATATCCCTGTGTGTTTCACTGCAATCAAAGCCGCGTTTTTTCAACTCAGAGGCCAAATAATGCGCCATAAAAACACTGCGGTGCTTACCGCCGGTACAACCCACAGAAATATTTAAATAAGATTTACCTTCTTTTATGTATTTAGGTAACAAATACACAATCATATCGGTAAATTTTTTAACAAAAGTTTTTGTGTGCGGAGATTTTAAAATATAATCCTGCACCTCTTTATCAAGTCCGGTCTTGTCCCTAAGTGCCGCCACATAATAAGGGTTCTTTAAAAAACGCACATCCATAACCAAATCGGATTCTAAAGGAATACCGTTTTTGTAACCGAAAGATATAACGGAAATTAACATTTCCTGTGTTTTTTTAACTTTAAGGAATTTGCCGATTTCCTCTTTAAGTTCGCCTAAAGTTGTGGATGATGTATTTATAATTTCATCTGCGGCAATTCTTAACGGCTTTAAAAAAAGTTTCTCTTGTTTAATTGCGGTTGCCAAGTCATCTTCAAGCGGATGGCGGTGCTTCGTTTCGGAAAAGCGCCTAAGCAAAACGGATGTGGAGGCATCTAAAAAAACCAATTTAGTATCAAAACCGATTGCCTTAATTTTATCTAAAGCGTTCGGTAAACTGTGTAAATTATTGCCTTCCCTGATATCTATACCAAGTGCGATTTTTGTTAAATTCTGGTTAGCGTTTACATATTTAGTAAAATCTTTAATCAAGGCAAAGGGTAAATTATCAACACAATAAAACCCAAAATCACCCAAAATTTTTAAGGCTTGCGTTTTGCCTGCGCCGGAAAGACCAGTGATAATAAAGAATTTCTTACTTTCCATTTTTTACACCTTTACCTTTCATTTGTTTTAAAAGTTTTTTGCTAAACTCTTTTGCGGAACTTACACCTTGCGACTTTAACCTTTGGTTTAAAGCAGCGACTTCAATCAAAACCGCTAAATTTCTGCCCGGTGTCACGGGAATAGTAAGGGAATTTATTTCAACACCTAAAATTGTTGTCTTTTGCTGTTCTATACCAAGACGGTCAATTTCCCCTGTAGGTGCAATTAAATTTACTTCCATTTCTATTCTGGCAGATTCCGTGGTTGAAGCCACCCCAAATAGCAATTCTACGTCAATGATACCAAGGCCACGTACTTCCATATAGTGCTGAAGCATCGGCGGACAAGAACCTATTAAGTGGCCACCGCGCATTTTTTGCACTTCGACTACGTCATCTGCAACCAAAATATGCCCGCGTTTTATAAGCTCAAGCGCACATTCGCTTTTACCAATACCGGCATCCCCACGAATTAAAACCCCAAGGCCGGAAACCCTTACGAGCACACCATGCACATGTGTGCGAGGCGAAGTCATATCATCCAAATAAGCAATAAGTTCGGAGATAAAAACCGCCGTATCCATACTTGTAGTTAGAAGCGGTACTTTTTCTTCTAGACAAGCCTGCTGAATAGCGGGCAAAACTTTCATGCCAGCGGTAACAATTACGCAAGGCACTTTATCTGCCCGAAGCATTTTTTTGAAATTTGCTTTTAATTTTGCATGCGGAAGCTTTGCACAGAAAGCATATTCCCCACGCCCGATTATTTGGATAAGTTCACCGCGGAAATTTTCAAGGTGCCCGTCCATTGCAAGCCCAGGGCGGTTTACGCTTGCTTTTGAAATTTCACGCTTAATATATTTTTGGCCGAGCAAGATCTCAAGGCTCAATTCCTTGCTCTGGTCTTGAAGTAATTGTGCTACCGTGATAGTTCTTTCAAACTCGGCCATAAAAACACCTTATTTTGCTTTGATAGGTTGAATTAAACCGTAAGAACCGTCTAAGCGTTTGAAGATTAAATTAATTTGTTTGGTATCTTCATCTAAAAACATCCAGAAGGTGTAGCCGAGTTTCTCCATTTCAAGGGCGGCATCTTCTGCGCTCATGGGGCTGACTTCTACTTGTTTTATGACTGAAAATCTGACTTCGTTTTGCGGGTTAATCATTGCACTGTAATAGGCAGATAAATCTTCCTTAGGTGCTGCGTTTGAAGTGCGTTTTGATTGAATTTTGCCTTTTGCTTTCCTGATTTGTGCTTCGATTTTTAAGATTGCACCGTCAATGGCTTTGTAAAGATTTTCTTCGATGGCTCTGGCGGTAAATTTCTTTTTAGCAGCGTGCAAAGTCATTTCTGCTTTTTGATTGATTTTTTTGTCTACGCTGATAACAAGTTCTACCCAAGCGCCGTCGTCAAAAAATTTTTCAAATTTATTGATTTTCTTTTGGCTGTAAGTTTTGATTGCCTCAGTTAATTTAATGTTTTTTGCTGTGATTTTGAGTTTCATAGTTACCCTCCTGTAACATATATATTATAATTAAAGCATTTTATATTAATGGCGTCAAGATAGAAATAGGAAATTTACAGTTATTGTTTTTAGCCGTCAAATTCTTTTTGGTAAATTTTGATTTTTCGGCTCCTAGAGTACCGAGAGGCGCTTCGCTTCCATTCTTCTTTGTACTCGTCGTCACGGTAAAAACCAAAATTTCCTCAAAAATAATTGCCGGATTTGAATTTCCGATTTGACTCCATTAGAACAAGCACCACAATATAAATATACAAATTTACAGAATTTCCTGAATTTTGTATAATTAACTTATTACATTAGTAAAGTAAGTAAGGAGAAAGCCATGACTAATAATAATCCGTATGCTGGTTTCTGGAAACGTTTTGCTGCATTTTTCATCGATATTATTATATTGTATGTATTCATAGGCATATTAAAAGCTTGTTTTGAGCCTGCTGTTATGGAAAATATTATAGAGAAGGCCAACCGTACCGCCACTTTACCTTTGACAGCAATTATTATATATACCTTGATATTCTTTATCTTATCCGCACTATACTTCATTTTATGGGAAAGCAGTTCCAAACAAGCTACTTGGGGAAAGCAAATCATACGAATAAAAGTTGTCGACGCTCAAGGAAAAAGATTATCTTTTGGAAGAGCGACATCTCGTACGCTAAGTAAAATTTTATCTAGCATTTTTTACATCGGTTTTATAATGGCAGGTATCACCCAACAAAAACAAGCGTTGCATGATAAAATAGCTAATACTTATGTAGTTGATAAGGATTATACATCTGATAACCCTTTACCGTTACTCCCAAAACATACAGGTTGCATGATTTCTCTCTTTACTATTGGGGGATTATTAATAATTTTGGTACTCCTAGTTATTCTCTCCGGTAAAGTGCATTTTTCCGGACGCACAAACAATCCCGACAAAGATTTTCATCAGGCATTAAATAGGCTGTACCACCTGCATGCAGCTGCACAAGGCCACCATGTACAACAAAATTCCGGAAGCGTAAGAATAATTGTAGGTGGAGCGAGTAAATATGGTATTTTCCAAACAGGAGATTATCTTTTTATGAATAAAGGTAAAGATGTTCGCATGATGTTGGTAGGACATCCGGAACTAGCATTTCGTGTAATGGATAATACAGATCAAATTTGTTGTGAACCTCATCAGCCAAATGCTTGTGATATCGTACATGGGTTAAGTATTTGCACAACAGATTAATTTTAATTGCATAAAATTTAAAAATTTGCTACTATCATTTTGGGAGTGCCGCCTAAAACTAGGTTGGCACTCGTTTTTTCTACAATGTTTTTATACCACACTCTGCAAAGTTGCCCGCCGTAAAAAGCCAAAAATAAATGAATATACTTCAAAAAATACTAAAAAATATCAAAACAAAAACTGCCCCCGCAATAATGCAATTTGCACCGAACCTTGTGCAAGGGCAGAATTTGCCAAACCCGTCAAGCCACAACTACAGCCCATACGTCGATAGTTATGGCTCAAAAGCATGGGTTTATGCCTGCGTTAATGCAATAGCGGAAACTGTTTCCGCCGCGGACTTTGTGTTAAAAAATAAGCAAGGCGAAATTATTCAAAGCCACCCCGCACTTGACCTTATGTACCGCCCAAATAAATTTATGAGCGGCCGCACTTTGCGCCAATGGATCATCGCAAGTTTAGAATTAACAGGGAATGCTTATATTTTAAAAGATTCCCAACTGCCCGACGGTACACCAACGGAAATGTTCCCCCTCCTTTCGCAACTTGTGGAAATTATACCGGGCAAAAAATCTTCAGAACCTATCGAAGGTTACAAATACCGCGCCGGCTCACAAACCGCATATTACAAGGCAAGTGATGTTATTCACTTTAAATATTTTAATCCGTTTGACTTTTTTTACGGCCTTTCCCCGATAGCGGCAGCGCGCGCAAGTTTAGATACGCTTGAAAAGGCGGAAAGTTATAACCGCGCATTTTTTGAACATGCAGGCGCCCTTTCCGGCTTGCTTTATACCGACGGGAAACTTGACCCGGCAACCCGTTCACGCATAATTAACAGTTGGAACGAAAAATATCAGGGTGCAAAAAAAGCACACAAAGTTGCTTTGCTTGAGGGCGGTTTAAAATGGCAAAATATAACCCTCAGCCAAAAGGACATGGACTTTATTGAAGCAATGAAAATGAGCCGTGAAACTATACTTTCCATTTTCCATGTTCCGCCGGCCCTCGTTGGGCTTTTTGAACAAGCACAACAGTTTAACACTAAAGAACAGCAGCGCATTTTCTGGCAACTTTGCGTTTTGCCGAAACAAAGTTTGATGCTTGAAACATTAACGGAATTTTTACTTCCGCATTTTGACAAAACACAAACAATGTATTTTGATAAAGATATTTCCCAAGTTGCCTGCTTGAAAGAAGAAGAATTAGAACGCGCACAAACGGCAAAAATTTATTATGAAATGGGTTATTCCCCCTCTGAAATTGCGCAGGCACTTGGTTTGCCTTTCAGCACAAAAAAGAATAACAGGAGCAAAAAATGAAACACAAAATTTGCGGAACTTTAAAAGCACCGGCATTAAAAATTTTACCTTTGCAAGAGGCAACCGTTAAGCAGGAAAACGGCCTTGTTTACATTGAAGGTTATGCCAACACAAAAAATTTAGCGGACAGATACGGCGATATTCCCACCGTCTTAAAATCAAAAAGAAACTTTGTTTATGAGCTAACGGAATTTAAGAAAAACCCGGTTTTACTAATTGACCATGTAAACCAACTTGACCATTTAGCAGGCTCAATAACCGAGATTTTTGAGGATGAAAAAGGTTTATATTTTAAGGCCTTATTTTCCGCCTCAAATCACCCGACAATAGCGCACGCGCGCCAACTTTATAAAGAGGGCCATGCAAAAGGTATAAGTATTGCAGGCCGCTTTCATTATGAAGTCGCAAGCAACCCAAGTTTGCTTACTTTAGCGGAAATTTATGAGATTAGTTTAGTTGCAATTCCTGCCGATCCGCGCAGTTTAGCCGCCCCTGCAAAAACTGAAGAAGACGAAGAAGAACAAGAGCGTAAAAAGCAAGAAAAATCAAACCGCCAAAAACTTGAAAAAGAAATTAATGCTTGGTTAAAAGAATTAAAAAAATAAAACAGCCATTTGGCAAACCTTAAAATGAAAATCCCCCGGCGAAAATTTCACGCCGGGGGAAGTTTTAAAATAAACTAAATATCTGTAAAAGACATTACTTCATCACATACAGTTTCGTCTTCATCTTGGCACGTTACCATACTGCTGAAACATTCCTTTTTAATGGTATATTTTTGCGGCTTTGTACCTGTAATAGTAATTTCACCTTCATTATTAATTGAATAGGTAATACCTTTACCCACAAAGGAAGATCCTTGGGCGGGATTACCGGAATCATCAGAAAAATCTACATCCAAATCTTCAAAATTATTTGTGTATACATTATGTATCAAAAAATATGTTTGCTGAGCCAAACAAATTGTACTTGCTAAAGTTATGGCCGCCTGAACTTCTTTGACTGCTTCCTCCTGTTTCTTTTTTTGTTCTTCATATAAAGGGGCATATTTTTTAATTAATTCTTCTAAATTAGTAATTTCTGTAATTTGCCAATAATCGCCGTTTTGTTTCATTTTTAAAACAAGGGTTGTTTCGCTGTCTTGCATGTAGGGTTTGGCATCTTCGGGGATTAAATTTTTATCAAGAGCATATTTTTTAGCATCCTCAAAATTAAAAGTAACTTTTGCAGACGCAATACCGTCTTTATTATTTAAAATCTCATATTTTTCTACTTTGATCAGTTTAATATAATCTTTATATTCTGAATTTGATAATTGTTTTATTCCTTCTAAAATAAATTGCTTGGCAATAGGCACTATCATTACCTTAGCTGCAGTAATACCTATAATTTCATCTTTGGATATGCCATTAATTTCTTGCTTTGCCGCAACATCAATTGCACCGTTTATTACGGAACTTATATCAATATATTTGTCTATCCTATCCGCATCACAATTCTGTAAAGCATTGCCAGTAGCAATTAAAGACTCCTTTGGGTTTGGGCTTCTATTGCAAGCAGACAAAACGCATATCACTCCTAAAAATACTATAAATATTTTTTTCATAATATCTCCTTCATAGATTTAGTATAGCAAATATTTTACTTATTTACTTTATCAGTTTCAAAGTTCGTACAAGTAAGCTTTTTAAGAAATAAACTTCACGCGTTGTCAAAGCGCTTTTGGCTTTAATTTCATTAAAATATTCCATACAGTTTTTATCATTTAAAACAGGAGGGCGAGGAACTTTTTTAAGGAAATTTTGAAACTCCTTTTCAAAAATCGCATAATCGTTCTGTTTGGCAATTTTCTCGCTTTTTATTGACGGGCTTTTAAAATCATATTTTGCAATTTCATAACAACAAAGCATCAAAGCTTGTGCTAAATTTAAAGACGGAATTTTGGGGTTTGTAGGTATATGCAAAATATAATTTGAAAGGGCGATATCTTCGGAACTTAAACCTGTTTTTTCAGAGCCGAAGACAAAAGCTGTTTTACCTGTAAACTTCGGTAAACTTCTTGAAATCTCCGGCAAACTTATAACTTTGCGGTAAGCGACGCGCCTGTCTAGCGAAGTGGTTGCCAAAATTGTAGAACAATCCGCTGCGGCCTCTTTTAAACTTTTGAAAACTTTTGCTTTCTTTAAAATATGGCTTGCGTGAACTGCGGTAACGGCCTCTTCCCACGACGGAGCATAAGGATCGACAAGACGCAAATCTTTAAAACCGAAATTACCCATTGCGCGTGCGCAAGCACCGATATTTAAAGGGTTTCTGGGATGGACTAAAATAAAAACTGCTTTCATTATTTAATTTTTTCCTTCATTATGCCTACGATAGTACTATCGACTTTCAACATACCGATATTTGAAATTTTACTCAAATTTTGGATAGTCTTTTCCGCACTGCTGCCGACAAAACCTTCCGCTTCCGTTATACCGTAATGTTTAATGCCCATAAAAGCAGAGCGCAAAGCACTGTCAACCGAACTGACCACTTTCAAGGCACAACCGCTTTTTGCACCATCGCAAAGCATACCCCCGATATCGCTAATAATATTATTTATTGCAAGTGTAATTGCCTTGATATCAGCACCCTTTTGCTGGTACACTAACGCGGCTGCAGCACCAACGCCGGCTGCAATCGCACAACCGCAAATTGGGGCAAGTTCACCGGTAAAAACTTTGACATAACCATTTAATAAATGTGAAAATGCTATGCTTTTTAAAATCTTTTCTTCTTTAATTTTTAATTGTGTGCCGACATAATAAGGCACCAAAATTGCCACAATGCCTTGATTACCGGAACCGCCGGAACTCATGACAGGATGAGAAAACCCATCCATCCGGCCATCAGCTGCTTGGGCGCATAAAATTTTAGTATCAATAACTAAATTTTTGCTTAAAATTCTTTGTTTGACTAAATTTTTGAGGTAAAAACCGACCTTTTCAAGTTCTTCACCTTGTTTTGATGCTGCCAAATTCATTTTTACGCCTTGTTTGATATAGGCTAAATCTTCTTTATCAGCATGTTCTGCAGCACAAATCAAATCGATGATACTTGCCTTTTTTAGTGCTTGTAAATAAGATTTCTTTTGTGCTTTTTGTTTCTTTTCTTTCAAAACTTTACCGTTTAGGGATAAGTAAGAGATTTCCTGATGTCCACCTGAAATTATACATTTAACTTTACTGCCCTTTTCCCCCACTACGTTAACACAAATGTAAAAACCTTTCTTGGAAACGGTATTTAAAACTACGCTTTTTTGCCGAATTAAATCAAGAGCTTTATTTAAAATTTCCGGTGTAACATGTTTTAAAAGTTCCATTTTTTGATTTGGATTTTTAAGCACCAAACCTAAAGCGGCTGCAACCAAATTGCCACGAAGACCACTCGTATTAGGCACTTTAACACCAAGGCCGTTTTTGAAAGTTGCGCCGTCTAAAAACAAAGTAGCTTTCTTAACATTTTCCTTTTTTAAAACACTTGCAGCGGTTGCAGCAGCGAGTGCAACGGATACAGGTTCCGTACACCCTAAAGCGGGGTAAACTTGATGTTTTAAAACTTCTTTAAGCAAGTTAATTGTCATAAAAATAATTTTGGTTTCTCTATATAAGAACCGCTTTCAAAACTATAAATTTTGCCGTTACCGACTATAATATGATCTACCATTTTAACAGATAGAACATCCAAAACATTTTTAAGGTTTTCTGTCATAAAGGTATCTTCCATTGATGGGCTTGGATCGCCTGAGGGATGATTATGCACACATATTATATACTTTGCACCGTGTTTTAGTATAAATTCTATAAGTTTACGTGGGTATACGGTGGTATTATCAATATTGCCTTCAGATAATATTTCAGATGCTATTAAGCGAAGTTTAATATCTAAAAATAACACCTCAAAACATTCTTGCTTTTTATTTTGAAGATGCGCCATGCAATAATTGTAAAGTTCCTCTTGATTAGCAATGCTTTTGCGTTGTTTAATTTTATCATAACTGTGGCGTGTTATAATTTCCCTAATAATATTTATCAGCAAAGCACTTTGCGGGCCTAAACCTTTTACTTTTTGAAGTTCAAAATTGCTTGCTTCCAAAACGCCGCTTAAAGAACCAAACGTTTTAAGTAAAGCCCAAGCAAGTTTTTTGGTATCCTTACGTGGTATAGAGTAAGTTAAAAGCAGTTCCAAAACCTCATGATCCAAAAAAGGTTTAAGACCTTCCTTTTTAAATTTATTTTTTATACGTTCTCTATGCCCTAAATATGACGGTTTTTCCATATAAACATTATACTTTTTTTAGACATAAAAAGAGCAGGCTCAGTTATCCACCGAACCTGCCCTAACGACAACTGGAGTTATCCTCCATATACGTCTCCTTCACATAAGCGGTATCCCTACCGCCACCTCGGCAAACGGGGGTAAACGCACCGCACCGCCGCCATTTGCAGCCTAAGTGCAAGACAACAACACCTAAACCGCCTGCGCAAGAGAAGCAACCCAAGAAACTTTCGCTACCTAAGCCACCACCCTCACTTGCAAGCCCTAAACCGACACCCTTACGGGATTTACGCCAGCCCCGAATAATCACCTAAAATCACAGCAACCACCCGGAAAAGAGCCTGCCAGCAAATTAATAAAGAACTTTCTCTCAAATCTGTGGGCAGCACTCTTTTTTAGAGTCGGAAACGCTTATTAAAATCTAAGCCCCTTATTTGCTGCCCATACACATAGTATAAGGGTTTTTTGCAATTTGTCAAGGGGGTAATTTTCAGACGATAAATTAAAAATATTTCTTTATTTTATATCAAAATTGTAAAGAAATTATTGTTTATAAATCGTAAAAATTACATTCCTGCTAACAAATCGTGATAAACATTTGCTATAATATATTTATAAGGGCCTGTAGCTCAGCTGGGAGAGCGCCTGCATGGCATGCAGGAGGTCGCCGGTTCGATCCCGACCAGGTCCACCATTTTAAAACCTTCCCAATTTAACGGAGGGTTTTTTTATTGTAAAATATTTATATGGAATTTTGGGAAATTTTACTTATTTGTCTAAGTTTATCTTTAGACAATTTCGCCGTAGCTGCAACTGCAGGATGCAGCAATAAAAACTTATATTTTTTACGTATTTTGAGGGTTTGTTGCGCTTTTGTCGGCGCAGGTATAATTTGTCTGTTTGCCGGCTTTTTCGGCGGAAAAGAGCTGGGGAAAATTATCGGCACTTATGACCATTGGGTAGCATTTTTTATTTTGGCCTATATCGGTACAAAAATGATTCTAAATATTTTTAAACCTGACGGTTTGAATAAAGCTTGCCCTTTGACATCTTTAAAAACGCTTATGTTTATGGCAATAGCAACAAATATTGATGTTCTTGCAATCGGTATAAGTTTAGCTCTTTATAAAGTAAATATTTGGCTGGTACTAATTACTTTATGTATATGCATAGCAGCAGCTACTTCAATAGGCGCCTATTTAGGGGCAATACTTGGTTGCAAACTCGGCAGAAAAGCGGAATTTTGCGGAGGCATTGTACTCTTACTTTTAAGTATTAAAATACTTATCAACGGATAATTAAAGTACTTCCAATAGGGCAAAATGTAAATAGCAACTTTCCGGGAAACCGAGCAATACAGGGTGATCTTTTGCCTGTGTGCGGAGTTCCTTTAAAATAACTTTCTTTCCGGCCGCAGCGGCGGCATCTTTTAAGATACTAACAAAAATTTCCCTTGAAATATGGTGCGAGCATGTAGAGCTTGCAAGCAAACCGCCTTGCTCTAAACCCTCAAAAGCCATACGGTTAAGTTTTGTATATAATTTTATTGCTTGCGGTAAAGCCTTCCTGTTTTTAACGAAAGCAGGCGGATCAAGCAAAATCATATTCGGCTTTGTTGGCAATTCATTTGCGCGGAAAGCCGAAAGTAAACGCTCCGCATCATCACGGCGGTACTCGCAAATATTTTCAACTTTATTTAAAGCAACATTTTTATTTGCAAGTTCAACTGCGGCGGCAGAACTGTCGCAACCCCAAACAGCCTGTGCGCCGTTTAAAGCTGCATTGATACCAAAAGATCCGCTATAAGAATAAAGATCCAAAACAATTCTGTCTTTAAAATAAGGTTTTAAAATGGCACGGTTATCGCGTTGATCGAAGTAAAAACCTGTTTTTTGGCCTGCTTTTAAGGAAACTAAATATTTGACTTTATTTTCCTCAATTTCAATTTCTTCAGGTATTTCACCAATAGTTTCCGGTGTTTGGGTTAATCCTTCAAGAGACCTAAAAGTGCTTTCATTTTTAAATAAAATACCCTTGGGTTTAAAAAGTTTTTTACAGGCATTTAAAATATCTTCTTTTAAGAGTTCCATGCCTGCAGAATGTATATCTATTGCCAAATAATCGCCATATCGATCGATAATAAGGCCGGGAAGACCGTCAGATTCGCCATAGCACATGCGCCCGAATTTACGAAGTCCAAGTTCTTTACGGTAAGAATAAGCGTTATCTAAAAACTCAAAAATAAAATTTTTGCCAAGTTCTGCGTCACCCTTAACAATAAGGCGGCCTGAAATTAAACTGTGCGGATTAAAAAACCCTGTTCCTAAAACTTCACCGCGGGCAGATTCAAAACAAACAATAGTGCCTGCTTTTACGGAAGTATCCACCTTTTCCAGTTCATTTGAAAATATCCAATAATGACCGTTTTTAATGCGGTGTTCTTCTTTTTGTTTTAGTTTTAGGGTAATCATTTATTTCTCCTTATTCGTAAACGGCATTTTTTGCTTGCACATAGGGCAAGAATCAGGCTCATATAAATCAAGAGGATAAGTTAAAAGTGCGCGGAGCGGCACATTTTCAAAGGCAAGATTTAAACCGTTTGAACGGTCAACCAAAACTGCAACACCAATAATATTTGCATGATAGCGCTGCAAGATCTGAAGTGTTTGGTTAATTTTTCGCCCCGTCATAAAAACATTATCTACAATTAAAACTCTCTCCCCTTCCTTTATTTTAAGAGTTTCTTTTAGCTCTATTTTACCGTCTTTAAATTTCGCTCCCATAACACGTGCACCCATAACAACCGCAACTTGAGCAGCAAGCAATAAGCTTTCCGGGGAAGATGCGAAAACAATATCTGCTTTTTTGGCGAATAGACTTGAAACACCTGCCCCTAGTTTGGCAGCTAAACTGGGGTATTGCAAAAGTATATCGGTATCAATATAAATTTGCGAATGCTTGCCGTTGGGCAAGGTAAAATGCCCCGTTATAAGAGCATTATTTTCTTCAATGATACTAAGTAAATCTAAATGTTTTTTTAGCATACTATTCCTTATAATCCTGTTTAAATTTTTTAATTTCTTCAAATTCAAAAACTTCCTTTTCTCTTGCAGCCTGAATTTGTTTACCCACTTTCTTAGGGCTTTTCATTTCAAGCTTGGGTTTAGACATACTGCCATAAGTTACAAAAGCTAAAGCCGGCGCACCGGATTCATCGGTTAAATTCTCCGATAATGCACCACGCTTGGAAGTGTTTTTAAACATTGTAACTATATCTAAATTGAAATGTTCTTTAACCCAATCCACATTACCTCCAATAGCCGCAGAAATTACCGGGCCATCTACATAAAAATTATTTACCAACATATCACCGTCTTTGAATGTTGTGGATGCACTCATTATATCAAAAGGCGTATCTTTTAAAATTTTACCCATTTTGAAAGAACCTGCCCTTTCCATACGGCTCATAATAACAAACGGTTGATATGCTATACCAAGTACTTTTTGATTATCCGCAGCCTCCTGTAATTTATAAATTATACCATTTGAAAGAGTTGCATCTATACTCCCCCCCAAAGTTTTCATTTGCGGAAGTAAATTTTTAAAGTTAAATTTGGCATAAAAATCTTTTCCGGAAAGCACCGGACTTGTAAACTTTTTAGCATAAACTGCCCCCTTAAAATTTTTCATAAAACTTGGTAACGCAGATCTAAAATTACGGAGCCAAGCCAAATCTGAAGTATCTTCCTGCCAATCTCTTTTATGATTAGGAACTAAAGCTTGAGCGAAATCTTCTACAAGGTCAAATATTTCGAGAGGATTTAATTCCTCAGTAGAAAGCAACATTTTTACTTTGCGCTTATTTTCTTGACGGACATTGGCAATAGCCACACTCATTTTAGTTTCTTTACCGTTTAATAAACCGCTTTCTATTATGGCATAGAAATCTTGCTTTTGATAGTCCAAAGCAGTATTGCCTTTTATAGAACTTATTTTTTGACGCCCTACTAAAAATATACCATCTTGAACAACAGCACTCATTTTATTAAAATTTTCTGTTGCTTCAAAAGCGATATTTGCATTTTGCACAGTGAAATTAAAAATTTTGGAACTTAATGAAGAACTTTTTAAATTCAATTTTTTAGTTTTAAAAACAGAATTTTCAAAATAAAATTTACCTCCGGCATCTAAATTCCCCATCAATTCAAATGATTTTAAAGGTTTATAGTAACTCGCGATTTTAGATGCATCAATTTTTGCTTTAGTTACACTTATATCCCCGTTTAAAGTTCCCGAAGTTATAACGAGGCCAGCATTAGCTTTAAAATTAATATCCTTATTTTGTAAAGTAAAGGTTGAAATATCAAATTGTGTGAAATTATCCTTAGCAGAACCCATAAGAGATAATTCTGTTTCCGGTAAGGAATACTTATCTTTGAAATCAAACAGGAAGGAAACGTCACTTTCTGACATCTTTGGAAGTTTGATTTTTAAATCAAGTTCCGGCTCGACTAAATTACTTGCATTTAATTTAATTTTTGCCGGGGATTTCAAAGCATACACATCAATATCTATATCTTTTAAAGAGATATCAACAGGTTTAAAATTAGCAAAATTTATTTTCCCTTCCGCTAAGGTCTCCGCTTCAATAATTCTATCTTTGATTTTATTTCTAAAAATAAAATTAAGATCAAAACGGGTGTCTTCATTGAATTGTAAATTATAGAAACGCAAATTAAAACCATTTAAGGAATGGCTCTTTTTATAAGCTAAGTCTTTAAATGAAAACGTACCGTTTTTCAATACCCAATCTTGAATAATAACTTCCCAAGGTGTTCCTTCTTTGGTAGTAAAAGAAAATTCAGTACCTCTTGATGATTTGTGCTTATGGCTTTTGATTTTAGGTAAATTAAATGTTCCGTCTTTTGCTCTTGTGATATTTATGATAGGATCTTCAAAAACAGCTTCTTTTATAAGAACTTTACGTTCGAACAGAGGCATTAATTCAAAATGCAAAGCAACTGATTTTATAGATATAAGTTCACTATAATCTTGGGCAGTATTATCAATAATTTTTAAATCTTCCAATACAAAAGTCGTAGGTAAAACGAATTTAATCCTTGAAATATAGACATCCCTGCCTAAATATGCTTGAAGTTGTTTTGCAAATTGGGCCCCTATATTATTTGCATTAACATAGTGAATTATTAAGAACCAAGCGAAAACACCTATTAAGAAAACCCCGGTTACTATGCAAAATATTGACCGTATAATATTTTTTGCGCTAAATTTTATAGCCTTAAATAGGCTGTTTTTTATTCTTTGTGCTGTCATAAATTACCCGCCCAAACAACAAATTTGTGCATATATACAAAGAACATTTTCCAAAAATTATATGTTTGCATAAAAACTTCTTTGAGAATAGATGTCGGTGCAATTATACCCGGAAATAAAAAGTTAATAAACAAAACAATCAATGTTAAATTAATAATAGCAATTATAACAAAAGAAAACATTCCTCCGCCGGCAAGTGTAATATCACTCTGCTCAGTTTCGGTCAAAGATTTATAAGTATGGACCAAATGAAACATAACAAAAAAACCAAGCAAACCTAAAAATAATTTTTCATAATTTAAAATATCAACCCAAAATAAACTGGTTATATAAAACAAAAATGTAAAAATAAGAGCATAAAGCGGAACACAATAAGGAGCCAGCAAAACAAAGGTATTAACATCGCTGACTTTTGTTTGTCCGCTCTCTTCCTGTACTTTTATATCCGTTACCTTATAACCGCTACACCATGCGGCCAAAGCATGGCATACTTCATGCGCCAGCACATACGGACGTGAAAAATTATAAATATATTTATGTAGGATAAGGTATATCACTATACCAAATAAAAACGGAAAAGTTATTTGAAAATTTTTAATTATAGTCCAAAGTACTGCCAAGAAATCATAGATAAAGAAAAACACAAAAGGCAGAAAAAGAATACTTATTAATAATTTAAAAAACTTTTTCATATTAAAATTTATTTAACCAATCTTCACTTTTATATTTTGTTTTCGCCAAATATATGGCTTTATTTATAAAATCTTGGCTTAAAGAATAAGTTTCAAAAGTATTGGTATCAAGATATTTCAAAAATCCTTTAAGCAAAGCATCTTTTACTTTTTGATTTTCGGCATCTTTAATTTGCAAAGATCCCTGATACAAAACCCTTTTATCAAAACGCCTTAAAGCCCCGCCCAAAACTTTTTTACCATCTTGCATTAAATCATCTGCTACAGGATTTGTAAAACAGTTTTGCACTTGCCCGCCGGAAGTTTGGGGGTTATAATCACTTTCTCCCTTATAAACACTTGCCAAAAAACCGGCTTCTTTCAATTCTTCTCGCATAATGCCGTGCAAAGCTGTATAAATCAAACTCGGTTGCACCCTAGATGGCAAATCAAATACTAAAGAAAATGTTAAATCATCCTTGTGCAAGACCAAACCGCCACCCGTCATACGACGTGTAAACTTATTTATGCCTAATTTTTTTAACTCATCTTCCGCTTGCGTAATTTTTTGTATATAACCAAAAGTCGCTTGCGGACGTATATCCCAACTAAAAAACCTTATACACGGTGCAAGATTTGAAACAAGCAATTCATCAACCGCCATTTGCCCGTAAGTATCAAGCGCTGGGCTAATAATCAGTTTTACTTTGTCCATCTCAAATTAGGTTCCCTTGCAGCACTAACTTCGTCAATTCTCTTAACAGGGCATTTTAACGGTGCATCATGCAAAACATCCGGCGTATGCAAGGCTTTATTATAAATTTCCTTCAAAGCTTCAATAAAATTATCAACCACTTGTTTATTTTCCGTTTCTGTAGGCTCAATCATCAAAGCTTCAGGGACAATTAACGGGAAATAAATTGTCGGTGCATGGAAACCTTTATCAAGCAAATTTTTTGCAATATCAAGGGTCTTGACCGTCGGCATTTTTGTTTTATCTATAGTTAAAACGCACTCGTGCATACATTTAGTATCAAAAAATGCAGGGAAATATTCTCTTAATTTTACCCTGACATAATTTGCATTGATAATTGCATTTTTGGCAATATCTTTTAAGCTATCGGCATCCAGCTGCTTTAAATAACAGTATGCACGAATTAAAATTGCAATATTGCCATAAAAACTTTTCATTTTGCCGATACTTAATTTGCTTTTTTTAGCAAAAGAGTATTTACCATCTTTGCAAATTACGCGCGGAGTTGGTAAAAATTCTTCCAAACCTTGTCTAACTCCAACGGCACCTGCACCGGGCCCACCACCGCCATGCGGAGTAGCTAAAGTTTTATGCAAGTTAATATGCATAATATCAACGCCCATATCAGCCGGTTTAACAAGGCCGATTAAAGCATTTAAATTTGCGCCGTCCATATAAAGCAAAGCGCCGGCCTTATGTACCATATCGGCAATTTGCAAAATATCTTCTTCAAATAAACCGACGGTGTTTGGTATAGTTAACATTACAAGCGCAGTTTTTTCGCTTAACGCTTTTTGAAGTTCATTTAAATCTACTTTTCCGTTAGCGGCAGATTTTATATTTACTACTTCGCAACCTGCCATTGCAGCAGTTGCCGGGTTTGTACCATGCGCGGTATCAGGGACTATAATTTGTGTTCTTGCTTTATCTTTGCGGCCTGCGTGATATGCACGTGCAATTAAAGCACCGCAAAATTCCCCATGTGCACCGGCGGAAGGCTGCAAAGTAAATGTACTTAAACCGGTAATTTTTGCAAGCATGTTATCAAGCTCATAAATAATTTGCAAAGTACCTTGCACATTGGCTTCGGGTAAAGTAGGATGCAGACTCGAAAAATTATCTAAAGAGCACAAAACATCATAACTTTTTGGGTTATATTTCATGGTGCAAGAACCAAGTGGATAAAAATGCGTATCAAGGCAAAAGTTAAGACGGGATAAATTAGTAAAATGCCTTACAGCATCAAATTCACTGAGTTCCGGTAAATTAATTTCCGTTTTGCGCAAATATTTTGAAGGTAAAATATCTTGTGCTTGTTTCGACGGGGTGCAAACTTTAACACCGCGCCTTCCTTTAACTGACTTTTCTATAGAAAGTATATTGTGAGGGTAAGCATTAGTCATATTATTTTACCTCCTTTAAAATATTAACCAAAGTATCAATTTGCGCTTTGGTATTAACTTCAGTAGCGCAAAGCAAAAGTTCATTTTTGCCAACTGCGATACCTGCCAAAAAGCCTTTTTTGGCAGCCGCTTTTATTAACTTGGCGGCAGGGACTTTTGTCGTTACAACAAACTCATTATAAAAAGGTGCTTTGTATTTTAAAGTAAAGCCGTCATGTTTGCAAAGTTCGGTTTGTAAATAATGGGCATTTTCTAAGTTTTTCAAAGCGACTTCTTTTAAACCTTCTGGGCCTAAAAGCGTCAAATAAATTGTTGCATTTAAAGCGCAAAGTGCCTGGTTTGAACAGATATTTGATGATGCACGTTCGCGCCTAATATGTTGCTCTCTTGCTTGTAAGGTTAATACGAAAGCACGTTTGCCATCTTTGTCTTTAGCCATACCGCATAAACGGCCGGACATATTCCTTACAAATTGTTTTTTGCATGTGAAAATACCAAGTGTCGGCCCACCATAATTTAATGCATTGCCTAAACCTTGACCTTCTGCGACGGCAAAATCCGCATCATAAGAACCCGGTGTCTGCAAAATACCTAAACTTGTGGGGTTTACATTTGCAATAAGTAAAGCATTGTTTGCATGAACTAAAGAAGAAATTTCTTCCGCACTTTCAAGGCAGCCGAAATAGTTAGGTGTTTGCAAAATAAAAGCGGCAACACCGTTTTTGAGCAAAGTTTCAAGCTGTTTTAAATCAGTTGTACCATCTACATTTAAAGGAACTTCTTTTAAATTAACTGCGGCATTTTTAAAATAAGTTTTTAAAACTTCTGTGTAATTAGGTTGCAAAGCTTTAGTGTATAAAATTGTTTTGTTGTTTTTTAAATGAGTAGCGGCAAGGCAAGCTTCAGCTAAAGCAGTTGCGCCGTCATAATGGGAGGCATTTGAAATATCCATATCCAACAAAGCACAAATACAGCTTTGATATTCGTAAATTGCTTGCAAAGTGCCTTGGGAAGCCTCTGCTTGATAAGGGGTATAAGCGGTTAAAAACTCCCCCCTTGTGCTTAAGGCATTAACGGCGGCAGGTACAAAATGATCTTGCATACCACCACCTGCAAAATTAACAAGCGGTTTATTTTTTGCCGCAATTTTTTTAACTTCTGCAGTAAGTTCCTGCTCATTTAAAGCGTAAGGTAAATCTATATTACCTTTAAGCAAAACTTGCGGAACGGGCAAAAGTTCATCAAAACTTTTAACACCGATTTCCGCAAGCATTTGCGTTAAATCTTCTTTAGTATTTGAAGTAAACATAATTATATTTTTGCTTTATAATCTTCAAAAGAAAGTAAATTTTTTACTTCGTCGGGGTTTGACATTTTGATTTTAAAAAGCCAACCATCTCCATGCGGTGCTTGGTTTACAATTGACGGATTATCTGCAGCAGCTTGGTTAACTTCAACAATTTCCCCGCTGACAGGTGCATAAATATCGGAAGCAGATTTGACTGATTCAATCACGCAGCAGCTTTTGCCTTGTTCAACTTTTGTACCGATTTTGGGAAGTTCCACAAAAACAATATCGCTGATTTCATGTTGTGCGTGGTCGCTGATACCGACGGTAGCAACCCCGTTTTCAATATAAGCCCACTCATGGGTGGCTGCAAATTTACAATTTTCTTGATTATACATTTTTATACCTCACTAAACTCTGTTTTTATAAAACGGCATTTTTATTTTTTTGGCGGGTATTTTGCGCCCGCGTACTTCAATTTCAACTATTGCACCTTCTTCCAAATCGGCAGGCGCGTAACCGGCACAGATACCTTTAAATAACGGGGAGAAAGTTGCACTTGTAAGTTTACCGATTTGTTTCCCATCTTTAAAAATTAAACAACCTTCGCGCGCAACACCGGCAGATTGTAAAATAAAACCTGTCCATTTTTCCTTAACACCGGCTTCTTTTACAGCTGCCATTTTGGCTTTAGCGGTAAAATTCTCTTCTTTTTTAAGTTTTACTACCCATCCGCAAGAGGCTTCATAAGGGTTGCGGCTCTCGTCCATATCACTACCGCTTAAAAGGTACCCCGCTTCAAGGCGCAAAACATCACGTGCGCCAAGCCCACAAGGCGTAAAACCATTGGAAAGACACCATGTGAAAAGTTTGTTTATCGTTTCAGCATCACCCATAATTTCGACACCATCTTCACCGGTATAACCGGTGCGGGTAATGTAAACTGAAGCGTCAAAAATTTTATCTTGCTTTATGTGAAAACGCGCTATTTCTTTTATTTGCGGAATTAACTTTTCCAAGATATCTAAAGCTTTCGGGCCTTGAAGTGCAAGCATGGCGTAATCATCTGAAACATCTTTAATTTCCACTTTATAGCCGGCAGATTTTTTAATAAACCAGTCATAATCTTTATGACGGGTTGCTGAATTTACTACAAGGAAAAATTCATTTGGGTTTATGCAAAAAGCAATAATATCGTCAATAATACCGCCGTTATCATCTAAGATATGTGCATAAGCACCGGCACCTGGCTCTTGTTTAAAGTTATTTGTAGCAATATTTTGTAAAAATTTAAAGGCATCTTCGCCCTTAAAAATTATTTGCCCCATGTGAGAAACATCAAATAAACCGGCAGTATTCCTGACGGCTTTATGTTCAGCGATAATACTTTCGTATTGGACAGGCAAAAGCCAACCATGGAAATCCACCATACGCCCACCTACTTTAAGGCATGCGTCATAGAGGGGGGTCTTCTTTAAATTATCACTCATAGAACCTCCGCGGAACTATAAGAATATTATATAAAATAATGATGTCGGTTACTTACTTCTTTTTTTGCCTTTTGCTTTACTACTACTACTAACTTTACGGCCGTTTTTTATTTTATCGTAGATTTCATAGAGTTTTTGTACTCCGTTTTCCAATACGTAGTAGTGGTATATGTAGGGGATTAACAGGGTAAGGCATAAAACAGATAAGAGGCAAAACAATATTCCATATAACGAATTACTTAAAAAGCATGAACAAGCAATAGTAAATATCGTTAACAATGCAAACAATACGGTAACAATTACGTGAATCAGCCTTTCATGCTGGAAAAACTTAATTTGGACCAACATCTCACGCAGAATTTCTTCTTTATTTTTCTTAGATACACCCTTTCCGGACCTCATTTTATTTGAAACCTGCATCATGTTTTCAACATAATTTTTAATTCTTTTTCCCATATTACACCCCTATTTTATTTTTTGTATAGCAACTTTACCGGCCCGGCCCTTTAGATAACCCATGGTAAGCTCGCCCTCTTTAGCATCTATTGAATTTTTAGCAACATCTTTAAGAGGGCAAATTGTATAACCGCGTTTAATTGCACCACGCAAAATTGCTTCAAATTGTTTTAATTTGCTGCGGCCTTCCATTTCCCCATGCACAGTTATAACATTTAAGCCGGGTTTTAGGGAATTTAAGTAGAAATCTGCAATAGTTTCATCATTAATTCCGTCAAGGCCTAAAATTTCATCCATTGTCGGAAGTGTGGAAGCGATTTCCAAAGTCTTAAAATTTTTACCTTCAAAAATTGGGTAAAAAGGTTTTTTGCCTTCGCGGCCGTTACTTACATAATCAAAACTTAAACTATCTAAAGCAGCTAAAGCATTTGCAGTCACTTGCCAACCCGGAGCGGCAAAAGTATGCGGTTTTTTGCCGCTTAACTTTTCAAATAATTCCACTGCTTTTAATAAATCAGCGCGGATTTCCGCATATGACAATTTAGGCAATTTATCTTGCCATTTAACATGGTCCCAAGCATGTACACCGCATTCATGGCCGGCTTTAACAGTATCAATAAAAACTTGAGGATGGTCTTTCACAATCATTGGTGCCGGCAAAAGCGTGCCGTACATCATGGTTTTAAGGCCATAGGTGCTTGGGGCTTTTGTTCTTAACATTTTACTGATAAAACCTTTCCTAAAAATCCTAAAAATTGCTTTACCGGAATTATCGGGCCCGAAAGAAAAATAAAATGTCGCTTTCAAATTTAGTTTATTTAAAACTTCCACCATAGCAGGTACGCCTTTAAGGTAACCTTCCAAGGTATCAACATCAACTTTTACTGCTAAAATATTTTTATTTTCTGACATATAAATTTAATTCCCTTTTATCATGGCCGATATACTCAAAATTTTCAATACCCGGCATAAGATTAACGTGTTTATCTTTTACAATAATATAAAGTTTTTGGTTGTCTTGCAAAGGCTGATTTAAAAAGTTTTCAATACTCTCTGAATCTATAAACCAATTATCTGCGTCCTCCGCCTTACTGCGCCCAAAAGAAAGTTCGCCTTCCCTATTATAAATTGCAATACGGTGCTTTGTGTAAAACGGCATATCTTGTTTATAAGTGTTAAAATGCAAAACTATATCTTGCGGTTGTAAAAGCGGCATAAGCATTTTGCTTAAGGTCTTTGTTGACCTTTGCTCCCCTAATATACCGAAAACCGGCAAGCTAGCTGCCAAAAAACAAAAAGCAAAAACAATATGTGCAATTAAAAATTTTTTAGATTGTTTTCTAATTGCCCAAAAGATAATGCAAAACACCGCGCAAACTATACAAAGTAAGATAAAAGGTGTTTTATAAAGCATAGCTTCATTTATGCGTTTAAGCGGAATAAAACCGTTAAAGATTAAAACTGATGCCACAATTAATACAACCGTAACTAAAGTAAACACCCAGAGCCAAATTTTTATTGTAAGTTCTTGCCCGCTTTCAGTTAAACTTAAAATATTTTTTGCTATCAGTATTGCAAGCGGTGGGAAAACCGGCAAAATATAAGGTATCAGTTTTGAACTTGAAGCTGAGAAAAATAAAGTTATTATTACTATCCACAAAATTAAATAAAGATTAATTTGTTGTTTGTTTAAATAATTTTTTATATTGGTAAATAGCCCAGCTGTCCAGGGAAATAAACCGCCGATTATAACAGGGATAAAAAACCAAAACGGCTGGTATCTATCGTGCATTTTTGTTGCATAGCGCAGGAAATGTTCCTGAATAAAAAAGAAGTAAAAGAAATCTGGGTTCTTTTTGCAAACCATATAAAAAGGCGGTACGCATATTAGGAAAAATATTAAAATAGCAGGTGTTAAAAACAAACGTTTCAAAATTTTCCAATCACGCGTAAAAAGCATAAAAAAGAAAATTACGCCGCCCGGCAAAACTATGCCGATTAAGCCTTTTGCCAAAGTTGCCAAAGCCAAAGCAACGTAAAAAATATAAAGCCAGCGTTTTTTGTTTTCCTTATAAAAAATGTAAAAGCTAAATAAGGCTAAAGTGAGAAGTGCGGAAAGTGTCATATCTATAATATTTACACGAGATAGGGCAAAAAACAAACCGCTTGTTCCAAGAATTAGGGCAGATAAATTGGCAGTATCTTCACCCTCAAATTTACGGGCAACAAACCAAGTAAGCAATATGGAAAGTAAACCCATTACAACGGAAGTAAATCTTGCGCCAAATTCATTTTGCCCAAAAATTGCAAAAGAGGCCGCGGTAAACCAATAATATAAAGGCGGCTTTTCAAAATATAAAACTTGATTTAAACGAGGGGTAAAATAGTCCCCGCTTTCAAGCATTTCACGCGGTATTTCTGCATAGCGGCCTTCATCGGGGTTCATTAAACCGTAACCGCCGATATTCCAAAAATACAAAATGACAAAAGCCGCAAAAATAAAGTATTTTAAATTGCGTTTATCTATAAAAAAACTTATTACTTTTTGCATTTATTTAATTTTGCCTTTTTTGAAATCTTTAAGATACAAGGCAAGCGTTTTGCGTACCATTTCTTTTAAAGAAATTTTTGGCTCCCACCCAAAAGTATTGCGCATATTATCAATACTGGGCAAGCGGTCCTGTGCATCTTGATAAGTGCCGCCGTAATATTGTTTTGAATCTTGCACAACAATTTGCGCTTTATCAGCCATCGGTTTATATTCCTTAAATTCTTTCATTGTTTCTACGATAGTGTAAGCGAGCTCTTTAATGGAATGATTATTTTTCGGGTTGCCAATATTAAAAATTTTACCGTCTGCTTTGCCGCCTTTATTTTCAATAATAAGCATTAAAGCATCAAGACAGTCGTCAATATAAGTAAAACTTCTGCGTTGCTCGCCGCCGTTAACTAAAACAAGCGGGCGGCCGGTTACAACATCATAAAACATTTGGGTAATACTTCTTGCGGCGCGGTTTTTTGCATCCTCAAAAGTATCAAGGCGCGTACCCACCCAGTTAAAAGGCCTGATTAAAGTATATTTCAAACCTTGTTCTTGGGCGTAAGCGGCAATAACGCGGTCCATCATTTGTTTACCGCAGGAATAAATCCAACGCATTTTGTTAATCGGACCTGTCATTAAAGGGGAAGTTTCTTCGTTTAAAACTTTATCCGGGCTCATACCGTAAACTTCAGAGGTTGACGGGAAAATTACCCTTTTGCCATGTTTTACGCACATGCGGACAACTTTTAAATTTTGTTCAAAATCAAGTTCAAAAGTCCACACCGGTCTTTTAATATAATACATCGGCTTTGCAACACCGACTAACGGTAAAACGACATCTGCTTCTTTTACCTGGTTTTCAATCCAGCGGTCAGCTTTAAAAATATCACCTTTTTTAAAGGTAAAATTAGGATGTTTTAACCCTTTTAAATTGCGTCTTACATAGTCAAAAGCCACTACTTTCCAATCGGTAGTATTTAAAATTCTCTCGGTTAAATGTGAACCGATAAAACCATCAGCCCCAAGTATTAAAACTTTCATTTTGTAATCTCCTGTACTTCAAAATCTAAAATTTCCAAATCTTTATCTGCGGCAGTTATTATGTAGGGTGTTTTTGAAACTGTTGTTCCCGCTGCCGCTTGCGTTTTCGTAGGCAAAACTTTGGCGCGCCAAATAATAATTTTCTTGCCGTTTTCCTCAAAAAATGCACCGGGGAAAGGTTTTGTTACTGCCCTAATTAAATTATAAATTGTTTGTGCGTTTTGATTCCAATCTATTAAACCATCCGCCGGTGTGCGCCGCCCAAAATATGTACTGATTGACATATCTTGCTTGCGTGGTTTTAAATTTTTTGTTTCAATTAAAGGGTAAATTTCTTTAATAATTTCACAAGCTGCAGCAGTTACTTTTTGTGTTAAAGTTAAGGCGGTGTCTTCATTACAAATCGCTACAACTTTTTGGCCCACAATATCGCCGGCATCTGCTTTTGCCACCATATAATGCAAGGTTGCGCCGGTTTCCTTTTCGCCTTTAACAAGCACCCAATTTATCGGCGCTCTGCCACGGTATTTAGGAAGTAAAGAACCGTGCATATTAAAAGCACCTAAAGGCGCAACTTTTAAAATTTCATCACTAATTAAAGAACGGTAATAGACAGATAAAATTATATCAGGTGCTAAATTTTTGATATTTTGTACGTCTTCGGCAGTTAACTTTTCCGGCGTAAAAGTTGGAATATTATTTTTTTGCGCCAAAAGTTTTACGGAAGGAAACCAATTTTCTTTGGGGTTATCTTCATAGGTATAAACACCGATAATATTTGCGCCCATTTTGATTAGTTCTTCCAAAACGGCGGCACCCGTCATACTGAAACCGAAAAATAAAAGTTTAGGCCTATTTGATTCCATATTCTTCTTTAACAACAAATTTAGGGCGTTTTCTGACTTCTTTAAACAAGCGCCCGATATATTCGCCCGTAATACCGATTGCGCTAATCATAAAACCGATTAAGAAAAACAGTATAGCAAACAAGGTAAAAACACCGTTTGTATCATCAGCCGCAGCACCAAAAATTATACGTAAGGCAATCAAATAAGATGCAAGCAAGAAACTTAAACCGGAAATTACCATCCCCGAAATTGTTATAAATTGAAGGGGTACTAAAGAAAAACTTGTCATCAAATCAAAATTTAAACTGATTAAGCGGAACAAACTGTATTTTGATTCCCCTTCCAAACGCTTGCTGTGGGAAATGTCAATTTCCGTCGGGTTAACCGCAAATTTTTGCGCGAAAGCCGGAATAAATGTTGTGGCTTCCTCGCTATCTGCAATAATATCTACAATGCGCCTGTCATAAGCGCGGAGCATGCAGCCGTAATCGTGTATTTTTAAACCCGTAATTTTATTTGTTACTATATTTACGATTTTTGAGGCAAATTTCCTAAAAAACGGGTCATCCCTTTTTGCACGAATGGTGCCAACTACATCATGGCCTTTGTCAAATTCCGCCAACATTTTTTCAATTTCTTCAGGCGGATTTTGAAGATCGGCGTCCATTGTGACTACCACATCACCGGTTACTTTTGTAAAGCCTGCCACTATTGCCATGTGTTGCCCGAAATTGCCGTTAAAATCAATAATTTTGACGACATCTTTGCGCTTTTCATACATTTCTTTAAGTTGTTTAATGCTGTCGTCTTTACTACCATCATTTATGAAAATAATTTCATAAGGGCGGTTTAATTTGTCTAAAGCAGGGAAAGTGCGCTCAAAAAGTTTCGGTAAAGACGCGCTTTCATTATATACAGGTATTACTACTGATAACTTTTTCATTTTAAATGCTCTTTTAATATTTGTTTGGTGGCGTTTATAACGTCATTTATATCTTGCTCGGTCATTGTTGGGAATAAAGGTAAAGATACAATATGTTCGCCAACATATTTGGCTTCCGGATAATCTTTAACATTCCAGCCGAAGGTTTTTTGATAATAACTAAACGTAGGTATTGCCTGGTAATGCAAAGCGGTGCCGATATTTTGCTCACCCATAAGTTTCATAAATTCATCACGGGTGATATTTAAAACTTCAGTATCAATTAAAGGGGTGAAAATGTGCCAAGAGTGTAAATCGCCGGGGTTAACAAGGGCCGGCAAAATTAAACCTTTTGTATCTTTAAAAGCGGCCATATATTTTGCCACAATTTCCGTGCGGCGTTTATTGAAATCTTCAAGTTGTTTCATTTGGGAAATACCTATTGCCGCTTGAATATCAAGCATATTGTATTTTAAACCGAGCAAAGAAATATCATAATGCGTTTTGCCTTTTGCCGCGTAGCGGTTCCACGCACCTTTGCTCATACCGTTTTGGCGCATAATGTAAACGGCTTCAGCTGCGGTTTCATCACTTAAGCAGACCATGCCCCCTTCGCCGGTAGTAATATTTTTTGTGGGGTGAAAACTGAAAACTACTGCATTTTTACCTTCGGTTTTGCCGATATTTTCCCCTTGATACTTTGCGCCCAAAGCATGGGCGGCGTCTTCAATAATAATCAATTTGTGTTTTTTGGCAATTTCTCTGATTGCCTTCATGTCGCAAGGGCGGCCCGCAAAATGTACAGGCATAATTGCTTTAGTTTTTGAGGTTATTTTCTTTTCAATATTTGCAGGAACGATATTTAAGGTTTTCCTGTCGATATCAGCTAAAATAGGTGTTGCGCCGGCTAAAATGATGGTGTTTATGGTAGAAGCAAATGTCATGGGGGTTGTAATGACTTCATCCCCTTTGCCGATACCTAAAGCCATTAAAGCCAAATGCAAACCGGCAGTGGCGGAATTTACGCCGATGCAATACGGGGAAGTTGTGAAATCTTTAAAAACCTGCTCAAAAGCAATAGTTTTTGGGCCGATTGTCAGCCAACCGCTTTTAATGCAATTGACGACTTCGTCAATACCGTCTTGTGCGATACTTGGTTTTGCGAAAGGCAAAAAAGTTTCTCTCATGAACACCTCTTTAATGTATAATATATTATATCAAATTTGGTACAATATAATTGTTAGGAGTTTAGTAATAAAGCGAATAAAATCGTTTATAGCGCCGCGCAGCAGATTTAAGATGATTTTTAATTTTTTCTTTGACGACGAGTACAAGGAAGAACGTGGAGCGAAGCGACATCTCGGTACTCTAGGAGATGAAAAATTAAAAAGCACTTAAATATGCAAAGCGTTGAGCGCGTGCGAGAATAGTTTTCGTCATAAAGGGTAAGGATAATATATGGAAAAGATTTGTATGGTTGGTACTGGTTATGTCGGTCTGGTCAGCGGTGCCTGTTTTGCACATCTTGGGCATAAAGTTATTTGTGTAGATAACAATAAAACCCGTATCGAAAATTTAGATAAAGGCATAATGCCTATTTATGAAAAAGATTTAAAAGAAATTGTTGCCGAAGGGGTAAAAAACGGCAATTTAAGTTTTACTACCAGCATGGCGCGCGGTGTGGAAGAAAGTAATGTTATATTTATCACCGTCGGAACACCTGCAGATAAAAAGACCGGGGATCCTGATTTATCCTTCGTTTTTGCCGTTGCCAAAGAAATTGCGGAAAACATTAAACAAGATTATAAAGTTATCGTTTTAAAATCTACTGTCCCAATAGGTACAGCCGAAAGTGTTACAAGCATAATCAAGAAAAATAACCCAACAGCAAATTTTGCCGTGGTAACAAACCCGGAATTTTTGAAAGAAGGTTTTGCGGTGGCGGACTTTTTGAACCCGGAAAGAATTGTCGTCGGTGCAAATGATGAAAAGTCCTTAAACATTATGCTTGATTTGTATAAACCTTTAACGGATAAAGGTTTCCATTTGCTTAAAACCGATACCACAACCGCGAATATGATAAAGTATGCGTCAAATTCCTTTTTGGCGATGAAAATTATGTTTATTAACGAACTTTCCGACATGTGCGAAAAGGCCGGCTCAAATATCAGTGACGTTGCAAAAGGTATTGGGCTAGACAGCCGTATCGGTTACAAATTTTTGAACCCGGGGCCGGGTTACGGCGGCTCCTGTTTCCCTAAAGACACCATGGCACTTGAGCGTATGGCAAAAAAGGTGGACAGCCCTTTAAAACTTATTGAAACAACTATCGCCCAAAACAATGCGCGCCGCTATAAAATGGTTGGCAAAATCAGCGGTGCTTTTGACGGTAATTTGCGCGGCAAAACGCTTGCGATTTTGGGTATAACTTTCAAAGCGGAAACCGATGATATGCGTGATTCACCGAGCATAGGTATTTTATCAGAACTTAATTTAGCCGGTGCAAACCTTAAAATTTATGATCCGCAAGGCAAAAAACACGGGCCGGAATTTTTTCCTTATGCCACTTTTTGTGATAGCACAAAAGAGGCTTTGCAAAATGCCGACGGCGCAATAATTATTACCGAGTGGAATGAATTTAAAAAATTGACCATTAAAGATTTTAAAGATAATTTAAAGACACCTATCGTGGTAGATTTACGCAACTTGTATACTTTGGAAAGCATGAAAGGTATTATTTATCACAGTTTAGGCAGAAAAACAGTTAAATAAAGTAAAATATATTTATGATTAGTCTACTTAAAGGCGAAGTGTTTGATTTGCAAGACCAAAGCGCAATTATCCTTTGCGCCGGCGTCGGCTATGAAGTAAATCTTGCACCGCAAAGTATCGCAAGCCTTGAAAAGGGGCAGGAAGTTACTGTTTATGTAACGGAATCTTTATCCCCTTATGATGGTACTTCGCTTTACGGTTTTTTGAGTAAAGAAGAAAAACAATTATTTTTACTTTTTAAAGAAAATATTCCGGGAACAGGCCCTAAAAAAGCAATGGAATTTTTATCAAAAGCGCTTAGAAGTTTGCCTGATTTCCATAAAGCGATTTCAACTAAAGACCCTAAAATTTTGACGGCAATTTTCGGTTTTACCGCAAAAACCGCACAAAAACTTATTGACAGTTTAAGCGGCAAAATTGACGGTGTTGTAGTCCAAGGTGAAGCAAAAATAAAGATGGCGGAAGTGCCTTTTATGACGGAAGTTCTAGCAGCTTTAACGGCTTTAGGGTTTTCCTCAACAGAAGCACGCAAGGCGCTTGAGCGTTTAAACAGCGAGCAAAAAATTTCCCCTAATTTAGAGGAAAATATTAAAGCCGCTTTAAGGATTTTAAGAAAATGAGCAATGAATATTTAAACCTTTCAAGAAATCAAGATGAAATGCCGACTTCTTCAATAGAAGCAGCTCTTAGGCCGCCGACTTTATCAGAATTCGTTGGGCAAGACAGCCTTAAAGAAAACTTGCGCGTTTTTATTGAAGCCGCAAAAGCAAGAAAGGAGCCTTTGGACCATTGCTTATTTTATTCCCCACCCGGTCTTGGTAAAACAACTTTATCAAATATTCTAGCACGGGAAATGGGCGTAAATATTAAAGTAACCTCCGGCCCTGTTTTGGCGCGCCCCGGTGATTTGGCTGCAATGCTTACCACAGAATTAAATGAGGGCGATATTTTGTTTATCGACGAAATTCACCGCCTCAACCCGGCAGTGGAAGAAGCTCTTTACCCTGCTATGGAAGATTTTACTTTCTTTATAAACACAGGCAAGGGGGCAGGCTCAACAACTTTAAAACTTGCCGTTCCGCGCTTTACTTTGGTTGGCGCAACAACGCGCTCCGGCTTACTTACTGGGCCACTCCGCGATCGCTTTGGTATAGTCTTTAATCTAGGTTTTTATGAAGTAAAAGAACTTGCCGCAATTTTAAAACGCTCCGCTGGGCTACTAAACATTAAAGCAGATAATGAAGGCCTTGTGGAAATTGCAAAACGCTCACGCGGAACACCTCGTATTGCAAACCGCCTTTTAAGGCGCGCACGCGATTTTGCGCAAGTGCGCGGTAATGGTGTGATTACTGCAGAAATTGCCGTTCTTGCTATGGAAGCACTTGATATTGATAGTGAAGGGTTAGACAGCGTTGATAAAAAAATCTTGGAAGCACTTATTGATAAATTTTCCGGCGGGCCTGTGGGCATGGAAAACTTGGCTATTGCCGTATCACAAGAGGCAGACAGTTTAAGTGATGTCATTGAACCGTACCTCATTAAAGCCGGTTTTATAACACGCACACCGCGTGGCCGCGTGGCAACCGCAAAAGCCTACAAACACCTGGGCCGTAAAATGACCCCCGAAGGCGGTTTATTTTAATGTTTAAGAAGTTTTGTTTGCTGCTTGGTCTTACTTTACTTGCCGCAAATATTTTTGCGCGTGACGTAAAAGTTTTAATCAGTGAAGATAAAAATAATGTAAGCTTAACCGCAAGCGCACCGTTTAAAGTTAAAAATCTTGAAACAAATAAACTTTATAAAGTTAAAAAGGGCGGAACTTTTATAATCAATAATACAAAAGGCCAAATAACTTGTGGAAACTTACAGTCAAATAAAGGTTTTATTTTAACTTTAGCGGAAAGCGATGCAAATTTTGAACTTAACAAAAATAAATATAACGGTGCCTTGCAGATTTTACCCACAAAAAACGGCGTAAATATTATTGAAATTTTAGATTTTGAAAATTATTTGCTCGGCGTTTTGCCTTATGAAATGAGTTATACTTGGCCTGTTGAGGCCCTTAAAGCGCAAGCCGTTGCCGCGCGTACTTATACGCTTAAAAGTATTGAAGATAAAAAGCTTGGCGATTTTGATTTATATAGTGATATCCGCAGCCAAATGTATAAAGGCAGTTTTACAGTTTACGATAGCGTTAAAGAGGCTGTAAAAGACACAAAAGGACAAGTGTTAACTTATAAAGGCAATAAATTTTATACTTATTATCATGCAAATTGCGGCGGTCATACCGACCCTGTACCATGGCTTAAAGAAACTATTAAACCGCTTTCGGGCAATACTTGCGGATATTGTAAACACGCAAAAACTTATACTTGGAAAGCAACTTTAAATAAAGATACAGTTCAAAAATTTTTGGAAAAAAATAATATTAAAGGCACTTTTAAGAAAATTAAAATTGCAAAAAAAACTTCGTCCGGCCGCGCTAAAACTTTGACGGTTATTACAAATAAAACTAAAAAAGAAATGTCTTGTAATGATTTCCGCATCGGTGTCGGTTCTACCGTAATGAAAAGTTGTTTCTTAACTAAAATTGACGGGCTTAAACTTGAAGGCCGCGGGTATGGGCACGGTGCCGGTATGTGCCAGGAAGGCGCAAAAGGTATGGCGCTTGACGGTAAAAAATATACAGACATTTTAAAACGCTATTACCCCGGCGCAGAGATTCAAAAAATTTAATATGGCTTTTGAAAGATTTAAAAAATTTAATGTTGATGATTTAATTGCTAAAAACCCCGCTGATCCGCGGGATACAAGCCGTTTAATGGTTTTAAACCGCGCAAAGCAAACAATAACGCATAAACATTTTTATAATTTGCCCGAATTTTTAAACCCGGGCGATTTGCTAATTTTAAATAATACAAAAGTTTTCCCGGCAAAAATTTACGGTAAAAAAGAAACTGGCGGCATGGTGGAAGTTTTGCTTGTGCGCCCTACGGAAAATAATTGTTGGGCGGTTTTACTTCGTGAATATAAACAAAATATGCGCATAATTTTTGAAGAAGGCCTTGAAGCGCGTGTTTTGGCAAAACAGGAAAACGGCGAAGTCATTTTAGAATTTAACCAAGCAGATATTTTGCCTTTTACGCATAAATACGGCAAAATGCCGCTACCGCCTTATATTGAAGCGGCTCGCAAACATGCCGGCCTTAGCAAAAGTTTAGAAACGGATAAAGAAAAATATCAAACCGTTTATGCAAAAAATGAAGGCTCTATTGCCGCACCTACGGCAGGCTTCCACTTTACACCGCGTGTTTTTGACGCTTTAAAACAAAAAGGTGTCAAAATTGCTTATGTAACTTTGCATGTAGGTTGGGGTACTTTTAAACCTTTGCGCGGCGAGCCTAAGGACCATACCATGCTTGCTGAACTTGCCGAACTGCCGCCGGAAACAGCGCAAATAATAAACGAAACAAAACAAAATAAAACGGGGCGCGTTATAACTGTCGGTACAACAAGCACGCGCACACTTGAAAGTTTCGCAGACGGCCGAGGTGGTGTTACTAGCGGTAAAAAATGGGCAAACCTTTTTATTTACGGCGACTATAAATTTAAAGTTATCGACGCACTTATAACAAATTTCCATTTCCCCGATTCCACACCTTTATGTATGGTTTGCGCTCTTGCCGGGGAAGATTTTATTTACCGCGCCTACACACAAGCGGTTGAACAAAAGTACAGATTTTATTCTTTCGGAGATTCAATGGCAATTTTATGACAAAAATTATTTCACCTTTCCAAATACTTGCTACCGACGGTAAAGCACGCCGCGGTAAACTTTACACAAAACACGGTGTAATCAATACACCTGTTTTTATGCCTGTTGCAACGCAAGGCTCAGTTAAAGCTTTAACCGACGAAGATTTGAGAAACGTGGGTACAGAGTGTTTGCTTTCAAATACTTACCATTTATTTTTACGCCCGACGTCTGATTTTTTGGAAAACATGGGCGGCCTTCATAAATTCATGAATTGGGACAGGAGTATTTTAACTGATTCCGGCGGCTTTCAGGTTTACAGTTTATCACAATTTAGAAAGATCACCGAAGAAGGCGTTTGGTTTAAAAGCCATCATGACGGCAGTAAACATTTCTTTACCCCCGAAAGCGTTATTGAAGCAGAGCAGAAAATCGGCTCTGATATATGGACTTGCCTTGATATGTTAATACCGGCTCAATCAAAAAAAGCAGACGCAAAAAAAGCACTTGAACTTACAAAAAGGTGGGCGGAACGCGCCGTAAAAAAATATCACAGTATTGTTCCGCAACAAATTGTAAAAAATGAAGACGGTTCTTTTACCGTTCCGCACTCTCTGATTTTCGGCATCATTCAAGGTGCAATTTATGACGATCTAAGGAAAGATGCTTCAGAGACTATGGCTAAATTACCTTTGCATGGTTTTTGCATAGGCGGTCTTTCTGTTGGTGAAACAAGGGAAGAAATGAATTTTGCTTTAACCCACACAACACCATATTTACCACCTGAAAAACCCAGATATTTGATGGGGCTTGGTACACCGCAAGAGATACTTGATTGTATCGCGCACGGTGTTGATATGTTTGACTGCGTTTGGCCCACACGTGTTGCCCGTAACGGCCAAGTTATGACGCGTAACGGCAAATTAAACATAAAAAATCTTGCTTACCGTAATGATACAAAACCGCTTGAAGACGGTTGTGACTGCTTTACCTGTAAACATTATTCCCGCGCCTATTTATCACATCTGTTCAGGTGCGGGGAACTTACAAGCCACCGTCTGCTTTCTATACACAATATCCGCTTTTTAACACGCTTAATGGAAGATGTGCGCACTGCAATCGAACAAGGCAATTTCGCCAAGTTTAAAGAAGAAGTTGATAAAGCCTACAAATAAATTTTAGAAAATTTACCCCGCATTTTTTTGCGGAGTAAAAATATTCAATGTTTTTTAATTTAGTTTAATAGGTAAACTGAACAATCAGAGCCACACATGGTGCCAGGATGAGCTTCTAACAGTTGACCGCCGAGTGATTTACAAACCTTCTCGGCTTTTGCTCCGTATGCTTCACAAGTTGTCATACCATTAAATTCTTCATAATTTAAGGTATCCAATGGAAACATGATTATATCAAACTCACTGTCATCATCTATTCTGTACTGGCAATAAGTAACACCATCTGAGTCCGAAACTCCAGTGCAATACCACGGATGTTTCCAACACGCCGTGCAATCCCCGCAAGGGACACCATCTTCATCACAATTCCAATCACCGGGCCAATTAACACTTAAATCAGCCGCTCCCGTTTCCATATTATTAGCTAGGTCATCATAATTATCGTGTTGCAATCTATATTCCTGTAAAGCATCTTTCCAGCGACGCATTAACGGTAATATGCTTGTAACTTTTGCTTTCATTACTGCCGTTCTATATTGCGGCAGGGCAATAGCGGCAAGTATGCCGATAATTAAGACAACCACTAATACTTCTATTAAAGTAAAACCTAATTTATTTTTCATAATTTCTCCGATATTCACTTATACAGTGTTTTTAATTTTGTATAGGCAAATTATATAAAAAAAAAAAAAAACGCAAGTCAAGAGCTTTGTTTGGAATCATGTATATTTGTTTTTTGTCAATATAAAAAGCGTATGAAAATAATCTCATACGCTTAGTTTCTATTATTTGAAATAATAATTAAATTGCGGTTTCTTGTAATTTTTCAAAAAGTTCTTTTTGCTTGCTTGTTAAATGAGCAGGGTTATTTATCATAAGTTGCACGTAAAAATTGCCGCTTTTACCTAACCCTTTGCCGCTTAATTTGAGTTTTTGGCCACTCCTGCTTTGCGGAGGAACTTTAATTGTTATACGCGTTGCATCCGGCAAGGGAACACTCACTTGCCCGCCGAGTGCGGCCGTCCAGGGCATAATGTCTGCCACATAATAAATATCATTATTTTCTACTTTATAAAAAGGATCTGCGGCAAGTTTAATATTAACATACAAGTCCCCCCCATTTGAGCCAAGACCTTTCAATTTTATTTTTGCACCGTCGGTAATACGGGCCGGGAATTTAACTTGTGCGCTATTGCCGTTCGGTAAAGTTAAATTTACAAGGCCGCCGCGATAAGCAGAAGGCAAACTTAAACTTAAATTTGCTTGCTCGGTTTGGTCTTGCCCATAATAGCCGTAAGGATCTTGCGCGCGGCTTTGCTTGCGCCTTCCGCCACCAAACGGGTTCCCTCCGCCAAAACCGCCGCCAAAGATGCTTTGGAAAAAGTCACTAAAATCAGATGCGTCAAAACCGCCTGTCCCGTTAAAGTTGAAACCACCTGCGCCGCCACCGAAAGGATTGCCGCCGGAACTGTAATAATAAGTACTGCCGTTAGGCCCTCTTTGCGTGCGCGTACCGCCGTAAGCTCCGCCGGTGCCGCCGCCGCGTGCATAATTTTGGTAATCTGCAGAGCCTACTTGGTCATAAATATCACGCTTTTTTTTGTCTGATAAGACTTCATAAGCCTCATTTACATCCTTAAATTTTTCTGTCATTTCTGCTTTTTTTGAGTCGGGCTGCAAGTCTGGGTGATATTTCCTTGCAGCTGTTTTAAATGCTTTTTTTATTTCCGCTTCGCTTGCGTTTTTTGATACCCCTAGAATTTTATAATAGTCTTTATACTGTGCCATACATGTTACCCTCCGTCTTTGAATATATTTTATAATATTATTTACTGAAAGTTTTGTATTTTGTAATTAAGAATAAAATAAAGTATAATTTATATATAGTAAGTATCGCGCCCATAGCTCAGTTGGTTAGAGCACTCGACTCATAATCGAATGGTCCCAGGTTCAAGTCCTGGTGGGCGCAAAAAATTTTGGCCTATCCTTCACGGATAGGCTAAATTTTTTTTGCCCAAGCAAGCCAACTGCTTGGCTTGCGTCCAGGACTTGAAAGCCGCAGCCATATCCGAGTTTGAGCGCAAGCCGTTTAGGCGAGCGCGAAAGGCAAGGATGGCGAGGCGGGGCCGCGAGCCGCGAGGGTCAACAAGCGGACTTGTGGCCAAGTCCGGTGGGCGTTAATTTTTGCTCCACAGCGCATAAACTGCTTGGCTTATGTCCATGACTTAAACTCTTTACCTTTATAAATGCTACAATAAATTGTACCCTAAGGATTAAAATTTATAGGAGAAATAGAAATGAAAAATTTAGATGTCCATTTTTCAGATAGTGAATTAACTACTTTAATTAGAATAAGAAAGTTATTCTTTTTATTTACCTCATTTTTTATACTACTTTCTATTGTTTTTGGTGTCCTTTATAAATACTCCCATATAGCAGGTTTAGCTCCTTTTATCCCTTTTATCATTGCCTTAATTCTTATCATATCAATCTTTTGTTTATCTAAATATAATAAAGCAGTTATAAATACCTCATATTGTCTAATCGCTAATAATCTAGGTTGGGAAATTCATAATGGTGCTGCAGGATGGAAACTAATGTACAATTTATATCAAAATTGTCTTAAAAATTTTGGTTTATTACATGGAAAAGGGCATGTCCAATTTAATAATAGTTTACAAGGAGAAATAGAAAATTATAAATTTACTCTAGATAATATTTCTTGGATAGAACCTGAAAGTACTAAACATGGGGAAAAGGATACAACTGTCGCAGAATATAATCTTTTAACTATCGATACTCCTTGCCCTATAAATTGCAATATTTTAATTAAAAAAAATTCAATGCTTAAATGGGGGATCAAGAATTTAAGCCGTATGAAAATTGAAAATGATGAATTTGAAAAATATTATGATGTCTATACAGATAATCCGGAAATGGCTTTAGGAGTTTTAAGTGTAGATTTTTTAGGGAGTTTGCTAGATTACAATCAAATTTATAAAAAACTAATCGAAATAATTATTACTCCTACAAAAATATTTTTATACCAAAATGATGGCCCTTGGAATAAAATGTTTAGTCATAATATTTTCTTATCACCAAGAATACATTGTCAAAAGGAAATAGAAAAAATAAATATTGAATTAAATGCTTTATCAATATTAGATTCATTAAAAAATCAATAAAGTTATGTTTATAAAAGTTAAAGTTCATGCAGGGCAAAAAAGAGCAAAACTCGTTCAAAAAAAGCCGGATACTTTTGAAATCTGGGTGCTTGCACCTGCCGAGCAAGGCCGCGCAAACGACGAAACACGCCAAACACTTGCCGCGCATTTAGGGTGCGAAGCCAAAAAATTATTCCTAATTAAAGGCGCAACAATGCCGGCAAAAATCTTTGAATTAAAAGAATAATATGCTGATAGACGAATTTAAAAATCATCTTACTTTTGAGCGGCAACTTTCGCCAAACACCATTGATTCTTACGGGCGCGATATTAAACAGTTTGCCGATTTTTGCACGCGTCATAATAAAGGCCTTGCCGAGGCCAGCCCGGAACTTTTGGATAATTTTGTCTATTCTCTTAAAACCGAAAGGACACTTGCGCCGGCAAGTGTTTTCCGTAAAATTGAAGCAGTAAAATGTTTCTATAAATTTATGTTAATTGAAGGCTTAATTAAGGAAGACCCAACAAAATTTTTATACTCCCCCCGTCTAATTCAAAAAGTGCCGAGCCAACTTTCGCAAGAAGATATGGAAAAACTTTTATCTTTCCCACCCACAAATTTTGCGGAGTGGCGCACTTTGTGTATTGTAAGTTTATTTTATGCGACGGGTTTAAGGGTTAGCGAACTTATCAATTTGCAACTTGAAAATGTGAACACAAAAGAAGGTTGGGTTTTGGCTTTCGGTAAAGGCAGAAAGCAACGTTTTGTGCCGATGCACCAAGAGGCGTGTGCCTTGCTTGAACGCTATTTGTTTGAACGCAATGCACATTTCGCTACTAAAGAAACGGACAGCGAAATATTTTTAAACAAACAAGGCAAAAAACTAAGCCGCATAAGTGTTTGGAAAGATATTGAAATGCTTGGCCGCCAGGCCGGAATAAGTACCCCTTTACACCCGCATTTATTTAGACACACCTTTGCAAGCCATCTTTTGCAAGGCGGGGCGGACTTACGTTCCCTTCAAGAAATGCTTGGGCATGAAAGCTTAAATACCACGCAAATTTACACGCATGTGAATATTCAAGATATACGTGCCAAACACCGTAAATTCCACCCAAGAGGATAAATAATTACAATTCAAGCAGATATTTAGAGATTTTGCGAAAGGATTCACCGCGGTGGCTGATTTTATTTTTTTCAGTTTCAGTCATTTCCGCAAGCGTTTTTTTATACTTGGAGACAAAAAACAAAGCATCATAACCAAAACCGCCTGTGCCTTTATAGTCCGTTAAAATACGGCCTTCAATTTTGCCTTCTTCCAAAAATAACTGACCTGTCGGCAGAGCAAGCGCAGCAATAGCTTTAAAATGTGCGCTGCGTTTTGCAGTAGGAACACCGGAAAGTTCTTTTAAAAGTTTTTCATTATTTGCTTTATTATCACATCTGTCTGCATAAGCATAACGCGCGCTATTTACCCCCGGTGCACCTTTTAGAAAATCAACCATAAGGCCGGTATCATCCGCTAAAGTTATTAAGCCGGTATGAACTACACCGAAAACAGCTTTAATTTGAGCATTTTCTTCAAGTGTTTTCCCGTTTTCCACTATTGGCGGTAAATTAGGGAAATCAGCCAAAGTTCTGTAAATCAAGATCTTGCCTGCTTTTGTTTTAGTAGGTAAAATTTTAAGCAATTCTTTAACTTTATGCTTATTTGATGTTGCTAAAAGGATATGTATTATATTGGTCATTTATATTCTTAAATATTTTATCTATATCTATATTGATATCACGTGATACCTTTTTATTGCGTTTGTCTAAGGAATCATTTAACATTTCTTCCCGACTATGTTCAGCCATTAATTTAATATAGTTTAATGCAACGTTGTAAGAAGCAAGCATTTGTTTTGAGCTTACCCATTCATCATTACTGTGCTCATTATGTGAACCTGCGAACATATTATATGTAGGAATACCCATATAAGTTATATCACAAGCATCACTGCCGCCGCGTCCTGATTCGGCGCGCATTTTGACACCTGCCATTTTATATGCTTGTTCGATAAGTTTATAATTTGTAGGATAATTTTTAAGAACTTCCTTAGAATTAAAATAGGAATCTTTCATATTTAAAGTGACATTAGCGATACTATCTGAATTTCCATTCCTTTCACCGTTTATAATAGTAACACAATCTAAATCATATTGTTTTGCGGTTTCTTGAGCCCAACTTAAAAGCATTTTTTTATAAAGTTTCATTTCATTTAATTCAAAGGAACGTATACGCCCATATACCACATATTCATTTGATGATACAGCTTTGGTTTTATAATAACTCAAATAACCGTCTTTACCGGAACTGTTATAAGAGGCTAATGCTTCAGGAAATTGAGAAATAAAATTAGTTGCAATATTTAAAGGCGGAACATTACTGCTATAACCGGGGTGGCCGGCAGAAGCTGTTTTAACAGTAAAAGTAAAATCCGTAGCATTGAAATTTTCTACTACAATGCGTCCGAAACCGTGGCTATCTACAACAAGACCGAAATCTGCGGCAATTTTCTCTTTAGTTAAATATTTTGTGCTATTACCGATTTCTTCATCAGGGGTAAAAATTATTCTTACATCACCATGAGGAATATTCGGGCTTTTGAGTAAAGTTTCAGCTATTGTCATTACAACGGACATACCGGCTTTATCGTCCCCTCCCAACAAAGTTGTCCCATCACTTGTAATAACTTTACCGCCTACAGCAGCAGGCAAAAATTCATTTCTATCTTCAAGCAAGGTCAATTTTTCACTTATTTGTAAATTGCCCCCTTTATATCTATGCACAACCGGAATAGGAGTTTTACCTTTTAAATCGCCATCGGGGGAAGTATCCAAATGGGCCGATAAAAATAAGGTTGGGGCATTAGGCATATTACCTTTTATAGTGGCATATACATAGGCATGTTCATCGATTTTAACATCTTGAGCACCTAACATTTCTAATTCATCTGCCAAAACAACTGCTAAACCAAATTGGCATTTAGATGAAGGGACTTCATCTACATCATATTCACTTTGAGTATAAATACTTGCATATTCAACTAAACGATTAACAAGTTTATCTTCAATGCTTTGCGCGGAAACAAAAGCCGTTAAACAAATTAATGTCAAAAAGGTAAATAATTTTTTCATATAAGCTCCTTAGCCTAAAAGGCCCTTACCATTACTTTACAGAAATTTAAGCTTTAGTACAAGGGAAAAAGGACCTATATTTAAATAGGTCCTTTTGGTACTTTGTTGTATAGAAGTTTATGCTAAGTCTTTAATGGAAGTTTCTATCTCTGCCTTTTTTGCTTGCATTTGGGCAAGTTCTTGGCGGGCATTTTCCACTTGCGTTTTAGGCGCACGTTCAAGAAAATTCTTATTTTCAAGCATGCGCGTTCTGTTGTTTATACCGTTAATAACAATACCGAGTTCCTTTTGAAGGCGGGCAAGTTCTTTGGTAAAATCAATAAGGCCTTCAAGCGGAATATAAATTGCGGTACCTGCAAAAACGGCTGTTGCACTTTGCGCCGGTTTTTGTGCGTTTGAATTGATTTCAAGTGTCTCAATTTTAGCAAGAAGTTTAATAAATGCTTGTTGATTATTTAAAATGGTTTCTTCTTGTTTATCTTTCGGTGCAAGTATAACTTTTATTTTGCTTGCGGGCGGAACATTAAATTGAGAACGGACAGTTCTTATTGCGCTTATTACGCCTTGCAAAAGTTCCATTTGCTTTTCAGCTTCCCCATCTATACGGGTATCGTCACAAACAGGGTAACTTTCCAAGAGTAAAAATTCTTTAGTATCTTGCAAGTAAGGTTTAAGGCCGTTTGCAATTTCTTCAGTTATAAATGGCATAACCGGGTGCAAGGCCTTTAAAGTACCGTATAAAATATTGATTAAAATGCTGGAAACAAGTGCGTTTTCTTCAGTATTAAAACGAGGTTTGGCAAGTTCAATATACCAATCGCAGAAATCACCCCACAGGAAACGGTATAAAGTATCAACCGCGGCAGCCATATTGTAATTTTCAATTTCCTTTGTTGCACGTTTTATAGCTTGATTGTAGCGGGAGATTATCCAGCGGTCCTCAAGGTTTTTATAATCTTTTTGCAAAGGTGTAATTTGTGTTCCCTCGGCAACATTCATTAAAATAAACCTTGCGGCATTGTAAATCTTATTGCAGAAATTGCGCGCACCGATAATACTATCTTCACCATACGGAATATCTTTACCGGTTATTGCTTGCGAAAGTAAAGAAAAGCGCACGGCATCAGCACCATATTTGGCAGTCAGATCCAGCGGATCAACCACATTACCTTTTGATTTAGACATTTTTTGACCGCTCTTATCACGCACAATACCGTTTAAAAGCACGGTTTTAAAAGGCACTTTGCCGGTAAAATCAATACCGGTCATAATCATACGGGCAACCCACAAGTAAATAATTTCATAGCCGGTAACTAAAATTGATGTAGGGTAAAAATAGTTTAAATCTTTAGTTTGCTCCGGCCAACCGAAGACTGAAATAGGCCAAAGGGAAGAAGAAAACCAAGTGTCCAAAACATCAGGATCTTGTAAAGTTTCCTTGCAACCGCATTTCGGGCAAACAGGTTGTTCATAAGAAATTATCGGTTCAGCACCGTCTTCAAAAGAAACTTTTGAAAGATATTCTTTACCTTGTTTGTCTTTTGCAAAAGTTAAGCCTTTTGCGGAACAATGCGGGCAGTACCAAACAGGAATCCTATGCCCCCACCAAATTTGACGGGAAATACACCAATCTTGCATGTTTTTAAGCCAATTTTCAAGCGGTGATTTCCAATTTGAAGGAACAAGTTTAACTTCCTCTTTTTGCACGGCCTCCAAAGCGGCAGCGGCAAGTTTATCCATCTTAACAAACCATTGTTCGCTTAAATAAGGTTCAATAGGTTGGCCGCAACGGTAGCAGGTGGAAACTGCATTATTATATTTTTCTTCCTTAACTAAAAGGCCTGCTGCATCCAAATCTTTAACAGTTTCTTTGCGGCACAAATCGCGGTCCATGCCGATATATTTTTCCGGTGTATTTATCATTTTACCTGCGCTTGAAATTACCACGCGCATTTCAAGGTTATGGCGTTTGCCGACTTCATAGTCCGTCGCGTCATGTGCAGGCGTAATTTTTAAAGCACCGGTGCCGAAATCTTTTTCAACAGCTTCATCAGCAATAACAGGAATAAAGCGGTCCGTTAAAGGTATTTGCACTTTTTTGCCAATCATATTTTTGTAGCGCTCATCAGCAGGATTTACTGCAATAGCGGCATCGGCATAAATTGTTTCGGGGCGGGTTGTGGCAATAACTATATCTTGCCCGTTTTCCCCTTTATATAACAGGTGCCAAAGTTTGCCGGCATGTTCGGCATGTTCAACTTCAATATCAGAAAGTGCGGTTGAACATCTTACGCACCAATTAATTAAACGTTTACCGCGGTAAATATAGCCTTTATCCCACCAATTTTTGAAACAGGCAAAAACGGCTTTTGCACGGGTTTCGTCCATAGTAAAACGGATATTAGACTGATCTAAAGCCCAACCCATTTTTTCAAATTGATTATAAATAGCATTGCCACACTCTTTATACCAATCCCAAACGGTAGAAACAAATTTTTCACGCCCTAAATCGTGGCGCGAAAGATGTTGCTCTTTTGCAAGCTTTTTCTCAATAACATTTTGGGTGGCGATACCGCCATGGTCTGTTCCTGCTACCCAATTGACACACTCCCCTTTCATGCGGTGATACCTTACAAGCATATCTTGCAAAGTATTATTTAAACCATGCCCCATGTGGAGCACGCCCGTAATATTTGGGGGCGGAATAACAATAGTATAAGGTTGTTTATGTTCGTCAACTTGGGCTTTAAAGAGGCCCTTTTCCTTCCAGATTTTTGAAAGTTTATCTTCTACGTTTTTAGGATCGTAGGCCTTTGGCAATGTTGTATTCATATGTATATTTTAGCATTTTAAGGAGGTATAAGGAAAAACCGAATAATTTGCTTACATTATATTACTTAATCTTTTGTTTCGTTTTTTGCGGTTTTTATCTAACCAATAACTTACACTTATTTGCCCGCTGCCGAGCATTAAAAAGTTTACAAGTATAACGAAGGAAAGCAAAACACCTACAATATTAACTTTGTTTATAGCACCGGCAAAGAAGAAAAAACCGCTAAACAAACTAATAACCATCAGGCCAAAGCAAGCGATTTTCCATGCAAAACCTATTAAAATAAGAAAGCAAAAAATTAAGGTTGATATTACAATAAAAGGACAAATGAAATGGGCATAAGGCAGGCCAATATCAATGCCATTTTGAATAAAGGCATTAAGATGAAGAGCCTCCCCCGCTGCCAAATAAGTAAAAGCAAGGACGAAAATTATTCGCTCTATAAAAAGCATAATATTTAGGCCCTTGCTTGATAAACTATTCATTAGAATGAAATCCCACCATTTACGGAATAAAATGTTTGCCTGTTATTTTTGTTGGAAACATCAATCCACTCAACAGCAGCATTAACCGCAACTATTCCGATTTTTGCTGTCACACCCAAGGACAAGTTATCTGTCGCGCTGAGATTGTATCTTTTAAGATATGTGTAATTAACATAGGGCCTGACAATTTTATAAGTATACCCTAAATTAGCACCTAAAGCATAATTCAAATAACCGCCTGTTACAGCTGTAAAACCGGGGACATCTAACCAAAGAGGATTTCCCGCTCTGGTATCAGAAAAGTGGAGAGCCTTTGTGTAAGTTACACTTCCGTCAAAACCACCTTTTGTACCACCCAAGGAAACATAACCATCGGTTTCTCCCAATTTATAACTGGGGCTATAAAATTTATGCTCGGTTTGCCTTACACCTGCGCCAAGTGTTAAATTATCAAGTTCAACCACATTAAAGAGTAAAGATTCCAAATTAACTTTTGCATAACCTTCATAAAAGTAATTGGAATAATAATTTCTCTTTGGTGTATAACCGCCTTTTACGCCGACTTTTAAAGCATCCCAAGCCGGAACTTTGGCTTCAACATTAAGGCCGACTTGGTACATATCATCCATACCATCATGTTTAACTATAGCGGCAGTAGGGGCAATGGTAAGGCCGGGAATGAAGGAAAGATCATAAGAACCTTTACCTACAAAATACCCGTCGCTACCACTGACGGCTGTTGCGCTAAGTTGCGCAAAAGCGGAAACACTCAAAACAACTAAGGCTAGGGATAAAAAGATTTTCTTCATATTATAACCTCTTAATTGCACCTGCATTTTCTGCCTTTGGCAGTAAGATTTTTCTTGTCATCATCTTGTAAGAATTTGACATAGTTGCTGAACTTTCTGTTCTTCCAACCTTTTTTATGGTAACCGTAACCGATAATTAAAGGTGCGGCAACAGTTACTTCGCTGTAAACCATTTGTTCCAAAGAGGTAGAAACTTTACCCCAAGAAGATGCTTCTTTTAAAGTTGAGCCGGACAAGGCACCGTCCCTGACATCGGCAACAGTAATTTGAACGGCATATTTATGCATCGGGGAATTTGCACCCAAAATTTCTGCAGCAACAACGGTATCTTGTACGAAATTCTTCGGCACACCACCTGCAAACATCATAAGTCCGCTTTCTTTTGCATTGATTTTGATTTTGGTAAGTTCCAAGAAATCTTTTGCACTGTCGATAGAAACATGGTGTTGCGGATGTTCCGTTTGGTGTGCAACTAAACCAAAACCGGCGGAGCAATCTGAAAATGCAGGAACAAAAACCGGTACACCATATTTATAAGCGTTATACAAAATGCTGTCTTTACCTTTTTTATTTTTCTCAAGCCATTTGCCGATTTCCCACAAAAATTCACGGGAAGAATAGGGGCGCGGTTCTAAAGATTCGGCAATAACTCTAATTGTTTCATCACATTCTTTAAGTTCGTCTTCATTAATATATGTATCATAAATGCGGTCAATATGGAGGTCGCGGAGCAAATTATCATCGGCATTATGCGGGGTACCTTTGTAATGTTTGTAACCGAGTGCTTCAAATAAATCTTGGTCAATCATATTTGCGCCGTTGGAAACGATGGCATCAACCATTTTATTTTGAATCATATCAACAATCATCTTTTTAAGACCGGCTGAAACTAATGAACCTGCTATGCACACAAAAACGCAGCAATTTTTATCTTTGAGCATCTTGTCATAAATAACGGCAGCGCGGTTTAAATCGCGGGAAGTATAGGCCATATTTGCCATATCTTCTACTAAGGGTACGACATTGTGTTTTTTAATGTCTATATGTTTGATAGTTTCTTTCAAGAAACTTTTTTGTGTTGGTTTCATTTACACTTTCTCCTAATTACAATATAAACATTTCCGCTTAGGTGCAAGCGCACACACAACTTGCACTCATAATTGCTATAATGTTTAATATATTATATAAATTTGTGAGGCATTTATGTACCCTAATTTAAAAAAGACCGATTTACCCGTCTGGGAAGCGATTGAAAAAGAACTTGAAAGGCAAAGAAACCGCATTGAACTTATTGCATCTGAAAATTTTACATCACCATCAGTTATGGAAGCACAAGGCAGTATTTTAACAAATAAATATGCTGAGGGTTACCCCGCAAAACGCTATTATGGCGGTTGCGAATACGTCGATATTGTAGAAAGTTTAGCCATAAACCGCGCCAAGGAATTATTTAAAGCGGAAGGTGCAAATGTGCAACCGCATAGCGGCGCACAAGCAAATTTAGCGGCATACTTTTCTTTAATAAATGTAGGCGATACTGTTATGGGTTTAAACTTATCCCACGGCGGACATTTAACACATGGGCACCCATTAAATTTTAGCGGGAAATTTTTTAAGATGTTTGAAATTAATGTAAGAAAAGATACAGAAGAAATTGATTACGATGAAGCTTATAAAACTGCACAAAGTGCAAAACCGAAATTAATTATGGCAGGCGCTTCAAATTATTCCCGTATTTTTGATTGGAAATATTTAAGAAAAATTGCAGATTCCGTCGGCGCATATTTGGTTTGTGATATTGCGCATTATGCCGGCCTTGTTGCAGCAGGCGAATATCCAAGCCCTGTTCCTTATGCAGATATTGTTACAACTACAACGCATAAAACTTTACGCGGGCCGCGCGGCGGTTTAATTTTGTGTAAAGAAAAATATTTAAAGCAAGTTAATTCTTCCGTCTTCCCCGGTATGCAAGGCGGGCCTTTAATGCACGTAATTGCAGGTAAAGCAGTTTGTTTCGGTGAAGCATTAAAACCGGAATTTAAAGAATATCAAAAACAAATCAAGAAAAATGCACAAGCATTATGTACAGAAATGAAAAATAAAGGTTACCGCATTGTTGCAGGCGGAACAGATTGCCATGTATTTTGTGTTGATTTAACTTCAAAAAATATTACAGGTAAAGCAGCTGAAGCAGCACTTGATAAAGCAGGCATAACTTGCAATAAAAACACAATTCCTTATGATACACAAAAACCGTTTATTGCAAGCGGAATCAGGCTTGGAACACCGGCGGTAACAACACGCGGTATGAAAGAAAAAGATATGATTAAAGTTGCCGAATTTATTGATAGCGCAATACTTAACGCAAGTGATGAAAATAAACTCGCGCAAATTGCGGAAGAAGTTAAAAATTTCCTCAAAAATTTCCCGTTATATGAAGGGGGTGTATTATGATAGATGTTGGTATTATCGGAGGCAGCGGTCTTTGTAATTTAGAAGGCCTTAAAAATAAAAAAGAAATTGCGGTTAAAACACCGTTTGGAAATCCGTCTGATAAAATTATTACGGGTGAACTTGCCGGGGTTAAAATCGGTTTTTTAGCACGCCACAACAGGAAACATATTTTTACACCTACGGAAGTTCCTTACCGCGCAAATATTTATGCATTAAAAAAACTTGGTGCACGTGTGGTTTTAGCTTTTAGCGCAGTCGGTTCTTTAACAGAAAAAATGCCTCCAAAAACTTTAGTTTTCCCGGATCAAGTTGTTGATAAAACAACTTTGCGCACAAATACTTTCTTCGGTAACGGCCTTGTCGGGCATGCACCCTTTGGCGAGCCTTTTTGCAAATGTTTGCGCGAACTTTTAGCAAAAGAAGCAAAAAATTTAAAAATTCCGCACGTCAAAAACGGAACTGTTATTGCAATGGAAGGGCCGGCCTATTCAAGTAAAGCGGAAAGTTTGTTTCATAAGAAAATGGGTTGGCATTTAATTGGTATGACCGCTTGCCCCGAAACAAAACTTGCGCGTGAAGCAGGCCTCGCTTTTGCCTTGTGTGCTATGGTTACCGACTATGATTGTTGGAAGGAAGATGAAGAAGGAGTAACGCATGCAAAAGTTTTGGAAACAATGAAAACAAATGAAGTTTATGCCAAAAAACTTTTAGTATCAGTTTTACCGAAAATCAAAAAGTTAAAACGCTGCGGCTCTTGCAATGAAACTTTGCTTGAAACATTTTCCGCCGAGCAACGCAAAGCGCACAAAGCCGCTTGGCAAAAACTGAAAGTTATTTTGGAAAAATAATTTTATTTTACCACTTAAAAACCATACTTATATAATAGGTATGGTTTTTTTATAAGCGCAAGTGGTTATTATTTTGTAAAATTTAAGGGATGTCTATAATAAGTAAATATATCTCCAAAAATTTCCTGACAATGTTTGTCGGAATACTGTTTGTCCTCGTCTTTGTAATATTCATGGGGCAGTTTTCGCGTATATTTTCTTACGCAATGCAATACGGGGCAAATATTTTTTGGGTAATGTCAATGATGGTATATCTGCTACCTGATATTTTAGTTTTAAGTTTACCGATTTCCTTTCAAATTGCTTTGTTGATGACGCTTACAAACCTCTCAAAAACAGGGGAAATTTTGGCCTTGCGCGCTTCCGGTTTATCTTTTAAAGAAATTACGCGCCCGATATTTTTTATGGCAATTATTTTGACTTTAATTTTAATTTCTTTAAACGGGTTTTTCAGCCCACTTGCTTTAAGAAATTTAAACGAGCAAAAAAATGAAATATCTTCAAAAATCTCAAAAATTTCACTTGAGCCGCGCACCTTTATAGACCTCGGTGATTGGGAACTCTACACCGAAGAAGGCGATAAAAAAGGCCAAAATTTCACGCAAGTTTTACTTACCCGCAAGAACGATGACAGCGCACTAAATACCAAAATAAATGCAGCGCAAGGTAATTTTGTTACAGACAGTAACGGCATAAAAATTCTGTTAACAAAAGGCCAAATGCAACGTGTCAGCGAGCAGGAAACAGGCAAAATTATAACTGCTGAATTTGACAAATTTAATTTATTTATTCCCCTTGTAAAAGAAACTAAAAAACGCGATTTAAAACCGTCTGAACAAACAACTGTGCAACTGCTGGAAAATTTAAAAAATAAACAGGGAACGGAAAAAGATTTTGCAGATTATAAATCCCAGCCCGGCACACGTTTTGCTTGGGCTTTGGCACCGCTGATATTTTTCTTTTTAACTTGCCCGGTTGCGTTTATAAAAGGCAAAAGCGCAAACCGAGCAGCTGCGATGGCATTTAGTTTAGTTTTTATTTTAGGGTTTTTCGGTTTGCTTACCATTTTGCGCGATTTGGCTGAAAAGTTGCCGATAACCGCACTTGCTTTACCCTTACCGCTGCTAACACCGCTGATTGGGTTTATCGTCGGCAAAATTTTGTGGAAAAAGAGGTTGCAAGACTAATGTCCATAATTTCAAAATATATTGCAAAAAAGTTTTGGGGGCCTTTCCTTTTCATTTTATGTATTTTTTGCGTGCTTGTATTTTTGGGTGACAGTATTGAAAAAATACGCTGGATAAATTCCTATAACACAAGTTTGCGCATGGTGCTTAAATATTCGCTTTTTACTTTACCGGCGTGGATAGTACAACTTTTGCCGATTGCCTGCTTGCTTAGCGGCCTTTTAGTTATAACCGATATGATTTCAACCGGGGAGTGGACTGCCTGCCTTGCCGGCGGTTTTACCGTTAGGCAAATTTTTAAACCTTTGCTTGTTTGTATCGGCATTGTGGCGGTACTCGGTTTTTGCGTACAAGAATTTATTGTGCCTAATTTTACAAAGCGCGCGGAACTGACATTTCAGCGCAAAATCAAAGGTAAAAAAGATTGGTATTTAAATGTTCAAAATGACGTTACTTTGCGCTTGGACGATAGGCGCATTTTATTTGCAAAGCAAGTTAAAGCGGACATGGGTTTAATGGAAGGTATGTTTATTGATATTTACGGCGATGACCTTTCCTTGAAAGAGCAAATACAAGCCAAACGTTTTGTTTGGGATGAGGCCCAAAAAGTGTGGAATTTTGAGGACGGCGTACTTAGGAAATTCGGCAAAGAAGCAAAAGTAACGGAAGAATATTTTGATAAACTTGCCTCAGACTATACTGTTGAGCCGGCCGAAATTGCCCTAGGCAAAACAGAGGCGGACTTTTTAAGTATACGTGAGATTTTAACACGCATAAACTTCCTAAACAAAAGCGGTTTAAAGGTAAACCAAGAATATACTTTTTTGCAAACTAAACTTGCCGCACCTTTTGTTACATTAATTGTTTGCCTGCTTGGTATGCCGCTTGCTATTGCTTTAAAACGCTCGTCAAAACTCTTGAATATAGTTGCCGCAATTGCAATTGGTTTTGGGTTTTGGTGGCTTGTGTCTGTATTATCTTCTGCCGGGCAAAGCGGGATGATGCCTTCCTGGCTTGCCGCTTGGGGCCCTGTGGTATTTTTCAGTATAGTAATTTACTTTGAATTCAAAAAACTTAGGATTTAGTGGTTTTATTCCATTTCAATATACATATCCTGCTTTAATCTTTCTTCTTCCAGTCTTTTTTCACGCCTTTTATATTCGGCCATAAATTTTTTGTATTCTTTATCCGTTGGGGTTATTACTTGCATTTCTGAAGTTTCCGGTACATATTTTAAATAACTGTTTGGCGGGACATTAGTTACATTGTAAGCATAATTGTTTCTACGAGAGGGATCTGTTTCACATATAGTAACATATTCCACACAATTTTGAACAATGCTTGTAAGAGTATAATTTTGTTTCAACACTTCTTTTAACTTTGTTTCATAGTGTTTATAATATTGCCTATAATCAATATTCTTTTTTCTCACTTCTAATATACCGATAGGGTCAATATAATATTTCATATTAGTTCCGGGGGAAAAAAACTGGAATTTTCCTTGAGATATTGTTTCTAATTTTAAATTAGGTCCTTCATATTTTGCAGGAATATTTGCCTTTTTTTCATTAAGACAAGCCAAAGATTTTTGTTTGCCTTCTTTTAATTTTTGTTCTTCTTGCGGGGATAAAATAATCGGTATATCCCCCACCACAACTTGCGGAACGAAAGTTAAAAAACCAAATAATAAAATAAAGCCAATATATAATTTTTTCATAAAATCTCCGTGTTAAAGTAATTTTTAAGATAATTTCATTCTATCATTTTTTACAAAAAATCTTTTCCCCGTAAATGCCTTTAAACGAGAGTAACAGTAAAATGTAGTTAATAATGAAAATCGTCAAAAATACCCAGTTTTGCACTTGCACAGGGATTAGGTAAAGTATAAATAAACCAGGTAAAAGGAAGCTCGCCGCAAGGCCGAAAATAAAGGCCGGACGCTGCGGAACGGTTTTGTAAAGCAAGAATAAAGTTATCGGCATAGAAATATTTACAAATAATTGCGCAAGCCCCCAAAAGGCCACATTTAAAGGCCCTAAAAAGAAAAACAAAGCCGCCAAAGGAACTGAAATTAAAATAACTTTTTTGATGCCAAACCTGTCACATAAAATTCCGCCGATGGCTTTGCCCGCAAAAACAAAAGCGGTGATTATAAGCGGGTAAAGCATAATATCAAATTTGACCGTCTTGGCAAAGCCCATAAAAGAGCGTATACTTATGCAAAAGAGCAAAGCGCAGGCAATCAAAAAACCCCATTTGATTTTTGTTTTGCTTTCATTTGCCAGTATTTTGAGTTGCGGAATAAAGCAAATCAGCGCGGCAATTAAAATGCTTGCGATTAAAAAAATTGTGCGGACTGTTGTGCTATCCCAATAAAGTGTGCCGAGTGTTACCCCAAAAGCACCCGTTGAAACAAATACGCCCAAGGGCCACATTCTTTCTTTAGCTTTTATTAAAATTTCCGCCCCTGCCGCCGTGTGAAATAAGCAGTTGCCGACACCCACTAAAATAACCTTCATCAGTTTTGGTAGCGGCAATAAAAACCCTTCAAATAATAAAATAAAAGAAAATAAGACAACTTCTTTTTTGCGGTTTGTTTTATCTAAAATAAGGCCTGCAAAAGGCTGCCCGGCAAAAGCAAGAATATTATAAAGTATGACGAAGAAAAACATTTCCTGATAGTCATAAAAAAACTGGTTTTGAAATACAGTTAATACGGAAAGGCCGTCCACGCAAGCATGCGCCAAAGTATAAAGCAAAGTTGAATTAAATAACTTTTTCGTCATAACGGAAAGAAAACCCCTGTCAAATAAGATACTAAATTGGCAATAAAGGCAAACAGTAACAATTTGCCGTAATTTTTACGAATAAATACGGAAAATATGCCCCATTCTATTAGGACTACGGCGGCCTCAAGCAACAAAATTGTGGATGTTTCCGTTATTTGATAATGCCAAATGATTCCGTTAAGTGCCGGGTTTGTGATTATATTTGCAAGCGACACAAGCCCCACAAATTTCCACCCAAAAGGTATTGCTAATATACCCTCAATAACTAAAGTTAAAAGTAGTGCAATTAACATTCCGCGTATAACAAAATCGGGGATAGTGTCATATTCTAATTGGTCTTGAAAATCTTCGGTATTTTCGTCCAATATTTCTGCTGCTTCTTTTGTCGTAAATCCGACATGTCCCCATTCATCCTTTATTATATCGTTTTCAGATAAAGGTGATAAAACCTGTACTTCTTCTCTTTCGGGAATATATTTCAAAAGACTTCCAGGTTGCACACTACTTACATTAATACCTAAAGGTGTTTCACCTATGTGTATTTTGTGCGGACCTTTAGAAATCTCTTTATAACTCTTATATTTAACAAATATATATTCTTTACAGTTAACTACTACGCTCGGTGTTTCAATAATATTATATTCCCATTCACCCTCTTTATATTGTGTAATGAGGATATTACGAGGCCATCTTCCTTCTCTATATAAAAAATACTTATTATTTGTGTGCGGAGAACCTGTAAGTGCTTGTTTCCCACTTCCTATTATTGTTGCATAACGACTTTCTTGAAAACCTTTAATTTCTTCAAGTTTTAAATTATGACCATATCCTGTAAAAAGTTTATTTTTGTTAAAACAATTTAATTCTTTTTCTTGTTGTTCTCTCATTTGATTTATTTTCTCTAGTGATAACATCGGTAATGAATCCCCCAAGGCAACTTGCGGCGCAAAAGCCAAAAAGCCGAATAACAAAATAAAACCAATATATAATTTTTTCATAAAATCCCCTACTTATAACAGCTTACTTGAGATAATTTTATTTTATCATAAATTTTTAGTATGGGGCAAATGTCACACTACTTGTTTTAAGATCCACCCATTAAATGCTATAATTTATATGTGCTGAAGAATTTCTTTAGAATATTTAAAACAAAAACCTTCCTGCTCCTATTTTTTGGAGTAAGTTTTTTGTTTATTTTAATTGGGGCAGGTATTACTTATTATATAGTTTCCGGTATCCCCCCTGTATATGAACTTGAAGATTATTCCCCCTCCCTTACCACAAAAGTTTTTGATAAAAATAACAATTTAATTTATGAATTTTCAGTTGAAAAGCGCCAACTTGTCCCTTTGGCAGATATTCCGGTTGATATTCAAAACGCGGTTATCGCTATGGAAGACAGGGAGTTTTTTGAGCATAGCGGCTTTTCCCTTAAAGGTATTTTCCGCGCTTTGATGAGCGATATTTTAAGAGGGAAAGCGGCTCAAGGCGGCTCCACTTTAACACAACAACTTTCCCGCGGTGTATTCTTGAGTAAAGAGAAAAAGTTAATCCGTAAAATACGCGAGATATTTTTGGCAGTTCAAATTGAGCATGCCTTCAGCAAACAGGAAATTTTGCAACTCTACTTAAACGAAATTTATATGGGCGAGGGTGCTTACGGTGTAAAAGCCGCCGCAAAACGCTATTTTGATAAAGATTTACAGGACTTAACTTTGGGCGAAAGTGCTATGCTTATCGGCGTCATACCTTTGCCGAGCAGGTATAACCCGTTTTCTAACCCCGATCAAGCAAAAATTCGCCGCTCACTAGTATTAAACTCCATGCTTGAAATGGGTTTTATTACAGAAGAGGAAGCCAAAGCGGCAAATATCGAAGCATTACCGACAAAAAAGGGTGTATCCTCAAAACCCGGGCTTTACTTTATTGAACATATTCGCCGCCAACTTGAGCCGAAATACGGTTTTGATACCTTCTGGAAAGGCGGCTTAAATATTTATACCACTATTGATATTGAAAAGCAGGCTATAGCCGAAAAAATAATGGACGAAAAATTAAGCGAATACGACAAGAAAATCGCGAAAAATTTGGGTATAGAACTTGTAGATGACTCTATTGCCCAAGAAGAAGGCATGGGCGAGCAAGAGGAAAATAAAGAAGAAAATACGGAAGAAACCGAACAAGAAAAAAAGGAGCAGCCTGATTACCCTAAACTTCAAGGTGCATTTTATATGCGGGATGTTAAAACAGGTGCTATACGCGTAATGGTAGGAGGCAGAAATTATGAAGAATCCCACTTTAACCGCGTAACACAAGCAAAACGTCAGCCTGGATCATCTTTTAAACCTTATGTTTGGATGGCCGCTTTGGAAAAGGGCTATACACCAACATCCACTATACGCGATTTAGATATGGTGTTTTACTTTGACGGTAAAAACTGGAATATGTTTGATGAGGCTAAAGACCAATACTCCCTTTCACTTGCCGCACAGCCTTTCATGTACACTAAAGATTTTGATGTTTGGGCGCCTAAAAATTACGGTGGTAACTCTTCAGGATTGACTACTTTAAGGCGCGCTTTGGAACTTTCTAAGAACTTAGTGGCAATCAATTTGATTGATGCCGTTACACCTAAAAAAACTATTGATGTTGCACACCGTGCAGGTATTAAAGGCAATTTGCCTAACGCACCGGCCTTGGCACTTGGTTCAGCTGTTGTAACACTCGAAGAACATTTGAATGCTTTAAGCACCTTTGCAAATAAAGGGGTGCAAGTTGATGACTATGCTATTGAGCGCGTAGAAGACCAAAACGGCCGCGTACTTGAAAGGCATATACCTTATGAAAAACAAGCTTTTAAACCGCAAGATGCCTATTTACTAATCAACATGATGAAAGGTGTTGTCGCCCGCGGTACTGGCGGTGCAGCACGTGCCTTAAAGAGGCCTGTTGCCGGTAAAACGGGAACTTCCCAAAACCATCGCGATATGTGGTTTATTGGTATGACTCCGTCTTACGCCGCAGGTGCTTGGATGGGTTATGATGATGATACCTCCCAAGAAAGCGGTAAATGGACCGGTGGCGGTACAGTTGCCCCTTGGTGGACTTCCATTATGTCCGAAATTTTAAAAGACGAACCTGTGGAAGATTTCCCAGTACCTGATGGTATTGAATTTGTATTTGTTAATACCGAAACTGGTAAACTCGCTTTACCTGCCGACAGAAATAAATTCTTAGAAGCTTTCAAAAAAGGCACTGCCCCTAGTTCCTTTTAGATGTATTACCTCCTCATAAACAGAAATTAATGTTTCTTTATATAGGTCTTTTGGACCTTTTCATATAGGTCAAAAGATTCTTGTCCGCTGAAAAAATAAAGGTCATAATATAAGTATAGATACAAATGAGGAAATAATGAAAACATTTAATTTAAAGAAACATATCTGCATACTTTTAGGTATTATTTTATTAGTTTCGAGTACGCAGATTTTCAGCCAGGAAGAAAAAGCAATTTCAGACATAATATCCCGCGAAGAGATTGAGGAATTATCCGCTTTAGCAAAAGATATTCAAAGAAGATATAAGAATACACTGTGGAATATTTCAAATAATGCCGTTCATGTTGACTATATTAATCCTGAAAAAAAATCTATAGTTAAATACAGAAACCCGTATACCGCAGAAGCGCAAATAAATAATTCTTTTAAAGTGTATTATGAGCAATTTAATGAACTAGCAAATGAAGTACAATTATTCCAAGATACAATGAGAAAAACCTATGCCAAATATTTAGATGCCTTACCGGAAGGCACTTATTTGAGAAAAGTAACAGAAAATTATATCAATGGCCGAATGAATGCCTTATTTAAGAGACAAAATCATTATTTAGATACTATGTTATCTATTAGCGACATAATAGCAGAACATCCAGTAATAGAGGATATTTCCGGTATTCTAAAACCGGTATACTTCCATAGCCTGGAATCAAGATATGAATATCTATCAAACCAATATAGAAAGGAATCCAGAGTAAGAAACGAATTTATAAAGGATTTAGCCGATGATCAAGCTTATTATCAAAAGGCATTTTCAGAAGATATGGATCAATTAATCAAGCAATTAGAAAAGGCTGAGAGTTCTTTTTCAAGGGAAACTATAGAATTCTTCTCTAAAAAGAACCATACTGCTGAAGAAGTTGTAAGATATTTTGAAACCCGTTTACCTGAAACTCAAAAAGCTATATTATTTGCTTTAAAAGTATCAGATGATGGCTTAACAATAAAACAATTAATTCCCCATATAAGGTATTATCTGAAGCAAACGAACAGAAGACTGTGGAAATTAGACAGATTTTCCGCCCAAAAATTAACAACGATGCTTTCTAAAATGCCCCTTGCTGAAAGAATCAATTTTGTTGATAACCTTTTAGATTTCACTCCGGAAACTAAATTGGTAAGGAATGAAATAAGGCAAGCAGAAAAGGCCCTAGGCACAAAAGTTGTCGATAGAAGCAAGATAAAATTGTCCGGAACCTTTATGGCTATAGGCGCATTCTTACTTGCTTCCGCAATTGTAGAAATAAGTGCCGAAAATAGTCTTATTAAAAGCATTGGGGCATCCGATTTAGCAAAAATAAAACATAAAATAGATAATGGGCAATTATTATCATTACAGGAAATGTCTATTTATTACACTGATGAGAGGAATTCAGCGGAAATCATTAAAAATCCTTTAGGCCTATTGGAAGTATTTGAAATAGCAATAACGATAAATGATTGCCTTGATGAATTAAATGTAGATAAATCACCCTTTAATCCGGCTAAACAAGAAAGGCAAGTATATAAAACCTTTGATAGATATCTAGAAAAAGTTAATTTAAATAAAATTACTTCGCAAACAGGAACTTTATAATAAGTCAGTCTGGAATAAAACCAAACCAACAGTGTTATCTGGCAAGTATTTTTGAGAAAATTTTGATTTTCTCCGCGACGAAGAGTACCGCGAAGTATATGAAGCGAAGCGTAATTTCGGTACTTTAGGAGTGGAAAAATTAAAATTTACCAAAAAGACGCCGCCGGCAAAAAATAATATTTGCAGATTCAATATTAAGCAACAAGTTGATTAATCTTTTCTTCTTGTTCTTTAAGGTTCAAGGAAAGGACTTTGGAAACACCCTTTTCTTCCATTGTAATACCGTAAAGCATTTGTGCTGCGGACATCGTAGTCTTATTATGCGTTACCACAATAAATTGGGTGTTGGCGGAAAATTCTTTGATAACATCAACATATCTGCCGACATTAGCTTCGTCCAGAGGTGCATCGGCCTCGTCCAAAATACAAAAGGGCGAAGGTTTGTGCATGAAGAAGGCAAAAAGTAAAGCCAAAGCAGCGAAGGCCTTTTCACCGCCTGATAATACCGCTATGCTTAACAGTTTTTTACCGGGCGGTTGTGCAGTAACTTCAATACCTGTTTCAAGTAAATTGTTCGGATCGGTCAAGGTAAGTTCAGCCTCACCGCCCATGGATAGCTTCTTGTAAATTTGTTTATAGAAAGTTCTAACTTGCTCAAAAGTATATTTAAAGTTTTCACGCGTAGTAGCATTGATTTTGGTTATTGCCGCCTTTAAATCGCGCTTTGCATTTTGCAAGTCTTCAATTTGTTTGGTTAAGAAATCATTTCTTTCTTTCAAGGCATCATATTCTTCTGGAGCAGTCATATTTACTGCACCCATGCTTTCAATACGATGGCGCATCATTTTTACGCGTTCAAGGTCTACTTTCTTTTCGCCCCACTTCATTTGGGCTTCTTCTTGTGTTATATTCCAGCTTTCAAGCAAAGTGTTAATAATTGCGGTTTTCTGGCGGCGGTGATTTGTCAAAGTATTTTCCAAATCATGTGCCTTAACCGTAAGCTCATTAACACGTGTTTTATTTTTGTTTAAAGCGGAACTTTTGTTATCAAATTCAAGTTTAAGGGCGGTTAGACCTTCTTTCATTTTCGTTTCGGAAAGTTCTAAGGCAGCCAAAGCATCACGCTGCGCGGTAAGCTTTGCTTGGGAGGTTAATTTTTCTTCTTCCAAAGCTTTTACGCGTTCTTGGGATTTTAGCATTTGCTCTTGACGCTTTTTTTCCTGCTCCGCTAAGTTTTGTTGTTCACTTGAAGATGTTTTTAAATCAAGTTCAATATTATTTTTCTTTAATTTTACTTCGTATAAAGCGGCATTGGCGCGCTCAATTTCCGTCTTTAAATTGGCGGCTTCGGTTTCAAGTTCAGCGCGTTTTTGGCGGGCGGCTTCAGCCTCTTTTTTAGTTTCTTCTTGTTTAGTTCTAAAGATTTTTAATTCTTCTTTTGCTGTATTTATCTTTTGTTTCCGCGCTTCTAAATTTTGCAAAAGTTCTTCTTTGTTTTTGTTAATTTGTTCTTGTGCGGCTTCAATTTCCTGTTTATTTCTTTGGCGAATGGCCAAATTATTTTTGGCTGTATTTAAAGCAAGCAAATCTTCCTGAATTTTAGCGGAAGTATTTTTAATTTCCTGTTCTTTTAAGGAAATTTCTTCCATATTTTTGATTATTGTTTGTGCGGTTTCTTCCTGCTCTTTGGTTTTTTGTTTTAAATCTTGCTTAGCAGATTCTTCTTCCGCCCAGAAACTTTCCAAAGTTTTTACTTCCTTTTCCCCACCGGAGAGCCAGAAACTGCCGGCCACTTCACTACCATCTAAAGCATAACCGGAGCATAAATAATCAAGCAAAGCGGAAAGTTCGGGTTTGCAATCAATTAAAGAACGCAAGTTTTGCGCACTGCCGAACATTGAGCTTTCATTTTGTACTTTAGGAACTTTATTTAATATTAAAAATCTACCGCGTGCGCCACCTTTTTGTTTTAAAATACTGATTGCTTTTTGTGCGGTTTCAAGATCTTGGCAAATTAAGGAATCTAAGAATTTACCTAAAGTTTCTTCGACGGTTAAAGTATATTCTTTTTTAAATTTGATATTTTTGCGCAAAGTGCCCATTATGCCGGAAATTTTATTTTCTTCAATAATTTTTGCACCAAGCCAATACGGATCTTTCTTGCCTTGCATTTCAATCATCTGCATTTTTGTCTTTAAGGAGGCAATTCCCGCCTGCAAAGAACTCAAAGTTTTATTGAGTTCCTGCCTTTGGTTTTCCAAATTACGCTTTGATTCTTCAAGCTCTTGTTGTTTTTGTTTTAAAGTGTTTAATTCCTGTTCCTTTTGGGTGACGGTGTTTTGGAAATTTGTAATTTCCTCTTCGATACTTGCGGCGCGTTCTTTTTGGGCTTCCAAATTGCGCTGCAAAGTAATTAAATTATTATTTTCATGTGAAATAGCACTTTCTTCCAAGGCGATTTTGCCGCTTAATTCCATTTCCTGCTGCGCCAAAGTTAAGAGTTTTGAACTTGAAGCTTCCATTTGCTCTTGCACAATTTTTAATTGTTCTTCATTTTGCTTAACCTGCGCATATTTTTGATTGTATTTTTCTTGTAATGGAACAAGCGCTTCAGCAGCTTGGTTTAATTGTTGTTGTAAACTTTGTAAAGCAGGAGTAAGTTCAAGCAAGCGTTTTTTGCTTAATTCTTCCTCAGCTTTTGAACTTTGAAGTTGTAAAGTAATTTCGCCCGTCATATTTTGGCAGTTTTGCACGACGCCTTCAAGCAAGCCGATTTGATATTTCGCGGCGGAAATCTTTTCATTAAATTCCTGATATTCTTTTTGTTTATGGGTTAAATTGAGGTCAAGTGCCGCGGCCTCACCTTCCAAGGCTGAAATGGTGGCCTGCAAATCATTTATTTCTTTTGAAATCGGTTCCAATGCAAAAGCGGTTTGGTTAATTTCTTTATCGTGGCTTTTGATATTTTCAAGCGCCAAGGCAATTTCACTTTCCTTTAATTCTTCGCGGTATTTTTGGTATAAACGTGCTTTTCTGGCTTCACTGTCAAGTTTTTTGATTTGCTCCGCAATAAGGGCCAAAGTATCACTTAAGCGTGCAATATCCATATCAACATGTTCAAGTTTGCGTATAGCTTCATCGCGTTTTGCTTTATATTTGGAAACACCGGCGACTTCTTCAAACATCTCGCGCCTTTCAAGCGGGCCGGCATTTTCAAGCAAGCGGCTGATTGAGCCCTGGTCAATAATGGCATAGCCTTCACCGCCGATACCGGTATCCAAAAACATTTCGCGAATATCTTTTAAACGGCATTGAACGCGGTTTAAATAATATTCACTTTCACCGGAGCGGTAAATTTTACGGGAAACGGTAACTTCTGAAAAATCTATCGGAAGTTCGCGCTTTGAGTTATCAAAAATCATATTGACCTGCGCCATATTTTGCGGTGGTCTTTGTTTGGTGCCGTTAAAAATGATATCAACCATTGAACCGGAGCGAAGTGATTTCCAAGACATTTCACCGATAGCCCAACGGACGGAATCAATAACATTTGACTTACCGCAACCGTTTGGCCCGACAATACAAGATACACCGGGTTCAAAATTTAAGCGGACTTTATCTGCAAATGATTTAAAACCTATGATTTCCAGAGCTTTAAGATACATATATTATATGATACAAAATTTAGAGCACCTATTGTTAAAAAGGAAATTTGCAATTATTTGTTATTTGCCGTCAAAGTCTTTTTGGTAAATTTTAGTTTTTATTCTCCTAGAGTACCGCAAATTCGCTTCGCTCATTTTACTTCTGGGTACACGTCGTCAAATAAAAATTTAAATTTCCTCAAAAATACTTGCCGGATAATGATTACGGTTTGGCTTTATTAAATTTGAAATACTTCCTATAATTCCCTCCCACACTTTTAAGGGTAATTCTACCCGGGTGGAGGGATAGAATTTCCGCTTGTTTCGCCCTAATTTTGGTGCAAACCAAAATTGGGGAGATGTCACGGAGTGACAGAGGGGCAGGGATTGGGGTAGTATGAAATTAGGAAATACTTTATTTTACACTACCCCCCTCTTTAATTCTCCCACCCACTTTTTTTACAAGTAAAAAAAGTGTGGGGCGAAAATAAAAAGAAATATTTATTTATAATCTCAAAAATACTTGTAGGGCGGTGTGTACGGTTTGAATTTATTAGATAAAATATTCTTCCTACATTTTTATTTTACTACGATATCCTTGACATCGTTTTTTTTTTTTTTCATAATATATGTGTAAATTAAATTAAAATACCATACGGGTGAATTAGGAGATTTTATGAAAAACAAAAAAGGTTTTACTTTAATTGAATTATTGGTCGTTGTTTTAATTATCGGTGTACTTGCCGCTATTGCTTTGCCGCAATACCAAACTGCTGTAGCAAAAGCAAAAGTTACAAGTATATTACCATTAATGCGCCGTTGGAAAGATGCCTTAATGGAGTGGAATACGGAACACGGAAGTTATTGTAAAATCGAAGAGAATGGAGTTTGTAATGAAACGCCGGACGGAGAGGTTTTAGATGCCAACTGGCCAAGTGATTGGATTAATCCGTATTTTGGAGTGCCTTGTGCTAATTATACTGAATGTGAAAATGATTATTGGTATTGTTTTGCTAATGAGGAAGCAAACGGGGCTGTTGCTTGCAGTCATACAACAGATGAAGGAAGTGAGTTAGGTATAATTATGTACCAGCCTGATGATCCTTATTACGAAAATTTTCGTGGTATGATAACTTGTTATGGTCGGGGTAAAGGTAATAAAGTTTGCAAGGCTCTTGGCGGTAAATTGTTAATAGACTATGGCGAAGGTGAAGCAACATATATTTTATAATGCCATTTAAATAACTTGGAAGTATTTTCATCCTAAAATAAAAACTGCCGCCGGTGTAAAACCGACGGCAGTGTTATTTTATACAACTAAATTATAACCAAGTGTTTAATTTGGTGGCTTTGTCTTGTTTGCGGACTTTCGGTTCGCCGACAAGTTCCTGAATATAAACTTCAGCTAAATATACTTTACTGCCGACACCTAAATGACCGCCTACGATAGCACCGTCTTTTTGTGCTAAAACAACATGTGCGTGAACATTTGAGCGGTTATCCATAATGCTGATATTGCCGGTTAAAGAAAGTATTTCTGTTTCCTTAGAAACTACAATTTTTTCATACTTTTTCTTTGCCTGATCAAAATAAGCTAAAGTGGCATTTTCTAAAGAACCGATACCGCTTACAATACCACATTTAATTTGATTGTCGTGGCAAAAATCAGTAAGTTCAGTTAATAAATCTTTGCCTTTATTTATCTTGAAAATATAAGTCCTACCTGCAAGATAAGTTTTATGTTCTGCCATAATATTCTCCTTTACTTTATTTAAATTAGTACCAATTTTCTACATTTTGCAAATATTCTCTTATTTGCTCATATTGTGCATCAGCATCAAGCCCTGCTTCTTTATAGCAATCTGCAGCCTGGCCGCTTGTTAAATATTTGCCTTTTTTGAAGGGGTATAAGGACATTTCTTCCCCTTTAACCGATTTTAACCATCTGCGCATTGTAGGCAAAGTAAAATCAGTTATTGCTATTGCCCTATATAATTCACTAAGTGGCAAAATCTTTTCTTGTTCACCCTTACCTAACATATCAAAAAGTTCCGGGCTAACAATATAATAAGCGTTTATTGCCACTCCTTCCCTTCTAATTCTGGGTAAAACTTCCTGGACAAATATTTCCCCAACACCTGAACCTTGTAAAATTACTGTTCCTTGCGCATACTTATGTTTATATAGCGCATAAACACCATTCTTTACCTGTTCTTGTTTATCACTGCCCAAATCTACCCTATCCGTAATCTTTACATTAGGGCGCGTAACAACAGGATATAAGACAGCCGGTCTTTTATTTAATGCTGCCGTTAAAACCGGCCAAACATCATTCGCATCTAAAGGTGTTAAAGTTATTGCCGCACCTTTGGGGAAATTTTCACTTATTAACTGTAACATTTGCGGATCAGCATGTGTAGGGCCGTCAGGACCTGTTGGTAAACCTGCATGACCTGTAAAAATAATAAAAGTATTTTTGCCCTTGCCTGTTAGTTCCTGATACCCTTGCTGTCCGATAGCATGCAAACGCGCTTGTGTGTGCATCATAGCTGAAGTAAATGCACCATAAGAAGCCGCAACACCAAGTTGTTTACCGTACGCAGAAACACCGCTCATAACAGCACTTAAACCATCTTCAGTAATACCGCCGCTTGAAATCAAGCGGCTATCCGGGTTATTCAATTTGTTATAAAAACCTTTGCTATCATAAGCAATCTTGCCTGCGCCGGTTGAACCGGATAAATCTGCCGTTGCCACAATTAAAGTTCCATTTGTCTCTTTGCTGATTTTTGCAAGTGCTTGTGCCGTTGTTGACCTCAAAGTAGGATTATCGCTTGGCTGAAAAATAAATTCCTGCGGAATATTATCCGGCGTAAAAGCGGTATAAACATCCTCAGTTTTAAATTCTTTTGCTTTACGTTCTAAGTTTTGTAAACGATTTGCAGATTCTTTTACCTTATCCGCAAAACGTGCAAATAAATCCTTATTTGAACTTATGACATTACGCAAAGTAAGCAAGTTTTGGTAGAAACAATCTTCAATTTCCTGCCCTTCGCATAAATGCGGAATTTTAACACCGAAGGTATTTTCAAATTCCTCCATCGTTTTATAAAATTCCGGAGAACATAATTTATGACCGCCGCCATGGCTGGCTTTCCCCTCAAGGCCATAATGCCAACCTTTAATTGTTCTATAAATTATGGCGGTAGGCAGCCCGTTATTTAAAGTTTCGGCAAATTTTTGCGCAGCATAAATTTGCGCAAAATTTAAACCTTCATTAACACAAATTATATTGAAACCATTTAGATAAAAAAGTTCAGCAGGCTCCCAAGTTACATAATCCCCCGGAATATTATTTTCTGCGGTAACTTTATCGCTGTCTATTGAAGCCTGGTTCCAATCAAGATGTACAATCAAATTATCAAGCCCTGCACGCGATGCTATTGCCATAGCCTCACTACACCTGCCGGCAGTTAAACCACCTTCACCTTCCACTACATGCACTTTCGGTGTGTTTTTCGGATAAGTTAACGCAGCACCCAAAGCGAGCCCGACACTTGCCCCAAAACCTACACCGGAAGCACCTGTAGCCAGCTTAACAAAAGGTGTTAACGGTTCAGGGTGGCCATCTAAAGATTTAGCATTAAATTCTTTAAAAAGTTTGCTGTTATTTGCCGGGGATTTTCTAAACCCTAACAAATCTTCAAAACGGATTTGATACTCAACATCTGCTAACATTTCAGGGGCATAAGTTTTAACAATTTCATTTCTTAAAGCCCACAAAGCATATAGACCAAGCGCCTTATGACCGGCAGCGTAAGAAATAATATCGGCACTTTCTTCTTCAGGATTTTTGAAATTATAAGACATTTGATTAAAAAGCAAGTTTTGCACGATTTTACCCGAAGATATACTACCGCCTGGATGCCCGGTTTGTGCGAAATTATAAAGTATTGCACATAGGCTGCGGTACATTACATCAAGTTTATTTAAGGCATCAAGTTCGTCATCCTTAAGTTTTAAATATTCTTCTTGAAGTAAATTCTCTGCTTTATAAAAAAATCCTTGTTTTTTTAAGATTAAAACGTTTTGGCTTTCAATCATTTAAAAATCCTCTAAATTACTTTTTGCAAGTTCAAGTATAAGATGCCAAGCCGCTTCAATATCTGTTTTACAAGCCACTTCAACATTTGAGTGTATATATCTAACAGGAATACTGATAGGGCAAGCTGCTGCCGGACCACCACATCTTTGTATAGCTTTTGCGTCATTAGATCCGCGTGAAGCAACACGTAACTGGTACGGAATATTGTGTTCTGTCCCGAGTTTCCTTAAAAGTTTTGTAAGTTTATAATCTGATAAAGTTCCCTTATCCGCTAAAGTTATACCGACACCTTTACCGACATTTAAGACATAGTCCTGAGGTGGTATACCCGGAGTATCAAGCGCACCTGTTGTATCAATAGTTAAAGCAATATCCGGGTTAATGTGGAAAACTGCTGCCTCCGCACCGACAAGGCCAAATTCTTCTTCCACAGTAAACACTGCGTAAATATTTGCGCTATGCTCTTTAGGTAAATTTTGAAGGAGTTTAATTAAACCATAAACACCGGCTCTGTCATCAAGTGCTTTGGAAGAAACTAAATTATCACCGAGTTCAATAGGGGCACGTTCTAATACGGCAGGATCACCGATAGTTATAACTTCACATGCTTTTTTATAATCTAAACCGAGGTCAATAAAAAGTGAATTTTCTGTTATTGCGGCTTTGTCTGCTGCAGTTAAATAGTGCGCCGGTTTTGCCCCAATTACACCGGTAATCATACCATGATTTTCGGTTATAATTACAACGCGCTGGGCAAGCAAAGTTCTTGGATCAATACCACCAGTTAAAGCAAAACGCAAAAAACCGTTTGGTTCAATATAACGTATGCGCATGGAAACTTCATCTAAATGTGCGGTAAGCATAAGTTTGGTTTTTCCTGTTCCTTTCTTATATGTGACAAGGTTGCCGAGTTTATCAATTTTTACTTCATCAACATAAGGTTTGACTAAGTCTAAAACTATATCGCGTAATAGTTCTTCCCTACCGGACGGTGCCGGGGTCGAGGTCAATTTTGAAAGCAAATTAAAATCCATAAAACTCTCCTTATACAGGCATTATCTCGCGTACGCGGGAACAACGCTATTTTATCATATTTTTAGCTAATATTTAACTTTTTGCAAATAATTTGTTATCATATATGCATAAGCGGAGGATTTATGTTAAAAAATAAAAAAGGTTTCAGTCTCTTAGAATTAGTGGTAGTTGTATTAATCATAGGTATTTTGGCATCAATCGCATTACCTAATTACAGATCTTCTACTGTAAAAGCAGGAATTACTACGAATATGCCATTTTTTCATGCTTTGCAAAACGACATGATAGATTACTATAATTTAACCGGAAACTTACCTACTAAGTTAAAACAATTGTCTCTAAACCCAGATGATTTTACATTTACTGGGGATAGATTAGCTACACTTTCAGGGACTAATTGTACGATAGAATTAAGTAATGACCATCAAACAATAACAGGAGATTGCCATCAAGATTGGCAATTGGAATATTCTATCACTGCAACAGGCGGAATATATACACCTGCAAGACCTATTTTTAAAATTACCGGTAATCATTCCATGTTACGCAACGTTGCAAAGAGTTTTGGATGGACACCACTTAGCGATGATGAGTATGAGGTTCATTAAAATTTGATAAAATAAATTTATGAGTAAAAGACGCCTGGCACGAGAATATGCCCTTCAAACTTTGTATATCGCAGATGCCGCTTCAATGTCGGTAAGCGAGGCGGGAGTGTATGTCAATAATTTCTACAGCAATTTGGAAGAAGACACTTTCCCCTTTTGCAAAGATCTTGTAACAGGCACTTTTACTAATAAAAGTAAAATTGATAAAATCTTAAGTTCTTATGCTACAAATTGGTCTGTAGATCGTATGTCTTCAGTAGACCGATGCATTTTGCGCATGGCCACTTATGAAATTGTTTACAGCGCAGATAAAGCACCTGTGCCTGCCATTATTGACGAAGCTATAGAACTTTCAAAAAAATATTCTACAGATAAATCAGGCAAATTTATAAATGGCCTTTTAGACCGCATTAAAGCTGAGCGGAAAAATGGATAAAAAAACAGAAGCCGAAAATTTAAAAAAACTTCTTTGGTACCATAATAATCTTTATTATAATTTAGATAAACCTGAGATTTCCGATTATGAGTATGACTTGCTCTATTCCCGTCTAAAAAATTTAGAAAAAATGGATCCTTCTTTGATTACGGAAGATTCCCCTACACAAAGAATCGGCGGGAGGTCTTCTTCGAGTTTTGAACCTGTGGAACACATAGTTCCAATGATGTCACTGGATAATACTTATAATGAAGAAGAAATGCGTGCTTGGTATGAACGTACCGCAAAAACTTTAAACTGCAGAAATTTTGAAATGGTAGTAGAAAGTAAAATTGACGGCCTTTCTTGTTCCTTAACTTATGTTGATGGTATTTTAAAAACCGCAGCCACACGCGGCGATGGTAAAATCGGGGAAGATATAACACAAAATGCAAAAACAATAAAAAATATTCCGCTTAAACTTGCTGGGGAAAATAAAGGTTTATTTGAAGTACGTGGCGAAGTATTCTTACCCAAAGATGCTTTAACAAAATTAAATGAAATGCAGGAAGATAAAGATCTTCCGCCTTTTGCAAATGCAAGAAATGCAGCTGCCGGATCACTTCGGCAAAAAGATGCTCGCATTACTGCTGAACGTCCCTTAAAGTTTTATATTCATTCCTTTGGTGCAAGTGATTTTGATTTTGACAGTTACAGCGGTTTTATTAATAAATGCAAAGAACTTGGTTTGCCTGTTTCACCTGTTCGCGAAACATTTACCGATTTTAATGGCGTTATTGAATTTTACCGCAAATTTAAAACCGAACTTCACAATTTGCCTTATGATGCGGATGGGCTGGTAATAAAAGTAAACTCTTTTGCCATGCAAAAAATTTTGGGTGTGACTGCAAAAACTCCGCGTTGGGCTGAGGCTTTTAAATATCCCGCAGAACGTGTTAAAACTATTGTAAAAGATATAACTTTTGGCGTCGGCAGAACAGGAGTTATAACGCCTGTCGCAGTACTGGAAGCTGTAAAATGCGGCGGTGTTACAATAACATCTGCTACCCTTCATAACTTTGATGAAATTAAACGCTTAAATTTAAAGATAGGGGACACAGTTTTAATTGAACGCGCAGGTGAAGTTATACCTAAAGTTTTGGAAGTTATTTCTAGCCCGGCTGATGCGAAAACTGTTATAGAGCCTAACGTTTGCCCCGTCTGTAAAGGTGCTCTGGTTAAAGAGGAAGGAGAGGTCGCGCTTCGCTGTATAAACCCGAACTGCCCGGCACAAATTAAAAGGCGTGTTAAACATTTTGCTTCACGCGGAGCTATGGATATTGAAGGCCTTGGTGACGTGGTAATAGACCAATTGGTCGATTATCAATCCATAAAAAAGTTAAGTGATATTTACAATTTGACATTGTTTGATTTGATGACTTTAAAAGCTTTTGCAGATAAAAAAGCAGATAATTTACTTAATGCTATTGAAAATTCTAAACACCGCCCATTAGATAAATTCATTTTTGCTTTGGGCATACGCCATATCGGTGCAAAAATGGCGGAAACTTTGGCACGTCATTTCGGTACTTTAGAAAATTTAACCGAAGCAACTGTTGAAGAACTTGCAAGAATACCTGAAATCGGCGAAATTGCTGCGCAAAGTATTTTTGATTTTTTTAATTCCTCAGAAGTGCAAGCTGAACTTAAGAATTTTGTTTCACTCGGTTTAAAATTAGAACCTGTAAAACAAAAAACTTCCGCAATGCTTGAAGGTAAAACTTTTGTTTTTACCGGTGAACTTGAAACATTAACGCGTGAACAAGCCCAAAATTTAGCCAAAGAAAACGGTGCAAAAGTTTCAGGCTCTGTATCAAGCAAGACTTATGCTGTTGTAGTCGGTAAAGAGGCCGGTTCAAAACTGAAGAAAGCTGAAGAACTTGGCGTAAAAATTTTAACCGAACAAGAATTTTTGAACTTAATAAAATCTAATTAATTTAAATATGGTTCGATCACTTTTTTAACACGCTCAGCTACAATCTTATAGCCTTTATCATTTGGATGTATCTGGTCAGATTTTAAAGATTTTTTATCGTAAATACCATTCATGATACCGGGGACAAATAAAGTGTTATCCTCTTTTGCAATTTGCTTTTGAATTTTAGTATAAGTTTCCATAGGGTAAGCACCACCGGTGTCGACTAAAACCGCTATTGCACCTATACTTTGTACTTGGTGGACAATTTCTTTTAAATTTTTTTCAGTTTGTTCTCTCGGAATTTTTCTAAATAAATCATTGGCAGAAAACTCTATTAAAACCATGTATGGTTCATATTTTTTTATCTCGTTAACTCTGGCTAAACCCATAGCAGAAGTATCCCCGCTTACTCCTAAATTTATAACTTCACGCCCAAGCATTTGGCTTAAATAAGTGGGGTATGATTCATTCTCTCTGGCACCATATCCATAGGTTAAACTATCCCCGAAAGCAATAATATCTGTATTAGAATTTGGGTAATTGTTTGGCTCATATTTAGAACAAGCGAACAAAAAAGTTGAGATAAAAAATAAATATAAATATTTTTTCATATAAAAATTATATACAATATCTATATGAAAGTAAACAAAAATTATTTAAACTTAGAGGCATCTTATTTATTCCCCAAGATTGCCAAAAAAACAGCTGAATTTAAAGCCCAAAACCCGAGCGCAAAAGTAATCAGTTTAGGTATAGGTGACGTTACCCAACCACTTGCGCCGGCAGTAATAAGCGCAATGCGAAAAGCAGTTATTGAGATGGGACTAAAGGAAACCTTCCGCGGATATGGCCCGGAACAAGGTTATGATTTTTTAATAAATGCAATTATTGAAAACGATTATAAAACACGCGGCATAAATTTAGACAAGGATGAGGTTTTTGTAAGTGATGGCGCGAAATGCGATGTCGGCAATATCCAGGAAATATTTTCAGATGACTGCACTGTTTTGTTAACTGATCCCATCTATCCGGTATATCGCGATACAAATATTATGGCAGGCCGCAAAATTTTGAAAGTACCCGCTACTAAAGAAAATAATTTTACCCCAGCACCACCAGATGAACACAGTGATATAATTTATATTTGTTCCCCAAATAATCCAACAGGCGCAACAATGACTAAAGAACAATTAAAAGCCTGGGTTGATTATGCTAAACGCGAACAGGCAGTAATTATTTTTGATTCCGCTTATGAAGCTTATATTCAAGACGACAATTTACCGCACTCAATTTATGAAATTGAGGGTGCAAAAGATGTTGCTATCGAAGTGCGCTCATATTCAAAAACCGCAGGCTTTACGGGTACGCGTTGCGCTTATATGGTAGTTCCCAAAAATTTAAAAGGTTTAGCTAACGGTAAAGAAATTTCTTTAAACGCAATGTGGCGCAGGCGGCACACAACAAAATTTAACGGCGTTTCTTATATAATCCAACGTGGCGCGGAGGCAATTTATACCGACGAAGGCAAAAAACAAATCAAGCAAACTATTGCTTATTACATGGAAAATGCAAAAATAATACGTACCGCTTTACAAGATTTAGGCTACACAGTTTACGGCGGGCAAAACGCACCTTATATTTGGCTTGAAGTCCCGAAAGCTCAAACATCTTTTGGCTTTTTTGAACTTTTACTTAACAAATGCGCTTTGGTTTGTACGCCGGGCGCAGGCTTCGGTGAAGCGGGCGAAGGTTATTGCCGCTTAACTGCCTTTGGTAGCCGCGAAAATACTTTGGAAGCTTTAGAGAGAATAAAAAAATTATGAAACAAATACCCTTTATAAAAATGGACGGGCTTGGAAATGATTTTGTAATTATCGACGCACGCAAAAATAAAATCACTTTAACACCTACTTTGATTTGCAAGATGGCAAACAGGAAAACGGGCATTGGTTTTGACCAACTGATAGTGCTTAAAAAATCAAAAACTTGCGACGTTAAAATGGAAATTTATAATGCAGACGGCTCCACCGCCGGCGCTTGCGGCAATGGTACGCGCTGCGTAAGCAGTTTGATTTTTGAAGAAACAAAAAAACAAAAAATAACTTTGGAAGCACCTGATAATAAAATTTTAACAGCTTGGCGCGGCAAACAAATAACCGTAGATATGGGTGAGCCTAAAACCGATTGGCAAGATATCCCTCTTTCAAAAAAAGCCGAAACATTAAATTTAAAAATTTTGCCGGCTTTACCACCTGCAGTTTGCACTTCCATGGGTAACCCTCATGCCGTATTTTTTGTTAAAAATGTAAAAAATCTGGATATTGCAAAACTTGGCCCAAAAGTAGAAAATAATAAAATCTTTCCGCAAAGAACAAATGTGGAATTTGCTCAAATATTAGCACCTGAAAAAATCCGTATGCGCGTTTGGGAACGCGGTGCCGGAATAACGCTTGCTTGCGGCAGCGGTGCGTGCGCCACTTTGGCCGGGGCAATTAGGCGCGGGCTTATCAAAAATAAAGCAGCAATAGTTATGGACGGCGGCACTTTGTTTATCGAACAAAAAGATGGCCGCATCTTAATGAGCGGCCACGTGAACAAAGCATTTAAAGGTGTTTTCTTCTTTTAATTCTCTTTAGAGAAAACCGATAAAGCGAACTGCTTAGTCTTCGGATCGTTTAGTAAAACTGTTTTTAAATTTTGATTTTCAAGAAGAGCAGCAAGTGTTTGATTGCTTTTAATAAGTCTTTTCGTTTGTTCAGGACTTGATAAAAAGTAGCCTGCACTTCTGCTCAATAGAATCTGCTGGACTAAATCGCTATTAACAAGTTTGGAAAGAAGTTCCGGGTCCTTTAATACGCCTTTAAAAGCACTCCCTTCTATTAAAGGAACTATTTCCGGAGAATTATTAGCCACTAAATCAATAACGGAAAGATAATTATCTAAAATATCAGAAACATCCCGACGGTTAAAAAAACCTTCCAAAACATCTTTATTATTAAAAACGACTTCAATAACTTGCGGAAAATCCAAATTATTTGCGACAGTATTAGTTAAACTCCAATTAGTAGCACCTATTAAGCGTAATTCTTCCGGAGTAGCGTATGCTATATTTCCTATGTTTAAACTCTTTATTGCCTGCCCTACATTATCATAACGTGCTGCTTGCGATTGACGGGTTTCCACAGGGGAAATAAGTGGTTCTTCATTATTAACGGAAAAATGTTCTACATATTCAACTTTATCATTTGTAAAAGAAGCCAATTGTTCTTTAGTGATTTTAGAACTTAAATTATTACTTTCTTTAGCATACCAAGAAACCCCGTATGCCAGTAAAACGGCCAAAAACATTACAACTATAACCGGAAAAAATATGGAATTTTCTTTCATAAAAATATTTTAACATAAAATGTTAATATTTACAAAATTATTTCAATTCTTTGAGTAAAGTTTTTACTTGTTTTTTGAATATCGGATGGGTTTTATTGGGTGCAATTTCCGATAAAGGCTTCAAAACGAAAAAACGTTTATCCGCACGCGGATGAGGTATTATTAAATTCGGGGTTTTTAAAATTAAATTACCGTAAAAAATAATATCAATATCTATCGTCCTGGGGCCATTTCTAAAAGGTGTGTTTCGCTTTAAAAAATGTTCAATATTTTTAAGTTCTTTAAGCAAATTTTGCGGCATTAAATTTGTTTGGAATTTTATGGCACCATTTAAAAAATCTGCCTGGTTTAAATAGCCTTCCGGTTTAGTTTTAATAAATTTTGAAACACTAATAATTTTGCCTATTTTGGCAAGTTCTTTTAAAGCAAGTTTAACGTTTTTATCAGGCTCAATATTACTGCCGAGTGCAAGATAAACTATTTTATTCTTCATAAGTTACGGAATAATTTTCCTTTTCAAAAACTTGGATTTTAAAAATCTGCGGAAATTTCTCTTTAATTTTATTAAACAAAAATATTGCTACATTTTCAGTAGTAGAATTGGGAATAATTTTATTCAAAACTTTAAAAGACAAACTTTTATTTAATTCATATAAAAATGTTTCAACTTCACGGAAATCTACCAAAAAACCTTCTGTATTTAAAGGCCCTTTTAATGTAGCAATATATATGAAGGTGTGATCATGCAAAGGTTCATTTAAAGCCCCTTCATGATAATGAGAGGCACGGAATTGTGACTTTACGGAAATTTTTATATCTTTCATAAAATAGCCTCCTTAGTTTCTTTAACTTCATGTACACGCAAAATTAAAGGCAATTCTGTTTTTACTGCTAACATAGCTGCTTTTAAAGAATTTTCTAAAGTTTTGCCTGTAAAGCGTTTACGTGAAGCCCCAACGAGCATAGGTAAATTGAAACTATCAAAATAATTTATATTCTCAAGCAAAAACCAATTTTCTTCGGCAGATTTTCCAAAACCAAGGCCTATATCTAAAATTAAATTTTCTTCTTTAACGCCGCAAGACTTAGCTTGTTTGATTTTTGTTTTAAAAAACTCTGCCATACTTTGCAAATTTTTAACTGCGCCTGAGTGCATTATTACAAGTTTTGCATTATAAGCGGCGGCAAGTTTGGCAAGTGTCATATCGGCCAAACCGCTGACATCATTAACAATATCTGCATCGGCTTCAAGCGCCGCTTTTACGACGGCTGCTTTGTAACTGTCTACAGAAATTTGTGCTTTAATTTTTTGTTTTATTAATTTGATAAACGGTGCGGTGCGGGCAATTTCTTCTTCTGCGGAAATTTCGGTATACCCAGGCCTTGTGCTTTGGCCGCCGATATCAATAATTTCAGCACCTTCGGTAACTAAATTTTGTGCTTTATTTAAAATATATTCAGAAGTAATTTTAACCTGCTCGCCGTCAAAAAAACTTTCCGGCGAAGTATTTAAAATACCCATTAAAGTTATTTTCCGCATTAGACTTTTTGGATAAATTGCAAAAATTCTTGCCTGACTTCGTGCTTATTAAACACACCGCGCAGAGCGCTTGTTACCATTTCGGCATTATGTTTTTGAACGCCGCGCGAACAAATGCACATGTGGCGCGCTTTACAAACAACCATAACACCTAGCGGTTGCAAATATTTCATAAGGCTATCGGCAATTTGGGCAACTAATCTTTCCTGAATTTGCAAACGCCTTGCATAAACTTCCACCAAGCGCGCAAGTTTTGAAATACCGATAACTTTTTTATTCGGCAAATAACCAATGCTGATAGTTCCAAAAAACGGTGCAAAATGATGTTCGCAAGTGCTGTAAAATTCTATATCCTTTAAGATTACCATTTCCTCGCAAGAGCCTTCGGTAAAAGTTTTTAAGAGGGCAGCAGGGTCTTTTTTGTAGCCGCTGAAAAGTGTATCCCAGCTTTTAACAATGCGCTTTGGGGTTTCAAGTAAACCTTCGCGATTAGGGTTTTCCCCGATATAAGTTATAATTTCGCGCAAATTTTGTTTGGCTTTTTCTTCTGTTATTTTATGCTTAGAAACTTGTGCAGCTGTACGCTTAGCCGCAAGTTTGGTTTTTGTTTTATTAGCTTTAGGCATTGTTTAATATTCTCCTTACTGTTATTTTTTGGTTGAAGATAAAATAAAGCTTTGTTATTTGTTTGCTCTTGCAAACTTTCAATTTCTTGCAAAGTGGTTTTTGCGTCGGTAATATACTTTACAGCATTGGCTTTTTTTAGCATTTTCGAATTAACATAAGCCTTTGGCGAAACGGTGCAAAAATCAATTAATCCTGTTTCAATTAAATTGGCTCCGTTTGTTTCCAAGTGGATTTGATATTTATTTTTCTTTAACAGTTTTAAAAGCGGTTGTAAATTTTGCTCGGTCGGTTCGCCGCCTGTTAAGACAACGGTTTTGCAGGGGTATATGGCAACTTTTTTAAGTATTTGTTCTGCAGTTAAATTGAAATTTATTTTTTGCGCATATTTTGTATCACACCACGGGCAGCACATAGCGCAGCCGGCAAGACGTACAAAAATTGCGGGAACGCCGCTAAAAAAGCCCTCACCCTCGACGGAATAAAAAATCTCATTAACTTTATATTTATTTGCGGATGACGCAGGCAGAGTCCTCATTTTCCCACAACTCCAAGGTTTTCAAGGTTAGGTTTTTTTCTTTTAAAACCTGTGCGGCCTTATCAAAAATATACTGGCTTAAATTTTCTGCCGTCGGGTTTGAAACATATTCATTTAAAAATTTATGGTCCGGCAAAATACTGTCAAGCAAAGGTTTCAAAATTTTAAAATCACAAATCATACCGCTTGGCTGGACTGTGCCCTCAATTTCAAAAACAACTTGCCAAGTGTGGCCGTGCAAATTATGGCAATCGCCGTCATAATTAGGCAATTTATGTGCCGCTGAAAATTTACGCCTTATACGTAGTAACATTATTCTTCGTCCTCATCAATCAAGTTTTTTGTTTGTGGTGTCACAGTAGCGCGAAGATGGAAAAATATTAAGTTTAAGTAAATTATGTAAATCAGTAAAACGACAAGAACATTTATGCCAACAATATGAAAAGGCAAAATAAGTAAAATTAAATCAAGAATAAGTACCGGCCCTTGCAGGTATAAAGCCAAAGCAAGTATTTTTCTGAAGCCCAAATTAGCTTTAGTTGCCGCATTTATTATAAAGACAACTATTAATGCAATAATAGAAAGCATAACCATACGGAAAGCAAGTACCAAAATAAATACTATGACCAAAATGTAGGATATAGTTTTAATATACTGCTGTTTATTGGTAAGCAGAATATCTTTAGAAATTTCAAAATTGAAATCTTTTTGAATTTTATTTTCCTGGAATTGACCATTAAGAGAGAAGTAAACGGTATCCTTATTCACATACATCATGATATTTTCCTTTTGCATTTGGGTAGGGTAGGCTGGCTCTGTCGAAGCAGTATCAAAAATAAATTTATAGCCTTGTAATTCTTTTGGGCTGATAACTAATCTTTCATTACTATTAGCAGTAATAACCCCATTACTTACTTTAATATTTGGAACATAATCTGCTACTTTTTCCACACCTTGAGTAAGCGGCTGTTGTAATTTCGCCGGTATATAGATAGCTATAAAAATAGTACCCAAAACAAAAAGGTAAGCTATAAAACAAAATGCTTTCCAAAGAGGCTCTTTTAAAGTTTGCAAATAAAATTTAATACTATATAGTGTTTTGACTGGTGAAATGAAGAACATAATTCCTCCTTTATTATTTATCTTAATTATAGCATTTAAAGAGGGAATACGTTATTTATTTAAATATATCCTTCCGGAATTTTAGCTTCGGGAATATTCATTCGTTTCAAAGTTTGTAAAATAACTTTTCTTATCTCCGAATCATATTTTTCTACTATCTCATATCCTTTCCATTCTTGATATGTATTTTGTATTTGTACTGGAGAATTTTTATTTACTTCGTCAATGAATTCTTTAGGTAATCCTTTGTATAAGTCATCATATAATCTGTTAATTTTAGAATTAATAAATATTCCGAACATACCTTTTAGATAGCCTTCCATTCCGATATGCCGAATTCCCTCAAAAATATTGACATAATCGTATAGCTCTCCACTTTCTTTTTCTTTAAGGAATTTAGCAAACAGATGTTTATAGTTCTTAAGGCCAATAGACTTTTTTCCTAAATATATTGTTTTATCCTGATTTTCCAGTATTGATGCAATTTCTCTCTCTTGAAAATAATCCGGTGACAAAGGCCACGCTTTTCCCCCTTTTATATCTAATTCCGCAAAAAATTTATTATTTTTCAATGCTACTAAATTGAAACAAAAATTCTTTATAGATATTTTATAGATAGATTCTTCGTCCCTAAGTAAAAAAACATCCTTTAAACGAATATTAGAATTAAGTATCAGCCCAGCTAAATAATAATTATATTCAACTAAAATATCCAAATCCGGCCGCAATTCAATTGTTCTGCGAATATCACGAACGCCATCCCCAATAGATACAGCATCTTTACTTTTTACCGGTAAACCATAATTATAAACGGAATAAAAAGTTGCCAATTCAGAAAGGCTATAATCTGAATTATTCTCTAAGTATGGAAGAGAGTGTGTGGTCTCATGAATACCTGTGTTAATAAGCCCCGGAAGAGCATCTCCATCCATCAAACATAAAAATATAGCCCCTGTTCCGGCAACAGTGGAGCTAGTTACGCAACCTACATATAATTTTATTTTTTCGAAATTTGTATTTACACCGTAGACATGTGATATATAGCGTGCTCCTAAATAGGCCCAAAAAGGATAATAATATTTTTCTTTTTTATTTAAATTCCCTCCGCTATATAAATCTTTGATAGGAACAGGTCTATCTGATATCGTAACATTTGCATTTTTTAATGTTTCTTCATTGTTCTGAACCCATTTCAGAAAATCATCTACACGATACCAACCCGTTTCATGATTAGGATCAGAAAAATCTTGTAAACCGTAATAATCTTCTATTTCCTGCCTTACCACTGAATATAAAGAGGAAGTTTCCGTTGCCTTTTTAACATCTTGAATTAATCGACTTTTTAGCTCTCCAACATTTAAAGTATTATTTTGCGCAGCAAATGCCGTACAAAAGGCTAACATAGAAAACGATATAAAAAAACATCTATAAATCTTCTTCATAATGACTCCTTTTTGTATTATACATCTATTATACATGAAGATCTATAAAATTACAATCCCCAAAATATGATAAAATATAAATATACATCTTCCAGGATGGTGTAATGGTAGCACAAGCGCCTCTGGAGCGTTTAGCCTAGGTTCGAGTCCTAGTCCTGGAGATTATACTGCAATACATTTACGGGGCATGGCTCAATGGTAGAGCGCTCGCTTTGGGAGCGAGAGGTTCCCGGTTCAAGCCCGGGTGCCCCGATTTTTTAGGGGGGCCAATGCCAACAAAAATCTTTAAACAAGCAAATATTTTGCCGGCCTATACCTTATTTTTGACACCTTCTGATTTCAAAGTTCTGAAAATAAACAAAGATTTACAGGTTTTAGTTTCAAAGCCGATTAAAACACCTTTTGAATTTGATACCTTAGTGCCTTCCATAAATATAATTTATAAAAGCAAAGATGCCGCTGTTTTGGTACAATGCGCCGTTAAAACCGAGCAAGGCTGGAGTAAATTTTATAAACTTTTTTACCTATCAAAAAACTATAAAAAAACCTTTAGCAATTTAAAGGACAATTTCATTAACCGTAAAGCAGATACTGTTTTACCGTGCACGAAAGCAACTGCTTTTAAATTGCAAATTACTTTGCTTGGTAAAGCAAAAATAAATTTGATAACTGCCGCTTTAACAAATAAAAATATCAAGCATAATTCAGAACTTTCTTTGGAAAGTTTGGGTGTTACAAATATTGAATTGCCGATAAAACCACTCAGCCAAAAAGAATATAAAATAAAAAGTTTGAGGAATGAAATTTGCAGCCCCACAAGTTTAACAATGGCTTTGAATTATTTCGGCAAAAAAGTTGCCTTGGACGATACCATAAAAGGTGTTTTTGATAATGGCGCAAAAATTTACGGCACTTGGCCTTTTAATACTGCTTTTTCCGGCGAACTTGGCCTAAAATGTTGCGTTACACGTTGTGTGTCTTTGGCGCAAGCGGAAGCGGAAATTTATCAGGCACGCCCTTTAATAATTTCCATTGAATTTAAAAACGGCGAGCTTAAAAATGCACCTGTAAAACAAACGGAAGGCCACCTTATTATACTAATTGGGCTTGATGAAAACGGCGATTTTATTGCCATAGATCCAGCCGCCAAAACAGCAAAAACCGCACGCCGCATTTATAGCAGAAAAGATTTAGCTAAGGTTTGGTTAAAAAATAAACGCGGTTTGGCTTACGCTTTTGCTTATGAAAAATAAAGTATTAGTTTTTTTACTCATTTTTTGCATTATTGCTTGCGCGCCAAAACGTAGCGAAAAGGAACTAACGCTTGCCCTTGCAGGAGAAACGGAAACACTAGATCCGGCCCTTTCTTACGACGGTATAACCCATGGCGTGCTTTTAAATGTTTATGATACAATTATCCGCTTTAAAGGAGCTTCAATAAATGAATTTGAGCCATTAATTGCAAGCCAAGTGCCGACCGTAGAAAACGGCCTTATTTCAAAAGACGGCTTAACTTACAGTTTTCCAATCCGCCAAGATATAAAATTTGCCGACGGTACCCCTTTGACCGTTGAAGATGTGGTTTATTCTTTAAGACGTTTTTTACTTACAGATAGTTCCGGCGGGCCTTCCGCACTTTTGCTTGAGCCGATTTTAGATATCAGTTCCACGCGCGATGAAAAAGGTAATCTAAAAATTATTTTTGATGACCTTAAAAATGCCATTTATTCCGATGGCAGTAATTTGATAGTAAAACTTAAAAAACCTTTTGCACCTTTTTTGGCGATTATGGCAAGGTGGTCCTATGTAATAAACAAAAATTGGGCAATTTCTAACGGCGCTTGGGACGGTACTGCCGAAACTATGAAAGAGTTTAATAATCCGCAAAAGCAAGATTCCGCCCTATTTGATAAAGCTAACGGCAGCGGCCCTTTTATTATCGAGCGTTGGGATAAACCCAAAAAACGCATATATTTAAAGGCAAACAAAAACTATTTTTTGGGTGCGCCGAAACTTGAACGCGTTTATATTATCACGCTTGCAGAGCAAAGTACCATGCGTTTAATGCTTCAAAGTGGGGAAATTGATATCGCGGAAATTGCCCCCTCTTTAACGCCACAACTTGAAGGCGATAAAAATGTTAAAGTTTATGATACTTTGCCTCGCTTAAAAACCGATCCGGTTTTGTTTTTTACCTTTAAAATTAACCCGGAAAATAACCCCGATATCGGCAGCGGCAAACTTGATGGTAAAGGCATACCGCCCGATTTCTTTGAAGATAAAACTTTGCGCCAAGCATTTGCTTATGCTTTTGATTATGACGCATTTTTAAACCAAACAATGCGCGGCAAAGCACCGCGTGCTTGCGGCCCTGTTCCGCCGAAACTTTTACAGAACCCGGCACCTCAAAAATGCTATGATTTGGACCTTAAAAAGGCAGAGCAACTTTTCAAAACCGCAAAAAACGGTAAAATATGGGACAAAGGTTTTAGCTTCACTTTAACGGTAAATTCCGGCAGCACTTTGCGCAAATCCGCCGCCGAAATTTTAAAAAGAAATGTTGAAAGCATTAATCCGAAATTCAAAATTGAAATACGCGAAATACCCTGGGCCAATTTCCTTGAAAAAACACAAAACCATAAAATGCCGCTTTGGGTACGCGGTTGGGTAGCAGATTACCCTGATGCTCATAATTTTGCCTTTCCGTTTTTGCATCATGACGGGCGTTATGCCATAGCGCAAAACTATAATAACCCCGAAATTACCAAACTTATTGAACAGGCAAAGATTGAAACTTCACCTAAAAAACGTGCCGAACTTTACAGTCGTTTGCAAGCTTTGAATTATGAGGAAGCCACGCAGATTTATACTGTTTATTCCCCGGGCGTTTGGGTTTTACGCAGTGAAGTTAAGGGTTTTTTAGATAACCCGGTATTTTTGGGAATATATTTATATCCGCTGCACAAGTAGGAATCACCTCTACATTTGACACGCGCGTGATATTATGATTAAATATATTATGTATGAGCAGTGGGGTGTATTATGTCTAATGTTGACGAAAATTATGAAAATTTTTTAAAATCACTACAGGAAGATAACAGCAGTTCATTAGAAAGTTTCCCTTTTAATGAAGATTTTGATATTGAGAACTTTATTAAAACTACCGAAACTCCTATGCAGGAACCCGTACATATGCCTGCACAAAACACTCCGGTTCAAGCTGCTGTTAAACAACCCCTCCCTACTGCTGAACAAATAAATAACTCCAATGAAAATATGCCCTCTTTACTCAATGAAAGTGAACGACAAGTTAATTTTGAAACAGGTGAAGATAAAAACTATTCCATAAAACGCCTTGAAGAAAAATTGAGTGACCTTCAACAACGTTTTAACGAAGCGAATGATGCAAAAGAAGAAGAATCTGCCTTCGCTGCAGAATTAAATAAAGAAGACGAATACGAAACACAAACAGAACCTACAAAGAGCGATGAAGAATTCTTCTCGAATATATCTTCCGCAATACAGACTTTAAAAGGCAGTTTGGATAACATAGTCAATACACGCCTACGTTACGAAGAAAATTTAATAAGGCAAGACCAAACCTTAATTACCCGTTTGAAAGAAAAAACTAACCGTTTAAAAGCAATAAACTTAGCTTTAAACAGTGAAGTTAAAAGATCAAGAAGTGAAAAACTTGAATATTTGCGTAGGTCAGCAGAACAAACCAAGGAGTTATTATCCCTCCGTATGCAACTTTCACATGCGGAAGAACGGACAAAACAAGGGGATTTCAAAGTTTCAGGTTTAGAACAGCAAATTACACTGCTTACTCAGGAAAAGAATTTGGTGGATGAAGAGATTTCAAGGATAAGGCAAGAAAAATTAACTTATTTGCAAAATTCCGCAGAGCAGACAAGAAATATAATGCAACTCCGCCATCAACTTGCCGCGAAAGAAGAAGCTTTAAAACAAGAGGAAGTAAAAGTAAATTTCTTGGAACAACAATTAAAAAGTGTCGAGGCCGCCCATCAAGCTTTGCAAAGAGAAAAGCAAAATTCGGAAATTCAAAAATCTGAAACAGAAAAAACTTTGCTCTTGCAAAAAGAAGAGATAAATTCTTTAATCAATCAATTAGCACGCAGCAAAGATGAACTTTTACAAAAAAGCGAGAATGCTACCAACTTGCGCCAACAACTTTTAAATCTGCAACTTTTCCCTGAACAAAATAAAAACGATATAGCTGCTTTTGCTGTCAGACAGGAAGAGATATTAACCCCGTTAAAGTTATCCCAACAGGAATACGAACAAAAAATCGCTTCTTTAAGAACAGAACAAAGTGCCGAACTGCAATTGCTCAGAACAAAAGCTTTACAACAAGAAACCGCATTGCGTGAGGAATTACAGAGAACAGAGGCAAAGTACCGCCAGGAAGAAGGTTTTGTAAACTCTTTAAAGGCACAAATAGAAAATCTTGAAAACAATTTAAGATCATTAGAAAAAGAAAACAGTGATTATAAGAATACATCAGAAAATTTAATAAAAGAAATCAATTCAATCAAAGAAAATAACCAAAATGAATTGAATAATTTAAAAGAAACGCTTAAGAAAGCTCAAAATTCTTATGAGAAACAGCAAGAACTTTTTAATAATTTAGAAACACAGTACAAAAACGTACAAAGAGAAAAATATTATTTAAGCGAAGAAATTAAAAAAATTATTATCCAGAAAGATAATGCTTTACTCCAAAATGAGCGATATCTCTCAGAGATAGAAACTTTAAAAAATACGCAAAATAACATAACTGATGACTTGAAAGCAGAAATACAAGAGCTCTTAGCCAGCAAGGATAAAATAACGCAAGAATTAAATACTTTAAAGCAAAATCCGGGTATAAATTTAAACCAAGTCCAACAAACTAAAAATAATTTGCAAGAAAACAATAATGCTTTGGAAATTTTAAAAACCCAAATGGCTACTTTAATTACTTCTAAAGATAATATTGACAAGGCCCTCTTGGAAGCAAGAGAAGAAAAACTTAAATTGCTTAATAAATTAGATGAGCAGACAAAACAATTAAATGACTTCCAAATCAACTATCAAAATGAATTGCTGGCTCTAACAAGAGAAAAAGCAAACGAAAAACTGGAAGCAGAAAGAAAGATAAAAGATCTAGAGGACAAATTAAGAATAGATCAAGAGACTATCACATCACTTAACAAACTAATTCAAAAAGCTAATAGCGGATTATACGCTATAAATAGCGATGATGATAGATTGAATAAAGAAATCAAAAAAACTCAAGAACTTACCCAAGAGCTTGAGAAAGCAAAAAAAGTATTCAATCAAGATACCTTCTTGCTGGAAGAAATTAAAACTCAATATGCCGAGTTAAGAGATAGAAATGAAATTTTAGTACAAGAACTTGTAAAAGCAAAAGAAGAAAATGAGCAAATAAAACAAGAACGCCGAAATTACAAACTCCAAGTAGAAGAACTTAATAAACAACTAAACGAAGTTAAGACTGAATTGTTGAAAGGGCAAGAATTTACAAAACAATTATCAGAACAACTCAATAAATTAAGAGATGTAAATATAACCTTAAACAATGCTTTGAAAGAAATGCAACAACAGAAAATTGAGGCTCTTAATACCACAGTTAAACAAACACAAGAAATTTTGGAGTTAAAAGCACAATTAAAGCAATTGCAAACAGATGCTAAATCCTTAAATTTCAATCAAGGTACGGTAAGCGTAAATTCCGAGCACCAAGCTAAGATTCAAAGTTTGGAAGAAGAACTTAGAAAAGTTTCTGCCGTATGTTTGACACAAACTAAAGAAATTAATGATATTAAAACAGATAATCAACGTTTAAAAACTGTAGCAGAGGAAAAATTACTTCTACAAAATCGTTTTAATGCGTTGCAGAGAAGCGTCATTTTGATGACAGAACAACTTAAAGCTTATAAAGACAATGTCAAAACAAATGCTTTAACCAAAGTGAAAGCAACTGCTTTGACAGTACAACTTGAACGCGTAACTAAAGAAAAGGAAAATTTAAAACAACAATTAGAAGCTGCAAAGATAGAGCTTCAACAAGCTGCAGAACGAGAGAAGAAAACAAGTGAAGAATTAAACAACATGCGTAAGGCATTAAAGCAAAATGAAGATAATATTGCAAAATTAAAAAATGAAATCACGCCTCTTACGCAAAAAATATCTGCGGAAGCTAAATCAGCACAAAATACTTCGGAAATTACTAAAGATGAAGAATTCTGGGGAGATACTATGATGAAAGCTTTTGAAGATACAGAAACTTATGAAGAATATCCTACAAATTCCGAAGACCTGGAAAAAAAGCCTAATTCATCGGAAACTAAGGAAGATAATTCATCAAACAAAACACAAAATATTGCTGAGGAACATAGTTCAGAAGCTGATAGCCAAAACAAACAAATTGCTGAAGAAGAGTATGATGAAGGAACTGAATTCTTAGAAAAGACTATACCTGTTCAAACTATAGAGGAGATTGATATTTCTGAACCGGAAATAGACATTGAAAGCTTATTTAATGATGATGAAATATCGAAAGACGATATAGATCTGCCCACGGAAGAAGGCGATATAACAGTCGAAGAAATAAGACCTACGGATGTAAATGAAATAAGGCAAAAAGCTAACACCCACGACCAAAAAATCAAACAGGATCTAAATATATTACCCTCGGAAAATACGTTTACAGACCATTCTATAAGAAGGAGCGTTATTAATAGGCGCCCTTATGTAAGAAACCCTATAACATCTTTCCGTAAAGATGAAGAATATTCTGATTTCTTAAAAAAGACTAAGAGTTTATTTTATAGGATTAAATGGTCACTATTCAAGGATTAAAAATGAAAAATTTAACTATAGCAATTTTATACGGTGGTAAAAGCACCGAGCATGAGGTATCTGTTCATTCAGCAGGAGATGTGTGCCTAGAACTACAAAAAAGATACAAAATTTTGCCTATTTTTATTTCTAAAACGGGACAATGGTTTTTGCAAAAGAAATGCGGTTTTAAAACAATTCAGGATATTGAAATTTACCCCCTAGTTGACGGAAATTTATTCGATAAAAAAGGTAAAAAATACAAAATAGATTTGTTTTTTCCTGTTTTGCACGGTACTTTTGGGGAAGACGGTTGTGTACAAGGTTTATTTGAAACAATTGGCGTAAAATATATAGGGTGTAAAGTTTTAGCTTCGGCAATTGCTATGAACAAAGAACTTTCCAAGGAAATTGCAATTAAATCTAATATACCCGTTTTACCATGGTTTTCCTTAAATAAAAATGAAAAATTAGATAAAAAGACTATTCTCAAAAATGCTGGGAAGTTGGGTTATCCTATTTTTGTTAAACCAAACAGTCTAGGTTCTTCTATCGGTATAACAAAAGTAAATAAGGAAAGCGAACTCTTCCCAGCGATAGAAAATGCTTTTAAATTTGAAAATCACATTTTAGTTGAAAAAGGCCTTGATAATGCACGGGAAATTTTCTGCGCTGTTATTGAAGTTAAACCAAATAATTTTAAAGCTTCTGCTTGCGGTGAATTGATTAAATCAGATAGTGAATTCTTCGATTATGAGACGAAATATCATAATCCACATGGTTGCGATATGGAAATCCCATCAAAATTACCTAAAAATGTGCAAGAAAAATTACGAGAATATACTAAAAAATTTTTTATTGCTTTGGGCGGAACAGGCTTATCAAGAATAGATTTTTTGATTTCTAAAGACGGCAGAAAACTCTATTTTTCAGAGATAAATACTTTACCTGGGCTTTCAAAAACAAGTTTATTCCCTAATTTGCTTAAAGAAGAAGGCATATCTTATACAAAACAATTGGATATCCTAATTAAAACTGCTTTAATTAAGAAATAAAACGGAATCTAATTAAATGAAAATAAAGAACTACTTCAAAAATTTCAATTTTATAATTTATTTTATCCTAGTTCTTTGTATACTTGGATTATTTAGAAATATATTATTTTTAAATAATTATCATGATCTAGGGCGAGATATAACCAGTATATTTAAAGCAATGATATCGATATATTTTGCCCAAATATTACTAATCCTTTTAAAACGATGGCAAGTAAGCTTAATTTCTCTAATTCAGGTAATATTTTGTATATATGTTTATCCGGATTTCTCGATTTTGCCTTTTAGTTCAGTTCTAAAATTCATATTTTTTGACCGTCTAACAGAAGGTAATTACGCCTGGGCAAGTTTCATAAATTTTATGTTTATATCTTTCGGGTTTAGTGTGGAAATAATTAAAACATATTTGTTATATATCTATTTTCCACGTGACAAAAAAAACGACATCAACAAAATTATTTAAATATTTTTCTTATAAATACGGTAAGTTTTGGTTTTGTAGCAACCGGTTTCTTGAACGACTGAAATTATACCTTTATTGTCTTCAAGTAACCAGGAAAGTTCCGCTTTGTGCCAACCTTTTTTAACACAATTTTCAATAATTTCATTAACAACCAAGAGCTCAAGCCCACGTCCGCGATGATTGGGGTGTACACCGAGCATAAGCATACGGCAATCATCCATGTTAAAATATGCTTTTATTGCTTTGAAAATTTTACTGATACCCGTATTTTGTTGCCACTCTTTTAAGACTTTATTAAAATTAGGTACGCATATTGCAAAAGCGGCGACTTCATCTTTCACTTCGCAGATAGTTGTCATTTCAGTTTTAAGTATAGTTTTTAATTCTTTTGCTGTTTGCTTTATTTCAGCATCACTTATCGGAACAAAACCCCAGTTTCGAGCCCAAGATTCATTATAAATTTTACAGATTGTATTAACTTCCTTATCAAATTCTTTTAACTTTATAGGCCTAAAATGAATATCCTTATTCTTTTTAAAACGTTCAATCAATTTTTGCATACGCAGACTATATTCTTCCTTATCCGTACGCTCAAAAGCAATTAAATCTTTTGCTTTTTCAAAGCCACAAGTTCCTATAAGCTCATTGTAATAAGAAAAGTTATAAGGCATCATTATAAAAGGGTCTTTATCGAAATTATCAAGCAAAACACCGCAAGTATGGTTTGTACTAGGGTTTACGGGACCTTGTATTGTAGTACAACCTTTTTTATAGAGCCAATTTGAAGCAGCATTAAATAAATGAATCGCTGCACTAGTATCATTTATACAATCAAAAAAACCAAAAAATCCAGTCTTATCCTGCCAATGTTTATTATGTGCAATATTTGTCAAAGCACAAATACGGCCAATTAATTCATTATCTTCATAAAGTAAAAAAAGAGCCCTTTCATTATTTTGCCAAAAGGGGTCTTTAGTTAAAAGTTTTATGATATTACTTTTTAAATCAGTTATATAATGAGGACAACCTTTATAAAGTTTAAAAGGAAAATTAACAAACTTTTTTACATTTTGTGTTTCAATAACTTTTAACATTATTTTATTATACCAAGTTCACGCCCTGCTTTGGTAAATACTTCGATAATTTTATCTATTTGTTCATCGGTATGCGTAGCCATCAGAGTAACGCGCATCATACATCTGTTTGGAGGAACAGCAGGCGGAATCACCGGGGTTGTAAATATACCTCCGTTTAAAGTTAGCCGCCACATTTTGAAACAAGTGTCCATTTCACCAACAAAAACCGGAACTATCGGTGTTTGGGTTTTACCGATATCGAAACCTGCTTTTTTAAAGCCTTTTTTAAGACGTTCGGAGTTCGCCCAAAGCCTATCTTTGCGGCTCATATCATCACTGATTAAATCTATTGCACGGGAAATCGATGCAACGGATGCCGGCGGAAGTGCTGCGGAAAATATTTGGCTTCTTGCATTATGCCTAATATAGTGAATGATATCAGCATCGCCTACAACGAAACCACCAACACTTGCGAAAGTTTTTGAACATGTGCCTACCACTAAATCTACTTCTTTATGTAAGTTAAAATATTCGCAAGTACCACGGCCTGTTTTACCTAAAACGCCTGTTGCATGTGCATCGTCAACTACAATTCTTGCACCGTATTTTTTCGCAAGTTTAACAATTTCAGGCAAATTGCAAATATCGCCTTCCATGCTAAAAACACCGTCGACAATAATAAGTTTTCCCTTTTCTTCAGGGATTTTTGAGAGAACTATTTCCAAGTCCTTCATATCATTATGTTTAAAGCGGACCATCTCAGCTTCTGAAAGTTTTACAGCATCTAAAATACTTGCATGGTCAAGTTTGTCAACTATGGCGACATCACCTTTTTTTAGAAGGCTCGAAATTACGCCTAAATTCATTTGATATCCGGCAGAAAATATTAAACCCGCTTCTTTACCTTTGAATTTAGCAAGTTTTGCTTCGAGCTCTTCTGCAGCAACGGTATTACCATTTAAAAATCTTGAACCGGCAGAACCTGTACCGTATTTAGAAACGGCTTCAAGTGCAGCTTCCTTCATTTGAGGATCATTTGCCAAACCCAAATAATTATTGGAACCGGCCATAATATATTTTTTACCTTTAAGTATAACTTCCGGCCCTTGCGCTGAAGAAATAGGCTGGAAATAACCATAAATGCCAAGTTCCATTAAACGTTTCGCATCTTTAAAATTTCTGCACTTTTCAAATATATCTGCCATAAATTTACCTATATAATATTTTACCTTATTGTAAAGCCATTTTGTTAATCAAATTTGTTGTGGAACGCCCTTTGACCAAAGGGAACAAAACCACACGCCCTGCAAATTGTGAACCAACGACTTCCTTATTTTTATAATCAGCCCCTTTTACTAAAACGTCGGGTTTAACAAGCTTGATAAGTTCAAGCGGTGTATTTTGATTAAATAGGCAAACGGCATCAACCGCACCTAATGCAGCAAGCACAAGCGCCCTGTCTGCTTGCTTATTTACCGGGCGTTTGGGCCCTTTTAGACGCTTAACAGAGGCATCACTGTTTAATCCAATAACCAAAATGTCACCTTTACTTTTGGCGAACTCTATACTGCTTACATGGCCGGCATGCAAAATATCAAAACAACCGTTTGTGAAAACGATTTTTTTACCTTGCGCTTTTGCTTTTTTAACAAAAGCGGCAAGCTTTGCACGGGTCATTATTTTATTTTTTGCTTTCATTTAAAATTTCCTCTACCAAGGCAGTATTTGTTTGGCCTTCTTGGAATTTCTTATTTTGTAAAATAATCTTGTGAAAATCTAAAGTACTTTTCAAACCTTTAATTCTAAATTCATTTAAGGCTCTTTGTGCACGCTTTAAGGCTTGCTCCCTACCAGGTGCACTAACTATAAGTTTTGCAATTAAGCTATCATAAAAAGACGGTATATTATAGCCGGAATAAATTGCACTGTCGACCCTAACTCCAAGGCCATCAGGTGTATGGAAATAAGTTATAAGTCCGGAATTCGGTAAAAAGTTTTGCTCGTAATCTTCTGCGTTTATTCTAAATTCTATGCAGTGGCAATTTATTTTTTGTGCTTCTGTTTGCGTTAAAGTCAAAGGTTGGTTTTGAGCAATTTCAATTTGCAATTTAACCAAGTCGATACCACCACAAACAGCTTCGGTTACCGGGTGTTCTACCTGTAAACGGGTATTAACCTCCATAAAATAGAAATTTTTATTTTCATCCATTAAAAATTCGACAGTACCTACACCGCTATATTTTGCTTGCTTAACCAAAGCTATCGCCGCAGTAATAAGTTTTTTACGAATTTCGTTTGTAACGAAAGGTGAAGGGGATTCTTCAATCAACTTTTGGTTTTTACGTTGCATAGAACAATCACGTTCCGCAAATGCAATAACATTACCCAAATTATCTGCCGCAAATTGCACCTCTATGTGGTGCGGATCGATTAAAAGTTGTTCGAAGTAGACATCATCATTATTAAAAGCGATTTTGGCTTCCGCTTTAGCAGTTTCAAGAGCTGTTTCGAAAGTGTCTTCAGTTTGGGCTACACGCATACCGCGTCCGCCCCCGCCAAGAGCAGCTTTTATCATTAATGGAAAACCGATTTTTTTTGCTTCAAGCAAGAAATTATCTTTTACAATTCCGTTACTGCCTTTTACTACCGGAACACCCGCCTTTATTGCGAGAGCACGGGCTGCAGCTTTTTGACCGAGTTTTGAAATTGCCTCGGCACTCGGGCCAATAAAATCAAGATCTGCTGCTTTAACTTCTTTAGCGAAATCGGCATTTTCAGATAAAAAACCATAACCGGGATGAATAGCCTCAGCCTTTGTCATTTTTGCAGCAGCAATAATTGCATCAATATTCAAATAACTTTCTTTACTATCAGCAGGACCTATACAAATTGCTTCATCAGCGACTAATACATGAGCTGAAGTTTTATCTTCTTCGGAGTAAACCGCAACGGTTTTAATATCCATTTCCTTTAAAGTGCGAATAATTCTTAAGGCAATTTCCCCACGATTTGCAACTAATATTTTTGTATATTTTTTTTCTTTCATAATCAATCAATAAAAAATAAAGGTTGGTTATATTCAACAGCAGTATTTTCTTTTATAGAGATAGATTTTAATATCCCAGCCTTAGGAGCAAAGACCTCAACAATTTTTTTATGGCTTTCTATTATACCCATAAACTGGCCTTTTTTCAAGGTCATACCTTCTTCCAGATTGGCTTTATTTTTCCCGTTTTTGACTTGGTAAATGCCTACGGCAGGTGCCAAAACTTTTGTAAGTTTTGAAGTATAACTGTTAAAGGCAGTTTCTACACTTCTAAATTCTACGGTTACAGGGCCACGCTTGCAGATAAGTTCCTGCAAATCAGTAGTTTTTGCCCACTTAATAAACTCATACAATGTCGCTGTGTCCATATATTAAATGATAGCATTTTTAGAGCACATTTTATATGAAAACGACCACTTTTTAAAAACTTAAATATTGAAAATTTGTGTGGCAAGTTCTTGTGGGGTTTTGTCTTTGAAATCTTCTTCATTTAGAGATTTGAAGATTTGATTTGGCTTTTTGTTTTGTAAAAAGGTTTTAAAAATATCTTCACTTTTTTGCAAAGTGAAAGCGAAATCTTTGTCACTTTTAACGGTATAGGGTAAAAGTTTTGCGGTATGCAGGAAAATATTTGCACTTCCTAAATTTTCCGAAACAACTTTTTCAAAATCCTTACTGTTCTTAACTAAAATTTGTTGGTATGGTGCGTCAAATGATTTATCACTTATCAAAATAACTTTTGCGCCAAAAATATATGCAAAATCAGCAATGGTTTTACCGTAATCAGAACTTTCACCTGCGGTTAAATAAATTTCACCGCATTGTTCTTTAATATTACCGCTTGTGATTAAAATATTTTTACCTTTTAACTTACCTTGAAATTTTAAGACCTTTTCAAGTTCCGTATAAATTAAATCTATATCAGGTAATGCACCTTTTGGGGCATCTATAACAATTGCACCTCGCTTTTTAAGAGCGGAGATATTCGCCTGCGTTGACGGGTTAAACCACATACCTTGATTCATAGCCGGTGCAATTATTAAAGGCTTTTGCCAGGCGCACAAAACGGAAGTAAGCAAATTATTTGCTACACCGTTTGCCACTTGGCTGATTGTGTGTGCTGTGGCGGGTGAAAGCAAAAAGATATCCCCCTCCTCCGCTAAGCTTTTATGTTTTTCATCAAATTTTTTAGGGTTAAATTGAGTTGTTAGAACTTCCGTTTTGGCTAAAGTTTGTAAAGTAGTTTTTGTAATAAAATTTAAAGCATTTTCGCTCGCTACAATACGGAAACGCACACCATCTTTTTTAAGACGTAAAATTAAGGGGCAAATTTTAAAACAGGTAAGTGCTCCTGTTAGGCCCAAAATAATTGTTTTATCTTGAAAAATATTTTGTTTTTCCACGATATAATTATAACAAATTATTAGTACTAATCAAACAAAAACCCCGAGTATTATACTCGGGGGTTTTTATTAAACTAAATTATAACTTAGTTTACACCATGCATCCATTTGCGGACTTTGCCTGCCATAATCCACATAATAACACCAAAAGCAATAGAGCAAACAGCAGGAACAGAGAACAAGGTAGTCAAACTCCAAGTATCATAGTAACTCGCAAGTTTGCCGGCAAGTAAGTTACCTACGAAACTTGCCGCAAGCCATACACCCATAAATAAGGACATAAATTTTGCAGGCGCAAGTTTCGTTACCATTGAAAGCCCGACAGGTGATAAACATAATTCACCCATTGTGCAGAAAAAGTAACAGAACACAAGCCATAAAGCACTTACAGGCCCTTGTGAAGCATAAATGCTTGCACCGATGGCAATAATCATAAATGCTATACCTTGCAAGAATAAACCCCAACCGAATTTGACTGGGATTGACGGGTTTTTATCACCCATTTTAATCCACATTTTTGCAAAAATCGGGGCAAAAATTACAACACAAATCGGATTAACAGCTTGGAAGTATGAAGCTTTCAATTTGATAGGTCCAAGTGTTAAACGGGTTGCTTCATCGGCAAAGAAGTTAAGGGAAGTACCTGCTTGTTCAAAGAAAGCAAAGAAGAAAACAGCAAAGAACACGAAAGTGAAAATTGCCTTAATCTTATCCCATTCTTCGGGGGTTAAAGGTTTATTGTCAACGTGGTCAACTGCTTTTGTATCGGTAACAGGATATAAACCGATTTCGCCGAGATATTTCTTTTGTGAAACTAGATACCAGATAAGACCTATTACCATACCTGTACCTGCTGCCATAAAACCATATTTCCATTTATATGCCTCAGCAATACTGCCGATATTATCAGGTTGCCCTAAGAAACCGCAAACAAACGGGGCAATAAAAGCACCAACGTTAATACCCATATAGAAAATGGTAAAACCGCTATCACGGCGCGGATCTTTGGGTGGATAAAGTTCACCGACAATTGTTGAAATATTCGGTTTAAAGAAACCGTTACCTAAAATAATCAAAGTAAGACCGGTAAATAAAGCGAGTTTAGGGTCAATAAGTTCATAAGAAGCAAGGGTGAATTGACCTAAAGCCATCAAAATAGCACCGATTGTAATAGAATGCCTTTTGCCGATAAATCTATCCGCTAAATACCCACCGAAAACCGGTGTAAGATACACTAAAGCGGTAAACATACCGTAAATTTTACTGGAAGTGGCCTTGGAATATTGAATTACGGCACTAATCATGAATAAGGAAAGCAAGGCGCGCATACCATAATAGTTAAACCTCTCCCACATTTCTACCATAAAAAGCATATATAACCCTGATGGGTGTTTTTGCTTCATTGTATCGTTCATTAATATCCTCCTAAAAATAAAAAATATTCAATAAAAAAGTACCCGCAACCAAGGCTGCCTTCCCCCAAAACTGCGAGTACTTTATATATATTATACAAAAATTTTATTACTTTGATAATAAAAAATTCCCATATGTTGATTTTGTTACTCAAAAGAAATAATGATCTTAAATTTTAATATCCACAAATGCTTTAAATATGGTAGTATATATGTATATATATGTTAGGAGACTTTTATGGCAAGACGAATTATCTCAAGCGATAGTGCACCGAAAGCAATAGGGCCTTATTCACAAGCAATAAGAAACGGAAGTTGGGCCTTTATCTCAGGTTGCTTGCCTGCTGATGCCGTTACCGGTGAACTTGTCGGCGGTGATATTAAAACGCAAACAAGGAAAGTTCTTGAAAATATGGGGCAAATTTTAAAAGCATGTAAAATGGAATATGACCATGTTTTAAAGACAACAGTTTTTCTTACAAATTTAGCAGATTTTGCTGATATGAATGAAATTTATGGGCAATTCTTTGCCAAAAACCCACCTGCAAGAAGTTGCGTGCAAGTGGCCGCTTTACCGAAAGGGGCTTTGATTGAAATTGAAGCTGTGTGCCGTAAAAATTAATTTTAATAATAGGGGTATTTATGATTGATCTAAGCAAAAATCCGTACTTACAAAAACGTTCCGCAGGGGTATCTTTACCACTTTCCGCGATGAAAGGAAGTGATGATTGGGGATGTGGGGACATGTCCTCTTTAATAGAATGGATTGAATATTTTTCCAAATATAATATAAAGGTTTTACAAATACTTCCGCTGTGGGAAACTTCCCCTCGCGAACATTGCCCTTACAGCGCTTTAAGTGCTTATGCTATTGACCCTATATATATAAGTATTAAGGATGTTCCCGAAGTACAAAATTGCAAAGCAGCCCAAGAAATCTTGAACGATTTAAAAGAAAATATTGCAAATTGGCATACCAATTCCGCAGTTCAATTCGATACAATAAAACCGGCTAAATATCGTGTCTTATGGGCAGCTTATGAGTACTTTGAAAATGAAGAAAAAAAATCCCATACAGAAAGATGGAAAAGCTTTTTACAATTTCAAAAGAAAAATGCCGCTTGGCTTTTGTCTTATGCAATTTTTAGGACGGCAAAAGATTTATATAATTGGTCTTCATGGAAATTTTGGTCAGATGATTTAAAGAACAGAGAGATACAAGCAATCAAAGATTTTATAGTAAAAAATGAAAGACAAATTATGTTCTTTTGCTATATTCAATGGATTGCCCAAGAACAACTTGAAAAGGCCATTACTTACGCTAAAGAAAAAAATGTATCCCTCTTTGGAGATATACCGTTTGGCGTAAATTTTGATAGTGCCGATGTATGGGCAAACCAGACCAAATTTTTACTTGATACTGAAGTCGGTGCACCAAAAGATGCCCTCGCACAAGGTGGGCAGAAATGGGGACTTCCAGCTTATAATTGGAAATTAATTGAAGAACAGGATTTTAACTTTTGGCGCTCAAAAATAAATCGTGCTTGCGAAATATACGATATTTTCCGCTTAGACCATTTGGTTGGTTTTTTTAGAACTTGGATTTTTAAACCAGGTGATGAGATAGGTGCTTATGATATTACCGACGAAGCAGTACAAAAATCACGTGGGGAAAAATTCCTTGAAGCAGTTACGGAAACTGCTAAAGACAAATTGCCTGTCGGTGAAGATTTAGGCGTAATACCTGATTATATGCGTGAATATATGAAGGAAATAAATATGCCTGGTTATAGGGTTATAAGATGGGAAAAGGATAATGAAGTTTTCCGCGAACCGCGCAAATATCCAAGTGCATCACTTGCCACGACTTCCACACATGATACAACGACTTTAAAACAATGGTGGGAAGAAATGCCTACCTGGCAAAGGGCGAATTTCTGGGAAATGGTTTCTACCAAAAAAACCGACGGAAATATACCTTATACACAAGAAATAAATGTGGAAATTATAAAAAGGGTTTTGGGTTCAAATTCAGATTTAGCAATATTTCCTTTGCAAGATATTATCGGAACTACCGACCAAATCAATGTGCCCGGTACAGTAAGCCCGGATAATTGGACTTACCGCTTACCTTATACCACTAAAGAATTTGAAGAAAAATATAATGGTATTATGACCACATTTAAGGCTTTAATCAAAGAAACGAACAGAGCATAGGAGATCTCTAAATGTTAATAGCTATTGCGTTTATCTTGAGTTATTTTTTGGGTGCAATACCGTCTGGATATTTGATTACCAAGAAAATTAAAGGCTTTGATATCAGAAATTACGGATCCGGTAACCCAGGTGCGGCAAATGTCTATAGGATAGTAGGCAAAAAGGCAGGTTGGGCTACTTTTACCTGTGATGCTTTAAAAGGTGCTGTCGCGGTTATTTTAGCAAAAACTATTGCACCGGAAATTTCATGGCTGCCTATAGCTTGTGGTTTTATTGCAATTTGTGCTCATATGTGGACTGTGTTTCTTAAATTCCGCGGTGGCAAAGGCGTTGCGACTTCTGCCGGCGTATTTGGGGCATTACTCCCAATACCAACACTTATTGCCTTTTTATCTTTTATATTTGTTGTATGGCGAACCGGACGCATTTCCCCGGGATCAATTTTGGCTTGTATAGTTTTACCTATTGCCGCTTGGCTTACAGGTGCAAGCTTGCCTTATATAATCTTTTGTTTTATCGTTGCGGCAATAGTTATTTATAAACACATCCCAAATATCAAAAGGATGCTTGAACATAAAGAATTAAATTTTGAGGATGGCTCTAAGAAAAATGTTAAATAAAGTTACTGTTTTGGGTGCCGGTGTTTGGGGAAGTGTAATTGCAAGACATATGCATAACCTCGGCATGAAAGTAAGCGTTTGGGAATATTCTAAAGACTTACTTGATACTATTAAAGCCAATGGCGGCACACACCCAAATATTCCAAATTTCAAATTTGATGAGACATATACTTTAACCAATGATTTAAAAACCGCTGTAGAAGGTGCAGACCTGCTTGTTTTTGTGTTTTCTTCAAAAGCAGTACGAAGTGTTTGCCAACAACTTAAAACCATTTTAAACGGCAAAGCTATGCCTGTATTGAATGCCACGAAAGGCCTTGAAGACCAAACATTTAAAACAATGAGCGAAATTATTGAAGAAGAATTACCTGCTTTTAAAAATAAAGTGGTAGCTTTTAGTGGGCCGAGCTTTGCTTTGGAAGTTGCCCGCGGTATACCGACAAAAATTACTTTAGCAGGTTATGACGAAGATTTACTAAAAGAATTACAAAATAAACTTACCAAAAAGCCGCTTTGTTTTGAACTTTCTAAAGACAGACGCGGTGCGGAATACGGCGGTGCAATTAAAAATGTTGTGGCTATCGGTTGCGGCATTTTAGACGGTATCGGCGAAGGCGCAAACACAAAAGCAGCACTTTTAACAGAAGCTATGCAGGAAATGAGCATAATAATGTTAAGCCAGGGTTGCACGCAATATGCGGTTTATAGTTTATGCGGTCTGGGTGATGCTATTTTGACAGGTATGTCAGCAATTTCAAGAAACCGCAGGCTTGGCGAGAAATTAGGTCAAGGTTTAGATTTGGAAGAAGCAAAAAAGCAAGTCGGCACTATTGCCGAAGGTCTAAATTCTGTACAAAGTGTGCATGATATTATCAATAAAAATAATTTAAATTGCCCTGTAATAAATGCCATTTGGGAAATTGTTGTGCAAGGCAAAAAAGCAAATACTTTACTTAAAGCACTTGGTTTTAAAGATGAATAAAGAAGAGTTAATTAAAGAGCTTTCCAATTATTTATTTGATAAACAGCAAGCAAAAATTGCCGTAGACAGAACACTTGAAATAATTAAAGAAAATTTACAAAAAGGTGAAAAGGTTGTGCTATCAAATTTTGGCAGTTTTAAAGTGAAACAAAGCGCGCCGCTTGTAATTAAAAGCCCAAAAGGGCAAATCATTGAAGTACCTTCAAAAAGAAGAATTAGATTTAAACCGTCTGAAAATATTTTAAAATGACTTTAGAAGAATTAACTAAAAAAGATTTTTTTACTATCGGCGAAGTAGCACGTATTTGCAGCGTGCCGGAGTATACTATAAGGTATTGGGAGAAGAATTTTACCGCACTCAGCCCAATAAAAAAGGCATCGCATCACCGCAGATATACTAAAGCAGATGTAGAAGTTGTATTGCAAATTAAAGAACTTATCTATAAACATAAAATGACGGTTGCCGGTGCTAAAAAACATCTAAACCGCTTTTTTTCCGTCGGTGGAGCTAAAGAAGATGGCAATTTTTACAGCGCAAAAAATTTAAGATTTCTAAAAGAAATAAGGGAAACCCTTTCACAAATCTTAAAAGAATGCTAAAATATATATAGGTACTCTTTTGGGTACTTAATATCTAGGTAGTTATTTCGGGGAATGGCTTAGTGGTATAGCGCTCGCTTGGGGTGCGAGAGATCCCGAGTTCGATTCTCGGTTCCCCGATTTTTACTTTCCATACTAAATCGTTTTACGGGGCGTAGCGCAGTTGGTAGCGCGCACGGTTCGGGACCGTGAGGTCGTGGGTTCGAATCCCGCCGCCCCGATTTTTAAAATAGAAACCACCGAAAGGTGGTTTTTTATTTTAAAAAATAGGCCTGGAGCAATGCCAACTGTGGGGGCACAGCGCCTCGCTGCTTGGCATTGCGGGGGATTTGAAAGCCGCAGCCATATCCGAGTTTGAGCGCGAGCCTTTTAGGCAAACGCGAAAGGCGAGCACGGCGAACCCAGGCCCGTAGGAAATTTTCATCAGAAAATTTACCGTAAGGGAATCCCCGCCGCTCTATTCAAATAAAGTGATGTTTTTGATTTAACTTTTTAAAATTTTCTTGACATAATTTCGTTTTTTTAATAGTATATATTCATACTTAAAAAAAACTTTAACAATAAAAATATTATGAAAAATAAAAAGGGTTTTACCTTAATTGAATTATTAGTCGTTGTTTTGATTATCGGTATACTTGCAAGTATCGCATTTCCTCAATACAGGAAATCTGTTGAAAAAGCAAGAC
>JAFZUQ010000012.1 GCA_017618215.1 Elusimicrobiaceae bacterium | reverse complement strand
ATTGCTTGAATTACACTTGCGGCAACTGCATCGTTTCCGCAGATTATTGCATCTGGAAATACGTCGCTTTTTAAGATTCTAACCATTTCCTGATACGAAAGGTCATAGTTCCAGTCATCGGTATAAAAAACGTGGTTTATTGTATTATAACCCGCAATTTTTGGAGGGTAGTAAAACCTATATCAGAAACTCTTCGGCAAGTTTTTCGATTTGACGGGTGTTAAGTGGCTGGGTGGTAGTTTCCATTGTTGTAATAAGATTTTTACCCGGGAAGATCCCGTTGTGCGCAAAAAGATTTAATTTGCTGACTGTCTGTGAGACATACTCCGGGTCATTCATGCGACCAAAATGTTCCCATAAAAACTCTTTGCGGGTGCGACGGTTCAGGCAAAGGAAGTCCGGGTGGAATGTTCGTTTTGTGCCGTCTTCTGTAATCAGCTTTATTGGAAACTCATAGTGATATGGAATGTTCATTCGATTGAGTGTATCTGCAATGAGGATTTCGGATTTTGAACGGACTACTTCGTTTTTTATAGATCGGTAGTTTTTGTTTTCTGGGATGAAATCTTTTTTGTAATTGATTGCCTGCCAGCGTGCGGCATATTCTTCGTCTGAAAGCTTTACCGGCTCCACTAGTGCGCGACGATTTTTGTGAAGATTCTGGAATAGTTTTTCGGCAAGTGTGTTTTTCTTAAAGAACTGGGTACAGTCTTTCAAAATCTTTGAAAGAAACTTTATTTCTTTTGCAGCCGACTCTGTAACTTTTTTGTCATAATCCTTTTGTGCTAATTGTACAGCAAGCTCTCTGTGTCCTGCTGGAATGTAAGTTCCAGTATTATCACCTTTATTTATTATATGAAAATACTGCACAGAATTATGACTCTGTGTAATTCTTACGGAACCTTCCGGCGCTTTTTTAATAGAACGAAGTTTAAGTTCGAGCATTGCATTTAATTCTGCCATACGAGTTCTCGTGAGCTGTTCTATTTCTTCTGCATTTGCAGAGAGGCATTCTGTTGTTTTAAAATTTGTAAAGGACATATATTAAATATAAGTATAGATTTTTGAAAAGGCAAATAAAATACTCTCAATTCTGCTTATTTACGGCTAAAACCTTTATTATCAGCAAACTTTAGCCGTAAACCTAAGGAAAGATTTTGAAGTTTTACGGCTAAACTTATTAAGAATGCCCTGTTTTAGCCGTAAACACAAGTAAATAAATGCAATTTCCTTATAGTATATTCAAAAACTGAAGAAAATTTACGGCTAAAACAACCCAGAAGAATACATTTTAGCCGTAATTTGTACCAAAGAATGGCATTATTAAATGGATTTCCAATAAGAGCGGGGTTTTAGGGGTGAGTAAGCCCGCTGGCGGGCGTTGATTAATAGCAAACCGTTAAAAAAATTGCGAAAGCAATTTTTAGGTTTACTTACTCGCAGGGGTTTTAGGGGGCGGCGAGGGAACATTGCAAAGTCAAGTGCAACAATAGACTTCATGTGGTGACTTCAACCCCAAACATTTTCTAGGACGGTTATTTAGAAGAGAAACCACAGTTTCTAAATAGCCGTCATCCAAATTTCTAAAGTCCATTCCTCTT
>JAFZUQ010000007.1 GCA_017618215.1 Elusimicrobiaceae bacterium | reverse complement strand
TTCCAAATCGGGTTAAATATGACCTTATACCCTTAACTAATGTTGTAACAGAAACATCTGCATCTTTTGCTTCCAGAACTAATTTTACACCGGCTTTTTCCTTAGGTAACATCCCATTTTTAAAAGCATATTCCATTATTTGTAATGGGGACATCGTTTCTCTTATAAGATAATTTTGTATTTTTTTATTTGCATCAACTACTTTTGACATTTCTCTAATTCTTGAATTAAAATATTTAAAGAAATCGTCAAAAACTTGCATTTCTGAATCATTTAAACAATATGATCGCATGTTATGAAAATCCTCATTTAAAGGGATTTCAGTATCTATAATTTTTCTATATTTATTTCTATTGTTTATACCAATACCGTCACGCCATTCTATAGTATGCCATGGTTGTATAAGCTCTTTACTTAGCATTATTTCATCTTTTTTAGTGATAGAAATAGGAACTTCTTTATATGCATGAGTATATCTAAATGAAGATAATTCAATCGCTTCTTTACTTGCTCCGATATTTAAGTCCTCACTATATGTCAAATATTTAGATCTAACATCAATATAAGTTTCTTTAAATTCTTCAAATAACCTATCAATATCTTCTTGCGACAATTTTTTAAGCTCATAGGTAAAAGTTAATTTTTCCAATATTTCATTAAGTTTATTGATATCTTCACTCATTTGCTGGACAAAAATATCATATGTTATCAAGTCCTGTGCAAAAACCGGAACGCTTGAAAGTAAAAGAAAGAAAACAAACAAATGAACGCGTTTTCTAATTTTAACAATTACTTGTTTTACTATTTGTTTCATACCTTAGAAATATTTTAAAAAACCGCTTGTATGGCAACCACACAAGCGGTTTTATTTTTGCAAAAGAGTATTAGGCGTTTAATTTGGTTACATCAATGTGAATACCTAAACCCATCGTAGAGGACATTGAAACGGTTTTCATATATGTCCCTTTAGATGTTGAAGGTTTAACCTTCAAAATAGTATCTAAAACAGCTTTTGCATTTTCATAGATTTTGTTTGCATCAAATGATGCTTTGCCAACAGGAACGTGAACAATGCCGTAAGTATCGGCTTTAAATTCAATCCTGCCTGCTTTAAGTTCGGCGACGGCTTTTGCGATATCAAAAGTAACTGTGCCGGCTTTCGGGTTCGGCATCAAACCGCGCGGGCCCAAAATTTTGGCTGCTTTTGCTAAATCGCGCATTACATCAGGGGTAGCGACCAAAACATCAAAGTCGATTTTACCTTTTGTAATATCTTCAACTAAGTCATCACCACCCACTAAATCAGCACCTGCTTTTTGTGCTGCTTGGGCATGTTCGCCTTTTGCTAAGACGGCAATTTTTTTGGTTTTGCCGGTGCCGTTCGGTAAAACTACCATGGCACGCACTTGCTGATCTGACTTTTTGGTATCAATCCCTAAACGAACGTGGAGTTCAACCGTTTCGTCAAATTTAGCTTTTGCGTTGTCTTTGCATAAAGCGGAGGCTTCTTTTAAGGTGTACAGTTTTTTAGAATCTATGTTCTCTTTAGCTGCTTTTAATCTTTTTCCCATCTTAATCTCCTTCAGGTTAACGAGTTTTAAACTCTCCCTGCTTTATATTTATTTCGAGGCAATATCAACACCCATACTGCGTGCTGTGCCTTTTACCATTTCTGCGGCTTGTTTGATATCTTTTGTGTTTAAATCGGGCAATTTTTCTGCTGCGATTTCTTCACATTGTTTTTGTGTCAACTTACCGACTTTATCTTTATGCGGAGTACCTGAACCTTTTTTGAGGCCGAGTTTCTTCACAATAAGGACTGCCATAGGAGGCATCTTGGTAATAAAAGAGAAAGATCTATCTTCATAAACGGTAATAACTACCGGTATTTTGATACCTTTCTCTAATTTTGCTGTTTTTGCATTAAACTGTTTGCAAAATTCCATGATGTTAACACCATGTTGACCGAGTGCCGGACCAACAGGTGGTGCAGGGTTTGCTGCACCTGCAGGAATTTGCAGTTTAATGTAACCTTTAATTTTTTTCTCTTTTGCCATTTAATTACTCCTTAATATGCCCGCAATAAATTGCGGGGTACTGCAAAATTAGTTTACTTTTTCTACTTGTAAGTAGTCTACTTCAACAGGGGTTGCCCTGTCAAAGACAGTAACCATAACTTTAAGTTTGTTTTTATCTTCATTAACTTCTTCAATAGTACCGATAAAGTGTTTGAAAGGCCCTTCAATAACACGCACTTGTTCGCCGCGTTCAAATTGAACGGCGTGGCGCGGTTTACCGTCGGTTTCTTTGCTTAAAGTAATGATGTTTGCAATTTCTTCTTCCGGAAGCGGTGTCGGGCGAGGATCACCCAAGAAACCGGAGATGCCCGGAATATTGCGTATAAACCAATAACTTTCGCTTGTCATAATCATTTGAACAAGCAAATAGCTCGGGAAAAATTTGCGTTTTCTCAAATTTTGTTTATTGTGTTTTACTTCGACTACATCTTCCGTAGGAACCAAAACATCAAAAACTCTATCGCCGAAGTTACGCATTTTAATTTGAATAAAAATCTTTTCTCTGATTTTATCTTCGTGACCGGTTTGAGTATGGATAACATACCAAGCCTTTTCAGGCAAATTTTCTTTATTTTCTACCGGTGCAGTATTTGTTTGCTCGGCAGCATTTTGAACTTCTTGACTCTGTATTTTATTTTCTTCGCTCATATTAACCGCCTATAATAAGATTAAGCCCTCTTGATAAGAGAAGGTCTATAATCGCAATATAAAGAGCAACAAGACCAACAATCACGAAAACAAAAAAAGTTGATTGTATCATTTGTTGACGTGAAAGCCAAACGCTCTTTTTAAGTTCAAAATAACTTTCACGGAGGAAGTTTATAACTTTATTCATATTTTATTTTCCTTGATTTATGGCGGGAGCGGAAGGACTCGAACCTTCAGTCCCGGTTTTGGAGACCGGTGGTTTGCCAGTTAACCGACGCTCCCCCACCAAATTTATTTTGAAGCCTTTGCTTCTTTATGTAAAGTTTTTTTGCCGCAAGCTTTGCAGAACTTGTTGGCTTCTACTTTATATTCTTTCTTTTTGCCTTTTGCATAGTAATAATTTTTACTTTTGCATTCTGTGCAAGTAAGCACAAAAGTTAATCTTTCATTAGCCATTTTTATATCCTTTTAGGCGGAAAATGTTATGAAACACTTACCTACCAATTTTACCGATTATAAAGCCCCTGTTTCCAAGGGCTTAATTTATTATAGCATATTATTTAGTCTTTGTAAATGATATACCGGCAACTACTCCATTGTGCTAATTCTTTGATAAATTTTCAAATCAAACAAGTCAATTATTGATAAGAAATGATCAAAAATATCTGCTTGTATGCCTTCATAATGTTCCCAATTTATGTCACTGGAAAATGCATAAACTTCCAAAGGTAGCCCCTCAGAAGTAGGCGCAAGCTGGCGCACCATGCAAGTAAACTTGTCCGAGATATGCGGATTATTTTTTAAATATTCATAACAATAAGCTCTGAAAGTTCCGATATTACTTAAGCGGTGACGATTATATTCATCTGCCGTTTTGTTTAATTTGTTTATCTTTTCCTTTTTCTTTGCCAAATAATCTTTCAGCAAATTCAAACGGCTTAATTTGTCAATATCTTCATCGGTTAAAAAACGTATCGTTTTGATATCAATATTCATAGACCTTTTTATACGGCGTGCGCCGGCTTCCTGCATACCGCGCCAGTTAGTAAAGGAATTTGCAACCAAGTTATAAGCGGGGATGTTTACAATAGTATTATCCCAATTTTGTACCCTAATAGTTGTAAGCAAAATATCAATAACTGTACCATCCACTTCTTGGCTGGGAATTGCAATCCAATCACCCACACGGACCAAATCATTAATTGAAAGTTGTACCCCGGAAACAAGACCTAAAATCGCATCTTTAAAAATTAAAAGTAAGATTGCGGATAAGGCAGTTAAACCACCAATAAAGTATATTGGTTGTTTATTAAGCAAAACGGAAAGCACCAAAATTATTGTTATTATCCAAGCAACAATTTTTAAGGCTTGAACTATACCTTTTAGAGGTAATTTTATTGAGCGTTGGAATTTATCTACTAAAACATCTAAAAAATTACTGATTGCAACCATTATGGTTATTGTACTTAATGCCGCAAACAAACGAACACAAGCAATAGCAAGTTTTGCATGATACTGCCCTAAAGATTCTTTTGCTAAAGGTGGTAAAAAAGCAATAAAAACAGCAAATAAAAATGCTGAGAAAAATTTATTTTTAACTCCTAAATAAAGCCAAGCTTTATTTGAAACTTTTTTTATTTGCAGAACTTTAGAAATTGCAAATTCTATCAAATTCGCCGTATATTTAAAAATAAATACTAGAAGTACCAAAAACAAAAATACTATTAAAAATTTTGTGTTGGCAGTTAACATATTCCAATAATTTAAGATATTCACAATAGCCTCCTAAATTTGCTATTATATACTTAAAGTATACATAATTTTTACTATAAGGAGTATAAAATGAAAAAATTAGCATTGTTTGTGTTTGCTTTAGGATTGATTACGGTCAATGCTTCAGCCTTTTCTTTAACAGATCCCTTTTTTATGCCGGAAGCAGGGCAAATTGTAGGAGACTTAAGTATTGCTCTAACTAATGAGGATGCACGCTTTGATGAATCCTTTGCATTTACAGGTTCTATAGAATTTGGAATAAAAGATCGTTTGGCTTTAGGTTTTGGCTTGGGTTGGGCAAATATTCGCCACCATTCAAAAGGCCTTATAGATCCAACAGTGACTATGAAATTACGCATCCTTGATGGATTAGTTGATGGTTATTATATGGACGTCGACGGGTTTCTTAGCCCTCAAGTTTTTGATTCATGGCAAAGTAACAAGGGCGGCGCAAAAGGTGCAACAGACTTAGGTGCCACTTTAAAAATAGGTTCCACGGAATTAATAAATAATTTTACAGTATATCTCGGTGGTTCTATAAAACACTATGGACATTCAAAACTTGTCCCTGCAGGGACAGGAGTAACCGCTCTTGCAGGTGCAAAATATTATGTTGATGAATCAAACTCTTTTGAACTTTCTCTTAATGCTTCAAATTATATCGGTTTTATTTGTAACCATATCGGTGCCGGACTTGATATAAATTATGCTCATGAATTTCAACCAAACAAATTGGCTTTAGTTCTCTATTACGGAGCAGAAAGACATAATAAAAATATCGTTTCCTACAACCATTGGGGCGTTAAGTGGAGATACGTTTTTTAAATGTACTTGATTGAAACAGAAGATAATATCGGTTTTTTGACAGCATCCTATATAAAAAATAGAATCAAATCTTTCGTTTCAACAAAAGACAATCCTTACTTTGTGCTTGCCCTCCCAACAGGAGGAACGGCCATAAATTTATATGGACATTTAGTTAAATTCTATAAAGAAGGTTTAAGTTTTGATAAAGTGGTAACTTTTAATTTGGACGAATATGTCGGTTTATCTGAAAATCATCCTCAAAGTTACCACTCTTTTATGTTTAAAAATCTATTTAACCATATAAAAATTTCAAAAGAACAAATCAATATTTTAAACGGTAATGCCGCTAATTTAGAACAAGAGTGTACCAATTATGAAGAAAAAATGAAAAAATACGGAGGTATCGATTTATTTATTGGCGGTATAGGCCGAAACGGGCACATTGCTTTTAATGAACCGGGTAGTGCTTTTAATTCCAAAACCAGAGTGGTCGATTTAACCCCAAATACAATTTCCGCAAATGCACGTTTTTTTAATGATGATATTTCTCAAGTTCCTACACGTGCTTTAACCATGGGGCTTGGTACAATTATGAGTGCAAAAGAAGTTATAATTATGGCGACAGGTGCTAAAAAATCACAAGCTTTATATCACGCTTTTGAAGACAAACAAAGCACCTCTTGGCCTGTAACAGTTTTACAAAAACATCCGCGCACTTTTATTATCGCAGATAAAGCAGCAGCGGCGGAAATATCAAAAACAACAAAGAGAGATTGCGGGCTTTGCTCGTTTATAAATTAATTATGGAAATATTATATAAAAACGCACTGATTATTAACGAAGGCAAAAAATTTAAGGCAAGTATTTTGGTTAATAACGGTAAAATTAAAAAAATTATTAAAGCCGGTGTTTTGCCGCGCACGCAAAAAATTATTGACCTAAAAAATAATATTTTAACTACTCCTTTTGTTGATACGCATATTCACGGTTCTTACGGTTTTGGTGTAGACAGCAACGATAAAAATGCTTTGCTAAAACTTTCTTTAGAACTTAAAAAGCAAGGTGTTTATGCTTTTTGCCCGACGGTTTTTACTCTGCCTTTAAAACAAACTGTTGCGGTGCTTGAAAATTTTGCCCCGTCAATAGGTAAAGAAAAGGGGGCAAAAATTTTAGGGTTTCACTTGGAAGGCCCTTTTATTTCCACAAACAAACTTGGCTTTATGCGCAAAGAAGCGGTACAAGAAATTTCTTTAAAAACTTTGCAAACACTTTGGAAAGCGGCAGATGGTAAAATAGTTTCAATGACCGTTGCGCCCGAAGTTAAAAATTTAAACACGCTTGTAAATTTTGCAAAAAAACATAAGATTTTACTTCAAGCCGGTCATACTTCCGCGACTTACGCGGAAATGTTGAAAGGTTACAAACTTGGCATAAAACATGCAACACATTTATATAATGCGATGAGCGGTTTGCATCACCGCGATTTAGGCGCAGTCGGCACAATATTTTATTTAAAAGATTTTTCCGCTGAAATTATTGCGGACGGTGTACATTCTTGCCCGCAAGCAGTCCAATTATTTTTAAAACAAAAAACTGCTGATAAAGTTTTTGTTATAACAGATGCTTTAACCCCAACAGGTAAAAAAGAAGGCCTTTCAAACGGTCAAAAAGTTAAATTGCAAGGCGGTGTTTTTGTGCGAACTTCGGATAATGTTATTGCCGGATCTGCTTTAACAATGCTGAAAGCGGTGCAAAATTTAGTTAGCTGGGGCTATCCGCTGGAAAAAGCTTTAATGGCAGCAAGCACAAACCCTGCAAAACGTTTTGGCCTTGATTTATCTCTCAAAACGGGCCATGCGGCAAATTTTATCGTGCTTGATAAAAAGAACTTAACTTTAAAGAAAATTTAATTTATGTTATAATTTTTGTGTGAGATATTTTAGATTTTCAATTTTATTGTTGCCGTTTTTTATAGTTGCCTGCAATCAAGAGCCCGCCGGCAAAAAACCTGTTGTGGCATCACCTTTTGAACAACAAGCAAAAACACCTTTGGAACAACAAATAAATAAAGTTACCAATACTGTTATAATAGAACCATTACGTGCCTTACGTGATGATTCTTATTTTTATAGGGAAAAACAGTATCTTACAACCGCTTTTGATAATTCTACACAAAAAGATATTTTCTTTTCTTGTGATGAATTTAAAAAGAGCCTTTTGCAACTTTTACAAACAGATTACAGTGAAGATTTTGTCCCCGGTTCTTGGCAAAGAGGGGAAATAGAAAAGCTTTCGCAAGATTTATCTAAAGAACAATGCGCGAATATTTATACTTTGCGCGCCGATTTCTTGGCAGAGTTACAATCTGTATTAAACCATTCCGAAACTAAAGATAGTTTTATGGAAAATGCAAAACCTATTGTAAAAAAGTATGCCCAAGATATATTGGATAGCAATGAATACTATACAAACTTGTTTAATGAGACATTAGCCCCGTACAAGAAAATACGCCAAATTTTTTACCCTCTTGAAAAGGCCGGATACGGCACTTATTTTTGGGAACAAAACGCCTTTAAAGATTTAAAACAAATAATAACGCCCGGTTTGCAAGGTAAAAATACCGACGAAGATAAAATAAATAAACTTTTAAATAAAGCACAAGAAGATGAAAAGCTTTTATTTGTCTTTCTCAAAAAATATGAAAGTTTGACACAAACAAATGGGGAATGTATTAATAAATTTTTCCCCGGGCTTAAAGAAAAGTGGTATGACTTTATGTATCAAATTGAACAATTGCCCACTGAAAAACGCCAAGCTTACGCAGACAAACGCTTTAATCAAGCTAATGACGGCTTAAAAACAAAATGCGCGGACTTATTAAAGAAATCTAAAAAGAAAAATACTGCACAAACACAGCAAGTACAAGGACAATTTCAAGAAGAAACTTACCAAGAGCAGCCACAAATTGAAACTTATCAAGGAAATCAAGAGGAAGAAGAAATCTACGACTTTTAGTTTCCTCTAATCATTTTAAAAGCCAAATTTTTTGCGGCCCTTTTTGTTTTGATTTTTCCGGAAAATTGCAATGCGGAAATTTTAGAAAGAATTTCACTTATCTGTTTGCCTTTTGCACCCATATTATGCAAAGTTTTACCATCAATAAAACAAGGTGCGTAAGCAAGTTTATTAATTTTTGGAGTTAATGTTTTTATAAGAGCAATTTCTTGTTTTGTTAAGCGTCTGTAAAGGGCTTGCTTATTCGCATAAAATTTAAGCAAATTATTTGTTAAAATCAAATTATTTTTTGGCATTTGTAAAGTATTTAAAAATGCTTGCGGTGTTTTTTGAGTTAAAATTAAAAGAGCAAGCCTTTCATCCAAATTTTTGAATTTATCTATATTTTTAGGTACTTTAAAATTAGGACAAATTAAATTTCCGGCCTTATATTTTTTAATTAAAGCAAATATTTTGGCAGGATTTCTCTCTTCTAAAAACTTTATTATTTCATTCGTTTTCCTTGCCGGTGTTAAGAGCGCAATATAATTTTTCGCCACCACGTTTTTAAATAAAATTTCCGTTTCTTTTGATAGTTTAAAATTCAAACGCGCGCCAAAACGCAAAGCACGGTATAAGCGCGTCGGATCATCTTCAAAACTTTTTGCGTGCAATACGGAAACTTTCTCATTTTTTATGTCTCTTAATGACCCATATAAATCATAAATTTTGAAAAATTCACCAGGTAGCAAACTTAAAGCTAAAGCATTACAAGTAAAATCACGTCTAAATAAATCTTCCTTAATTGTTGCTTTACTTACTATAGGCAATGCAGCAGGTTTTGGATAAATTTCTTTGCGGCAGCAAACAAAATCTAATTTAAAACCATTTTTGAAAGTAACGCGCGCGGTACCGAAATTATTAAACTTCTGCACGCTTGCGCCTTTTGTTTTTTGGCAATAATTTATAAGTGGGAAAGTATTATTTTCTACGCAAATATCAATATCTTTCGTTTTCTTGTGCAAGACAAAATCGCGTGCAAAACCACCCACAGCCCAAATTTTCAGGTTATGTTTTTGTGCAATTTGCCCAAGTTCTTTTAATAATTTTATATTCATAATAAATACCCCGTGAGGGACTTGAACCCACATCCTCGGTTCCGAAGACCGGTACTCTATCCATTGAGCTAACGGGGCAAAATATTCACAGCTTCCGGCTAATAAAAGCCATAAATAATTTTATCAAAAATTGCCCCGTGTGTAAAACAATAAAAAATAGGCCCAAAAAATACTTGCAAAAAGGGGCTAAAAATGTGCTACAATAATCTTAGAGGGTGGACTCGTCAAAAAAAATACTTGCAAAATAAGCAAATATTTAATACACTTTTAGTGACGGGGTTAAGCCCCCTATTTAAACCCTAGGAGAATAACCATGGCAGAAAAAGTACTTAAACTCGGTGTAGAACGTGAAGAAGGCTTCCTTTATTTCATCGATAAAGACGGTGATGTTTCAAAGGTAGCAATGGCCCGCGGCGGCAAAAAAGGCGGTAAAGCCAAAAAAGTCGAAAAAGCTGGCATCAAAAAAGCAAAAGGATATCTCTATTTCTTAGATAAGAAAGGTGATATTTCCCGCGCAAAAATGGTTAATGCAAAATAAGCATTAAATTTTAAGCCCCGCCTTACGGCGGGGTTTTTTATTGCCCGAATTTTGCACCAACGATAAAAGAAAACTGATGGCAATGATCTTTTATACCATAAGTATAATTTAACCCGACAGGAAAAGGAAAACGCCAAAATTGATAAGACAAATTCGCCCCAACTCCACTTTGACTATAATAATGCTTGCCTTCATAAACAGTTGCAAATTCATAAAAAGGGCTTAAACTAAAAAGCCCTAAATTATCTCTTAAAATGTACCAAACATAAGAAAGCCCTGTACCGACACCTTGTTTGCCATAACGTTGGCGTAAATGCTTACCGTAATCAAGCAAATCATGCGTTTGAACTTTATCTTCGAAAGGTGAGCCAAAGCTGTTTTGCCATTTCAAATAAAATAAAAGTAAATTGTGATTTTTAAATTCAATATTTGTTTGGGCCTCAGTATAAAGTTTTAAAATTTTATAATCGTTACCGGCCCATTTATAACCTTGCTGAAATGAACTCTCCAACCTATAACCGAATTTACGCGCAGTTAAATCTGTCAAGGCCTCTTTTTTATCTGAAAGGCCATAGCCAAATAAAGCGCCGAAATTCGTACTACTGCGAATATTTCTTTTATAATCTACACCTACGGTAACGGTAGAGTGTATGCCGTCATTAAATTTATCTGCAGAATTTAAATAAAAATATTCCGGCGTTACAAAAATTGTAAAATCATTTCTTTTTCTTGCAAGTGTTAAAGATAATTTATCTTGCTTTTGGTAAATTTCAGATAATGGATTTTCAAAATGTTTTTTATCCCTGTCAGAACCGAAAATACCTTTCATACTAACCCAATTATGCTCATAAAAACGACGGTAAAAATTTAGGTTTTCGAATTTGAAACTTGCATAGTAATCTTTATAAGCGCCACCCAAAATTGCCATTATGCCGTCATCTCCAAAACCCATAAAAGTATAAATCATTTCACCTTTTTTAAGATAATTACCTTCAACAAGCGTTACTCCGACTCCCCTTTGCCCTCCACCGGAAATAAAGGCTAGCGGGAACACATAAGCACCGTCTTCCCCTTTAATTCTTATAATTAAATTATCTTGCGGTGTGCGGGATATCTTAAAATCCAGCTTTTTAAAAATACGCATGTTGTGTAAATCTTCTATTGCTCTTTTATAGCGACCTTCTTCAAACAATTCCCCTTCTTGCAAAAGGAAATTATGCCGCACAATTTCCGGATCTATACGTTTTGTTTTGATTTCAATTTTTTGGATAGTCTTGCCATTATATCGGCTTAAATTATGCGTGTTTTGCGCAAAAGCGGCTGAACAACAAAAGATAAACACCATGCAGAAAATCAGATGTTTTTTAGTATTCTTTTTCATACAAATCCCCCAGAACTTTTTTTAAGTAAACTTTTGCATTTACAAAACTGTCTTTTTTGTTTTTTGCCAAAGCACAAAGTTCTACCACTCTGGAATTTGTATATTTTTTTAGCACACTGCTGTTTAAATTATTTTTTCCACAAATAAAAATTACTGGTTTATCATACTTTTTTGTAAGTTTTAAAATTTCAAAAGGCGCTTTACCAAACAGGCTTTGTTCATCTAAGCAACCTTCGGAAGTTAAAATCAAATCTGCTTTTTTAATTAAAGTTTCCGCTTTAATTAATTTAAAAATTTCTTCACTGCCTTTTGTTATTTTTGCCTTTAAAACACCACATAAAGCAACAGGTAACGCGCCGCTTGCACCATAGAACTTTTTATCTAAATTTTTACCTATAACTTTTTGGAAATTTTTTAAGGCACGCTCTATTAAAATAACTTCTTTTTTGTTTGCGCCTTTTTGTGGGCCGTATATTTGCGCAGAACCTTTACGACCGAATAATTTATTTTCCACGTCACTAAAACAAATTATTTTCGGTAATTTTAAATTTTTAGGTACAATAATTTTTTTAAGTTTTAATAAACCCAAAATACCTAAAGGAATCTGTTTGTTTTTATCATCAAGCAATTTGTAACCAAGTGCCTGTAAGCAACCAGCTCCACCATCATTAAAGGCTACACCGCCAAGCCCTATATAAACAACCTTAACTTTTTTATTCAAAGCTTTTAAAACTGTGCCTACACCAAAAGATGAGGACTGTAAAACATTTCTTTGCTGTGGCTTAATTTCAGCAAGACCGGCAATTTTAGCACACTCAATAAAAGCAGAATTTTTGCAAATTAAGTAAGGCGCTTTTTTTGTTTTATTTAAAGCATTTTTGGCAGAAATAAAATATTTTTTTACACTCGGTAGGGTATAATTTATTGTTTCCAAAAAACCGTCACCACCGTCGCTTAAAGGTACAAAAGTTATAGGCAATTTGTTTTTTAATTTACAAATTTCCTTAGTGCTTAAAGAGCCTTTTAAAGCATTAACAAAAAATATTGTCTTCATTAAAAAAACCAACTTGTCTTTAAAGTTACAAGCACACTTGTTTTTGGGGAATCTGAAAGTTCCTTTTTTAAGGTCGTATATTTCAAGCGTGTTTCAAGGCCGATATTTATATCTTGCACTGTCCACTCAAGCCCAACCCCTACATTGCCTCCGAAGGCTGTTTGGGTTGTATCTTTTGTTATAGCACCACCCCAACTTTCCGTTGCGGTATTATAATCACTATAACTTTTATCAATTCCTAAAGAACTTACACTTGCACCACCGGTTAAATAAACCCTAAAAGGGTTTTGTGGATTAAGATAAAAATTAAACAAAGCATTTAAATCATAAATCTGCCCGCTGATTTGCGTATCACGCTGAGTAGTAGTGTAATCATAGCGAGTTCTTTTTTTAGGTAACATTGCGAAAGCAGCGCCACCGCCCCACCAAAAACGGTTTGTTAATTTGCGCATATAAGCAAGCCCAAATGAAACACCGGAACCTGCTACTTCGAAATTATTTGGACCATATAAATCGGAAATATCTACATTCAATTTTGTATTAAGTGCGCCTAGATGTAATGCAAAATAATTTTTGGCATTCTTTCTTTTTTTATTTTGGTCGAAAGACAAGGCTTCTTCCTTTATTTTCTGTTCTTGCTCTGCCGAGGTTAGTGCTTCAGCTGCAGCTTTTTCTTCCGCTGCTGCTTTTATTTGTTCTGGAGTATCTTCATGTGTCCTGTAAATATATTTTATTTCTTCCGTTTCCTCCGGTTTTGAAGGGAAAACTTTTTCCAAATCTTCATCAAAACTTAAGCCGGAAGTACCCATAGTCTTTGCTACAGCTTTTTGTTTTTTATCTTCTTCTGAGGCTTTTTCCTGTGTTTCTTGTTCTATTTTTGTTTCAATATATTTTTTTTGTTTTGCGGCTTCTTCATAATCATAAATTTCCATCGAAGTTATTTGTGCTACATCGATATTTACAAGCCCGCTGTCTGTATTTAAAGTTAAATTAAAATCATCTAAGTCTACAACTGTGCCAACGTATTCCCCCCCGCCTTTTAAAAAAACACGGTGAAGGTCCGGCATAATTTTTTCTATTTCCCTTTGGTTTAAGGAAATTACGCCATAAGAAGTCTGCACTTTTAAAATATATTCACTTCGATCAATAATTGAACCATTAACAATCAATCCGTTTTTTAATTTGATAGCTTCACAAAAAACAGGTATCGTAAAGGTTAAAGCAAACAAAAAAATAAAGATCTTTTTCATAATAATCCGCGCCTTACCAGAAAGCAAGGCGCGATAAATAAACTATTTATTACTTACTGCGTATTTGATTTTCTTGAGGACTTTCAAAATCTTTGAAATTGTGAATAAAACAAGGGCAGTAAACATAAAGCGGATGAAAGTATCAAGGCTCCATAAAAGCCCATCTTTGATAGGTAATTTCGCGCTGATAATATCATACCAGCCAATTCCTAATTGTACAAACATTATCACAATTACAATTATGCTCAATATTTTGTATATCATTGATAAACCTTTTAACCCTAAAATTTTATGGCAAAGGCAAGGCTTTTTATTGCATTTGCAAGATTCATTTGTTTGATTTTCTTCTTTCATAATTTCTCCTTATTTAAGCATTATTTGCTTCTTTAAGTAATTCACAGGCATGCTTAAAACCTGCGCTGTTTGCATTTGTGCTGCCGATCATTCGGGCAATTTCAAGGGCTTTATCTTTTTCCTCAAGAGGAAGAACGCTGATTACAGTTTTACCCTGTTTTGCAAGTTTTTCCACCTTAATATGCTTATTTGCATAAGCGGCAACTTGCGCTAAATGCGTGACACAAAGTACTTGACGGTTATTTGCAAGTTTAGCCAAACTTTTACCAACAAGTTTTGCCGTGTTTCCGCTGATACCTGTGTCCACTTCATCAAAGATCATGGTCTGAACATCTCCGGCCAAAAGTACTTTTAAACCCAGCATTAAGCGGGAAATTTCCCCACCGCTTGCTATACTTCTTAAAGGACGTAAACTTTGCCCGGCATTAGCGGAAAATAAAAATTCCGCTTTATCAAAACCTTTCGGGCCCGGGAAATCTAAAGGCTCTAATGCCACTTCAAAACGGACTTCACTAAAGCCGAGAGGTTTAATTTCCTTTATAACTTGCTCGCTTAAAAGCTTGGCAGCTTTCTTACGTTGATTTCTTAAGCCCTCACTACAAGATATAAGTTTTTGGGCCTGCTTTTCAAGTGCTTTGTTTAAAGCCTGAATATTTTGCTCGGCATTTTGTAAGGCATTTAACTTATTTTCAAGTTCTTTCTGTTTTTCAAAAACATCCTCTAAAGCCGGGCCGTATTTTTGTTTAATTTTTTTGATTTCTTCTTGGCGGCTTAGCATATTATCCAAAACTTGCGGGTCGATATCTAAAGTTTCCGCATAATCAACTAAAGCGGAAGTAATTTCCTGAGCACTGTTTGCGGTTTGGGCTAACTCTTTTGACAAATCTTCCAAACTTTTATCGGTTTGTGCCATATCTTCCAAAATTTGTGCAGCTTTATTTAAACGCTCACATGCGGCGCCTTCGCTATCCAATAAATCACATAAATCTTTTGCACTTTCTTTTAGGCGTCCGGCATATTTTAAAGACGGAAGTTTTTCATTTATTTCTTCTTCTTCCCCCTGCTTTAAAGCAGCATCTTTAATTTCTTTTAATTGATAGGAATAAAGGTCCAAAAGGCGGGCTTTTTCTTCTTCGCTCATTTTAGCGGCATCGGCTTTAGTTTTTAAAATTTGATATTCCTGATAGGCAATTTCCGTTTCTTTTAAAAGTTTTTCGTTTTTGGCAAAAGTATCAAGTAAGGCCAAATGCTCCGCCGGATTAAAAAGTTTTTGGTGTTCGTGTTGACCATGGAAATCTATTAAAGAATTTCCTATTTCGTTTAGCACTTGCACGCTATAAGCTTTACCATTTATTTTAACGGTATTCTTCCCATGCAAATCTAAGGAACGGTATAAATTTAAATTACTTGTTAAATTATATTTTTCTTTAATATTTTTGGGCCAAATAACACTTTCAAAAATAGCGGAAACTTCCATTTTATTTGCACCTTGTTTGATAAGACCACTATCACCGCGCGCACCCAAAACGAAACTCAAAGCTTCAATTACGATTGACTTGCCGGCGCCCGTTTCACCTGTAAAAATATTTAATCCTTTGGAAAGCTCCAAAGTTAAATTGTCAATTAAAGCAAATTTTTTTATCTCAATGTTTTTAAGCATTTTTACAGTTCCCGCCCCAAGTAAGTTTTTGTGTTAAGAGTTTAAAAAAGTCATAATCTTCAGCAAAAATTATTTTCGCATTTAATGGACTTCTTTTTATTTGCACCCTATCTTTTTTAGACAATTTAAAAAATACCTGCCCGTCTAAACAAAGGTGTGATTCTTCCTGCCCGTCAATAAAAAGCGGAGATTTTAATTTTAAAACTAAAGGCCGCTGCGCCAAAGTATGCGGGCAAATAGGTGTTAAGGTAAAAGCTTCCAAAGAAGGTTCTAAAATCGGGCCGCCGGCAGCTAAATTATAGGCTGTTGAGCCTGTCGGTGTGCAAAGCATTAAACCGTCGGCAAAATATTCTTTAAGTTCACTCTTTTCGTAAAAAGTATTTAAGTGTATAGCGCGCGCTTTGTTTGATTTTATTGTACACTCGTTTAAGGCAATACCTTTAAAAACAATTTTCTTATTTCTTATAACTTGCACGTCAAGCAATGCCCTTTCCTGAAGGCAAAATTTATCTGCTTTCAAAGCTTTTAAAAGTGCCTTTATGCCGGCATTTTTATCATAAGTTAAAAACCCAAGATGCCCGAAATTTAAACCGAGTATTTTTATTTTACGGTGTGCGGATTTGCGCACGATTTTAAGCAAAGAACCATCGCCGCCGAGAGAAAAAATCAAATCAAAATTTTGATTGATTTTTAAATTATCATAAGGCAGTATTTTTGTTTTTATATGCTCTTTTTCCAAACTTGTTTTTAAATCTTTAGCGGCTTTACTGCAAGTTTCACGCTTTGAATTGAAAAAGAGGGCGATAGTCTTAAGTTCCATATACTACTATTCTAGCAAATTAAGGCCTGCTTCGTGTTTATCTGTCCGCTTTTTTACGCAAACTGCATTTTTTCAGCAAAGCGAAACAAGGACAACCATGGTACTTTTCATATACCAACATACAAGGGCAATTCCATTTTAAACCATACAAACACATGGCAACAATTATATAGAAAAAGTAAAAGAAAACAGGACTTACATAAAGCCCTAAAAGCCCAAATACCGCCATCATACCGGATTTGGAACGGTAGGAAAATGCCGTCTTTTCCGGTACTAAACTATAACCCAAGTAAAGATGCACAAATACAAGTGCACCAAGTACGGCCAATGTAATTTGATGTGCCACCGTAAAATAACATAGGGCCAAGGCTAATATCAAACGAACAAGAACACTCCATCCGCCAGATATCGTAACGGTTAACATTTTTACATTGTTTTGGTAAAAAGCATAATCAGGGTTTTTTTGAAGCAGCCAAGCCTCTTCCGCTTTTGCGCGGTAAACCATTAACGGCAAAAACACAAGGCTTACAACTAAAAATGTAATGGCGTTTGCCATAATCAAACTGCCGCCCCAGCACCAAAGTAAAAGTGAGGCATACATCGGATGCCTTGCCAAAGCATAAGCGCCGGTAGTTTGCAAGGGGTGCTTCTCCTTGATTTCTATACCGTCGGACCATAAACGCCCTATATTAAATTTTGCCCAAATATGCCAAACGGTTGCAAATAATACGCAAATAATACCGATACTAAAGAAAAAGTAATAAGCAATTTCCAGCAAATGTACTTGCCCGAAAGAACCTATCCAAAAAGGGAAAAGTATTAATACTAAAATTAACATTTCCCGAGTGGAAAAGAAATGTTTGCGTTGTTTTTCAAGCGCCGGTTTAACTTCTTTATATTGATAAAATTTCCACACAACCGCTGCTAAAAGAACAATACCCGTAATATATAACAAACAGATACCTATTAAAAAAAGCATAGAGTTTTGGGAATTTTTACTTACTTGCAAAAGCCATGTTAACATGGGTACGCCTCCAAATAATTAAAATACAGACAGGAATAAATACCAAAGCTAAATATTGATATGCGGTTAAGTCAAACAAAACACGCGGTTCCACTCGCCAAAATTCAATTATAAAACGCATACACAAATAAGCAAGCAAATATATTGGGAATAATAAATCCGCCCTTTTGGTACGAAGGTAAAATTGATACAAACAAATTGCCGTTATGAATTGGAAAAGACTCTCAATAAGTTGTACCGGGAAAATTAAAGTACCACCGCAACATCCGTTTAAATAACATCCCATTTTACCAAAACCGATAGCAACAGCCAAAGGAATTACAAAACGTCCGCCAAAACCGCCTTTATGCCCGGAACATATTTTATACAAATTTATTGCCAAAAAAGCACCAAGCATACCGCCCATAACACTTTTGCCCTGAATTATATAATTTGTAAAACCATAAGACAGCCAAATAGGCACCTTAGCACCCAAAATAGCACCTACAAAAGCACAAACATAATAAGGCATTTGTACGTGTTTCGGCGGGCGCGGCATGTCTAATTTTAAGGCGACCAAAGCACCGGCTATTAAACCGACAATAGAACAAATCGCGTATGCTAACATAATTAATTAGAAACTGCTACTATACCCAAGCAAGTAAGAAATAATAGGAAAGGTATTGCAATTGCTACTCCAAGTATAATTAAAACGACTTTAATTACCTTTTTACCTGTCGAAGTTTTTTCTGTTGGTTGTTTTGAATATTCCCTTTCAGGACCTTGCGACAATACTTGTTGCAACCTCTGATATTCTTGTTCTGAAGATTGATTGTTTTTTTCTACCATTTTATTTTCCCTTTTAAAGTATTATGTATACAAAACGGAACAACTTTGCCATTTCCGACGCTGACACCCGTACAACATTTTTGCGCACGTTGCCAATCAAAAGTATCTGCATCCATAAAATTTTTTATGATGATGCGAACAATTTTCATATCTTTGTGGCAAGAGCCTTTCCCTTGTGCAAATTCCTGTAATTTATCTAACATAAAATTACTGCCTAAAACGCGGCCCACAAAACATTTGCAAACATTTTTTTGCATATAATCTAAAATAGTTTTATCAAAAGCAATACGGTTAGATATTTGCGTTTTGCATTTCGAATAATCTACATAATCGCCTAAAGAATAGACTTTTTTACCTTGGCAAAATAAGAAACCCAAACTTGTGCAATTTTCATGAGAACAAGGTAAAGGTATCAAATCTTTATATTTCATATAACCGCTATTAGCGGCGGCAAGCAAAATATCTTCCTGTAATACAGACGGTATTTTTGTTCCTGCTGCGCTACCCACTTTGGTTAAACGCTGGAAAGTTATACCGGAAATATGTTTTAACTCCGTAGATAATTTTAAAATAGCAGGTATTTCTTTTAAATTACCTTGATATACGGTAACAGCCAAACAGATTTTAATTCCTGCTTTATTTAAAAGTTCCAAAATTTCTTGTTTTTCTTTTAAAAGAGTTCTACCGCGTAAAGTTTTATAAACTTCATCGTCAAAACCATCAAACTGTAAATAAATTTCCACACGGTCTTTATGCTTTTTGATAAGTTCAAAAATATCATTATCTTCAAGCAATTTAAGACCGTTTGTATTAATTAAAATGCGGCCTATATCTTCTTTTAAAGCCGTCTGTAAAATTTCTTTAAACTTAGGGTGCAACAAACATTCACCGCCGCTGATTTGAAGTACATCTAAATGCCCATTTTCTACTGTTAATAAAATTTGTAGACGCGCTTTAAATTCATTTACAGAAATATGCTTGGGTGCTTTTTTGCCGAAATAACAAATCGGGCAAGACATATTACAAGCCTCTGTAACTTCAATAAGCCCGGTGCAGATATGCTGTTTATGCTTTTCGCACCAACCGCAATCGGTGCCGCAATTTTCTTTAAATTTTGTAATTGCTTTAAACGGCTTACCTTCTACATCATAAGTTTTATCAAAAAAACGGGCGGCATCTTTTGCTACTTTTACTGAAAAAGAACCGTGTTTATGGCAAGTTTTATGTAACCAAACATCACTGCCTTTTTGCTCTTTTACGGCTTCCACCGTTTCTAAGCAAACAGGGCATAATGCCTTTGTCTTCTGTTTCATACTACTATTCTAGCAAATTAAGGACTACCCAAACACAATATGTGCAAAAAGTTGCTAAATAATATACAATATGTTTAGAATAATCATTTAAGGAGACATTATGCAAAACAATACCCCCCAAGAAAATTATATTGAAGTTTTAGATAAAGGTTTCGTCAAACTTGTTGATTTTATGGGCTCTGATTTAAGGGCGGTAAGTTCTGCACGTGTCTCTTTCGGTGGTGTAAGTAAAGGAGAAGAAAAAGATAAACTTTTAATTAAATATCTCGTCGAAAACGGACACCATTCCCCTTTTGAACATTGTTATTTCCAATTCCACATTAAATGCCCGATTTTTGTAGCACGCCAATGGATGCGCCACCGCATTTGTTCATATAATGAAATCAGCGCACGTTACACAGAAGTCAAAGACGAATTTTATACTCCGACCGAATTCCGCGTACAAGATATTGCAAACCGCCAAGGCAGCGTAGTAAGCAAAGATCTTGATAATAAAGCCTTGCTTGAAATTTATAACAAAAGTATTGAAAATTCTTACGAAAGTTACAAAAAACTCTTGGCGGCAGGTGTGGCGCGTGAAATGGCACGTTGCGTACTTCCCGTCAGCCAATATACACAATTTTATTGGACGGTTAATGCTCGTGCATTATTAAATTTTATCAGGCTTCGCGCTGATAACCATGCACAATATGAAATACGCGTTTACGCAGAAGCAATTAAAAAGATTTTCAGAGAGAAATTACCCTGGACTTGGCAAGCTTTTGAAAACTTAACCAAAGAAGAAAAATAGGAGTTTTTATGAGAGTTCTCGGCATGATAATGGCAGGTGGAAAAGGGGAGCGTTTGTTTCCTTTAACAAAAGAACGCTCAAAACCTGCCGTTCCCTTCGGCGGAAAATACAGAATTATAGACTTTGTTTTGTCCAACTTTGTAAACTCGAATATATTTTCTTGTTATATTTTAGTTCAATATCTCTCACAATCTTTAATTGAATATGTCCGTAGTTCCTGGCCCACCCAAGGTATCAGTAAAGACCATTTTTTAACTGTCGTTCCTCCGCAAATGAGGCTCGGTGAAATTTGGTATAGGGGTACTGCTGATTCCGTCAGGCAAAATATGAGTCTAATAAATGACTTTCAACCGGACTTAATTGCTATTTTCGGTGCCGACCATATTTACCGCATGGATATCAGTAAAATGATAGATTTCCACGTAAAAAACAATGCTGATGTAACCGTTTCCGCGAATGTGGTACCTTTAAAAGAGGCGCGTTCTTTTGGGGTAATGACCGTTGATAACCAGAACAGAATCATAAATTTTGAAGAAAAGCCTGATAACCCTAAATGTATCCCCGGCCACCCAACAAAAGCGTATGCTTCTATGGGCAATTATATTTTCAGCAAAAATGTTTTACTTAAAATCTTGCAACAAAAATATTGTGATATTCCTTCTCTGGATTTCGGGAAAAATATTATACCTGTAATTTTAAAACAATACAGAACTTTTGCTTATGATTTTCCTTCTCAAAAATTGCCGGGTGTTAAAAGTTATGAAGAAAAGGGCTATTGGCGCGATGTAGGTACAATTCAGTCCTTCTGGCAGACCAATATGGATTTACTTGGCGAAAAGCCGAGATTTGATTTAAATAATCCGCTTTGGCCGATAAACACCTCGGTCCATAACCTTCCGCCTACGGCTTATTTAGGCGGCGAAATTATAAACAGCACCGTCAGTAACGGGTGCAGAATCAGCAAAAATACCGTAATTAAAAACTGCGTTTTGGCAAGCAATATTATTGTGGAAGAAGGTTCGGTTTTGGAAGACAGCGTGATTATGGATAATTGTGTAATAGGCAAAAACTGCCATATCAAAAAAGCTATTATTGACCGCTTTAATACTTTACCGAACGGTATGAAAGTCGGCTTAGATAAAGATGAAGACAGCCAAAATTACTTCATTGATCCGTCGGGCATTGTAATTATCCCGCGCGGAAGAACAAAATTCTTATAATGGACATAAATTTTTTCTATCAAACAAAGTTGCCGCCTTATTACAAAAAAACAAAATTGTATAAGGCGGCGGTTTCTTTTGCACTTGGTAAACAAAAAAATAAATTTGAAGTGATAAATATTATTATTGTTTCACCTAAAGAAATTTTAAGAATTAACAAAGAATTTTTGGGCCACAATTATGTGACCGATGTTATTACTTTTGAAAATCCTTCACCTGTAAACAATAAAATTTATGCAGATATTTTTGTTTGTTTTGAACAAACAAAAAAACAGGCACAGGAACTTGGGAAACACTTCCGCAAAGAGTTTTTAACCGTCATAATTCACGGCATTTTGCACTTAATCGGCTATGATGATGATACGCTTAAAAAGCGCAACGAAATGAACACTGTTGCCGAAAATATTGCCACAAAATTTTTAAAGAAAAAATAAATTATTTAATACTACTTTCCGTTTCTTTTTGTATTTCATAATCTTGCTGTGAAGCATTATCCGTAATTTGTTCTATTTTAGTATTAACGGGATAATCTGTTTTAGAATCTTTATTAACAACTTTTCCATAGAATAAAAATAATATTGTTATTAATAATAAAATTAGCCATTTCGCAGTTTCTTTCCATTTTTTATCTATTAACAAACAAATAATTTTAAATATACATATCGTGGCAAGCATCAAAAGAATTAAAGGTGAAAAAAATATAAAAAAACCCATTACTATAAGTAACCATAAAACAATTACGCCTAAACACCCTATATTCATAGCTTTCTCCTACAAACCATTATAACAAAAAAAACTACCGCAAGTTTGCACCCACGGTAGTTTTTGTAGTCAGTTAATAAGAACTATTTTGATGCTTCTTCAGCCGGTGGAGGTGGCGGAGGCAACATCTCGCCTTTAGCAAAAGGGCAGCCTTCCCCTTTTTCGCCTTTCTCACCTTTGGCACAAGGGCAACCTTTTTCTCCCTTTTCACCTTTCGGCCCTTTAAAATGACCTTTATGTCCGAAACCTTTCATCCCTTTAGGGCCTTGAAACTTTTCCCCACCCTTAAAAGGAGGCCTAAACAACATGGGCTTTTCGCCGGAAATAATTTTCTTGGTTATTTCGTCAACATGTTTAGTTTTGGCTTCTTCGGTTTTCATTTCTTCAAGTTCCGCTTTCATTTCGACAACGCGTTTTTCAAGTTGTGCATTACGTTCTTCCATTTGTTTTAAATGCTTGTCATAATTTGCGGCAACTTTTTCTTTAATTTGTTTTTCGATAGCCGGTTTTTTCTTGTCAGACGCTTTATTGTATTTTTCAACAAGCGTGTTCATTTCTTCGATAGACTTTTTCATATCGTCGCGCGGAGTATCTTTTGCATTAACAAAAGTTCCGGCACCGGCTAAAAAAGCCACGGAAACTATTGCGAGTATAAACTTTTTCATAATCTCTCCTAGAATTCTTGCATATAGGAAAACAGATCATCAAATTCTGTTTCCAAATCTGTCAGGTCAGTATTAACATCTTCTAAATTTAAACTTACAGGTTGTTTAATACTAACCAATGGCTTTTTAGTCGTAAACTCAAAAGCCATAAAGCCAATAGCAAGTGCAAAGGCACCGATTGCAAAGGCCGGATAAACCCATCTAAAACCTTTAAAACCTTTCAAGAAACCAAAGTTAAAACTTGTTGTTTTTTCTTGAACAACACTTTCGGCTACTGAAAAGGCCGGGGCTTGCTTGGGTGCCAAAGAAGCCGTTGTTAAAGCGCACATATGCACAATATTTTGACACTCTTTGCAAGTCTTTAAATGCTCCAAAAAAGCTGCTGTTTTGGCGTCCTCAAGTTCGCCGTAAGCATAGAGCAAAGCATTATTTTCTTCTTTACAAGGCATATTCTTCCCCCAAGCTTGACTGTAATTTTTTAATTGCCCTGTTTAACCGCGCCAATGCTGTACCTATCGGGCAATTTAAAACTTCTGCAATTTCTTTAAAACTTAAATATTGTCTAAGCAAAATAATTTCTTTATCTTTCTCAGGTAACTCTTCAATTTTTGCAAGGATATTATCTAAAGAAATTTTTTCCATAACCTGCTTTTCCGTGTTTTCTTTAGAAGGGAAAATATCCGCGCTTTCGTCTTCCGGCAAACTTGCTAATTTACTACCGGCACGGAAATAATCCGTTATATTATTCCTTGCTACTGTAAAGAGCCATGCTTTAAAATTGCCTTCTTCGCGATAATTTTTAAGTTTTGTTAAAGCCTTCACCAAAGTATCTTGGTAAATATCTTGCGCGGCTGCCTCGTTTTTAACACTGTAAAATATAAAGGAATATAAACTTTCTTTATATTGTTCTACAAGCAACCCGAAAGCTTCAACATTTCCACTCTTAACTTCTTTAATTATTTCTTGCTCTTTTATCTCTTTCATACTAGTTAAACGCAGAACCCCAAAATTTTATTGCATTATATTTTGAATTGTACCAAATTTAGAGGTGTTTATTCATAAATAACATTTTTGCCCACTAAGCTAATTTATGCTAAAATGAAAGTATCGGTAAACAAATTTTAGCGGAGATATAATATTATGAAAAAATTATTATTTATATTTTTATGCCTTCTAACCTGCGGCGTGCTGCAGGCGAATCATATATCCGGTGGCTATGTAATCCATAAATCTTTTGGTAGTAATAATATTTGTTATTATTTTGATAGACCAAACAACTGTATAAATAATCCTTTAGCTATTGCAATATTTAAAAAAGACCTCAAACAAATAGAAACTTTGATAAAAGACGGAGCAGACGTAAACGAATTAGTTAATAATAAAACAACAGCACTTTGTATTGCAACACACTATGTACGTAACGACGATATAGTAAAACTTTTAATTGATAACGGGGCAAATATAAATGCAAAGTGTATCAAAGGTAATTCACCGCTTCACTATCTAGTTTGGTCTAAAAGTAATTTTCTATTTTGGTCAAAAAATAATTTAAACACAAAAAGTAGTTTAGACATAATAAAATATATAGTTGAAAAAGGAGCAAATGTTAACGCGCAAAATGATAAAGGAAACACACCTTTATTCTTTGCAAAAACAAAAAATATAGCCGAATATTTAATTGACAAGGGTGCAGATGTTAATTCCGTAGATAAAAATAATACATCTTTAATTGTTAAATTAAGAGATAGAAAAAAAGCTAAGTATCTTGTTTCGAAAGGTGCAAAAATAAATAATGCTCGTGAAGCAATAGCAGCAGGTAAAACAAAATTAGCAAAAGAATTTATTAATAAAGAAAATTATTCTGATGAAGAACTTGCAATGCTGCTTTATGATGCAGCATACTATAATGAAGTTGAGGTTGCCAAATTATTAATCAGCAAAGGCGTAGATGTAAATGTAGTAAATAAAGATGAAGGTGCATTTGCTGATAGTATTAATTATTTTTCATTACAAAATTTAAATGAAACTGATAAAGTAACTCCTCTCCATCATGCCGCAATAAGAGGAAATTTTAAAATGGTTAAATTTTTGGTAAATAACGGTGCAGATGTTAATGCTAAATTTTTAGGCGCTAACCCTCTTTATTTCGCCGCTCAAAGGAATCACACAAAAGTTATGGAATACCTAATTAAAAAAGGTGCAGATGTTAATACAAAGTTTAATCATCATCCAGAGTTTGATAGTATCCCCATATTGGAAGGTCCTTGCTTATTATGCAACAAGAAAGCTATTGAAATTTTATTGAAGAATAAAGCAGAAGTCAATGTGTTTTTAAACGGTATTCCTATGATAGCCCTGGCGGCTTTGCCTCAGGATAATTGCCCTTTAAAGAAAAGAGAACAAATATTGAAAATGATGATCAAATACGGTGCGGATATTAATATGAAATATGAAGGAGAACATCCAAGACCTAATGCGCTTGAAGAAGTTATAGATCAAGATGAATACCATTCCTACTCTATCGGTTTAGTAAAAATACTTGTTAAATTGGGTGCAAAAAGTGATTATGCAATACGTTATTATGCTGCCAAAGGTAATAAAGAAATGATAGAATTTTTACTGAAACATGGCTTTGATATTAATCTAAAAGATAAGTATGGTTTTACAGCTTTTGATCATTTAATAAATGATAAAACAAATGATATGAAACAATTTTTAGTTTTACACGGTGCAAAAAGTAGCCGTGCACTATGTGATTATGCCTGGAAAGGTGACAAAGAAATGGTATTATTTTTATTAGAACACGGTTTTGATATTAATATGCAAGATGACTACGGATATACTGCTTTAGATTGTGCACGCTCGGACGAAATGAAACAATTTCTAATTTCACACGGGGCAAAAAGCGGTAAGGAATTAAAGGAAAAATCAAAACAAGAATCAAAAGAAAAATCTGATTCCAAAAATAACGCTAACTAAAATTTAGTTATATATAGCCCCACCTGTACACGACGGGTAGGGCTATTATATAGAAATATTTATATCTGCAATAACTTTTTACTTTTTCTTGAAATTTAGGCTCTTAACGTCTGCTTCTATATCTTCAAGATCCTGCTCATGTTCAATTTCTTCTTCTAATATTTTAACAAGAAGTTTATGTGTTATAGGGTCTCTCCCGTCAAGAATATTGATGAGTTTATTATAAACCGCTATCGCGCAACGTTCGGAACGCAAATTTTGTTCAAGAATAACTTTTGCATCAGGATCCTTCGGCGCTGCATAACCGCAAGTGGAATATTTATACCACATCTTAGGTTCAATTATCGGTGTACCGCCAAGTTCAATAATGCGCTTGGCAAGTTTTTTGGCGTGGTCTAATTCCTCGTTGGCATGTTCCTCAAGTTCGACTACTAAATTAGGGCGCGGCATACCGCTTGCAACTTGCGCCCCTGCCATATATTGAATATATGCAAGCCATTCATCACTATAAGCTTTATTTAATTCCTCAATGAGTAAAGGAACTCTTACCCCCGCTTTATCTACAATATTTACTGCTAACTTTCCCATATTTACCCCCTTTAACTATTTTATATTATATATAATAGTTAATTTAGGTTATCATTTATTTTATCAACTTGTCAAGTATTTTAAGAAAAATAAAAAACCCCCGTGTTAAACGGGGGTTCTTTTTGTTAGTTAAATTATTTACTCAATAATTTTGGTAACAACACCGGCGCCAACTGTATGACCACCTTCGCGGATTGCAAATCTTACGCCTTCTTCCATTGCAATCGGGGTAATCAATGTAACTTCGATTTCGGCATTGTCGCCCGGCATAATCATGTCACCTTTGAATTGTAATTCACCGGTTACATCGGTAGTTCTGAAATAGAACTGCGGTTTATAACCCGGTGTTAAAGGTGTATGGCGGCCGCCTTCATCTTTCTTCAAGATGTAAACTTGGCCTGTAAATTTCTTATGCGGGGTAATGGTCTTAGGTGCTGCAAGTACTTGACCGCGTTCAACTTGATTCTTATCAATACCGCGGAGCAAGATACCTACGTTATCACCTGCTAAACCTTCATCGAGTAATTTGCGGAACATTTCAATACCGGTTGCAACGGTATTTAATGTGTCTCTAAAACCGATGATTTCTAACGGATCACCGACTTTTACCTTACCTCTTTCAATCCTACCTGTCGCAACTGTACCGCGACCGGTGATGGAGAAGACGTCTTCTACTGCCATCAAGAAAGGTTTATCGGTTTCGCGTTTCGGTTCAGGGATCCATGTATCTAATGCATTAAGTAAGTTCTTAATTGCAGGAATACCAAGTTCGCTTGTATCGCCTTCAATTGCTTTTAATGCACTACCGCGGATAATCGGGGTATCTTTATCAAAACCATACTTAACTAATAAATCTCTTACTTCTTCTTCTACTAAGTCAAGCATGTCTTTATCTTCTACTAAATCGACTTTGTTTAAGAATACTACTAACTTCGGTACGTTAACTTGTTTTGCTAACAATACGTGTTCTTTGGTTTGGGGCATTGCACCGTCTACTGCTGATACTACCAAGATTGCACCGTCCATTTGTGCGGCACCGGTGATCATGTTCTTAATATAATCAGCGTGGCCCGGACAGTCAATGTGGGCATAGTGCCTATTGTCTGATTCGTATTCAACGTGTGAAACTGCTACTGTTACGATTTTGCTTGCGTCACGTACTACACCGCCTTTTGCAATATCGCTGTAGGCCATTTCTTTACTTTTACCTTCGCTTGCTAAGACTTTCGTCATTGCTGCGGTTAAGGTCGTCTTACCGTGGTCAACGTGGCCGATTGTACCAACGTTAACGTGTGGTTTGCTTCTTGAGAATTTCTCCTTTGCCATAATATCTCCTTTAAATTAAGGCCCGCCCGCTAAGGGGCGGGCAAATTTTATTTAGCCGCTACGGCTGTTTTCTTCTCAATAATAGTTTTGGCTACGTTACCCGGAACAGGCTCATAGTGGCTTGGTTCCATGGTAAATGATGCACGCCCTTGAGAAAGTGAACGTACTGTTGTTGCATAACCAAACATTTCAGCGAGAGGAACTTGTGCTTTAATATATTTTGCATTTCCTCTGTCGCCCATTTCGCCGATTTTGGCTCTTCTTGAACTTAAGTCACCCATGATGTCGCCCATATTAGATTCGGGGGTTACAACTTCAACCTTCATGATAGGTTCAAGTAACACAGGATTTGCTTTTTTAGCACCCTCTTTTAAACCCATAGAGGCGGCAATCTTAAATGCCATTTCTGAAGAGTCAACTTCGTGGAAGGAACCGTCGTAAACAGCGGCCCTGATATCAACAAGGGGATACCCTGCCAAAGCACCACTTTCAAGAGCTTCACGGCAACCCTTTTCAATTGCGGGAATAAATTCACGCGGGATGCGACCTTGGGTAATCTCATTGACAAATTCAAAACCTTTACCAGCAGGAAGCGGTTCGAGGCGCAAGAATACATGCCCGTATTGACCTTTACCGCCGGACTGCCTGATAAATTTACTTTCTTGTTCGACTGTTTTTGTAATAGTTTCCCTATAAGCAACTTGCGGTGCACCGACATTTGCTTGAACGTTAAACTCGCGTTTCATGCGGTCAACCAAAATATCTAAGTGCAATTCACCCATACCGGAAATAACGGTTTGGCCGGTTTCTTCGTCAGTTTTAACGCGGAAGGTTTGGTCTTCTTCTGCGAGTTTTGCCAAAGCGTTAGACATTTTATCTGAATCGTCTTTAGACTTCGGTTCAACTGCGATTGAAATAACCGGTTCAGGGAAAGTAATACTTTCAAGAACAATCGGATGATCCGGGGAGCAGAAAGTTTGCCCCACAGATGCATTTTTCAAAGCGACTGTTGCTGCGATATCGCCTGCTCTGAGGGACTTAACTTCTTCCCTCTTATTTGCGTGTAAGCGCATGATACGGCCGACGCGTTCTTCCGCATTTTTAGATGGGAACAGAACTGTATCGCCTGCATCAAGTTTACCGGAATAAATTCTGAAGAAAGATAACTTGCCGACATAAGGGTCCGTCTGGATTTTGAAGAGTAAAGCACAGAACGGATCTTTATCAGAATGGCTTCTGGTAACTTCCTCACCAGTATCAGGATTTGTACCTTTTACAGGAGGAATATCAAGCGGTGAAGGCAAATAATAGCATACCGCATCGAGTAAAGGCTGAACGCCTTTGTTTTTATAAGAAGAACCGCAAACAACCGGGAAGAATTTACCGGTTAATGTCCCTTTGCGGATAGCAGCGCGGATTTCTTCTTCGGTAAAATTGGTTTCGCCGTTTAAATAGCGTTCCATAATTTTATCGTCAAAGTCTGCTAATTTTTCAAGCATGTGTGTGCGTGCTGCTTGTGCTTCTTCAACTAAATCTGCCGGGATATCGACTTCATTAAATTCAGCGCCGTTATGATCGCCGGACCATATGAGGCCTTTCATTTTAATGATATCTACAACACCTTTAAATTGGTCTTCCGCACCGATTGGGATTTGAATCGGGCAAGCATTACCGCCTAATTTATCGACGATAGATTTTGCTGAGCGTTGGAAATTTGCACCAACTCTATCCATCTTGTTGATGTAAGCGATACGCGGAACACCGTATTTATCTGCCTGGCGCCAAACTGTTTCAGATTGAGGTTCAACACCTTGTACACCGTCGAAGCAGCATACTGCACCGTCAAGGACGCGGAGTGAACGTTCTACTTCAGCAGTAAAGTCCACGTGTCCCGGGGTGTCGATGATGTTGAATTGGCAATCACGCCATTTGCAGTAAACAGCGGCTGAGGTAATGGTAATACCTCTTTCGCGTTCCTGTTCCATCCAGTCAGTAACTGATGCACCGTCGTGTGTTTCACCGATTTTGTGGGTGCGGCCCGTATAATACAAAATACGTTCTGTGGTGGTTGTCTTACCGGCATCGATGTGCGCGATAATACCGATATTTCTAATTTTCTCTAAAGGAAATTTTTGCAAATCGTCAGCCATAATAACCTACCATTTAAAGTGTGCAAAGGCACGGTTTGCTTCTGCCATTTTGTGAGTATCTTCACGTTTCTTAAAGGCAGTACCTTCTTTTTTGGAACCCAAAATAATTTCTTCGGCTAATTTTTCAGCCATAGGGCGCCCTTTGCGACCTTGTGCAGCAGCAAGTAACCAGCGCATTGCAACTGAGGTGCTTCTTAAAGGTTTTACTTCAACAGGCACTTGATAAGTTGCACCGCCGACTCTGCGGGCTTTAACCTCTAAAAGAGGGCGGACGTTTTCAATACATTTGTTGAAAACTTCCATCGGATCTGCTTTGGTTTTTGCTTTGATGATATCTAAAGCATCAAAGACGATTTTTTCAGCAGTGGCTTTCTTCCCTTCAAAATTGATTTTATTGATGAATCTCGCCATTAAGACAGAATTATATTTATAATCTGCCGGGGGAAGGGGGCGACGATCTCTTGGTCTTAAACCTTTTCTAGGCATATTAAGTTAATCTCCTATTTACCAGCTTTAGGCCTTTTTACACCGTAAAGTGAACGGCCTTGCTTTCTATTTTCTACGCCGCTTGCGTCTAATGCGCCGCGGATGATGTGATATCTTACACCCGGTAAGTCTTTAACACGTCCACCGCGAACTAACACGATGGAGTGTTCTTGCAAATTATGACCTACGCCCGGAATATAAGCAGTTACTTCCATTTTGGAGGTTAACTTTACACGGGCAACCTTTCTCAAAGCTGAGTTCGGCTTTTTAGGGGTTGTCGTATAGACACGGGTGCAAACGCCACGTCTTTGCGGGCAGCTGTTTAAAGCTGGAGCTTTGGTTTTAAACTCCGTTTTGCTTCTGCCGTGTTTAATTAATTGATTTACTGTCGGCATTTATTTCTTTTCTCCTATTTTATTTTGCTTTCTCTTCAAATTCTCGCTTGATATTTTTGGTAGCTATACCTGTTCCTGCGGGAATTAAATGGCCTACGATTACGTTTTCTTTGAGGCCTTCTAAGTCGTCAACTTGCCCTTTGATAGCTGCATCTGTTAACACGCGGGTTGTTTCCTGGAAGCTAGCTGCTGAGATAAATGACTCAGACGCCAAAGATGCTTTACTGATACCAAGTAAGATAGGTTTTGCAAAAGCAGGTTTTTTACCTTCTGCTTCTAAGCGTTCATTTTCCTTTCTATACTCGGATTTGCTAACAATTTGGCCTTTTAAGAAGGTTGAATCACCAACTTCTTGGATCTTCACATTGCTTAACATTTGGCGAACGATAACTTCAATATGTTTGTCGTTAATCGTAACACCCTGTAAGCGGTAAACCTCCTGAATGGCGTTAAGCAAGAATTCCTGCACTTCTTGAATATCCTTCACGCGCAGCACGTCGTGTGGATCTATAGCACCATCGGTTAAAGCATCACCTTTTGCAACTTTATCTCCGGTGTAAACTCTTAAGTGTTTACCTTGCGGAATCGGGTAATGCTTTTCTTGTTGAATTTCCTCATTACTAAGGACTACCTCAGTCAAGCCCTTAGAAGAGGTTTCTAAGCGAATCACACCTGCAAATTCTGCGATAATGGCGGGGTTTCTGGGTGTTCTGGCTTCGAACAACTCAGCGATACGCGGCAAACCGCCGGTGATATCTTTTGTTCCGCCTGTTTCTTTAGCGATTTTTGCTAAAATATCACCCGCTTGGACTTCCTCACCTTCTTCAACTAATAAGATAGTATCGATAGTTAAAGGATAAGGAACTTTATCTATGATAATACGCGGGTTTTTGCGGCCCATTTTGCTGGCGGTAATTTTGCGTTCAATAATACCTGTAACTTTGTTGCGTTCTTCTTGAAGTGTGATACCTTCCACAACATCAAGGAGTTTAATTTTACCGTTTCTTTCAGCAATCAAAGGTAATGAGTGCGGATCCCATTCAGCCATAATGGTATCTTTGGTAACTTTTGATTTATCATTAACCAAGATTTTTGCACCGTATGGGATTTTATACTCTTTAACATTGCCTTTTTCATCTTCTACGAAGATTGAGCCGTTTCTGGAAAGACAGAGTTTATTTTCAAATCTGTCTTCAATAACTTTAATATCTTTAAAGGTAACTTTACCGTTAATTTCTGCCATCGCTTGGGAGCGGCTTAAAACACGTGATGCCGCACCACCGATGTGGAAGGTTCTCAAAGTTAACTGTGTACCAGGTTCACCGATTGATTGTGCTGCGATAATACCTACTGTATCACCGACGCGGGCAAGCATACCGGTTGCCAAGCTGTTACCATAACATTTTGCACAAATACCATGTTTGGAATTACAAGTTAATACGGAGCGAACCCTTACAGATTCAACTTCATATTTCTTAACCAAATCACCTTGTGCGGCGGTAATAAGATCACCGGCTTTAATAATGGTAATTTCTTTATCACCATCTTTAACTTTGACATCTTCCAAAGAAGTGCGGCCTACTATACGCTCGGAAAGCGGTTCAATAATTTCTTCACCGCTCTTTAAGTCGCGGAGGACGACACCTTCTGTTGTACCGCAGTCATCTTCGGTAACTACTAAATTGTGGCCAACGTCAATAAGACGTCTTGTCAAATAACCTGCGTCTGCTGTTTTCAAAGCGGTATCTGACAAACCTTTACGACCACCGTGTGTTGAAATGAAGTATTCCAAAACTGACAAGCCTTCACGGAAGTTCGCGGTAATTGGGTTTTCAATAATTTCACCAGCACCACCGGTAAGTTTCTTTTGAGGTTTTGCCATCAAACCGCGCATACCAGCAAGCTGCCTAACCTGTTGCCTTGAACCACGGGCACCGGAATTGGCCATTAAGAATACTGAGTTGAATTTTTGTTCACCTTTTTTAACAGGTTTCTTTTCAACATCTGCCATTTCTTTGAAAAGTTCTTCTGCGATATCATCTGTAACTTTGGTCCAAATATCGATAACTTTATTGTACCTTTCACCTTCGGTGATTGTACCTGTTTCTGCTTGTTCCTGAATTGCTTTAACTTTCTTTTGTGCTTCTTTAACTTTCTTTTCTTTGCTGGCAGGAACAATCATGTCTGCGATGGAAATTGAAAGGCCGGATTTGGTTGCATATTTGTAACCGAGGGACATAATTCTGTCCAAAAATTGAACGGTTTCATAATGCCCGTATTTCGGATCTTTATAACAATCGCTTACCATTTTGGCAAGTTCTTTCTTACCTATATCTTTATTTAAGAAAGGCCAACCTTTCGGTAAAATTTGGTTAAAGATAATGCGGCCAACGGAAGTATAATCTGTCCATTTGGCAACATCTTTACCTTCATTCATTTTCTTTGTAATACCGCCAACTTTGATTTTGGCATGTAAGGAAATTTTACCGTATTCTAATGCTGTTAAAGCATCTTCACTATCGGCAAATAAGGAACCTTCACCCAAATCATTATCTTTGATTTTGGTAATATAGTTTACACCTAAAACCATATCATGTGAAGGGCTTGCGATAGGCCTGCCTGAAGCAGGTGATAAAATATTATTTGTAGCAAGCATTAAAGTTCTTGCTTCGATTTGTGCTTCAATTGTTAAAGGAACGTGAACAGCCATCTGGTCACCGTCGAAGTCAGCGTTGAAAGCTGCACAAGTGAGCGGGTGAAGTTGAATAGCTTTACCTTCAATCAAAACCGGTTCAAAAGCTTGGATACCTAAGCGGTGCAATGTCGGAGCACGGTTTAAAAGTACCGGGTGATTTTTTGTAACCTTTTCTAAAATATCCCAAATTTCGGGGCTCACTCTTTCAAGTTTCTTTTTAGCGGCTTTTAAAGTTACTCCTTCTTTCTTCATCAGTTCGCCGATAATAAAAGGTTTGAAAAGTTCCAAAGCCATCAATTTCGGTAAACCGCATTGATTGAGTTTTAAGCTCGGACCGACGACGATAACTGAACGGCCTGAATAGTCCACCCTTTTACCGAGGAGGTTTTGGCGAAATCTACCGTGTTTACCTTTAATAGAATCAGATAAAGATTTTAAAGGTCTGCCACCGGGCCCTAAGAAAACTTTACCGCGGGCACCGTTTTCAATTAAAGCGTCAACTGCTTCTTGTAACAAGCGCATTTCGTTATAAACCATAACTTTAGGCGCTTGCAAAGATTTAATATGTTTTAAGCGGTTGTTTCTGTTAATAATACGTCTGTATAAATCGTTTAAATCAGAAGCGGCAAAACGACCGCCGTCGAGAGGAACTAAAGGCCTCAAATCTGGCGGAATAACAGGAAGAACGGATAATACCATCCACTCGGGTTTATTACCGGAATCTTTAAATTCCTTCATCATTTTAATACGGCGGATAAGTTTTGTTCTTTCTGCTTCGCTTTGTGTTTCTTTTAATTGTGCTTCAAGTGCGGGAATTTCTTTGTTGAAATCTAAACTTGCAAGTAAAGCTTGGATAGCGGGTGCACCGATATCTGCTTTAAGTTTAGAACCGTATTTTTTGCGTGCTTCACGGACTTGTTCTTCAGATAAAATATCACCTTTTTTAAAGTCTGTTCTGCCGGTTACGGAATCTACTGCATCTTCAAGAACTACATAGCTTGCATAGTAAACAACTCTTTCAAGGTCTATAGTTCTCATATCAAGTAAAACACCGATTCTTGACGGGGTTTTCTTTAAGAACCAAACATGTGTTACGGGAACTGCAAGTTCAATATGGCCCATTCTTTCACGGCGGACTTTTGATTCGGTAATTTCAACACCGCATCTATCGCAACACATACCTTTAAATTTTACCCAGCGATATTTACCGCAGGCGCATTCATAGTCTTTGGTAGGACCGAAAATACGTTCACAGAATAAACCGTCTCTCTCCGGTTTTAAAGTTCTGTAGTTAATTGTTTCCGGTTTTTTAACTTCGCCATAAGACCAAGATAAAATTTGTTCCGGGCTCGCTATACCTAATTTAATAGCATCAAAATCAAAGAAGTTAAGTTCTCCTGCTTTTTTGTTTTTCTTATTTGCTTCAAACATTTTATATGCTCCTATTTAACCTTCTCTTCTTTTTCTACGGCTGGAGTTTTTGCGGTTTTTGTATTTTTAGTTATTCTTGGCAACTCCACGCTAAGCCCGAGGGCTTGCAGTTCTTTTACGAGAACTTTGAAAGATTCCGGCACGCCGGGTTGTGTCGGTAATTGACCTTTAACGATGGCTTCATACATTTTGGTTCTACCGTTAAAATCGTCTGATTTAACTGTTAGGAACTCTTGCAATGTATAAGTTGCACCGTAACCTTCAATGGCCCAAACTTCCATTTCACCGAATCTCTGACCACCGAACTGGGCTTTACCACCTAACGGTTGGCGTGTAATCAAGCTGTACGGCCCGGTTGAACGGCTATGTACTTTATCTTCAACTAAGTGAATAAGTTTCATGATATACATGTAACCGATTGTAACCTTTTCTTCAAACGGTTCGCCGGTGCGCCCGTCATATAAAGTAATACGGCAATAATCATCCGGCAAATATTGCTCTGGTACACCTTTTTTACGCAATACTGCTTTTGCTTTCCTTATTTGTTCTTTGACTTCTTCTTCGCTAGGACCATCAAATACAGGTGTTGCGGTATTAATGTTTAAGTGGTGCGCTGCCCAACCAAGCATGACTTCTAATAGCTGCCCCACGTTCATTCTTGACGGAATACCTAACGGTGAAAGAACGACGTCTAAAGGTGTGCCATCAGGTAAGTAAGGCATATCTTCTTCCGGTAAAATTCTTGCTACAATACCTTTGTTACCATGGCGGCCGGAGAGTTTATCCCCCACCTGTACTTTGCGTTTTGAGGCAATAAATACTTTAACTGATTTGTTCACGACAACCGCTAAATTTTCGTCGCCAGCTTGTAAAAGTTTAATATCTGCAATGCATTTATTAAAAACTTTTTCTTCTAATTCCTTATAAAGACTATTAATAGATTCTTGTTCTTTTTTTAAGTCTGCTGCTTTAGTATATTTTTCTTTGGCTTCTGCTAAAGCAATAGTTCTTGCTTCATGTACTGCCGCCGTATCAGCAATATGTTCATCACGAATTTCTTTTAATTTCTTAACGAAATTGGACATTCTATCGTGTTTGGTTCTTGCAATCTTTTCTAATTCTGCATCAATGCTTGCAAGTGCTTCGCGTTTTTCTTTTGCGGAAACAGCTTCAACAACTTTTTTGGTAATTTTTTCAATCTTATCGTCATAGTTCTTTTCCATACGGACAAAAACTCTTGTACCGATAACTTTACCTGTTGTGCCCGGTGGAACACGGAGAGAAGCATCAACAACATCATCTGCTTTTTTACCGAAGATTACTTTTAAAAGTCTTTCTTCCGGAGTAAGTTGTTGTTCACCTTTCGGTGTAACTTTACCTACCAAAATATCGCCCGGGCCAACAACTGTTGCCGGTAAAATAATACCGTCATTATCTAAGTGAGCTAAAGTATCATTTGCAATATTTGGGATATCTTTTGTGATTTCTTCCGCACCGAGTTTTGTGCTTCTTGCATCGGTAGAAAATTCGTGTAAGTGTATAGAAGTTAAAATATCTTCTTTAACTAAACGATTGGAAATTAATATAGCGTCTTCGTAGTTATATCCTTCCCAACTCATAAAACCAACGAGCAAGTTGCGGCCTAAAGATAAAATACCGTCTTTCATTGCTGGCCCATCAACTAATGTTTGGCCAACTTTAACCATATCACCGGTTTTTACTAACGGTTTATGATTAATACATGTATCCTGGTTAGAACGTTTATATTTTACGAGTTCGTAAGTATCATATTTGTTGCCTTTTTTATCACCGTCTTTTGCTTCAACAACAATTAAATCCGCTGAAGATAAAACGACTTTACCGGCGCGTTTTGCAACAATTGTTGTACCGGAGTCGTGTGCTACAATTTCTTCAATACCGGTACCTACTAAAGGTGCTTCTGTATTAAGTAAAGGTACACCCTGACGTTGCATGTTACAACCCATCAGAGCACGGTTAGCATCGTCGTGCTCCAAGAAAGGAATCAAAGCCGCTGAAACGCTAATGACCTGAAGCGGTGAAATATCCATATAGTCAACTTCTGTCGGAGTAACGATAGGATAATCTGCCCTGACACGGCAAGCGACTTGATCTGTTGCTAAATTACCCTTTGCATCTAACGGGGTATTTGATTGGGCTACCATGAAATCATCTTCGAGGTCAGCAGTTAAATAGGAAACCTCGTCAGTTGCTTTACCATTTTTAACTTTTCTGAAAGGGGTTTCAAGTAAACCGTATTCATTGACTTTTGAATAGCAAGCTAAAGAAGTGATCAAACCGATGTTCGGCCCTTCCGGTGTTTCAATCGGGCAAAGGCGACCATAATGTGTGTAGTGGACGTCGCGAACTTCGAATCCTGCGCGTTTTCTGTTCAAACCACCGGGGCCTAATGCTGATAAACGTCTCTTATGCGTAAGTTCTGAAAGAGGGTTAATTTGATCCATGAACTGTGAAAGTTGGTGAGTACCAAAGAATCTTCTGATACAAACACGGATTTGTTGATCATTAACTAAAGTTCTAGGTGTAATTTTTCTGTTACCGTTTTCTTTAGTCATTTTATCGCGGACGATTTTTGCCATTTGTGATAAACCGATGCGAACTTGGTTTTCTAAAAGTTCACCGATACCACGTACACGTCTGTTACCCAAGTGGTCAATATCATCTATTTTAAAGGTGAAATCTTTGTACATTTCTGAAGAAACTTCTTCACCTGCGTTTAATGCTAATAGGTATTGCAATGTAACGATAACATCTTGTGTTGATAAAGTTCTTGCATTATCTTTCGGTTTTGCATACTCTTTGTTTTGTTTGGCTAATTTTTCAAAGAAATAATCAAATTTTTTGTTAATTTTGAAACGGCCGACAAAACTCAAATCATATCTTTTAATATTTTTAAAAATTAAGCTGTCTAAAAAGTGTTCCGCTTGTTCCTTAACAATAAAGTCTTGCCCACGCATTTTTCTGTAAACTTCATATTGGGCTTCGCCTTTTGTTCTAGGTTCATCTTTTTTATTTGCTTCCAAGGTAACTAAAATACCGGGGTTATCTTGACGCGGATTTCCGCTTAAAACTTTAATTGTTTTGATTTTGTTTTCTATTAAAATACCGAAGGTTTTATCATCAATCGGTGTTGCGGCTTTTTCATCTAAGTTCCAAAGAACTTCGCCTTGATCGTTAACAATATCTTCTGCTGCATAGCGGCCGACGACATTATCAATATCGTTTAATTTTACTTGTATGGTTTCCGTAGGGTAGAAAGCCTGTAAAATTTGTGCATTTGTTTCAAGGCCGCATGCGCGTAAAAATGTGGTTGCGAGGAACTTTTTCTTTTTATCAATACGCACCCACAAAACGTTTGCAATATCAAACTGAAATTCAATCCACGCACCTCTATAAGGAATAATACGTGCGACGTATAATCTTTTACCTAAAGTACTTTGTTGTTTTTCTTCGTCTTCTTCAAAAATTATGCCGGGGGATCTGTGCAGCTGACTTACAACAACACGTTCATCGCCGTTGTAAACAAAGCAGCCTGCTTCCGTCATAACAGGTAAATCGCAAAGAAGAATATCTTCTTCTTCAGCTTTAATAAAATCTCTTGTACCTTTATCTTTTTTTACTTTATAAAAACTTAAACGTAAAGTTGCTTTTAAAGGAACGCTGTAAGTACCGTCCCTATTAATTGCTTCCATAGGTGAAGCATATTTTTCTTCACCAATAGTATATTTTACGAAATCTAATCTCATGCTCCCATCTGGGGCTTCTATCGGGAAAATATCTTCAAATACACCTTGAAGACCACGTGTTTCCCTCTTTTTAGGGTCTGTATATCTTTGCAAAAAGTTATTAAATGATTGGTGTTGCATGGCAAGCAAATGTGTCATTGCAACTTTGGTTTTAATTTTGCCGAAATTTAATTGTTCCATTTTATTTGGTCCCTACCTACTTCGGTGCATTCCGGTTAATGCACAAAGACCTAAACCCCTTGCGAGGTTTAGGTCTTGATATTTTTTAGTTGAGTTCTACTACGCCGCCAGCTTCAGTGATTTTCTTTTTCATTTCTTCTGCTTCAGCTTTGGCAACGCCTTCTTTCACAGCTTTAGGAGCGCCATCTACTAAGTCTTTGGCTTCTTTCAAACCTAAACCGGTGATTTCGCGAACGATTTTGATTACTGCGATTTTCTTTGCAGCATCAACTGATTTGAGAACGACGTTAAATTCGTCCTTTTCTTCTGCGGCGGCAGCAGCACCGGCTGCGGGGGCTGCAGCAACTGCTACAGCGGCGGCTTGTGCTTTTACGCCGAATTTTTCTTCAACTGCTTTAACGAGCTCAGAAAGCTCGAGTACTGTCATTTCTGCAATAGCATTAAGAATTTCATCTTTTGTTAATTTTGCCATTTTTTTATTTCCTTTCATTTTTGAGTAGCTGCCTTCTGTTTAAGCCGAGCTCAAACCCGTGCATTTATCCTTTCGGACTACTACCGCTCTAAGGCGGGTTTGACTTTGCTTATTTTTTGCTGTTTTCAACAGCTTGCAGTACATAAGCAAAATCTCTAATCGGGGCTTGAAGCACTTGTGCAGAACTTGCAACAACGCTATATAAAGCGTTGGCGAGTTTACCGATATTTTCTTCTTTACTACCAAGGGTAGCAAGAATCTTAATCTGCGCTTCATCATACCAAGTACCATCGGTAAAGCCAGCCCTGATTTTAAAGGCTGCATTAGTTTTTGCAAACTCCGTTAAACCTTTTGCGGACAAGGCAACATCACCATCTTTTTTCAAGATAGCAACAGCTGTCGGCCCTTTTAAAAGGGAAGCATCAACACCTTCTATACCGGCTTGTTTTAAGGCATGCTCTAAGATAGAATTGCGTTCAACTCTAAATTTACATTTAGCGTCTGCAAGTTTTCCTCTTAAGCCTGCAAGTTCGGTGAACTTACAACCTTGATATGCGGTAAAGAAAATGCCAGCGGCTTCTTTAATGTCGTTTGCTAAACTGCTGGACCTTTCTTTCTTTTGTTCTTTTGTTAAGTTCATACTTTTAACAATTTACTACTTTACTGCTTTCGCCTTTGCTTTTTTTGTTTATATAAACGCAAAAAACGCGGGCAAAAACCCTTCAACATACAGTTAACACTGCTGTTTAAAATATCCGTCGTAAAATACCATTTTTGGCTTTACATTTTTAAGCGGAAAATGGACCACTTAAAGCATCTATAATTTACAAAAATTGCTTTAAGTTCCCAATACGTCTTTTAAATATTATATCAAATTAAGCTGCCATTTGCAACATGCAAAGATTATCCGCAGGCTACTTATAATATTATAGCATATTTTAATTAGATCGTGTAATTATTTTCGTAGCATTTTGCTTAAAGGCTGTTTCTTGTGGCTTAAGGCCTGTGACATTTAAGTATAGCACCGTGGCAAAACAAGGTAAAAAGGTTGCAATAAAGATTGTAAATAATGTCTCAGTTAAGTTAACTACAATATTAATCCCCATTATCCTAAATATAAAATCAAAGCATGTCAAAAGTATGATAAGCGATATCAACGTTAACTGTAATAGAATCATTTTAACGGTTATGTTTAACCAATTATGATATCCTAAAGAAATATTTTGTACTATTATTTTCCAAAACTTTCCGTTTTGGCAAAGAATACCATATAAAGATGTAAAGCACATAGGTCCTATAAAAATGAAAAAAGGAATAAAAATTATCAGAAACCATTTATTAAACAAAAGAATTGAAACAAATAAAGCAGCGAACTCAACAAAAACTAAAAGAACATTAACAAATATTATTTTCCATAATTTTCTACAAAATTCAATGAATGCCTCTATTATCAAACTTTGCCCAGATAAAATTTTATTTCTAATGACGAGTATTGCCCAAAAACAGGTTAAATAAAAAGTACCCGAAATAAATAGCCCCCACAAAAAGACTGCCCCCGATTGTTCTTTGGTAACGTTTAAAGCAGCGGGGTTTTTTATCGATGCAAATAACACCGTAAATGTTTCTTTACCTCCCATTAATGATACTAGGCTCCCCAAAATGCTAATAAAAAACATCCATCCCAAATATATCCATATTAAGGTTAATAACGATTTGCGCAAGGCAGAAATACTTTCCCAAAAAATGGCTTTAAAACTTTTGTTCATAAAATTCATTAAATACCGTAAGTAACTCTATGGCATTATTTGACCTTGATCGCTTTGATTTATTTGATTTGTTTCAGTTAAATTTTCAGTTTGTTGCGGTTTAATGCCAGCTAAATCTAAATAAAATATTGTATAGAAACATTGCATAAATAATGTCATACAAAATTGAAAAATTGGAAAAATTGCTCCCAATAATCTCCCAAACATTGTTCCATCAAAATTGCCTATACCAAAAGCAATTAAAAACATAATAAATATGCAACTGGCTGAAAACAAAAAGTTATAGCAAAAAATCTTACCCCATTTTGCAAAACCTAAAGAAAAAGCCTCGGAAATAATATCCCAAAATTTACCTTCTCTGCACAAAACACCGTAAAATGCCATCATTAATGACGGTCCCAATATTATACCCAAGGGTAACAAAAGTAACAGCAAAAGTAAAATATATTTTGAGCCTAATAGATAACTTAAAAACGCTATCACAGCAACCACTAATGCTAAAAACCCTACGACAAGTAGAAAAAAGAAAACAACTTTAAAAAATTTTCTCACTGTTTCAAAAAAACTCTCTTTAAAAAAACTTTTGCTAACTAATACATTGTTTCTTATAACTAGTATAACCCAAGACTGCATAAGATAAGAGACAAAGAAAATTGTACAAAAAAATAACACAAATTCAATAAGAAAAGGTATTCCTACTGTAAGAAAATCGGATATATTTTGTATATTTTGCATACTTTTTGCACTTCCTATCCCTGCAGTTAACATCGCAACTATTACTGCAAAAATTACAAAAATAATAATCACTCCCAATAATACTGCTTGAATTCCCAAAGCGGGAAGAAAAGATTTTTTAAAAGTGGTAAAAGATTCTGTCAAAATTTCACCGAAAGATTTTTCCATAAATTCTCCTAAGAAATGCTTATCAAAACTTACTACTCAAAAATTATATTAAAAACATTTTTCCATGTCAATGAATTTTAATAAAGCCAAACCATACGCAATATCTGTCAAGTATTTTTAAAGAAATTTCAATTTTACTTTGACGACATGTACCCAGAAGAACGGGAGAGAAGCAACTCTCGATACTTTAGAAGTAAAAAATTTACCAAAAAGACTTTGCTGGCAAAAAACAAAAAGCTGTAGATTCCCTATTTCCCCACTTGCATTTTCACTTTTAAATAGTTATACTATGTTTGGGGAAAATAATATATGCGCAAAAATCCACATATACTAGAAATCAATACTCAAGTCTGGTTAAAAAAACTATCACGGGAATTGAATAAAACAATAACCCTCGCCGATGTTCCCCAAAATTATTTACAAGAAATTAAAGATTTAGGCTTTGATGCTTTATGGCTTATGGGCGTTTGGCAGCAAAGTCCTAAAAGTGCGGAAATTGCAAGAAATCACCCCGACATTTTAAATTATCTTGCAAAAGTTAAACCTGATTTCGATCCTAAAGATATAGGCCCGTCATTGTACGCAATTTATGATTATAAAGTAAACCCTGACTTTGGCGGCGAAGTGGCTCTTTTGTCTTTTAAGAAACGCTTAAATGACTTGGGTGTAAAACTTATTTTGGACTTCGCCGGTAATCACATGTCTTGTGATACCCCTTACTTAAAAACTAATTCGGAATATTTTATCAGCAAAAAAAATATTGGCCCCGAAGAAGAAGGTTTGTTCTTTAAAGGGCCGGACGGCAAATATTTTGCACATGGAAGGGATCCCCATTTTTATTCATGGAGTGATACTGCACAATTAAATTTATTTAACCCAAAAACACGCGAATTTTTGCTCAATATTTTAAAATATCTTTCCACTATTTGCGACGGTTTGCGTTGTGATATGGTCATGTTAATGCTTAATAAAGTTTTTGCTGAAACTTGGAAAATGTACCTCGGAAATGGATCCCCACAAGAAGAATTTTGGCCAAAAGCAATTAAAGAAATTAAAGAAAAAAATAATTATTTTATTTTTCTTGCCGAAGTTTATTGGGGACTTGATTGGGAAGTGCAGGAAAGTGGTTTTGATTTCACTTACGATAAGACTTTGTATGACCGCCTTTTGCTTTCTACACCGCAAGATATTCAAGGCCATTTAAATGCAGAGCATTTATATCAAAAACGCTCTCTTCGCTTTATTGCAAACCACGATGAAGAGCCTCCTATAAAAGCTTTTGGTGTAGAAAGATCTTCTGCAGCCGCTGCTGCCTGTTATACTATTGAAGGTGCGCGTTTGTTTACCTTAAATCAAATTTATGGTGCAAGGGTAAGGTATCCTATTCAATACATTCCAAAAGAGGAAGTGAACTCAAAAGTTGTTGCTTTTTATGAGACATTATTAAGAGTAATAAATCACCCTTGTTTTCATGGTGGGCAATGGTCCTTAAAACCAATAAATTCAATCAATATGGATGATAATAGCTATAAAAATGTTTTAGCTTGGCTTTGGTGGCAAAGCACTTGTTGTAAATTAGTTTTCATTAATTACAGTGGTAATCAATCAAATTTTAGAATTAACGCAGATAAATTTCCTAAAACAAACAAGGAACAAATTAAATTTACCGAAGAAATTTCCGGCAGTACCAAAGAATTACCTATATCTGCTTTCAAACAAGACGGTGGTTTCCCTGTCACCTTAAAACCGTTTGAAATCAGGATTTACTCTTTTGATTTTTAGATTTTATTAGATAAAAAGGCCTTCCGTTTGGAAGGCCTTTTTTAATCTTAATTCTCAGGATTAAATTGGTCTTTACCAACTCCGCAAACCGGACAAACCCAATCTTCCTTAACATCTTTCCAGGCTGTTCCGGCCGGAATTCCGTGTTCCGGATCACCTAATTCTTCATCATAAACATAACCGCAAACATTACATACGTATTTCATATTTTTCTCCTTTTATTTTTGATAAGTTACTGCACCTTTCGGTGTTTTGCCTTTTAATTCCTGATGATAAAAACTATAAGTCATCGGTGGGCAATTTGCATCTAAAATATCAGCATCAAGTAATGAGCAGATAAACATTGTGTGTGTATCTAAATCAATACTGTTATTTACTTTCAAAATTAAATAAGCCGAAGTATTATCAGTAACAATCGGTAAACCCTCTTTAGTTAATTTATGGGCAATTTTTGCAAATTTATCGAAATTACGGCCTGTTCTAAAACCGAAATTTCCAATAAATACCATATTTGCTTTTTCCGTCAGAGGCTGAACACAAATTAAACCTGTTTCTTTTATATATTCATGTGTTAAACTTTCTTTATTTAAAGTAACCGCAAGACGTACAGGTTCTGCAGTAATTTGCTCAACAGAATTTGCAATCATACCGTTAATCTTACCGCTTTTTGAAACGGAAGAAACAATATAAAGCCCATAATTTAAAGTAAAAAGAGTTTTTAAATTAAGCATTTTTTTTATTACTCCAAAGGCCGTGCAAATTACAATATTCCCTTGCTTCAATGATATTTCCGTCGGTCTTTGGAAACCATGCCTCCGGTTTAACACCGGGCCTTAAATATGCACGCATGATTTTATTGTTATCATAAATAACTTCAATAAATTCTATAAAATGCTCTTCTAACATCGGATGTGCAACTGAACCTATTTTTACCAAATAACCGCCGTCTTTTTCTTCTACGACGGGTACGTGTTTTTCGGTTGCGGCATCTTTGGTATTAGGAACAAGTTTTACCATTTCTTTGCCGCAACAAGATATTTCCCCCGTTGCAAACTGTACGGCTTCTACAACATTGCCGCAAACTTCGCATTTATATATTTCGTTTATTTCCATGCTTCCCCCTTTTTTTATTATAATTTTTCCTGTTATTTTACCGAAAAAATTACAACTAAAATTTCCATTTATATCCATATTTTTCCTTTTTACAAAAAACGCGCCTTAGCGGGTAAGGCGCGTTTAAATTATTTCCTCAACATGGTAAATATTACCAGTTCTCACTCAAAAGTTCAAAGTAGCTTTGTTCATGGGCGCAAGCGGGGCATTTTTGGGGTGCTTCTTTACCTTCATAAACAAAACCGCAATTTATGCATCTCCATTTAACGGTTTGATCTTTTTTGAAAACTTTACCTTCGGAGATGTTTTCATAAAATGCTTTATAGCGCCTTGAATGTTCTTTTTCTGCGACGGCAATATTTTCCATAACAACGGCAATTTCTTCAAACCCTTCTTCGCGTGCGGTTTTTGCAAAAGAAGGATACATATGTTGCCATTCTTCATCTTCACCGGCGGCAGAAGCTGCCAAATTTGTTAAAGTGTCACCGATAATTCCGGCAGGGAAAGCTGCTGTAACTTCAACTGCACCGCCTTCTAAAAATTTGAATAAACGTTTTGCATGTTCTTTTTCTTGATTTGCGGTTTCTTCAAAAAATTTACTGATTTGTACATAACCTTCTTTTTTTGCTTTGCTTGCAAAGAAAGTGTAGCGGTTTCTCGCTTGAGATTCACCGGCAAAAGCTGTCAAAATATTTTTTTCTGTTTGTGTGCCTTTCAAAGATTTCATTTTAATTTCTCCTCATTTTTTAAAGTTAAATAACCCATTAAACGATAGATAAGTTTTGCGGCATTAAATTCGCTGATGGGGTTATCTTTCATCGGTGCGGTTTCCACAATATCCGCAGCGACGATTTTTTTATGCTTAATAACTTCCCTAAATAAATTCAAAGCGTCATACCACATAAAACCGCCGGGTTGCGGCGTGCCTGTTCCGGGAATTACAGAAGGATCAAAACCGTCGACGTCAATAGTCATATAAACTGTGTCAGTTAAATTTGCAAGAACATCTTTGATTAACTTCTTTTGGTCCAAATTCTCGTGCATCAAAAATGTTTTTACATTACCGGAATTTACATTATCTTTTTCTTCAAGTCCGATGGAACGAATACCTACTTGCACAACACGAACTTTGCGGGAAGCAGGGTATAAAGCACAAGCGTGTGAACGTTCATCACCATAATATTCCTTTCTTAAATCGGCATGTGCATCAAAATGCAATATGGAAAGTTCTTTACCGTATTTTTCGATATAGGGGTTAATTAATGCTTGTGAAATTGAGTGTTCCCCCCCTAAATAAAAAGGAAATTGTTTATAAGTTTTAATATAATTTTTGACGAAATTTTCAATGCGTGCAAAAACTTCTTCTTCGGTGCCTTCGCATTTTATTTCTTCAAAAGTTGCAATGCCTTGACGGAAAGTTTCGGTTTTTGTTTCTTCGTCAAAAAATTCTACTTGGCTGGATGCTTCTAAAATTGCCGCAGGGCCAAGTTTAGTTCCGCCGAAATAAGATACGGTCCTTTCATACGGAACAGGAATAACGGCGAATTTAGCGGTTTTAATATCGCAAAATTCGCCGTCCAATGCTAAAAAGTTGTTACTGCTGGGTTTTAACATAAAAACTAAAAACTACCTCACAAAAACAGCGGCGGCAACGACTGTGGTCCACAAACCGTCAACGCAAATTGCAGATTGTGTGATGTTGGTTGTCTTGACGATTTTACCGCTCATTTTCCAAATTTCTTCTTTTTGGTTCCAGGTAGTATCATTATCAAATTCCATACCTAAAGTAGTTGATAACATCATTGCAGCCAAATCTTCGGCGTAATCACCAGCTTTCTGATCGGCTTCACCAAAACTATGGTGTTCTGAAATATAACCGTGGGTATTTCTATCTTTGGGGATTGCAAGACCGACTGAAGCAGAAATTAAACGTCTGTTTTCATTGCTTGTGTTGCGGCTAATAACGCAGTGTAAAATTTGTCCTGCTGATAAGTGTTGCAAACCTTTGGAGATGGACACAACTTTACATCTCGGCGGGAAAATACTTGACACCGGTACCAAATTAAACTTCGCAATTTTTGCATCACGCAAGGCTTCCTCAAAGCTTGCTAATTTTTCTTTATGTCTACCTACACCTTTTGTTAAGAATATCTCTTTCGGGATAAACGGTTCGTACATTTTCTTTTCCTCTTTTTAATTAAAATAGCCACAAGGGGCAATTATTTTATAAAATAATTATAACAAATATGTTACACAAATGGTTAATTATTTTTTCAATACTTTTTTTATGCCCCCTTGCTTTGAGGGGTGCGGAGGTTGATATGTACGACGATAAAGGTCTTCTTCATTTTAATTATAAGGCAAGCGAACTTGCCCCTAAAGAAAAGGCAGCACGTGTTGCTTTGGAAAACTCTCTAAACAAAATTGCAAATATTCCGGCTAGTGAAAGAACTTTTGAAAACACTTTGCTTGCTTATGAAGAAGCCCTTGATACTTATGGTGATGCTTTGGGCCAAGCAGGGTTTTTGGCTTATGTTTCTACCGACGAAGAATTAAGAAATGCCGCGCTTGAACAAGCACAAATTATAAGTGCATATATGGTGGAAGTTGCAACGCGCCGCGACATTTATAAAGCATTTAAAGAACTTGAAGATTTAAAACCCGAACTTCCTAAAATCGAAGCAAAAATGCTTAAAGACACAATGATAGGTTTTAAAAAATCAGGTCTTGCTTTAGACGATGAAAATTTGGAAAAGTTTAAAGAAATCGCAAAACAAAAATCAGTAAACTCAATAAACTTTTCAAAAAATATCAGGGATTATAAAGATTATTTAGATGTTACCGAAGAAGAACTAGAAGGTTTGCCGGAAGACTTTAAAAATAAACTTGAAAAGGTCGACGGAAAATACCGCGTCACTTTAGATTACCCCGACTATGGCCCCTTTATGTTAAATGCAGTTAAAGAAGAGCCGCGCAAAATTTTGGAATATAAATATTCACGCCGCGGCGGTAAAGAAAACGTAAAAATTTTTGAAGATACTTTAATGTTAAGATACAAAAGCGCAAGGTTGCTCGGCTACAAAAATCACGCCGAAAACCGCCTTGATATTCGCATGGCAAAAAATGTTAAAAACGTCAATAATTTCTTAAAAGATTTAGAAAAGAAATTAAAACCGCTTGCTAAAAAAGAACAAAAAGAATTTTTGAAATTAAAAGAAGAAAGAACAGGTGTAAAATCAAAAGTTTTACAACCTTGGGAAAGTGCTTATTGGATAAATTTACACAAAAAATTAAATTATAATATCGACCCGGAAATTATAAAAGAATATTTTCAAACCGATATTGTAATAAAAAATATGTTTGATATTTTTGGTAATTTATTCGGCGTACAATTTAAAGAAGTTAAAATTCCCGTGTGGCATGAAAGTGTAAAAAGTTATGAAGTCATAGACGAAGATTCACAAAAAGTTCTCGGCTACATTTACATGGATTTGTTTCCGCGCGACGGGAAATATAAACACGCCGCATGTTTTGACTTGGTGGAAGGCAAACTTTTAAAAGACGGCACTTATCAAAAACCGTTTACCGCAATTGTTGCAAATTTAAATCCGCCGACGAAAGATACCCCCTCCCTTTTAAAACACGGTGAAGTTGAAACTTTGTTCCATGAGTTTGGGCACGTCTTACACAATGTTTTAACGGAAGCAAAATATTCATCAATTTCAGGCACCGCAGTTAGCCAAGATTTTGTGGAAGTTCCTTCTCAACTTTTAGAAAATTGGGCATGGGAACCGACGGTATTAAAACAAATTTCCAAGCATTATAAAACAGGTAAAAGTTTAGACGACGCTACCATTCAAAAAATGCTTGCCGCAAAAAATCATGCTGCCGCAAATTTCTATATCAGGCAAAACTTTTTAGCGCAAATTGATATGAAATACCACACCTTAACAAAGCCTGCAGATACGACGGCAATGTGGGAAAAATATGCAGCAAAAATTAAACTTACACCGATGACAAAAGACACCTACCCTCAAGCAAGTTTCGATCATCTTATGGGCGGTTATGATGCCGGTTATTACGGTTATTTGTGGGCGGAAGTTATTGCACAGGACTTCTTCTCAGAATTCCAAAAACACGGTTTGTTTAATAAAGAACTAGGTAAAAAATATCGCAAAGAAATTTTGGCTGTCGGCGGTTCTTATGATGAAGAAGAACTTGTTCAAAACTTTTTGGGCCGCAAAATTTCAAATGAACCTTTCTTAAAACACATAGGTTTAGGAACTAATTAAAAATAGTTAGTGAAATTTTTGTGTGATTTTTTTAAAAGTTTCCCCCCCTCTTTTTAAATTTTTAAAAATTGGGGGTGTTTTTTGTGTAAATATTGCTAAAAATAGCCTTTTTTAGCCGAAAACGGCCCAAATTTTGATTTTTGCTTAAATTTAATACAGTTACTGTTTTTTAAAAACAAACAAAAATTTTGGCTGTTTTTATTTGATTTTGATTTTTTACGACGAAGAATTTGAAAATTAATAGCAATTTCAAAAAATCGCGGTTGACAAATCTCTCTTTTGTTGCTATACTATAGATAGGTCGTTATTACCAACAGACACGGCTTGTAGAAGCGTGTGAGGTAATGATGACCTTTTTGTTTATTAAATTTTAAATAAAGATTTATTATAATAAAAAACCCCGGCTTTAACCGGGGTTTTGTTTATCAATAAGAAAAGTTAAACCAAAGTTTTTAACTTGTCACCCAATACATTTAACTCTTCGTAAGAATTAAAGTGCAAGGTCAAAGTGCCTTTGCCTTTGCCGTTTTCCTTAATTTCAACTTTAGTTTTTAAGGCCTCTTGCAAGGACTGCTCAAAGGCAACTGTATTGGGATCTTTGTTCTGTTTCGGCGCAATGGTTTTGCCTTCCAAAATCACTCTGGCAGCATTTTCTGCCTGGCGGACAGACATTTTGGAACCAATTATTCTTTTGAATAAAACAGCCCTTTTTCCCTCGTCACCTACCATTAAAAGTGCGCGCCCATGGCCCTCTGAAATTGTGCCGTCTTGCAAGGCATTTTGAATCTCTTGGGAGAGGTTTAATAAGCGTAAGGAATTTGATACCGCCGCTTTAGATTTACCGCAATATTCGGCAAGTTCCACCTGGGAAACCATAAATTTTTGCATCAAATTTTTATAACCCTGTGCGGTTTCAATAGGGTTTAAATCTTCCCTTTGAATATTTTCAATTAAAGCCAAAGCGCAAAGTTGTTTGTCATCGAGCTTGCTATGTACAATACAATCAATTTCTTTAAAGCCTGCCATTTCGCTGGCTCTGAAACGTCTTTCCCCCACCACAAGTTCATATTTATCAAGCCCTGCATCATAAACTACAACTACCGGTTGAGTTAAACCATGTTGCTTAATTGATTGTGCCAAATCTTTCAAAGAATCTTCTTTAAAATTCTTTCTGGGTTGATATCTGTTGGGGATGATTTTGTCAATAGAAATCTTTTGAATATTCCTTTTCCCCTCCGCAATATTATTAAGTTCTTCTTCCATTTCAAAGGAAGAGCCAAGCAAAGCATCCAAACCTTTTCCTAAAGCCTTTCTCATAAATTAACCTCCGAAATCAAAATCATTATTCTTATTTACAGAGGCTTTAAAAGATTCAAAATCCTCTGCTTTCGCACCGCGGCGAACTAAAAATTCTATTGCTAAATCAAGGTAAGCACGCGCCCCGCGGCAAGACGGTTCATATTCAAAAATACTTTGCCCGAAGCTCGGCGCTTCCGCTAAACGAATATTGCGCGGTATAGGGTTTTTGTACACTTTTGAACCAAAGAATTTGGAAACATCTTCCTTAACTTGTTTAGATAAATTCATACGGGTATCAAACATAGTTAAAATACCGCCGTCCACTTTTAAATTAGGGCTTAAAAACTGTTTTACTTTGCCGGTTGTATTGATAAAATTAGCAAGCCCTTCCATAGCATAATATTCGCATTGTATAGGAGTTATTACACTATCTGCGGCAACCAAAGCATTAATTGTAAGTAAACTGAGAGAGGGGGGGCAATCAATAATAATAAAGTTATACATCCTCTTAATAGGATCTAAGGCTTGTTTTAAGAATTTCTCCCTTTGCGGAGTATTGACAAGCTCTACTTCCGCACCGGCTAAGTTTTTATTTGCCGGTAAAATATCTAATAATTCATTAGAAGTTTGGTGTACAACTTCTTTAAAAGTTGCGGTCTTAGTTAGGAAATTATAGACAGATTTTTCATCTTCTTTTAAATTAACCCCTAGTCCGGAACTCGCATTACTTTGAGGATCAAAGTCAACTAAAAGGACTTCTTGCCCGAGGTAAGCTAAGGCATAAGCCAAATTTATAGAGGTGGTAGTTTTACCTACACCTCCTTTTTGGTTTGCTACACAGACGATTTCACTCATATTATCTCCTTATACAAATATTGTATAATAAATTAAATAAAGTGTCAAATTATTTATAGTTTTCACATGAAAACTTTTTTAAGTTTGGTTTGTTTTGATTTCACGTGAAAACTTATTTAATAATTCTAAATCTGTTTAAAGGCCAGTGTAAAAGCCAGGCTTTACCTTTAATATTTTCTTTAGGTACGGGACCCCAAAAACGGGAGTCACAGGAAAAATCTCTATTGTCGCCCATAGCAAAATACTGCCCTTCTGGCACAATTACGGGACCAAAACTATCTCTTAAAGATATCCCGAAATATTTTTCTAATTTACGGTCTTCCCATAATTTTTGGTATTCTTCTTGGGTTAAAGGGTTGGTAATGTCTAAAACATCATGTTCGCTGAAAATAGCGTAATCTTGGGGGGGAAGTTCTTTACCGTTTATATATATGGTGTGATTTTTAACTTCAACGGTTTCACCGGGCAGGGCAATAACTCTTTTAACAAAATCTCTGCCATACTGCGGCTCACCGCAATTTGATTGTTCTCTGTCTTTTGCCGGGAATCTGAAGATTATAATATCGCCGCGGCTGATATCATGGAAGTTTATAAAATTGTCTTTAACAAAAGGTAAGCGCATACCGTAATAAGCTTTGTTTACAAAAAGGTTGTCGCCTTCAAGCAAAGTATTCCTCATTGAAGCGGAAGGTATCCTAAATGCTTGCAAGAAAAAGAACATAAATATTGAAGCAAAAAAAGCTGCGAAATAAACTGTTTGCGCCCAATCTAAATTGAAGGCAATAATTGCCTGTTTTTCCTTTTTCCCGGCTTTTTTTGCTTTAAAATATTTTGAAAAAGTATAACCTAAAGTAATTAGTAAAATTAAAGAAAACGTTGTTTTTGAAAGCCCGAAAGTCGCACCGTTTGATGTCATAAAATTCAAAATATAGAACACCAAAATACCGGCAATAAAAGCAAACAATGCGTTCCATACGGCAAAAACAGAAGTTTTCTCAAAACAATTTTTCTTGATACAATATTTAGATATTCTATCAAAAGCAAAAGCTATTACTGCGGTTATAAACAAATGCTGTTCCATGCAAATATTATAACATTTATTATGGCACTTATGCACATTTTTCATAATTTTGGATAATTTTACAAAAAACTGTACTTTTTGCTAAAAAACTGCTAAAATTAGTTATATTGAGTTTTTTAACAAAAACCATATAACAGGGGCTAACTGTGGAAAACAACGATATAAACGAAATTTGGGCAAATTCAATAAAAAAGTTAGAAATAACTTTGGGTAAAGATATTTGCGATATGTGGTTAAAGCCCATGAAAATTTTGGAGTTCAGTGAAGGTGTTTTTAAAATTGAAGTCCCTAATGAATCTTGGCTTAAAACAATTAAAGACAGATACGAAACACCTTTATTACATGCTTTAACCGAAACAACAAATTTCCCTTGCACCGTCGATTATGTAATTCAAAAACAACAAGATGTTCCTACTTTGCAAATTCCTCCCGTCGTAAAAGTTCAAAATTTTAGTAAAAGAACTCCGCTGGAAGAAACACACCTTGACCCACATTATACTTTTGAAGGTTTTATTGAAGGCCCGTCAAACCGCTTTGCTTATAAAGCGTCTGAAGCTGTCGTCAAAAAAATAGGCAACCGCGCAAATAATCCTTTTGTAATTTTCAGCGCACCGGGGCTTGGTAAAACACATCTTTTACACGCTATCGGAAATGAACTTTTAAAAAACAACCCTTATGCAAAAGTTTTGTATATGTCTGGGGAAGATTTTGTTACTCAATATATAGAACACTTGTCAAAAAAAACAACAACTCCTTATCATAAACAATATGATAATATTGATTGTTTTCTTATAGATGATATACAATATTTACTAAGTAGAAATCGTTCTGAAGAAGAATTTTTCTATGTATTTAATTCTTTATTTAATAATCAAAAACAAATCGTTTTAACTTGTGATAAAACACCTATTCAACTTGGTTTTAGTGAACGTTTATCTTCCCGCCTTTTAAGCGGTATTTCAGCCGAAATTAAAAGGCCGGATTTGGAAACAAGAATTGCAATTTTACGTCATAAAAGAGATGTAAATAATTTTGATATTTCTGATGATGTTTTATCTTTTATAGCACAAGGTGTACAAGCAAGTATTAGAAATCTTGAAGGTTGTTTATATCGTTTAAATAGTTATGCAAGTATCCATGGAGTAAATGCAACTATAAGTATTGCAAAAGAAGTTTTGGCAGATATTATAAATTTAGAAGAACAAAAATACAATATCAGTATAAATAAAATAAAAGAAGCAGTATGTAAACATTATAAAGTTAATTTAGAAGATTTAAATTCTAAAAAGAAAAATAATTCTATTGCTTGGCCAAGGCAAATTGCTATGTATTTGGCAACAGAATTAACTTCTTTATCTTTACCGGAAATCGGGAGGGAATTTAATAGGGATCACACAACAGTTATTCATGCTAAAGAAAAAGTAAAAGAGGAAATTAAAAATAATACCTTTTTTATACCTGTTATTAATTTGATAACAGAGGAAATAAAAGCTGTGGATAACTAAATATTTTTTGTGGGTAAGATTTTTGCTTGTGGACTGTGTGGATAGAATTTAAAAGTTATCAACAAATTATTAAATTTTTTGTATAGATAATTAACATTTTTCCACTAAATCCACAGGATAATATAATAATAAGGATAATAATATGAAAATTAATATTACTAAAGAAAAACTTTCAGAAGGAATTCAAATTATACAATCATCAGTTGGGGGGAGAACTACTTTACCAATTCTTTTTAACTTTTTAATAGAAGCTAAAGACGGAACTATTAAATTAACCAGAACTGATATGGAAATGGCTATTATTCATACTTTTAAAGCTGAAGTTCTAGATAATGGTTCAATAACTGTTCCTTTAAAAGATTTTTCAGACATATTAAAAAATTTACCTTCCGGCAAAGAAATTTTTTTAGAAAGTGATGAAGATAATAAATTACATATTAAAAGCGGACGCTCAAAATTTTGGCTTATCGGAACACCTAAATCAGAATATCCTATTATTCCGGAAATTGAAAAAAATGAAAGTTTTAGTATAAAAGCAAATTTATTAAAAGAGATGATAGAAAAAACTATTTTTTCAGCTTCTACACAAGAAACACGTTACGTTTTAAACGGTTTACTTTGGAATAATACTAAAGATAAATTTGAAGTTGTTTCTACAGACGGTCGCCGTTTAGCCCTATGTATAAACCCGGTTTTAGAAGGGGTTAAAGAATTTAAAATTATTGTTCCAAGTAAAGTTTTAAATGAAGTTTTAAAACTTATCGGTTTAAATAAATTTAAAGAAGATGAAGTTATAAATGTTACAACTTCCGCAAATCAAATAAGTTTTAAAATTAAAGAAACAGTTTTAATTTCCCGTTTGATAGAAGGTAATTTCCCTAACTATGAACAAGTTATTCCAGGTAAAAAAAATATTACTTTCTTAGCGGAAACTTCAAATATTTTATCTTCTACAAAAAGCGCTTCAATTTGTGCAAGCGATTTAGGCGGAACGGTAAAATATCAATTAACCGAAAATAATATTTTGATAACCGCAAATTCATCAAAAATGTCATTTTCCGATGAAGTAAAAATAAATTATTCCGGTGAAGATTTTGAGACATCTTTTAACCCACAATATTTAATAGATGTTTTAAAAAGTGTTAATACAGATAAAGTTAATTTTTCTTTTGTAAATGCAACACAACCCGTATTAATAGAACCGGAAGGAAACACAAAATACAAATATATTATCATGCCTGTTAGGGTTTAAATGAAAATAAAAAAAGAAATTAATTGGCATAATTCTTCAGAATTAACTAAGAAATTTTGTCATTTAAATTTAAAATTAAATAACTTAATTTTACTTGATAATTTGTGGCCGATAGTTTTAAAAAACAGGGCTAAATTTTGGGAGTTAGATTCAGTACAAGGGGGAATAATTTTTGTAAGAGTAAAATCGTCCCCGGCAAGGCACGAACTTTTATTAAAGGAAAAGGAAATAATAAAAGAGTTAAATAAGAATTTTAATAAGCCTTGGATAAAAAGAATTTTAATTAAATAAGGAGTATATATGACCAAATCAGAAAAAGAATTAGAACAAGATTATGATTCTTCTAAAATACAAGTTTTAGAAGGTTTAGAAGCCGTAAGAAAACGCCCGGCAATGTATATAGGTTCAACGGGAGCGCCGGGGTTACACCACTTAATTTATGAAGTTGTAGACAACTCAGTAGACGAAATTTTAGCAGGCAATGCCAGTCATATTAACGTTGTTATAAAAGAAGATAATGTTTGTATGATTCAAGATGACGGTCGCGGTATTCCAGTTGACCCGATGAAAAATGTTAAAGATCCGAAACTTAAAGGTAAAAGTGCTCTTGAAGTTGTTATGACAGTTTTACACGCAGGTGGTAAATTTGATACCGGTGCTTATAAAGTTTCCGGCGGTTTACACGGCGTAGGTGTTTCCTGCGTAAACGCATTATCAGAATGGCTTGCAGTTGAAGTAAGACGTGACGGTAAAGTACATTTTCAAAAATATACACGTGGTAAGCCAGAAGGTAAAGTTGAAGTTATTGGGGACACAAATGAACACGGTACTAAAGTAACATTTAAAGCTGATAAGGAAATTTTCGGTGATAATATTTTCTCTTATGATACCATTGCAAACCGCCTACGCGAACTTGCATTTTTAAATGCCGGTGTAAGAATTACTTTAACAGATGAAAGAGTTGAAAACAAAAGCCAAGTATTTTTATACGAAGGAGGTATTTCACAATTTGTAAAATACTTAAACTCAAACAAAAAAATTATTAATGAAGAACCTATTTATATTACAAAAGAAATTGATAATAATTATATCTCTTTTGCTATTCAATATAATGACAGTTATTCAGAAAATGTTTATTCTTTCGTAAATAATATTAACACAATAGAAGGAGGTACGCATTTAAGCGGTTTTAGATCTTCTTTAACACGTATCGTTAACGATTATATTAAAAATAACGGTCTTCTCAAAAATAAAGATTTAAATATTCAAGGTGATGACTTAAGGGAAGGTTTAACAGCAGTTTTATCAGTTAAAATTCCGCACCCGCAATTTGAAGGGCAGACAAAAACAAAACTCGGTAACTCAGAAATTGAAGGTATAGTTCGCTCAATCGTTGGGGAAACATTAGCAACTTTCTTTGAAGAAAACCCAAAAACAGCTCGTGCTATTTGTGAAAAAACAATCGGTGCAGCTGTTGCTCGCGAGGCAGCAAGGAAAGCAAAAGATTTAACCCGCAGAAAAGGTGCTTTGGAAAGCGGTGGTTTACCGGGTAAACTTGCAGATTGCCAGGAAAAAAATCCGGAAAGATGCGAACTTTTCATAGTAGAAGGTGAATCAGCCGGTGGTTCCGCAAAACAAGGCAGGGACAGAATTTTCCAGGCAATACTTCCTCTTAAAGGTAAAATTTTAAACGTTGAAAAAGCACAACTTGTTAAAATTTTATCAAATGACGAAATCCGCACTTTAATTTCCGCAGTCGGTACAGGTGTTGGGGAAGGTGAAGGCGGTTTTGATATTAAAAAACTCCGCTACAACAAAATTGTTTTAATGGCTGATGCTGATGTCGACGGTCAACATATTACAACTTTACTTTTGACTTTCTTCTATCGTCAGTTAAAACCTCTTATCGAACAAGGCCATGTGTATATAGCTCAACCTCCTTTATATAAAATCAAAAAGGGTAAAATGGAAGACTATATGCAAACTGAGGAGCAAATGCAAACTTGGTTATTTAAAGAGGCCCTTCAAGCCGTTAATGCAAAAAATGCAAAAGGCGAAGATTTGACTAAAGACCAAATTAAAACTTTACTTCAAATTTTGAAAGAACTTGAAGAATTAAATATGAGGATTGAACTTAAAGGTTTATCACTCAAAGATTACAACAAGTTTAAAGAAGGTGGTCAAATTCCTGTTTTCAGAGTTACTTTGGAAAATAACAGTTTCAAATATTTCTATTCCGATCAAGAATTCAGAGATTACCAAACAGCGGTAAGAAACGAAAGAAGAGAAGACCTCCTTTCCAAAGGTATTCCTGAAATGGAAATTGATAATGATGCTTTAGAGCCTGACTATCAATCACTTAAGGAGCTTACCAAAATTTTAGTAAATGAAAATAAACTTAAAGCCCTTGGTTATACTTTGGAACAGTTTGCTTTTGTTACCGAAGATAAACGTAAAGGAACACCTTTATTTACCATTAACGACGGTAAAAAGGATATTTTAATTTTCTCTTTACAAGAATTTTTAAAGGTTGCAAAAGATGTCGGTACACAAGGTGCAACGATACAGCGTTATAAAGGTCTCGGTGAAATGAACCCGGAACAACTTTGGGAAACCACTATGGATCCTTCTAAACGCAAACTTGTCCGCGTTGCCATTGAAGATGCTGCCGATACGGAAAAAGTATTTGCAATGCTTATGGGTGATAAAGTTGAACCCCGCAGGGCCTTTATTGAAAAACACGCCCTTGAAGTTATCAATTTAGATATTTAGGAGTTTTTATGACAGATAATAATAACAACCAAACAAATTCCACAGAATTATTTGACCAAATACACCAACGAGATATCGGCGAGGAAATGCGTAATTCCTATATCGATTATGCTATGAGCGTAATTATAGGCCGTGCACTACCTGATGCAAGAGATGGTTTAAAACCTGTTCACCGACGCATTTTATATGCCATGCAGGAAATGGGTTTAAAATATAATAAACCGTTTAAGAAATCAGCTCGTGTAGTCGGTGACGTTTTGGGTAAATACCATCCACACGGGGACAGTTCAGTTTATGATGCCTTAGTTCGTATGGCACAAAACTTTTCAATAAGAAATACTTTAGTTAACGGTCAAGGAAACTTCGGTTCTATCGACGGTGACAGCCCGGCTGCTATGCGTTATACCGAAGTTCGTTTAAATCATATTGCCGATGAGCTTTTGGAAGATTTAGATAAAGATACAGTCAAATTTGTTCCAAACTACGACGGTTCTTTAATGGAACCGGCAGTCTTACCTGCAAAGATGCCGCAACTTTTAGTTAACGGTTCAAACGGTATCGCAGTCGGTATGGCAACAAATATTCCGACACATAACTTAGCGGAGATTTGCGACGGTATTATTGCTTTAATTAAAAACCCGGCAATTTCCACTAAAGAAATGATGCAAATCGTTAAAGGGCCTGACTTTCCTACCGGCGGTATTTTACGCGGTACAAAAGGTGTTTATGATTACTTTGAATCCGGCCGCGGTTCTTTAAAAATTCAAGCCCGCGCAGAAATTGAAGAAATGAAAGGCGGGCGTGAAGCCATTATCGTAACGGAAATTCCTTATCAGGTAAACAAGACAGTTTTAATTGAAACTATTGCCGGCCTTGTTAAAGATAAAAAGATTACAGAAATTTCCGATATTCGCGATGAATCTGACCGCCGTGGTATGCGCCTTGTTATTGAACTTAAACGCGAAGCAACAGGCCAGGTTGTTTTAAACCAATTATTTAAACACACTCAACTTCAAACTTCTTTTGGTGTAAATATGCTTGCTATCGTTGATGGTAAACCTCGTGTTTTAAGCATGAAAGAAGCCATGCGCCAATATATCAGGCACCGCCAAGAAGTTATTACAAACAGAACGCGTTTTGATTTAAATAAAGCTTTAAAACGTTCACATATTTTGGACGGGTTGCTTTTGGCAATCGCAAATTTAGACGAAGTTGTTGCAATTATCCGCAAATCTAAAGATGCCCCCGAAGCCCGTACTAATTTAATGGCACGCTTTAAATTTACTGAACCTCAAGCTCAAGCAATTTTGGAAATGCGCTTGCATCAACTTACACAACTTTCCTCTATTGCAATTGAGCAAGAGCAAAAAGATTTAAAAGCTTTAATTAAAGAACTTCAAGATATTTTAGGGAATCCTCAAAGAATTTTAGATATTATTGTTGAAGAACTTACTAAAATGAAAAAGGATTACGGTGACGAACGCCGCACAGAGATTTCAACAGATGTTACAGATTTCTCCGTGGAAGATTTTATTGAAGAAGAAGATGTTGTTATCACTCTTTCACATGGTGGTTATGCAAAACGTATACCTCTTGATACTTATCGTTCACAAAATCGCGGTGGTAAAGGTATAATCGGCGGAAAAACAAAAGAGGAAGATTTTATTGAACATCTCTTTGTAACTTCAAGCCATGCAACTATTTTGATGTTCACAAACCGCGGCAGAGTGTTTGCTTTAAAAGCATATGAAATACCTGAAGGCAACCGCCAAGGTAAAGGTAAAGCAATTGTAAATATGCTCCAAATTACCGGCGAAGAAAAAGTAACATCAGCAGTTGCATTTAAGGATTTTGATCCTAAAAATTGCGGTGAAACTTATCTTACAATGTGCACACGTTTCGGCACAATGAAACGTGTTAGCTTAGAAAACTTTGCTAACATTCGCCGCAGCGGTATTATTGCTATAGGTTTAGACGAAGGTGATGTTTTGGTTTCTGTACAAGAAACACACGGCAAATCAGATATTATTGTTGCAACAAGAAATGGTAAATCTATACGCTTTGATGAAAACCAAGTTCGCGCCATGGGCCGCACAGCACACGGTGTAAGAGCTATTAAACTTGCAGAAGGTGATGTCGTGATCGGTATGGAACAAGGCCAAAGAGAAGGTGAACAACCGGATGTCTTGTCCGTCTGTGAAAACGGTTACGGTAAACGCACAGAGTTTAGTGAATATAGGACACAGCATCGCGGTGGTATAGGCGTTATCACTATCAAGACAAGCGAAAGAAACGGAAAAGTCGTTGGTATTAAATTAGTTGATGAAACCAAAGACTTAATGGTTATTACCGAAAAAGGTATGGCTATTCGTATACGTTGTGAACAAATACGTTCTGTTGGAAGGAATGCACAAGGTGTCCGTTTAGTCAAACTTGATGAAGGCGATAAGATTGCTAAAGTAACCCCCGTAGTTAAAGAGGAAGAAGAAAAGACAAAAGAGGACCTTTCTTTAGAAGAAGTAAAAGAAAGTAAATAAAATATAAAAGCGCCGCTCTTAATTGGGCGGCGCAAATTTAAGAAGGTATTTATGGAAAAACAAATTTTAGCATTAATTCAAAAAATCCGCCCCGCTTTACAAGCTGATGGCGGTGATGTGGAATTCGTTTCTTTTGACGAAAAAACCGGTATCGTAAAAGTTAAATTGCAAGGTGCTTGCGCCGGTTGCCCTATGGCAACTATGACAATCAAAAATGGCATAGAGGCATATTTGAAAGAAAGCATACCTCAAGTAACTTCTGTTGAAAGGGTTTAATGCCGGTAATTGATTTACATTCCCACTCAAGATATTCGGACGGTGCAGTAAGCATCGCCGAATTATTATATACTTACAGTAAAGCCGGTGTAGAAATGATGTCTCTTACAGACCACGATTGTATTTTAGGTCTTGCAGAAGCCAGAACAAAAGCTGCAAAATACAACATGATTTTTGTTAATGGGGTGGAAATTAGTACTCGTGACCACGATAACTTGCATTTCGTAGGATACAATTTTGATCCGGAAAATCTTGCCTTAAAAAAATTACTAGAAACAAATACTCAATTACGTCTTGAACGCGTTAAAAAAACAGTTAAACTGTTGCAGGAAATTAAAATACAAATTACAGAGGAAGAAGTTTTAAAAATAACAAAAGGAGTTTCTTCCCGTGCACATATTGCAGACTGTTTACGTCGGCGACATCTTGGTTATATGCGCTCTGATATTTTTAAAAAATATTTAGGTAAGGGCTGCCCGGCTTATGTTCCTCCTATGGCTGTAACAGTTAAAGAAGCCATAGAAGCTATTAAAGAAGCAGGGGGAAAATGTTTTATTGCTCACCCGGGCCTTGTTAGAGATTGTTGGGATTTCGAAAAATGGGTTTCTTGGGGACTAGATGGAATAGAAATTTATTATCCTTCACATCGCGAAGCCATGCGTGAGGAACTTTTGCGAATTGCAAAAAAATATAATCTGCTTGTTTCCGGAGGATCTGATTTCCATGGCAATATTGCCGGGAGAGTACTTGTTCCGGGGCGAGAAGTTCCGCAAGAAGTTTACGATAAATTATATTCAACATTTTTTTAATTATGTTAGTAATTGCACACCGCGGGGCTAGTGCCTACGCAAAAGAAAACACTTTAAAAGCTTTTGATTTAGCTTTTAAATTAGGAGCATCCTGGCTCGAAACAGATATTCAACGTTCTAAAGACGGCGTACTTGTTTTGTATCACGATTACAATTTAAAAAACGGTAAAAAAATTAAAGATAGTACTTTTGAATATTTAAAAAAATTTGACATACCTACGCTGGTTGATTTACTAAAAATTACGCCTAAAAATTTTACTTTAAATCTAGAGATAAAGAATGATGATAACATTTACCCCGGTATAGAGAAACAGATTTTAGAGGAATTAAAAAAAGCAAAAAATATTGCAAAAGAACAAATTTTAATTTCTTCTTTTGCCGTAGATAGTTTACAAAAAATTCACTCTTTGGATAAACAAATAAACATTGGCATTTTAACCCGTAATTTTGAACTGAAAACCCCATTATCTTTAAAGGCAAAAAGTGTAAACATAAGTGTAAAAAGAGTAACAAAAAAAATTGTTGAAACTTGCCACAAAAACGGTTTAAAAGTTTTAGTTTATACAGTTAATGATTTGCAGATTTATCAAAAATTAAAGAAATGGAAAGTTGATGGAATTTTTAGTGACAATCCTGTCTTATCATCATCTAATTTCTTTTCACTGGGGGGAACTCTATAAATTTTTTACAATAAAAAACACCTGTGTATTTTTACAGAGGTGTTTTTTATTAATTTAAAAATTACTCATAGACAGCATCATTTTCAACTGCGGCAGCTGCCTCTTGTTCCGCTTTACGGGCGGCCTCTTCCGCGGCTGCTATAGCTTGTTCTGTTACCAAACCGTCATCCGGGATGCCTTCATAATCTTCCGGTTTAAATTTTTGTGGTTTTTTCCAGAGCCTTTGTGTTTCTTTATAAGCATTAAGAGGATATCCATCGGACCAAACCTCATTATACTCATTATAAGAATAAGATTCTTTTCTGCCTGGATAAACTTGGAAATAATAGTCAGATTCTACCACTGTTTTTGCCCGTCTTTCTTTTTGTGCTTCTTCAGCAATAGCAGCCATACGGTCGCCTTCGCTTAAGGCTCTCTTATCATCGGCAGATCTTTTATCAGCATCATAAAAATCTGTATCGGTATAATTTCTTGTTTCTAATTCAAGTTTTTTATATTCCTTTTCAAATGTAGTAGGATAACCTTCCTTTGAAATACAACCGTTAATACAAATCAAAGAAAAAATAAGAACTATTAAAGAAAAAGTTTTTTTCATTTTATTTTCCTCTCGGCAGAAATAATAATATTTTCAAGCAAACACGCTAAAGTTACAGGTCCTACGCCACCCGGTACAGGTGAAATAGGACAAATTTCTTTTAAATTTTCAAAATCTATATCGCCTACGCATTTGCCTTGTTCATTTACAACAGTTGCAACATCTATAAGTATTGTACCTTTTTTTGCAAAGTCTTTTTTAATTAAATTTATTTTACCTGCTGCAGAAACTATAATATCACTGTTTAAAGTTATTTCTCTTAAGTCTTTTGTTTTGGTGTGGCACAAGGTAACAACCGCATTTTTGGCAGTTAACATTTTTGCTAAAGGCGAACCAACGGTATTACTTCTGCCTATAACGGCAATTTTTGCACCTTCCAGCTTTATTTTGTGATAATCAAGTAAACGCACAACAGCTTTTGGGCAACAAGGAATAAATGTCTGTAAATTTTCAATATCTTGCCAAGTTTTACACATAAATAAACGGCCCATACTGATTAAACCTGCACCGTCAATATCTTGCGCAGGGTTGATATTTGCGGCAATATCTAAATTATTAAGTTGCGGTGGTAAAGGCCTTGCAATTAACAGGGCATCAATGGTAGTTGATTTTTGAAAAACAGCATCAAGTAAAGTAAAAAGTTGTTTTGGTTTTGTGTTGTTTTCAAGCAAAACGATATCTGCATCTATTCCTATTTTGCGGGCGGCTTCCACCTCTTTATTTAAATAATAAAAGCCGGCGGCATCGCCTTTCCACCCAAAGCCTACAAGGCTTGCCCGCCTTCCCATTTTTTTATAAATTTTGTATGCTCTTTCCTGTAAAGAGGCTTTAATTTGTTTTGCCAGGGTTTTTCCCTCAAGTATATTTGCCATATAGAAATTTTATAAAATTTAAAAAACTTTTGCCATATTAATGTATAAAATGTTAATATATATTATAGCGCGGTGTCGCAAATATAAAAAATTAAGTAAAGAGGTATATTTATGGCAAGAAAGCCTTTTATAGCTGGTAATTGGAAAATGAATAACACTATTCAAGAAGGGGTAACTTTAGTTAATGCACTTAAAGCAGCAAAGAATAAAAATAATGCCGATATTATGGTAGCACCCAGTTTTACAGCAATTAATGCTGTGGCAAATGCTTTGAAAGGTACGGGTTTTATAGTCGCAGCACAAGATTGTTATTTTGAAGAAAAGGGAGCATTTACTTCACAGGTTTCACCTTCTCAAGTTAAAGAAGCCGGTGCTACTGCCGTTATTTTGGGGCATAGTGAACGCCGTGCATTATTTGGGGATACAAATGAAATTTTAAATAAAAAAATTGCCGCAGCTTTAAGGCATAATTTACAAGTTATTTATTGTGTTGGCGAAACTTTGGCAGAACGCGAGGCAAATAAAATAGAGCAAGTAATTACATCCCAACTCATTGAAGGGTTGAAAGGATATACTGCTGAAGATTTAAAAACTTTGGTTATTGCTTATGAACCTGTTTGGGCTATCGGTACAGGCAAAACCGCTACACCTGAGCAAGCGGAAGAAGTTCATGCTTTAATCAGAAAAGTTTTATCTAAAATGTTAGGTGCAGATTTTGCAAATAATATACGCATTTTATACGGCGGAAGTGTTAAAGCGGAAAATGTTGATTCAATTATGGCTAAAGAAAATGTTGACGGAGTTTTAGTAGGCGGGCAAGCTTTAATTGCAGAAAAATTTACCAGGATTATTGATTATGAATAATTTAGCGTCTTATATAGACCATACCTTACTTAAACCTGTTGCAACCAAAGCAGATATTTTAAAGCTTTGTGAGGAAGCAAAAAGATATCATTTTGCATCTGTTTGTGTAAACCCTTGTTGGGTTTCACTTTGTGCAGAAATTTTAAAAGGTACAGGTGTTAATGTTTGTACGGTTATAGGTTTCCCTTTAGGAGCGAATACTTCACAAATTAAAGCTGAGGAAACCGCTCTTGCCATAAAACAAGGTGCAAACGAAGTTGATATGGTTATAAATATAGGCGCAGTAAAAGAAGGTAATAAAGATTATGTTTACCAAGACATTTTGGCTGTACGTAAAGCAAGTGAAGGTAAAATTTTAAAAGTTATCATTGAAACATCTTATTTAACCGATGAAGAGAAGAGAATAGTTTGTCAACTTGCTGCAAAAGCAGGGGCTGATTTCGTAAAAACTTCTACGGGGTTTTCAACCGCGGGGGCAACAGTAGCAGATGTAAAACTTATGAAGGAAGCAAGTGGTATAAAAGTTAAAGCATCTGGAGGTGTTCGCACTAAAGAGGATGCGTTAGCTATGATAAACGCCGGTGCTTCACGGTTAGGGGCAAGCGCTGGAATAAAAATAGTTTCTTAACAAGAAATGGAGAGAACAAATGATCAGCAATTATGAGATAAGAGAAAATTCTTTAACACAAAATTCCGTATATCTTCTTCTTTTAAAAGCGGATGAAAAAGGTTGTAAAGATATACAAAGAGATCTTGCAGGTCATTGTAAATTAATAAAAACATCTATTCCGGGCTTTAATTATATTTTTGAACTTTCCGGTATCACAGATGAAAAATCGTTGGAGAAAATAAAAACAAGAGTAGAGTTTCTTTCTTCTAACGGAATTACAGAAACTTTCAATAATTCATCAAGAACTTTAACAATAGATTTGTCAGCCTCTAATTTAGGGGGAGGGGAACAACGAACAGGCAAAGGACAAAACACAATGCGAAAGAACGAGGATTCTTTCATAAACCTTGCAGATACAGGTTTTCCTGTCTCAAAAGAAGAAAGGACAGAGACAGTCTTTAGAGATCTTATAACAAGCACTTCCTTAGTTTCCGGAGATGAAAAAAATATAAATATTGGAAACACTTCTTTGGAATTAGCGAAAACTTTTACAGATATTCAACAAAAGGAACCAAGTGTCGTAGAGAAAGAAAACAAACCGGAGAAAGAGACGCCTGATATAGAACAAAACAATGAAAAGATATTCCCTCCTTCTTCTAAAGAGATAGAAGATGTTCAAATAGTAGCAACAAAGGAAGAAATGGGCAAGACAGGATTATTGGGAAATATTGTTGGTAAAATTAAAACGGCTATCCATACTACAAAAGAAAATCGGGAACAAACTTTCTCTTTTAGGAAAAAGAAGTCAAAGAAAATAAATAATGATTTGCAGCAAAAAAAGAGTACATCTGAACAAGAAGGAGATCCTTTCCAAAATTTAGGGGAAGGTATTATCATTAAAAACAACGTATTGGAAGAAGACATTTCCCCGGAAGCTTTTGAACAAAAGCAAAAAGGGTTATCAGGAAATCCTGTTACTGCAAAGATAAAGGTGGATGATATTTTTGATGCAGAAACTGTTTGCGATTTTTATGATGAAAATCAGTCGGAGGGACTAGTACAAAGTAAAGAGAATGTTTTAAGGGGAGAAAAGAGTCCTCTAGAAATTTTGGAAAATCAAACAGACGACAATGAGGCTGTACAAAATTCTTTTTCCGCAAAAGACGAAACTTTATCAGATGTGAAAATATCTTTGGAAAATAATAAAGATGATGATATGAGTCTTTCTTTTCCAAAACAAATTTTTTCACAAAACGACTTAGAGAATAAGGAAGAAAATCCTCGTGAAGAAAAAACTCAAAAAACGGAAAATCCCCCTATTAAGGATGAAAAAATCAATGATCAAAAACAAAGGGACACGATAAGTGAACATACTGAGAACATAAATAAAAAAATAAAAGAGACAAAAGAAGAGAAACAACAAAATAAATTTGATGAGGAAGAGGTAAAAGAAAATATGAAAGAAGAAAAACAAGAAATAGCGGCGGCTTCTACAATTAAGGGAAACAATCAATCTTTGAATAAAACATCACATATTAGTAATGGAGCGATAAAAAAGACTATGAAAATAGACCATACACTGCATATTGCTACTCCTACGAAAGACACAAAATATAGAAATTATCCTATAGAAATGCCTTTAGTACCGACATATACTTTTTCTACTATGGATATTTCTGCCATCCGTTTTGCTCATGCTATGGCAATGGCTACCTTGGATGATTTGGGAAGGGGAAACAATCCTTTCTTGTTGCAAGGTACCAGCGGGACAGGTAAAACGCATTTTCTGCATGCAATGGGTTATGAAATTTCTAAAAAAATACCACAAGCTAAAATATTATTTACAAATGGCGTTCGTTTTTCCAGAGGTGTTCAATATTTGTTAGAAAAAGGTCAAAAAGAAAAGTTGGATAATTTCTTCAGTGAAGCTGAAGTTCTTATTATTGATGATGTTCATTTAACAGCTGTAAACGAGCATAATAGAGAATATATTTCAGCGGTCTTAAATGATTTCTTAAAAAACAAAAAACAAATTATCTTATCTTCTAAATATCCTCCTGAAAGTTTAAAAAGATTTGAAGAATTAGTTAATTTTAAATTTTCAATAGGAACAATTGCCGAACTAAAAGTTCCCGGAAAAGCTCATTTCAACAAACTAACTAGCAGAATTGTTACCTCTTCATTTATGGATCTAACAGAAAAAGAAATAGACACTTTCTTTGCCCAAAAAAGCACATCATTAGGAGATGTCGCAAGAAACGTTAAGAGGGTAAAAGTCCTTTCCAGACGTATAGAAAGTAGCGGCATTAAAAAACTGTCCTATGAAGAAATTTTGCAACAAATGACGGCAGTTAATGGGGAAAATTCCGATAGTGATATTTGTACAAAAGATTTTGGAGAAATTACTGCATTAGAAAAAAACAAAGAAGGATCTTGGGGAAATTTCGGTTTCTTTTTTCCTGCTTCACAGATAGATAAATTTCGCTGGGTTGCTTTTGCTGCGCAAGAAGCTGCAAAAGAATTAGGAATAAAGGGAGGTTTTAATTATGCTTTAAAATCTGCTTATTCAACTGATCATATAATTTCTGCAGCTTTTAAAATCGCCAATATTTGTGATTTAAAGAACTTAAAAGGGGCAGTTATTTTAGGCCCTTCTTTCTCGGAATGTAAAGAACCTATCAGGGATAATTTCTATGATATTTTAACACATATGTTAGAAGTGATGATGATTCGTTGTGGTACTATTAATTTTGAAGATATTAAAAAACCAAGTGCCTATATTAAAATGCTTGGAGATATCTTGAGATAAGGAGCATAAATGAAAAAGATTCTTTCCTTAATGGTTATTTGTTTTTTATTAACTTCTTGCCAGAGGATGAATATAGGCCCTAAAGGAGAAGGTGAATATGTTATGGCAAGTGCGGAAGTTCCTTTCGTTGAAGGCTCTGTTTCTTCTATGAAGGAAGAAGGCTTAGTATTAGCTGAAAAAGTAGCCGTAGAGAAAGCAGCAAGGGTTTTCCTTTCTTCCAATAGTTTAATAGAATATCCCGAAAGAGTAAAAACAGATATTTTAGATAATTACAAAAACTATATAAGGCGTTCGTATGTGACTTCTTCTTATAGAAAGGGTGATAAATTTTTTGTTGAAGGGCGCGTAATGGTTTTAGTGAGCGATTTAGCTACCAAAGTTAAAGAGATAGAAGACAGCTCTTATGTCCGTAAAACAAATATTTTAGTCGCTTCCAGAGAGATTATTAACGGTGAAGTTTCCTTAAAGCAATATTGCCGGCAAGGTGTTTATAAAGCTCTTAAAAATTTTCCGTACACTTTACTTGATGGAGGAACTTTAAGTGAAAATAATTTAACCGATACAACTTCTTTTATCGATAAAGCAAAAAAAGAAGGGGCTCGCTTTGTTATTATAGCGGAAGCAGATGCAGCACCTCTTGAAAGCGCGGCTGCTTTGACAACAACCTTTAAACCTATTCGCGCTAAAGTGAATTTAAAAGTGATGGCAACAAGCAATTATCAACTTGTAGCACAATCGTCAGAAAATGCCAGTGGTCTTGATGCTGTCCAATCTTTAGCAGAACAAAAAGCTTTAATGAATGCCTGTCAAACTGCTGCGGAGCAAGTGGAAGAAGATATAACTCAGGCAATTAATTCTGCAAAGACTTTTAATTTTATAGTTACAAATGTTAATACTATTGAACGTTTAGAAAAACTTCAAAATATCATGCGTTCACAAAGGGATGTCGAAGATTTTGCTTTAGTAAAATACAGAAACTCTACCGCTACTTTTTCAGTACAGGCAAAAGTTTCCACTGCAGAGGAATTTTCCGCTAAAATTTTGCGTAAAAATGTAGCTAATTTTACGATTGTAAATACTTCTGCCGATAGTATTACAATGGAATTCATATAATGTTATCAAGTGTGTTATCCTCCGCGATAAAAGCCTTAGAGGGCTTTATTGTCAAAGTAGAAATTGACATTGCCGGGGGTGCGCCCACTTTTACTATTGTAGGTTTACCTGAACAAGAAGTCAAAGAAGCAAAAGACCGTGTTCAAGCTGCAATAAGAAACAGCGGTTTTGATTTCCCTTTAAGGAAAATTACAGTTAATTTAGTTCCTGCCGAGATTAAAAAAACGGGTACGCATTTTGATTTACCTATCGCCTTAGGTATTTTAGCGGCAAGCGGGGAATTAAGCAATCAAGCACAAAACAAATTAAATGAAATGGTATTTATCGGTGAACTTGGTTTAAATGGTAAAGTTCACGCTTGTGCCGGTGTTTTGCCTATGCTCATTTCTTTAAGGAAAATTGGTACCAAAAAAGCAGTTATTCCTTTAGCGAATAAAGAAGAAGGGGAATTCGCTGAAGTCCAAAATTTCGGAGCAAGTTCTTTAAAAGAAGTCGTTGATTTACTGGAAGGTAAAATTTTATTCCATCAAGAGTATCAAACCCCGAAAGTTGAAGAAAATTTAGAAGGCTTTGATTTAAAGGAAGATTTTTCAGAAGTTAAGGGCCAAGCACTTGCCAAACGTGCTTTGGAAATTGCCGCTGCCGGCGGTCATAATGTCTTAATGATAGGTACACCCGGTACGGGTAAAAGCATGTTGGCAAAACGTTTTTCAAGTATTTTACCGCCTTTAACTAAAGACGAAATGCTTGAGATTTTGCAAATTTATTCCATCTGCCGCATGCTCGGGAAAGGTAAAAAAATTTTTCAAAGACCTTTTAGGGAGCCACACCATACAATTTCAAATATTGCTTTAATCGGTGGCGGTGCAAACCCAAAACCCGGCGAAGCAAGTTTGGCACATAACGGTATTTTATTTTTAGATGAATTTGCAGAATTTTCCCGTAATTCACTTGAAGTTTTGCGTGAACCTTTAGAAACTTTTAAAGTTACTATAGCACGAGCAAAAGATACTTTAACTTTCCCGGCAAAATTTACTTTAATTGCGGCAATGAATCCTTGCCCGTGCGGTTATCACGGTCATCCGGTAAAAACTTGTAATTGTACACCGGTGCAAATCAGCAGATATAAATCAAAAGTTTCCGGCCCTTTGCTTGATAGGATTGATTTAACGGTTAATTTAAACCCAGTAAATTACAAAGATTGGCAAGCCAAAAGCGAAGGTGAAACAAGCGCACAAATTCGTGAACGTGTAATTAAAGCCCGCAAGATTCAAGAAGAAAGATTTAAAAATTCCAAAACGACAGCCAATGCTTTTATGACTGTTTCTGAAATAAAAAAATATTGTCCTTTACCGGAAGGCGGGGGGGAAATACTTGAACTTGCGATGAAAAAACTCGGCCTTTCCGCCAGAAGTTTAGATAAAATTTTAAAAACCGCCCGCACAATCGCAGATTTGGAAGGCAGCAAAGATATTAAAAAAGAGCATATTATAGAAGTTATGCAATATCGTCCTTTAGATAGGAAAGGAGTTAGTGATATTTAATGAAAGCAGAAGAAAAATTAGCGCTAATTAAAATCAATGCCTTTAACTATCTTAGGACAGATTGGCTTGAAAGATTGCTTGAAATTTTTGGTACCGGGCAAGAGATTTTACAACAAACTCCACAAACTTTAAGTGAGGAAGGCAAAATTTCACTTGAAACTGCGGAATATTTTTTAAAATCAGCATTAGAATTAGATGCAGAAAAAGAAGTAGAAAATACCTATAAAGCCGGAGGGCATATTTATATTAAAGGGGAAGAAGGCTACCCCGAAGAATTTTTAAATATCAAAGAACCACCATTAGTTGTTTATGTTCGTGGAGAATTAAACACAAAGTTAGCACCTACGGTTGCTATTGTAGGAACGAGGAAAATAACACCCTATGGTAGACGTGCGACAATAAAACTTGCCGGTGATTTGGCAGATGCAGGTGTTATTATTGTCAGCGGTCTTGCGCGTGGTGTTGATAGCGTTGCCCACGCAGAAGCTGTTAAGCGTAAAAAACCGACTTGGGCTTTAATAGGCACGGGTATCGGCAGATGTTATCCTGCGGAAAACAAAGAACTAGCCTTAGGTATTATTGAAAACGGTGGGGCAATAATTTCTGAATATCCTTTTATGACAGCCCCTCTTGCCCAACATTTTCCGAGAAGGAACCGATTAATTGCAGCTCTTTCAAGAGTTGCGTTAATTGTTGAAGGCGAAGTAAAATCAGGTGCTTTGATAACCGCAAAAATGGCATTAGAACAAGGGCTTGATGTTTTTGCCGTTCCCGGCCCGATTGATTCCCCCACAAGCGGTGGACCGAATAAACTTATCAAAGAAGGTGCCGGCATTTGTTTGGATGCACGAGATATTATAGATGCTTTACCCGTCAATATAAAAAGCACTTTAAAGACACAAGAAATTTATAAAGAAAAGGAAGAAATTTCAGATTTGTCTCCGGAAGAAGCTAAAATTATAGAAGCTATTGGCAGTGGGGAAAGTACGATAGATGAACTTTCCGTAAAATTAAATATGGATGTTCCTAGTTTATCAACAGTTTTATTTTCACTGGAAATAAGCGGATATTTACGTTGTGAAGACGGTAAATATTCAAAAGCAAAAATTTGATTTATTTATAGAGGTGTGACATGACAGTACAAAAATCTACAACAGGCAAAGCCCTTGTAATTGTGGAATCCCCCACAAAACAACGCACTATCAGTAAAATTTTAGGGCCTAATTATATAGTTAAAAGTTCCTTTGGGCATGTTAGGGATTTGCCCTCAAAAGAAATCGGTGTTGATGAACAACATGATTTCAAACCTACTTATGTAGTAAGCGGTAAACCAAAAATTATTGCCGATTTAAAAGAGGCAGTTAAAAAAGCATCTATTGTATATCTTGCTACCGACCCTGACCGTGAGGGGGAAGCTATCGCTTGGCATCTTGAACAACTTTTAAAACTTAAACCGGAAAATACACGTCGTATTTTCTTTCATGAAATTACCGATACTGCCATCAAGGAAAGTTTTGATAATGCCCGTGCTATCGACCATAATTTGGTTGATGCCCAACAAGCCCGCCGTATTTTAGATAGGCTTGTAGGTTATAAAATTTCCCCGCTTTTATGGCGTAAAATTACAAGCGGTTTAAGTGCAGGGCGCGTACAATCTGTTGCGGTTCGTTTACTTGCAGAAAGAGCAAAAGAAATAGCAGAATTTAAAAGCAAAGTTTATTGGACTTTGCGTGCTAAACTCGAAAAGAAAGATACAAAACCTCAATTCTTTGCACGTGTTTTAAAATGGCAAGGCAAAAATGTTGAAAGCACAACAACTTATAAACTTTTTGCGGAAGACTATAAAGTTAAATCAACAGTTTTTGATACCAATGAAAGTTTAGCCGTTGTAAATGCTGCATTGCGTAAAGGACCTTTAACGGTTGAAAAAGTTGAAAAAAAGGAAGTAAAACAACATCCTAAACCACCTTTCATTACCAGTACTTTACAACAAGATGCTTATAATAAACTTGGCTTTTCTCCGCAAAAAACAATGCAGACGGCACAATCCTTGTACGAAGGTGTGGAAATCGCAGGCAAAAATGTCGGTTTGATTACTTATATGAGAACAGACTCTTTTAACGTATCAAAACTTCTTCAAACCCAAACAAATAAATTTATTAAGGAAAAATACGGGCCGCAGTTTGCCCCGGCAAAAGCTCCTGTTTATAAAGGAAAAGTAAAAGGTGCGCAAGAAGCCCATGAAGCAATCCATCCAACAGATGTTTTTAAAACACCCCAAAGCATAAAGGATTCTTTAACTTCAGATCAATATAAACTTTATGAACTTATTTGGTTGCGTTTTGTCGCCTCACAAATGGCTGATGCTGTTTTTAATACTGTAAGCATTGATATTTCCGCAGAAAGCAAGGAAAATTGCTTACTCCGTGCAACAGGCAGAACAGTTAAATTTGAAGGTTATTTATCTGTTTATAAAGATGAAGAACCCGAAGATAATGAAAAGGAAGAAACATCCTCTGCACTTTTACCTATTTTAGAGGAAGGGGATACTCTCAATTTGGTTGATATTGAAACTAAAGATCATAAAACCGCCCCACCGCCAAATTATAATGAAGCAAGTTTAATTAAAACTTTGGAAAAGCATGGTATCGGCCGCCCATCTACTTATGCACCGACCATAAAAACAATCATGGATAGGAAGTATATTGAAAAACTTCCTAAAACCACGAAACTTACTGCAACACCACTCGGTATAAGAGTTACAGAACATTTAAAAGAGTTTTTCAAAGACATTATGGACCTTTCTTATACTGCCGGTGTTGAAGAAAAACTCGACGATATCGCAGAAGGTAATAAAAAATGGGTAGCGGTTTTATCTGATTTTTATACAGGATTTTCCCGTGATTTAAAAAATGCTTCACAAAATATGGCATCTTCTGTACCTGTTAAAACAGATGAAAAATGTCCTATTTGCCAAAAACCTATGCTTTTAAAGCATAGTCGTTACGGTGAATATTTAGCTTGCTCAGATTATCCGAAGTGTAAAGGAAAAAAGAATTTAAATGCTACAACTTCTGCACCTATTCAACAAACAAATGAAGTTTGCGATAAATGCGGTGCACCCATGGTTATAAGAACAGGCCGCCGCGGTCAATTTATGGCTTGTTCGGCATATCCAAAGTGCAAAAACACATATTCCATAGATTCAGAAGGTAAAAAAGTAGCAACAAAACAAGCTTTAGATTCCGGTAAAAAATGCCCGAATTGCGGAAAAGCGATGTTACTTCGTCATTCCGCGCGTGGTGCATTTTTGGGTTGTTCCGGGTATCCGAAATGCAAAACAATAGTACAAGTTACCCCGGAAGAAATAAAAGAAATAGAAGCGAAAAATGCAACAGCAGATAAATAATTTTTTGCAGAGTTTGAAAGTGCGTAATATGTCTGCGCATACTTTAAGGGCCTATACTAAAGATTTGGATACGGCCTGGGCCTTTTTTGCAAAAAATAATTTAACTCAGATAAAAGATTTTAATATAAGGAATATTCGCGCATATCTTTCGGTAGAAAATAATACACAAATTAAACGTAATACCATGCTTCGCAAAATAAGTTCCTTAAGGAGTTTCGCAAAATTTTTAGAAACACGCGGTTTAATTAAATTAAATCCTTTCAAACTTTTTGATGCACCGAAACGCGAAAAATTACTACCTAAATTCTTGACGGAAGAAGAAGCTTCAAATTTGATGGAAGCGTACCCAAGCAAATTGCACGCTTTAAGAAATAAAGCTATTTTGGAACTTTTATATTCAAGTGGTTTGCGTCGTAGTGAGCTTGTAAATTTAAACATTTGTGATATTAATTTTGAACAAGGTTATGCGAAAGTTTTAGGTAAAGGTTCTAAGGAACGCATTGTACCGATAACCGATATTGCTCTCGATAGTATTCAAAATTATCTTACAACGCGTACACATTATTCAAGTACCGAGCCATTATTTTTAAGCAGTTATAACCGACGTATCAGTGGAGAAGGTATAAGAAAAATTATTAAACAAAGTGCAATAAATACAAAACTTGTTCGTCACATAACTCCGCATAGTTTAAGACATAGTTTTGCTACACATTTATTAAATAACGGTTGTGATTTAAAAACCTTGCAGGAAATGCTGGGCCATAAAAGTTTAAGTGCCACACAGGTTTATACACATGTTTCACTTGAACGTCTTAAAAAAGTATATAATCACAGTCATCCAAAGAGTAAAACGGGGGGGCAAGGATGATTTCTTTTGGTATAGATATTGGCGGAACTTTTATAAAAATTGTTGCTGTAAACAAAACCGGTAAAGTTTTAAAAAACCAAAAACTTAAAACACCGCGATATTTGTCCTCTTCCAAATTTTTAGAATTTTTAGCAGAGATAGTAAATAAATATAAAAAAGAATTAAAAATAAAAAATGCGGTTATCGGTATTGGTATTGCCGGTGATACTGATAATAAAAAAGGCATTTTACGTTTTGCACCAAATATTCCTTGGTGTAATTTAAAAATTACTTCCGGTCTAAAAAAATTAACAACGTGCAAATGCTTCGTTTCTAATGACGCAAACATGGCAGCTTTCGGTGTTTATAAGAAAGAACTTAAAGAAAAATATAAAAATATTTTGGTTTTCACTTTAGGAACGGGCATAGGCGGAGGTTTGATTATTGACGGTAAACTGTATCAAGGTGCAACAGGTAGTGCCGGTGAATTTGGTCATATAAAAATAAGCGATTCCAATACCGGTAACATTTGCGCTTGCGGCGCAAGAGGTTGCCTTGAAAGTTATATCGGTACAAATAATTTAAGAAAATTAACTTTGCAAGCAGTTAAAGAAAACCCAAAAAGCAAACTTGCCAAGTTACTGAAAAAGGAGCAATTTTCGGTCAAATTATTATCTGTTGCTGCGCAGGTCAAAGATAAAGATGCTTTGTTAATTTGGAATTATTTTGGCACTCATTTAGGATATGCTTTATCAAATTTAATTTTAATTTTTAATCCTGAAATCGTAGCGTTTAGCGGAGGTGTTTCAGGTGGAGCAAAGTATTTTATACCTGCTTTGCATAAAGTATTTAAAATGCAAAAAATACATGAACCTTTCAAAAACGTTAAATTGTTAGTTCCCAAAATAAAAGATATTGGTGCTTTGGGAGCAGCATTGTATGCTTTGAGTATGAAGAATGAAAAATAAATTTTTATTTTTAATATCTTTGCTTTTGTTGGGTACTTTCGCTTTTTGCCGAAGTTCAAATTTGCCTGCGCCAGATAAAGAAGATTTTTTATTTTTTACAGCTGATGAAGTAAATTACGATAGTACTGACGGTACCGCTGAATTAAAAGGAAATGTCCGCATAAATCTTAATAAGAACGGGGAACAATATACCATTTTAGGAGAAGAATTTACCGTTCATCCTAAAGATGAAAAAATCTCATCCTCTTCCCCGGTAACTATTCAAAATAATCAAGGAACCTTTACTTTGCAGAAATTTGAGTATAATAGTAAAGATAAAGAAATTATTATGAATAACTTTCATGCCCAGTACGGACCTATGCGCATAATTTCAGCAGAACAATTTTCCGGTCAAGAAACTGAATATAATTTAAAAAAAGCAGTTTTAACTTGTTGTGATAAAGAATCTCCGCATTATACAATGACCATCGGTAGTGCTAAATTAAAACCGGAAGTTAGTATTTCCGGAACAAACGCAGTTGCACGCCTTGGTAAAATTCCGGTCTTGTATTTGCCCTATTTTTACCGTTCTTTAAATAAAGACCATTTGTTTACGACTTATTTAGATTTTGGACAAAGTAAAAATACCGGGCTTGGAATTTTAACTTCAACAGTTTATTCAAAAGGTAATTTCGCTGCTACCGGTAATCTTGATTATTATACAAAAGCAGGTATTGGTTACGGCTTAATTGTGGGTTATGATGATCCTTTAAAATTTCGCGGCAATATTCAAGCTTACACGATTAAAGATAAGGTTATGGATACGCAGCGTTGGGGCGTAAACGGGGGTTTCTGGTGGGAGATGTATGATAATTCAAATTCTTTAAATGATGAAGACGGTGCTATTTATTTTGCACAAATGAAAACCCGTACAGTTTCAGATCCTGATTTTAACAATGACTTTTTTAGAAATAATCCTTATGTCGTTTCACCGGACAAGTTAACACAAACTTCTTTAGTTCGCCAAAGCCGTGTAAGTAATTTTCGTGTAAGTTATTATGATATCAGCCAATTAGATGAAGCAACAAAAACTTTTCATAATTACAAAACAGATTTACCTGAAATTTCTTGGACTTTTACTCCTTTCGTTTTACCTAAAACCGGTGGCATTGTTAATAATTTTAATTTATCTTTTAACAACACAAAATTTAACGAAAGACCTGAAGATAATAATGATTTTTTACAGTATTTCAAGGCTACTTGGAAAAGTTCAAAAAGTTTTCGTTTACACCGTAATTTAACTTTAACCCCAAGTGTTTTTTATAATCAGGAAGTTGCTTTTAAAGATCCGGTTTCGCATGAAAAGGATAATTATGTAGGAAGGTATGGCACAGAAGTCAATTTGAGAACAAATCTTCCAACAGGAGCTTTAGATTTTGGTTATCGTTACAAACATCGTACCACGGATAAAGTTTTGGTAATTGATGAATATCAGAATGTTTTTAATCGAGAGGAACAAAATGCATTCTATATTCAAAATTATTATATGCCGACAAATAATTTATACTTTAAAATCGCAAGTGGTATAAGTATTAATAATGATAATAGTTCTTGGAAATTAAATGACAGATTAGAACCATTGCTTGCTGAAATCGGTTATTTTAATCAGCAGACAGGTACAAATTTTTTCTTACAAAATTTATATGATTTTGAAGGCGGCAACCAAGCATTTGTTATAAATACAACTTTCCATGATCCGCGTGATCCGGAAAACAAATATATAACTTTGGGTGTAACAAATTATAAAACTACCCGTCACAGTTTTCTGTTTACTACTAAGTTCGCAATTGCCCCCAAAGAAAGTACTTGGCATGCAAATATGGGGATAGATTTTGAGATAAAAGACACTTCCGTTCGTAGTTATTCGAAACACATCTTAGTTTATAAAGATTTCCACGATTTTAATGTGATGTTAGGTGTTAGGGATAGAAGCCACAACTTATCTTTCCATTTTGCGGTAAATGTATTATGTGGCGGTAAAGGTAAAGACACACCTGCCCAACAACGCATAAATCAATATTGGTATCCTTGGCAGGATAGTTATACTGCCGCGGGCCCTAATCTATAGAGGTGCATTATGATGGCAAAAGCAAAAGTCCCTTATGGGCGTATAGAAGTTGTTTGCGGATGTATGTTTTCCGGCAAAAGTACGGAACTTATCAGGCGTATTGAAGTTGCACAACATGCCGGGCAGAAAGTTCAAGTTTTTAATTCTACTTTAGATAAACGTTATGCCCGTAAAGGCATTGCCACTCATGATCTGGTTAAAATGGATGCAAATACCGTTTCAAAAGCTGAAGAAATTTTAGACCTTGTTGAAAAAGATACAGAAGTTATTGCCATAGATGAAGTGAATTTCTTTACTGAAGATATTGTCAATGTTGCTATAAATTTAGCCAAACAAGGTAAACGCGTTATTTGCTGTGGGCTTGATATGGATTATCAAGGTGTGCCTTTCGGTAGTACGGCAAAACTTTTGGCTGTTGCCGATAGTGTTTTAAAGCTTGCGGCCCGTTGCGTAGTTTGCGGGCAACCGGCACGACGTACACAGAGGACTGCAAAAGTTAAAAGCCGTATCTATGTTGGTGGGGCTGATGATTATGAAGCCCGCTGCGTAGATTGCCATGAACCCAATATTTAGAGCTATTTTCCGTAGCAAATACTATCTTGGGATTTTGTAATTTTTACTTTAACTAAAGTGTTTTTCGGGGTGCTTAAAGGTACTAAAGCTTTTTGGAAATTTGCCGCAGTGGCAACTAAAAATTTTTCGTTTTTTGATTTTTCTTCTACTAAAATCTCTTGTTCGGTATTAATTAAACTCTCAGCAGCTTTTTGACGTAAAATTAAATCTTCCTCACGCAAAATATCGGCGCGGCGTTTAATTTCGGCAGGTTTAAGTTGCGGCAACTTTGCCGCTGCCGTCATCGGGCGCGGAGAGTAACTGAAAACATGCAAACCGGCAAAACCTATCTTGCTTACAAAAGCAATAGAATTTTCAAAATCTTCCAAGCTTTCTGTAGGAAAACCTGCAATAATATCAGTATAAATAAAAATATCTTTTATTTTTTGGCGTATTTCTTGCACGCGTTTTTCAAAATCTTCAGCGGTATAATGGCGGTGCATTTCTTTTAAAACTTTGCTGCTGCCGCTTTGCAAAGGTAAGTGTAAATAATTGCAAAATTTATTTCCGGCTTTTGAAATAACTTCTAAAAGTTCATCAGTTACGGTCGGTATTTCTATAGAAGAAAAACGGATACGAAAACTACCATCTAAAGCAAAAATTTCTTTAACTAAACCTGCCAAATTTGTTTTTGTTTCCGTACAAAAATAATTGCCGATATTTATGCCCGTCAAAACAATTTCTTTGTAGCCGTTTGCAATCAGAGTTTTAATTTCCTCAAGCACAATTTTTTTTGGTTTTGAAGTTTTAATCGGGCGCGTAAAAGGCACAATGCAATAAGTGCAAAAATTTGTGCATCCGTCTTGAATTTTGACAAAAGCGCGCGTTTTGCCATGATGTTCTTTAACAGTCCAATCAATATTTTGTTTAAATAAATTTTGCGGCAAATTTTCTTTTTGCACAATTTCCGCTTCTTTAACTTTTTCCAAAATTTCTTTGGCGCCGTGCCTTGCAAAACATCCTGTCAAAATCAATCTTGCATTTGGATTTTTGCGTTTTATTAAATTAGCTTCTTTTAAGGCATCTTTATCGGCATTGCGTGTTACGGAGCAAGTATTTATAATGCAAATATCAGCATATTGGGGGGAGTTTATTATTTGATGTCCGCGGCGCAAAAATTCTTCAAGCAAAGCCTCGCTTTCCACTTGGTTAACACGGCAGCCGAAAGTCTTTATATAAATTTTCATAAATTAGCCAAAGCCCACACCGCGCACGTGGCAGCAGTTTGCGCACGCAAAATATTTGCACCTAAAGTTACCGGTTTAACACTGCAATTTTTAGCAAGGGCGATTTCTTCTTCCGCATAACCACCTTCTGGGCCGATAAATAAAGCAATATCTTTTCCCACCGGAATTTGTGCGGTTATAGGTGTTTTTTGCTCTTCTTCATAACAAATTAAAGCAGGTGTTTTTAAATTTTTTAAAGCGTCTTCAAAATTAAGCGGCGGAAGAATTTGCGGTATTTTTGCAATCTCGCATTGTTTGGCGGAGGCCAAAACAATTTGTCCCCAGCGTTCTTGTTTTGTTTCCCATTTTTTTAATAAATTAGCGTCACAAAACTTGCTGAAAACCGGGCAAAAAGTGCTTGCCCCAGCTTGCGTGCAAAGGTCTAAAAGTTCTTCGGTAGCCGGACGGGAAATTGCACTAAAATAAAGTGTAATATTTCTTTTAAGTGGACGGCTTTGCAAAGGTTTAACTATTTCTCCGCCTTGAGCACTTGTTAAACGCGCAAGATATTTTTTACCGCACCCGTCAAAAATTTTTATTTCTTGCCCTGCGCTGTAACGCGCCACTTTTAAGTGGTGTGCTTCTTCTTTTGAGAGTGTAAAATTTTGATCGTTAATTTGTGCTAGATACTGTGGCATAAATAAATTTTACCAAAAAAACACCCGCGGTGTGGTATGCATGTTCTTGCCGCAGGTGTAAATTGTTTAATACTTATTTATCAAATTTGCCAAACGGAATTAAATTATCTTTGTGGGTATAACCTGTTGTTTCTTCGTCTAACAAAACTGTAAACCAATCTTTTTTATATGAGGGATATGCCCAAATATAATAACCGTTTTCCAAAGTTTTTATTTTTTTACCGTTCGGTTTTGTGCGAACATTTGCCGGCCCGTCCACGCGGTAAAGTTGCGGCAGTTTTTGTTGGGATTTCTTGGTTTTAGAAAAAGCGTCATAGTTAGGATAAGCAAGTTCAAAAGAAATTTCACTTTTGGGAACAAAATCTTGTTTTGTTTCCAATAAATAATTTTTCGGAGCAACACGAACAAAGGTTTGTTTATAGTCCTTATCATAAGTAGAAACAGCGGCCCCTAATCTCCCCCAAACAAGCAAATTAAATTTTTCTATCGGTGTTTTCCAATTATTTGCGGTTGTGATTATGTAGGAAGATTCTGTCCAAAAATCGCCGACGTAAGATTCATATTCTGAAATACCTTTCGCTTTTTCCACAGAACTACTTGGAGATCCGATAGAATTTGTTCTAACAGACGGATTATATTCATGCCTGACATGTATAATTTTATGCGGCGGAAAAGTCTGTTTCCAGTAATACATAACTTCTTGTTTATAATGCTTATATGCTAAATAATAAGGATTGGGACCTAAATGATAAATATCGGGATTATTTGCACATTTACCATCTTCATCTTCAATACATCCTTTTGCAAGCATCCCCAGTTTTTCTAACTTTTTTTGTTCTTCAATTGGTAATTTTCGTAAAGGTTCTGCTATATTTGTAAAAACTTCGTGGTTATGTCCGGGATCATTTGTTATTGCTTTATAATAAGTATCTATACCCATTAAATTAAAATATTTTGTTACATCAGTACCGTCAAGTGTAACTTTACGACTGAGTTCGGGTTTAATTTCTTTTTCGTTAATCCATACACGAAATTTGAAGTTGTGAGGATATTCCATATAATAGGGATTAATAGGCCCGATTGTCGGGATAGGGAAAAACACGGTTGTTTCCACAGGTTTATCGGTAATATTTTCAAACAAATAATCAACTGTTACTGTATCGGATAATAATAAAGCCTCGTGCTTTAAAACAATGCCGTCTTGCTTTTCAAAACGTATTTCCCCCGTAGGCAATAATTGGCCGGAAGTATCATTAGCTACCGCAAAACCGGCATACATAAACAAAGCACAAAAAATATATAAAAAGTTTTTCCTCATTTTTTCTCCTTTATTTAACACCATGCATCCAATGTTTAATCGGTTTAACCAAGACAAGCAAAATCAAAGAAGCAACTATCGGTGTAATTACCGGCCAAGTAAAAAATTGCGTTAAATTATCTTTATCTAAGAAACCCGAATATTTACCCGCAAGCCAGCCGGCGGCGGAGTTTGCCAAAAACCAAATACCCATAAATAGAGAAATAAATTTTACAGGGGAAAGTTTTGTTACCATTGAAAGCCCCACCGGCGATAAACAAAGTTCACCCATCGTAAACATAAAGTAAGCGCCGATAATCCAAAGCATGCCGAATTTATCTTTGCAAACTATTGATGCCGTCAAAAGCAAAGCATAACCAAGTGCAATTAACCAAAATGCAAGCACGAATTTTGCCGGTATGCTTAAATCTTTCCCTTTTTTACCAAGTGTTATCCAAAGTTTAGAAAAGACAGGTGCAAATAACATAATAAATAATGGGTTCACTGATTGGAACCATGCAGTAGGAATTTCAAAAGTTTTGCCGAAGATATGGATAATTCTGTCAACATTATGCTCTGCAATCAAGTTAAGGGCAGCACCTTTTTGTTCAAAAATTGCCCAAAAGAAAACGGAGAAAAATGCCATTATAAAAATAACCGCAATTCTTTGTTTTTCGTCTTTAGTCAAGGGTTTATTTTCAACTTTTGTTTTTTCTTTCTTTTCATAATGTTTAGGAGAAAGCCCTTTACCTTGCAAAAATTTATTTTGGCCCCAAAGAAAAGTTATTAAACCAATAACCATACCAATTGCCGCAGAGCCGAAACCCCAGCCCCAACCGAAATTATGCGCAAGTGTTCCGGCAATTAAACCCGCTAAAAATGAGCCTAAATTAATGCCCATATAAAAGATGGTAAAACCGCTGTCGCGGCGCGGATCGTTCTTTTCATAAAGATCGCCGACTATGCTTGAGATATTCGGTTTAAAAAACCCATTACCTATAACGATAAAAGCCATAGCCCAAAATACCCAAGTCATACTGCCGCGGCCCATGCAAAGTTGCCCGAGCGCAATACAAACAGAACCGATAATTATTGCCGCGCGTTTGCCGATCCATTTATCTGCAATATATCCGCCAAATAAAGGAGAGAGGAAAATCAAACTCATTAATGTTCCAAAATGTCCACTTGCTTCTTTTGTGCTAAGTAAAAGTTCTTTTGTTAAATACAAAATGAACAAAGCTTTTAGAGAGTAAAAGCTGAATCTTTCCCACATTTCTGTAGCAAACAGCAAGTATAACCCGGCCGGTTGCTTTTGTTTAGTAGTAACTTCTGTCATAAAACCTCCAATAGGATATTTTTCATTTTAGCATAAATTTTGTAAACTGAGCAAGCAGTACCTTAAATAATTTCATATAATGTATATATGAAGAATTTTATAACTTTAACCGTTTTTACACTATTAACGCCTTGCGTTTTTTCACAAATGCTTGGTGGCAGTTCCACCCAAAACTCTTTAAACACAGGTGCTTTTGGCAATAAATCTGTTGATTTTACTTCGGGCAATTATGTTGATCCGGAAGAAGAAAACGGAGAATCAAACAATGTTTCCCAAACGCTGTCTGAAAATGGCCCTTGGCTCATTTGTGAATTAAAAACGGAAGGTCTTGTAAATATAAACAAGAAAACAGTTTTAAAAAATATTTCGGCAAAAACTAATACTTTTTATGCTTTAACGTCTATTCAAGAAGATAAAAACAATTTAATCACACTCGGTAATTTTGAGAATGTGGAAATTGATATTAGTCCGCTGCCTACCAAAGCAAAAAATAAAGAAGACAAAAAAGATAAAGAACTTTATCCATGCCACGCCTTAACCGTTATATTGGAAGAAAAGCCCATTTTGGAAAAGATTTATTATGAAGGTCGTAAAGAAATTGCCAAAAGTTCTATACAAAAAGCAATGATGTCAAAAATTAAGGATCCTTTTAGTGAATCTAAACTCCTTGCGGATATGGATAAAATCAAAACTCTTTATGCGGAAAAAGGCTTTTTAAATGCACAAGCAAGTTATACTTTTGAGGTTGATAAAGAAAAAAATATTGTAATTGTTACAATCAAAATTGACGAAGGCCAAAAAACTCGGGTTAAAGAAGTTAACGTCGAAGGATTAAACAAAATTCCTCTTAAAAAATTTATTAAAAAATTAAAAAATCGCCCCGGGAAAGTTTATAAAGTTCAAAATGTTCCTGTTGACAGTTATAAAGCTACTACTTTTGCAAGAAATGAGGGTTATTACGAATTTAAAATTGATGATTATGTTCCTACTTTTAGTGATGATTACAGTGAAGTTTCCTTAAAATATACTGTTTTTGAAGGCGTAAGAGCGCGTTTTGGGGAAACAACTATCAACGGAAATACCGTATTAACAGAAAAAGAGATTGATAAAAGTATTTACTATATGAAAGGTAAACTGTATAACCAACAACAATTTGACGGAACAGTTCGCGCTTTGCAGGAGCAATATGCAAATAAAGGGTATTTAAGAGCAGAAGTTGTTCCGCAAAAAAACTTAGATGAAACCAATAATACTTTAAACATTAATTTTCAAGTACAAGAGAATAACATTGTTTATGTTGACCATATTGACATAACGGGCGAGGGGGACACGCCAAAATATGTTTTTGCACGTGAAGTACCCTTTAAAGAAGGTTCTATTTTCAATTATTCCAAAGTACAACGCGGGCAAAATAAACTTATGAACCTTGGCTTTTTAAATGATGCACAAATTGATATTACACCTACAAATGATATAAACAAAGTAGATATCGGCTACAATATTGTTGAAGGTCGCCCCGGTATGTTTACCGCCGGTGTCGCGATGTCTTCATTAGACGGGTTATATGGTGATGTTTCTATCAGCCACATGAATTTATTTCATCGTGCCCAACATTTAACAGCACGTGCAATGTTCGGTAAGAGAGTTGTAGACTATACAGTGAGTTGGTATACTCCTTGGGTTTTTGATAGACCGGTTGGGTTTGGAATAGACGCTTTTGATACAAGAAGATATCGCCCTTATATGGATACTTATTCCGCCTATACTGAAAAGAGAAAAGGTTTTCGTTTAAACGTTAATCCCCGTTTTAACGATGATATTTATGGTTTAAATTTCTCCTATGCTTTAGAAGGTATAAAGATTTATGATATTGATTCAGCATATAGTAACCAAGAAGAAAATGGTTTGATTGAAGGCAGATCTACTCAATCTACTTTTGGGATAACACTGTCACGGGATACACGTGACAGTATTTTTGATGCAACAGAGGGCTCTAAAAATTCCATTAATTTAGAACTGACCGGCGGGCCTTTTATGGGTAATGTGGATCTTTATAGAATCAATTTAAAATCTGCTTACAATTTTACTTTATTTAATATCGGTAAAGATTATCCGATAGTTTTAATGATAGGTCAAAGAGCTGGTTCCGTCAAAGCCTATGGCCGTACAAATATTGTACCTGCTTATGAAAGGATCTTTTTAGGAGGTGCAGATACGGTTAGAGGATATGAAACCACAGGGCAAATCGGTCCTGCAACAGGCGGTGAAATTTATTATATTGGTAATATTGAACTTAAATTTCCTATTGCTCGTGAAGGTCGTCGTACTATGGCCCAACTTGCTGCATTTTTTGATATAGGTAATTCTTGGAAGAACCTTAGTGATGTCCGTTTTAAAACAGGGGAAAATATTGATGATTTTAAAATGGGTGTAGGTGTCGGTTTAAGAATTGTTACTCCGTCACTCCCAATACGTTTAGATTGGGGATATGGCTTAAATCATAAGTCAGGGGAAAAGCGCGGTTATATTTATTTTTCCATGGCAAACTTATTTTAGTAAAATATGAAAATTAAAATATCAACTTTTATACTGCTACTGGGCCTTGTAACATTTTTAAATGCACAGGATAAAGTTGATATTGCCGAACTGGAAAAAGAAATTGCTGCAGAAGAAGCTTCCCAAACACAACAAGCTTTAAACAATTTACCGGGTGCGAGCCAAATTCCTCTTGAAAAATATGACACTACCGCAGTAGTGGAAATACCTGTAATGAATCCGTCACAAGATGAAAAGGCCGGTAATTTTGACCCTATTTTAAATCAACAAGCACCGGAAGGTAGCCAAGATTTTAATACTTCACAAGGCATTTTGCCGGATGTTCAAGATCCGCAGGCAGCAGCCCTTCAAACTCCTGAAAAAAATGCCCTTGCTCCAAATGCAAAACCTGAAGAAGTGAAACAGCAATTTGGATTTAAATTAAACGGTGAAGAAAAATCTACTGAAAAAAAGGATGAAGGTGCTTTAGCCGTTTACATAAATATGGAGGAAGTTTTTAATAATAATCCTTGGACTATTGAAGCACGCAAAACTATGCGCCTTGAACTTGAGGCTAAACAACTTGAATATTCACAATTACAGGATCAGGTTAAAAGTTTAAAAGAAAAACTTAATAATTTGCGAACCGAACTAAAAAATGCACAACCTTTTTACGAAGAACTTGAATATATTCCCCCAACGGAAGATACAACTTTTCCGCGAATAAAACCAAACAATTTAAAACATATTTTGCAAGATCTCTTGTTTTCTTCTTCCCAAACAATGCAAGAAGTTCCTACACCGCAAAAACAAATAAATTCTATAAAAGAACAAATAAGAACAACAAAGCAAGCTATAATAGAAAAAGAAACTTTTTTACTTAATTTCCAACAACTTTCAAAAGAAGAAGTAAACTCCCGTCAAGATTATATTGTAGGGGAAATTTTAAAAGAAATTTATAGCGGGCTTAAAGAGTTTGCCTCTGTTCGCAATATCGGTGTAGTAGTAGATAAAAACAATTTGCTTTACGGTAAACCTATAAATGTTACCGACGAGTTTATAAAATGGATGAAGAACTATCATAGCAAATATAAAAAGCAGTCAGGAGGTAAAAAATGAGTTTAACATTAAAAGAAATGGCACAAATTTCCGGTGCGGAACTTGTGGGGGAAGAATCTTTTAAACCCATTTGTTTGTGTGGTTTAGATAAAGTAATTTCAGGCGGTATTGCTTATGCGGCGGAACTACGCGATGCAAATGCCGAAGATAATAAAGAACTTGGTGCTTTAATTGTTCCTACTAAAATCAAAGGGCAAGAAATTTCCTATAAAGGCAATATCTTATACGCTGATAATCCTGAGTGGGCTTTTACTTTAATAATGCGTGCGACAACAACTTTAAATAAAAATATCAAAAGGGAAATACATAAAACAGCTGTCGTTTCAGAATCTGCAAAAATCGGTGCAAATGTTGCCATAGGTGCTTTAAGTGTTGTTGAAGACGGTGCGGAAATCGGCGAAGGTACAATAATTTACCCACAAGTTTATGTCGGGCGTGATGTAAAAATCGGCAAAAATTGTATTATTTACCCGAAGGTAACTATTCGTGAAGAATGTGTTTTGAAAGATTATGTTATTTTACAACCCGGTGCAGTTATCGGTTCTGACGGTTTTGGTTATGTCTTTATAAACAAGCACGAAAAAATACCGCAAATCGGCAAAGTTATTTTGCAAGATGATGTAGAAATCGGTGCAAATACTACAATTGACCGCGCAAAAATGAATGAAACCGTTATCGGTGCAAATACCAAAATTGATAATTTGGTACAAATTGGGCATAATGTTAAAATCGGTATGTCCAGCATTTTAGTTTCACAAGTCGGTGTTGCAGGTTCGGCAGAAATCGGTAATGGTGTAATTATTGCCGGTCAAGCAGGTGTTTCAGGCCATTTAAAAGTTGGAGATAGGTCAGTTATCGGGCCACAATCAGGTGTAATTTCCGGGCTTGAAGCAGGCTCAAAAGTTATGGGTTCACCGGCAATGTCTTATTCAGATTTTATGCGCTTGCAAGTTATTCTTAAAAAGTTGCCGGAATTTTATAAAGAAATTCAAGCTTTGAGGAAAAAATATAATATTTAGAGGTTTTATGAACAGATTTACTATTGCCAAAGAAACGACTTTAAGCGGTATAGGTTTACATACGGGCAAAAACAGTACCATTATTTTGAAACCAAGTGAACAAGGATATATTTCTTTTTTAAGAAAAGATATTAAAGATGCAGAGCCTATCAAGGCACATATTTCCAGCATTAAATCAACTATGCGCGGTACAAATATGGCAAGCAGTAATGCAAGTGTACATACTGTTGAACATTTGTTAAGTGCTTGTGCTGCTTTGGGTATTACGGATTTACTTGTTGAAATGGATGGCCCCGAACCGCCTTTGACCGATGGTTCATCTTTAGTTTTTGCCGAGCATATTTTAAAAGCCGGCCTTAAAGATTTAGGTCTGCCTGCTAAAGTTTTAAACATAAATAAAGAAATCAAGTACGAAGAAAAAAATATGTCTTACACCGCTAAACCGGCAGATAAATTAACTTTTACCTTTACTTATTTAAGGAATCATCCCTTAGTAAATCATCAGGAATATACTTTTGAAATGTCTAAAGAAGGTTATGTTAAAGAAATTGCCCCTTCCCGCACTTTTGGGTTTGAGGAAGAACTCGCATTTTTAAAAGCAAATGGTCTTGCTTTAGGGGGTGATCCGCAAAATTGTGTGGTAATTTTTAAAGATAAATTTTCCACGCCCTTACGTTTTGCAGATGAACAAGTACGCCATAAAATTTTAGACTTAATCGGTGATCTTTCTTTAACAGGTTATTCCCTTGGCCCAATGCATATAACATGTTCTTGCGGAGGACATACAGGTAATACAAATTTTGCTAAAATATTGTTAGAAAATATTTAGGAGCTTTTATGACAAACCCCAATATCCACCCTACAGCAATAATTGATTCAAGCGCTAAAATCGGAGAAGGTACGATGGTAGGACCATTTACGATTATCGGTAAAAATACTGTAATTGGCAAGAATAATAAAATCGGTCCAAGTTGTGTAATTGAAAATACAGATATGGGTGATGAAAATGAGCTTATCGGACATTGCTTTATAGGTGTAAAGCCGCAAGATTTATCTTATAAAGACGGTTTTGAAAGCCGTGTTAAAATCGGTAATAAAAATAAAATACGTGAGTGCGTAACAATTCATCGTTCAACAAAATTAGAACAACCGACAGTTGTTGGCGATAGTTGCCTTTTAATGGCAAATTCCCACGTTGCACACGATTGTATTTTAGGCAATAATATTATTTTAGCTAACTGCTGCGGTGTTGCCGGACATGTTCGTATCGCGGACCATGCAATATTGTCCGGTTTAACAGGTGTGCATCAGTTTGTTCGTATTGGGCGCCTTGCGATGCTTTCCGGTTTAAGTGGGCTTGTTTTGGATCTTCCGCCTTTTTGTTATGCAACAGGCACTCGTGGGAAACTTGCCGGGTTAAATTTAATCGGTCTTAAACGTGCCGGCTTTAGTTCGGAAACGGTAAGAGCAATCAAAAAAGCCTATATGGAATTATTTTTATCAAGCAGAACTTTAAAAGAAAGCATTGAACTTTTACGCTCAAAACCTCAAGTTCCTGAAGTTATGGAAATGATTGAGTTTTGTGAAACAACAGAACGCGGTTTAACAACCCCTCGTAAAAAAACAAGTAAAACAGAAGAAGATATAGATGAGTAAAACACTAGGTATAATTGCAGGTGAAGGAAAATATCCTATTTTAACCGCCAAAGGTGCCGCCGAAGAAGGTTGGCAAGTAGTGGTCGCTTGCGTTAAAGGTAATGCTTCGGAAAGTGATTTTAAACCTTATGCTAAAGTAACAAACACTTTAAGGATAGGACAGCTTTCAAAATGCATAGAATATTTTAAGCAAAACGGTGTGACACATGCAATCATGGCAGGCCGCGTAAAACACATAAATATTTTTTCACTTATGCCCGATATGCGTATGGCCAAGGTCTTGGCAACACTTCGTGATAAACGCGCTGAAAGCCTTTTAAAAGCAGCTATAGCGGAATTTAAAAAAGATGATATTGAAGTTTTATCATCATTTTCTTTCTTAAAAAATTGTACAGTTAAAGCTGGTATTTTGACGACTAGGAAACCAAACGAAGAAGAAAATACAAATATATATTTAGGTTTAAAAGTAGCACGCACTTTGGCGGATTTAGACGTCGGTTTAACAGTTGTTTTAAGTGATAAAGCCGTTTTAGCAGTTGAGGCGATGGAAGGCACTGATGAATGTATCAAACGTGGCGGTGAAATTTATAAAGCGGCAAAAAGCAAAGAAAAGAAACCCCTTGTAATTGTTAAAGTTGCCCGCCCCAAACAGGATGACAGATTTGATTTGCCCGTTATCGGTAAAGGTACAATTAAGACAATGATAAAAGCCGGTGCAAACACACTTGCTATTGAAGCAAATAAGACAATAATTTTGAATTTAGAAGACGTTATTGCGCTTGCTGATAAAAATAATATTTCTATTATTGCTTTATAGTTGTAATTTTTTAAATAAAAAGGCCTTTTGTTTTTCAAAAGGCCTTTTTTTCTTTGCTAGTAAGATTAATTATGTGCTTGTATCACAACAGTTCCTACACTTTGCGGGTTTTGTTCAGTCTTAATATGTATGAAAATTTTACCTTGTTCACTATTTGCTTTAAATTTTCTGTTTTCCCTTTTAAGCATTGTTTGACAATGTCTGTCTAATACCAAATCAGGATCAGCCTTTAAAACAATATATTTTTCCGCATTATGTAAAGGTGAATTTTCTGGTTCTTGTTCTTCAATATAATTTTCAAGTTCGTCCTTAAATTCGGCGGCGCTTTTTATTAAACGTTTTAGTTCCGTTTTTGTAGGTTGAACATCTTCTGTATATCCTGTATAATGTACAGTAATATTTTTACCATTATGCATGTGTTCCATAATGCATGCTTCCCAGAAAAATCCTTCTTCAAAAAAATATTCAACACGGTTTTCAAACATTTTTAAAGATTTATCTTCCTTTCCGTTCAGAACTTGGCTGAAAGACAAACGGCAAGCATTAACTATTTGTGCTGTTTGCGGCGTGGTAGTATTATCTTGCGCATTTATAAGAGTTGCTGCAAAACAGACTATCACGGCAATAGTAATGAGCATTACTAGTTTTTTCATTTTTACCCCCTATATAACCCTTTTGGGTTATTTTTAAAATTTTACTAAAAACAAACAAAAAAAGCAATAAAAAACCCCCGTTTTATACGGGGGTTAAAATTAAAATTTTAGATTCTAATTAACTTTTTGTCTTTTCTGATACCAAAAGGAAACAAATATTAATATTATTGCTAATGCGAATGAACCTAAAATGCGGTATAAGAGTTCAAGTTGCCAAATGTCTGAGCATAGAAATTTAATTAAAGGTAAAACCATTATACCTATTCCGATTTTAGAAATGATAGGGCGATCTTTAAATAGCCCTATACCTATTACTGCAGAACCAAACAAAGCCCAAGCTAATGTGTAGGTCAAAGCTTCAGCTAAATGTCCGGTAAAGGTAAAAACTAAAGTGTTGCCGGAATTAAACCATTGTGCAATTTCAATATTAACTAACCAAAATAAAGTTAAACCGCACAAGAGATAAAATATGTTTTTTAATTGTACCGGTTTTTCCCATAAATAAGCGATGGCTCCAAAGCATAATGCACATATACCATAAATCCATAAATACCAGTTCCAGATATGTGTCGTGGGCACAGGGGAAAGTCGTTTAATACCTACTATTGCCCATAAACCTACAATGATACCCAAACCGCCGGAAACGATTTGCCAACCCTTGTAAGGCAATTCTTTGTTTAGATATATCAAGAAAAGTGCTTCCAATATCCAAGCAGCAGCTAGCCAATGGCTTTTTATTTCTATCGGAAAAATAATAGTTAAGAAAAACAAACAAGCGCCGCTTATAAAAGCGATACTCGTAGGATTACCTCGCATTTGTTTTTCTTTGCCCCATAATAAATAAAGTAAGTAGGAATAAATGCCTAATAAACATAAAGGAATTATTCCTGCTGCCATCCATTCCGCATATTTATTTATTATCAAATAACCGATGCCTAAGAACAGTAATCCTGCGAAAGATGTCATTATCCATGTCGAACTTCTTTCCCAGAAATATTTTTTATTTATAAAGGGAACAATAATAAATAAAGCAAATAAAGCCAAAGCCCAAGAGGTAAAAGGTATTAATGTGGTATCAGTAACTAAACTACTTTCCCAAATTGCGAATTCAACAAAACCGGAACCAACGGCAATAACCGGGAGGTTATAAGTATTTTGATATAAACGTGCTACTAAAATGTTTAATAGACAAATAATCATAGTTGTTCCGAGCAGCAAATGTAAATTGGCAGGTGCTTTAGTTTGTGCAACAATAAGTAAAACAAACAGAAAAGGCATCAAAGCATTTGTAATAGAGAGAAGTTTTTCATGAAAAGAAAGTCCTTTCACTAATCCTTTTTTACGTAAAATGTAAAGCAAACCTCCGCAAATAAATAGAGGGACAAAACTGCTTATAATTGCCCATGGCGCAAAAATTTCCGATGATAAACCAAAAATTGTAATGAAGAGTAACAAGAAAATAACAGCGATTGCTAAAAAAGCAATCCATAACATTTCCGCTAATACACCAAGAACAATTAAACCTGCCAAGAAAATATTCATTGTAATGAAGATAATTCCAAAATTATTTAAGGAATTATACCATCCATGAGATATAAAAACTATTAGGAACATCGTGATAATTGCAAGCGGATAAAAGGCTGAAAGCATATCAGGTTTTTTATTTTCGTTATGATTAAAAACAGATAGTAAATCTGAAGAAGCATTTAGAGCGGTAAATAGTACGGATATTCCTAAAGAAAACCATAAAGGGACGGCATTTGCATTTTTTGCGAACCATGCAAATAGAATTAAAAAAGATAAAACTTTTCCGATTTTGGAAAATAGCATAATAAGATTTCTGCGGCCCACCAAAAATAAAATAATAAAATTAACCAGCAAAACATATCCCAAAAATTGTGATGACGCAATTATTTGTGATACTTGTGAACTAACCGGTAACATTAAAAGTAATTCCATGCACAGAAAAATTCCTACGGCTTTAGATAAGATAGATTTTTCTTCTTGCTTTCGTATTAACCATGCGCTTGCTAAAGCATATAAAGAGAAAAAGGTTATTACCCCAAGCAACTTGTAAGAATTAAAAGGAGAGAACCAAATTGCTTGGCATAACCATGTAAAATAAAGTGTACAAATAAATAAATCGTTCCATTTCTTTTTAACAGCGGCAAAAGCGGAGGATATATTAATAAAGAACACATAAGAGAAAAATATTGCCCAGGAATCTTTTCCGCTATTTAATAAAATAGGAGTTAAAAAAGCAATAATTGCGCCAAGATACCCAACATATTTCGCATTCTTTTTTAGAGAAACACATATTGCCGCAAAAGAAGTGATTGCCATTAAAATAAAGGAAGTTTCTAAACTAATGAAATGATAAAGTAAATAGGCGCAATAAGTCGAAATATAAATTATTGCAAAACCGCTTCCAAGTAATGTGTGGGATGTAATACGATATTTTTCGTTTTTAATAAGGAACCCCCAAACTGCTAAACCGGCACCTAAACAAATACCTAAAACTATACGCATTGCAGGACTTATCAAAGAATGTTCTATGGAGTATTTAATACAAAAAGCAACACCTAAAAACAACATAAAACCGCCTATCCAGGAGAATAATTTTGCGGCAGTAAATTCAAAAACAGGTGTAGAAGTTTCTTTTTGTATGGTAGGTTTAAAAGTTTTTGTTTCGTAATTTTTAAATTCTTGCTGGGCAACTTCTGTGGCAGTATTTTCTACTTTCGAGGTAGATTCTTTTTTGTAGTTGACTTTAAGTGCTTGTTCCAAATAATCTGCACCGGATAAAGATGCATTTATAGTTTGCGGACGTTGTACTTGAGTATTTTTTTGACTGTCAGTAATTAGTTTTTTATCAGTTTGTTCTTGGTTTGTTTTATTATTTTCCGGAGTTTTGTTTGAAGATAAAAGTTCTTCCATTTTACATTTCAAACCATTTATTTTAACATGTAAGACGATTAACCAAATAAAGAATATTATGGCTAATATTTCCATACGAACCTCCAAAATACGACTTTAATTTAATTTGAAACTTTTCCGGTTGTTAAATCAACACACTGACAAATTTGACAATTTCTTTCTTTCTGATTATAGAAAAGAACATTATCTTGATCTTCCACAAAGCATGGTTGGCCTTCATTGGTTTTTGTATCTTTTTTTATTTTACGGTTCTTACTAAACTCATCTGTGCAAATTTGCAAATCAATATTTACGCAAAGGTATTGCCCGCTTTGTTTTAGACATCTTCCTTTACTTTCTTTATAAGTATCCTCACATTTCCAGGAACAGTCATTTCCACTTTTCCCGGAGGAAGTATAAATTGCGCCATCAGGCTTATTGGTGCAATCTTGGCATTTTGCTTCATGTGTTTTACTATCCCAAAAAGTTCCTACTTTATTACAAACACAATTATTTGCAAAAGGTGTCCAACCTCTGCCTCTAACACATCTATGACGAACATTTGTACAAGAGCCTTCGTTATTGGGTAAAATTAATTGGTCTTTATCTCCGGGATATTGTACACAAGTATCTTCCACAGAGCAGAAATCTCTGCCTTTACAAGAACATTTCCAAGGAGAGTACTGCCAACCTTTATTTTTTTGGCAAGTCGCAAGTCTCGTACAAGAACCATTTTCAATCTCTCTTTTTATAGATTCTGAATCTTCACAATAAGCACCATTGAAGCATTGATCTGGTGTGCAATCTTTTTCAGTTTGAAGCTGTTTGCAAGTTTTGCCATCCCACTCAAACCCCTTTTCACAAATGCAATTACTCCAAGGTTTGCAAGTTCCACCTTCACAAGAAGAAGTACATTCTCTAGTTTGAATACCCCTTCCGCCACCACATTTTTGTTCTGTCGGCTGGTTTTGTTTAGAAGGAAAACACATCCCATCAATATAGCATAATTTCTCATTGTAACCAGATGATTGTTTGAGGCATTTTTTTCCTTGACAAAAGGTGGTTTGATCTTCAAAAGAAGCATAATAAACAGTTTTATCAGGAGTACTCTTCTTATATTTTAAAACAAGGCAAGTGTTATCGGCATCAATTTCAATATAGAAATCACCGCTATAACCGGTATCGTAAGATGCCCCTGGGCGGTTTAAATTGAACCTATTACGGCGGGAAATGATTCTTGAATTTCGAGATAAATTTTTATCATTTCCGTTTGTATCCAATTTTATTTTTAAAACTTGCGATACTTCTTTATCTAATAAAATATTTTTAGTATACGTACCGTTAGTTTTAAAATATTTCTTTTCACTGTCTACAATTTTATTTACAATATTTTGCGCTTGTTTAGAAACGACATATCTGTTCCACAAATTTTTACCGTAAATATAGGCAACTGATATAACTACAACTAATACAGAGACAAGTATTATTTGCCTTTTAGTAGTTTTTCTTAAAAAACTAATTACTTTATAAAAAGTTTCTTTAATTTGTTCACTGGAAATTTCTTTCATAATTATAGTATACATTTTTTGTGTTAATTTGTATAATTATTTTTAGGGGTAGAGATCACAATGAATAACAGTAGTAAAAATTTGTTTTCAATAACTTTAGTAGTTCTCTCGGTGGCTGTTCTTGTTGTAACCGGGGGCTTATTTTTTAGTTTTAGTTTAAGAAATGTTTTGTTAAACCAGCAAAAAGTTTATTTGCAGGAAGTAACAAAAAGGGCTGCTTCTGATTTTACAGGATATTTAGAAAGGGAAATGCAAGCATTAAAGGCAATCTCTTCGGTGTTTTCTGATTTTTACAGTTATTCTTCTTTAGATGAATATTTAACGATATTAGATAAACTCGCCAAAAGTTATGTTTTTAAAGATATCGGTTTATTTTTTGTTAATAGCAAAACTGCTTATTTTGAAAACGGTGAAGTTAAGGAAGATTTTTTATCTCAGGATATTATCAATGAAGTCTTAAATGGCAAGAGTGTAATATCAAATTTAAGTTATGATCCTTTTACCAAACAACCGATTATTATTTATGCTACTCCGTTTTTAGTTAATGATAGAGTAGAAGCAATACTTTTTGCCACGCAGCGAATTGAGGAATTTCAAAAAGTACTTGCCAAATATAAAATTTCCGGCGAAGGATTTACAGCCGTATTAAATAGGAAAGATCAACTTATCGTTGATACAAGCCGCGATTCTTTTAAACCACAAGATCTGCAAGAATTACTTGCATTTCACGGTAAAGAAGGGTTAATGCTTTACAACAATTTGCTTGCTGCCCTTAATAACAGTGATGGTGCTTCTGTTGTCAGTTATATTACCGAAAAAACAAAAGAACAAAAATTAATTTCTTTTGAAAAGATTTCTGTTTTAGGGCTTGAGGATTGGCATTTAATTTTTGTTGTTCCGTCAAAGGTAATATCTATTTTGCAAAAGAAAATATTTTTAGGATCTTTGGTTTTTTGTTTTGCATTACTCCTTTCTTTCGCGGTAATTCTTGTTTTTATTGAAAAGAGAGAGCATGAACAAAGACGTGAAATTTTTAATGTCGCTTTTAAAGATGAAGTTACCGGTGGGTATAATATGGCGAGGTTCCGTTCGGAAATTTCAGAAATTTTAAAAGCAAAACCGGATCAAAAATTTGCACTTGTGTTGCTTGATATAGATAAGTTTAAAGTAATAAATGACCTTTACGGTTTCAGGCAAGGTGATCTTGTATTAAACCATGTAGCAAATGTTTTAGCGGATAATACCGATATTAGTAAAGGGGAAATTTTTGCCCGTTTAATAGGGGATATTTTTTCAGTTTTGATAAATTATCAAGAAGACAAAGACATTACAAATCGTTTAGATAAAATATATAAAGCGGTACAAAATTGTTATGCCGTAACTGATATGCACTACAGCATAAATACTGTTTTTGGTATTTATAAAATAGATACTGATTTACCCTTTTATTTGATGTTAGACAGGGCAAGTTTAGCTAAAAAAATAGGGAAAGAAAGCATAAATAAAAGATATGTATTTTATGACGATCAAGCTCTAAAAAATGTCTTACAGGATAAAGAAATAGAAAACGGCATGTATAGGGCTATGAAAAATGATGAATTCCATCTTTATTTTCATCCGAAATGCTCTTTTTCTCAGGAAAGTATTTGCGGGGCAGAAGTTTTAACCCGTTGGCAAAATGTCAAATTGGGTGCCCTTTCTCCGGAACAATTTATCCCTATTTTTGAACGTACCGGTTTGATAATAAAATTAGATTTTTACATTCTTGAGCTAGTATTGAAAACGCTGCGCAATTGGTTGGATGAAGGTATAAAACCTTGTAAACTTTCTATTAATTTTTCACGCCTGCATTTGAAAGATGATTTAAGTTTACCAAAAATAAAAATACTTTTGGACATGTATAAAGTTCCGACAGAGTTTTTGGAAATTGAAATAACCGAAGGCTCTGTAATGAACAACACTACTGAGGCAAAGAAATTTATTGATGGCTTACATGAGTTGGGCATATCTGTTGCTATGGACGATTTCGGTGCAGGGTATTCCTCTTTAAATTTATTGAAGGATTTGCCGTTTGATACTTTCAAAATTGATAAGGAATTTTTACAGGATTTTGATACAAACCCAAGGACATCTTCCGTATTAGAAGGTATTGTAAGCATGTTAAAGAACATGAAAACAGGCATAGTTGTGGAAGGTGTTGAAACTTTAGAACAAGCTGCTTTCTTAACCTCTTTACAATGCGATTTAGCACAAGGGTTTTTGTACTATAAACCCATGCCGGAAGAGGAATTTAAAAACCTGATAAACAAAAAAGGGTAAAAAGAAAAACACCCCAGATAGGACTTGAACCTACAACCTTATCCTTAGGACGGATCTGCTCTTCCAATTGAGCTACTGGGGCATAAGTAGATTATACAATTTTAAAAGTGTTGTTGGAATATTATGCAGCAAATCGGCACACTTCTAAAACTTTGTAATGGGGTATTGAAATTTCAGAAAATGTGATGTATACTTAATATATATGCGTACATTATGGGGTGGTATATTATGAAAAGGACAAAAAGGACGAAAAAGATAAAAAGAACAGGGTATACTCTTTGGGAAGTTTTAATAGTAGTAATCGTTATAGCCATATTGATTTCTATGGGTGTTCCTTTATACAATAAACTTATTGTAAAGTCAGACGTTTCTGATGCACTTAATAATATAAGCATGTTTGCACAAGCACAAGGGAAACATTTGGTAAGTAAAGGTTCTTATGCATATAACATAAACGATTTGGAAACACCATTAAAAGGGACAGGGGACAATATAGTTACTGCGAATTTTACTTATTCTGTAGGTGATACGAGGGACAATGATTATTGTATTTATGCAGAAAGTAGAGATAAAAATTTGACATTGGCAAAGAATTACAGAAGGAATTCAGCGATATTATGTACAGGGGCTGATTGTGAGAAAATAGATTTTACTGCAGAAGAAGGGGTTGATGAAACATGTCATGAAGACCCGGAGGAATGTAATTTAGTTTGTGTACCTCCTAGGGTATTAGAAGAATGCAATTGTGTTTGTGATGGTTCTTGCGGAGAAGGAAAAGTTTTTGATGCCGATTGTAATTGTGTTTGCAGCGGATCTTGCGGAGCGGGCAAAGTTTTTGATTCTAATTGTAACTGTGTTTGCGACGGTTCTTGCCCTGGTAATAAAGTTTTTGATTCTAACTGTAACTGTGTTTGTAATTTAACGCAAGCGGATTGCCCTGCGGGTAAAGTTGTTGATACAGAAAATTGCGTATGTAAAGATCCGGAGACTACTTGCCCGTCCCCACAAGTTGTAGGGCCGAACGATGAATGCGGTTGTATGATGACCGACCCTCTGGACGGTATTTGGGAACCAACTTTTATGGCTGTCGGTGCACCATGTATGGGTGGTTGGGGAATATGGACAATATCAGAAAATTGTGAATGTGTATGTGACCCAGATGCATTAGTGAGAGACTGCGGAGGTATATACGGCGGTTATGATTTGGAAGGTTGTGGCTGCCCTTTTTATCATGGATGCTTGGGTTCCAATGACACGCCGTGTCCGGAAGGTTATGCAAGACTTGACAGTTGTGGTGACTGTGAACTGTTAGTGGAATGCCCTCCGGGGCAAGTGCAGGTTCCCGGTAATCCGGATGATTATGGTGGTCTACCTTCCGGTATATGCGCATGTTATATTACCGGTAATACTCCGCCTTATTCCATGACATATACCGGAGGGAATAACATGGTAGGCGTTTATTTACCGCCGGGGACACGTTGTTCAAATACACTCAATGATCCTACTCTCCCGGGGAGATTGAGTGAAGATTGCCGATGTGTAGAACAATAACCCTACATAACTATAAAGTAGAATGTTTCAGGTATTTATTAAACGCCCGTTTTTAAAACGGGCGTTCATCTTGAAATTTAAAACGATTTAATGTATAATGAAAATATACTTAATATATATTTAAGTGGAGGAAAAGTATTGTGAAGAAAGTTAAAAAAGCAAAAAGAACAGGGTTTACCCTGGTAGAAATTTTAGTAGTGATTATGGCTATAGCTATTTTAACTGCTGTAAGCGTTCCTTTATACAATAAGATTGTTGTAAAGTCGGACGTTTCTGATGCTCTTAATAGCATAAGTATGTTTGCGCAAGCCCAAAACAAACATTTTATAAGTAAAGGCGCCTATGCCAATAATATAAATGATTTGGAAACCCCTTTAAAAAGCACAGGAAACAGAGTAGTTACTACCAATTACAGTTACTTTGTAGGTAGTGTAGGGCAAGACGATTATTGTATTTATGCAAAAAGTAATTCTAAAGATTACATGTTAGCAAAAAACTATAAAAGAAATTCAAAAATAGTATGTTCCGGGGCGGATTGCTCAAAAGCTAATTTCGTAAACTCAGAAAATTTCAATAACATATGTACCGGGAATATAGGATGTGATACTACTTGTGAAGACCCGTATATTTTAAATGAAGAATTTTGCAGGTGCGATTGTGCTAACGGTAATACTCAGGAAACATGCTCTGGAAATTATACCTTGCAAAATTGTGAATGTGCATGCAATTTAACCGAAGATTTCTGCGATATAGATCAAATTTTTAATGCAGAACAATGTCAATGTGAACCGGATCCGGGTTGTACTAAGACATGTAATTCCCCGTTTGTTTTGAATGAGGAAGAGTGTGAATGCGAATGCGGTTTAACCAGCTGTGATCCCGGTTATACCTTAAATAATCAAAACGGGAATTGTGCATGCGAATGTGATAAGACAATAGAAACATGTAAGGCAATCAATCCTAATTACACTTTACAAGGTTGTGAATGCGTATGCGATTTAGGGACTACTTGCGGTGAAAATGAAACTTTTAATCCAGACCTTTGTCAATGCGTACCGAACAACGAATGCCAATCCCCACAAGTTCCAATTCCGGGTTCAGACGACCAGTGCGGTTGTTTGATTAACGGCGGTGCGAATCCTCCTTATCTTTTTAATGCAAACGGCAGTCCGGATAGTACTGTATCCGGTGTCGTCCCTGTTGGAACACCATGTTCGGAAAGTACCGGCTTCTGGGTCGAAAATTATGTCATAACAGAAGATTGTACATGTGAATGTGATGAGGAAGCGCAGATACGAACATGCGGAGGTATTCAATTTCAAGTTTATGCAACAGTTTGTGGGGAGTGTCCTTATGGTAATGCATGTCTAGGGGCGGGTCCTATAAACTGTCCTCCAGGTAAAATAGCATTGGATCCTTGTTTTTGTGAACCGATTGTAGAATGCCCTAGCGGGCAGGCACAGGTTCCATCCCCTTCAATATATGAGATAATGAGTAGGTGTGCATGTAAGATTACTACAGGCAACTCTCCTTATGTTTGGGATAATGAAGGGTATCCAAAAGAAGGCTATTTCCCTCCTGGGACAAGATGTTCAAATAATCCTAATGAACCCTCTATCCCTGGGAACGGTAGATTGACGGATGATTGTAGATGTATATAATATAAACAGATAATATGTTTATTTGAAGTAAAATTGTAATAAACGCCCGCCCAAAAGCGGGCGTTTTTGTATAGTATAATATAAAATGCTAAAATATATTATATGGCAAAATTACTCCGCGGCTTTAGAGATTTGTTTGAAAGTGAAGCCCAAAAATTAACAAAAGTGGAAAGTGAGGCCCGCTCCGTATTTAAACTTTACGGCGCACAGGAGCTTCGTTTGCCCACTTTGGAACTTAAAGAAATTTTTATTAAAGCAACAGGTCAAACAACCGATATTGTTCAAAAAGAAATGTATGCTTTTGAAGACGGCGGCGGCCGCCTTGTTGCAATGCGCCCCGAAGGTACCCCCGGTGTGGCGCGTGCTTATATTGAAAATAATTTTCAGGCAAACCCTTTGCAAAAATTTTTCTATATCGGTAATATGTTTAGGGCAGAGCGCCCCCAAGCCGGAAGATATCGCGAATTTGAGCAAATCGGGCTTGAATATATCGGTAATGCCTCACCTGCAGCAGATGCGGAAGTTATTTTAATGCTTAAAGCGATTTTTGATAAACTCGGTGTAAAAAATTATAAAGTCAAAATAAATTCTATCGGCTGCAAAGAATGCCGCCCGAAATTTAGGGAAGATTTGATTAAATTTTTCACCGCGCAAAAAGATTCGCTTTGCGAAAAGTGCCAAACACGTTTGGAAGTTAACCCCTTGCGTGTTTTGGATTGTAAAATTGACGGCCCTAAATTTACGCAAAATGCTCCGCGCCAAATTCTTTGCCCTGATTGCCAAAAACATTTTGACGAAGTAAAAAAATATTTAGATGGCAAAGTTCCTTTTGAAATGGATCCTTGTTTAGTGCGCGGGCTTGATTATTATACAAAAACAGTTTTTGAATTTCAGGCCGATATTGCAGGAGCGCAAAATGCTTTAGCCGCCGGCGGAAGGTATGATGATTTAATTGCATCTATGGGCGGGCCGAAAGTTCCTGCAGTCGGTTGGGCTTTGGGCGCGGAACGCGTTGCGCTTGCAAGCAGTTTTGAAGAACAAAAAAGTAAAACAATTTTTGTAGTTTCCGTTGAAGAAAGCGCAAACAATTATGCTTTTAATATCTTGCAAACTTTACGCGAAAACGGTTTAATCGCCGAAGGCGGTTTATTTGATAAAAACCTAAAAGCGCAAATGAAACAAGCAAATAAAATCAATGCAAATTTTGCTTTAATTATCGGCGGAAACGAAGTAGCAAAAAACACAGTAATATTAAAGAATTTAACTTCGGGCGAGCAAAAAGAAATTGCTTTACCCGCCTTACTTACTGCCTTAAAAGAGGAAAAATAATATGAAAAGAACATCTTATGCCGGGCTTATCAATGCAAGCATGATCGGCACAAAACAAACCCTTTGCGGATGGGTGCATAGTTACAGGAATCACGGCGGCGTTTTGTTTATTGACCTTCGCGACCGCGAGGGCTTTGTACAACTTGTTATTGATCCGTCAAATAAAACTGCTTTTGAAACAGCCCAAACATTGCGTCAGGAATATGTTATTTGTGCAACCGGCACAGTTGCGGCAAGAAAGGAAGGTTATATAAATAAAAATATTCCGACGGGTGAAGTTGAAATTATTGTTGATACTGTTGAAGTTTTAAATACTTCAATTCCTCTCCCTTTTGATATTGAAACGGAAAAAAATATTACCGAAGATATCCGCCTAAAATACCGCTATCTTGATTTACGCAATGCGCGCATGATACGCAATTTAAAAATGCGCCACAGAGTTGCACAAATCGCGCGCCGTTACTTAGATGAAAACGGTTTTTTGGAAATTGAAACCCCGATTTTAACCCGTTCTACTCCCGAAGGCGCACGCGATTATTTGGTGCCTTCCCGTGTACACAAGGGCAAATTTTACGCACTTCCGCAAAGCCCGCAAATGTTTAAACAAACTTTGATGGCAAGCGGCATTGACAGATATTTCCAAATTGCGCGCTGTTTCCGCGACGAAGATTTGCGTGCCGACCGCCAACCGGAACACACGCAAATTGACGTGGAAATGTCTTTTGCCGAACTTGATGATATTTTCAAAACTATTGAAGGTTTAATGTCCAGCGTTTTTACTACCGTCGGGGAAAAGATAGAAACACCTTTTATCCGTATGCCTTATAAAGAAGCACTTTTAAAATACGGCTCTGATAAACCCGATATGCGCTTTGGTATGCTAATTGAAGATGTTTCCGCAATTTTTGCCGGAACAGGCTTTAAAGTTTTTGCAGATATCCTTGCAAACAAAGGTGTTATTCGTGCAATTAAGGCGGAAAATTCCGCCGCAACACTTTCACGCGGTGCAATTGATAAATTAACCGACCTTGTTAAAAAGAACGGTGCAAAAGGCCTTGTTTGGCTTAAATATAAAGCAGGAAAATTTGAAGGCCCTAGTGCAAAATTCTTTAATGAAACCGAACTTAAAACTTTGGCAGACACTTTAAAAGTTGCGGAAAACGATACAGTTTTTATCGGCAGTGATACCGATCACACTTGCTCACTTTTTATGGGTGCTTTAAGAAAGGAACTTATAAAAGTTTTGAACTTAAAACCGTCTAAAAAATGGGCGCCTTTGTTTGTTCTTAATTTTCCTTTACTTGAATATATTGAAGAAGAACAACGTTATGATGCCGCGCATAACCCGTTTACTGCGCCGGTAGCGGAAGATATACCTTTGCTTGACAGCGATCCGCTTAAAGTTAATTCCCAACAGTTTGACTTAGTGTTAAACGGTGTGGAACTTTCTTCCGGCTCAATCAGAAACCACAACCGCGCCTTGCAAGAAAAGATTTTGAACTTAATGAAATATTCCAAAGAAGAAAGCGCACGCCGCTTTGGCATGCTTTTAAATGCTTTGGAATGCGGCGCACCACCGCACGGTGGTTTCGGTCTTGGTTTTGACCGCTTGGTTGCTTTGCTTTGCGGGGAAGAATCAATTAAAGAAGTTATTGCTTTCCCGAAAACGACTGCGGCTTTCTGCCCCTTAACCGAAAGCCCGAACGTGGTAGACAAGCAACAACTTGATGACTTGGCAGTTTTGTTAGACGAAGCCAAAATCGAAAAGTAAAAATAATCTGAGAAACAAAAAACCCCTGTGCCAAAACACAGGGGGTTAATTGTTTTAATCTATTTTATTACGCCGCCGGCAAGCAAAATTTCACCGTCGTAAAAAACAGCACTTTGCCCGGGGGTAACTGCCATTTGCGGTTCTTTAAACACAACTTTTGCGGTATTATCTTTAACAATAATTTCCGCCTCAGCCGGTTTATGTTGCGCGCGTATTTTAACTTGTGCTTTAAAGTTTTCAGTCGGCGGAATTGATACCCAATTAATATTTTCAACAATAATTTCTTTGGAAAATAAATCGTTTTTACCGCCCACAATTACGCGGTTGTGGCAGGAATCAAGCCCGATAACATAAATAGGCTCTTTCGTGCCGCCGCCAACAAGGCCTTTGCGTTTGCCGATAGTAAAATTCCAAATACCTTCGTGATGGCCCAAAACCTTGCCTGTCTTATCAACAATATCCCCGCGTTTTGGTTTAAATTGCAAAATATCTTTATAGTCCCCGGCGTAAAAATCTTGGCTGTCTTGCCTTTTTGCAACAGGCAAATTATATTTTTCCGCAAGTTTTCTGACTTCGGTTTTCGGTAATTCGCTTAAAGGGAAAATTATTTTTGAAAGTTGCTCTTGGCTTAAACGGTACAAAAAATAACTTTGGTCTTTTTTCATATCACTTGCGGTTTTAAGTTGAAAGCGTTTTAAATTATCGTCGTAACTGATGCGGCAGTAATGGCCTGTTGCAAATTTATCAAAATCAACACCTTGCTTTTTTACACCTTGCATAAGTAAACCGAATTTTAAATTTTGATTGCAAATCAAACATGGGTTTGGCGTTCTTCCGCTTGCATATTCCTGCTTAAAATTTTTCAAAACAATTTCGCTAAATTCTTTTGCCAAATTTACTGTTACTAAAGGTATGCCAACAGATTTTGCAACGGACTCAGCCGCTTCCAAATCTTCTTCTTCGGGGGCAAGGCAACCGCCTGTTATGGGGGGAATCGGCATAGATTTATCCCAAGTAAGCATCATGGCACCAACGACATCATGCCCTTGTTCCTTAAGTAAATATGCTGATAATGCGGAATCAACCCCGCCGCTTATACCGACGACAACCTTCATAAATTAATCTCCCAACTTTGAACTTATATCATACATTATAATTGCTGCTGATGCAGATGCATTTAAACTGCTAACACCGCCTTTTTGCTTAATGGCAATTATATCGTCACAATGTTCTTTTGTCTTTTCTCTTAACCCTGTGCCTTCTGAGCCGATCACTAATAAAGCCGGATAAGCATAGGAAAAATGTTTAATATCTTTGCCGGCCATATCGGCACCGTAAACCCAAAAGCCTTCGTCTTTTAAATCTAAAATTGCAGTATTTAAATTTGAAACTTCAACGATATTTAAAGTTTCCAAAGCACCGCAAGCGACTTTATGCACCGCCGGTGTTATGCCGACAGTTCTGTGTTTGGGAAGTAAAACTGTGGAAAACCCTAAACATGCGGCACTTCTGAGCATTGCTCCCAAATTTTGCGGATCGGTAACTTCATCTAAAGCGAGCCAAAGTTCTTTTTTGCCTTGTGCCTGATAAATTGCATCACTTAAACGCAAAGTTTTTAAAGGCTCGGCGCGCGCAATTAAACCTTGATGGTTTTGCCCGTTTACCATGCTGTCCAAAACTTTTGCCTCAACACTTTTTATGACGACATTTGCCGCTTTTGCCATTTTAATGACTTCATCAACGATTCGGCTTTTTGCTTTATCTTTGACGATATAAAGTTCAAAGATATGGCGTTTTTTGCTTTTTAAAGCTTCACGAATCGGGTGAATACCGAACATTAATTCTTGTTTATTTATCATATTAATCCTCAAAAGTTAAATTTGCACCAAAGCTTGTACCGACGCTTACCGCTGCGCGTACTTCCTGCCCTTTAGGGTCAACGCGTTTTAAATGCGCAACCGCTTCGGCGATAGGAACAGCAACAATTTCAGTTCCTCTTAAAGCAACCATATAACCTGTTTTGCCTTTCAAAATAAGGTCAACTGCGGCACTTCCAAAACGGGTGGAAAGCCATCTGTCAAAAGCGGTCGGTGTTCCGCCGCGTTGCAAATGACCAAGGACGACCACGCGGCACTCTGTTTTAATTTTACTTTCAATCATATCGGCAATTTTTTGTGCTATGCCGCCAAGGCGTATAGGATCTGTTGAGCCTGCAACGGTTTTTTGAACAGCCATTTCGCCCTTCTCGTTTTTTGCACCTTCGGCAACAACAATGATGCTGAAAGTTTTACCTTGTCTTTGTCGGTTTAAAATTGCATCAACGATAATATCATCATTATAAGGAATTTCCGGCAACAAACAAATATCACCGCCGCCTGCTATGCAAGAACGCAAAGCAATCCATCCGGCATAACGGCCCATAGTTTCAATAATCATAACGCGGTGATGTGATTCCGCAGTTGAATGCAAACGGTCCACCGCATCCGTAGCAATAGCTAAAGCACTGTCAAAACCAAAAGTATAGTCGGTAGCGGATAAATCATTATCAATAGTTTTCGGCACACCGACGATTTTTACACCTTTATCAATAAATTGTTTTGACATTGATAAAGTCCCGTCCCCGCCGATAGTAACCAAAGCATCAATTTTATTTTTTTCTATATTTTCTAAAACGAGGTGTGATACATCTTTTGGGTTTTCCGGCGTACCGTGCGGTGCTAAAGTATAACGGAAAGGGTTTGCAATATTGCTTGTTCCAAGTATCGTTCCGCCACGTGTTAAAATGCCGGAAACTGTGTTGTTATCAAGCACAACAAAATCATTTCTGACAAGCCCGTCAAAACCATTTTTAAAACCGTAAACTTCAATGTTTTTCAGTAAAGCATATTTTGTTACGGCGCGCACAACTGCATTTAAACCGGGGCAGTCCCCGCCGGCGGTAAGAACACCTATTCTTTTAATATCGCTCATTTTTCCCCCTTAATGATTTCTACCTTTTTGGCTACTTCCTGAATAATCCAATCAGGTGTTGAAGCACCTGCGGTAATTAAAATATTTTTTGCATCTTCTAAAATTTCTTTTTGCACTTCTTCTGCAGTTTCAACGTGCGAAACTTTTTTGCAAAGTTCACCGCAGAGTTTTGCAAGGCGCGCTGTGTTTGCACTATGTTTACCGCCGACGACTATAACAAGGTCCGCATTTTTTGCAAGTTCCAAAGTTTCTTTTTGCCTTTGTTTTGTAGGGTTGCAAATTGTATTTGATACTTGGCAAATTTTTGATTTTTGTTTAATAATTTCCGCCGCTTCAAAAAATGTTTGTTCTTTTTGTGTTGTTTGTGCAACAACATTTACTTTATCATAAGAAGGTAACTTTTTTGCTTCTTCTGCGTCTGCTACAACAATACCGCGGCCTTGCGTATAACCAAGCAGGCCAACAACTTCCGCATGTTCCGCATCGCCGATAATAACCGTATAATAACCTTTCTTTGCAAATTCATCTATTATAGTATGTGCGCGCTTAACCAGCGGGCAAGTGCAGTCCACAACTTCAAGGCCCATATCAAAAACTTGTTTTTGGAATTCGGGTGTTATTCCGTGTGCGCGTATAACTAAAACACCGTTTTTATCGGTTGCCTCGTTTAAATTATTTATTGTAAAAATATCTTTCTTTTCAAGCATTTGCGTTACTTGCTTATTGTGTATTAAAGGCCCAACGGTATAAACCGGCTTTTTGCCTTTTTCGGAAAGTTGCAATACACGCTCAATAGCGTTTTTGACACCGGGGCAAAAGCCTGCGCTTGAAGCGATAGTTATTTTATAGTTATTACTCATATAGATATTTTAGCAAATAAAATGCGCCAAAATATGCTATAATATATTTGGAAGAAATTCCCTAAAAAAGTTCTTGCCCTCTTAAAATTACTAAGATGGGCGGGTTAATTTTCGCTTTTTTAGAACAAAAATATTATGTACGCAATCATAGAAACTGGTGGAAAACAGTACTGGGTAACCCCAGGCCAAAATCTGAAGGTTGAAAAGCTTGAAACCGAAGCAGGCAAAACCGTAGAACTCAAAGTTTTATGGGCTGCTGAGGAAACAAGTACCTCATCAGATGCCAAGGCAGGTAAAACTGCTAAGGTCACCGCGGAAGTTGTAAGACACTTACGCGGTCCTAAGATTCTTATCTTCAAAAAACGCCCTAAAAAAGGTTATGAAAGAACCAAAGGGCATAGGCAAGATCTTACTGAAATTAAAATAAAAGAGATTTCTCTCTAATAACAGGAGGTTAATTTATGGCACATACAAAAGCACAAGGTTCCTCCTCAAACGGAAGGGACTCTCACGGTCAACGTTTAGGCGTTAAAAGATATGGCTCCCAATTTGTTAATGCTGGGGAAATTATCTTGAAACAACGCGGCACCCGCATTTTACCGGGCGTCAATGTTTCCCGCGCCAGCGACGACAGTTTATTTGCACGCAAATCCGGCATTGTTACTTTTGAATGGGCAAAACGCGGTAAACAACAAGTTTCCGTCTATCCCGTTGAAGCCAAACAAGCCGCTAAACCTGCAGTAAAAAAAGAAACTGCTACCAAGGCCGCTGTAAAAGCAGCCCCAAAGAAAGCAGCAACCAAAACTGCAGCAAAAAAAGCAACAAAATAAACTAAACAAGTAATTGTTTTAGACCCCCGTGTTTTTCAACATGGGGGTTTTGTGTTTAGTAGTAATAGTAACTACCTGAAGGAGTTTGTTTACCTGTTTCCAATTGGCATAATTTTACATGAGCACTATTTTCATTACTATTGTTGGAGTAGCAATATCTTTTTGTATTCTTTTGAAAATTATGGGCATATCGCATTTTTGCTCCAAATTTAGTGAAATCACAACCCAAATAACCGTTTTTTCCATTGCCATCATACCAAATGAAGCAAGTAATATTAGGATTTCTAAAAGTTGGGATGAAAACTTCTCTAGGTCTAGATGTTGGTATTTCTCCGGGTAATTCCATATCCAAATCGGCAAGTTTTGTCGGCCAAACGTTATTTGTTAAATAATACCTTTGTATACTGCTATGAAGCGTTTCAGCATATGTTTTTAATTTTAAATACTCACTTTTTAATAAAGCTAATTTATATTGCGGCAAGGCAATTGCAGCAAGTATACCTATAATCAAAACTACTACTAATAACTCAAGTAAAGTAAAACCTTTCTTATAATTTTTGTTTTTTATCATTTTTACTCCTTTTTACGGGAGCAAACAAAAACAGGTATTCGGTGGCTTATTAAAATTCGTTAAAAAAGGCGAACAGTTAACAAAGCCACACGAATAACCTTGAATAACCATCCGCCTACCTATTTTTAAAAAATAGGTAAAAGCAGATAATTATTTCGTGGTTTCGTGTGTGCAAATATTGCTATTTGCGCAGCATATCCGTTAAATATGCTCCCATAAAATAATCAAATTGTACTTCTTACTACCATTATATTATAACAAAAAATTTAATCGTAAAATAAATAAACAAAGATAAGTTAAAAATTGCTAAAATTTATGTATACAGGAGTTATTATGCCCCAAGCATATACAAAACCTTCTTATACAGGAAAATTTATAGTTTTTGAAGGCCCGGACAGATGCGGTAAAAGTACGCAAGCAAATATGCTTGAAAAGTATTTTGCGGAACTCGGTAAAGAAGTTGTTATTACACGTGAACCCGGCGGCAATAAAGTAGCGGAAGATATTCGCGAAATTTTGCTTAACCCCGATAATGTGGTTGCCCCGATGACGGAACTTCTTTTGTATGAAGCCTCCCGCGCACAACATACCGAGCAAAAAGTTTTACCTGCCTTAAAAGAAGGCAAAATCGTTATTTGTGAACGCTACACAATGTCCACTTGCGCTTATCAAGGCTATGCTCGCGGGATAGATATGGAGATTATTGACCGTTTAAACAATATCGCAACACAAGGTTTAACGCCTGATTTAACTTTAGTTTTTTTAATGTCCGATAAACATTTTAAAGAACGCGGCGAATATTTATTTTCCGACCGTTTAGAGCGTGAAGACGAAGCCTTCCGCCATAAAATGCGTCAAGGTTATAGGGAGATTGCCGCCAAGCAAGAAAATACAGTCATAATCGACGCGGACAATGATATTAAAGCCGTACAGGAAACAGTTTTAAAGGAAATAAAAAAGCATAACATTATATGAACTTCGCGCAAATAAAAGGGCAAGATTTTGCTATAAATAACTTAAAAAATTTTATCAAAACAGGTAAAGTTCCGCCTGCTATGATTTTTTATGGCCCTGCCGGTGTCGGTAAAGCAAAAGTTGCTATGGCTTTTGCACAAGCTTTAAACTGCCAAAAATTGGAAGATAATTTCGAGCCTTGCCAAATGTGCCAAAGTTGCAAACAAATTGAAATGCACACGCACCCCGATATTATTTTTGCGGACTATGCTTACCAAGCCGCCCTTTTAAAAGAGGAAGTTGACGACCAACAAAATGTCAAAATTGAAACTGTTCGTTCTTTAACAACTGCCTCACAACAAAAAGCAGTTGCGGCAAAATGGAAAGTCTTTATAATTGATAAGGCGGAAAAGTTAGTACCTGCCGCCGCAAATGCTTTACTTAAATTTATTGAGGAGCCACCGCGAAATACTGTTTGGATTTTAATTTCTTCAAAGCGCGAAACTATGCTTTCAACAATTAAATCCCGTTGCCAAAGCATATCTTTTGCACCTCTTAGCACACAAATTATTACGGAGATTTTGCAAGATAATTATATTGAAAGTGACTTGGCACAAAAAGCAGCACAGTTCGCAGAAGGCTCTACGGAAAACGCTCTTTTAATTGCAAGCTTGCTTGAAGATTTTTCACCGCTTTCACGCGACGCAAGTTTCGCGACGCAAGTAGCTTTTAATTTACCCAGAACTTTAGCGCAAGCACGCCCGAAAGTAAATATAATTTTGGATATGCTTTCACAAAAAATACATCAAAATTGGCTTGAAGCAGCCGACGAAAAAACTAAAAATAAATTAGCTAAACTTATACAAGATTTTGTTTTTTACAAAAAAGCGCTTAAACAAAATGTCGCCCCGCAAATGGTTGCGGAGACTGCGCTTGTTAAAGCACAAATTTCAAACATTAATATCCAGGAGATTTTATGAAAAAGTTTTATGTTACAACCCCGATTTATTATTTAAATTCAGTTCCGCATATCGGCCACGCTTACACAACTTTGGCTGCCGATATTATTAACCGCTACAAAAAACAAAAAGGTGAAGAATCTTACTTTTTAACCGGTACTGATGAACACGGTGCAAATATTGAAAAGTCCGCCACAAATGCAGGTGTTACACCGCAACAATGGACAGATAATATGTTTGCAAAATTTAAAGAAATGTGGACAGATTTAGATATTAAATACGACGACATTATCCGTACCACCGAACCGCGCCATGAGGCAGTTGTTCAAGCAATTTTTGAAAAGCTTTTAAAAACCGGCGATATTTACAAAGGTTCTTATACAGGTAAATATTGTATGTCTTGTGAAGCATACCTTGATGAAAGCGAACTTGTTGACGGTAAATGCCCGATACATAAAAAAGAACCTCAAGTAATTTCCGAAGAAACTTACTTTTTTAAACTCTCCGCTTATCAAGATAAATTGCTTAAATTCTATCAAGATAACCCGGACTTTTTAAGCCCCAAATTTAGGGCAGCTGAAATTGTAAATTTCGTCAAAGGCGGGCTTAAAGATTTATCAGTTTCCCGCACAAAAGTTAAATGGGGCGTAACAGTTCCAAGTGCGCCAAACCACACAATTTATGTTTGGTTTGATGCTTTGATAAACTATATTTCCGCTATCGGTTACGGTAAAAAACTCGGTATACCGGGTTATGAAAATTATCCGCATGATATGGATAATTATTGGCCGGCTGATATTCACTTAATCGGTAAAGAAATTTTCCGCTTCCACGCGGTTATTTGGCCTGCTGTTTTAATGGCACTTGGTTTGCCTTTACCTAAAAAAGTTTTTGCACACGGTTGGTGGACTGTTGAGGGGGAAAAGATGTCAAAATCCCTTGGTAACTTTATTGATCCGCGCGATATTACCGCCAAATACGGCGTTGAGCCTTTAAGATATTTTATCTTCCGCGAAGTTCCTTTCGGCGGCGATGGTGATTTCAGTATTGAACAATTTAAAAAACGTTTTAATTCCGATTTAGCAAATGACCTTGGCAATTTGCTTTCCCGCGTTTTAAATATGGCGGCAAAAAATATCGGTACAATTCCGGAAACTTTTGAAAGCGAAAGCACCTTACTAAAAGAAGCGCAAAGAATTAATGCCGAATATGATAAGCAAATGGAAGAACTTGCTTTTGATAAAGCGCTTGATTTAGCTTGGGGTTTAATCGGTAAAATGAACCGCTATATCGATGAAACAAAACCTTGGGCGCTTGCTAAAACAGATTTGGAAAAAGCAAAAAATATTTTGCTTGAACTTATTTTTGCTTTGCGTTATGTTGCTGCTTGGATTGCACCATTTATGCCGAACACTTCCGCAGAAATCAGCAAACGTTTAGCGGCTGGTGAAATTCAAAAATATGCACCGCTTTTCCCACGTATTGAAGAGGTTAAAAAATAGTGGAATTTATTACACAAATAGTCGATATTTTTTTACATCTTGATGTGCATTTAAATATCTTGGCAGCCACGCTCGGCCCTTGGCTTTATATCGTTTTATTTGCAGTTATTTTTTGTGAAACGGGCCTTGTTGTTACACCCTTTTTGCCGGGGGACAGCTTAATTTTTGCCGTCGGTGCTTTGGCAAGTGTGGAAGGCAGTGTGATAGATATTCATTTTATACTTGTGTTATTGGTTTTAGCTGCTGTTTTGGGGGACGCTGCAAATTACAGTATCGGAAAATTTATCGGCCCCAAAGTCTTTACGCAAGATACGGGCAAACTTTTAAATAAAAAACATTTGCTTGCCGCACATGAATTTTATGAAAAGTACGGCGGTAAAACAATTATTTTAGCAAGGTTTATCCCAATAATTCGTACCTTTGCTCCTTTTGTTGCAGGTATAGGTAGAATGTCTTATTTTCATTTCGCTTTGTATAATATTACCGGTGCGGTTTTATGGGTTTGTACATTTTGTTTAGGCGGTTATTATTTCGGTTCTACGGAAATTGTTAAAAAACATTTCCACTATATAATAGTGGCAATAATAATTATTTCCGTCTTGCCGGCAGTTTATGAATTTATAAAATCAAAACGCGAAAGCAAAAAGTAGTATAATTCTTTTAAGAGGTTAAATTATGGCATTAAGATTCAGCGCAGGTTCACAAAAAGTAGTTTTAGAAGCACAGGAAGAGGCAAGAAATTTTCACCATGATTATGTTGGTACGGAACATTTACTTCTGGCAATGGCCTCTTGTAAAGGGGAAATGTGTTCCCAAATTTTAAAAGAAGCAAATATTACACCAACAAAAATTAAAAGAGAAATAGAAAAGCTTGTCGGCCTTGGTGATAATTTGTTAACTTCCGGGCCTATACCTTTTACGCCACGTGCAAAAAATATTTTAGAGCGTTCTTTTGAAGAAGCTTTGCAAACTTCCAGCCAGACAGTTGAAACAGAACATTTGCTTCTTTCCTTAACATTGGAACAAGAAGGTCTTGCCGCAAAAATTTTAGAAAATTTAAAAATTCCGCAAGATCTTATAAGGACTTTAGCGCTTAGGCAAATAACAAAAAAAATACAAGAAGAGCAAGCTCTTGGCGGAGGAGTTTTTCCGCAACAAGGAGTAGTGGTTATGGCTGCAGAAGTTGCTACAAAACCAAAATCAAAAACACCTGTTTTAGATGAGCACTCAAGGGATTTAACTCTGCTTGCCAAAGAAGGTAAACTTGACCCTGTTATTGGCCGCGAAGATGAAATTGAAAGAATAACCCAAATACTTGCGCGCCGCACTAAAAACAACCCTATTTTAATTGGTGAAGCCGGTGTTGGTAAAACCGCGATAGTTGAAGGCCTTGCGCAAAAAATGGCTTCTGGGGATATTGCAGATGTTTTGCATAATAAACGCCTCGTAAGTTTAGATATCGGTTCTTTGGTGGCCGGCACAAAATACCGTGGTGAATTTGAACAAAGAGTTAAAGATATTATTAAAGAACTTGAACAAGCAAGGGATATAATTTTATTTATTGATGAATTTCACTTAATTGTCGGTGCAGGTGCAGCAGAGGGTTCAACAGATGCATCTAATATGTTGAAACCGGCCTTAGCACGTGGGGAAATTCAATGTATTGGGGCAACAACTTTTGACGAGTACCGCAAATATGTAGAGACGGATCCTGCTTTGGAGCGTCGCTTTCAACCGATTACTACGGAACAAAGCACAATTGCACAAACAATAGAAATTTTAAAAGGTATCCGCAAAAATTATGAAGAACACCATAAAGTACAATTTACCGACGAAGCAGTTGAAGCAGCTGCACGTATTGCAGACCGCTATATTACGGACCGCGCTATGCCTGACAAAGCTATTGACTTGCTTGATGAGGCAGGTTCCCGCGCACGTTTAAAGAACTCACTCCTTCCGCCGGAGATTAAGGATAAAGAACAAAAATTAAAAACATTAATTGAAGAAAAAGAAGAATTGCTTAAAAAAGAAAAGTATACAGAAGCCTCTGCGTTAAAGGAAAAAGAGCATAAATTAAAAGAAGAATTAGATGCTTTAAAAACCGCATGGCAAAATAAACAAGGCAAAAAAAATATCAAAGTTACCGAAGAAGACATCGCACTTGTTGCTTCAAAATGGACGGGCATTCCTGTCACGCGTTTAACGCAAAGCGAAACGGAAAAGATTTTGAAAGCTGAAGAATATTTACACAAACGCATTATCGGTCAAGAGGAAGCAGTAAAAGTTATTGCCAAGGCCTTAAGGCGTTCAAGAACAGGTCTTTCAAATCCAAACAGGCCAATCGGTGGTTTCTTATTTTTAGGGCCAACCGGTGTAGGTAAAACCGAACTTGCAAAAACACTTGCAACGTTTTTATTCGGGGATGAAGAGGCTATGATCCGCCTTGATATGTCTGAGTATATGGAAAAGTTTACTGTTTCTCGCCTTATTGGTGCTCCCCCGGGTTATGTTGGGTATGAAGAAGGCGGTCAGTTAACAGAGGCTGTGCGCCGCCGCCCTTACAGCGTTGTTGTTTTGGACGAATTTGAAAAAGCACACCCGGATATTTATAATATTTTGCTCCAGGTTTTAGATGAAGGCCAATTAACTGATAATTTGGGCCATAAAGTAAATTTCAAAAATACAATTATTATTATGACCTCAAATATTGGCGCAAGGGAAATTACAAATAAAGGCTCTCATCTCGGTTTTTCCGCCGAACAAAACGAGCAAGCTGAATATACTGACATGAAAACCAATGTCATGGAACAAGTGCGCAAAACCTTCAACCCGGAATTTATTAACAGGCTTGATGAAATTATAGTTTTCCACTCTTTAACAGAAGAAAATGTTTTAAGTATTTTAGATTTAAATCTTGAAAATATTTCTAAAAAACTTGTAGCGCAAGATTTGAAAATAAAGTATACTAAAGAAGCAAAAACATTTTTAGCCAAAAACGGATATGAACCGAAATACGGCGCGCGTCCCTTGCTCCGCACTTTACAGCGTGAACTTGAGGACCCGTTAGCCGAATTTATTTTAGTTGGCCAATATCCTCAAGGCACAACAATTTCAGTTGACTTTGATGAAACAAAACAAAAATTAACCTTTAAGGCCCAAAAGCCCCATAAGAAATAGGAGATTATATGGCAGAAAAAGAAAAACAGGCCGCTTTAGATAAAGCAAAAGCATTGGAACTTGCAATCAGCCAGATTGAAAAGTCCTTTGGTAAAACCGCCATTTCAAAACTTGGTGATAATGTTGTTAAAAAAGTGGAGTGTATCCCAACAGGTGCGCTTTCATTAGATTTGGCACTCGGTATCGGTGGTATTCCGCGCGGCCGCGTTATTGAAATTTACGGTCCTGAAGCCGGTGGTAAAACAACTTTGAGTTTACATATTGCCGCACAAGCACAAAAGAACGGTGGTATAGTTGCCTTTATTGATGCGGAACACGCTTTGGACCCTGTTTACGCAAGCAAAATCGGTGTTAATACAGACGAACTTTTAATTTCCCAGCCGGACAGTGGCGAACAAGCCTTAGAAATTGCCGAAAAATTAGTTTCTTCCGGTGCAGTGGATTTGATTATTGTTGACTCCGTCGCTGCTCTTGTTCCGCAAGCGGAAATAGAAGGAGAAATGGGAGATGCACATGTCGGTTTACAAGCGCGTTTAATGTCCCAAGCACTTCGCAAATTAACAAGCCTTTTAAACAAAACAAAAACAAGCATTATTTTTATTAACCAACTCCGCCAAAAGATCGGTATTATGTTCGGTAACCCTGAAACTACCCCCGGCGGTCTTGCTTTAAAATTTTATTCTTCAGTCAGAATTGATGTAAGGAAAATTGAAAACATTAAGCAAGGCGAACAAGTTATCGGCACACGTGTGCGCGCAAAAGTTGTTAAAAACAAAGTCGCGCCACCGTACAGGCAAGCAGAATTTACCATGCTTCACGGCGAAGGTATTTCCCGAGAATCTTGCTTAATTTCAATGGGTGTTGATAGTAAAGTTGTTGAAAAGAGCGGCACTTGGTTTATTTATAACGGTGAAAAGTTAGGCCAAGGTGCAGAAAATGCCCGCCAATATTTGAAAGACAATCCGGAAGTCGCCCAGCAAATTGAAGATAAATTAAAAGAAATTTACCTCGGCACAGGCACCCCTGTTCCGACCGGTAAAAAGAAATAATTTGTTTTTGATTTTTATTTAAAGTAAAACCCCGTGTAAAAACGGGGTTTTATCATTTAACAGACATCCTCCTAATTTTATATAATATAAATATACGTCAGTATAGGAGAAATTGTATTATGAATCATTCACCCCTTCAAGCGGAAAGAATCAAATTTAAACCGACCTTGCCATCCGTTCTCAAAAACGGTGCAGCGGCAATAAAAACCAAAATCGGTAAACCGACAAGAAGCGTTGCAGACCAAGCAAAAATTAAAGCTATGTTTCCTAACACTTACGGTATGCCGGAAATCACTTTTACTAAAGGCAAAAATGCCGAAGTAGGCAAAAAAGTTATCAAAATGGCAGTTGTTTTATCAGGTGGCCAAGCACCCGGCGGACACAATGTTATTGCCGGTATTTTAGACGGCCTTAAAAAAGCAAATACCAAAAATAAATTATATGGTTTCTTAGGTGGCCCAAGCGGTATACTTGAAAATAAACTTATTGAAATTACCCCCAAACTTATGGCCGATTACAGAAACACAGGCGGTTTTGATTTAATCCAATCCGGCCGTACAAAAATCGAGACACCGGAGCAACTTAAAACCGCAAAGGAAAATATTTTGAAGAATAAATTTAATGCGCTTGTAATTATCGGCGGTGATGATTCAAATACCAATGCCGCAGTACTTGCCGAATATTTCAAACAAAGCGGAGTTAAAGTTAATGTTATCGGCGTACCTAAAACTATTGACGGCGATTTGAAAAACGCGCAAATTGAAACCTCTTTCGGTTTTGATACGGCAACTAAAATTTATGCGGAACTCGTCGGCAATATTTGCCGCGATGTAAACTCCGCTCGCAAATATTGGCACTTTGTACGTTTAATGGGACGCAGTGCTTCCCATATCACTTTGGAAGTTGCTTTAAAAACTCACCCGAATATCACTTTAGTCGGTGAAGAAGTTTTAGCTAAAAAGAAAACTTTAGGGCAAATCGTTAATGATATCGCTAAAGTTATTGTTGACCGCTCAAAAGCAGGCAAAAACTTCGGTGTTGTTTTGGTTCCGGAAGGTTTAATTGAATTTATTCCGGAAATGAAGGCCTTAATTTCCGCCTTAAACGATTTACTTGCAGATAATGAAGCAGCCCTTTCAAAACTTAACACGCTTAAAGAAAAGAAAGCCTTTGTTATTTCAAAACTCCCTAAAAATTTAGCAACTTTAATGGAATCTTTACCCGAAGGTATTGCAAACCAACTTATGCTTGACCGCGATCCGCACGGTAATGTGCAAGTTTCTTTAATTGAGACGGAAAAACTTTTAATTGAAATGCTTAAAACCAAATTAAAAGAACTCAAAAAAGCCGGCAAATACAATGGTAAATTTTCAACCATTACACACTTTTTCGGTTATGAAGGGCGCTGCGGTATTCCGTCAACTTTTGACGCAACTTACACTTATGCCTTAGGTTATAATGCCGCAGTTTTAGCTCTTAATGATTGCAGCGGATATTTATCATCCGTCAGAAACTTAACCAAAAAAGCAGATGCTTGGGTTTGCGGCGGTATCCCTTTAACAATGATGATGAACGTCGAAAAACGCAAAGGTAAAGATAAACCGGTTATCCGCAAAGCACTTGTGGAACTTAACGGTAAACCTTTTAAGTTCTTACAAAAGAACCGTGAAGATTGGGCAAAAAATGACCGCTACACTTTCCCCGGCCCTATTCAATATTTTGGCCCGGCTGTCGTTACGGAAATGACAACTATAACCTTACTCTTGGAGCATAAATAAAATGGAAAATAATCAAAAACTTTCCCCGCTTGATGAAATTATAAAACATAAAAGGGAAGAAATTGCCGCCTTAAAAGAAAGCGGTTTTAACCCATACCCTGCGCATGTTGATCCTAAACAAACTTGTGCTGAGGCAAAAGAACTCCCGGAAAATACCGAAGTTGCAGTTGCCGGGCGTTTGGTGCAGCTCCGCTCTATGGGTAAAGCGGCATTTGCGCATATTAAAGATGTTACTGCAAAAATGCAAATTTACGTGCAAAAAGATTCACTCGGTGATGAACCTTATACATTTTTCAAAAAACATATTGCCGTCGGCGATTTCGTTTTAGTTAAAGGCCATTTGTTTATAACTAAGACGGGCGAAAAGACAATTAAAGCAACAAGCGTCGATTTAATTTCCAAAGCAGTCCGCCCTATGCCGGAAAAATTTCATGGTTTACAAGATACGGAAATCCGCTTTAGGAACCGCCACCTTGATTTAATTTCAAATGAAGACGTTAAAGAAATTTTTGTTAAAAGGGCAAAAATTATTTCTTCAATCCGCAAAACTTTAGACGGCAAAGGTTATTTGGAAGTTGAAACACCAACCTTGACCGCAAGTGCCGGCGGTGCAATTGCAAAGCCTTTCCAAACTTATCACAATGCTTTGAAAATTCCTTTGTATATGCGTATTGCTTTGGAACTTTATCACAAACGTCTTGTTATCGGCGGGCTTGATAAAATTTACGAAATCGGCAAAATGTTCCGCAACGAAGGTATTGACACAACCCATAACCCGGAATTTACCATGATGGAACTTTACCAAGCCTACGGTAATGTTAACACGATGGCAGATTTGTTTGATGAACTTATCGGTAATGCCGCAAAAGCAATCGGTGTAACAAAAGTTAGTTATCGCGGACATGAAGTTAATTTAGTGCCGCCTTTTAAACGCATTTATTTGCCTGAAGTTTGGAAAGAAACTTTCGGAGAAGATATACACAATATTTTGGATGGCCGCCACTTTAAAAAACCGGAACTTGTTGCCCTAGCTAAAAAAGCCGGTGTTAAGTTTGACGAAAGCGAAGCCGCAAATAAAATCTTTGATGCAGTGTTTGATGAAAAGATTGTTTCAAAATATTCAGACCCTGTTTTTATTATGGATTACCCGACGGCAGTCAGCCCCTTTTCAAAGAATAAACCGGGCGACCCTGCCATTGTTGAACGCTTTGAGGCCTTTGTTGCCGGCGGTCAGGAAATTGCAAATGCTTATTCAGAGATTAATGATCCTGCCGACCAATATCAGCGTCTTAAAGACCAGGCAGCTGAAAAAGCAAAAGATTCCAAAAACGAAGATGCCGACATTGTTGATATGGACTATATTATCGCAATGGAATCCGGCATGCCGCCGACGGGCGGTATGGGTATAGGTATTGACAGAATTTGCATGATGCTTACCGCGCAAGATTCTATCAGGGAAATAATTTTATTCCCCACCTTAAAACCACAAGAAACAAAAGAAGAAACCAAATAAATTTTGTTTTCTTTAATTTTTGCCCTCATATAGAGTTTATATGATGGCTTTTAATTTAATAAATTAGTAAAATATACTTATGACGTGGTACGCTTATTTAATTTTTCCGCTAATTGGTTTTATCGGTATGTTTTGCGGCGGTTTTTGGAGTGTCGGCTGCGGGTGGTTGATAGTGCCCACGATGCTCATTTTCGGTTTCCAGCCCTTAGAAGCTGTTGGAGCTGCATTACTTCAAATGGTATTTTCCACGGCGCCTACCGTACTGAAAGAAATGCCCAAAACTTCTTGGAACAAATTTTCCGTTATGCGTTCTTTGGCTTTACCTATGGCAGGAGGTGTTATTTTAACCGCTTTCAGCGGGCGCTTAATAAATGCTTATTTGTATAATAAATTCGGCTCTAAAGCTTTGCTCTGTCTTTTTGTTTTTGTTATGTTATTTATTGGGCTAAAAAGTTTATTCGGTAAAACCACACAAAACCAAAATGAAGAACCTAATATTTCAAAAAAGCAAAGTATAATTGCACTTTTTTGTGGTATGTTCGTAGGCGTTATAAGTTCTGTGCTGGGCATTAGCGGTGCTCTGATTTTTAGGCCGATAATAATAAACGGTTTTAAAATTGCAGAGAAACATGCCACACCGGCTGTACGCTTTTTGCTTTTGGTAGCAACCATAAGCGGATCTATGTTTTATTTGTTTTCCGGTGGCAATTTTCACACAAACATTCTATTTTTGGGTGCACTTATTGCCCTTGGTGGGGCTTTTGGTTTTCCGCTTGGGGTTAAATACGGAAATATTGTTTTAAAAAATGGTTATGTTAAAATTTTACAAAAAAGTTTTGGCAGTATAATTTTGATTATTATCACAAATGCGGTTTTAAATTTGCTTGATTTTGTTACCTTCAGTCGTTATTTAATGATAATTTGTGCGATTATTTTATTTGCTTATATAAACTTTTTTACCTTTTATACAACGAAACATCCGCGGAAATAAATTTAAATTTGTACGATCTATTTAGTTAAGGAGAATATTTATGGGTGGACTATTCGACATTTTAACAAGGTACTATCCGAATAAAAGCGGAATAATAATATTAATTTTTATTCCAATTCTAATTTTATTTATCGCATTAATAGTTAAAGCTAATAAAGACCTTAGGAATAAAATACTACAAAAACAAGATGAGTATAAATTTAATAAAATGAAAAAGAAAGAAAATAAGAAATAATTCTACTTCTTAAAAATCAAAAGGGCCGCACAAATAATTAATGCGAAACCTGCATAATGATTCCAACGTAAGTCCTCTTTAAGATAAGTTATACTGAATACCGCAAAGACAATAAGTGTAATAATTTCCTGCATGCCTTTAAGTTGCGGTGCGCTATAATAAGCATGCCCTATACGGTTTGCCGGTACTAAAAAACAATATTCTAGAAATGCTATTAACCAACTTGCTAATACAATAACCCACATAGCTTTATCCTTAAAGCGTAAGTGGCCATACCACGCAAAAGTCATAAAAATATTTGAAATTGTTAATAAAATTATAGGTTTGTACATGGGGGTAAGGTTAATCGCTCCAGCTTGGGGTAAAAGAATTGCCTTTAATATTTGCAATTAAATGCTGAGCGCTCCCGTCAGCATCCATAACATAAATCTGGCGTTTACCGGCACGGTTTGTGGTAAATGCAATAAATCGCCCATCGGGGGACCACCAAGGGTCTTCATTAGAACCGCTATCGGCAGTAAGTTGCCTTATTTGCCCACCGGTAATATCTACAAGGAATATATCTATCGGATGGTTTTGCGCTTGGCGGCCGGCAAAAGCAATCCAATCTCCGTTAGGGGACCATTGTGGGGAGTCCGTCCAGTTAAATTTTGTTAAACGACGTGTTTGTTTAGTTTCAAGATTCATAATATAAATTTGTGGGTTACCTGCACGATTTGAAACAAATGTCACAAATTTTCCATCCGGTGAGAAGGAGGGGGAACCGTCAACGCTGTACTTTTCTGTCAGTTCCAAGGTGCGGCCGCTTGAAAGTTCTTTTAAATAAATGCTCGGGTTTTGGCCCCTTGATAATGTCATAACAAGTTTTTTACTGTCGGGGGAAACACCACCGATTAAGTTTAACCCCTTTTCCTGCATAACCGGGGAATTTGTACTTTCTTTTAAGTCAAGCACATAGATTTGCGGATTTCTGTTACGGTAAGTAGTGTAATAAAGTTTTGTACCGTGATCTGCCCAACGCGGAAGCAAGGAAATCGACTTATCATTTGTAAGTTTTACCAAATTATATCCGTCATAATCAACAATATAAATTTCTTTTCTGCCTGTATTGTCATTTGCAAAAGCAATTTTTGTGGTGGAAAGGCCACGTTTTCCTGTTAATAACTTTATAATTTGATCAGCAAATATATGGGCACTTTTTCTGATACTTTTTGTAGGTACTTTAAAACTTTTTGCAAGTAAACCTTTTTTAGAAGCAGTATCATACATGAAAGCTTTTATCTGCCATACATCCTGTGTATCTGTAGCGGAAAAATCAAAGAAAACATAATATAAAATATTTCGCTTTTCCATGTTTGCGAGTTGTGGTCCGAGCGAAGAAATTTGTGCAGAGTCGGTATCTTCAATATTAAAGTAACGGGAGCGGTATAAATCACTTCTTAAAACATCAGCAAAGAGATTGCTGTAAACCTTTTCTTCTTCAGGGGTTATGTCGCTTGGATTATTTGCTGCAAGGCCGATTTTCGGTAAATCATTAGGATTGTATTTTGTTGAAAGCCCTATATATACATCACTTTCCCGAGCAAATAAAAAAACCGGAAGTAGAATAAAAAATAATAATAGAAACCTTTTCATTATTTAATACCTTTTAAAACAGTTTGTGCTTCCTTGGCAGCTTTTGATTTTGGATAATCTTCAATGATTGAATCTAAATAATCTTTAGCTTCATCGGTCTTGCCCAAAGGAATTATGCTTTTTGCATAAAAAAGCCTTGCACTTGCCATCAAAGAGCTTTTAGGGAATTTTTCCATCAAAGTTGCCGCGGTTACAGCAGCAGATTGATAATCTTTCTGTTCGTAGTAAATCTTTGCTATATTTAGGTACGCTTCTTGCGCTGATGCGCCCTTATATTCCGTAGATTTTAAATAAAGCCCGAAACCTTTTAAAGCACTATCGTATTGTTTTGCCTCAAATTGTTTTTTTGCTTGTGCATAAATTTCAGTTGGCAAAACTGTGTTATTTGTATTTTTTACTGATGATTCTAAATTGTCAATTTTTGAATTTAATTCGTCAAGTTTGTAATCAAAATTTTCTATATGGTCTGTGGCTTGAGTTAGGCGGCTCATGATTTCTTCCATTTGCACGGCATTATCTGCCTGATTTTGTTGTAATTCGTTTAAAATTTTATTTAATTCCGAGATTTGTAACTTTAAAATAGAAGTGTCTTCTTGTGTTGCCAAGCAACCGCAAAAAAGAAAAGAGGCACCCCCTAAAAAAAGAAATAATTTATAAAAATTCCTAATCATAAGATGTGCCTCCTTTAAACTATTTGGCAGAAATTACTGTATCTGCTCTTCTGTTTTTTGCCCAGCAAGATTCTGTTTGATCTGTGCAGAGCGGGTTTTCTTCACCGTAAGAAACGGTATTAATATTTTCTGCTTTGATACCGAGTTTGATGTAGTAATCTCTTACTTCATTTGCTCTTTTTTGACCTAAGGCGATATTGTAGGAAATAGTACCTCTATCGTCGCAGTTACCTTCGACGGTAATATTCTTAACCCCTTTAACTTTTAAGGCTTCAGCATTGGCTTTTAAAATGTTTCTTGCCCCCTGTGATAAGGAGTATTCATTTAAAGCAAAGAACACAGGTGCTAAGCTAACTTCTAAGCTTTCAACTGCTTCTGTAACTTCTTCTTCCTCCGCGACTATGGTATCATAGTTAGAGTTGGATGAGGCTTGTAAATCTGCACCGGCATCCGCTTTTTTGTTTTTACTGCAAGCGGCTAAACCGAGAGCAAGCCCCAAGACTAACATCAAGCTTAATGTTTTTTTCATCGTTTATCCTCCGTAAATATATAATACTAATTTGCTAGAGAACAGTCAATAAAATATTTTTTAAACTGTTCAATATTTGTTTGACTTCGGTTAGTTTATTGTTTTGTGAATCAAAAATTCTAAAGCCGTCACCGTTTTGCGAAGGTAAAAATTCCATTTTTCCTTTGAACGTTTCCATTATTTTTGTTAAGGCATCTTCCTGTATCTGTGCGTTTCTTGCAAAGTAAAAATCATAGAATTTTGGTCCTGCTTCTATGGCTCGTATTTTTATTTCTCCGGCATCTGCAGATATTTGCATAATTTCAATTAAATTGTTTAATTCTTTCGGGGCAGGGCCGCATAAATTTTCAATTTTTTGTTTAAGTTTTTGTTTTGCTTCTTGATCTGCTTCCAAAAAGTCTTTGTAAAATTTTAAGCGTTCTTCATCACTTGGTAGATAGTCTGGGGCAATAAATGCAGGCAACCCCAAATTAACCGTTGCATACATCTTGCGAATGATAGGTTCACCACGAAGTTTTTTAACTTCATTTGCCACCAAATCGCAATATAAAGAAAGCCCGACGGCATTTACATAACCGTGCTGTCTTATACCAAGTAAATCACCGCCACCGCGGATTTCCAAATCTCGTAAAGCAAGTTTAAAACCGCTGCCTAGTTCACTAAACTCAAGCAAAGCGGATAGTCTTTTTTGTGCTTCGGCGTATGAGGGTTTACTTTTCTTTTTTGGAAAATAAAAATCTTCCGGGTTAAAATCTTCTTCGCGTTTATTTAATATCCAAGAAGGTGCAAGCAAATAACAGTAGGCTTTTTTATTTCCGCGCCCGATTCTTCCCCTCAATTGATACAATTGTGCAAGCCCAAAGTTTTGAGGGTTTTCTACAATCAAAGTATTTGCATTTGTAACATCAAGCCCGCTTTCCACAATAGTGGAGCAGAGCAAAACATCATATTTTTTATTATAGAAATCCCATAAAGTTTTTTCAAGTTCCTGCTCGGGCATTTGGCCATGCGCGCAAATTATTTTTATTTCCGGCATAAGTTTTTGCAAATATTCGCGCTTTTCTTCCATAGTGGCAACTGTGTTGAAAAGGTAAAAGACCTGACCGCCGCGAGCAAGTTCTTCGCGGACTGCATTTGTTACAATATCGTCCTGATAGGCACATAAAAAAGTTTTAATAGGCATACGGCCTTGTGGCGCAGTCTGAATAATTGACATCTGTCTTAACGCTGATAAAGATTGGTTTAAAGTGCGAGGTATTGGCGTTGCGGAAAGCATTAAAGTATGGACGCCAACACTTTTGGCTTTAATTTTTTCTTTTTGTTTTACGCCAAAACGGTGTTCTTCGTCAACGATACACAAACCTAAATTTTTGAAAACGACATCTTTTGAAAGCAAACGGTGCGTACCTACAACTATATCTACTTTACCTTGTTTTATATTTTCCACGACCTTTTTTTGTTCCGTTTTTGTTTGAAAGCGGCTTAACATTTCAATATTTATCGGGTAAGCCTGCAAGCGTTCTTTAAAAGTCTTGAAATGCTGGCTTGCAAGCACGGTGGTAGGCACCAAAACAAGTACTTGCTTATTACTTAAAACAGCGCGTAAAGCCGCGCGGATAGCCACCTCTGTTTTACCAAAACCTACATCACCGATAAGTACGCGATCCATTGGAATATCTTTATTTAAGTCCTGCAAAATTTCATTTATTGCTTGTGTTTGATCATCTGTTTCTTGGTAAGGGAAGGAGTCCGCAAATTCCCTTTCTAAATGTTCATTACCTAGCAAAATATCTGCTTTGTGTGCGCTACGTAAAGCGGCTGCTTGCAAAATTTCTTTTGCTACTTTTTGTGCATCTTCTTTAACGCGTTTTTTAACTTCCTTCCAAGTGGTTGTATTTAAAGAAGATATTTTCGGCGCACGCCCTTTTAGGCCGATATATTTTTGCACTTTTCTAAAATCATGCAAAGGCACATATAATTTCTGCGAGCCTTTAAATTCAATTAATAAGCAATCCAGCGGCAAATTATCTTGCTCCAAAGTTATAAGACCACCATATCGCCCAATGCCGTGTTCCTGGTGGACGACATAATCCCCAACCTCAAGTTCCTTAAAGCGTACATGTTTAGAATAAGTTTTATCAAATTTTTCCGCAAAATTTGTTTGTTTATAAGAGTGTTTTAAAAGTTGCGTTGAAGTAAAAAAAGCAAAATTTTCTTTCGTGCTGTAAAAACCTTCTTGCAGCGGTGCGACGGCAAGCGGCAAAGTTTTTAAATTGTCATAATCTTGGAAAACTTCCGTTAAGCGTTCCATTTCCCCTTTGTTTAAACAGAAGAAAGTGCTTTTAATATTCTTTTTATTTAGAGTAAGAATTTCATTATCAAATAAAGTAAAATTTGCCTTAAAATCAAGCGGTGAGCGCAAAAAACTGTCCTGACCGTTTTTATCCGGTAAAGCAGTTAAAATCTCGGCTTCGTTTTCGCTTTTTGTATTTTGTGGCGGCTCATAAAAATAAGGTTTAAAATCTTTAAGCCAGCGCTGTAAAGTGGAGGGAGTAACTTCAAATTCAAAAGGTAATACAAGAAGTTCATTTGTTTCTTCAACGGTATTTTGCGTATCTAAATCGAATGTGGAAATTTTTTCAATAGTATTTATCCTAAAATACAAACGGCAAGGTTTTTGTGCATTTATGGGAAATATATCTAACACACTACCGCGCAAAGCATAATCGGCAGGTGCTTCTGCGAAATCAACGCGTTTATAATCTAATTTATGCAAGGTGTCTATAAGTGCAGTACGGTTAATTGTTTGCCCTTTTTTCAGTTTTAAAACTTGTGCACTGAAATCTTTTTTTCCGGCCACTTCCTGCTTTAAAGCGCTGTAAGTTGTTGCAATAAAAAGCGGTGTTTCCGAGTTGGAAATTACCTCCAAAGCAGAGTATAGGGAAAACTTATCTTCATATACACTCAGAAATTTGTAATCGAAATTTTTTGGTGCGAAAGTTTTATAAGCGGCCTCAAAAATCTCAAGTTCTTCTTCGCTGTTACAGGTAAAAAGAGTATGTACGCTTTTTTGTTTTAAGGCATTTATTATAAAAAAAGCGCTTGCGGAAATATTAGGTAGGTACGTAGTAGACATATACAAATATATATTGTTTTTAAAAATCTAAAAAGCCGGATAAATGTTGTGCTACGGCAATTTGGAAATCTTTACCCTTACTTGCAAGTGGTAAAAAAGAACTCAAGCCTTTAATACCTTCATCTATGTATGGGCTACCAAAACTTATAAGAGTTGAGTTTTTTGATTTATCAATCGCTTTTTGCAAAAGTTGTTTTTGTTTTTCACTTAAATTAACAGTTCCTTTAAATGCAGTATAATCGTCAAAATTCAAAGCAAGCAGGAAAGTACTTTGCTTACCTTCTTTATAAGGCGTTAATTTGAAACCATTTTCTTTTAATGTCATTAAAAACGGTGGCAAATCGGTTGGTGCCTTTTCGTCTAAAATTAAATAATTTATATTGTTCCTTTTATTTAAATTTATTTGTGGGTTTAGTTTTTGTAATACGCTGTAAGCGGTTTCTTTATCCAACTGTTTACAAGCAATTTCTATATTTCTGCTCGGTAAAGGATGCATAGCGTTTAAGCGGGCAATCATCATTTCCTGTGTGGAAATTGAATAGAAAATCCTTTCTTTCAAGTTACTGTCTTTTTTAATTGCGTGCTCTAAATCTTTAATGGTTTTGAAAGGCTCTTCCGGGCAAAGCAAAACATCCGCTCCGGCTTTAAAAGCATCTATGGGGTTTAGGCCGTTTGTAGCTTTCATAGTCAAAGCATCTGTTACAATTAAGCCTTTATAATACATAGTTTTGCGGAGCAAGCCCTGCATAATTTTTTTTGAGAAACTTGCCGGCATTTTATCATCCAAACATTTAACAAGAAGATGTGAAACCATAATACTGTCCGCCCTCGTTATAAGTTCACGGTAAGGCAGTAAATCTTCTTCTTTTAAAGCAGATAATTTTTTTGTAACTTCGGGCAAAGTTAAATGTGAATCTTGTTTTGTGCTGCCATGTCCCGGGAAATGTTTAAAACAGTTTAAACATCCGCCGTCGGAAAGACCTATTGAAAAAGATCTTGCTAAGCGTGCAACAGTTTTTGCATCTGCAGAAAATGCACGGGTATTTACTATCGGGTTATTTGGTGTATCCGCTAAATCTACAACAGGTGCAAAAATCCAATTTATGCCAAGTTCGCGCGCTTGTATTGCAGTTAAGAACCCCTTTTTTAATGTTAAATCTTCTCTGTTTGCAAGGCCTAAAGTGTAATTTGTCGGGAGTATCGGTAAATTTTCATGCCAGCGGCCCAGGCCGGTTTCATAATCTGCCGCCATTAATAATTGGTGTGGTGCAAGGTTTTGCAAAATATCAATTAGACTTTTTAACTCCTCAGGTGTGCCGCCATAAAAACAAAAACCACCTACGCCCAAAGTTGCAAGTTCTTTGGCTTCTTCTACTGAACTTTTCCCAAACCAAAAGCCGGGGAATATTAAGCGATTTGTTTTCATGGCAAATTCAATACTCCTATAATAGTATTTTTACTTGTTTTTATCAAGTTTTTGTTTACTGGAATTTTATTTAAGGTTAAGTGTGCCAAATAAGCAAAACAGGCAGCCTCTTTAGCCATCGGATTTAAAGTGTCTAAAATTTTGATATTAAGCGGCAATAAATTTTTTAAGTTATTAATTAAAGTTTTATTGTATGCTCCGCCGCCTGAAATATATAAATCTTTTACGTTATATTTTTTAAGGATAAGCTTTTTGATATTTTGTGCAATTATCAGGGCAGTTAAATAATTTAAAGTAGAAATATCTTTCAAAGTTAATTTAGGGAAATATTTTTTAAAAAACGGCCCTGTAAAATCTTGGCGGTCCAAAGAAATTATTTTTTTATATTCAAATTTTTTTGCAATTTTTTGTGCTTTGTTTATATCGGGTTTGGTTCCGGCAGCGATTTTACCGTCAATGTCAATACTATTTTTACCTTTGCTTAATTTTGTAATAGCATAATCGCTTAAAACATTTCCGGGCCCGCAATCAAAGCCGAAAGTTTTACCTTTTCGCACATAAGATGCATTTGAAATGCCACCGATATTTAAAAGTATTTTGGGTGTTTTGTCTGTAAAAAAATAATCTTCAAAAACCGGTACAAGCGGTGCACCTTGCCCTCCTAAAGCAATAGCGGACGGCCTGAAATTATTTGCAACCGTTATGCCTAAATTTTTTGCTAAAAATGAAGCTTCCCCGATTTGCAAAGTACAAGGCGTTTTTGCATTATGGTAAACAGTTTGCCCATGCAAACCTATGACGGAAATATTTCCTTTATTTATTTTGAATTCCTTTAAAAATTTTTGCGTAAGTGTTAAATAAGTTTTACCGAGTTTGAAATTAAGTTCTGCAATTTGTGCGGTACTATAATTAGGTGCTTGCAAAATCTCTTTTTGCAAATTTTTGGGATAAAAATAATTTTTAAAACATATAAGTTTTTTGGCTTTAACATTTAAGAGTGCCAAAGTTAAACCGTCGGCAGAAGTGCCGCTCATTAACCCTAAAGCAAATTTATTCATGCAAAGCACCTCTCAAAGAACCCTTCTGTTTTTTTAGAATTTCTTTTGCTCGTTTTCGGTTAACTTTCAGTTTGGCCATAACAACTGCTTCTTTTACATTAAAATTTGTTTTTACAGCATATTTTTTTGCTTTTTCAAAATTTATATTTGCGGCAAGTGTTATTAGACGTATCGCACGGTTTTTTAATTTTTCATTTTTGGCCTGTAAATCTACCATGTAATTTTTATAAATTTTGCCGATACGCGCCATAGTCATGGTAGTGAGCATATTAAGTACAAGCTTTTGTGCCGTACCTGCTTTTAAACGCGTTGAACCGCTTATAACTTCAGCACCGGTATTTAAATAAATTGTTACCGTTGCACCGGCCTTTTTTGCAGTCTTATTTGAAGAGATAAAAACAGTTTTATTACCGTGTTTTTTTGCTGCACTTAACGCACTTAAAACATAAGGCGTAGTTCCGCTGGAAGCGATAGCAATTAATAAATCTTTTTTTCTGGAAATTTTTAGGAAATCTTTTGCACCTTGTGCAGCATTATCTTCTGCACCTTCTACGGATTCAAAAACTGCTTTATTTCCGCCTGCAATTAATGCGGTAAATAAATTTTTCGGTGTACTAAAAGTAGGGGGGCATTCTGCGGCTTCCAATATACCCAAACGGCCGGAAGTACCTGCACCCATAAAAATAATTTTACCGTTGGTATTATAAGTTTCTTCAACAAGCTTTACGGCTTTAATGATTTCTTTTTTTGCTTTTTGTACAGCACTGACAGCAACAAAATTTTCAGAGCACATCACTTCAGCCATTTTATCTAATGGTAGTTTATCAAAATTTTGTGAATTTGTATTTAAGGCCTCAGTCTCCATCAAAAGAGGTGACATAATCTTGCTCCACAGTTTGCTCTTCTGTTGCGGATATTGTTACTATATCGGATTTAACTTCCGGTAATGCAGGCGTTTTAAACCATTGTATTAACGCAGGTAGCATATATTTATTAAGCATGGCTGTACCCTTCATATCATAAGCGGTTTGAAAGGTAACCTTGCCTGCCCCTGAGTGTAAAAATGCGGCATTTCTTATAAAACTTGCTTCCATAAACTGTTTTCTGTCTTCAGTTGAAACACCGATAAACACTGGCCCTTTATAATTTTTTATGCCGCTTAAAGTTACAACATCACGTTGCTTTAAAGAAGGTGTTATCATGGCAATTCCTGCGATATTAGGGTGTTTTGTTAAACTTTTCCCGGCTACATTTGCGCCAAGCCCTGTTCCTAAAATATAGATATCCTCTTCGTTAAAACCTTTATCTTTTAAATATTTTATTGCGCTTGCAACATCTTCCGTCATCTTATTAAATTCATTTTTTTGGCCTGTCTTTTCAAAACTGTCATATTTGCCTTTATTTGTACTAAAACCATGTCCTCTTAAATCAATTGAAAGATAACAAATATTTGTATTTCTCAATTTTTCAGCAAGCGTGGCAAATTCTGTGCGATTTTTTTCTAAGTCATGCAGAAGTATTACACAATTACCGCTTTCACCGCGGAAGAAAGTTTCGGCAATATTCCAATCGTCACTTGTAGTTAAAGTAATATTACTTTGCGCCCAAACACTTGCAAAGCACAAGCAAAATAAAATTAACAAAAACAGTTTACGCATTAGGCAATAATCTCCTCAGGTTTAAACCAAAGTGCGATTTCGCGTTTAGCATCTTCAGGGGTACCGGAAGCATGCACGCAATTAAACATCGTATCACCTTTTGTATAACCGAAAGCACCGCGGATTGTGTCCGGTGCGGCATTTTCAGGTTTTGTCGGCCCAAGCAAAGTGCGGATTTTGGAAATTGCATCTTCGCCTTCATAAACAAAGGCATAAATGCGGTGGTCTTTAATACCGTTATAATCGCCGCGCATAAAATTAATTACATCCTGCAAAAACGGTTTACCTTTAAGGTGTGGGTAATGTTTGCGGGCAAGTTCTTCCGTCATAATAACGACTTTTGCTGCTTTCATATCAAGGCCTAAATGCTCAATACGGTCAAGGATGATGCCCGTTAAGCGTTTGCTTATGGCATCGGGTTTAATTAAGATTAAGGTTCTTTCTTTCATAACTAAATTATACCATTTAATGCTATAATTTATATATGGCAAGTGAGAAACGTATACTGGTTGTAGCCGGTGATATTTCCGGTGATGTTCACGCGGCAAATTTAATATCCGCGATAAAAACTTTGGCGCCGGAAATCAAAATTGATACTATCGGCGGCCTTCGCATGAAAGCGCTCAGCGATAATTATTTGTATGACCTTATTACCAAAGGTGCAGCCGGTTTTGATGCCGTAATCAAAAAATTTCCCACATGGCTAAACCTATATAAATTAGTAAAAAATTATTTAAAGGGAACAAAACCGTCTGCAGTAATTACCGTTGATTTTTATGGTTTTAACCACCAAATTTTAAAACTTGCCGAAGCGGAAAATATTCCGGCTTACTATTATGTTTGCCCTCAGGTTTGGGCCTCAAGGCGTTACAGAGCAAAAGAAATTGTTCGCCTTACAAGAAAGCAATTTGTCATTTTCCCGTTTGAAGCAGATATCTATAAAGAATATGGCGGCAACCCCGTGTTTTTCGGCAATCCTCTTTTAGATACTGTGCCTGAACCGTTTGAAATATCTTATAAAAAAGGTAAAGATGCGGCTTGGAATTTTGGTTTAATGGTTGGCAGTCGCCCAGCGGAAATTGAAAAGCATAGTAAAATATTTTTTGATGTTTTCAAAGAAATTAAAAAAGTTTACAAAAACGCAAAATGTTTTATGTTTGCAGTACCGGAAGTTACTGATGAAAAACTTTATCAATTAACCGGTGCAAGCAAAGAAGAAATGCAAATTGTACGTGAAAAAGATTTTAAAATCAGGCGAACTATGGACTTTGTTTTAACCTGTTCCGGTACCGCAACTTTGGAAAATGCTTTGCTCGGTCTGCCGATGAGCGTTGTTTATAAAACATCTTTTATAACCTATGCAATAGTTAGGATGATAATCAAAGTGCGTTTTATATCTTTGGTAAATATTTTAAGCAATAAAGAAGTTGTGCGCGAGTTTATCCAACAAGACGTTAACCCCGAAGCAATTTCAAAAGAAATTCTTGGTATTTTAGGCGACGAAACTAAATATTTAAATATGCGCAAAACCATGCTTGAACTTAGAAACAAACTCGGCGCGCCACCTGTTGCCAAACAATCTGCGCAAGTAATTTTAGAGGATTTATGCAAGACCAATTAAAGCAAATTATTGACGGCTTTAAACAATATAGCACACAAGATACCGCTATTATTGAAAAGGCCTTTAACTTCGCAAAAGAAGCCCACAAAGAACAAAAACGCTTGACGGGTGAACCGTTTTTTATTCATTGTTGTGAAGTTGCAAAAATTTTGCTTGAACATAAACTGGATGCAGATACTATCGCTGCCGCGCTTTTGCATGATACGGTAGAGGATACACCTACAACTGTAAAAGATATTGAAACAAATTTTAATAAAACAGTTGCCTTAATGGTGGAAGGTTTAACGAAAATCGATAAACTTGAAAGTACTTCAACCGACGAAGAAACCGTTGAAAATTGGCGCAAGATGTTAATATCTGTATCCCATGATATACGCATAATTTTAATCAAACTTGCCGATAGAACACATAATATGAAGACGCTTGATGCACTCCCTAAACAAAGGCAAATTGAAAAGGCACAGGAAACAATTTCTTTATATGCACCTTTAGCGCAACGTCTTGGGATGTTCAGTTTAAAAAACGAACTTGAAGATTTATCTTTCAAATATTTGCATCCTCTTGAATATGATGAACTTGTAAAAGGTGTTGCGGCACGTTCTGAAAATTTAAATAAAAAACTTTCTTCTTTTAAAGATGCTTTAGATAATGTTTTAAATAAAGAACAAATCCCACACCGCTTGCTTTCGCGTATCAAAAACTATTATTCAATTTACCGCAAAATGCAAAGCCACGATATACCTTTTTCGTCGATACAAGATTTGCTCGGTGTCAGAATTATTACTGAAACAAAACTTGACTGTTATCGTGCTTTAGGTGCTTTGCACGCAAATTTCAAACCGCTTGCCGGCACCTTTACAGACTATATCGCCATGCCGAAAATGAATATGTACCAAAGCATACATACTACTATTGTGTATGAAGATAAGTTGATTGAAGTGCAAATAAGAACAGAAGAAATGCACCGCACTTGCGAATATGGTATCGCGGCACATTGGCGTTATAAACTCGGCTCAAAAGAAGATCCTAATTTAGATGAAAAGTTAAATTGGATTCGCCAATGGATAGAGTGGCAGCGCGACTTAACCGCACCGCGTGAATTTATTGAAAGTTTTCAAACAGATATTAACCTAAAACAGGTTTTTGTTTTTACCCCGCAAGGTGAAGTTAAAGTCTTGCCTGAGCACGCCACGCCTTTAGATTTCGCTTATTTAGTGCACTCCGAAATCGGCGAACATTATAGTGGTGCTTTAGTAAACGGCAAAATGGTAAAAATGACCTATGAATTAAAAAGCGGTGATATTTGCGAAATTCAAACCCGCAAAAATGCCGAGCCCACCCGCCAATGGCTTGAGGCCGCAAAAATGGCACGCACACGCTCGAAAATCAAAAGAACTTTACGCTCAAAAGGTATTGAAATATGATTTGCTGGAAATGCAAAAGCGATATAGGCGAATTTGATAATTACTGCAAATATTGCGGCGCAGGCCAAGGCAGTCATATTCCTTTTTATTATAGGCATATCGGTATTATTTTACTTTTCTTTATACTCGGGCCTTTTAACTTATATTTTGTTTGGCGTTCACCTTCTCTAAAAATCGTAGCAAAAACTATTTACACAATTATTTTTCTTGCCTTAACAGGTTGGTTTTGTTATAAGACTTATTTATTATTCCTACAAGCGCAGAGTATGCTGGGTTCTTTCCCGACTAATTTAATGTTTTAATAAGGAGCTCTTATGAAGAAATTATCTATTAGTTTTATTTTGTTGTTTGGTTTATTTACTTTTGTGCCGCAAATTGCTTTGGGGGATGTAGTGACAAGCTATTCTCTTGAAGAAACACATAAATTATCAAATGAAGTTATTGAATCTTTTATGTGTTTTTATAAAAAGAAATTGAATACACCCACAAACTATAAAGGGCAAAATTTGAAATTGATAGAAGTTCCCTATTATACTTATCCTAGAGATTTTGAGTATAAACCTACAAATATTCCGAGTTATAAATATTTGACAGATGCATATCTTAATGTACAAGATATATGTAATCTGTTCCCTGATAAAACAGAAGAAATGGAAGAAGAATATTTTCCAACATCTGTATGCGACAATGGCGTTTGCAAAGAGCAAAAGCCTTCCAAAACTTGTAGATATACTAAATATAAAAATTATAATGATGATAACAAAAAAACTGCAGAATATAATTTAGACAGTTTTGTTTCTGGTTGCAAAGAATATGTGACAGTATATAAACATAGTCATTATATGATTAGAGACGCATATGGTTATGATGTCACAAATGTGCCACCTGGTAGCTATCTTAAATTTATACCGGAAACGAAAGAATTACAAGTAATTTCAAATAACGACGATTCATATAAAAAAGATATACCAAGCAAAATATCAGCATTAAAAGCAGAAGGATCAAAATTTAGAAAAACAATAAGAAAAGATAATATTAAGGCCTTCTTTAGAAAAAATATTAATAAAATTAGATATGGCGCTGAAACTAAAGAAGAAGGGGAGATATTGTCTAGGATTAAATCGCTTGAATGTTTAGGAAAAAAGAAATCAAAATTATCACAAAAATATTTAGGGAAAGATATTAGACTTAAATCTTGTAATAAATACAAGACTAATGATGATACAGAAGATTTTTATTATAAACTTTGTTCTGGTGAAACATACTTTCCAGTAGTTTCAGGGCTAACAGAAAATCAATATTTTATTTATGGAGACAACTTAGCGGAAGAATATTTCGGACAAGAAAATGCAGAAAAAATTTTATTAGGAAAAAGTTCTTCGCCGAAAGGGTATCATAATAACTGCCACGAATATATTCCTTTTAGTTTTTTTGACACAAAAAGCAAGTCAAAGATTGAATACTTTGCAGATATCACAAATGTTCCGCCAAACAGTTATTTAGAATATATACCGGGAAATGAAACATTAAGGGTTATTGCTCCTGCTGATGATAATTACGCAGATATTGCCAAAAAGTATGAGGAAAAACAAGAAAAGAAAAACAAGCAAGGATGGGGAAAAAGCGGATGGGGGAGGAGTATATCTGGAAAATCTTGGGCAGTAAGTTACAAAAAAGACGCCGATGGTAAAAATAAAGAAGAACATAACCCTTACGATTTTTAGATAATTAAAAAATAAAGCCAAACTGTGTACGTCGACTCGGCAAGTATTTTTTGAGGAAAGTTTACGAGAGTTTTAGAGTTCAGATCCGTAGCGTACGAACACATTTTGTGCGACGCAGCAAATTTAAGATGATTTTTAACTTTTCTCTGCGACGACGAGTACCCAGAAGAACTTGGAGCGAAGCGACATATCGGTACTCTAGGAGCTGAAAAATTAAAAAGCACTTAAATTTGCAAGAACATGCACACTAATTGACATAATTCGTCACACAAAAAACCCCTTGACAAATGTTAAAAATATTTGTATACTTTATATATCGCAAGTACATAAGTACCTCTGCCCAGACGTAAAGTTAGCCCTTTTTTAAAAGGAATAAAAAAAGGGGGTTGACATTTCGCTCTTTTTATGTTATAATATATAGGTAGCGAGTTTAAGACCTTGAAACAGTAATTGACAAACTTAAATCATCTGCTAAAATATAGATAAAGCAACTTTTCGGCGTTGCATCAGCATAGCGCTTGACAACCCCCTAAATAATTGCTAAAATATTTAAAAGCAAATTTAAGAACTTGAAACAAATATTGACAAGCTTAAAAATAAATGCTATAATAATTAGGTAACAAATAATAAATTCGATCTTTTTAGTTTTTAGTTTTTAACAGATTTTAAAGCAGGTCATGCTAGTTTAAATCAGTACTCTAAACAAAAGTTTAGGGATTTTAAAAGTTAAGTTTTTCGACGGTAAAAAAGAAAAACTTGACAAACGTAGAAAAATTTTATATAATATTCTTATAACCTAAAAACGGTTATGAGAAAAGCTAAAAATTTCCAGGTTGTTAATCCGGAAGGAAAACAGCCAAGGAGATTTCGCTCTATGAAAATTTGATCGCAAATGTGCGAATGGGCAGTTTGAAGCAAGAGAAATCAGTTATACTGATGGAACTTAATTAAACTGACATTCATACAATTAACTTATATATACCTTATATATAAGCCAACGTAAATTCAAAAGAGTAGTACAAAACTATAGAGTCATAAGTCAACAAATCTTCGTTAAGCGATTAAAAATCATTAAACAAGAAATTGTTTAACGGTTTTTAATTTTAATGGAGAGTTTGATCCTGGCTCAGAGTTAACGCTGGCAGCGTGCATAACACATGCAAGTCGAACGGGGATTATTCGATGTAGCAATACATTGAATGATTCTAGTGGCAGACGAGTGAGTAATACATAAGAAATCTACCCGAAAGTGGGGAATAACGGGCCGAAAGGTTCGCTAATACCCCATAATATTTGAAAGCGGCATCGCTTTCTTCTTAAAGGTTTTTCGCTTTCGGACGATCTTATGGTCTATCAGCTAGTTGGTAGGGTAACGGCCTACCAAGGCGACGACGGATAGCCGGCCTGAAAGGGCGACCGGCCACGGGGGCACTGAGATACGGGCCCCACTCCTACGGGAGGCAGCAGTGGGGAATTTTGGACAATGGACGAAAGTCTGATCCAGCAACGCTGCGTGAAGGACGAAGGTTCTCGGATTGTAAACTTCTTTTGCAGGGGAAGAAACAAATGACGGTACCCTGTGAATAAGCCACGGCTAACTACGTGCCAGCAGCCGCGGTAAGACGTAGGTGGCAAGCGTTACTCGGAATTACTAGGCGTAAAGCGCGCGTAGGCGGAATTTTAAGTCTGTTGTGTAATCTCTGGGCTCAACCCAGAAACTGCAACAGAAACTGAATTTCTTGAGTGAGGCAGAGGAAGACGGAATTCCTGGTGTAGCAGTGAAATGCGTAGATATCAGGAGGAACACCGGTGGCGAAGGCGGTCTTCTGGGCCTTTACTGACGCTCAAGCACGAAAGCTAGGGG
>JAFZUQ010000006.1 GCA_017618215.1 Elusimicrobiaceae bacterium | reverse complement strand
ATCTTCAATACTTTTAATAGTTTCCAGGGCCTCTGATAGTCTTGCTTTTTCAACAGATTTCCTGTATTGAGGAAATGCGATACTTGCAAGTATACCGATAATCAAAACAACGACTAATAATTCAATTAAGGTAAAACCCTTTTTATTTTTCATAATATTTTTATTGTTAAAGTTTTTTTAAGTATAAGTATATACTATTAAAAAAACGAAACTATGTCAAGAAAATTTTAAAAAGTTAAATCAAAAACATCACTTAATTTTTTGAGAGGGATTTGGATTACGGTAAAATTCCTGACGGAATTTTCCTCCACCCCGGCCCTCGCGGTGTTCGCCTTTGCCTTCGGCAAAACTCACACATCGCTGCGGGCTTCAAATCCCACAAAATTGCACTCAATTTTGGAGAGGGGATTTGGCCACAAGTCGCCTTACTGACGTGCGGCGCTTGCGGCCCCGCCTCGCCATCCTCGCCTTTCGCGCTCGCCGGTACGGCTTGCGCTCAAACTCGGATATGGCTGCGGCTTTCAAATCCCGACGGAAAGCAAAGCAGTTTGCTTTCCGTCATCGTCCAAAAAAATAAATTACCCTGAAGGGTAATTTTAGAGGGGATTTGCCTTTCCGTCATTTTCCTGACGGAAAATGCTCCAAGGCCTGGGCTCGCGGTTTTTGCCTTGCTTCGCAAACAAAAACAACGCTCCGCCCTTCAAATCCCCCGCAATGCCAAGCAGTTGGCATTGCGCAGCCGAAAATAAAAAAACACCCGAAAGGGTGTGTTTTTTATTTTTGGGCGAGAGGGGATTTGAACCCCTAAGTCCGTTAGGACATACGGTCCTGAGCCGTACGCGTCTGCCAATTCCGCCACCCGCCCGTATTAAATTTATTTGCTGTGTAAGGCCATGAATTTCCGCACAAAAGCCACTATCAAACCTATTAAGGCATAGAGACCGAAAACGATAAAAACGATATCTTGCGGATATTTAATAAACAAAATAATCAAAACTGCTAAAAATAAGAATTTACCGAGTGTAACTTTCCTGTTCTGATCCGTAGGTTTACTCTTAAAAGAAGCATAAGGAATATTTGAAACCATCAAAAGCGCAAGCCCTAAAGTTACAAAAGAAACCGCACTGAAAATATATGGAATGTATACTTTTGCGATCGGTAAAACTTTCCTAACTTCTTCTAAAGAAAGGGCATCATAAGATAATGCAAGTGAAACTAAAACCGCTGCTGCCGCCGGAGTAGGTAAACCGGAAAAATGTTTTTTAGAACCTTTACCGGTGTTTGCAAGTACATTAAATTTTGCTAAACGTATAGCACCAAAAAGCATAAAAATAAAAGCGATAGGGGCACCGAAAGTTGTTTCCCTTAAAGCAATATAATAAATCAAAAAAGCAGGTGCTGCGCAAAAGGAAATCAAATCGGCAAGTGAATCCATTTCCACACCGAAAGATGATTCCGCATGCAACATCCTTGCAACGCGCCCGTCAAAGGCATCAAAGAGCATGGCAATAAAAATCAAAAGCCCAGCGAAACTAAAATCCCCTTCAACTGATGCAAGTATAGAGAAAAAACCACAAGTTATATTCCCGATAGTAAATAAAGACGGTATTGTAACAATACCCATTTGTTTAACTTTTTGAAAATTTACCATATTACCTCCATAACCCCATTACGGTAAGGCCGCCTTGTACACATTGGCCTTCCTTAACTGTTAAAGTAACTTTATCCTTGGGTAAATATAAAGCCACTTGTGAACCAAAACGAATGAAACCAACCCTTTGGCCGATATCAACTCTTTGGCCTTTTTCTACCCAACATTCAATACGCCTCGCAATAGCACCCGTTATTTGTTCGATAGCGATTTGGCCTTTATTTGTATTAAAGGCAATTAAATTGCGTTCATTTTTATCAGCATTAGGGTTATTTGCAAATAAGAAAGAACCTTTTGTATATTTTATTTCACTAACTTCGCCGCTGAAAGGTGCACGTTGAACATGTACATTAAAAATTGAAAGAAACATACGGATAACAATAGTATTTGGATCTTCTTCCGTTTTAATTGATAAAATAGTTCCGTCAGCAGGGGCAGTAATTTCGTTTTCACTAAATTGAGCCGTACGGTCCGGGTTGCGGAAAAAGAACAATATAAAAAAAGCTAGAACCAAACAAATTGAAGAAAGAGGCATAAAAATGTTATCTAAAAAGAATAAACCCAATATACAGAAAAATATAGAAACGGCAACAACTATTATTGCTAATTTAATTCCTTGAGGTAAAATTGTAGTAAGCCACGAAAATGTCTTTTTTAAGGTCATTATAAAATCTTCTAACATTTTTGCCTCCTAAAAAAAGAGCCGCTTCATGCGGCGGCAATTTGTTTTAAAAGTGTGGGCAGGGGGGGACTCGAACCCCCACGATCTTGCGATCATCAGATTTTAAGTCTGACGCGTCTACCAATTCCGCCACCAGCCCAACACATATATTTTAGCAAATTATGAAAGAAAAGTATCAAAAAATTTTTCACAACTTAAAATTTTTATACCTTCTTCCCTTAAAGTATTTGTTATGCCGCGGTCATAAGTAACCACGCAAACACGTCGCGCTGAATTTTTTAAATAAATTGCTTGCTCTAAAATTAGTTCATCAGCAGTTTGGTCTTCGGAAAATAAAGCATCAACATTTTCCGGAGAGGTCGGGCCGATATTTCTAAAACTTCCATCTATTATTAAACGGAAAGTTGAGCCTTTATACTCAGTCAATGAAATATCATTTAAAGCAGCAATTAAAGCCCGCAAAGTTTTTTCTTCATCACTAGGTGGAACTTGCAAAAAACTTCTTAAAAAATTTAAAGCATCAACTAAATAAATTGTCGGTTTTGTGGATATCATTTATTTGCCTTTATTAGAGAGGCAAGGCCCAGTAAAATGAGGTCAGGTTCATAAAAGTCAAAGATATTTTCTTTTTCAAATATTCTTCCAAGGCCGCCCGTGCCGATAATTATAAATTTTTCTTTTTTAAAACATTCTTTTTTTAAGCGTGTTATGATTTCTTTAACAAGCCCTATAGTACCTAAAACCAAACCTGATTGTATTTGAGTTTCGGTAGTAAGGCCTGCAGCAGATTTTGGTTTTTTAATTTCCACCGTAGAAAGCAAAGCAGTTCCGCCTGCTAAAGCCCGCATGGAAAGCATAGGCCCTGCAGAAATTGCGCCGCCTAAGTATTTGCCGTCTTTTGCTACCGCATCGAAAGTTATAGCAGTACCGAAATCAATAATAAGCAAATTATTTTTTGGATGTAAATAAAAAGCCCCTTCAATATCCGCAATTCTGTCTGCTCCGAGCCCGTTTAATGTGTTGTTATCAAAATAAATTTTTGTTTTTATATTCTCATCTATCACAAAGGGTTTTAGGTTGAAGTATTTTTTAATTGAATGTATAATAGAGTGTGTAATTGCCGGTACTACCGAAGATATTGCGACTTGTTTTATCTCTTTCGCTTTAATACCGTTTGCGTTTAAGGCGTTTAATAAAAAGACACCAAGTTCATCAGCGGTAACTACGCCGCTTGAAGTATGGCGAAAGCGTGCACAAACCTTGTTATTTTTTAAAACTCCGCAATATATTTGCGTATTTCCTACATCTATTGTAAGTAACATAAAACCTCAATTATTTTTTATAATTTGTTCTGCAATTTCTTTAATAAAACTGTCTTCATTTTGATTTTGAATTTTTTTAAATACGTTAATTGCTTTTTGCTTTTGGCCTTGTGTTAATAAAGATACACCCTCAATAAATACAGCTAATTGACTGTTAGGGTTTTGCTTTTGGTAATCTTTGATTTCCTTTAAAGCCTCTTTTGCAGTATCTTTTCTATAAGCTTTCCAAAGCAAGGAAGTTAATAAAATATCTTCTCTATTATTTGACAATTCTAAAGCTTTATCTATATTGTCAATTGCTTTTTCAGTTTCATTTAAGGTACTATAAATTTTTGCAATTAAAAAATAAATATTCGGATTGTTTCCATCAATTTCTTGTGCTTTTTGTGCATATTCAAGTGCTATATTTTGATTGTTCGATAAAAAATTTGCCACGGCATAATCATAATAAACGGAATTATCTTTCTGCCCTTTTTTGTTTAAGTAATCTTTAAAATATTGCCTGGATTTTGATAGAAATCCTATTTGCAAGTAAGATTTACCAAGCCCAAGCATAGCATTAGAGTTATCTTTATCAAGCAGCAAAACTTTATTGTAAAATTCTATAGCCTTATCATATAATTCAGTTTTATAATATAAATTTGCCAAAGCTAAATTGAGTTCAATATCTTTTGGTAAAACTTCTAGAGCCTCATTATAAATTAAAAGTGCATGATCATAATCATTAAGGGCCGCATACGCATTACCTAAAACGGAATAAATACGGCGGGATCTTCGTTTTGGTGCTTCTTGGTTTTCCATTAAGAAATTTTTGCTTATTTCTATGGCTTGTTCGTAATTGCCTTTTGCGTATGCTTCACGGGCAGCTGTAATTTTTTGTTTTTGGTCCAATCTTTTTGTCAGTCCCAAAAGGGCTTTGCTTTGCAAAGGCAAAAATAAGAGAATTAAAAATAACGGAAGTATTTTATTTAAAGACATAATTAACTCCGTTTATAATAAGTTTTTCTTTAAGTTGCGGTAATGCTTGGTATGCGGAAGACGCACCTATTTCTATTGCTAAATTTGTTTTAGAACGGTCCGATGAACCGATTTCCCCAACCCTTGAAAGAATTACAAAATTTGCCTGATTTTCTGAATCCTCTGTTAAAACCGCACCTCTTAAGTCACCGATTCTTAGTACATAACCCATAATGTTTGAAGGTTTACTACCGGCAAAACTGGGTAAAGCATAAACAGCAATTATAAAATCAGCCCCCATTTTTTTAACTAAATCTACCGGCATATAATCTACTATTCCACCGTCAACAAGTAATCTTTGACGGTATTCTACCGGTTCAAAAACGCCCGGTAAATTCATACTTGCTCTCACACCTAAAGATAAAGGTCCGCTATCAAATACAACCTTTTCCCCAGTCTTAATATCTGCAGATACGCAGGCAAAAGGGATAGGTAAATCTTCATAATTTTTGGAACCTACTTCCTTATCAATAAATTCTTGGAATTCTTCTGAAGAGAATAATTTTTCCGCAAATAAATATTTTAATACTCCGCCTATATTAAAATCTCTTGAAATAAAACTTGTTTTGATATTATTTACTAAATCTTGTAAATGTTGTAAGGGTAACCCAGCATTATATAAAGCGCCGACTATGCAGCCCATAGAAGTGCCTGACATATAATCAATAGGAAGTGCGGCTTCTGAAAGGACCTCCATAACTCCGATATGTGAGGCCCCGCGCAAAGCACCTGCTGAAAGAGTAACACCTATTTTTTGGCGTTCATCTTTCGGAAGTTGAGTAAATTTTTGCCAGGCAAAATCACGCAAAATAGCATCTTCTTCTTTTGTATTTAAAGCAAAAATGCCTTGCCCTAAAAAGCAAAGAAAACAAGAGAATAATAATATTTGTTTTAAGCGAAACGACATTTTATTTTAAGTCTTTACCTATAGCATTTTCAAGGTTAGCAATAGCTACAAGATGTTCCTTTTGTGCTTCAAGACTTTTAACCCCAGCTTGATAATAATAATTTAGGGAATCGAAACTATCTTTTAAAGGATAGCTTCCCTTCATAAAATCTTTAAACTGAGTTTTTATTGTTTCCCAGGTTTTTATACGGTTTGGTGTTTCCGTTTGCCAAAAATTTAAATTATTATATGCTTCCAGTACTTGTAATCTGACAGTATCTTCTACGGCAGCCTGTCTTAACACTGTTTGGCGCTGCTCAGCTCTTTTTTGCTTTACTTGGGTTGTATAATCATACCCCAGCGGTAATTTAAAAGCCAAACTTAATTGCATATTTTCTTGTTTTAAGCTGTCTGTACCTTGCCTGTCATAAGAGGCACCGAGTAAAATATCCGGATAACTGCGTGTTAAAGATAATTTAACAGCAATGTTATCCATTTCAAGTTTGTACATAGCATTTTTAACTTCAGGACGGAATTCCATAGCCCATAAGTTTAATTTCTTTAAATCTACTTCTATGGGGTCATATTCCAAAGAACCTTCAAATGTTATTTCACTGTTAAACTCTTTATTCAGGACTTTTAAGAGATTTATTTTTGCTTCATTTAATTCTGCTGTTGCTTTGGAAGCCAAACTCTCAAAAGAAGATAATTCAGCAGAAACTAAAATTTTTTGTGAAGGATTTAATTCTTTTTGCCGAGCAATTTTTTGGGCTTTATTAAATACTTCTTCAGCCAATTTGTTTTTTTCTTGAGTGTACAAATATTCATAAAAAGCTTTTTTAGCAGCCAATATTACGATATTTTTTGCGTTTTGGTAACGGCTTTGTGTTTCTTTATTTGATGCGCGGGCTAAATCTAAAGTGCTTGAAATTCTACCGCCGCCGTATATGTATTGAACAGCAGAAACACCCACTCCGTAAAATAAATCTTCCCTCTTATGATTTGTATCAGGCATTATCAAACGTTGGCCTATCATCTCCGGCAAGATGATGGGATAATCCAAATTGTACGCCGTTGCAGAGCCATTAAAACTAATTCTTGGAAAATACAAAAATTTTGCTTCTTTTATACGTTGTTCCGCAATTATTAAATCTTGTTCAATTAGCAGTAAGTCATAACTGTTTTCTAGAGATAAACGAATTACATTTTCTAGGGAAAGCGGCTTCTTGTCATCAGCTGAATATTTTAGGCGATATTGTTGAGCTTGGGTAAATACCGAAAAAGAAAAAAACAAAAAAATTAAACAATAAAATTTTTTCACTTTTTATTCTCCTCCTTTGTAATGTAATCAAGCATTGAATTAAATTCATTTGCCAGATCAGATAAAGCGTCTCCTTTACGAAGTTTAACACGAATTTGTTTGTTACCTTCCTTAATCTCTCTGCAAACTCTTTCTAAGTGATATACGGGGCCGGCTATACGGTGGGAAAGTAAAGCCGATACCATTGCAAGTAATGCAAAAAATATCGTACTTTTTATAATTAAAGGATAAATTAATTTCGGGCCTTCTTCATAAACTCGTTGCAATAATACAGGGTGATCCTTAAAAATATCTTGCATAAATGTTAGGAATTGATAACCGAACAAAACCATCCCAAACAAAACAGCTAACAGAATAAATAAAATGAATTTAACCTGTAAATCTTTTTTTATAAAAATAGTTTTTCTAGTAGATTTTTCCATTTAATGCCTTAATTAGTAAATAAAATTACGGATATCTCTTATATCATCCGGTTTTGTTATTACACGTACATTTTTAAGATAATAAGCTTCTTTTTGTGCGGCGAAATCATTCTTATCATGGGGTAATTCTACCACGACAATATTGTTTTCCAAATTTTGCAGACTATACACTACGGCTAAACGCCATGTATCTATTCTTGCGTTATCATCATGTACTTTAGGATTAAAATGATTAACTAAAACTACCATGCCTTTTTTTAAATCATAACCATTTGACTCATATGTTCGTATAATGGCATTTTTTGATTTTACCTTCTCACCTTGCCTTGGGCCGCCTGCAAATTTAAATTTATAATTACCCTTTCTATCCGGGCCTGAAATTCTTGTAGCAGGGGCATAGTATGCATAAAATTTATCTTCGTACATGAACGGTAAAAAAGAATAACGCCTTAATTTTTGTTCATAAGAATTACTTGAATTTCTGTTGTAAGGTTCTTCATGAACACAAGCACAAAAACAAGCTGCTATAACAATAAATAAAATTGGTAAAATAAATTTTTTCATTATTACTCTCCGTAAATATTATTTCCTTTTAAATCTTGGGCAACAATTAAAGGTAAATTTTCAAGCTGAACTTTATATACTGCTTCCGGCCCAAGTTCCGGGTACAATATAATTTTACTATTTTTTACGCTATTTCCGCCCAAAGCGCCTAATCCGCCAGGGGCAGCGAAGTAAATAACTTTACCTTTTTGGCATAGGTTGGCTTCTCTTGAGCGTGCCCCTTTGCCTATAATACCAATTATACCTGTTTTTTTGATAAATTCCTTACAAAATTTATCCATTCTTGAACTGGTTGTCGGGCCAAGTGCCCCACTTGCCTGTCCTTTTTTCTTTGGAGTGGGACCGGCATAATAAATTATTTTGCCTTTTAAGTTTAAAGGAAAAACTTTTTCTTCAAGTAATTTCTTATGCGCCATATCACGCAGAACATATACTGTCGAGGTTAAGTAAATAAAATCACTTTTTTTAAGTTTATTAAAATCTTTAAGGGAAGGATTGATTAAATGATATGTCTTCATAAAACAGCCCCTGCATGTCTGCATGAATGGCAGCAAATATTTACGGCACAAGGTAAACTTGCAATATGGCAAGGGGCATATTCTATGTAAACTTTTAGAGCAGTCGTTTTACCGCCAAAACCTTGTGGGCCGATATTTGTTTTGTTTATTTTTGTTAAAATTTCTTTTTCAAGTTTTTTATAATTTAAATTTTTATTTTGCTTTTTTCTAAGTAATGCTTTTTTAGCAAGTAAAGGTGCAATTTCAAAATTTCCGCCAAGTCCGATGCCTACAACAAATGGCGGGCAAGCACTTGCACCTGCAGTTTTTACTACGGATATTATAAAATTAATAATTTCTTCTTTAGAAGCAGTAGGGTTAAACATTTTTATTTGACTTTTATTTTCCGCACCGCCACCTTTAAGCATTAAATCAATTTTTAATTTACTTCCGTTGACTATTTGATAATGAACTATTGCCGGTGTATTTGTTTTTGTATTTTTTCTTTTTAAAAGAGGTTCTTCTACTATAGATTTTCTTAAATAATTTTCTTTAAACCCTTTTTTAATACCGTTTTGTAAGGCTCTATCCAAAGAACCGTCAATTTTTACTTGCTGCCCAAGTTCTACAAATAAAACAGCAGTACCTGTATCTTGGCAAAGTGGAAAAATACCTTTTTTTGCAATTTTTGCATTTTCCAAAGTAAGTTTTAAAATTTTTTGGGCAAGGCTTTTCTCTTGATATTTTGCTGTTTTTAAAGATTCAAAAATATCTTTAGGCAGATTATAAGCTGCTTTTTGGCATAATTGGGCGACTGTATTTGTAATTAAATTACTTTTTATTATACGCATAAGAAATGGTTTCTTTTAAAGATTTCATTACAAATTCTTTAGGAAATTTTTTGATTAATTTATTTTGTGTCATAAATTCCAGTTCTTTTTTGTTCTGTAAAATATCTTGTTTTACTATTTTATAAACTTCTGCCGGGGTTATCTTAATTTGACTAATATTTTCCTTTATTGCTTGTGCTGCTACGGCTTTTGCTGTAAGCGGATATAATTCGCTATCTTGCATGGAAGGTAAAATAAAATCTTCCTTTAAACCTAATTCTTGCGCTCTTTTTGCAATTGCCTTTGATGCTGCAAGGGCCATGGTATCTGTTATAGTTTTAGCACGGCAAAGCATAGCCCCCTTTAATATGCTTGGAAAGCATAAGGAATTATTTACTTGATTTGGATAATCGCCCCTTCCGGTCGCGATTATATACGCACCGTGTTCTTTCGCTACTTCAGGGTAAATTTCAGGTACAGGATTTGCACATAAAAATGTTATTGGTTTTGATGCCATTGTGGAAATTAATTTCGGATCAAAAGTATTTGGCCCCGGTTTTGATAAAGCAATAACCACATCGGCATTTCTAAAGGCCTTTTCTTGTGTTTGTGTCTGATTCAAATTAGTTTTTTTACATAAGTCCCATTGAACGAAAGCAGTCGGATTTGATTTTATATCTTGACGCTTTCTGTTTAATGCTCCTTTACTGTCAAACATAATCAATTTTTTGGGATTTACTTCGCTTAAAAGCAAAAATCTTGCTACTGCAGTATTAGCGGCCCCTGCACCTATCAATACGATTTTTACATCTTCCATTTTTTTATTTACAAGTTTCAGAGCATTGATAAGTGCGGCAATTATTATGCAAGCTGTGCCTTGCGCATCATCGTGCCAAACAGGTATATTGCAATTCTTACGTAAATCTTCAAGTGCCAAAAAGCAATTTGGTTGGCTTATATCCTCTAAGTTTACGGCGCCGAAACTTGGTGCAATCATCATTACAAAATCAATTAGTTTTTTTACACTTTTGCGGCCTAATTCATCACGATTATCAATGCATAAAGGCACGGCATCTAAACCGCCTAAATGACTCATTAATAGGGCTTTACCTTCCATTACACCAAGTCCACCACTGGGGCCACAATCGCCATCACCTAAGACGCGTGTGCTGTCAGTTACTATTGCTACCCTGTTTGCACGGTTTGTATACAAAAAAGAGTTTTGTTGTTCTTTTTTTGTTTCCACAGAAACACTTGATACACCCGGTGTATACCAAAGGTCAAAAAGATCTTTATCTGTTAAAGGAACTTTGATTTGAGTTTTTAATTTACCCTGATAAAATTTGTGCAATTTTAAAGATAGATTTTTTAAGAAATAAGTATATAATTCTGCCTGTTTTTCCTGTGGAAAATTTTTTATTTTTGGTTCATTTAAAAATTGTTTTTTAAGATTTAATGCCATAGTATTTACCCTTAATTTATTTTTTAGGTTGTATTTTTTTATTGCCTTTTTCCAAATCTTTGACTTCTATTGCTTGTTGCTTTTTTTGTTGTGATTTCTCTAATTTCTTTTGTCCGTTTTCCGTTAGATTTTTTACTCTGTCTGTATTTTTTTGTACTTGTTCCGGATGTAAAGAATTGATTTTGACATCTTCTTCCTTCACAGTAGTTAAAGCTGAACCGTTTGGTAAATAATGTGTGTAATTCTGGTCTGAAATATAGAGTAAATTAGTTTTTTCTGCATTTACCAAATCTCCGATTTGTGTTTTATCTACTACGACTCCTTTGTAATATACACCGTTTTTTTCCATATATTGAGCCGGCATATTTTCTAATTGTTTTGGATTTTTGATCCAATAGGAATTATTAGGATCAGCTAAAATAAAGACTTGTCTTCCATTATCCGTAGGGAAAGCAAGTAGCGTATGCGTATCAGTATTTTCATCCTGTGTTAAAGCATAGTAACTTGCTAAATCATCTGTTAATTTGTCTGCTGCTGCCACATCATCAGTAATTGAGTAAGTCACATTTTCTAAAACTTTTGATAAATCTGCTTCATTTTCATTGGGCCCGATAATATGGACCGTAACAGGTTCATCGTTGTTATTTCTTATGCTTTCTTCATTATTAAGCTTAGAAGCGACTGGATAAAAATTTCTATCGGTTGATATAATATTTATGTCTGTTTTTTCGCTTTGATTGGTTATTTGGTTCAATTCATGTGTAAATCTTTCAAAATCTGAATTTTGAGAAACATTGTTTTTTATAGCAGAAGATTGTTCCACGATTAAAGGTGCTGTATCACAACTTACCGCATTACTATTTCCTAATACCTGAAAAACATTTCCTATAGAATGTATTGTTTGTGATGGTTCCGTTCCAGAAACATTATTTTCTTTTGTTTCGGTTCCGCAATTAAGTTCATGGATTTTATCGGCATAATCTTGTGCGAAATCTTGGCTTCCGGCAATAACAGTTTCACTGTTTTCCGGATTGGATGGAACAGAGGGTGTCTCATCTGGTTTATTTGGGACTATTTCATTTGAAGGGGCATTGTTATTATTTAAAAAGTTATTAACCAAAGCATTTTGGATTTGTTCGTTCATGTCAATATTTTGCCCCATTTGGCCACTTTGTATTTTGTTTATAGCTAAATTGTACGCGCCGTGCATGTCTTTAATTGAAGCCCGTGCAATATCTGAGTAAGATACGTCATTATTTCCATTTGAATTACGATATTTATTACGTTCATTTCGTGTATTTTGATAAGTACGGTCCTGTACATTATTTTGTCCTTGTTTTTGTGCTAAATAAGTATCAATATTTGTAGAAGTTCGATCAGGTAAATTATCAACATAAGATACTGTTAAATTACCGTTTTCATCTGCAAAATAGAGAGCCTTTTTGCCTAAATTTTTTGCTATACTGGAGTGGTATCTGGTTAAAGCACCCTCTATATGCTTTCTGTTAGTGTTTTGAGGATATGTACCATTTTTATAGAATTTACCGTCATAATAATATCCTTCTTGTGTAGGTTCTAATGTCAGGCCATCCCTTGTTTTAACTGTTCCTTTCTGTAAATTAACGGTATTATCTTTTTGTTCAGTCGTTGGATTAGAGTCTAACGAATATATATCATCTTCATAACCTGCGGAAAAAAATAAATCCTCAGCTGTTATGTCCATATTTTCACCAGTAGATTTAGTTTTATGTGTTTGTGCATAGTATTCGTTTTCATTTTCCGGAGATATTTCTGTTTCTTGTTTATCTGAATTAAATATGGGTGTGTCTATTTTATAGAACTTTTTTAATTTATTTACATATTTTTTTAATGGACTTTCTTTAGGGAAAATCGGTAATGGGCTGTCTTCATGGGAATAGGCCTTTTCTTTGTTGATTATTTTGAATTCGTTTTTTTCGGGAAATAGTAACGGTAAAGATAAGAATAGTATAATTGCAAGTATAAGAAAACGCGAAATATTTTTAAAATCAAAGAAATTTTTAAATTTCATAAATTCTCCAATGTAGATACTTCTCTCTATAAATTATAAGACAATATTTTTAAATTGACAAGGGCAATTTAGCCCTAAAATTATTTTTTACTTTTAATTTGTGCTTGTTTGGCCTCAGTTAAACGGGCTAAAAAATATTGTTTTATTTTTATTTGTGCTTGCAAAGGGGCTGATTTTAAATGACATAAAGCGATTGCAGCTGCATCCGCGACATCATCAGGATTTAAAACTTCTTTTAGTTTAAGTGTGAGTTGTACCATGCGTTGCATTTGTTTTTTATCTGCAGAGCCGCTTCCGCTTATTGTAAGTTTAACACGTTTTGCGGGGTATTCAAAAACTTCCAAATTGTTTTGTGCCATTGCAAGAACTATTACCCCGCGTGTTTGAATCGTATGGGACATTGTCATCGCACGTTTTAAAAAGAACATAGCCTCAAGTGCGGCGACTTCAGGTTTAAATTCTCCTATTACTTTCTGTATTTCTTCGTAAGTTTGTTTTAAGCGTATTTGAAAAGGTAAATCTTTTGCGGTGTGTATCAAGCCTGCTGCTACCAAAAAAGCCCCGGTTGGGCCATTTTCAACAATAGCCCAACCGGTTCTGTCTAAACCAGGGTCAATACCCAAAACTCTATTTTTCTTCAATTTTAGCTAAAACCTCTTCAGAGATTTTATCATTGGAATAGACCTCTTTTGTATCGTCATGTTCATCTAATGTTTCAATTAAACGTACGATTTTTGAGGCCGCTTCCGCATCAGTAATTTCTACTTCATTAGACGGTAACATCGTGATTTCAGCGGAAGCAAGTTTTATATTTTTACCTTCTAAAGCAGTTTTTACTGCTTCAAAAGTTTCAGGTGCAGTTATTACTTCAAAACCTTCTGCTGATGTTTTAATATCCTCAGCACCGGCTTCTAAAGAAATGTCCATTAAAGTTTCTTCACTGGCATCTTCTTTGCTAACCAAAATAACACCTTTTTTGCTAAACATATAAGAAACGCAACCGGAAGTACCTATTGCACCGCCGTGATTTTGAAAGATTTTGCGGATTTCGGCAAAAGTTCTGTTTTTATTGTCAGTTGTACACTCAACAATAACAGCAACGGAGTTCGGTCCATAACCTTCATAGGTGATTTCTTCATAGACTGTACCCGGAAGTTGCCCAGTACCTTTCATGATAGCGCGCTTTACGTTTTCAGCCGGCATGTTGGCTGCTTTTGCATCATCAACTGCCTTGCGTAAACGGGCATTGCTACCAAGATCTGCACCGCCAATTTTTGCAGCAATAGTTATTTCCCTGATAAGTTTTGTAAATACTTTACCTTTTTTTGCATCTACCAAGGCTTTTTTGTGTTTAATACCTGCCCAATGTGAATGTCCACCCATAATAAAACTCCTTATTTAACCTCGGGCTTTGCGCCTTCGGCAGTTTCTGCTTTTTCTTCTTCGGATTCTTCTTCAAAAGAACCTTGTAAAAGTTGCCCCAAAGTTGGGCGCGGGGCCTGCTTTAAGTATTGTGCGACAACTTTTCTGTTTTGAACTTGGTCAAAACGTCTTATTGAAAGATTGACGACATAATTTACACCGTCTACACCGATAACGGCTACTGAAACAGTATCTCCTACTTTACCTTCAAAACCTTCAGTATATTCTTGTGCTGAAATATAACCTTTTGTTTTGTTTTTGGTACCGAGTTCAACTTCTAAACCTTCCGGTGTAACTTTTGTAATTACGGCTTTTGTTGTACTCATGTAAGGATAGCGCCTTTTTAACATATCGACCGGATTCAAGAAAAGTTGTTTGATACCGAAAGTTAAATTTCCGGTTTCCGGATCAATTGCCAAAATTTTGGCTTTTATTCGTTGTCCGCGTCTATAGTTTTCTAAAATTACTTGTGGGTCTTTCCAAGCAATATTTTCAAGGCTTACTAAACCTTCAATACCATGGAAGCGTAAATGGAGGCAGTCTTTACCGACTTTTGATACTACCACTCTCAAAGTATCACCTACTTTAATTTCTTTTAAAACTTCAGCCCGGCGGACAGATTCATCTTCTTCCAAGACTTGTTTTCTTGAAATAATAAGTTTTTGTTTTTCTTTAGAAAATTCAGCAATTACTGCTTTAATTTTTGCACCTTTTGGGAGGTAATGTTTATAAGCGGTATGTAATTCAGATAAGGATAAAGGCATGAATCCGGGTACACCGTTTACTTCTACTTTATAACCGCCTTTTACGCAGTCTGTAATTAAACCCCGAACTCTTTGTTTGGCATCAAATGCTTCTTTACAACGAGTCCAACCCACGGTTTCTATAGCTTTTTTGTGGGATAAGATGCTATGGCGTTCGTCACCACCTTTTTTAACTAATACTGCTGTAACTGTAGAACCTACTGCGGGAACATCTTTTCCTTCAAAATCACTTAAAGGAATAAGACCTTCCTTTTTGCTGCCGACATCAACCAAGACATTATCCTGCGAAACTTGGACAACTGTAACTTCCACAATTTCCTTTTTATTTAATTTATCATGCATTTCGTCTTGTTGGGCAAACAACTGGTCCATCGTCATCTCATCATTAATTTGGGTTGTTTGTGTTTCTTTTTTTTCAGGGTTTGTCATACTTAGTTTTACCTTTTTTATACCGGATAAAAAAGGCGTATCCTCCATTAATTTTATTTTAACTTAATAATTTGTTGCATTACTTGGTCTGCAATATCTTGAAATTGTTCTTTGGTTTGTTTTCCTTCTTGCATCTTTGGCATAAAAGGTTTGCCTATTACAATTTTTAGATTCCTCGTAAAGGGTAACTTCTCTGTATTAAATACCCTTATAGGAATCACAGGTGCCTGGCAATGCCAAAGCAAGAAACCAATGCCTGCTTTCGGCTTAATAGGCTTACCTGTTTTTGAACGTGTTCCCTCCGGAAAAATGAATAAAGCTTTTCCTTTTTTTATAACTTGTAAGGCCTGCTTTAAAGAGTGGAGATCCCCGCCTTTTCTGTATCTGTCTATGGCAATAAAACCAAAACTCTTTAATACCGGTCCTACTATGGGAACACTTGCAAGTTCCTTTTTAATTATATATATAGGGTCTCTTCTTAAACCTACGAAACCTCCTACAAGGGGCGGGTCAAAATTTGATACATGGTTGCATGTTAATATTACTGCCCCAGTTTGAGGAATATTATCAAGCCCTATAACCTCTACTTTATAAAAGACGCGAAAGTACGTCCTAAATATAAATTTTAGCAAATTAAGAAGCATTTGTGCGGCTAAACTCCAAAACTTTATTTATTACTTCTTCCAAATTAAGATTGGAAGTATCTATTAAAATTGCATCGGCTGCCGGTTTTAAAGGGGCAGTTTTACGGGATGAATCCCGTTCATCACGCGAAATTATTGATTTTAAAATTTCTTCGTAATTTGCTTCTTGGCCCTTTTCCTTTAATTGTAAAACACGCCTTTCAGCACGCGCTTTTGCAGAAGCTATCATGTAAAATTTTAAATCTGCATTTGGTGCAATAACTGTGCCAATATCACGGCCTTCCATTACAAGACCTCCTTCAGCGGCAAGTGCTTTTTGTTTATCTGTTATTACGGCACGCGCCTTGGGAAGTGCAGATGTTATACTTGCTGCACGGGCGACTTCTTCACTAAGTAAAGCATCACCTAAGAATTGCCCGTCGACCAAAACTTTTAAATTACTGTCTGCCTCTTTTTCAAATCCCCAAACAATATTTTTTGCGATATTAAAAACAGCTTCTTCGTCTTGTAAATTAACACCGCTTTTTAATGCTTTCCAACCAAGACAACGATACATTATGCCCGTACTTAAAAAGCCAAGGTTATATTTGCAGGCAAGAGCCTTACCTACAGAGGTTTTACCAACTCCTGCAGGGCCATCAATAGCAATAAGAAGTTTGGAGTTTTGCATATTATAATTTGAACCCGTCTACTTCTGCCCCTTTGATTAATAACCTTATCGTTTCAGGGCTTGTTGCGAAATATAAAGCATTATCTAATGTTATTTTACCTTGCATATGTAACTTTGCAAGAGATTGGTCAAAAGTACACATCCCGTAATAATCACCGTGAAGAATTGCTTTATGAATTTCGTTGATTTTATTATCTTCAATACTGTTTTTGATTTGCCCTGTTGGAACCATAATTTCTAAAGCGGGGATTAATCCTCCTCCTACTTTAGGTAATAATCTTTGACAAATGACACCTTTAAGTAAATCACCTAATTGTGCTCTGATTTGATCTTGTTGTTCAGGAGGATAAGATTCAATTACGCGTGATATTGTTTGTACGGCATTAATTGTATGCATGGTAGAAAATACCAAATGCCCCATTTCTGAAGCCAGTATGGCTGCACGGATAACTTCGATATCCCTTAACTCACCCAACATAATGACATCAGGATCCTGGCGCATAGCATATCTTAAGGCAGACGTATATGATAAGGTATCAGCTCCGAGTGATAATTGGCTTACTATGGATTTTTGTTCCATATGAATAAATTCAATTGGATCTTCTACCGTTAAGATGTGGCAGGCTCTTGTGCGGTTTATTTCATTTATCATAGCAGCTAAAGTTGAAGACTTACCGGAACCTGTCATGCCGGTTACTAAAATAATACCCCTTCTGTTTTCAGCCATTTTTCTTAAAGTATCACCCGGGAGACATAATTCCTCAAAAGAGGGAATATTCAATGGAATATGCCTCACTGCCATACACATTTTACCGGATTGTCTAAAAATATTGAACCTGAAACGGCCATGTTCTTTCGCGTCTAAAGCGAAGTCTACGCTTAAATTCTTTTCAAGAAGTTGTTTATCTCTTTCAGACATTATTGAGGAGGCTATATTTTTGACTTCATCATTAGTTAAAAAGCAATTTTCTATTGCTCTTATTTTCCCTTCTATACGGACAAATACATTAGAGTTTCCTCTGATATGAAGACCTGTGGCCTTATTGTCTACTACGGTTTTTAATAATGTGTTTAAACTTACTGCCATTTTATTTAACCTCCTGATTTTGCCGCTTTATAGCGGGTAAATGCTTCCTAAAATCTATCGGAATCCAACGGTTTGATTCTTGTGTTTTAATATTTTTGGTTGGCGTTTTGTTGTTAGAATCTTTAGGGAAATTAGTTGCTATAACTACCACTTTTAAAGAATCTTTATCCAAACTTTCATCATAAGTTTTACCGATCTTAACAAGTGCCATACTGCTTGTATATTGCCTAACGGTATTCATAACTTCTCTTTCTTCGCTCATGGCAAGTTCGCCGGAATAGTTAAAAGATACAAGCAAACCTTTTGCGCCGTTAATATTTGTATTTTCAAGAAGAGGGGAAGTTAATGCCTGCTTTAAGGCAGTTATGTGTCTATTCATACCGGAGGCTTCACCTATACCTATCAATGCACAACCGGAATGTAACATTATACGTTTTAAATCGTTATAATCGATATTCATCTCACCAGGTTTTATAATTACTTCTGAAATACCTTTTACTGCCCTTAAGAGCACATCATCAACTTTTCTGTATGCAGCAGTACTCGCTGTCTTTTTATCTATGATTTCAAAAATACGTTCGTTAGGAATAATTAAAGTACAGTCTGCATATTGTTGTAATTCTTCTATGCCTTTCTGTGCTCTGTTGGCTTTTAAGTAACCTTCATAATTAAACGGGCGGGTTACGACTGCTACTACCAAAATATTGTCTTTATACTTTTCTTTTGCTACTTTTGCTAAGACGGGTGCAACACCTGTACCGGTGCCTCCACCCATACCGGCAGTGATAAATAAAAGATCCGTATCAGTAATTAAATCTTCAAGTTCAGCGATAGATTCTTCCGCGGCTTTTTTGCCGAGTTCCGGGTCCCCTCCGACTCCAAGGCCCTTAAGTAAATTGTTCCCAACTTGTAAAAGATAAGGGGCTTTATTACGTCTTAAATCTTGTGCATCTGTATTTACTGCTATAAAATCTACATCAGCAATACCGGCATCCATCATGTGATTTATTGCGTTTCCGCCGCCGCCGCCAATACCTACACATTTAATTTTTGCCTTTTTACCTTCAAGGCTTTGTAAAGTCCTAAAACTTGCCTCGAACTTATTATTTTCTGCCATATTAACCACCAAATAAATCTGAATTTTTAAAGAAATTCGTTACCTTCTTAAATAATCCTTTAGATCTGGAATCATTTTTGGAAGAACCATCTGACATTTCTCTTTTTGCCACAAAATATGCTAAAGAAACTGCAGTTGCATATTTCGGACTTAAAAATTCTTTATCACATTCCACCAAATCTCTTTGAATTGATGAACATACAACTTCCCTAATATTTAAACTTGAACGTGCTTGTTCTTGTATACCGGGTAAAAGTGATCCTCCGCCTGTTAAAACAGCGGTGCTTGCACAGTCGTAAAAACCGCTTTCTTGCATTTTTTCTTTAACGGCATCAAAAATATCTTGCACGCGCGGACGGATGATGTCTAGCAAATAATCGCGGTTTATTTTTGTTTCTTTTTGCCCATAGAGGGGGGAAATTGTAATTTCACTTTCGCTACCGTAATCGCCTGGGAAAGCAGTACCGTAATCTATTTTTATTTTTTCCGCTTCTTTATGGGATATACGTAAAACTTTTGCAATATCGCTTGTAATTAAATCGGAACCCATTTTGATATCATAGGAGCATCTTAAAGCACCATCAACATAAATTCCGGCAGAAGTATTATCTCTGCCTAAATCTATTATTAAAGCGCCCATTTCTTTTTCTTCTTGTGTTAAGACGGCATCTGCCAGACAAAGTAAACCGTAAAAACGGCCGGTGATATCACACTTAGCACGGTCAAAAGCCCTGTTTAAATTGTTAAAAGTTGCAGTTAAACCTGTAGTAATGTGGACATCTACATCTATGGAAGTTGCTTCCATGCCTTCGGGATTTTTAACTGGTTGCCTGTCTATATAAAATCCTTGCGGAACTGTACTTAAAATTTCTGAATTATTTTTTATTGGTATGCTTTTTGCAGTAGCAATAGCATGTTCTATATCGTCGACGGTTATCTCTTTATCCACGCGGGCGATGTTAAATGTGCCTTTGCTTGTAAAACTTTCAATATGTTCACCGCGCAGTGCAATATACAGAGCATTAATGTCTGCCTGCGTTGCTTCTTCTAAATAATTTATGGTTTCAATGATGGTTGCAGTGGTTTCCCTGATATCTGTAACAATGCCGCCCTCAAGGCCTTCACAATTAAATTCTTTACCTGCCAATATTTTTATTACATTTTTTTGTTGATCTACGGTTGCGGCTACGGCGGTAATTTTACCCCCGCCTATATCTAATGCCGCTATTAAATTTTGCTTTGCCATTTTATAAATCCTTATAATCCTGTTTTAAGTAAACTTTGCCTTTATTAAAATAAGTAAAGTCCACAAAATACGGGAGGGTAAAATCTTTCCCCTGTGAAATTTTAAAAATTTCCGTTAAAACGGAAAGTTGTTTTTTTACTTCTTTAAAATCTTTCAGTTTTACAGGGCCGAATTTTGTATTAAATTCAGCCGTCTGATTATTAATATTTACCGAAATATCATTTGTATTTCTTAAAGAGGTCTTACTAATCTCTTTAATAAATTGTACCAATTCTTTGGCAAAAACTTCACTTTCTATTTTAGCATTTAAATAGACATTAAGAAAGCCCCCTTTATTTTGATAGTCATCATCTTGGAAAATTTGCCCGTCTTCCGTCATAAAAAAATTATCTCTGGGAGTATATATTCTGGCAAAGGGTTCAAATTTCTCCGCGGTAATTAAGAGCTCTTTTGTAAAAAATTTTCTTGAAACTTTTATACTTTTTTTGTATTTTATATTTTCATTTAAGTAATTTTCTAAATTTTCTGTTTCTTTAGTTGAAAACGTAATATTTAAATTTATTTTTTGTTTCTTTATTTCTTCTTCTATTTGTTTTTTAAGATTTTCAGTAGGCGCAACAATGTTTATTGTTTTGATTTGCCAAGTTAAAGCGGCCGGAAGTTTAATTTTTTCAAGATAAGAATTCCCTTCATGCCATAATAAAAATACACCTTCGGCCAAGGCCAAAACCGTCAAAAATATTGCTATTTTTTTTATACGGTTTTTGCGGATATTGTGCCTGTTTACAGGCCCTTTAAATCTTTTTTTTACCGGTGTATAAGAGTACATTTTACTATCACAAATTTTGTACTTACATTATATAATATTAGTTTGCGTTTGGGAAATAAAAAAGGCCTGTTTGAAACAGACCTCAAAATAAAACGCCCCCTAGGAGAATCGAACTCCTCTCACCAGATTGAAAATCTGGTGTCCTAGCCGATAGACGAAGGGGGCGAATTGCGCTCTGTGAGACTTGAACTCACGGCCTCCCGCTTAAAAGGCGGATGCTCTACCACTGAGCTAAGAGCGCTTGAAATCGATTTTAAAGAGCAAAAAAATATTGGGTTCAAACCCAACACCTATATTATAACAAATTTTTTTAAAGGTGTCCAGCATTTTGTTTTGGCTGTTTAAAAGCCGGGCGGAAAACCTGAAAAACCTAACACAAACATTATACCAAATTTTTATATGTTTAGGAAATCTCCGTCGTATGGCGCAAACGTTTTTGTAAAGTAAACACTTGCGGCAACAAGTGCTTCATCACGTTTTTCAAGAGTGTCATAATCATCTGCTTTAAAGTGAATTAAGGCCAAAAGTTTTGCTTTTGCTTCAGCTGCGGCTTGGGCTGCTTGCTCCGGTGTTAAGTGGTGATTGCCCATCGGTTTATTCGGTAAAAATGAACATTCCGTAATCATTAAATCAGCGTTTTCAGAGAGTTTAATTAGATTTTCGCAAGGGCCGCTGTCAAGTGCAAAAGTTAAAATTTTATTTTCCGCATTTATGCGAAAGCCGATGGTTTTAACTGGGTGAACAAGCGGTAAATATTCAAGTTTGAAAGGTAAATTTTTTGCTTTGGAAAGCGGAACAATTTCCGTCGGCATTTTTAAATCTTTTGGGGCCGGCATATAAGGTAGGCGCATAATATTTTGAAGGTCCATTAAAGAAGAATCTTCCACCAAAATTTTCATACCTTGTTTGAATTTAAAAAGCGGCAAAACCTGCAAGCCTTCAATATGGTCCAAATGCAAATGCGTGAGAAGTAAAAATATAGGTTTATCTTCTTTAATTAAATCATGTGCTTTGTATAAACCGCCGCCAGCATCTAGGATAATGTAGGCGTCTTTTGTGTCAAGAAAGACGCAAGTTGAGTGGCCTGTGTGGGTATTGAACCAACCATTTGTTCCCAAAAAAGTTATTTTCATAGTGTTCCTCGCTTGAGATATTTTATAATATTTAAAGTAAACGCAAAATAAGGCCCCGATAAATAAGCGGGGCCTTAATCTTTAAACTAAAAATAAATCAACTACTCCCCCAGAATTTCTTTGGGGGTGTTAATGATTGCTTTTCTTAAGAAAGGTTTTTTAATTAATTCTTTCTTTAAAGATTCATCACGAAGTTTGTTTCTGTATTTAATGCTTTCAAAAGAGTAATGAAACTTTGTGTGAATATCATAAGTGCCGTTACAAATTGCGGCAACGTCTTCCGCAAAAACGGCTTCTTCATCAGTCGGAATTACAAAAACTTTTACTTTGGAATCTTTCGCGGAAATTAAACTTTCCGCATTTCTTGTCATGGCAGCAAAGTTGCGTTCTTTATCAACTTTTATGCCGAGATATTCAAGACCTTCCAAAGATTTTTGCCTGTAAACCGGCCCGCGTTCGCCGACGCCTGCTGTAAACACAACAGCATCAAGTTTACCTTCTAAAGAGGCAGAATATGCACCGATATATTTTTTAATGCGGTAGGCTTCCATTTCAATAGCAAGTTGGCAGCGTGCGTCCCCTTTTTCTGCGTTAATTTCAACATCGCGCCTGTCCTGATATTTCCCTGTTATGCCAAGCACGCCTGATTTTTTATTTAAAATTTTGTACATTTCCGCAGGTGCAATATTTTCACGTTCCATCATTTGGAAAGCAACTGAAGCATCAAAATCGCCGCAACGTGTACCCATAACCAAACCTTCAAGCGGTGTTAAACCCATTGAGGTATCAAAAGAAAGCCCATTTTTAACCGCGTTCATGCTTGATCCGTTACCGATATGGCAAATAATTAAATTGCAGTCAAAAGGATTTTTGCCAAGCAAAGCTGCCGCGCGTTTTGCATTGTATAAATAGGAAGTGCCGTGTGCACCGTATCTGCGCATTTGATATTTTGTATACCACTCATAAGGAAGTGCATACATATATGAACTTGCCGGCATAGCCTGATGCCAAGCGGTATCGGCAATAACAACGTGTTTAATATTTGGCATAACGGAAATTGCCGCTTCCATACCCATAACATTTGCCGGGTTATGCAAAGGTGCAAGTTGTGCGATTTCTTTTAAATAGGCAATAATTTCCGGTGTAATAATTTCAGATTTCGCAAGTTTGCCACCGTGAACCACGCGGTGGCCAACTGCGCTGATAACCGACATATCTTTAATAACACCGATTTTCGGGTCAGTCAAAGAGCTTAAAACTTTTTCAATACCCACTTTAAAATCAGGGCAATTAAAGGTAACTTCATATTTCTCTTTACCGGGGGCTTCTTGCGTCATTTGTGCATCTTGATAGCCGACGCGTTCAATAAGCCCGACGGCAATATTCATTTTTTGGTCCCAATCAAAAAGATTGTATTTTATGGAAGAACTTCCACAATTTAAAGATAAGATAATCATTTTAAATCTCCGTTTGATAAATATATACCTATATTTTACAATATTTGGCTTGAAAAATTGGAATAAAACGGTTATACTTAAAGATATATGGTTTATAAGGAGTGTTTATGAAAATTAAATATTTACTACTGATAGCCATTTTCACTTTTGCTGTACCGACATTACCGGCACAGGAGTTGATTAATGCCGTTAAAAGCGGTGATATAAAGCAAGTGGAAAAAGTACTTTCTGCCGGTAATATCAAAGAAATGGAGAAAGAAAAGGATGAAGATAATTATAATGCATATCATTGGACTGCAATATTGGGTTTTAAAGATATAGCGGAGTTGCTACTTGAAAATGGTTTTAATCCTGATTATTTGGTAACAGATGTCCCATCTAAAGATTTAGGTAAAGGGTGTATATTGTATGCAGGTGATATAATGGGTGCACCTGATGCGGCAGTTTTGGCTGAGGTAAACAACAATAAAAATTTAGTAGATTTTTACCTAAAGCAAGGGAACACAGATAAACATTTAAGGACAGCAATAATGTGTGATAATCTATTTGTCGCGGAAAAAGCTCTGAAAGCCGGAGCAAATCCTAATATGACAGTAAATATGGCAGGGGAGAGAATTTTAGTGCCGGCAATAAGGTCTTCCTTGGAAAGCGGATCAGATGAACTAATAGACATATTGGTAGAATACGGCGCGGATATTTCTGAGGCATTTGCCAATTCCTTTATATATGGAAATATTGATGAAGACGGCGAAGTTTGGGAAAAAATGCTAGAGAAAGGCGCAAGAATAGATTATGAATATCATGACGGTAATTATAATACAACTCCGATATCTTTTGCTTCTAAAAAAGATAGAGAGAAATTAGATTTTTTAATTCAGCACGACGCCGAATCTTCTATGAAATAAAGAGAATACAGCGTTGCGTTCAATTCCAATTGAGTTATATTTATTTTTATATCCCTTTGCGTAATATCGCAAAGGGATTTTGTATGTAAAATAAGTGGTATTGTTTTTCTGGGCTCAATTAATTGTATAATATAAGTATGAAACTCAGTAATACAGCAAACATCATAGGTGATTCACCTACTCTTAAATTAAATGCAAAAGTTGCAGCATTGAGAAAGGAAGGTAAACCAATCGTTCACTTGGGCGGAGGCGAGCCGGAATTTCCTGCCCCTATTGCTGCGGTTGAGGCTCTTGTTAAAAAAGCACAAAGCCGCAAAATAAAATATTCGCCTGCATCCGGTACACCCGAACTTAAAAAGGCAGTTACCAAATTTACCAAAGATGTCTATGGAATAGATGTGGAAAATAAAAATGTAGTAATTTCAGTAGGTGCAAAGCAGGCAATTTATGATTTTTTACTCTGTACAGTTAATCCCGGTGATGAAGTGATTTACCCTGTTCCCTATTGGGTAAGTTACCCTGAAATGATTAAACTTGTTGGCGGTGTTCCTGTTGAAGCAAGACCTTCAAAAGGGTTGCAAATTACTTTAGAAGATTTACTTAAAAGAGTAACACAGAGAACAAAAGCAATAATGATAAATACTCCTAATAATCCGAGCGGTTTGATATATTCGGAAAGTTTTATTAAAGGTATTGTAGAATTTTGCGAACAAAAAAATATTTGGCTCTTAACAGATGATATTTATAACCGCCTTGTTTTTGATAACGGTAATTATGTGAGTCCCTTTAAATATGCCAAAAACCCGCAAAATATTTTGGCAGTTAATGGCGTATCAAAAGTATATGGTTTAACAGGGCTCCGTATAGGCTGGGGTGTTTCCTATAATACAGAACTTATTGCAGCCATGGGCCGCATGCAGGCACAAACAACTTCTTGCAACAGTTCACTTTGCGAAGCAGGTGCTTTGGGTGCTTTGGAAGGAGATCAGGGAGTTATTGAAGAACTCCGCAAAAATTTGGAACATAACAGGAATGTTTTACTTGGTGAGCTTTCAAAAATTAAAGATATTGAAGTTTTTACGCCGCAAGGAACATTTTATTCTTTTGTAAATATTTCAAAGTACAACAAAAGTTCAATGGCATTTGCCGAATTTTTGCTTGATAAAGTTTTATTATCTGTAGTACCGGGTGCAAACTTTGGGGTGGACGGTTATGTCCGCATCAGTTATTGCGCCAGCGAAGAAAATATTCGTGAAGGTTTAAGGCGCTTAATCTGGGCTTTAGATAAAAATGCCACCGAATCTATTGAAATCGGCGGTAAATTAGTTAAAAAGGATTGGTAAGTATGAAAAAGATTAATGCATATGCTTATGAAAGCAAATATGGTTTAGATAATATCGGTATCAAAACAAATAAAACCGTATATTGGAACTTAACTACCGAAGAATTATATGAAATGGCCCTCGCTAAAGGCGAAGGCAATATAACTTATGGCGGTGCATTTTGTACGGAGACAGGCAAATTAACAGGCCGCGCACCTAATGACAGATTTTTTGTTAAAACCCCGGAAGTTGCGGATAAGATTTGGTGGAATAAAGGCAATAAACCAATAGAGGAAAAGTATTTTGATATTCTTTTTGAAAAAGCCAAAAAGTATATGGAAAATATTGACCTTTTTGTGCGTGATGCCTACGTTGGTTCGGCAGAAGCATCCAGAATGCCAATCCGCGTAATTTCAGAATATGCATGGCATAATATTTTTGCCCGCAATATGTTTATTCAACCTAAACCGGAAGAAAGGCAAAATATTATTCCGCAATTCACTGTTGTATTTTTGCCCAATTTAAAAGCTGATCCCGCTACTGATGGCACTGAGAGTGAAACCGCAATCTTGATCAACTTCAACAAAAAAATTGTTTTAATTGCCGGTTCTGCTTACGCAGGCGAAAGCAAAAAAGCTATTTTTACCGTCATGAATTATATGCTCCCGCAAAGAGGCATTATGACAATGCACTGTTCCGCTAATGTCGGCAAGAATAATGACAGTGCTTTGTTTTTCGGTCTTTCCGGCACAGGCAAAACCACATTATCAGCAGATGTAAACCGTGGCCTTATCGGTGACGATGAACATGGCTGGGATGATGATGGCGTATTCAATTTTGAAGGTGGCTGCTATGCAAAAGTTATTAAACTTTCAGCAGAAGCAGAACCGCAAATTTATGCAACTACGCACCGCTTTGGCACTATTTTGGAAAATGTCGTTTTTGATGAAAACACCCGTTGTTTAGACCTTGACAGTGCCGCTCTAACAGAAAATACCCGCGCTTCTTACCCGCTTACCTATATTGACAACGCAGTTCCTTCAGAGCGCGGACCACACCCGAAGAACATTATTTTCCTCACCTATGATGCCTTCGGTGTATTACCCCCGATTTCAAAACTTTCAAAAGAACAAGCAATGTACCACTTCATTAGCGGTTATACCGCAAAAGTGGCCGGAACGGAAAAAGGTATAAAAGAACCGCAAACAACTTTTAGTACATGCTTCGGCGGGCCTTTTATGGCACTTCATCCTTCCAAATATGCTGAACTTTTAAAGCAAAAAATTGAAAAACATAACGCAAACTGCTGGCTTGTTAACACAGGCTTAGTAGGGGGCCCCTATGGTATTGGTAAACGCATAAGTATTAAATATACCCGTGCGCTTTTAAATGCTGCCTTAGACGGCAAACTTGAAAAAGTTAATTTCGTAAAAGATAATGTGTTCGGTTTTGAAATCCCTTGCGAATGCGAAGGAGTTCCTTCGGAGATTTTACAACCGGCAAATATCTGGCCGAGTAAGGAAGAGTATTACAAGAAATACCAAGAACTTGCAGCAGCTTTCGTCAAGAACTTTGAAAAGTTTAAAGATGGATGCTCTCAAGAGATTTTAAGTGCTGCACCGAAACTTGCAGAACTTGTTAAATAATATAGTACAATATATTGTAAATTAAAATAAGGAGAATTATTATGGCAAAAGCAAATGCAAAATTTATGAAACCGCTCACACCGAGCGCTGAACTCGCAAAGGTAGTCGGTTATAATCCGTTACCGAGAACCGAAGTCGTCAAAAAACTTTGGGCTTATATCAAAACAAATAATTTGCAAGATACAAACAATAAACGTATGATCAATGCTGATAATACTTTAAAAAATATTTTCGGCAAAAATCAAGTTAATATGTTTGAAATGACAAAAATTGTCAGCACACATCTTAAATAGTTTGTTTAATTCCATCCCCCCGTTGGTAAAATACCTTTGGGGGGTATTTTTTGCCTATAAAACAAAAATAATGTAAAATGACTATAATGGTAAGGTATTTGATAGGGGGAATTATGGAAAAGGATAACAATAAAACAAAAATTAAAAATGTTGCATACGATTATGGTATCTCAGATTTTTTGGCACAGTTAAACAAAGGGGCTTTTTTAACTACGCAATATGCCGGAGAAAATAATGTTATGACTATCGGGTGGGCTCAAATTGGTATGATTTGGAGCAAACCTGTTATGACGGTTTTAGTTCGCAAAAGCCGTTATACAAAAGGCTTAATTGACGGCTCTAAAGAATTTACCATTTCAGTTCCTTTAAACTGTGATAAACAAAAGGAACTTGCCTACTGCGGTACCGTTTCTGGTAAAGATGAAAATAAATTTGATACACAAAGATTAAAATTGCTTGAAAGTGAAAAAATTAATACACCCTGCCTTGATATGCCCGGTTTACATTATGAATGTATGGTTCTTTACCGGACAGAGATAAAACTCTCTGACCTGGATGAAATCGTCAATGATACCTGGTATCATGATGGCGATACTCACACAATATATGTGGCTGAAATTGTTAACACTCGTTTTGTGAATAAATAGCCTATTGCATTTTATCTCGTAATTTAATATACTCTAGGGGATAATTTACAATTTTAGAGGTCTATTATGGCAACAGATTTAAAATTTTCAACCGCCGGGTTTCGCGGTACTTTGGGTGAAACAGTAACCGCCCACAATATATATCGTTTGGCTTGTGCTATTGCTGAACATATTTTTACAAATTCTTACTACGGTTTTGAAGGCGAAGGATATAGAAAACATTTAGCAGAAAGGGGCTTAAAATTTAAACGTCCGCTGGTTTTAGTTGGCGGGGATACGCGTTTTATGTCCCAAAATCTTGCTGATGTTGTGTGTGATGTTTTAACTACAAAAGGCATTACCGTACGCCGCGCAAAATACCCTTTACCGACACCTGTTGCCGAATGGGCTGTTTTAAAAGAGGGCGCAATCGGTGCTGTTGTTATAACCGCTAGTGAAGGTGAATATACACAAAACGGTCTTAAATGGATTTCTTATTACGGCGGTATAGCAAATAATGAAGTAGTTGCTGATATTGAAGCAAAGACACCGCCTGCTAATATGGTAACCCGTTCTATAACTGAATTCGGTTACAAAAATGCTGCAGTAACAGAACAAAATTTCAGGGACGAATATCTAAAACACTTAATGTCTTTTATAAATGTCAAGGCTATTAAAAAAGCAAAATTGAAAATAGGCATAGATCCTCTTTTCGGCACTGCTGATAATTATTTCCGTGAATTTTTAGCTAAAATCGGAGGCGTTGAAATATATGGCATTAACGAAGGCCGTGATGTTTTATTTGGGGGCACTGTTCCCAATGCTGGGCCTGTATCTTTAAAAGATTTAAGTAAACTTGTTGTAAACAAAAAATTACATCTTGGCATTGCCTGTAATACCGATTGTGATAAATTCGGTATCATTGGGCCGGACGGGGAATGGATTTCCCCAAACCAAATCGCACCTGTTTTACTTGAACATGTTATAACACAGCGTAAACAGCAGGGGCGTGTTTGCCGCAGTTTAATAACGACAAATTTAATTGATGAAGTCGCTAAAAATCATGGTATGACCGTTAGGGAAACCCCTGTAGGTTTTAAATATATTAATGAACTTATGATAAGCGGGCAGTATGTTTTTGGCGCAGAAGAATCCGGCGGAATAGCGCTTGCTGGTAATACACCTGATAAAGACGGTATTTTGGCTTGCATGCTTGTGCTTGAAATGATTGCCATGAGCGGTAAAAATCTAAAACAAATATTTAAAGATTTTTATAAAAAATATAAACCCTGCTATGATAAAAAAGTCAGTATCCCCAAAAAAGCTGTTGAAATAATGCAGATTATGGAAAAGCTAAATTTAAGGCCACCTTTATCAATAAATAAAATGTCTGTGTGGCGTATAGACCAAAGTGATGGCTTTAAATTTATATTAAAAAATGGTGCGTGGCTTGCTTTGCGTCCTTCAGGTACAGAGAATTTGATAAGAATTTATGCCGAAGCAAAAGATCCGAAACTACCGGATGTTTTGATCTCTGAGGCTAAAAAAATAATTGCAAACTTATCATAGTTAATACGGGGGTATTATGAAAATCAAAGATATTTATGCGCGCGAGATTTTAGATTCGCGCGGGTTTCCGACACTTAAAACAACTGTTATTTTGAGAGGGGGATTTACAGGTGTTGCAAGTGTTCCAAGCGGCGCTTCAACAGGTTCCCACGAGGCTCTTGAACTTCGGGATAAAGATAAAAATCGTTTTCTTGGTAAGGGAGTTTTAAAAGCTAAGAAAAATGTAGAAAAATTAAAAAAGCATTTAGTTAACCGCAACTTTAAAAATGTTTTAGAAATTGATAAAGAACTTTTAAAATTAGATGGTAGCGCTAGTAAAACTACTTATGGCGCAAATGCTATTTTGGGTATTTCCATGGCAGTTTTGCGTGCTGGGGCTGCAAGCAAAAATATGCCGCTTTATAAGTACTTAAGACAAGTTTATAATATTAGGGAAAAGCAATATCTTTTACCTGTACCTATGCTAAACATTATTAATGGCGGTAAGCATGCTGACAGCGGGCTAGATATTCAGGAATTTATGATAGTACCAGGTTTTGCTAAAACTTTTAAAGATGCACTTCGTGCTGCAAGTGAAACTTATCATACTTTAAAAGCTTTGCTTGCAAGTAAAAAATTGAGTATCGCTGTTGGTGATGAAGGCGGTTTCGCACCGAAAATAAAAAAGCATGAAGATGCTTTAAAAATATTAGTAGATGCTTCAAGAAAGGCGGGTTATCCGAAGATTCAAATTGCTTTAGATGCCGCTTCAAGCGAATTTTTTAAAAACGGAATTTATTATTTTGAAGGTAAAAAACTTGATTATAAAGGGCTTACCCAAATTTACAAAAATTGGGTAAAAAAATATCCTTTAATTTCTTTGGAAGATCCTTTGCAGGAAGATGCTTGGCCTGCTTGGCAATACCTTACAAAAGAACTTGGTAAAAAATTGAATATTGTTGGGGATGATTTATTTGTTACAAATCCTATTCGTCTTAAGCAAGGTATAATAGGTAAAGTAGCAAATTCAATTTTGATAAAATTAAATCAAATAGGCACAGTTTCGGAAACTGTGCAAGTCATAAAAATAGCAAAACAAGCTGGTTATTTACCGATAATCTCCCATCGTTCAGGTGAAACGGAAGATACTTTTATAGCAGATCTTGCCGTAGCATTAAATGCCGGCGCAATTAAAACAGGTGCGCCAGCACGTGCGGAAAGGACGGCAAAATATAACAGACTGCTTGAAATTGAAGAGGAGTTAGGTAAAAAAGCAAAATATGCTTGTTACTTTAAGAGATAATGATAAAAATATTTAGAAATAAAAAGAGTGTTCTTTTAATTCTCCTTGCTATTTTAATAGCGGTATTGGTTTTTAATGATAGTTTTTTTGCATTGCTTCATAATTCACTAAAAATGCGAAGGCTGAATGAAAAAATTACTCAATTAGACTCTGAGTATGAAGAATTAAACGCCGAATATAATAAAATCCTTTCAGGTGACAGATTCTTCTTGGAAGAAGAAGCCCGTATTAATTACAACATGGCGCGTGAAGGGGAAATAGAATTTAGGATAAAAAAATGAAAGTATATACACTTCTGTTAGGACCGATGTTCAATTGTACTTATGTTATTGAAAATCAGGAACAGGCAATTTTAATTGACCCTTCTTGGGATATTCCTGCAATTTGTAATTTTTTGGAAAATAAAAAATTAAAACCGATTGCAGTATTTTTTACTCATGCCCATCAGGATCATATGACTGATGCAGATAAATTTCTTCAAAAATATGATTTGAAAGGTTATCTCGAGGAAAAAGATGAAGCCTTTTGTTCTTTGCCGATTAATTTAATTAGCACTTATAAAGCACCTAAGAAATTTGAATTTGCAGGTTTAAATATAGATATTCTTTTAACTCCTGGGCATACGCGTGGTTCTGTTTGCATTAAGATAGGTAATATCATCTTTACTGGGGATACTTTATTTGTTAACTCGGTAGGCAGAACCGATTTGCCAGGTGCCAATGCTGAAAGTTTAATCAAGAGTTTGGTTATGTTGAGCGAATTGCCAGGAGATACAATAATTTATTCAGGGCATTCTTATGGTCGTGAAGAAGGATTTAAAAGCACGATTGGGCAAGAACTTTCCACAAACCCTTATTTAAAAATGGCTAAGGAGAACCCTAAACTTTTGGAGGATATGCTTTAATGCACCCATTTATCCATATTTTTGGTTTTTCTATACCGTCTTACGGAATAATGACGGCTCTTGCTTATGCTGTGGGGCTTTATTATTGCAATAAGCAACAAGAAAAACTTGGTTTGGGTAAGGATAAAATTTTTGATCTAATTTTTTGGATAATTATAGGTGCATTAATCGGAGGTAAAATTTTCTTTATTTGGTTTAATTTTGACAGTTTTATTGCTTCAAGTTTAATAGAGAAAATCCGCTACGGTTTTGTTTTTTATGGGGGGTTAACAGGTGGATTTGTAGCTGGTTATATTTGGCTTAGAAAGTATAAGTACTCAATTTTACCGGCGCTTGATTTTTTTGCCGTTCCGCTCGCACTTGGGCATGCAATCGGGCGTATTGGTTGTTTTTTGGCAGGGTGTTGTTACGGTAAAATTTCACATAATTTTTTGGCTGTAAAATATACAAATCCGCAAAGTTTAGTACCGGAGCATTTACATAATGTGGGCCTTTATCCCGTTCAGCTTATGGAAAGTTTTGCGGTGCTGATTTTGTTTTTCGTGCTTTATTATTTTTATAATCGGCCGCACAAAAAAGGTATAATTTTTGCCGGATATTTGTTTGGTTATGGTATTATCCGTTTTGCGCTTGAATATTTTAGGTTTGACGATAGGGGGGCAGGTTTATTTGGCTTTTCGCCCTCACAAATAATTGCTATAATTTTAATAGTTATTTCAGTATTTTTATTTAAGAGAAAAGAAAAATGAAAGAGAAACAAGATACCTTAAAATATAGCGAGGTTAGGGTTGAAAGGCTTGATATTTTTGTGACGGAAAATTACCCAGAACACTCAAGGAATTTAATACAAAATCTTATTAAAAAAGGGCAAATCACCGTTAACGGTAAAGCGGTTAAACCGTCCTATTCTTTAGAAGAAAATGATGAAATAAAGATAACTTGGCCTTCAGTAAAAAATACCCTAAATATTAAAGATTTAATTATTTTTGAAGACAAGAATTTTTTTGTAATTAATAAACCTGCCGGCCTTTTGGTACATCCTCAAAGTTCTGCGTGGGAAGAAAATAAAACAGTACTTTTTGCTTCTGAAGAAACTTTGGTTTCTGCGATTTATGCAAACCCACCTGCTAATTTTGATAAAAATATGCCACGCCTTGGCCTTGTTCATCGTCTTGATAAAGAAACAAGCGGAATAATGCTTGTTGCAAAAAACGAGCGTTTCCAAAGTGCTATGACGGAAATGTTTGCAAACCGCGAAGTTCATAAAACTTATAATGCAATATGTTGCGGTGAAATGCCTCAAAAGGAAGGGTTAATTGATGTTCCTATAGGGCGTGAAGCAGGTGGTAGAATTAAAGCCTCACCTGTCGGGCGTGAAGCATTAACTGAATTTAAAGTTAAGCAACAAAAAAGTAAATTTTATTGGGTAGAATTACATCCCATAACAGGGCGTACTAATCAACTGCGCGTGCATTTAAATTGGCTTGGCTGCCCTGTATTGGGCGATTGGCTTTATAAAGGTGCAACGGCACCGCGTTTAATGTTACATGCGCGTAAAATCAAATTTAAGAATCCGATTACTCATCGTCAAGAGTGTTTTGAGGTTAAACCGCCGAAAGATTTCTTAGATGCCTGGAAGAATTTAAATTAAGTTTTCTACAATAATTTTTACTTCGGTAATCTGCCTAAAAACAATTTGGAAAACGAGTTTTTTAGTGTGGGAAAATACTGTCTCGTATTGTATCTTTGAAGATTTTTTCTAAAGATGAGTGTATTGATTTTCTACCTAATACTTGTTTATCTTCCCGTGATATTGTATTTGATGCTGTTCCACTGTTTTCCAATTTCCACGTTATAGCATTTTCCGCAAATTTATTATAACTATCTTCGATATATTTAGTTGCTTCCGGTTTAAGTAAAAGTTCGGCATAATTATCTGTATTATATTTTTTAGAAAGATTTCTAAAAAACCCGGCTATTTCCGCTAAATTTATGCCCAAAAAGTCACTTTTATGTTTGTATGCTATCGGTTGATTGTAGGGGATATTATGAATTTGACGGTAAATATCATCTGCAGTAACTAATTCTATTAAAGAAGTGGGCAATTCATTCAAAGAAAATTTTGTATATATTATACCGGGGAAATAATCTTTTATATGTTGCAATTCATGTAGTGCGACAAGAGCAATTGGATTATATGGCCTTCCTTCTAAAGTTGGTGGAATATTTGGACGTAAGAACATTGTATAGTACCAGTTCCCTTCATAAGCAATAGTTATTGTTGCAGCTCTTGCTGCATCCGGGAAATATTCATAACTCTTCCAAGTTGTAGCAAATTCAATCCATTTATCAGTTTCTTTTTGTGTAATACCATATTTCTGCAATTTACTATATAAGATTTGTTTAGCGATTTCATCAGCTTGATGTGCATCTTCCGAAAGAATTATATAATCCATACCGGCAATATAATAAAGTTCATATGTAAACCATAAATAAGCATCATTATTGCCGAATTTTTGTTGTAATTCAGCAAAAGCATCGGCATTAATTCCGAGTAACGGAAAATGCTCATCTATTCGGCCTATTTGTAATCTGGACGGTTTACCATTATTATGTATTAAATTATAAAAAGCCAAATAGGATTTGAGTGTTGCGACTTTGGTTAAATCGGGGGTACCGTCTTCTTTCCATATGATTTGTTTATAAAAATTTTGATAGTGTTTAAAATCTTGATCGGCTTGTGCCTGATTCAAAGATGTTTGAATTGAGTCTTGATAATATTTATGTTGTACATTAAGTGAATCAGAGAAATTGTGTATAGTATCAAAATTAATGTGCTTAGGAGTGATTTTTTGTGAAGATTCGGTATTTAGCATATGGGAAAGCATTTTCCTGCCTTGTTCAAATACTTCAAGCGCTTCTTGAGTTGAAGGAAAACGGAAATTTCCTTTGCTTATAGGTTTATAATTTGTCCTACGTGCAAATTCTGTATCTTTAATGGGATAATTTTGCTGCGCCGAAGCCGGAAAATAAACACAGAACCACAATGTCGCACTCATTATACCGGTTATTATTTTTTTTATCATAAATATTCCTTAGTATAATTTTAATAGTTTTTTAAGCAGACAACAAGGGCCTAAAGTCCCTGATTTATGAAACAAAAAGGTTTATTTTTATATTAATTTTTATTTTGGTAATCTACCGGATAAAAGTTCCGCGAATATTCTTGTTGGTTCGAGTTTTGCAAGAACAATGCGAAGCGCTGCTGTCATAGGAACAGCCATAAATGCACCCGGTATGCCCCAAACAAGGCCCCAAAAAATCAAGGAACCTATTACTGCAACAGGATGTAAATCTACACCGTCCCCCAAAATTTTTGGCTCAATAAGACTGCCCAAAACAAATTGGATAATTGACGGAATTAACAAAATAAGAATAAATTTTATGCCCCAGCCGAATTGCAAATAAGCAATAGGCATCGGTATAATAACCGCCAGAACCGAGCCGAGATTAGGTATGAAATTAAGAAGAACGGTTAAGGCAGCAAACATTATTGCCAAGTCAAGTCCGCAAGAGGCATAAACTACCCAAACACAGACACCGGTTATTATAGACATTATGATATGAATGTATAAGTAAGCGGAAACTTTATTCTGTATTTCTTTAAGCAGGTCATTGGTAATTTTTGTGCGTCCGCTACCGAGTAACATAAAGAATAAGAAAATAAAAATCAGAAAGGAATAGGAAATAAATGTCATGGCACCCGAACCTACACCTTTCAAAAATTTCCCGTAATGTGGAACTGATAAAACCTCCCTTATGCTTGTAAAATTAAGCATTTCTTCCGGGACAGGTATTTTTAAACTCTTTAAAAAAGCAGTGAAATGGTTCAAAGCTTCAAGCAATTTGACACGGTAAGTCAATGCTTCTTGCGCAAAGTTTGATATGGAGTTTGCAACAAAGATTATAATAAGCACTAAAGGCACTAAAACAATAGTTGTCGCAATTAAAACACAAAGCCATTTCGGCCAACGGGTAAAATATTTAATGTAGCGAATGAGAGGGGTGATCATCGTAAAAATAAAAACAGATATTACTAAAGGTACCAAAATAGTGCGTGTGTAAATAAGTGCAAGTATTATGCATACAGAGGCAATAATAGTTAAGCAAATTGTATTTATCCTATTATAAGTGCTAACTGGTGCAGATGCGGGTTTTGAAGTCTTATTCATAATATTTCCTGACCTCTTTAATTAAAGATGTAAGTTGCTTTTCCAAATTTAAGAAATCTTTGTGGGCGATATCTATTATTCCCCATCTCAAATTTAGTGAAGCAGCGGGAATTTGCGGATCTAAAGTTTTAAATAATGAATCAAATTTCCTTATGTTATTATTAAATACTTCACACGATATAGCAAGTTCTTTTAAAGTAAGGGTTTCTTCATTAGGGAAAATTTTTAGAGAATTAAAGCGAAGTTCTTGCATAGCATCATATACATTAAAAGCAAATTTTTGTAAGTTTAAAGCAAAATTTAAAAAATCTTGTTCAAAACCAGTATCCCGTACTTCAAATTTGCGCTTTTTTTGAACTAATATTTTATCAAACCTATCCTCTAGCGTTTTAAAGTCTTTTATTTGTGAGGAAAAGAGTTTAATTTGTTCATTAAATTCTAAATTAAATGCTTTTAAGTTTTTTATCATTTATCTTAGGGAAAACTAAAGAAATAATTGTCCCAACCCCATATTGCGAACGAACGGTAATATTACCACCGTGTAAATTCATAATGCGTTTAACTAAAGCAAGGCCAAGTCCCCAACCTTCGATTTGACCTGTAAAGAAATCATCTATTTGATAAAATTTATGGAAGATTTTAGTTATATGTTCTTCCCTTATGCCTACGCCGTTATCTGCTACGGCCAAGACATCTTTTTCATGGTCTTGATAATAAAACAAGCGTAATTTTTTAGATGCATTGTTATTAAATCGGATAGCATTATCCACCAATTCCTCTATTGCGATAGCAAGCAAGGTGCCGTCGGCATGTACCGTTGTATCATTTTCACATTTAATTTCTATGGTAGGGGCTTTCCTGCGTATTGTGTTATCGGAAGAATTGACGGTAATAGAATCATCTCTTAAAATACATTTTGAAGATACTTCGGAGAATATTTTTTTAACATTAACGTTCTTTTTCTCTAAATCTTCCGGTAGCAAATCACTGATGTTGGCGAATCTAATAAGTTTGTCGACCAATACACTTAGTTTCTCCCCTTGTTTATTAATATCTTCAAGGGCTTTTATATTAAAATTAGACATTTCTTTTGGTTTAACCGTTGACAAAATTGCCTCGGAATAACCGTTTATTATAGAAAGAGGAGTTTTTAACTTATGCGATACCAACGACAATACTCTTGTGGCGGCATCTTTTGCCAAAGAATTATCCCCTAATGTCGTGTGTTGAGCTTGTTTATTTTTTTCTTCCATAATTACCTCTAAAATAAATAATTCAATCCAATTCCGAAAATATCCTTATTAGTGTGATGTGTTGCAAATATATGGTTGTAAATTAAAGTCGTTATTAAATTCTCTGTAAGGGGTATTATAGTTCTAAACATTACAGAATGTGCTATTAAATTATTTTCATAATTAATGTATTTGTAACTGATAGAAGTTTTTGTCGTATTTTCCGCAGAAATCCAAGTAATACTTCCACCTGCAGAAAATTCTGGAAAATTTAACACATAATCTATGGTTCCCAAATCAGCGATATCACTTTGATTCATAATTCCGCCGAAGTAAGAAACATTTTTTACATCATCCGGGTAAGTGAATATATTTCCGTTCAAATTAAAATTATAGAGGTTTGCTAAATTTAAATTAAGCCCTCCTTCAAATGCAAATTGTTTAAAATTTTCTTTGTTTACCGGCGTGAGACCTCTTGCAATATTTGCTTTTTGATTCGCAAAAGCAGCCTGCAAATAACCTTTGACATAAGTATTATTTATCTCGTCATTTCTTATAAGGCTTTCTATTTTTATACTTCCTCCGTAAGCTTGAGCATTGTTAGTATCAGGATACCAAAAAGGATTTATGGTTAAATCAAGAATAGAGAGTTTTAATACAAATGGGACATAGAAAGCATAAATTTGATCTTTTCTGTCTTTGTGTTTGGTAAGATCAAAAATTAAGCCGGCAGAAATTAGATTTTGCTCTAATATACTTAAAGAAACTTGATTCTGCCAAAAACGGGAATTTTTAATAAACAAATCACCTGCACTAAAAGCAAATCCTTTTAATGCTAAACCGCAAAATATAAATATTAAGATTAATTTTTTCATCTTATTTCCCCATTACCTGATGAATTTCATCATTTATTAAATCTGCCTCAGGGCCTATAATTACTTGAACTATACCCTCTTTATTTATTACACCTCTTACTCCAAGTGCTTTTAGGGCTTCGGTATTAATTTTTGTTCCATCATTAACTTCAAGGCGTAAACGCGTGGCGCAGGCTCCCAAAGTTTTTATGTTTTCTTTACCGCCCAAAGCCAATAAATATTTTGATCCTCTTGACAATGTTTCCTGGTATTCTTCATTTTGTTGTTTGGTTTCGGGTATTTCAATTTGGGTTAGCACTGTTTCCCTTCCGGGTGTTTTTAAATTCCATTTGCGTATAGCGAATCTAAATATAAAGAAGTATAAAACTCCATATATTAAACCCACAGGTAACATCATTTTAGGATTTGTACTTATGCCCCAATTTAGCATATAGTCAAACAAACCCGCTGAAAAGGAAAATCCAAGTTTAACATTAAGAATATTCATAATTACCATGCTTAAACCTGTTAAAACAGCATGTAAAATATAGAGCGGGAAAGCCAAAAACATAAAGGCAAATTCTATCGGTTCTGTAATACCTGTTAAGAAAGAAGTTAATGCCGCACTGAGTAAGATACCTGCGGTAGCTTTGCGGTTTTCTTTATATGATTCAAGTATCATAGCAAGTGCAGCAGCCGGTAAACCAAACATCATTACTGGGAAGAAACCTGCCATGAAACCGCCTGCGCTTGGGTCTTGTGCTAAAAAACGCCAAAGATCGCCGTGTTTTATTACTTCTACGCCAAGTTCATTGATAACAGTGAAATCCCCGAATTGAAACCAAATAAGATTATTTAATACATGATGTAATCCTAAAGGAATTAACAAGCGGTTTGCTACACCGAAGAAAAAGAGACCGATATTGTTACTTGCTATTACCCAATTACCAAAAGCGGATATTAAATTAGAAATATGAGGCCAAACAAAGGCAAAAATTAAACCATAGATTATGGCAAAAAGACCTGTAATTATCGGAACAAAACGTCTGCCACCGAAAAATGCGAGAAAGGGGGGGAGTTTTACTGACTTATATTTGTTATAAAGAAATCCTGCTGTTACACCCATTATAATACCGCCTAGAACTTGCATATCTATTGTTTTGTCAAATACTTTTACTACTGCAGTCATAATCATGTAACCTACGAAGGCAGATAGCGCAGCTGCACCATGTTCTTCCTTGGCAAAACCTACTGCAACACCTAAAGCAAATATGATAGGTAAATTAGTTGTGCTTAAGACAGCATTTCCCGCCGCCGCCAAAAATTGAATATTCAGCATATCAGCTTGACCTAATCTAAGTAATAATCCTGCTATAGGTAAAACAGCAATAGGTAACATCAAAGATTTACCTAAGGTTACAAAAAATGCAGATATTTTTTTAAGAAATTCTTTCATAATTATAAATTGAACTCCATCTTCACTAAGGTTCTGACCTCCGCAACATTTTTACAGGTAAGAGATTGTTGTGCTACTCTTTGACATTTTTTAATATCTAATTGGCGAATTAAGGCTTTAATATCTGCAACCATAGTCGGCACTACACTTAATGCCCTAATACCAAGTCCGATAAGTAAAATTGCGCCGGCCGGTTCACTTGCAACTGCACCGCAAACCCCTACTGGGATATTTTGTGATTTAGCACCCTCTACAATACTGTTAATCATAAGTAATACGGAAGGATTCAAACTATCTGAAAGAAAATTTAAAGTAGGGTGTGATCTATCTAATGCCAAGGTATATTGTGTGAGGTCATTGGTGCCTATTGAAAAGAAATCGGCTTCTTTGGCAAATTCTTTGGCCATAATAGCAGCAGCCGGAACTTCCATCATCATACCCAATGAAACTTTATCAATACCTAATTTTTCCTGTTCTTCTTTTACAAATCTTCTAACTGTTCTGATTTCTTCTATAAATGTTACCATCGGTATCATTATTTTTGCTATGCCGTAAGGTTTTACTTTCATTATTGCACGCAGTTGAGTTTTAAACAAATCAACATTTGCAAAAGAAGTTCTTATGCCGCGCCTTCCCAAAATAGGATTATCTTCGCGTATTTGCGGCATAAACGGGATATGTTTGTCTGCCCCCACGTCCAAAGTTCGTATAATAACTGGGTTTCCTTTTTGCAAGTCAGCTATTTTTTGATAGATTTCATATTGTTCTTGTTCGGTTGGCGGTTTTTGGGTATTAGCAAACAAAAATTCTGTTCTAACTAAGCCGATGCCTTGTGCACCCTGTTGTGCACTTTGTTCGGCCTGCTCTATTGTTCCGATATTGCCGCTTACTATAATTTCTGTACCGTCTATAGTTCTTGCTTCTTCAAAAGCATGTAATAGGTTTTTTTCGCGGCTTACTTTTATAGATTGCACTTTTTGTTTTATTTCTTCCATATTTACAGGATCTACTGTAATTGTTCCTGATCTGGAATCAAGTATAATATCTTTTCCATCCGGTATATCTAAGGCAATTGGGCCGGTACCGATAATCGTCGGAATTCCCAAGTTTTTTATCATTATCGAAACATGGGACAGCGTAGAACCTTCTGCCATAATTATTCCGGTTACATGGCTATTAATATCCCTTAAATGATGGGATAAAAGTTCTTTTGCTATTAATATTGTATCCTCTTTAAAATCAGGCAGGCCATAACTTGTGCCAGTTAAATCAGTTAATAAACGGGACTCTAAATCAATGAAATCTGCAATTCTTGAACGTAGTATTTCATTACCTGTATTTTTTAAGACATCTATCGCCCTTTCAACTGCGGAAGAAAAAGCAAAAGCCGCACTGTACCCTTTAGCTATGGCTTGGCGGGTTTCTTGTATGAGGAAAGGATCTTCCAAAATCGTAATATGGGCCAGTAATATTTCTTCACGTTCTTTTTGGCCATATATTGCATGGCGTTCTTTATCCAGTGCACTTTTAACATGGTTTAAAGCTGTAAGGAATTTAGATAATTCTTCTTCCGGAGTTAAAGTAGATTTTTCTTCTAATTTAAATTGGATATCTTTAACTAAATAGGATTTACCTATGCTCAAACCGTCAAAAATTCCTATACCTTTTATTTTCGTTTCCCCTGTTTTGTTAAGTGTTTGAAAAGTTTGTAAATCATTATTTTTAATCATAGTACCTTTAATATCATCATTTTGAATAAATTTTTTGATTTCCTCTGTGGCTTCATTTGCCTGCAAGCCTTGTGATTTTATTTGTATCTTATCTCCGTAATCTATAGATAAACGCAGAATTTCTACGACGCTTTTGGCATTAGCCTCTCTGCCGTTTTTGATTATAAATACATCAGTATCGGTAAAACCTTGTGCTAGTTTTGCGACTTCACCTGCCGGCCGTGCATGCAAACCTGTTTTGTTGGAAACCGAAAATTCTTCCGTAATAATTGTGGAATTATTATTTGAAGTCTTATTTGCTTTAGTATCTTGGTCATAAACGACTTCAAGTACTTTTGCCTGTGAATCTATTTCCTGTAAATTTTCTTTCTTTAATGTAACATTTTGTGGGGAAACAATGACCATAACCACAGTATTATCTTTAGCATATTGTGCTAAAAAATCTTTATCAAATTCTATTAATTTTTGGCCTTTAGTGATGTGATCCCCTTCTTGAATAAAGGTTTTAAATCTTTGCCCTTTTAATGATACGGAATCAATACCTATATGGATAAGTATTTCAAGGCCATCTTTTTCAAGAACAATGGCATGTAAACATTTGTGCAAAGTTTTAACTACGGCATCGGTAGGGGAATATATAAAATTTTCTTGTGGTTTTATTGCTATACCGTCGCCCAACATTTTTTGAGCAAAGGCTTCATCAGGAATTTTAGATAAATCAATTAGGTTCCCTTTAACGGGGCTATGTAAAGTTAAAGTTTTTAGGGTCATAATACCTCTACATACAATTTAACATTTATTATGCCTTTTGTAAAGGGGAAATATAAAATTTGTTTTGTTTGTATTAAAATGCAACATAGGTAAATCTTAATCTTATCTTTTTACAAATATAGAAAAAATTAAAACTTACCTATCTGATATTAATGGGTTAAATTCTTGTACTGGCGGCAAGTACGCATTCCGTGCCATTCCAAGTTCGTCCTTTGTTACATACTGGATCAGGACATTTAGAACCGAGAGTATTCTTACATTCGCACTTTCCAGCTGAGTCGTTCCAAGAGTAACTGCTTGGGCACGTATGAAGATTTACGACGAGAGAACAATCTGTGGAACGTATACATTCAGTCCCATTCCAACAATATTCGTCGGGGCATCCTCCATTTTTGCAAGGCGGGTTTAAACAGGTACATTTGTCGTTAAGCCAAGATTGCCCGTTTGGGCACACATGCGAAACCGGGCATTTAACTTCGCTGCTAACCATGTGTCCGTCGCTTTCACAAATTTGAACTGAACTGGCGCCGTCAAAACCAAGTATGGAGCAGGTTATATTATCTTTTTTGTTTTTATCTTCGCAGAGAAAATCTCCTGTTTCCAAGTCTATATATACAGCATAAATTGTATCGTCGTCTTTTATCCTGGATGCAACTGCTAGATTTTTTTCGCCCTTCTCTCCGAATTTTTGATGAAGAAATGGTGTAATGTCAAAATTTGAAGTTGACATAATATCACCATTTATTGTTTCCCCGTCAATGTCAGAAAAATTAATATCCAGTGAATCAAAATTGTCTGAATATTCATTGTGTGTAAGGAAAAAACTGTGTTGGGCACTGGATATATCACGTAGTATAGTTACTGCTTCACTGCATTTTGATTTTTCAACTGCTTTGAAATATTGCGGTAGAGCAACAGCAGTCAATACACCAACAATCATTATTACCACCAGTAATTCAACTAAAGTAAAACCTTTTTTATTCATTTTTATTCTTCCTCGTCACGTCTCTAATATATATGTATCATTATATCAAAAGGTGAAAATGTTGTCAAAAAAGAAAATTCTGCGTTTTTTAAATGTTAATTACTTAAATTCTTTAATTTGAGTTCAATGATTTTGTTTTCCGGTATAAACGGAGCAATTTGGTTTAAATTAAGATTTTTTATTACCAGATTAAAAATCTCTTCATGAGGAATACCCGGCATAATACGACCTTGTTTATTTAAATAAAATTTTGCGGTATCCAATATCGCATCTTTTGGGGCCATGCCGATAAGTTCGCTACCTGTAACTTTAATGTTTGACTTTCCCGCGATATTCTTACATATTTCATACACTAAGTAAAGTGGGGCTTTTTTGTAGTTCTCAATATTTATTGATATTTGGCACATACCATATTCTTCGATATACCATCCAAGAGTTTTTATGCCTAATAATTTCGCCCGTAATTCTTTAGCGATGAGTTTAGTAATTTCCAAATCTTTGGTATCTAAATTAATATTGTAAGCGAGTAAAAAGTTCCTTGCTCCTATACATAAGGCTCCGGATTTTTTCACGGTTTCCGTCAAAGTGTTTGGGCCGAAATCAGGAGGGCAAGCAATTAATTTTTCTTCTAAATTTTCATATCCGCCCTTTCTTAAAAAACTTAATTCCCGATTTTGTAGTTTACTTGCAGATGAACCGTATAAATATACCGGAACACCGAAATCAGTACCCACGGTATGTGCTACATTTTTGGCTATTTCCGCGCAATCTTCCAAAGTCGTTTTCCTAAGGGGAATAAAAGGGCAGACGTCAACACAACCGATTCTCGGATGCACGCCGTGATGTTTGCTCATATCAATCAGTTCAATACTTTTTTTGATTAGGGATATAGCTGCTTTACTTACAATATCTTTCGGTGCTACGAAGGTAATAACTGTCCTGTTTGCGCTTTGCCCCATCTCACAATTAAGTAATTCAACACCTTTTACAGATTTAAGTTCGGTAAGAATTTCTTTGATTTTTGTTTTATCTCTGCCTTCGCTTATATTAGGGACACATTCTATCAGCCGCATAATTAATCAAACCAAGGGTAAAATTTATCCCTGTTTTTTGTAAAAATTACAGCGGCAGTAGCAAGTATGGCTACAGGGGGGAAGGCTTGTGGTTTATCTATATCTATTTGAAAATTTGTTGTTACTCTGCGAATAGAGGTAATTTGCCCAGCACTTTCATTTTTACCTTTTACTAAATAATCTGTGCGCAAACTACCCCCAAGATGTCCAAATAATTTGCGAGCCAATGCTTTGAAGAAAGATTTTTCACGTATAACCAGAATTTGATTATCCTTATCAAATAAGGTCCATTTCCTCATAAAAAATATTTTTTTAGTTTCCAGCCTATACTCAACATTATATGCGTCCGTTAACATTAAATAAGAAAAACCGAACAAACTCCTATTTCTGCGAACAATTTTGAATAAAACTTTTCCTTTATCATTATAAATAAATATTGAAGAGGGGAATAGTATATCAAGCACATATCCGCCTAACATAAATACTAAACCAAGTGCCGCAAACAGATAACATAGGGACAAAAAGGTATTAAACCACAGGGAAGTTGAAAGATCCTGCCTGTTTAAAGAAGAAATTATAAAGTGCAGTAAAGTAAACCCTATGGCCCCATAAAAACCGCATTCTTTTAAGAAACTGCTCCAACGTTGTGAAGTTACAATAAAATTATGGCCTTGGTTGTCATGAAATTTAAAGAATAAATCCGGGGAACCGTACAAACGTGTTCCAATAATAGGGTAAGAAGATATAGGATTTGTCGGATGCCTGTATAACGAAGATGAAAAAACAAAGTTGCACACAAAAAATCCCATAGCTACTGCGATGTATAAGAAGACAATAAGAACAATAGCTGAAAATTTAGGGGATACAATAAACCTAGGATTATTTTCTTTATGAGAAATTTCATTATCCCGTAAAGTTTGAGAAAGCGGTTTCCATTCCGGCTTTTGTGCTTCGGGTGCGATAATAGTTTCTTCAATTAGCGGTTCTTCTTCTGTTATTAACGGTAAATCCTGGATATCTTTTGGTTTAGGTGCTATAAATGATAAGTACAAATCCGAATCGGTATATGATAAGTTAGACAGTTCTATTTTATATCCTTTAGAGTTTGCTAAAAAATAACCTTCGGTGTAGTTCTTATTTCCGTCACTATAACTGAAATAAAGGTATGGATCTAAAGTGGAAAATTCACTTTTTTTAATTTCTTCCCCTGAGTAAGTATTTTTTATCAATTTTAATTTCTTACTTTTTATTTGTTTTATTCTGGAGCTTGCCGTGTTTTCAAGACATTTTAAATCATCACATTCGGCCAATTTAGTTACATTAATTCTACTAATGCCTTTTTTTAGATTTAAAACTTCGTTATTTGATGTCGCTAATTCTTGCCATTTTGGGGGGAGTGAAATACTGAAATTACCGTCTTTTGAATTAAAAGACGTAGCAAAGCAAGATAAACTAAACAAACATAAAAAAATTGTAAAGCTAATTTTACGCATATATTTATTATATAAAATTACGCGCTCAAAGGTTTCAATCTTTTAAATATTCGGGCAATCAAAATCTATTTGAGAAGAAAAAATTTTGTTTGTGTTTAATAAAATACTTTCTAAGCATATAACTTGAAAGCAATATAGATATAAAATCTGCAACTGGTGTTGCTATAAAAACACCGTCTAAACCGAAAAATAACGGTAGAATTAGTACCGCCGGTATCAAAAGCAAAACTTGCCTTGAAAGACTTAAAATCATGGCTTTTAAAGGTTTATTTGTCGCTTGAAAAAATACGGTTGTAAGTATTTGCATAGGTACTAGGGGCAGCATTATATTAAAATATCGCAACGCAGTTGCCGACAGATTAATTAAAGAATTATCTGTGGAATTAAATATTGAAACAAATTGCCTTGCAAAAAATTCCGTCAGAACAAAGCCGGAAATTGTAACTATAATACTCCATCTTATTGCCATTTTTAAAGTTTGTATGGAAGTATTATATTTCCTGGCACCGTAATTATAACCGATAAGAGGTTGAGCACCTTGGCTGATACCTATAACAGGCATAATAATAATTGTATTTATTGCTATGACTATACCCATTGCTGAAACAGCCAAGTTGCCACCATATTTTACAAGAGAATGGTTTAAAATAATGTTTAGCAAGCTTGTTGCAAGTTGAAAAATAAATTGTGAAAACCCTATTTTTATACCATCTAAGAACAAGATAAAATCAGTGTTTAAATATTTTGATTGTAAGCGGTATTTGGTTTTTTTACTAAGTAGGAAAACAAATACCCATACTGACGAACATATCTGCCCACATACAATTGCCCAGGCGGCCCCTGCCATTCCCATATCAAAAGTAAAAATAAACAGCGGTGCTAAAGTTAAATTTATTATAGCACCGATAATTTGTGTTGCCATGGCAGTTTTTGGATGCCCGCTAGAACGTATAAAATGGTTTAAACCCATTGTCACCATCGCCATAGCATTTGCGATGAGTAAAGGTTTTGTGTAGGCTATAGCATAAGGTAAAATTTCCGGTGTTGCACCGAAGGTAACTAAAATATCTTCTAAAAATAAATAAGAAACTGTTAAAGCAAATATGGCAACTGCAGACAAATATACTACTGCGTTTCCTAAAGTATAGCGGGCTTTTTCTTCCTCTTTTTTACCTAGATAAATGGAGAACAGAGCATTTGAACCTATACCGATAAGAACACTTAAAGCCATGAATAAAATAGCAAGAGGAAAAACTATTGCAATGCCGGCTATACCCAAAGCTCCGATGGATCGGCCGATATAAATGCGTGATATTATATTATGTAATGCAATAACAAACATTCCGGCTACTGCCGGCGCCGAAAATTTAGTTAACAGCCTGGAAATAGTTTTATCTTTAAAAGGGTTCTTCTCTGGTTTTACAGTCATAAAATAAATTAATTAAAACTCCAAAAAACCCGCGCTTGAAGCGCGCGGGTTTTATTAGAAAATGTTTCATCTTTAAAAATATGTCAAACTAAAGAGGCTGTCCGTTTCTTTTTTAGCATAAGCTTTTTCCAAGGTATTTTCCAAAGCTATTAACGGAATGCGCCCTACGGATAATATTCTGGTGTGGAAAGTAACAAAATTAAAATCACTTTTTTGCTTCTTTTGATATTTAATTCTTAAGCGTTCAAATTCTTGAGCTCCTATTATGTAGGAAACGGCATCAAAAGGTTTTAATGCTAAGTAATTCAAATAGCTTACAGCTTCTTTTTCTTCTATCCCTGAATTTTTTATAAAATCTAATGAAGATTGCAAGTCAAAAACTCTAGTTTGTAACTCATAATCCACGATAGCATAAATTGCTTTTTTATAGTTAAACCAAAGATAATTTAATTTGTCTTCATCTTTGCTAAAGAAATCATTTTCATAAGCAGTATCCAATGCATATTTTATCCATCCATGTGTATAGAAAATATCATCTGATAATTTGCAGAGTAAAGAAAGATTAGCAGGTTCCACAGAATAAATTAAAGTTTGCCCAGGTGTTATATATTCTGCAGAACTGAATTTAATCTTTCCATAATTATAATTTGCATTATATTCGGTTTTGTTCAAATTAACTTTTTTAGGTAGAGATATCAAAACATCACCGGTTCTTTTTTCCGATAAAGGTACTGGCGGGTATACCGTTACCTTTGAAGGCATAGACCTAAGTATAGGAGGGGCTGATGTTATAACTATAGGAAGGGATAACGTCGGGAAAAGTTGTTTGGTTACAAAAAATTCATCAGCATTCCGTACTTCTTTTGAATAGGTTTTTAAAATTTGATCATATTCTGGAGCATTCTTGTAATTTTTAGATATTAGGTAATAATCTTTAGGGTAAATATTGATTTTATTATTACTCAATCTCTCTTCCTTTTCTTCGTCTGTTAAAGATGCTATCACCTTGGGTGTTATCCATTCTAACAAAGATTGTTGTGCCTGATCAAGATTCTTCCATAATATGCTTTCTAATTTGCCATATCTTGATGGAATCATATAAACTTCCTGATACAGATATTCGTAGTCATTACTGCCGATTCTGAAATCTTGATGGTTTTTTTCATCTAATTTTTTTTGTAAAAATGTTTTGTAACTATTTAAAGCAGTTGTAGCCTTTTTTGTTAATTGATTAATTTCATTTTTTGTAAGTTTATCGTTGGATATCCTTTGTACAAGGGATATTATGCTCTGCATATTTGTAACTTCAAGGTTCACTTTTTCTATCGCTAATTGTATGCTCAGTTCCGAAGGATTTTTTAAATTATCTTGTGCATCTGCCAGTATGTCCGGTATAGCTTCAAGGCGTTTAAAGGCATAATCCAAACGTTCTTGAGTCGGTAAAAAATCTTTCAATAATAGTTCATAAACAACATCCATTGATTCCAGATACCACATAGGATCCGTTTCAAACTGTTTTTTGATTTCGGTGTTAAAATATTTTAAACTTACAAGTTCTTTTAAAGTATAATAATCAGCTTGCACATATGAAGACAAAGAAGACGGTTTGATATTATCTAAACTTGCCTTCAAAGAATTTAAGGCTTTTATCTTTGTTATTTCATTTTGCGTATCACGTTTTATAATTTCGTTTCTGTGCCCGGTTAGTCCTAAACGTACTGCCTCTTCGTCAAATAAAGCGTGTACTATCGAAGTATATTTATTTGCCAAAGAAAAGATTTGGTCATCATTTATCAAAAGATTTTCTTCTTTTGCAGTTAATGCAAAAGAAAAATTTACAACCCCTAATAAAACACCTATCAGTAACAAAGTGCTTAATGTTTTTTTCATAATATTAAACCTCTAGTAAATTTGATCCGTCTACACATTTTAACATATTTTTTGCAGTATGGCCAATAAAAATGTAAAATATGTTATACCTCTCTTTTTTAAACAAGAGGAAAAAGAGCAGGGATATATCTCTTGGAGGATTTTTATGTTGTTTTGGTTGTTTCGTTGTTCCGCATTGTTAGGGTTACCTTTATTAGCCTATGTATTTTCGGGTAATCTTTATTCCGTTATGCTGACTTTTATCTTGGCATTAGTTTTAGTAGCAACGGAATATTTTGTAAGAACCTTGAAGTTTATGTCAGTACTTATCGGAATTTTCGGGGCTCTTATCGGATATGGTATTTTCTTTTTAGGTCAATATTTGGTGGAGCAGATGGCTTTGCCTGAAATTGCTTCTTTTTGGAATTCCAATTCATCTACAATTTCAGCTGTATTAACTATGCTTTGTGCTTGTATCGCTTTGGTAAGAGCGCCTGAAATTATGGGTATAAAGCGTAAAGGTCGCCATATAAAAGTCGTAGATGTATCATCTTTGATTGACGGACGTATTTATGATTTATGTGAAAGCGGTTTTTTAACCGGGGAATTATTGGTTTCAAAATTGATCGAAAAAGAATTGTCTGCTATGGCAAATTCTAAAGACGTATCAGAAAAGGCACGCGGTCGTCGTGGTCAAGAAATTTTAAGGAAATTAAGAGAAATAAGGGGTTTAAGAGTCTCCACTACTTCCAGAGAAGGCAAAGGCAATAATTTACAACAAAAAATTGTATCTTTGGCTACCCATTATAAAGCTGCAATAATTACTGTTGATTTTAACATGAATAAGGAAGGGACTATCGCAAATTTACCGGTTTTAAATATCGTTGACTTAACAAGATCACTAAAACCTGTATTTTTGCCTGGTACCAAGACTACTTTATTTGTAATGAAGGAAGGTAAGGAAAAGGATCAGGGCATTGCTTATTTAGATGATGGCTCTATGGTGGTTATTGAGGGTGGACGTAAGTTTATAGGAAAACGTGCCGAGGTAGAAGTTTATTCTATATTACAAACTTCAGCCGGAAAAATGTTTTTTACCCGTATTTGCAGCAACGAAGAATAATGAAAAAGGATACATCTGTAATAATTGCTGCCGGAGGTAAAGGTACCCGTATGGGGAGGCCTAAGCAGCTTCTTAAAGTAGGAGGGCAAGAAATATTAATTAGAACTATATCGTCTTTTAAGAAGGTCAAAAGAGTTAAAGAAATAATAGTTGTGACTACTCCGGAAACTTTTAAAGTAGTTGGCAAAAAAATCAAAGGTTTAAAATTTGCTGCTGCCGGGAAAGAACGAATAGAGTCAGTAAAAAACGGTCTTAAGGAAGTAGCTAACGACGTAGATTTAATTGCCGTACAGGATGGGGCAAGGCCCTTAGTTAACCCTGATGATATAGAAACTTGCCTAAAAGCAGCAGAGAAAGATAAAGCTGCAGTTTTGGGTGTATTTGTTAAAGATACAATCAAACAGGTAAAAAACGGCAAGATAACAAAAACTTTAAAACGTGAAGAATTATTTGCAGCCCAAACGCCGCAATGTTACAGGGCAGAAGTATTAAAAAAGGCTTTAAAAAAGTATGGCAATGAAATTTTTGCTACAGATGAATCACAGTTGGTAGAAAAATTGGGAATCAATGTCACGGCTGTAATAGGGGATTACAAAAATATAAAAATTACTACTCCGGAAGATTTGATAGTTGCAGGTGCTTTATGCAAAAAGAAGAAATAAAATTTGGTTTTGGGTATGATACACACCGTTACAAAAAAGGTTTAAAACTTTTTTTGGGCGGGGCATTTATACCGCATACGCATGGTATGCTCGGACATAGCGACGGTGATTTGGTTTTGCATGCTATATGTGATGGAGCTTTAGGTGCGGTTTGTGCCGGTGAAATAGGGGAATATTTCCCACCCACAGATAAAACTATTAAAGGAATTTCCAGCGTTGTAATAACTAAAAAAATTTTAGGTATTTTGAAGAAAAAAAATGCAAGGATTACTCATTTAGATGTAACTCTTGTAGCGGAAACGCCAAAAATGCGTCCTCATTACTTAACTATCAGGAAATCTTTGGATTCTATTTTTAAAATCGGGCTTGATAATATAAGTTTTAAAGCAAAAAGTCATGAGGGTTTAGGTGATATTGGTGCAAGTAAGGCGCTTTCTTGCTTCGCTGCTGTTACTGTAAAAATTCAAAAAAAAGGAAGATGATAAAAATGAAACATTTAATTTTACTAATTTTTTTGGTTACTTTATTCGTCGGTTGTGCTGAATATGGCCCTAAAAATTATAAAGGGTATGCCGGTATAGATTATACTGCATATGAACTACCGCACTCATATACGGAAATTGGTCTTGGTACTATAAGACAAGGGGATTCAACAGAAGAGGAAAATAAAGCTCAAGATCAAGATATAGATATCGAAACTATTAGTACCCCGGAAGTTGAAGAAATTACTGAAGAAGAAATTATTGAGAGCAGTAATCAGGCTTACGGTGAAGCAGTGGTTGTTATGGCAAGCAAAAAAATTCCTTTAGGTAAAAATGCGACCGGTGCAGATCTTGCTGCTTTTCAAACAGCCTTGGATAGATCTTATAATACGATATTAAGAAGTTACAGAACACAAGGGTTTACTTATACACTCTCACCAGCGGGGACTGTTAATCCATTATCTTTGATAAATGTACAATGTTTGCTTAGCGAAAATTTTGCAAACACTTCAGGAAAGAGAGTTTGTGATGCATTTTTTAACAAAATACCAGTAGAGTACGAGAACGAAAAATTAAAAAAAGCAATTTAGTATGTTGAAAATATATAACACACTACATCATAAGAAGGAAGAATTTGTGCCTTTAAATCCAAAGGGGGCGACTTGTTATTGTTGTGGACCTACGGTATATAATTATGCACATATCGGTAATTTGAGAACCTATATTTTTGAAGACATACTCATGCGCACACTTAGATACAGTCTACCCGTAAAACACATGATGAATATAACTGACGTAGGGCATTTAACTTCCGATGCTGATGCCGGAGAAGATAAAATGGCTTTAGCCTCTGCCCGGGAAGGTAAAAGTGCTTGGGAAATTGCCAAATTTTATGAAAAGAAGTTCTTTGAAGATTTCGATTCTTTAAACTGCTACCGGCCCGATATAATTGCACGTGCGACAGAACATATCCCTGCTATGATAAACCTTGTTAAGACATTAGAAGAAAAGGGGTATACTTATAAAACCTCAGATGGTATTTATTATGATACTTCAAAATTTGCTGATTACGGTATTTTAATAAATAAAGCACATCTTGAAGGCTTAAAAACAGGTGCACGCGTTGATTTCGGTGAAAAGAAAAATGCTACCGATTTCGCTTTATGGAAAATTTCCCCGACTGATAAGAAACGCCAGATGGAGTGGACGAGCCCTTGGGGCATTGGTTTTCCCGGCTGGCATATTGAGTGTTCTGCTATGGCTATGCAATATTTAGGGGAAACTTTGGATATTCATTGTGGCGGTATAGACCACGTTGCCATACACCATACAAATGAAATTGCTCAAGCACAGGCAGCAACCGGTAAACAGTATGTCCGTTATTGGATACACGGCGAGTTTTTGGTTATGAGTTCCGGAAAAATGTCTAAATCAGCAGGTGCTTTTGTCACTTTAGATACCCTAAAAGAAAATGGTTACAGTCCACTCGATTACAGATATTTATGCCTTGGTGCACATTACAGAACGCAACTTGAATTCTCTTATGACAGTTTAGATTTTGCCAAGAAGAGTCGTCACAGTTTAAAGGCTAAAATCGCAAGTATTAAAGAACAATCTAATGGGAATAATCAGAAAACAGAATTTTTGAAAGAAGCAAAGAATAATTTTGTTTCTGCTATGGAAGATGATTTAAATACTTCTAAAGCACTTGCTATTCTTTGGGATTTTATAAAAAGCGAGGCAAGTGCAGAAGAAAAATTACAGTTTGTAAAATTTGCCGATACATTTTTAGGGCTTAATTTGCTCGAAGAAGAAAAAAAGGAAATTTCTGCTGAAGCTAAAAAACTTTTGGAAGAACGCGCTGAAGCAAGAAAACAAAAAGATTTTAAAAAATCTGATGAACTCAGGGCGAAATTACTTGCTATGGGAATTGTTGTAAAAGATACGCCAAGAGGGCAGGAATATTAAGTAGTTTTATAAAAGGAGAAATTATGAAAAACAAAAAAGGTTTTACCTTTATGGAAGTAATGGTTGTTGTTTTAATTATTGCAATGCTTGCTGCATTTGCTTACCCTACATACACGAAAGTGATAATGAAAGCAAGAATTGCTGATGCCTTTTCTTTAGCCGGAATTGTGCGTGAAGCTCAACAGAGATATTTTGTAGTAAATGGCGTCGGGGCTTATTTCCCTGAATTTACAAATTCCCATATCAATGGTAGAACACGTTTAGTAAAAACCGAAGGAGTTACCGTTGACGGTGGGCAGTTAATAAAGAAAGATAGGTACTACGTATATATTACAAATAAAGGTGGAGAAGAACCTGTAACAAATGGTTGTATTAATGTCGAATATAAACAAAATAATGCAATGTTGTTTAAAATAACCACACATGTTGAAGATAGTAAAATCTGGTGTGAAGAAGGTGAAGGTATTACCGGCATTTGTAATACAATACCTTCTTTGGAAACGGAAGCAACTGATTGCGATTAAATATTTGAAAGGTATAAGGTAAAAAAATGGAAAGGAAATTAATAATTGCCTTAGCGGCATGTTTGGTCGTTAACCAGATAAATGGGTTTGATTTATACGGTGTTTATGACAGCAAGGCCCCGCAAGGTTGCATAGAGGCTGATTTAAAAGGGGAAGTTTCTTTACCAGATTTGATGCAAATTGCAATTTGCAATAATCCTGCTTTAAGCGCAGAATATATGCTTTTAAAATCTAAAGAAGCAGCTTTAGGTGCTTCACGTGGGCAATATTTACCAAGCCTTACGCTTACCGGGCAAGGTACCTTGCAGGAAAATAAAATTGAGCATGCAGACGGTACTACAAGAAATGAACCATATTCCGCAACCGCAAGTGCACAATGGTTAATTTACGATTTCGGCGGGCGTTCTTCACAAATCGGGCAAAATAAGGCAATAATGTCTGCAACAAATTATTCTTATAATGCGGCTTTGCAAGAGTTAATCTTAAAAGTTAACAATGCTTACTTAAGTGTTCTAAGTGCAAAAGCTTCGCTTGATAGTTATAAAGAGAGTAATAAAACTTATCAAAGAGCATACCAAGAATCTAAAAAACGTTATGACCTCGGTATGGTAAATTTAGTTGATAAATTACAGGCCAAAACCAGTTATGAACAAAGCCAGTTGCAAGTAGTTAAAGCGGAAAATGCTTTGCGCCAGGCGCAAGGTAACTTGGCTACTTTATTAAATTTAAATCCGTCTACCGATATAAAACTTTCTACCATAAAAGATGACGGTCAAATTACCAAATTACAAGCCGGGGACGAAATTGAAAAACTCATGCAAGAAGCCTTAAATTCTCGCCCCGAATTAAAAGCCGGGGAAAGCAGCGTTTTAGCAAGTAAAGAGTCCATAAGCTATGCAAGAACGGGGGCTTTACCTTCTTTAAGCGCAATAGCAAACGGTACTTACGGGGATAATTGGAAACACTCAAATCCTTATAATCTTAATGGGGAAGTTGGTTTAAAACTAAATTGGCCTTTATTTTCCGGAATGTCAACAATGTACCAAATTGACCAAGCAAAATTTTTATATGAACAAAGCAAAAAGAGCCTTGATAATCAAAGAAATTCCGTATTAAATGAAGTATGGAGTTACTATCAAAACTATCAAACGGGTGTTAAGGCTTATGAAATCAGTAAACAGATTTTAGCTACCGCTGAAGAAAATTCAAGGGTTGCTTTCCGTTATTATGAAGTTGGTAAAGTTGATATTTTGAATTTGTTAAACGCAAACAGCAAGTTAGCAGATGCAAAACAAGGCGTAGTAAATGCTTTCTACGGCTTGCTTATAGATAAAGCCCAATTATACAGGGCAGTTGGGAGATTAGAAAAATGAACATGAATTATTATAAAAAAGAAAGAAGAAAAAGAATTTTAACTCAGGGGGGAGGAATCTTACTTATATTATTTATTGGGGCTCTCATCGGTGCTGCCATAATGGCTTATAAAGCTAAAAAAGGAATTGAACAAATGATGGCAGCCATGAACAAAGAAACCTATATCACCGTACAAACACCTAAACTCGAAAATGTTACAAGCAATAAAAAATATATTGCTAAAGTTGAAGCTATAAACGCGGTTGATATTAAACCTCAAGTTTCCGGTTATATAGAGGAAATTTTATTTGAAGATGGCTCTGAGGTTCAAGAAGGTCAAAGCCTTTATAATATTGAAAAGCGCCGTTATGCCGCAAATGTCGCAAGTGCAAAAGCAAATTTGATGCAAATTGAAAATGATTATAAAAGGCAACAGGCTTTGTATAAAGATAAAATGCTCCCTAAAGCGGAACTTGAAGTTGCGGAAGCAAATGTAGCCAAAGCAAAAGCTGCTTTAGATTTAGCCGAAGTGGATTTGGATCATGCTGATGTTCGTGCACCGATTTCAGGGCGTATCGGTAAAACTTTGGTGAGCAAAGGTAATTTTGTCGCAAGTGGTGGTGCAAATTTAGCTCGTATCGTACAAACACAACCTGTTCGTATTAATATTTCCGTAACCGATAAAGAAAGATTAAATGCGGCCAAAGAAATGGCTAAAGGCCCCAACGAATCAAAAATGCATCTTCAAGCCCAACTTGCTGATGGTACCATTATTGATATTGAACCAAATAAAGTTTATGTCGACAATGAGGTTAGTGCTCAAACTGCAACAATACCTCTTTATATTGAATATCAAAATACCGAAAATCTTTTAATACCCGGCAACTTTATAAATGTTATGGTTGCAGCAACTTCCGCAAAAGAAGAAATTACAGTTCCGCAAGTAGCAGTAGCACAAGACGGTAATGGTAAATATGTTATGGTAATTAAAAATGATGTCGCCGAACAAAGATATGTAGAGATTGGGGACACTTTTAAAGACCGTTTCGTAGTAAAAAACGGTATAACAACAAATGATAAAATCGCTATTACCGGTGTTCAAAAACTCAGTAACGGCCAAAAAGTTAAAGCTACGGAGGCTTTAGAGTAATGTTTTCCAAATTTTTTATTGATAGGCCCCGTTTTGCTGCGGTTATTGCAATAGTAATGTCGCTAGCGGGTATAATTTGTGCGTGGAATTTGCCCGTCGCTTTGTACCCGGAAATTACGCCGCCGGAAATAAACATTAGTGTTATGTACCCCGGTGCCAGTGCAGACGTTGTTTCAAAAGTTGTAGGTATACCGATAGAAAATGCCGTAAACGGTGTGGAAGACATGATCTATATGTCTTCAACTTCTTTTGACGGAAGATATTCTTTAAACGTTACTTTTAAAAGCGGTACTGATCCTGACATCGCACAAGTTAAAGTGCAAAACCGTTTGCAACAAGCTACAGGGCAACTGCCAAGTGAAGTAACAAGGCAAGGGTTTTCTGTCCGTTCAAAATCTTCAAGTATTTTGGGTGTTTTAAGTTTTATTTCAGAAGATGATTCCATGACTGCTAATGACTTAAATGATTATGTCGAAGATAATGTCAAAAAGAATTTAAGTAAAGTTAACGGTGTAGGTGATGCAACGGTTTACGGCGCTAAAAAGAGCATGCGTATTTGGCTTGATGCGGATAAATTATCACTTTTAGGTCTTCCGATATCAAGTGTAAAAAGCGCGATAGCATCACAAAACTATATGCCTACTTTGGGTAAAATCGGTGCGCGCCCGAATGATAACAGTGAACTTATTGTTTACCCTTTACAAACACAAGGGCGTTTAAGTTCCGTTGAAGATTTCAAAAATATTATTATCCGGACCGATGAAGAAGGCGGTCTTTTAAAACTTGGTGATGTTGCCAAAATAGAAATTGGTATGGAAAGTTATTCCTTTGCCGGTAGTATTAACGGTAAAACGTCAGCAAATATGTCACTCAGTTTAACATCCGGTGCAAATGCTTTGTCTACTATGGCCGCTGTAAAAAAAGAAGTTGAGCGTTTATCACAATTCTTTCCTAAAGGTTTGAAATATCAAGTAACTGTTGATACGACGGATTTTATTAATGAATCAGTACATGAAGTTATTTGGACTTTGTTAATAACCTTTATTTTGGTTGTTTTTGTTTGTTATCTATTCTTACAAGATTGGCACGCAACTTTAGTGCCTTCCATAGCAATACCAGTTTCTTTGCTTGCAACATTTGTCGTAATTAAAGGGCTTGGTTATTCAATTAATATGTTTACCTTGCTCGGGTTGGTGCTTGCTATTGGTGTTGTCGTTGATGATGCTATCTGTGTTGTTGAGCGTGTAATTTTGCTTATGAGCCGTGAAAAGATGAACCGCTATGATGCAACAGTACGTGCTATGCAGGAAATTTCAGGCCCGATTATTGCTACTACTTTAGTTTTGCTTGCTATATTTGTACCTATTGCATTTTTGGGTGGTATTACAGGTAAAATTTACCAGCAATTTGCTGTTACCATTGCAACAGCGGTAACATTTTCTTCAGTCAATGCTTTAACCTTATCTCCTGCAATTTGTGCCACAATGCTTACAGATATTAAACCTACACAAATAAAAGTTCTTATTTGGTTTAATGAATTTGTAGATTTTGCTCGCAATAAATATGCTGCTTTTGCCCGTTTGGTAGGCAGACATGTGTTTTTGATATTTATTATATTTGCAGTCTTGGTTGTGCTTGCTTTCGGTACTTTTAAATTAAATAAAACATCTTTCGTCCCGTCAGAAGACCAAGGTTTTGTTATGGCAAATATTCAGCTGCCGGAAGGTGCAACTTTAGGTAGAACCGAAGAAATTACTAAAAAATTTGCCGAAATTGCAAAAACAGAACCAGGAATAAAGGATATTATAACCATTATGGGTTTTAGTTTCACAGGTGGTGCGGGGGAAAACGTCGCTATTGCTATGATCGCCCTAAAACCCTGGAGTGAACGCCCAAAAGCGGAGGATTCTTCCACCGCCATAGTAAACCGTTTGCAAGCGAAAACAATGGATATACCTGAGGCTGAATTCCAGTTAATGGAAATGCCTGCTATACCTGCTCTAGGTTTATCAGACGGTATGCAAATAAAAATACAGTCGTTAGAAAGCGGTGATTATAATCAACTTGATAATGCCGCTAAAAATTTTATCGGTAATGTAATGGGTTTGCCGGAAGTTCGTTTTGGTTTTTCTGATTTTACTTCTAAGACGCCCAATATTTACCTTGATATTGACCGCACAAAAGCAGAAGCTATGAATGTCCCGCTTTCAAATATTTTCAGCACTATTGAAAATTATTTAGGTTCCGGTTATGTAAATGATATTAATTTGGGTACACAAGTTAATAAAGTTATTGTACAGTCTGATTGGAAATACCGTAAAAATTTGCAGAGCATAAATAACATTTATGTTCCCAGCAGTAAAGGGGCTATGGTGCCTTTGGGCGCTTTAGTTAATTTAAAAACAATTCTTTCACCGCGTCAAATTGTGCGTTATAACCAATATCCTTCAGCTGGTATAACCGTTATGCTTAAACCCGGTGCAAGTAGTGGTGAAGCAATGAAGAAAGTTGAAAAAAATATTCATGAATATCTCCCTAAAGGTTATTCTTATGAATGGAGCGGTATCAGTTATCAGGAAAAGCAAAACGAAGGCCAAATGGGTGTCCTAATTTTCTTGGCTTTAGTATTTGCGTATCTATTTTTGGTAGCCCAATATGAAAGTTGGAGTATACCTCTTTCTGTTATGATGTCTGTTGTTGTTGCTCTTGCCGGCGGTCTGTTGGGGCTTTGGGCTATGGGCGAAACTTTAAGTATTTACGCGCAACTTGGTATAGTTTTGCTTATCGGTCTTGCTGCAAAAAACGCAATACTTATTGTGGAATTTTCCAAAGAAGAACACGAACGCGGCAGCAGTATAGTAAACTCCGCTGTAACCGGTTTAAAAGAAAGGTACCGCGCAGTTTTGATGACTGCTTTTACCTTCATTTTAGGTATAGCACCTCTAATCTTTGCAACGGGGGCCGGTGCAAACAGCCGCAGGGCAATAGGCAGGCCGGTATTTTGGGGTATGTTAATCGGTACTGTTCTAGGTTTATTTATTATTCCTTTATTCTACGTGCTTGTCCAGACAGTAGCGGATAAACTAAGTAAAAAAAGAATTAAGTAATTTAAAACTTATATTAAAAAACCCCGGGTTGTGTTTTGCCCAGGGTTTTATATTGCCATATAAAATTTACTGGAATATTTGTTTGGTTCTTAGCGAATTATCTTTTGGGGGAAAATCTCCTGTTGATATCAATTCGTCGAAAGTGTTTATTTTATTATTAAGTTCACCTTTGTATCGGGTTAAATATTTGCCGGTATTGATTTCATAAACTTCAACATGCCAGTTATACCATTCAAAACCTTCATCTTGTTGATAAGATACACGTAAAGCAAAAAGTGATTTTTCATTACACTTTATATCTTCAGGTAAGGTTGCTATTTTGTAAAGCATCATATATTCACTCATATTTTTGCTAATCTCTCTGGTTTGTTCATCAGTAATGTTTTGGCATTTATCAGATATTTGTTGAATGAGTTGATATATAAATTTATTGCGGGTTTCTATCTTTTCTACTTGTTTATTCAGGTCTTGTTTAATATTTACTATATCTATGCTGTCTAAAGTTATATCAGGGATAGTAAAAGTTACTCCGCTGTCATTAATTTCCGTTAATATATTATTTCCCGTTTTATTTTCTTGAGCACTGACAAAAACAGGTATTAACAATATACCCAAAATAAAGGTAAATTTATTTACTTTCATAATAGCCTCCGTACAATATTATTTTAATTCAAAAAGGGAGATTATGCAAGTGTAAATAGGCCTATAAGCAAATGGGCCTTTGGTCCTAACACTTTTATTGTTAATAATACTATACAAAAGCACTTTTAAATATGATAAAATTTAAGAGTGAAAAAGATTTCCTTGTATAGTTTTCTTACTGAAAATATGGAGATTGTCCTAATCCCTAAACTGTCGCGCGGTTTTAGGTTTATCGTGCGTCCTTATATCGTACTTTTATGCGCTGTTTTGTGGATTAGTATAACTTTGTATTCCGCTTTTGTAGTTACAAGGGAAATTGATTATAATTTTGTTAAAGCCGATAATAAAGTTATGAAGGCAAAACTCGCCATGATTGCTGAAGAACTTGCAAATAACCGTAGGTATATAAAACTTGCACGTGATACCGATAAACAAATGCGCCAAATGCTCGGTATGAAGGGCGGAAAATTTATTAATATGCCGGGTGGCCTTAATGATGCACAAGAAGAAAGAAAAATAACTTTCAGTTCAATATTTTCTAAAGACAGTAAAGATATTGATGAACAGGAAATAAATGAAATTTTTAAAGAGACAACTGCCGCTGCTCAGGAACAACTTGCAAGTTTTCAGGAAATTGCGTGGTTTTATACAAACCAAAAGAACAGCAATAATGCAAAGCCTTCAATTAAACCTGCAAAAGATTATAGGGTTACATCCAACTTTGGTTATCGTCTGAATCCTTTTCCGGCTTATCATTATGGTATGGATCTTGCAGGCAAGGCTAATTCCCCGATTTATGTTACTGCCGACGGTGTAGTTAGGGAAACAGGTTGGGCTTTAGGTTATGGACAGGCAGTTTTGGTTGATCATAGTTTTGGTTATTCAACTTTGTATGGACATTTAGCGGATATTCGCGTTAAGAAAGGCGATCGCGTTAAACGCGGCCAGGTTATTGCGAGCATGGGAACAACAGGTCGTTCAACCGGTGTACATTTACATTATGAAGTATGGAAAGACGGGACACCCGTCAATCCTAAAGATTATTTATAGGAGAGTTTATGAGTTTTCTTGATAAAGAAGAAAAAGCAGGTGAATATACCTCAGTAATAAGCGAACAATGCCAATTCCAAGGCACATTGGATTTACAGGGTTCTATCAGAATAGATGGTACCCTCGAAGGTAATATCGATAATGCCAAAATGGTTACAATCAGCAGAACAGGTGCTATGAAAGGGGATCTTTCCGGCCTTGGTGCTGTAGTTATCGGTAAAATGGAAGGCGATATTTGTGTGGAAGAAATTGAAATTTTATCCGAAGCACATTTAAAAGGCAATATTCGCACAAAGAGTATTTTAATTGAAAAGGGTGCCAAAGTTAATGCAACAATTACCGTAATCACCGAAGAGGAAGAAGATCCTAAAGGTGAAGAAATTATTGAAGAAAAACAAGAAAAGAAGGAGAAGAAAAAATGATTTCTTTTTTCATTAAATATAGAAACCCTATTTTAATTACAACTGTTTTAATTTTCTTGATAAGTATAGCTGTATTGAGTGCCGGTATGGTAGCAGATCAATATGGTGCAAATGCCGTTTTGGCTAAAGTCGGTAATGCTAAGATTAAATATAGAACTTTTGCTACCGCTTACGATATGGCCCGTCAGCAATATATCAACGAAGGCAAAGAATTAACCGAAGAGCAAGATAAGCAACTTAAGCAAGAAATTGTTCAAAGTTTAATTATGCAGGAGGCTTTAAGCCAAGCAGCAAAAGATTTAGATATTGGCACTAGCAAAACTGAAGTCGCTTATATGATAAAAAATATGCCTATTTTTGCCCCGAACGGTGAGTTTAACAAGAACGCTTATATCTATGTGGTAAGGAATCAATTCCATGTAAACCCGGCGGAATTTGAGGATAATTTGAAAAAGCAAATTTCTGTCCAAAAATTTCAAACTGTTTTGAGATTTGTTGCTTTGCCTACTTCTTTTGAAAAGACCATTTTAACGAAAGGAGCGACCTTGAAAGATGAAGAAAAACAAGCGCTTGAAAGTTATTTAACTCAGCTTAAAGCAGCCAGTTTTATTTCAGCTTTCAGTGATGCTTTAAATGCAAAACATAAAAGCACAATAGACATGCAAATTTAAGTTTTAAATTTGATGATTACACCCTCTGATTTTGCAGGGGGTGTTTTTTATATAGGTTTTTAGGCCTATTTTAGTATAGGTCCAAATACTTTCTTATCTAGGTCTTTTTACCCTTGTTTCTTTATCACTTTTCTTTTAGAATTTAAGTAAATAGTATAAACAATAAGGAGAAATGTATGAAAACAAAAATAATAATCAGTTCTTTTTTAGCGCTAGCTTTATGTTCTAGCCTTTATGCTGTGCCAAATATAGATCAAAATGATTTGGATGAAGTAAGAACAGAAATAACGAAAAATATTCAAGAGCAACAAAAAAGTCAAAGAGATTATTTAAATGAGTTGTATAACCTGATATATTATGGCAAGACTCGAAAAGTAAAAGAACTGTTAGACAGTAAAGTAATTACTGTTGCGACTGTAAATACACCTATTTTGTATAGGGGAACCAATACATGTTTAACTTTGGCTGCAGAACTTGGGTATACAAAAATTGTTCAATATTTAATTGACTATGGTGCTGATTTGAACTTAGGGGAATGGAATGACACTAAACCATTATCTTTGGCTGCTTTAAACGGACATTTCGAAATTGTGAAACTTTTACTTGAAAACGGTGCCAATATAGAATTACCAGAACTCTATAGCAAGAGAAAACCTTTTTATTATGCAATTACGGGAGGGAATTTCGAAATTATTAAAATTTTTATTGACCATGGCGTACAAGTAAACAATGGGCACTTAATACTTGCCGTTGATACGGATGAAGATAGATCAGATATTATAAAACTATTAATTGACAATGGCGCCGATGTAAATGCTATCAGAGAAGAAGATACCCATTTTATTGGTCATATTATTCATAAAAGTGCATTACACTATGCGGTATTCCCACATATAAGTGTAGCAAATGCCAAGTCTTTAATTGAAAAAGGCGCAGATGTAAATATTCAAAATGCGAAGGGTAATACGCCATTACATGTTTGTGCAATAGAGTTATTAAACTTAAAAAATAAGAGGGAAATAAAGAAAATTGCTCAACTACTATTTGAAAATGGTGCTGACATTAATATAAAGAATAATGAGGGTAAAAGTGTAAAAGATATAAATCCTAATCTTGTTAAGATATTAGAAAAGGCAAAAGAAAGAAAAGATAGGATAGGTAAGATGTTACAAGGTGTTATATCACAAGGGCAAATAGAAAAATAATTAAAAAAATCAGTAAATTTAAACCCCCGTGTTTTTAACACGGGGGTTTTAGTATAAGATTTACTTACTCAGGTTTTGTAATGCGTCTTGTGATCGTCTTCTTCTGCACGCAAAGGACAGTATCCCCTGCTTTTGTGCCTCTAAAGCCCTCAATCAAAATACCACATTCATAACCTTTTTCTACTTCCCTGACATCATCTTTAAAGCGTTTTAAACCGCCGATTTTGCCTTTATGGATTTGTTCACCACCACGCATAATTTTTGCATCAAAATTACGTGTGATTTTACCTTCATCCACATAAGAGCCGGCAATAAAACCGGAACTTAAATCAAATACTTGCCTGACTGTTGCACGGCCTACGACTTCTTCAACAATTTCCGGCTCAAGCAAGCCTTCCATTGCGGCCTTTAAGTCCTCAAGTAATTCAAAGATAATGTTATAGGTGCGTATTTCAATACCTTCGCGTTCTGCTTCTTCTGAAACGGAAGACATGGTATTTACGTTAAATGCAATTATAACCGCATCACTTGCCTTGGCAAGCAAAAGGTCTGATTCATTAACGTCCCCGGCGGCGGAGTGTATGATTTTAACTTGTACTTCGTCGTTAGTAAGGCCTAAAATAGCATCTTTAATTGCTTCAATAGAGCCTTGCACGTCAGCTTTCAAAATGATTGCAAGTTCTTTGATTTTCTTACCGTCTGCACTCTTTAAGTTAGTTAAAGAAACATGTTTTTGGTGTTCAATATGTTCCGCTTTATGTGCAAGTTTGCGTTTTTCGGAAATATGTTTGGCTTCCTTATCACTTTCGGCAACATATAAAGTTTCACCCACAACAGGCGGTTCGCCGTTAATACCTAAAACTTCAGCAGGGACGCTTGGGCCTGCGCTTTGCATACGGTGGCCGTGTTCATCAATTAATGCACGCACTCTTCCGTAAGTAGTACCGACAATAAAAGGATCGCCGACTTTTAAAGTACCTTTTTGTACTAAAACGGTAGCAACAACACCTCTTTTATTATCGCGTTTACTTTCCAAAATTACGCCGACTGCTTTGCGTTTTGGGTTTGCTTTAAGTTCCATCATTTCCGCTTGAATTGAAACCATTTCAAGAAGTTTATCAATATTAATACGTTTCTTTGCGGAAATTTCTACAAAGATTGTGTTTCCTTGCCATTCTTCGGGTACTAAACCGCGGCCGGCGAGGTCTTGTTTAACTCTATCGGGGTTTGCGCCCGGTAAGTCAATTTTGTTTACCGCTACAATTATAGGTGCTTTTGCACTTTGTGCGTGGTTTATAGCCTCAATAGTTTGCGGCATTATACCATCGGTAGCGGAAACAACTAAAATAACAATATCGGTTGCTTGCGCACCTCTTGCACGCATAGCGGTAAAAGCCTCATGGCCTGGGGTATCCAAGAAGGAAATATATCCACGTGAAGTTTTAACCCTGTATGCACCGATATGCTGTGTGATTGCGCCGAATTCACCTGCGACAACATTTGAATGGCGTATAGCATCAAGCAAACTTGTCTTACCGTGGTCGACGTGGCCCATAATCGTTACAACAGGTGCGCGTGGCTGAAGGTCAGCTGGATTATCTTGTTCCTGTGCAGCGATTTCTTCTTCCGCAAATTCCTGTGTAATTTCTGCTTTAAAACCGCACTCGGATAAAACAAGTTCTATCATATCGGGTTCAAGTTTTTGGTTGATAGTCGCAAAAATACCCATACCCATAAGTTTTTTGATAAAGTCATTTATTTTAAAGTCCATCTTTTCGGCAAGTTCTTTGATTGTCGGTTGGCCTAAAATTTTGATGACTTTTTCCTTCGGTTTATCTTCAACTACCGGTGCTTTTTGTTGTTCTTTATGTACCGGTTTTACTTCTTGTTTAGGTTCCGGTTTAACTTCGTATTTAACCTCAGATTTAGGTTCCGGTTTGATTTCGGACTGAACCTCATGTTTAACTTCGGGTTTGACAACGGGTTTATGTTCTTGGCGAATTTCTGTTTTTACTTCCGCCTTGATTTCCGGTTTAGCCTCTTGTTTTAAATTTTCAATTTCCGCTTTTGTGACAGTTTTTTGCTTCACTTCTTTTTCTGCGACAGTTTTTTTGGCAGTAGTTTTTTTGGCTGCCGGTTTTTTTGCCGTAGTTTTTTTAGCGGTAGTTTTTTTAGCCGTTGTTTTTTTAGTTGTTGTTTTTTTAGCGGTTGTTTTTGTTTTCTTTTCCGCGTCTTTATTTTGATTCTTCGCTGTTGTCATTTTGTGCCTCCTCGCTTGGCTGCTGGGAAGCATTTGCATGTTCGGCTAAATATTTTTTTGCGCCTTCAATAATCTTTTCAGCAGTCTTTTCACCAACACCTTGGACGGTGGCTAAATGTTCAACGCCTACGGAAGCGAGCTTTTCAACGGTAGTGAAACCAGCTTTAATTAAAACTTCCGCAAGTTTGGGGCCAATGCCTTCAACTTCACTTAAAACATCTTGTTTAAGTTGGCTTTCTTCTTGGCCTTGTTGCTTTTGTTGGGATTCGCTCTTTACGTCAATATCCCATCCGCAAACGCGGCTTGCAAGGCGGATATTTTGCCAGTCTTTACCGATAGCGATTGCAAGTTGGTCATCAGGAACAATTGCAAGTGCTTTTTTATTTTCATGGCTTTTAATCTTAACAGATAAAACTTTTGCAGGTGAAAGTGCATTAATAATCGTGCTTGAAATATCATCGCTGAAGTTTATTAAATCAATCTTTTCGCCAGAAAGTTCATTAGTTACGGCACGGATTCTAATGCCCCTCATACCGACGCATGTGCCGATTGGGTCAATTTTACTGTCATTGCTTTTTACAACAACTTTTGCCCTTACGCCCGGATCTCTGTAAATACCTTTTACTTCAATAATGCCTTCACTGAGTTCAGGGATTTCAACTTCCATTAAACTTTGTAAAAATTCCGGTGAGGTTCTTGAAAGGATGATGTATGGCCCTCTTTGTGCTTTATCTAAACGATAAGCTGCAGATTTATAACGGCCTAAAGCCGGATCTGCTTTTGGATCCATATTAGCAAAATCTGTTTGGGTTAAAACGCGCATTATCATTGCTTTAACGCGTGCTCCGTGTGTGTAACGTTCCTTTCTGATTTGCTCTGAATAAGGTAAAAGGGCTTCTGCTTTACCGAGATCCACAACAATATCTTTGTCTGAAAATCTTCTTACCAAACCGGTAACGACCTCACCTTCACGCGGTTTATATTCTTTATATAAATTATCGCGCTCGATTCCGCGTACTTTTTGAATTAAAACCTGTTTTGCGATTTGGGCTGCGATTCTTGAAAAGTCTTCAACATTTAAAGTTATTACAAGTTCTTGGCCGACTTTAATTTTCGGGTTTTCCTTTTTGGCATCTTCTAAAGAAATTTCAACTTCGGGGTTTGTAACTTCGTCAGCCACAACTAAAGTTTGATAAGCTTCAATGGTGCCGACTTCCGGATCAATTTTCGCCGTAAGTAAAGCAGTTCTTCCGAAATGTTTACGAAGTGCGGAAATTAATGCATCTTCAATAGTTTTAATTGTATCTGCACGGCTGATATTCTTTTCCCTTTCCAAACTTTCAAGGGCCATTATTAAATCTTTATTTTCCATTTTTTAATTCTCCTTTATTTTAGAACTCTGTTACAGGGTCCAAATTAGCTTTTTTTACATCGCTGTATGCGAAGGTAAATTTGTTTGTTCCGTCGTCAAGAACAAAGTTATTGTCATTTGCGCTTTCAATTAAACCGGTAAAACGCCCGCGCTTTTCAAGCGGTGTTTTAAGGTAGATACAGGCGCGTTCGCCTACAAATCTTTTAAAGTGTTCCGGTTTTTTAAGCACGCGTTTAATGCCCGGGGAGGAAACTTCAAGTATATAAGCGCCTTCAATTAAATCTTCCATAGTTAAAACGGAATCAATTTTCTTTGTTAAAAGTTCACAGTCATTTAGACTTATGCCGCCTTCTTTATCTACGAAGAATTGCAAAAGTTCTTTGCTACCTTGGTGTTGTATGATAAGGTCAATAAGTTCGTAACCGTCTTGAAGAAGGGCTTTATAAATTGTTTCTTCAATAATATTTTTGCTTTGCATGTGTAACCTCCTGTTTCTAGCAAAAAAGCGGCTTTTAAAGCCGCTTTGCAAGATGTGTTGATAATTTATTTTAACATATTAGGAGCATAAGGTCAAATAATAAAGATTAAGACATATAAAAACCCCCACTTTAATAGTTTTACTATGCTGTGGGGGTAAATATACTATTTTATTTAGCGGCTTTTTTGTTCTTTTCTGCTTTTTGTACTGGTGTAACTTTTGCAGCGGATGCAGAAGATTTCTGGGCCGTAGTATTAACTTTTACAGGTTTAGATGGTGTAATAACATGGCCAGTCGGTTTGTTGACTTTAGTCTTTTTAACGGCAGCCCCACCATTGTTACCATTGCTACCATTGTTACCATTGCCACCATTTGGTGCACCGGCACCACTTTCTGGGCCATTGCCTACCAAAGCATCAAGAAGTTTTACACAGTTTCTAGCCCATGGTGGTCCGTAGCTTGGATCAAGTATCACATAAGCATTAGTGTAGCAATTGCTCCATGGATGGTTTTGTGGACGTTGTGGCGTATTAAGCCAACAACAATCTGTGTTAACCACACCTCCATTAGCTATTGTCTCACACTTAACATAGTGACCGTTTTCACGCACTGGGCAGCTTGAGCATCCTTTGATGCCATAGAATTGTTCTTGTGTGAAGAAATTGCAATGACAATTTTCTTCCACTGAACAATCTACGCCATTAAGTGCAAAAGCAATACTACCTAATGAGATTGCAATTGCAAATAATAAAAACTTTCTCATAGTCATTCTCCTTAATATTTAAGTTCCACTACAAGGTAATTATAATAGTTTTTTTCTATATTTTCAAGGGGGGAAATAGTAAACTATTAATTGTTTTCCCTAATAGTCTTTTAAAAGCACTATATTTTGCCCTTACACTACGGCAAAGAAAGGTTTTGTATTTTAATACTTTCCATAGTATAGATATGAGATTAAATAGATAAAGAACGATACATATAAAAACCCCCACTTTAATAGTTTTACTATGCTGTGGGGGTAAATATACTATTTTATTTGGCGACTTATTTTTTCTTTTCTGCTTTTTGTACTGGTGTAATTTTTGTAGATTTAGTTACTTTTGCAACATTTTTAGTGTTACTTTTTATGCTACTGTTTTTGCCGCCTTTATTATTCCCTTTTCCGCCGCGCCCGCCGTATTGGGCAAAAAACGCATCGCATTCTGGGGAAGAGTATAAACCTGCGAAATGGTCGGTAGTGCAGGAATATCTGCCACCACCGGTACCGCCACTGGTTTGAAGAGGAGGCCTATTCCAGCAGCAATCTTGTGCAGCAATAGGGACGTGGTTGGATGGTAAACTTTCGCAGGTGATCAGTTCACCTTGGCTATTAGTTACCGGGCAACTTTTACATCCTTTGAGATTAAAACGCCATTGGGGAGGTGAAAAACGTTCACAATACCAATTGCCTGCCGCAAAAGCAATACTACCTAATGAGATTGCAATTGCAAATAATAAAAACTTTCTCATAGTTATTCTCCTTAATATTTAAGTCTCACTACAAGATAATTATAATAGTTTTTTTCTATATTTTCAAGGGGGGAAATAGTAAATTATTGGTTATTTTTCTTAATAGGTTTAAGTGTAAGTTTTTTTACGCCAGGGATTTTCTTTAATAATTTCTTTAATGCGCTATATTTTGCCCTTACACGACGGCAAAGAAAGGTTTTGTATTTTAAATATTTTTCATCCATACCGCGGTATTTGCTATAACAGCGGATGAAATAGCACAAAGCTCTTTCACTAGACATTGTTGTATAAAGGTTATAAGGAGCCTGGTCTTTAGTTAAGGGTTTATTTTTAAAATAGAATCTGTTAACATCAATGAGGAAAAAGCGGTATTTGCCGTCTTCTTTGCGGCACAAAATATTACCGGGGGTATAATCGCGGGGGAAAAGCCCTTTTTCATGAATTTGTGCGGTATATAAGGCATAAGCTTGCATAAAACTAACACCATGACACTCACGTACTTGTTTCGCATTTTCTATTTGATCACTTATAAAGTAAGAGTGGCGGATAAGCCCATTTTTGCGTTCTATAATATAAGCATATGGTTTTGGTGTTTCAAAACCCACGTCTAGAATTTTTTGTGCATTTATAAAAGCGCTTATACATTTTGGGGTTCTTAAACCTGTTGAGTAAAAGAATCTGTTAATTATCGGTGGTATACAGTATTTCTTTATATTTATTTTGTGACCGTTAGAATCTAAAACTTTTATTTGATTTCTAGCAGCATATATTGTGGTGCCTATATTATCAAAATTGTCCGGTAAGTTTTTTAAAAAATCATCAGTTAAACCGAGTTTTGTTAAATCGTAGACTTTTGATTTGCAAATTTCCAAGACAGAACCGTCTTTCCTTTTAATTTTCATTTACCACACCCCTAATACATAATCAATTTTAACATATTCATTTTGATAATGTAAAGTTTGCTAAAATGGTATAATATAAAAAATGCCCAAAGGGCAAATAATTTTATTCATAAAAAAAAGGGGTGTTGTATGGACCTTACAAATGACATTAAAAAAGAATCAATGTTTCCGAGCAGATTACCGGCCATCGTTATTAGAGACGTGGTGATGTTTCCCGGTATGTCTTTGCCGATTTCGGTTGACAGAAAAAAATCTGTTATGGCAATAGAACTTGCACTTGGAACGACAGGTAAATATGTCTTATCCGTTTCCCAAAAAATTGCGGAAATTGATGATCCGACCGAAGATGATATTTATAAATTCGGCGTGCTTTCCGAAATTACACAGTCTTTAAAAATGCCGGATGGTAGCATGAAAGTATTTTTACAGGGGGTGTCCCGTGCAAAAATAAACAATTTGGCTTTTGATAATGTCGCAAAATGTTGGTTTGCAGAGGTAACTTATCCTCAAGATGATGCTGAACCTAATCCGGAAATCAAGGCCTTAATGCGCCAAACTTTAGATGCTTTTGAAGAATATGCTATGGCCTCAAAACGCATTGCTATTGAAGGGGTATCATTTTTAAGGCAGATCGAAGATCCTTCAAAACTTGCGGATACCATTGCCTCAAATATTATAGTTAAAACACAAGAAAGGCAAAATATTTTAGAAGCGGTAAATGTTAAAACTCGTCTTGAGAAACTTTTAAAACTTCTTGCCGGTGAAGTAGAAATTATTAATTTGGAAGAAAAAATCCATACCAAAGTCAGACGCCAAATTGATAAATCGCAGAAGGAATATTACTTAAATGAGCAAATGAAAGCAATTCAAAAAGAATTGCGCCAAAAAGATGATTTCCAAAAAGATTTAGATGAACTGCGCGATAAAATCAAAAAAAATAATCTGCCAAAACAGGCAGCGGAAGTCGCAAATAAAGAAATTGAACGTCTTAGCAAAATGGCGCCTTTTTCGCCGGAATCAACTGTTTCAAGAACATTTTTAGATTGGCTTGTTAATATGCCTTGGAATATTTCAAGCGAAGATATTTTGGACTTAGAAAAAGCTAAAGCCGTGTTGGAAGCAGATCACTTCGGTCTTGAAAAAGTTAAAGAACGTGTTTTAGAATATCTTGCAGTTCGCCAACTTACAAAGAGTTTGCAAGGGCCTGTTTTATGCTTTGTCGGTCCACCGGGAACAGGTAAAACTTCAATTGCAAAATCAATAGCTTCAGCTATTGGTCGCAAATTTATAAGGATGTCCCTTGGCGGTGTGCGTGATGAAAGCGAAATACGCGGTCATAGACGCACTTATATCGGCTCGATGCCCGGGCGTATTATTCAAGGTATCAGCAAAGCCAAAACAAATAACCCCGTATTTTTGCTAGATGAAATTGATAAAATGGGTTCCGATTGGCGCGGTGATCCAGCTGCTGCACTCCTTGAACTTTTGGACCCGCAACAAAATAAAGATTTTGTGGACCATTATTTAGATGTTCCTTTTGATGTATCAAAAGTAATGTTTATTACTACGGCAAATTCTTTAGCATCAATCCCTACGACTTTGCGCGATCGCTTGGAAGTTATAGAATTTTCCGGTTACACAAATTATGAAAAACGCGAAATTGCCACAAGATATTTAATCCCCAGGCAGTTAAAAGAGCATGGTTTAAAAGACGATATTTTGAAAATTGATAATAGTGCTTTAGATTCTATAATGCGCGATTATGTGCGTGAAGCAGGCGTGCGCCGCTTTGAACGCGAAATAGGCACAATTGCCAGAAAAGTTGCCAAAATGTATATTGAAGATAAAAAGTCAGTTAAGGTTACCAAAGAGAATTTGGAAAAATTTTTGGGAATTCCAAAATATACAAATTTTGCAGCGGAAGAAAACGGTATCGGTATTTCTACCGGCCTTGCGTGGACTTCGGTTGGGGGGGAAACCCTTGCCATTGAGGCCACCTCTTTTAAAGGCAAAGGCCGCCTTATTTTAACCGGTGCGCTTGGAAATGTTATGAAGGAAAGTGTTCAAGCTGCTTTAAGTTATGCCCGTGCAAAAGGGTATGGTAAGAAGTTCGATTTTGACAAAAACGATATTCATATTCATTTCCCCGAAGGTGCTGTTCCGAAAGATGGCCCAAGTGCCGGCACAGCAATTTGTACGGCTTTAGTCAGTTTGATTACCAATACCCCTGTTAAAAAGGGTATTGCAATGACAGGTGAAATTACCTTAACAGGGCGTGTTTTACCCGTCGGCGGTATTAAGGAAAAGTTTTTGGCAGCTTACCGTGAAAAAATCAATACAATCTTGTACCCAAAAACTAATGAAAAAGATGTTTCCGAAATACCTGAGCAGATTAGAAGAGAACTCAATCTTATTCCGGTAACACACATGGATGAAGTCGCAAAAGTTGTTTTCGGGAAAATTGAGAAATCAAAAGCAGTAAAAAAAATTGCAAAAAAAGCGGCCAAGAAAATTGCCGTAAAAGCAAAAAAGGCAGTTAAAAAAACTGCTAAAAAGATTGTAAAAAAAGCAGTAAAAAGAAGTAAACGTAAATAAGTGTGAGAGGATAAAATGATAAAAAAATTCATTAAAGAATTCAAAGAATTCGCCGTAAAAGGGAATATGATTGACATGGCAGTAGGTATCATAATCGGTGCTGCCTTTTCAGGGGTGGTTAACTCCTTAGTTAAAGATATTATTATGCCGCCGTTTAATTTAATAATGTCAAAAATAAATTTCTCAAATTTATTTGTCACATTAAAAGACGGTGCTGATGTCGCAGGGCCTTATGCTTCAGTTGATGCAGCTAATCAAGCCGGTGCAATTATTTTAAATATCGGTGCATTTTTAAACACAATGATTAGCTTTTTAATTGTTGCCGTTGCGGTTTTTATGTTGATTAAAGCAATAAATAAACTTAAAAAAGCTCCGGCTCCTGCACCTGTAAATACAAAGAAATGCCCTTATTGCAAAACCGATATTCACAAAGATGCAACCCGTTGCCCGAATTGTACTTCAGAAGTTAAATAAGGCTCATTTTTAATATTTTTATACCCCTGGGTTTTAATACTCGGGGGTATTTTTTAAGGGAATTGGAATTTAATTTATAAAAAAATACTTATTCTCTTGCATTTTTGGGCGCGCTTTTGTATCATAATAGTATAGCTATTTGCCTAATGTTAAACATTAACAGGAGTTTTAATTATGGCTCAAAAGAAAGAAAGTAATTTTATGGATATTATAAAATCTCTGTTTTCATCTTCAAAAGAAGAAGATAAAACTAACGAAAACGGTGCTGTATTTTTAAAACTATTTGAAAATTTACCTGCAGTTATTTATGCTAGGGATAATAAAGATAATTTAATAATTGCCTCTGAGCAAGCGAAAGAAATACTTGGAATAACTGATTCCGATAGCCCGAGTGTAATGTCAAAGGAATATATTAAAAAAGATGAAGAACTTGATAAAACTGTATTGGATAATCAAAAGTCATTTGAAGAAAATATTACTTATATAAACTCCAAAAATCATACACGTATTGCAACTATTAAAAAATTACCGATTACTTTAAAAGGCAAAAAACCAAATGTAGTTCTTACTATGCTTGCAGATAATACTGACCGACTTTCAAAAGAAACGGAAATAATAAACTCTAAAGATCTCCTGAAAAATATTTTGGATAATGCCCCTATGGCAATTTATACACGCGGCGCTTCCGGTGGTTTGACTTTCTGGAACAAGAAAACGATGGAAATGTTTGAAGACGATGAGGAAACTGTTGCACGCCCCGGTGCTCACCCGATGCAAGATAAAAACGAAGCGGCAAGTTATCAAACAAGGGAAGAAGAAATTTTGCAGGAAGGCAAAGTCGTTATTTATCCGCAAGAACCGTATACCACAAGAAACGGTCACAAATTAATGCTTCATATAACTAAAATTCCTATGCCGCCTTCAGGTGATACACCAGAGTGTGTTTTAACTATCGTTCAAGATATCACGGAACGTTATTTGCAGGAACAAGAAAATGCAAAAAATCAAAATTTAATTCAAACTATATTGAATAATGCACCGCTTGCTATTTATGCTAGAGATAGTGAAGGTAATATGATTTTCCGCAACAAAAGTTCCAGTTATGTGCATGGTTACCAACTTGGCGAACAACCTAATGAAACACCTGAGCAAATAGAATTTTATAAACATCGTGAACAGAGTATTTTTAAAGATGGTAAACCTGTGGTTTTAGGTGAGGAAGAGTATACCGGTAATGACGGTAAAAAACGTATACTTAGGGCTATAAAAGCTCCGATTTATGATTCCAAAAATAAACCTTTAATGATTGTTACAATTACCGAAGATGTAACAGAAAAACATAAACAAGAACTTGAAATTTTGCATGCAAGAAATTTTCTAAATGAAATAATTGATAATTTGCCGGTTGCTTTATATGCCAAAGATTATGACGGCAAATATATTTTATGGAATAAAAAGTGTACCGAAATATTTGGTAAAACCGCAAAAGAAGTTTTGGGTAAAACGTATTATAATGATTCTTTAAACCCCGAGCAAAAAGAATTTATTGCCATGCAAGACAGTAAAGTTTTTGATATGCGTAAAGAACTTGATATTCCGCAAGAGCTTATCTCTACACAGAGCGGCGATATAAAAATCATGCATACAGTTAAAATGCCTTTGTTTTATGAAGATGGTAGTCCGCATTGTTTGCTTGCGATTTCAGAAGATATTACCTTAAAAACTAAGATGGAAAAACAAGTTTATGAGGCAAAAACCCAATATTCTTTACTAGTTGAAAATTGCAGGGAAGGCATTTTGATTATTGAACAAGGTAAAATTTCCTTTGCCAACAAGACATTGCTTTCTTCTTTGGATTATAATTTGGAAGATATGGAGAAGAAGCCGTTTCTGGATTTCGTTGATAAGGGGAATAAGACCATAGCAGAAGAATTTTATGATAAAATAAGTTCTCAAACAGCTTCTCAAGAATTTGTTACTTTGAAACTTAAGGCAAAAAATGAAGATATTGTTGAGTTTGAAACTTCAGGTGTTCGCGCAAAATATTTGGGGAAGCGTATTGTCATTTTGTTTATGAGAAATATTACCCGTGAAATTCGCCAAGAAAGTGATGGCACAATAACCAAGGAAGCTAAATTTAAAATGGCTTTTGATTCTGTTAAAACGCCGCAAGTTATTTTGCAACAAAACGGTTATATTTATGATATGAATCAAGCAGCGCGCCGTTTGCTTGGTTTTACTACGGAAGACAGGCCTCTTTACGGCAGCCTTTATGTGTTACCGGGTTTTCCTTTACATGCACGCCGAGCGTTAATTAATACCGAACCTTGTGATTTCGAAGGCGTAATCGATTTTGATAGACTTAAAAAAACAGTGCCGGAACTTGTTAAAAAAGGCAGTTTGAAATTGGCAGTTAAGATGACACCGTTTAATATTCGTGAAGGTTTAAACAGTAAACAAACAGCAGACTTTTTGTTGGAACTTGCCTGTAAAGAAGACGGATTAACTGTTGATGAAGTGTCTCCATCACTTTCCTGGAATGATGTTTTGGCTTATAAAGACGGAGTCTTGCTTTGTTCCCAAAAAGGTGACATACTTAAATGCAATAAGGAAGCAGAAAAGTTGCTTGGCAAAAATATAAATATTTTGAAAAAAGCCAATATCTCTGATATTTTTATTAAACAAGATACTGATTATCTTAGAAAAGATATTAAAGAGCTTTATTCTCAGGGAACATTTTCTTCTAGGGAATACACCCTTTCCAGAAGTTGTGGCGGGCTTACTTTGGAATGTGAGGCAGTTTTAGCTAAAGAAGATAATTTCCTTTTAATATTCAGAAATAATACCGGGAAGAGACAATTACTTGAAGTGCTGGAAGAAAGGACCGCACATAACGAAGCTTTGAAGCGTTGTTTGGGCGGAGTTATGCTTGAATGTCTGCTTAGTAAAAATAAGAAAGAGTTTACTTTCTCTAAATTCATGACAATATCCCCGGAGGTTTGTGCATTAAGTGGATATACGCGTCAGGAATTATCAAAACTTAGTTTACCTGATTTAATGTGTGGTATCAGTAAAGATACTGAAGAAGAAAAGCAAAAAATTGTTTCTTTATTGAATAATTATGCAGAGCTTCTTTTTAAAGGGCAGACTGTTAATTTTGATTCACTTATTGTTTTTAAAACACGTAAAACAATTTGTTCCCTAATTATGACTTTATATAAAACGGCCGGCGAAAACAGGGTCGTTATAATATTAAAGGAGATAGCTAAAGAAATTGAAATCGCTCAAAATTTAGATGAGGCAAGTAAAGAACTTGAAGGTATAAAAGAAAGTTTAGATGGTGTATATTTAAAACTTGATAATACCGGTAAAGTTATTTCTTGCGGGATAGGCAAAGGTAAAAAATTGGCAGGTTTAAGTTCAAAAGATGTTTTGAATAAAAGACTTGAAGATTTCCTATCTAAAAAAGAAGCAAAAAATATGCAAGCATCTTTGAGAGAAGTTTTTAAGAAAAAAGATGTTAAAAAGGGAAGTATAACAGTTGATAAAGACGGACAATCTTATCTTTATGAATATTCTTTGTCTCCGATTCCGGGTGAAGATAAGGCACAAATGTTTGTAAATAAATTGGATAATCGTAAAGGTTTTGAGGAAAAAGTCAAACATTTGTATACGATTTTAAATCGCACTGATGTCTCTTTCGTCGACAATATGGATGCCATTTTGAATTACGGTAATGAAATTGTAAATTCCGAAGCAGCTTTAATTTGCCATCTAAGTGGTGAGGATAAAGAAGATATTTTGGTAAATTATGTCACAGATAATAAAATTAAGTTGGAACAGGGCCAAGAATTCAAAATAGGATCTTGTTTAGCGCCGGTTAAGAATGGTGAAACAATATCAATATCCAACTTCAAGAATTTTAAGTGTAAAAGATGTTTGCATGCGAAAAATGATTTACAAGGCCTTTGGGCATCTCCTTTGAGTATCAAAGGAAGAGTAGAAGGTCTGGTTTGTTTTGTAAGTACCAAGAAAAATACAATGCGCTTTGGCGATCAAGAAGAAAATTTAATGGTTTTAATCGCCAATTTAATGAGTATGGCACTTGAAACCCGCCGTGCTAAAAAGGCTACATCTAACAGCTTAACTACTATGCGACATTTAATGAAAACCTTAGATGTTCCTGCCTTTATAGCAGATGAAGATTTAAATATCAAAAATGCAAACGATAATTTATTTGCAATGTTCGATATTCAAGATATGGCAGAAATTGATGATAAGAATATATTTTCAATTTTTGCCTTCAATAAAGAAAAAGCGGAAGATGATTTTGAAAGTGCTCAGAGAACTTCCAAGGGCGGAGTTTTTGATTATGTATTTGAAGTAAAATTGCCTAAATCTAAAAGATTGAATTTATTATGGCATGTCGTTGAAGTTAAAGACGGGCGTGGTAAAGTTCGCGGTTATATGTTTGCATCTGAGAATATACAAGATTTAGGTTCATTTAAGTCCGTTACTAATGAGCGTTATCATGGTTTTTAACCGTTTGACTTTATGTCGTTATAATGTTATCCTTTATGTAGTGAATATTAACTAAGAGGTGTTTATGTCTAATTATGTTGAAGATGTAATAGAGTCAGTAAAAAAGAAAGACCCTGCTGAAGCTCTTTTTCATCAGGCTGTTGAAGAAGTCTTAACTACCTTAAAACCTGTAATTGATGCAGATCCCAGATATAAAAAGTATGCAGTTTTGGAACGTATGGTTGAGCCGGAGCGCATAATAATGTTTCGCGTACCGTGGCTTGATGATAAAGGTGTTATGCAAGTAAACCGCGGTTACCGTGTGCAGTTCAATAGCGCGATCGGGCCATATAAAGGCGGTATGCGTTTGCATGAAAGTGTTACACTTGCCAGCTTAAAATTTTTAGGTTTTGAACAAACATTTAAAAACTCCTTAACCGGTTTGCCTATGGGTGGCGGTAAAGGCGGTTCAGATTTTGATGCCCGCGGTAAGAGTGAAACTGAAGTCATGCATTTCTGCCAGAGCTTTATGTCGGAATTATTTCGCCATATCGGGGAAAATACTGATGTCCCGGCAGGAGATCTAGGTTGCGGTGCGCGCGAAGTCGGCTATATGTTTGGGCAATATAGAAAACTTGCCAATAAATTCGTTGGCGTATTTACCGGTAAAGGCATAAGTTTCGGCGGTAGTTTAATCAGGCCGGAAGCCACAGGTTTCGGTGTTGTTTATTTTGCGCAAGAAATGCTTAAACTTAAAAGTGAAGATTTTAAAGACAAAGTTTGTATTATTTCCGGTACAGGAAATGTTGGTATACATACTGCACAAAAACTTATGGAACTTGGGGCAAAAGTTGTCGGATTCAATGACTATGACGGTGCTGTTTACGATAAAGACGGCCTTGACCAAGAAAAACTTGCCTTCCTTAAAAACCTTGTTTTTGTTAGACGCGGTAGTTTAAGGGAATATGTAAAGAAATTTACAAAAGCTGAATTCCACGAAGGTAAAAAGACTTGGTTTATACCTTGTTATGCTGCTTTCCCGACTGCTTGCGAAAATGAACTCAAAGATGAAGATGCCGCCACTTTAATTAAGAACGGTGTCAAACTTGTTTGCGAAGGTGCAAATATGCCTTGTACTTTGGGTGCAGTTAAACAATTCCAAGATGCAGGTGTTTTATATTCACCGGGTAAAGCATCAAATGCCGGTGGTGTAGGTGTGTCCGGTCTTGAAATGACACAAAACTCCATCCGTTTATCTTGGCCGGCCAAAAAAGTTGATGAAGAACTCCATAATATTATGGTTCATATTCACAATTCTTGTGTCGAAGCCGCAAAAGAATACGGTATGCCCGGTAACTATTTAGCCGGTGCAAATATTGCCGGTTTCAAGAAAGTTGCAGAAGCCATGATAGCCCAAGGCTTAGTTTAATTCGATTAACTAAAATTAATGGAATAAAAAAGGCGCTCACTAGAGCGCCTTTTTTATGTTGTTAAAACTGTGCATTAATAGGACAAACTTTTACATCTTGCCTTTTCACAATTATATTTTGTTGGTTAACTTCAATATTATATTCAAGCCAATTTGTTTTATCTTCACAAAGAGTTCTATACGAATAAAGTTTGTTTCCGTTTTGTAAGGTATATTTATTTATTGGAACTCCATATTTTTGTGCATAGGAATCAAAATTTTTCCCTTGTACATCAAAATAATTAGGGCAAGTACTAAGATGGTTTACGTTCACTATAGTATCATTTGGTGAAACCTCTACTGTTGTTTTTTGGTAATTTATCTTATCATCACAACGTTTCTCATATTTATAAAGTGTATTTTCATTAGACAGAGTGGTTTTACCTGCCCCGTAACCGCATAGAGGGCATCCGCATTTGCTGAAACTTTTACCTACCAAATTCCAACAACAACCTGATAAAACAATAAAAGCTAATAAGGGTAACATATATTTTACTTTCATAAAAACCTCCTAAGTTTTCTTATATTATATCAAAAAAATATAAAATATAAATAAGGCCAAACCGTGCGCGTGAACTCGGCAAGTATTTTTGAGTAAATTTTGATTTTTCCTGCGACGAGCAAAGAGAGTAGAGCCGTAGCGCGCGAGGATAGTATCGCGCCGCGCAGCAGATTTAATGGAATTTTCAATTTTTACTTTGACGACGAATACCCAGAAGTATAGGAGCGTAGCGATTTTCGGTATTCTAGGAAATGAAAAATTGAAAATTACTTAAATATACAAGCGCGTTTCGCGCGTACATTAACATAATGCGGAAAATTAACGCGTAAAACAAAATTATTTAAAATTTGGTATAATATATGTGTAATCTTAGGCAAGAGTAAGGAGAACTATGGTAGCCAGTTTATCAATCTTAGTCCTTGCAGGCGGCAAGGGCACACGTATGAAATCCGCCACACCTAAACCTTTACATAAAATTTTCGGGTTGCCACTTTTGGCACACATTTTACAAACTGCAGATACTTTAAAACCTGCGGCAAATGTCATTTTATGCGGACATCAGGCTGATATTTTAAAACAAACAGTTAAAGAAAATTATTCTGCTTGGGGTATCAAAGCAAAAGCGGAATTTGCTTTGCAAAAAGTTTTAAACGGCAGTGGCTCTGCAGTAAAATCCGCAATGCCCGCACTCAAAAAATACAAACAAGTTTTAATTTTAGCAGGTGATGCCCCTTTAATTGAAGCCGATACTTTAAAACAACTTATCAAACATCATAATGCAAAAAAAGCCTCTTGCACCGTCTTAACTGTTGAAGTTCCAAACCCGAAAGGTTACGGGCGTATAGTTAAAACAAACAACATAATAAGAATTGTTGAAGAAAGTGAAACAGATTCTAAAACCGCACCTATTAAAGAAGTAAATTCCGGCATGTATATTTTTGAAGTAAAAGACCTTGAAAAGGTTTTAAAACTCTTAAAACCGCAAGGCCCAAAACACGAATATTATTTAACAGATACTTTGGCCCTTCTTCAAAAACAAGGCAAGAAAGTGGAAATTTTTAAAGCCGCAGATTATAAAGAGGCCATGGGTATAAATTCCAAAAAACAGCTTGCCGAGGCCGCACAAGCCATGCGCGAAAAAATCAATAATAAACTTATGAATGAGGGCGTAATTTTAATTGATCCGCAAAATACTTATATTGATAAAACAGTCAAAATCGGTGCTGATACTGTTATTTATCCGAACTGTTATATCTATGGTAAAACAGTTATTGGCGAAAATTGCAAAATCGGCCCAAATTGCTGGATAGAAAATTCAAAATTTGAAAATAATGTTGAAATCAAAATGTCTTGCTACATTTTAGACAGCTATTTAAAGGAAGGTTCACAAACAGAGCCTTTTGCGAAACTCCGCCCGCAAACTGTTGTAGAAAATAAAGCTAAAATCGGCAGTTTTGTGGAGATTAAAAAGTCCACGATTGGCAAGGGTTCCAAAGTTCCGCACCTTTCTTATATAGGGGATACGGTTATGGGCGCAGGTGTTAATATCGGTGCCGGTGCTATAACCTGTAATTACGATGGGGAACATAAACATCAAACGATAATCGGGGATGATGTTTTTGTCGGTTCCAATACAAATTTTGTTGCACCTGTTAAAGTGGGTGCCGGTGCTAAAATAGGCGCAGGTTCCACCATAACGGAAGATATACCTGCCAAAACTTTGGCAATAGCTAGGGCAAGGCAAGTGAATCTCAAAAACAAAAAAGGAAAATAAAATGAACGACCCTATTGTACCCAGGGAACTAAAAATATTCACATGTAATGCAAACCGCGCCTTAGCGGAAAAGATTGCAAAACATCTCGGTAAAGAACTCGGCTCCATGCGTGTGGAGCGTTTTGCCGACGGCGAAATTGATGTCCAGGTTACCGAAAGCGTACGCGGTGCTGATTGTTATGTTATCCAACCCACTTGCACACCCGTTAATGAAAACTTAATGGAACTTTTAATTTCCATTGATGCTCTAAAACGTGCATCAGCGGCGCGCATTACCGCTGTTGTACCTTACTACGGTTATGCACGTGCTGATAGGAAAAGCAGCCCGCGCGTTCCGATAACGGCAAAACTTGTAGCAAATCTTATTACTCATGCCGGTGCTGACAGAGTCATGGCTATGGATTTGCATGCCGGCCAAATTCAAGGTTTCTTTGATATTCCTTTGGACCACCTTCGTGCACGCGGCGTATTTTTAGATTATTTCCTTAAAAATAAACCCAAAGATTTAGTAATAGTTTCACCTGACGTCGGTGGTGTGGAACGTGCAAGACGTTTTGCAGCCCGTATGGAAGCAGGTTTGGTTATTATTGATAAAAGACGCCCCAAAAAGAATGAGGCGGTTGTTTACAACTTAATCGGTGATGTTAAAGATAAAACTGCTATTATTGTCGACGATATTGTTGATACGGCAGGCACTTTAACAGTTGTTGCAAATAAAGTTAAAGAAAGTGGTGCCAAAAAAGTTTATGCCGTCGCAACGCACGGTGTTTTATCACGGGACGGTGTAGATAAAGTTGAAAATTCCGCTTTGGAAAAACTTTTTATAACAGATACTTTGCCTGAAAACCGCAAGCAAAGTTCCAAAATACAAGTGCTTTCAATAGCACATATTTTGGCAGATGCCATCAGCCGTAACCATGATGGCCGCTCAATCAGCGAAATGTTTAATTAATTTAATAAAAATAGTTGGAGGAAGTACAAATGCAAAAAGTAAAAATTAATGCTCAGCCTAGAGAAAAGGCCGGCGTTCGTGGGGAACTCTCAAAAATCAGAGCCCAAAAGAACATCCCAGCGGTCTTGTATGGTGAAGGTTTAGAACCTGTTTCTATAACCGTTTCTCAAAAAGATTTGGCTGAAATTCAAAAATCAGGCAGCAATGCCATCGTCGAAATTGCCTTACCTAAAGGCACTGAAAACGCTATTATCAAAGAAGTTCAATATCATGTTGTAACCGATAGCCCGATACACGTTGATTTCCAAAGAATTTCTATGGATAAACCTCTTGAAACCGTTGTTCCAATTGTCCTGAAAGGCGATTGTGCTTGGGTTAAAGAAAACGGTGGTATCGTGGACCATACTGTTCGTGAAGTTGCTATCAAATGTTTACCTGCCGATATTCCGCATGAAATTGATGTCGATATTACCGGCTTAACATTAGATAAACATGTAACTTTGGCTGACTTGGTTGCCCCTAAAGGCGTTACCATTTTAGGCGAAGCAGACAGAATGATTGTTCACATCATGATTCCGCGTGAAGAAGTTGTTGCAGCACCTGCTGCCGCAGCCGCAGGAACTGAAGCCGCACAACCTGAACTTTCTGCTACAAAAGGTAAGAAAGAAGAAGAAGGTGCAGCTGCCGCAGGCGATAAGAAACCTGCCGAAAAGAAATAATTTTATAAAATTATTCTTTGAAATAAAAACACCCGTAAGGTTAAACCTTACGGGTGTTTTTAATTTAGTTAGAGGGGAGGGATTTCCCTCCGGTCTTTTTGCTGACGCAAAAAGCCTTCGGGCCGGGGCTCGCCATCCTCGCCTTTCGCTTCGCTCAAACAAAAACATCGCTCCGCCCTTCAAATCCCGACGGAAAGCCAAGCAGTTGGCTTTCCTCCATCCAAAAAATTCACCCTCCGTAAAGGAGGGTAAATTTTTTCGGAGAGGGAGGGATTTGAACCCTCGATACCTTTCGGTATACAGGATTTCGAGGCCTGCTGTTTCAACCGCTCACACACCTCTCCAGATACTACATATATTATATAAAATATGGAAATGAAATTCTGTAATATTTAAACAGAAATAAAATTCTACGTCGTAAAAATATAAAATAAAAAACCTCTTGCATTTTTTCTAAAATGTGATATAATATAGGAAAGAAGTAAAATTTTCAAGAAAGCAGTGGTATAGCTAAAAATAATATGGGTTTTTTAAGAAGAAATTCTGGTAAAATAGCCTTACTTGCAATTATTGCATTTTTTACTCTTCCTTTCATTTATAGTAATGAGGAAGAAGAAGACTTCTCCCCTTTCGCCGTAAAGTCCGGGATGTCTTATCAGTCTAACCCTATTTCAAAATTGGCTAATAAAATAGCCTCTTTTTATGGTTTTTCTAAGCCGGTTTCGGGTGATGTTCCCGCTCCCACAAAAAAAATGAATTTCATAAAAGAGAAGGTCGCCAGTAATCATGCTTTTAATAAAGGGGATTATTTAACTTCCCAAACAAAAACGAAGCAGAGCCTTAATTCCCAAAATGGCACTTTGGTTGCATCCTCAAGAAATTTTAAAAATTTTGATTTAGCCGCTGTAAATGCGAAAAATCCAAATCGTAAAACTTATGATGTAGGAAATAATGTAAACAGCTTATCCGACAATGTTTACCCTGGTTCTTACAATGGTGCAAATAGTAGCCCTATAAAAGGCTATGTTACAATTAACGGGCAAAACTATGATGTTATTGAAGATGCTAAAGGTGACAGATACGTTGTTACACCGAAAGGGCATATCCCTTATAAGGAAATAATGAAAAAAAATATTTCCGAACAAGAATTTTTGAATGCAAAAAAGCGTTTTCCGGGTGCCAGTGATATGGAAATTTTGAATGCTTTGCAACGGGAAAAGCAAAAGCAAGCTTATTCTTCCGCAAATAATCAGATATCTGCCACAAGTTATAGAAATGGTACAGCCAGCAATATGGGCGGAATGAATTATGCTCGTGTTTCCACAAATGATAAAGGTTTTGACGATAATGCTTTGAGCAACGCTTATGCGAATTTAAAAGGTATTAATTTAAAGATGTCTTCTTCTACCGGCGGTAACGGTGGTGGTTATTCCGGTTCCGATGGGACTTCACGTGGTTTTTTCGCCGGTGGTTCAAGTTCTACTGGTGTAGGTGCTGGGCAATCTCCGCAAGATGGCGGTTTTACAGCTGCCGGTTTTGCTAGAGAAACAAGAACGCAAGTTAAAGCTCAAATTCAATCACAATCACAAGAACAAGAAAATGAGAAGTTAAATGCAAAAGCTAAAACGGCTGAATCAGAGTCTGACGTTCAATTACCAGAATCTGCTAAACCAGTAATTCGGGCAATATATCGTGATACAAATGGGGAGGAGGAGGTTGTATCAGAAGAAAGAGAAGGTGTTCCTCCTACTTACTATAAGGTAATTAATGCAAAAGACGATTACAAAATATGGCCTTTGGATGAGGAAGAGAATGCTATATTACCAGTGATGATAGATGATAAAAACGGAACGTTAAGACGAAATGATTCATATAGATTAAATAAGGAAGATAAGATAAAAGTGGATAAAGAAATAGGTGAGATAGATGAATCTGCTTTGAGTGTCATAAAAGCTGTTTGGAAAACTGCTGAACAGCAAGATAAAACGATATATATTGATTGTTCTAATTCTGACGACGTTTCACGCAAATTACTGAAGGAAAAAGTTAAATCACTTAATAATATAAAAATTATTTCTAAACCTAATGAGTTGGAGGACGATAAGAATAATATAGTTTTGCCGGGGCCAACTATTTTAACTTCACAAGCTTTTAAAGATTTTAAAAACAATGTTGATGAAAAATTAAAAGAAATACAAGAAACTGAAGATGAAGATCTTCCGTTTTAATTAAAAGGAGATAAAATGAAAATAAAAATAAAATGCATAATATCTTTATTATTACTTATATCCGTTTTACCTATTGGCCTTGCGGCAAGAGCGAGTAATGATTTAGAAAAAGAGTGTGATAACTTGATCTATGAAGCCACCTACAATAGATATTATGGTAGGACTATACCAAACGAGGAAATTCCCTATATGTTGGGTGAACCGGATAAACCGAACGGTAAGACTATTTATAAATACAAAGTCTTTCATATGTGCAATGTGATCAATTGTGAGTCGGCATCCTTTGGAGGTTTCAAAATAAATAATGATGAAGCAACTAACAGATATAACATGCCTACTTTCGCTTTATTCTTAAATAATATAGAGATGTTTGAGGAGCTGTTAAAAGAATTCCCTAATTTAAGATATTTGGTAGATAGTGCTATTTCTAAGAAAAAGAGTTATAATGGGGAATTTTTAACCCCGGCATTAAATGCTATAGCGGAAGGGCAATATGGTATTTTGAAATACTTAATTAAAAAATATGATGTTAATTTGTTAAAGGAAGGCGGTAATATTCATGTTATAATAGGCTATGATCATATTATTGATGCTAAAAAGTTTGCTGAGGATGCAGTAAACAAATGGAAGAATGCAGGAAATACAAAAAGATTGAGATGTGCTCAAGAAACTAAAAAGGTTGTTGAAGAATGGTATGCAAAACATGAGCATGAGAGCAAATATGTAAATGAAAAAATAAAATATAATGAAGAAATAAAAAAATTGGCTAAAGAACATCCAGTTGTACAAATTATGCCATTTGAATTTACCCCGAGTTTAGATCTCTTTAAACCTCAGAATATAGAACAAAATTTCGCCCAAAATATTGATAAGCAAATTGATATTTTAATAGAAAAAATTATGCACGATTTTGATTTGTCTACATTTGGCAATCAAATATAAAAGTATAGTTTTTAGACGGCAGGAACTCCCTTACAGATAGTAGGGGAGTTCCTTTTATAATCAAAAAAAGATATAATATATATAGACGTAAATCAGATTACCCGCGCTTTTAAAGCGTTATTTTTTTTGGATAAAATTATGAATACAAGACAAGATGTAAGAAATGTGGCTATTATCGCACACGTAGACCACGGCAAGACCACTATTGTGGATTCACTTTTAAAATTAGCAGGCCAGTTTAAAGTAAAACAAGATGAAGCACAGGAAACTGTCCTTGACTCTAACCCCCTTGAACGCGAGCGCGGTATAACAATTTTATCAAAATGTACTGCCGTAAATTATAAAGGTTATACGGTTAATATTGTTGATACTCCGGGCCACGCAGATTTCGGTAGTGAAGTGGAGCGCGTCTTAAAAATGGTTGACGGCGCTTTGCTTTTGGTTGATGCCGTTGAAGGTCCAATGCCCCAGACACGCTTTGTATTGCGCAAGGCCCTTGCACTTGGGCTTAAACCGATAGTGGTAATCAATAAAATGGACCGCGATCATATCAGGCCATCAGAAGTAGTTGATGAAGTTTTTGAACTTTTTATGGAACTTGGTGCTAGTGACGCGCAACTTGATTTTCCTATCATATATGCTTCGGGCCGTGCAGGTTGGGCATCTAATGATATGGATAAACCCGGCACCGATATTGCCCCTATTTTTGATGCGATTTTAAAACATGTTCCTGCCCCTGTCGCAGATGAAACAAAACCCTTGCAAATGCAAGTAACAATGCTTGATTATAATAATTTCTTGGGTGCAGTCGGTATCGGCCGCATTTTAAACGGTGATATCAAGCAAGGCCAAACAGTAGCCATGCTCAAACAAAACGGTAAAAGGGTTTTGGGTAAAGCCGCAAAAATCGAGCGCTTTATCGGCCTCGGTAAACAGGAAGTTGAAAGTGCAAAAGCAGGTGATATTGTCGCAATCAGCGGGCTTGAAGGCGTGGAAGTTGGCGATACTTTATGCATGGTCGGCGCTGAAGAACCTCTCCCTCCACTCGTTATTGATGAGCCTACAATTTCAATGGACTTTTTTGTTAATGATTCCCCGTTTGCAGGCCGCGAAGGTAAATTTTTAACCAGCCGCCACTTAAAAGCACGTCTTGAAAAAGAGGCCCAAACTAACGTGGGTATGAAACTTGAACAATTAGAGGGCGAAGGCCGCTTTAAAGTTTACGGCCGCGGCGAACTCCATTTAACAATTTTAATTGAAAATATGCGCCGCGAAGGTTTTGAACTTGCAGTTTCCAGTCCCGAAGTTTTGTATAAAGAAGAAGACGGTAAAATTTTAGAGCCAATGGAATATCTTATTTTAGATATTTCTTCAGATGTGCAAGGTGCTGTTTTTGAACTCGTCGGTAAACGCGGTGCTAAACTTGAAAATATGGTAAGCGAAGGTGAAAACCGGTTACGTTTGGAATATGTAATTCCGTCCCGTGCTTTAATTGGTTTTAAAAATGAATTTTTAACTTCGACACGCGGCCTTGGTATAATGCACCATAGTTTTTACGGGTATTATCCAAAAGTTGATGTTCCGCCACTCCGTTCCAACGGTGTTTTGATTGCCAAAGAGCCGGGTGTGACAACTTCTTATGCTTTAAACGCTTTGCAAGATGGCGGCCAAATGTTTTTAGGCCCCGGCGTGCAAGTTTATGAAGGTATGATTATCGGCCAAAACTCACGCGATAATGACCTTGTTGTAAATCCGTGCAAAGCAAAACGTATGTCAAACATGCGCAGTAAAGCGGCTGACGATGCTTTAGTTTTAACGCCGCCACGTATCATGAGTTTGGAACAAGCCATTGAATATATTGCCCCGGATGAACTTGTGGAAATTACGCCGACTTCAGTTCGCTTAAGAAAGAAAATCTTAAATATTCACGAACGCCGCAAAGCATCCCGCAAAGAAGAAGCCGCGGAGGAATAAACCCTCAAAGGGCAACCTATGATAGAAATTTCTGATTTAAGTTATCATATAGGCCTTCGCCCGATTTTTGAAGATGCTTCTTGCTTTATTGCCGACGGTACAAAAACCGGCCTTGTAGGTTTAAACGGTTGCGGAAAAACTACTTTATTTCGTCTTATTCTCGGTCAAATTTACCCGGACGGCGGTAAAATTACCCTTAGTTCCGGCACGCAAATTTCCACCGTTGAGCAGGAAATTAAAGATACTTCTTTAACTCCACTTGAATATGTTTTGCAGGCAGATAAACGTTTAAAGGTTTTGTATGATAAACTTGCCATCGCCAAATCAGGCGAAGAAATTGCAGAAATTTACGATAAATTAAATAACCTCGGTGCCAACAGCGCTTCAGCGCGTGCAAGTGCGATTTTGGGCGGTCTTGGTTTTTTGGATGAGGAATTAAAAAAGCCTTTAAAAGAACTTTCCGGCGGTTGGCGCGTGCGTGCTGCTCTTGCGGCTGCTTTGTTTGCCCCGTCTGATATTTTGCTTTTGGACGAACCTACAAACCACCTAGATTTAGAAACCTCAATTTGGCTTGAAAGTTTTTTGGAGAAAACCGATAAAACACTTTTTTTAATCAGCCACGACCGCGCATTACTTAATAAAATTTGCGAAAAAATTATTTTAGTCGATGAGTGTAAATTAAAAACTTATACCGGCAATTATGATACTTATGAACGTACCCGCCATAATCAAACCGAGCAAATTATTAAAGACGCAAAACGCTATGAAGAAACACGCAAACATTTGCAAAGTTTCGTCGATAGATTCCGCTATAAAGCCACCAAAGCTAAGCAGGCACAAAGCCGTTTAAAAATGCTTGAGCGTATGGGCGACGCACCAAAAATTCCGATAGAAAAAAGCGTTCGTTTTACTTTCCCGGAGCCTGATTTGCTTGATGCATATTTGTATACTTTGGAAGATGTTTCCTGCGGATATAATGACACACCTGTTTTAAAAAATATTAATTTAACTATCGGTGCGGAAGATAAAATTGCATTGCTTGGGGCAAACGGTAACGGTAAAAGTACACTTGCTAAATTGCTTGCCGGAATGCTGCCGACAATGGAAGGTAAATTAACTTATGCACGCAAAATAAAAGTGGGTTATTTCGCCCAACATCAGACGGAAGTTTTTGACCTTGATAAAACACCTTATGAAGTTGCTAAAGAAAAAATGACTGAGGCCAAAGAGGCTGAAGTTTACACTCATCTTGCTTGTTTTGGCTTGCAAAAAAATAAAGCGGACACAAAAATCGGCAGCCTTTCAGGGGGGGAAAAGAGCAGGCTACTCCTTTCAATGATAACAATTGCGCGCCCAAATATTTTAATTTTAGACGAGCCGACAAACCATTTAGACATAACTTCCCGCCGAGCTTTAAGTGAGGCTCTAAACAATTACAGCGGTGCAGTAATTTTAGTTACGCACGATTTTAATTTGCTTGAGGAAGTTACAGACCGCCTTTTGCTCGTCGCAAACGGTACAGTCCAAAATTATGAAGGCGATTTGGAAGATTATAAAAACTTTGTTTTACACGGCGGCGGTGCAAGTGCCGCGCAAAATAAAGCGGACATAAAAAGAGAGCGCCGCAGAACTGCGGCCGAACTTCGTGCACAAGCCGCCCCCATAAAAAAACAAATCAGGGAAATTGAGAAAAAACTTGATAAATTAACCAATCAAAAACAAAATATTGAGCAGCGTTTAACCGTGCAATTTAATACTGATTTAAGCATTGAACTTGCCTTTATAAATAAAGAAATTACTGACCTTGAAGCCAAGTGGCTTGAACTTACTACCGAATTGGAAAATTTACAATAAAATTAGCTAAAAAGACAAAATAAAATAACCCTCGGTATTCCACGAGGGTTAGTTAGTTATAGACTTTCGTCATTATACACATTTCCTTTTAATCCGCCAGCTCTACATCTTCAAGGGGGCTTAACGCTATGTAGGGGCACCGCTGCCACCTCACACAACACCCGCCCGAAACGGCCTCCGCGGATATACTATAGTATAACCGTTTTTTTCAAAATGTCAAGGGGTCTCTAGGAACAAATATTGTTCTAAGGTTGGAAGATTTAAACTATAAATTGTAAAATTTACTTATGACAAAAAAGGAAATTGCAAAAAATTATTTTTTAGAGGGTTATAATTGCGCGCAAGCAGTATTTTTGGCTTTCGCCGAAGATGAAGGCTTAAATAAAGATATTGCTTTAAAAATTGCCTCGTCTTTCGGCGGTGGGCTTGGTGCGCAGCGTGAAGTGTGCGGTGCAGTCAGCGGAATGTGTATGGCACTTGGTTTAAAACGCGGCTATAATACCGCAAAAGATTATGCCGCCAAACAAAAACATTATCTTGCGGTGCAAGAAATTTGCGCGGAGTTTAAAAAGCAAAACGGCAGTATTATTTGCCGCGAACTTTTAGGGCTTGATAAAAATAATTTACCACTTAAACCAGAGCAGCGCACGGAAAATTACTACAAGAAACGCCCGTGTGCCGAGTTGGTTGCCATGGCCGCGGAAATCTTGGAAAATTATTTAAAAAAGAATAACTAACTTAAAACTTTAAAACGTTTTTCAAGCGGTTCAAAAGTTTTATTTTGCGGTGCGCTTAAAATTTCGCCAAAAGGCATTTGCGCAATCAGCCGCCATGTGGCAGGAATTTTAAAAGTCGCACGAACATCTGTGTCAATTATCGGGTTATAATGCTGTAAACTTGCACCTATACCAACACCCGCCAAAGCGCACCAAACCGAAAACTGCAGCATCCCGTTTGCTTGTGCGGCCCAAATAGGGAAATTTACGGCATAAGCCGGATATTGTTTTTGTAAATTTTCGGTTACAACTGTATCTTCAAAATACAAAATTGTTCCGCTTGCGGCTGCGAAAGTTGCAATTTTTTCTTTAACCGGTGCAAAGTTTTCCGGCGGAACTTTCTTTTGTAAAGTGTTTAAAACTATGTTCCAAAGTTTTTTGTGATTTTTATTTTCAAGTAAAATTACGCGCGCACTTTGGCTGTTAAAAGGTGTAGGTGCATTTAATAAACAATGCTCCAAAATTTGCGAAACAAGTTTCTGTTTTTCTGCAGAAAGTGTCCCCAAATGGTAGCAAGATCTGCGTTTTTTTATTGTTTCGTTAAATTCCATATTTACCCCCAAATATAACCCTTATTAGTTATATAAGCAATAATAAAATTTTTATTCTCAAAAGTCAATATAAATTTGACAAGTAACTGTAAAATTCCTACAATATAGCATATAGTGTGCTGGGAATTAAAAACACAAAGGAACAAAATATGCCATATTCGGGCGGCGTAAAATTACAAGATGAAATTTCCACCAAAATCATAAATACTGTTACAAAAATGGTTTATGAGGGCGGTGCGGCAAATATTAATGTGCAGATGGTTTTGAAAAAGCTCAAAATCACAAACCGCGTTTTTTATAACCGCTTTAAAAACATTGATGAGGTTCTGATTTGCGTTTCCCAGAATCTTGTTCAAAAAATGCGCCAATGTATGTTGCGCCCTTATAATAAAAAAGAAAATTACCATAAATATTTAGTCAGTCTTGCAACGGATGTTTTAATCAAAACTTATGAGATAAAAAAAGATTTCAGCGACTATATGTTCAATAACGATATCGTCAATGAAAGCAATAAAATTTGGTGGATTGACCATATGATACCCGCCATTGAATACGGCGTAAAAAATGGTTTTTTAAAACCTATGAATATTAAGGAAATGGCTTACGCAATTTGGTGCTTTTGCCGTGGTTTTAATGTGGATGCAATCAAAAGCCGTCTTGAACTTAACAAAGCACTTGAAACTTTTACAATGGCTTTTACTTTTTTAATTGAAGGTATGACTTTAAATGAGGATACAAGAAAATGATAATTTCCTATAAACGCAAAGCGCATTATCACGAAACGGATAAAATGGCCGTCGTACATCACTCCAATTATTTTAGGTGGATGGAAGAAGCGCGCGTATATTTTTTAGAAAAAATAAATTTGCCTTTTACAAAAATGGAAGAGGCAAATATTTTTAGTCCCGTCGTAAGTTTTACCTGTAATTATCATTTCCCTGTTTGGTTTGATGATGAATTTGAAATTAAAGTTAAAGCCGTAAAATACACCGGTGTACGCGTTAATTTTGAATACGAAATTTTTAATTTAACTAAAAATAAACTTTCCGCAACTGCTATAAGCGAGCATTGTTTTACTTCTAAGGAAGGCAGGCCATTGTCTGTTAAACGTGCAAATTCGGAGATACACACACTCCTAGAAAACTGCTTGAAAGAAAATTAATTATTTCCTGACAATTTCAAGTGGGGCGTATTTGAGCATAAAAACGCGCTTTGTGCCATTGTTGAAAATGACGGTAATTTTTGCTGCCTCACCGCTACCGGTAATTAAAACAACTTTACCTAAACCGAAAACTCCGTGTTTTATCACTGTGCCAATTTTTACACCGCTGCTTGCGTTAATTGGTGCCGGTGTTGGTGCAGATTTTTCGGTGGTAAATGTGGCGGTTTGCGGTGCAGTTGTTTTATAAGGTGTATAACTAAAATCATCATCATCTTGATAATTTGCCGCATTGTTATAAGTGGTATTTGTTGTAAAATGATTATATTTACCGTAGTAATTTCCGCCGCGTGGTTTGCCGCGGAAAGCAACTTCTTGCCGCTCGCGCGGTTGATAGGCTTCTTCTTCCAAAAGTCCACTATCGTATAAAAAGCGGGATGCAAAATTTTCATAAGTTTTACCAAAGATGCGGCGTGTTGCGGCATAAGTCATAAACAAATTCTTTTTTGCGCGCGTCATGGCAACGTAACACAAGCGGCGTTCTTCTTCAAGTTCGTCTTCATCTTTTGAGGAAAGCGGGAATAAACCTTCTTCCAAACCTGTTACAAATACCGTTGGGAATTCAAGCCCTTTTGCCAAATGTACGGTCATTAAAGTTACCGCACCGCCGCTTTGTTCCGCGCCTTCTTCCTCAGCGGTAATTAAAGAAATTTCTTGCAAATATCCGCTTAAAGTGGGCGCGGTTTTATCTTTAATACATCTTTCTTCATACTCTTTAACTGCGTTTACAAGTTCGTTTAAGTTACCGATTCTTTGTGCGGCCTCCGGGTCTTTTTCCATTTCGTCTTCAATACTTTTTTGATAGCCGGAAAGTTCCAAAAGTTTTGCAATAGTTTCAGACGGTGCAAGCATCTCTTTTTCCAAAGTTAAGCCGTCTATTAAATTAACAAATTCTTTTATTCCGCGCAACGCAGTCGGCTTTATTCCGTCAATAAAATTTTGTTGCTTTAAAGCAGTCCATAAAGTAATATTATTTTTTTGCGCATAGGCTAAAAGTGCGGCAATTGTGGTGTTACCAATACTTCTTCTTGGTGTATTAATTATGCGAAGCAAACTAACACTGTCGCTTGGGTTTACTAAAAGTTTTGCATAAGACAAAATATCTTTAATTTCTTTTCTGTCATAAAATTTTACAGCACCGATTAAGCGGTACGGGATTTGGTAACGTCTAAAGGTATCTTCAAAATTTCTTGATTGCGCATTTGTGCGGTAGAAAACGGCAATATCATTTAAATTCGCACCGTCATCATCCACCATCATTTGGACTTGGTTTGCAACAAAGCGCGCTTCCTCACCTTCCGACGGTAATTCGCGCACAATTATAGGTTCACCGCCTTCTTTTGAGGTGTGCAAACTCTTTTCTTTTCTGTTTTTATTTTGTTTTATAAGTTTGTTTGATGCATCCAAAATAATTTGAGTGGAACGGTAATTTTCCTCAAGCGTAATTACTTTTGCATCTTTAAAATCGCGCTCAAAATTTAAAATGTTTTTTATGTTTGCACCGCGCCAGGAATAAATTGATTGGTCCGGATCGCCTACCACGCACAAATTGCGGTGTTTTTGCGCAAGTACCGAAGTTAAAAGGTATTGCGTTTTGTTCGTGTCCTGGTACTCATCCACTAAAATATATTTGAAAAATTGTTGGTAATATTCACGCACTTCTTGATTATTTTTTAAGAGTAACACCGTCTTAAAAAGCAAGTCCCCAAAGTCAAGCGCATAACTCGCATCAAGCTTGGCTTGGTAGCGGCGGTAAACTTCGGCAACCTGCATCTTTTTTTCATTATTTGAAGCAACTGCTTGTGCTAAAAAATCTTCCACAGAAAGCATTTCATCTTTTGCACGCGAAATTATTGAAACATAATAGCTAACTTCTTTTTTAGCATCTTTTACACCCATTTCTTCAAGGCAGAGTGATACAACTTTTTTTTGCTCTGTTTCGTCGTAAATAACAAAGTCGCGTACAAGTTTTGCAGCTTCCGCATTTTGCCTTAAAATACGGAGTGCAAAAGAGTGGAAAGTGTAAATCCAAATTTGCCCGGCAACGCCGCCCACAAGCATATTTAAACGCTCACGCATTTCTTTTGCGGCCTTATTTGTAAATGTTACCGCCAAGATTTTATATGGCGGCATGCCGTCTTGAATTAGTTTCGCGATTTTGCAAGTTAATGTCTTTGTTTTACCTGTTCCGGCGCCTGCGATAATTAAGCATGGCCCGCCGGTATAATTTACCGCCTCAAGCTGCGCAGAGTTTAGGGTTTTTAAAAAATCTTGATTCATTTTAAAACTAACTCCACGAAAGTTTCAATATGTTTTGTGTTGGGAAAAAAGTCAAAACACTCCGCGCTTTTAACGACGTAATTTTTTGTTAAGACTTCCAAATTCTCCGCTAATGTTTTTGGATTGCAGGAAATATATAAAATATTTTTAACTCCGCAACTTGCTAACTTTTCGCATGCTTTCGGATGCACTCCCGCACGGGCAGGATCCAAAATAACTAGGGAATTATTTGGCTCAATTTTATTTTTGGTTAAAAAATCTTCCGTAGTTTGGCAATAAAATTCCACATTTTTTATATTGTTTAACACGGTATTTTTTTTGCCGTTTTCAACTGCTTCGGGCACACACTCCACGCAAAAAGATTTTTCAATAAGGTCCGCATTTGTTAAAGAAAAACTGCCTGCACCGCCGTAAAAATCATATAAAATTTTCGGTTTAATTTCGGCAACTTTTTGGCGTACTTTTTGGTACATCAAATTTGCTGTTTTTGTGTTTGTTTGGAAAAACGATTGCGGCGAAATTTCAAAAATAATTTCCTTTCCGCCGTCGAACAAAAGCACTTCTTGCATGGTATCTGTTCCGCTTAAAACTTTTAAATCTTTTATTCCGCTTGCGTCGCTCATACCGTCATTAATAGCAGTCAAAACACTAAAGCCGGGGTAAATTTGCTGGCAAATTTCAGTTAGGCCGTCAGTATCAAAAGGCGTGGTGGAAATAAAAACAAGCATGCCGCCTTTTTTGTTAAAACTTTGACGCATCATTAAAGTACGCAAAGTGCCGGTGTGTTTACGTTGGTCGTAAAAACTCAAATTTTTTGCTTTTGCCCAAAGCATAATCTTGTAAACAAACCACGGTAAATTTTCATTAAAAATAAGGCAATCGGTTAAATTTACCGCCCTGTCCCAACGCCCCATTTGGCGGAAACCGAGCACGTCTTCAAATTCAAGCGGCAGGGTTTTATCGCGTTTAATTTTTTTATTTTGCGGCTCTTTGTGTATGGGCTGATGGGTAAAACTTAACTCAATTTTATTTCGGTAAAATTTATTTAGGGCAGTCGGTGTAACTTTAATTTCGCCTGAAAAATACGGCGCAAGCAAAGTGCTGACGGCGGCAACTTTTTGTTTAAGTTGCTCCTCGTACGGAATTTTAATTAAAGCACAACCGCCGCACAAAGCGGCATTTTTACACATTAAATTTGAAGACACAAACATCACCGTCTTTAATAATATAATCGCGCCCTTCTTGGCGGATTAGGCCCTTTTCTTTTAAAGTTTTTTCGGACTTATATTCTAAAATATCTTTAACGTCGTACACTTCCGCGCAAATAAAACCGCGCTCAATATCTGAGTGTATTTTACCTGCCGCCTTAGGTGCCGGGCAACCGACGGGGATTAACCAGGAACGTACCTCAACTTCCGGGCCGGCGGTAAAAAATGTGCACATATTTAAAAGGGCCATACCGGCGCGGACAATCTTTTCAAGCCCGGTATAATCACTGCCGAGGTCTTGCAAAAACATTTGTTTTTCGTCGTCGGGTAGTTCGGCAATTTCCGCTTCAAGTTTAACGCAAAGTTCGACAAAACCCGCACCGCAACTTTTTGCATAATCTGCAACTTTTTGCGCATTTTCTTTATTTGGTGTTTCGGAATTATTACCAACAAACAATACGGGTTTTAAGGTTAAGAGTTGCAAATCGACTTTTTCTTCTTCGTCTAAATTTAGACTGCTTGCCGGTTTGCCGTCCGCTAAACATTTTTGAAGTTTTTTAAGCACTTCAAGTTTTGCTTTCGCAGCTTTATCTCCTGATTTTGCGGCGCTTTCTTGTTTTGGAAGCATTTTTTCAACACTTTCTAAATCAGCGAGCATAAGTTCGGTTTGAATGATATCTATATCACGGAGAGGATCAATACTGCCGGCAACGTGCGTGATATTTTCATTTTCAAACAAGCGTACAACGTGAATTATTGCATCAACTTCACGAATATTTGCCAAAAATTTATTACCGAGGCCCTCACCTTTACTTGCACCTTTTACAATACCTGCAATATCCACAAAGCGGATAAAAGCAGCAGTTTTCTTTGGTGGTTTAAAGATATCAAAAAGGGCATCAAGCCTTTTGTCGGGGATTGGTACAACGCCGACATTCGGTTCAATAGTAGTAAAAGGGTAATTTGAGGCCTGTGCGCCTGCTTGTGTTAATGCGTTAAAAAGTGAAGATTTGCCGACATTTGGCAACCCGACAATTCCGATATCCATAAATTTATTTCCTTAAATTAAAGTTTTAGAGTGTGGAACTACTTATATATATTTTACTAAATTTAGAGATAGGGTGTTTTTTGGGGGGAATGATTGAGAAAAATAAACAGAGGTAGGACTCTCGGAGCTCGTTTTGATAGGACTTTTGGCCCTTGTTGTGGTATGAATAATATTTTATAATAATTCACAATAGGAGATAAAGTCAATGAAAAAATTCGTATTTTGTTTGTTTAGTTTTTTTGTATTAACAAATTTCTCTCAAGCGATGGAAAATCAAGATATATGGACTATTTTTAAACCTGAAACATTACAAGAATACACAGTAACAATTTCAGATATATTTGATGAAGATCCATCTGAAATGGATATATCTTTGCCAAATGATTTAAGTGTTTCTGCGACAGCGGGAGATGATTCAAAGGAAATTACTGGTAACGCTTCCCTTCATCATCGTGCGGCGGTTATAATTAAAAGACTCGCGCATACAGATAGCACAGGTGCGAAAACGTATTCCTTTTGTTCGGGATCCATGATTGGGCCTAGAACTGTGTTAACAGCTGCCCATTGTTTAACGGAAAACGGGAAATATATACAAAATGCAACAGTATATGCAACAGGAATGCCAATCAAAAAACAAAAAATTGATGCATATTATGGTGAAAATGAACCGTCTGATACTCCCCGAAAACATTATTTTAAAAAGAAATATTTATTAGATGAAAACTTGCCTTATATTGATTTTAGTAGTATAAAGAATGACATAAAACAAGAAACATTAGCAAAAGCAGAAAAAGATACTCTTGCTGCACATTCTATCTCTGATTATCCTCATGCTAATTCAAAAGAATTTTGGGTACCTAAGCATTATAGACGAATTAATAATAAAGAAGGATATTATAAACTATCCCCAGATGATTACGGTATTATTGTACTTGATAAAGATTTAGGTAATGAAACGGGTTGGCTGGGTTTAAAAGCCGTACCAGATGGCACGATACCACAATGGTCAGAAATTATATTGTTAGGGCATATGTTTAATAGCAGTGGTTTTGCTTATATAATGTTCATAACACCACAAAGTGAAATCTCTTTGTATCAATCTAGAGGTTATATTTTATCTCGCGACGAAGATTATATTTATCATAATGCCAATTCAATGGGTAGTACCAGCGGAGGGCCTATTATTAGATATCGTGACCAGAAATATATTATAGCGTTACATGTGGCTCGTACTGCTAGAGATAAAATTGGCGTACGCATTACAAAAAAGATTATTAAAGCAGTCAAAAAGATAGAAAAAAAGACGTATGAATAAATTAGATTTTTTAAAAGATGCATTTGAGCAAATACAATTCAAGCGTGCTTTTAAAGTGAATTTACTATTTAATTAAAGCAAAATTTAAATTAGCCCAAAAGACGACGCTAGCAAAAAGCGTTAACTTCACACCTCCTTTATTAATGCTAAAATATATGTATGCAAGAATTTAAGTTAATGTTTCGGGCGTTCAAGTACCGTAATTTTCGTTTGTTTTTTCCTGGGCTTGCCGTGTCGCAAATCGGGATATGGATACAAAATATCACTATCAGTTGGCTTGTTTACGATATAACCAAATCGCCTTTTGCGATGGGTACAATTATGTGTTTTACCGCAGCACCCTTATTTATAATTACACCCTTTGCCGGCGTAATTGTTGATAAATTTAACCGCCAAAAACTTTTATTCATGGTACAAATTTTGTTTGCTTTGCAGGCCTTGCTTATTACGCTTTTTACTGTTACGGGGAATATTAAAATTTGGTCTATCTTCGTATGTGGCCTGCTTTTAAATAGCATAGCCGCAATTGATAATCCTTTAAGGCAGTCCACTTTCGTTTTGCTTGTGGATGATATTAAAGATCTTCCAAATGCAATTTCCTTAAACTCTGCTTGCTTTAATTTGGCACGCTTTATCGGGCCTGCTATCGGCGGTATGTTGATTGCTTATACAAGCATTACTTTTTGCTTTTTTATAAACTTTTTACTGATACTGCCAAACATTTATTTGGTTTCACAAATGAAAATTACCGATGAAAAACCGGACGAAGTCAAAAATGACAGTATGCTACATAGCCTTAAAACTGGATTTAATTATGTTATAAAACACCATCAAATTTCGCTACTTCAACTATATTTTGCAATTTTCTGTTTGCTTATGCTTGCTTACCCGATGCTTTTGCCGGTTTATGTCAGCAAAGTCCTAAACGGTAATGCCGATACTTTAGGTTTTATTTTGGGTACGGTGGGTATTGGTTCTTTGCTTGCATCTTTAATGCTTGCTACCAAAACGAGTGTTAATTGGATGCGCCGCATTTTGTTTGGCGGTTGTGCGACAATTTGCCTTGCATATATTTTGATGGGTAGTTTCAGCAGTATTACTTTGACTATGATTTTGATGTTTTTTGCCGGGCTTGGCATGGCAAGTTTTACGTCTACGGAAAATATGCTTTTACAGTCGGTTATTGCAAATTCAAAACGCGGGCGCGTGATGAGCATTAACAGTTTATGCTATGCAGGTACGAATTCTTTCAGCAGTTTTTTTGCAGGCTCTTTAGCAGCTGCGGTGGGCGTTGCAAATACTTTTGCGATTTTAGGCGGTCTAATGCTTATAATTGCCTGCATAATAAGTTACAAACTTTCCAAATACAATTATCATATAAAGATTAGGTAGTTTTGGCAATAAAAAACGTCTCGTACGGGATTTGAACCCGTGATCTCCGCCTTGAGAGGGCGGCGTCCTGGACCACTAGACGAACGAGACATTTATTAAAATTTTGGTTAATTCCTCGTTGATAATTTTTAATAACTGCTTTTTTGAACTTGTTTTATTTTGGAAATTTTAAAGTACCGGGTGTCCAAAAAGTGACCATTTTTTGGGGAACTTACTATTTTTAGCCAAAAACAGAGTCAGCGGAATTAAACTATAAAAAAACACTAAATTAAAGACCGAAATGCCATAAAAGCATTAACTTCTAACATATATTTTACCAAATATTGAGAATATATGGCAAAACATAAATGTAAGTAAGTATCAAAACGATAAAAATCCCCACAATGAAAAGTTAAAAAACAAATTTTCAATTAATAGGTGTAAATCACCTTAGATATTTTGAACTATTTGGGGTTGTATCAAATTTGATATAATTTTTAAAAGGAGATTTTATGAAAAATTTATTTAAAAATAAGAAGTTTTTGTCTATTGTCGCTTCAAGCGTTGTCGTAATAGGTGTTTTGATTTGGTTTGGGATTCATAAAACAGCAGAACCTGTGAATCTTGATAGAAATTCCGGGCTTAATCCTGATAATAATATCGTAGGTTTAATAATTGAACCTTTAGTAACAAGGAGTGTTACTGTAGAGGGAAACTCTAAAACTGTTTTAGGGGATATTCCCAGATTATACATTTACGATCCCAAAAACCATTATAACGGTCGAGATTTTATTGCCTTTGAACACCAAGATAAAGATGTTACTCCTTTAATTACAATTTCTCCAGATTTAAGAGGAACTTGGTCTACAAAAGGTGGGAAACAACTTGTTTTTACCCCGGAAAAAGATTGGCTTCCAAACCAAAAATTTACAGTTACCGTAAATAAAGATTTGATTTCCTCGGAACTTAAATTAAAAAATAATAAACTTAATTTTACTACACCGGGAAATGATGTTAAAATAGAGAATCTTGCCATTAACAAGGATATTACACAGAAGAAGAAATTTGATATTATCGCGCGAGTTAAGGTAAATTATCCTTTGGATGAAACAAAATTTACTGAAAATTTGACTCTCACTTTAAATAAAAAACGCGTTACTCCTCAAATAACTTTTGACCAGTATAAAAGATATGCTTTTGTTAAGTACGAGAATATTAACATCTTACCTAAAGAGCAGCCGGTAAGTTTAGAAATAAAATATGATAATATACCTGTAAAATCTTCAATTCAAATACCTCAGGAAGATAAATATTTTAAGATAAATAAGATTTCCGCTATAACGGAAAAAAATAAAGATAATGTGCCGGAACAACTTTTGGTTATTGATTTTTCAGATTCGGTATCTCCAAACCAATTAAATAATAAAGTAGAAGCATATTTAGTAAAGAAAAATACCAAAAAAATTACACAGGAAGTTTTAAATACCGCAAAACGCCTTAATCTGCAGTCTATGCCGAATAATGAAGAAGGTACCATACACTCATTTAAATTTGACTTTAATGATGAAAAAGGTGAATATAATCTATACGTTAAAGTCAAACCCATAATAGTTTCCGAAAGTGGTTTTAAATTAAATGATGAAGTCACAAACACCATTAGAGTTCCGAAATATCCGAAGGAACTTTCAATAGTTGGGGACGGTTCGATTATTCCTTTAGGCGGAAGTAAGAATTTAAATTTTGTAAGTTTAGGTATAAATAAATTTGAAGTTACTTTGGCCCGTATTATGCCAAATCAAATAAACCATTTGGTTTCCCAAACTTACGGAAATATGAGAAGCCCCAATTTCATTAACCGCTATGACTTTAACGAAAACAATATCAGTGAGATATTTAAAAAGAAAATAACTTTAAATGGTGATTATAAAACACTTAATTATTCTTCAATTGACTTGAAAGAATATTTAAAACAAGGCAAAGGGCTGTTTTTAATCAGTGCTAAATCAGATTATAGCACCCAGGATAAACGCCTCATTATTATAAGCGACATCGGAGTAATTTATAAAAACCTTGAAAATGACAGTTTTAAATTATATGCACTTTCCATATCGGAACAAAAGCCCCTTGCCAATGCTAAAGTTGAAGTTTTGGCATTAAACGGAACGGTTATTAAAACTGTTTATACAAATGAAGAAGGTATGGCAAATATACCTAATCTTTCTGACTTTAAGGCCGATAAATACCCTGTTGCTTTCTTAGTAAAAACAGATAATGATTTTACCTATATTCCTTATAACAAAGAAGATAGGCGCGTAGATTATTCAAGGTTTGATGTTTACGGTAATAGCTCAAGCCGTGATTTGGAAGTATTTGCATGGACCGACAGAGGCCTTTACTGGCCCGGTGAAAAAGTTGATTTCGCTTTTATTGCCAAAAATAAAACCTGGACTACCACAGCCGGTTTGCCTATAAAAATAAAAATTACAGATCCGCGCGGAACGAAATTGTTTGAAAAGGATATTTCTTTAACTGAAGAAGGTTTAACGGAAATGTCTTACCAATTAAACAAAAATTCACTAATAGGAACTTATCAGATAGATATTTATTCGGTTAACAAGGATAAGTATTTAGATTTCTTAAATTCTACTTCTTTTAAAGTTGAAGAATATGAAGAGGATAAATTAAAAGTATCTTCACAGATTCAAAATAAAAAGGTTAAAGGGTGGTTTTTGACTAAAGAATCTTTGGGTGTACAAGTATCTGTGCAGAATATGTATGGATCCCCCGCACAAGGTAATGAAGTTAAGGCTTCTGTGGATTTTATACCTACAAAATTTACTTTTAAAGATTATAAAGATTACAAGTTCATAGATACTTTAAAAGAAAATAAAAGTTTAATCAGTGAGGAAACAGTTCCTTTAACCCCTCAAAAAACAGATGTTGAAGGTAATACAGTTTTTGATATTGATTTAAACAGATATTCAAAAGGTACTTATACAATGCGTTTCTATGCTGACGCTTTAGAACAGGAAAGTTCAAAATCGGTTTCAACAGCAGTTTCCGCCTATGTGTCGCCTTTGGAATATATAGTGGGTTATAAAACAGATTCAAATTTATCTTTCTTAAATAAAAACTCAGAAGTTCAAATTGATTTTATTGTCTTAAATAATAATCTGGAAAAAATTGATTTAAAGGGGTTAACTTTGGCTTTAAAAGAACAGAGTTATGTTTCTGCTTTGACTAAACAATATGATGATGTTTACCGCTATCAATCTGTTTTACAGGAAACAGAAATCAGTAAGCAGAAATTTGATATTGCTAAAAAAGGTACTTCTTTTAAATTACCGACTGATAAACCGGGGCATTTCTCCGCTACTTTATATAATAATTCAGGAGAGGCTTTAAGTAAAATAGAATATTTTGTTGCGGGCCAAAACAATGCTTCTTTTAACTTAGAAAGGTCCTCTGAACTTGTAATGTATTTGGATAAACAGTCTTTTGAACCTAATGAAGAAATTACTATCAATTTAATAACTCCTTATGCCGGTATGGGCCTTATAACTTTGGAAGGTGATAAGGTATATACTTCCAAATGGTTTAAAACAAATACGACAAGCAGTGTACAAAAAATAAGAATACCAAATACCGTTGAAGGTGGGGCTTATTTAAATATTTCTTTCGTACGAGCCTTAAATTCGCCGGAAATTTTTGTTTCCCCATTCAGTTGCGGTGTAAAATACATTAATGTTACTCCTTCTCAAAGGACATTAGATATAGAATTAAACACGCCTGAATTGGTTCAACCGGGGCAACAATTAAATATACAATATAAAACTTCACAACCGACAAAAATAATATTATTTGGCTCAAGTGAAGGTATATTACAGGTAGCAAAATATAAAACACCTAATCCTTTAGGATATTTCTTCCGCAAGAAGAATTTAGCTGTGAGAACTTATCAAATTTTTGACTTATTCTTGCCTGATTTGGGTATTATAAACCAGGTTTCCGCTATTGGCGGTGATATGATGTCTGAAGGTACAAACATGGCTTTATACCAAAATGAATTTAAACGCAACCGCTTAGCACCGGTAACTTTTTGGTCTAAGATTTTGAATGCAGATAGTACCGCAAAAACATATACTTATAAGGTTCCTAATTATTTTAACGGTAATATCAGGGTTATGGCTGTTGCTGTAAATAATAGGGCTGTTGGCAGTACTTCAAAATCTGTAAATGTAAAATCGCCGGTTATTTTAAATGCTTCTGCACCGCGTATGGCTGTACCGAATGATCTTTTTCAAGTCGGTTTAAGAATTGCAAATGAAAATGAAAAATTAAGTAAAGGCAATTTTAATGCTTCTATAAATACTTCTGATGGTTTAAAAGTAATTGGTGATAAAACACAAACCGTTACTATAGCAAACGGTGAGGAAAAAACAATTTACTTTAAAGTTCAGGCCTTGGATAATTTCGGAAACAATACAATAACCTTTAAAGTAAAAGAAAAGTCATTAAAAGAGACATATCAAACTTCTTTTGATTTAAGCGTAAGGCCGTCAAGCCCCTATAAAGTAACTGTAGATATGGGTAATGCTTTGGATAATAAGTTTACAATCAAAGATTTTAGTATCAGGGATATGTATGCTTATAGGGAAAACCGTGCTTTGAATATATCACAAAATCCTTTGGTTTTATTCTTATCTTTGGAAACTTTCTTAAAGAATTATCCTTACGGTTGCACGGAACAATTAACAAGCCAAATTTTCCCGCGTTTGGCTTATGCTGCCGCAAAAGGTAAAGAGGAAAAGAAACAAGTACAAGAAGAATTAGATACTGTTACTAGTAAGTTAAGTTTAAGGCAAACTGATAATGGCTCTTTCTCTGCTTGGGATGATGGATTCGGTGATGATGAATTAACTATGTATGTTGCCGATATGCTTTTAACGGCTAAAGAATTCGGTTATAATATACCGAACACTTTACTTACAGAGGCTATGGAAAGGATTAAAAAATATGTATCCCGTATTCCTTATAGCAATAGGCAAGCCGAACTTATGGCTTACGGGCATTATTTACTTGCACGCAACGGGGAAAGCCAAGGCTCTTATTTAGCATCTTTAGAGAAATATTTTGAAACCAATAAACCTGCTTATAAGAAAAATATTGAAGGCGCTTATTTGGCAGCTGCCTATAAAATGCTTCAAGATAACAATAAGGCACAAGGTTTGATTAAATCTTATGAACCTGTTAATAAATATACTTCCTATAATGATTATGATACAAGTTTAACGCGTAATGCAAAATATTTGTATTTGGTGTCAAAGTATTTCCCGGAAAAATTAAACGATAAGAAACAAAAAGAACTTTTGAAACTTATTATCAGGGATATTGCTTTAAATAACTATAATACAATGTCTGCAAGTTATTCAATGGCGGCATTATCTGAATATGCCAAACAGTTTAACAGTACAGATGCCGTATTTGAAGTTTCCTGTGATAATAATAATTTAAAAGTTAAAAACGGTGAAATAGCGGAAGTTAGCGAAATACCTCTTTCTTGTAAAGAATTTAAAGTTACGGCTAGCCAAAATGCACCTATGGGTAATTTCTGGTTCTTAAAACAAGAAGGTTATGATAATAAACCGCTTAAGAAATATTCAAACGGTTTGGAAATTTATCAAGAATTTTTAAATGATAAAGGCGAAACCGTCAATCAAATAAAAGCAGGCGAAGAATTAACTGTTAAAATAAAAATTAAATCCCTAACCGGAAAGCAAATAACAAATGTTGCAATAGTAGATATGTTTGCGGCACCGTTTATGTTTGTAAGGGGTTCTTTGCAAGGGTCATATACTTTTGCCGAGCCTATGGAGGATCGCTTGCTTATTTTTGGTAATTATGGCACTAATACAAGCACTTTAACATATAAAGTAAAAGTAGTTAATGCCGGGGAATTTATAGTTCCGGCTGTAATTGCAGAGGCAATGTACAATAGTGCTTTAAGTGCAAGCACAGACGAAGGCAAATTAATTGTTGAGAAACGTTAAAGAATTATTTATACAAAAGAAACGCCCTATCATTATTTTTATAGTGATAGGGTGTATACTTTTGGCAGGTTTTATATACATAAAGCAAACAAAATCGCCTTTACTTAATAAATACACTTTTTCAAAATCTTTCTTCTTAAAAGACGGTACTTTAGCAAGGGTTACCCCTTCTTATGACGATAAATACCGTTTATTTATTCCTTTATCGGAAATTCCTAAAGAATTACAGGAAGCTGTTTTGCTTTATGAGGATCGGCATTTTTATAAACACTTTGGAGTAAATTTATTTTCTTTATTCCGTGCTTTAAAGGAAACATATTTTATAAAAAGCCGCCGGATAGGTGCATCTACCATAACTATGCAGACGGCAAGAATTATTTATAATTTAGATACAAAAACTATCCCCGGCAAAATAAAACAAATTTTTTATGCTCTTTACTTGGAAGCATTTTATTCTAAAAAAGAAATTTTGGAAGCGTATTTAAATACCGCCCCTTACGGATATAATATTGAAGGTGTGGGGGCGGCATCTTTAATATATTTCCATAAAAGAGTGCAAGATTTAGTTTTGGTAGAAAATTTAACACTAGCGGTTATTCCTCAAAATCCAAATGCACGGCGTCCTTCAACACCTAAAGGTTATGAAAATATGAGGGAGATACGGACAAAATTGTTTCAAAATTGGATAAAAAAGCACCCGCAGGACGAAAAGTTAAAAACTTTCTTAAATATTAAAAGTGATATATTTTCTCCATCAAATTTGCCTTTTTATATTCCGCATGTAATAGATTATACAAATACATCACAAAGTAAATCGGAAGTTTTTACTTCTATTAATTTACAATTACAACAAAAAATTGAAGACTTTGTTAAAAAATTTATAAATAAAAAATCATCTCTTAATTTAAATAATGCAGCGGTACTTTTATTAAACACAAAAACAATGCGTGTTGAGGCTGCGGTAGGATCTGTCAATTTTTTTGATGATACTATTTTTGGGCAAGTAAACGGGTTTGCTGCTCAAAGAATGTCAGGTTCTACATTAAAACCTTTTATTTTCGGTTTGGCTTTAGATGAGGGTTTGATACACCCTTTGACACTGTTAAAAGATACACCGCAATATTTTGGTATATATGCACCGGAAAATTCAGATAAACAATTTTTGGGCCCTGTTTCGGCAAAAAGTGCATTAGTAAACAGCAGGAATATCCCGGCTATAGATTTAGCTGTTAAAGTAGGGTTGGATAATTTCGTTAATTTATTGAAGATTGGTGGTGTAAAAAATTTAAAACAGGCAGATTATTACGGCATAAGTGGGGTTATAGGAAGTATTGATGTGTCTTTGCTTGAGCTCGCTAAACTGTATGCAGCCATAGCAAATGGAGGAAAAGTACAAAATATAAGTTTTTTAAAAGATGAACCTATAAAAGAAGAAAACCAAATATTATCCCCCGAAGCCAGTTTTGTTTTATTTGATATGCTTACTTCAAACCCCTTATATGCTAATAAAAAAATATATAATCATTTGGGTGATAAAGTGAAAGTCGCTTGGAAAACAGGTACTTCTTTCGCTTTTAAAGATGCATGGGCTGTGGGAATTTTCGGCGATTATGTTTTGGGGGTATGGGTCGGTAATTTTGATGGTAAAAGTAACAATAATATTTTTGGCAGAACGGCTGCCGGGGAATTGTTTAGCGGTTTAATTGAGATAGTTGTTAAAGATAGTCCGGAAACCTTTCTTCCCCCAATTTATCCTAACAAAAAAGTTGTACGCACAAGATTTTGTGAAATAGACGGGGGGTTACCGGATAAGTATTGCCCAAGTGTAGTGGAAGATTATTTTATTTTAGGTAAATCACCGATAAAAATATCAAATATTTTTAGACCTGTACTTATAAATAAAAAGACAGGTTTAAGGGCATGTTTTGAGGAAGAAGGTAACACATATACTCGCATTTATGAATTCTGGCCGTCTGATTTAGAAGACCTATTCAATAAGGCAAAAATTTATCATTTAAAACCGCCTTTATATGAGCCAGGTTGTGAAATAGAAATGCAAACAAATAAAGGTAAAAAGCCTGAAATCTTAACCCCAAGACCTGATATAGTTTATTACTCCGATGGGGAAAATATTGCCCTTCGTGCTACTGCAGATGCCGATGTTTCGGATTTATATTGGTTCGTAGATGATAATTTTATTTGCTCCGGTAAACCTACAGAGCCTTGTTTTATAGAAACAGAAGTAGGTAAACATAAATTACTTGTTGTAGACGATTTTGGACGATATACTAATTCTTTATTTCAAATTGCGGCTAAATAGATTTAGCACAAATTTAGATATGCCCACTTATTATATATGTTATTTCCATTATTTCTGAGATAATTTTTATTAAATCTTCCATTTATATTTTATTAAATATTGGGCGGACCTTATAAAAAATATTTGTAATAATATAATTACTTTTGTTATAATTAAATTAGATTAGTTATTATAAATTTATAGTCTATGAATAAGGTATATAAAAAGAAACGTTTGTTTTGGTTTAATTTAGATAATTTTAATAAGCCGGGTATAAAATCTTTTGGGATAGATGAAATTATAGTTGCCGGTGTGGAATTCAATATGTGTGATTCTTGCGGATATCCCAGGAATTTATTTATTGCAGTAAATTCCAGCGGTGATAGTGATTTTTATTATGAAAAGGATTCCAAGGATGGTATAGGCCAAATAATCGGCGAACATAGCCAAATGTTTAATTATATCATCAATAATTTTTTAAATGAAATATCGGAATTAACTTATAATATGGATATTTGTAAAATTTTACCCAAACCGCCTGAATTAAATTTCATAAATTTTTTTGCTTTAGGCTATAAAGGAAAATTTTATAAAAAATTAACTTATAAAGAAGTTCATTGCAAAGAACATCCGTATTACCTTCCGTTCACATATATTAGATATTTGTTAAGTGAAATGCGCAAAACAGAAATACTGCGTTTACAAAATAAATCGTTAAAAAAATTTAAACAATCAAAATGAGATTAAATTAATCCATTTAAGTTTAATATTCTTTTGTCTTTTAGAACGGGATCTGTTGACATCTCTCCCTTTTTGGTATAATAAATGTATACGTATAGGGGTATTAAATAAAAAGCAAAATATTACCATAATTAAAGTGGTTTATGAAGTAGATCCTATAATATCTATGGAACAGAAATTTAGTGTTTTAATGTCAGTTTATAAAGGGGATAACCCTGTTTGGTTAAAAGAGGCGTTAGAGAGTGTTTTTGCCCAGACTGTAAAGCCTAATGAAGTAGTTATTGTTTGTGATGGCCCTTTAACTAAAGAGTTGGAAGACGTTTTAGCACAATACAGTAGCAAAATTATTTTGCACCGTTTGGTAAAAAACAGCGGGCTTGGCGAGGCTTTAAGACAGGGGATAGAGAAATGTTCTTATCCTTTGATTGCCCGTATGGATTCAGATGATATTTCCCTTCCAGATAGATTTGAAAAGCAACTTTTATACTTCGAAAAATACCCTGATATAGCTGTTTTAAGCGGTTGGATACAAGAAATTGATGGCGATAGTTTACAACCTATTGCAATACGTAAGGTACCTTGTACTGACTTAGATATTAAAAAGTTCATAAGAACGCGCAGTCCGTTTAATCATATGACGGTTATGTATAAAAAAAGTGCTATTTTGGATGTAGGCAATTATCAGCCTTTTCACTTAATGGAAGATTATTATTTGTGGGCGCGCATGTCAGCTAAAGGTTATGAGATGGCAAATTTACCTGCAATATTACTTAATGCACGAATAAACTCAGCAATGTATGGGCGGCGCGGTGGATTAAAATATTTTAAAAGCAATTATGCTATGAGCAAAAAATTGTGCGAGCTGGGTTTAATTTCTTTGCCTACCCATTTATTTAATATGGCAGTTCGTTTTTGTGTACAAGTTTTAATGCCAAACAGCGTTCGCGGATATTTCTATAGGAAGGCTTTGAGGTAATATATGAATAGTAATTATAAATATATTGTCTTTTCACCTTATTTTGGCAAACTTCCCGCTATATTTGATTTATGGCTTCAGTCCTGTGGATATAATAAAGAAATATTATTCATTGTGTTTACCGATGATGTTTATAACGGTATATTGCCGGAAAATGTACAAATAAAGCAAATGAAATTTGCAGAACTTCAGTCTTTAGTACAGTCAAAATTTGATTTTCCTATTTCCTTAAAAACACCGTATAAATTATGTGATTATAGGCCGGCTTTCGGGTATATCTTTGAGAAATATTTACAAGGTTGCGATTATTGGGGATATTGCGATTTGGATATGATTTTTGGTGAGATACACAAGTTTTTACCTAAACAAAGTTACGGTAAAATTTCTCATTTAGGCCATTTGTGTTTATATAGAAATATACCTGAAATTACAAAAGCATTTATGCTAACTTCTGCTCATAATTTCAATTATAAGGATATTTTTTCTTCTCCGACTCATTTTGCTTTCGATGAAAATGATGATTATGGTATAAATGCAATTTTTAGGCATAATAAATTAAGCATATATCCGTTTGAAAATTTTATCGCGGACGTAAATTGTTTATATCATAATTTTATGTTATCCCATTATCAAAACCCCGGTTTTGTTTTAGAATATGGTAAACGTATTTTTTCTATAGAAAACGGGCAAGTGTATGCACAAACATTAACTGCGGAAAGCATAGAAACAAAAGAATATGCATATATTCATATACAAAAACGCCGTTTGGAACGTATATTTAAAGATACTCCACAGAAGTATTTGATTACTCCGGCAGGTTTTGAACCTTGGCAAGAAATTTCTTTAAATTTTATTGAAGTACGGCAAAAAAAGCAATCTCGCTTAGATTTTTATTTAAAAAAATTATCGGTGAAAAAAGCAAGTTCTCCCCGTGCTTTGCGCCGTAAATTAACTATTAAAAAAATTGAGCTTTTTAATAAATTTATAAGGGGTAAATAGTTATGAAAATATTAGTTACCGTTAGTACATTTTACCCACAAAAAGACGGTGTGCAGGCCGTTACGGAATATCTTACAAAAGGGCTCGCCCAAAAAGGACATGAAGTAACTATTGTAACCTCGCAAGTTGAAGGCAGCCCGGAAGAAGAAAATTTTATGGGTATGAAGATTATTCGCGTGCCCGTTTATACCAAATATGCCTTGCATTTCGGGAATAAAAAGAAATATCAGCAATTAATTGTGAAATTAGCAAAAGATGCTGATGTTTTGATTAATGTATGTACCCAAACGGCATTTACGGATTTCCTGTATCCGGTTTTACCTCAAATTAAATGTAAGAAAATTCTTCATATGCACGGTATGTATGACTTTTGTTGGCGTCGTACAGATTTTAATTCTTTCAAAGCATTTGCTTACAAAATATGGCGGCATATCCGTTGGGGATGGCTATATTTTGTAAATACAAATAAATTTAAACAATATAATCACGTCTTGCAATTACATCGTTTTGATGATGCTTATACCTTTTTCAAAAAACATTATGGCATTGAAGGCATTGTTTTGGAAAATGCTGCAGAGGATAAATTTTATTGTCAAGATATTGAAGATAAAAAGCCTTATGCTATATGTGTGTCAAACTATATTCCGCGTAAAAACCAAGAATTTTTATTAAAATCTTTTTATGAAAGTAATGCCGGCAAGGATATGGAATTAATACTTATCGGTAGCATGGAAACATCTTATTATAAATATTTACAAAAATTAAATAATTCATTGCAAAAAAAATACGGTCCACGCAAAGTACAATTATTAACCGGTATCAGCCGGGAAAAAACAATAGAATATGTTAAAAACGCTTCTGTTTATTTAATGGGCAGTACTTGGGAAGCTTTTTCTATTTCTTTGATAGAGGCCATGGCTGCAGGAACAGTATTTATTTCCACCGATGTAGGTGTTGCGCGGTATTTGCCGGGTGGAGTCATTTGTAAAACAGCAAAAGATATGGCCTATTGGTTGGATGTGTTTAATGCAAATGCGGAAGTACGGGAATCGCTTGCAGGCGCGGCATTACACTATTACAAAAAACATCTTACCATTGAATCAAAGGTAAATATTTTAAATCAACTGTTGAAGAAAGATTAGAGTAAATTATTATGCAATATTTATGGCAATTTTATCTGTTAATAGCAATTATATTGTTTCAAGGTATATTGTTAACTGGTACTGATAAAAAAAGAAATATCATTTTTGCATGGTTGTGTTTTGTGGAGTTAGCGTTTATTTCAGGATTTCGCTCTTGGAATATAGGTAATGATACTTTACCTTATGTTGAAACATTTATTAGGCTTATTAGTTTCCCAGACTTATTACAATCCCATATGGAAGCGGGATATTTATTGTTTAACCGTTTTTTAACAATATTTACTACTAATCCTCAAGTATTATTATTATGTACTTCAATGTTTATTATAGGTACATGGATGTATACATTGTATAAATATTCAAACTCAATTATGTTAGCTGTCTTACTGTTTGTTGTGTTAGGTTTTTCTAACAGTATGAATATTTTACGGCAAGAAATGGCTATGTGTGTAATTTTATTATCTATACCGTTCATTATTAGAAGGCAGTTTTTCTCTTTTTTTATTTGCTGGTGTATATCTGTATCTTTTCATTATTCATCTTTTATAACACTTATCCTTTATTTTTTATATCCTTTGGAATTTAAATTTCGTTATTTAATTTGGATTATTTTATTTACGATTTTAAGTTTGGTATTTTTGGCACCGATTTTAGAAAAAATAATTGCGATTACAGGGAGGTATGCAGTTTATTTAATAGATGGGGGACTTTTAGGAGAACAATTAAAGTTGGCTAATATTATGAATACACTAGTCCAGTTTGTTATTACAACTTTTTGTTTATTTTCTTATATATTTATATACAATCACAAGTTAGGAAAAAGCAGTCCTTTAAAAGTGTCATTTTTATTATGGTGCAGTATTTTAGCGTTTTGTTTACAGTGTATTTCTATTAGAGCCATTTTGTTGGAAAGGATTGTATTGTGCATGTCAATATTTAATTTTATTTCACTCCCATTTTTTGTGCATTGTTATCCGCGAAAATCACGTGTTTTTATCGCAATAGGGATAATCGGATGTTTCGTGTTATATCAAAGTATAGTTTTTGTATATCGGCCTGGATGGAATCATGTATTGCCATTTGAGTTTTGTTTTTAGAGGGGAAAAATGATACCTAAAATAATTCATTATTGTTGGTTTGGGAAAAATAAATATCCTGATATCGTTAAAAAATGTATAGCCGGTTGGCAAAAACATTGCCCGGATTATGAAATTAAATTATGGAACGAGGGAAATTATGATATTGCTAAAAATCCCTATCTTCAAGAGGCCTATCAAACAAAAAAATGGGCTTTTGTGTCAGATTTAGCACGTTTGGATATTATATATCAACATGGTGGTATTTATTTGGATACGGACGTAGAATTAGTGAAATCATTAGATGATTTACTTGCCTTTGATGCTTTTGTAGCAGCGGATGGTTCAGGTATAAATACAGGATTGGGCTTTGGGGCTACTGCTCATCATCCTACTATAAAAGAAATGCGGGATCTATATAATGGAAAACATTTTATAACTACCGATGGGCCGGATTTGACCCCTTGTACCCAAATGAACACATATCTTTTTTTAAAAGAGGGATATGATATTAATACTAAACAAGTTATTAATTTAAAAAATGTTACTATTTTACCTCCAGAATATTTTAGCCCTATTGGCGGAAAATATTCTGAGTTATTGCTTACTCCAAATACATATGGTATTCATTGGAATAGCCGCTTGTGGGAAACAGGCATAACCCGCTTAAAAGCCAAAGGACGGCTTTTGTTAGGCGCTAAGATAGTTAATAAACTTAAAAAGATATTTAAATAGGTTATTGAAATTTAATATGAAAAAAATTGGTATTTTAACATTACACAATGCTTTAAATTACGGTGCTTTTCTGCAAGCGTTTGCATTGCAGACAATTTTACAAGACCGGCATTATGAGGTAGAAATTATAGATTTAGCAAAAAGCCGTTTTTTAGATAGGTTGAAATTAATTAAATGTAAATATCCTAGAAAAGTAATTCATCATTACAAATTGTTGAAACAATTTGACAAAGTGTCAAACAGATTGCAGGTAACTCGCCGTAATCCAAATGATTTTGATACAATCATTGTAGGTTCCGATGAGGTTTGGAATTTGTCAAATAACTTTATCCATTATAAACAATATCTTGGTAAAGGGATTTCAATTCCTAATATTATTTCGTATGCGGCAAGTGCTAATTCGTTAATACCAGAACAATTTAAACGACTTGCGGGGCCTGATTTTAATTTTTCCGAATTTAAACATATTTCTGTTAGAGATAGAAATACCTTTAATCTCGTTAAGACAATTTCATCTAGGGATCCTGCTACCGTTGTTGACCCGACTTTGCTATTTAAACAATGGACCAAATTAGCAGAACCTTGCCCACACAAAAATTTTATTTTTCTATATGAGATGGGTATATCGGAACATGAAAGGAAAATGGTTGAACAATTTGCTAAACAAACCGGGAAGAAAATTATTTCTGTAGGTTGTGATATAACATGGTGTGATGAAAACATATACGGTACCCCTTTTGATTTCCTGGGTTATATTAAAGATGCGGATTATGTTGTTACTTCCCAATTCCATGGGGTTATGTTTTCATTAATTTTTAATAAAGAAGTCGCAATTTTTCCTCAAGGTAAGGCGAAAGTGCTTGATGCGATGGAGTGGGCCGGTTTACAGGATAGGGATGCTACTCATGTTTTTGCTTTGGCAGATATATTTGCAAAACCCATAAATTATTCTAAGATTAACATGTTAATTGAAAAACGTAGGGAAGATTCTCTGCAATGGTTGCTAAGAGTATTATAGAAGGGGATATCGTTAAAATTTATGAAAGGTCGGACTGAACTTTTTTTACAAAATTCATTTACTATGGCCATGCAACAAATAGTAGCCATGGTATCAGCATTTATTATTCCTAGAGTATTACTTACAGTATATGGTTCTGAAATTAATGGTTTTATAGTATCTGTTACGCAGTTCATTTCTTACTTTGTACTAGTAGAAGCAGGTATTTCCGGTGCAAGTATTTATGCACTTTATAAACCGTTGGCAGATAATGATATCCCTGCTATTAATGGTATTTTATCAGCCGCTAAAAAGTTTTATCAAACCTCAGGATATATCTTTTTAACTTTAGTTTGTTTATTGGCAATTTTATATCCTGTTTTTGCCAAAACACTTCAATTAACTGCTTGGCAGATTGCATTAGTGGTATTTTCTTTGGGGGTTAAAGGGGTACTTGATTTCTTTACACTTTCTAAATACCGCGTATTATTAACGGCAAGTCAAAGAAGTTATGTTATTTCTTGCGCACAAATTGTATATTGGTTGCTAAATATCTTAATCGTATGGGGTTTGGCTAAATTGGGCTTTAGTATCGTTACGGTAGAAGTTGCAGTCGTGCTTTCTGTTTTTGTTCGCTCTTTTATGCTATATTATTATACAATACGTCATTTTCCATTCGTAGATTATAGCGTTTCTCCAAACAAAAAATCTATTAAAGAGCGTTGGAATGTGTTGTATTTGGAAGTATTGGGAAGTGTCCATTCAGCCTTACCGATAGTATTAGCAACTATTTTTACATCTTTGATAGAAGTAAGTATTTTTAGTATATACAATTTAGTATTAATGGGTATTGAAAGTATTTTTGGAATTTTCGGGGCGGGCTTGGGGGCCTCGTTTGGGGATGTAATTGCCCGTAAACAAAGGAGAGTTTTGAAAGAATCTACTCAACAATTTGAACAATTTTATTATATGCTCATTACAATTGTATATAGTGCGGCTTTATTGTTAATTTTACCGTTTATTCAAATTTATACCAGAAACATAACAGATGCTAACTATTTGTTACCTGCTTTGGGCTTTGTTTGCGTGTTAAAAGGATTATTGCATAACCTTAAAACTCCACAAGGTATGTTGGTTATTTCTGCCGGAATGTATCGCCAAACCCGTTGGCAGAGCACTACACAAGCACTTATTGCGACAATTGGCGGAGCCATAGGTGCTTATTTTTGGGGGCTTTATGGTATTGTAGGCGGGGCTATTTTGGCTAATATTTATCGAGATATAGATTTGCTTTTCTTTATTCCTAAACATGTTACAAAACTTAGTTATGTTCGCACATTACGTCATATCATACCGGTTTTCATTACGTTCGGACTAACAAGTTTGATATGGTTTAAATATCCGTTGTATATTAATAGTGTTTTTGATTGGATGGTTTATGCGATTGGAATTGTTCTGTTGCTAATTATGTGGACAACTTCGCTTAATTATATTATAGATTCTAAAAATATGTTACAACTTTTTGGACGTATTAAGAAACTTGTTTTAAGGAAATTAACATGATACAAATAATAGGCAAAGAAAAATGTTGCGGATGTGGGGCTTGTGTGCAGATTTGCCCTAAAAATGCTATTACTATGCGGGCAGATAATGAGGGCTTTTTATATCCTGTCATTGATGATAAAAAATGTATTAAATGCGGACTTTGCCTTAAAATTTGTCCCATATTAAATAATCAAAAACAAGATTTTAGACCTAAAGTATATGTGGCTAAAAATAAAAATACCGAAGTATTAAAAAAGAGTTCTTCGGGTGGTATGTTTAGTATTCTAGCTGATTATGTTTTAGAACAAAACGGGGTAGTATTTGGTGCTGCTTTTAATAAAAATTGGGAAGTCTACCACCGATTTATAGATAAAAAAGAAGATTTGAATATTTTACGCCGTTCAAAATATGTACAAAGTAATACTCTTGAAACTTTCAAAGAAACTAAAAAGTTTTTAGAAGAAGACCGTCAGGTTTTATATACCGGCACGCCTTGCCAAATAGCAGGGCTTAAAAGTTTCTTAAACAAAGAGTATGATAATTTACTTACTGCAGATATTATTTGCCACAGTGTTCCAAGCCCCGGTGTGTGGAAAGAATTTTTAAAACAAAACTATGACGTAAACAAACTTGTAAAAATTGATTTTCGGGATAAAAAATATGGTTGGGATAAATCAAAACTTTATTTCTATTTTAATGATGGTAAAATAGAACCTCAAAGTAAAAAAATGTCACTTTTTCGTATAGGTTTTGGCGAAACAATTTTTTGTAGGCCTTCTTGTCATAAGTGTTATTTTAAAGACAGTAATAGGTTTTCCGATTTCACTATTGGGGATGCTTGGGGCTATTCCTATTATGCGCCTGAAATGTTCGATAGAAATGGGCTGTCTATTCTGTTTATCAATACCGAAAAATCAGAAAAGTTATTTAATATATTAAAGGATGACATTGTTTATAAAGAAGTTTCTTTTGATACAGTTATCAAATATAATCCTTATTATAAAACTTCAGTTAAACCACACATAAAAAGAGAAGAATTTTTTGGATGTTGGCAGAAAGAACAAATTAATAAATTGATTAAAGAATTAACATATCGTCCCTTATGGGTAAGAATTTATTGTAAAGTAAAGAGTATGTGTAAGAAAATTCTGAAAATTTAATTACAGATAAAATTAATATTATTTAAAGAATAAACCCCGTTTAATACGGGGTTTTAATTATATTTCTTTAAGATACTGTAACTGTCCAGCCTTTCTCCGTTGCTATTGCGCTTTCATCAGGTAGTAAATAATTATCTATATTAAGCCAAGTCTGTTCATTGATTTTAATATGAGTATTATTTAAATCTATTGAACCTTTAAAGAATATATTATTTTGAGATTTACCTATCCATATATGATTTGTAGCTAAACTATATTCGCTTGTAAAAGAGGTATCTGTTACAAATGTAGTATTATCAGTTGAGATATAAACAGTATAACTACCATTGTTACAAATCATCTTGAGATAATATTTCGTATTTTCAGCAAGTGTATTAGAGCCGGCATGTTTTATAATTCCGTCTGAACCATTAGTAGTCCAATATGATAATTTACCGGTTGTTTCTACTTGGATTATAAATCTATCGGAAGTTGCGTTTTGAGGTGCTGCGACTATTGCTTGATAACTAGTGAAGTCTGTCGTTATAAATGCTGTAACAATTTCAAAATTATTGCCTAAAGCAACTTGTTGTGAAGATGTTAAATAATTACTGTTACTGAAATTACTTACAATTCCATCAGCGATTGTTGGACTGCCTGCTGAAATTAATTTGGTACCACTACAACCTACGATTTTAATGCTTTGCCCGTCTGTTACCGTAGGTAAATCATTAAATAGTTGCAGTAATGCGGCTTTATCCATATTTGTATAGGAAATATTTATTTGGGGAGTAATTGCAGAATTAAAAGGTGCTTGATTTGAAATTCTTAAACCTTTGAAACCTGACATAAAATGTGTACTATCTCCACAGATGTCAATTTTAGTTAAAGTTGTTGCAGCAGAAACATCCAATACAGTATTTTCAAGAGCAGGAGCGTTTGTAATAAAGTTTGTCATATCAGAGACATTAGAATAATTTATTTTTGGCAAATATTTTAAACTTGCTGCGTTATAAAAACAATAATCTAAACCGCTTGCAATTATTAAGTTGTTTTTAGCAGTAACAGCAGTTAATAAATCATTATAATATTCCGTGTAAGCGAAACCTTTACTTAAATCAATATCATTGTTTATGTGAAAGTGTGCCCATAAAACACCTTGTGCTTCATTACCGCTTGCGGCGGTCCTTGCGCAAGCGAAAGCAGTTATATCATTGCTTTCTGTTTGAGAATAAATATCAATGATGTGTGCTTTTGTAGCATTTGTAGGGTAATTGATAGTATAACCTTCTGTATCGGTATAATCAGACCAATCTGCCATAGAGAATTGGTCTTGGCTGTTATAATCATCGTAATGCTCACCGTCAATATTAATAGAATAACCGCCTGTGACGGTTGCTACAAAACCAATAGGATATCTGTCATCAACGAGTAAGTAAATGTGACCGTTTTGTGCATTTTTCCTAATATTAGGCCAACTGTCTGGCTTTTTAAAAGTGTCATTTTTTTGCTTGATTCTTAAGTTGGTTACAAGGGAACTTTGCAAATTATATTGCATAATACCCCCTTATTGAATAGAAACTTTTAAATCTTCAGAAGTAACACCGGTCAAATCAACTTTAAGATATACATTCGCAAAATTTAAAAATAATGCTTTGCTTGCTTCAAGTTCAATTTGTTCACCATCATTATTATAAAGTGGATAGAAATTTGTACCGTCGTGGGAAATAGTTAATTTGGGTGTACCTGTAAAAGTGCCTGTTGCAATTATGCTATAACATTTTGCAATTCCTGCATGAACAGCAATATCTTTTAAATTTACGGCTTTGTTTAAGGGGGTTTCTTGGGATAAATCAGTAATAATCATAAAAAAAGAGCTCCTATTTTATGAATTTAGGCTGCTCTCCCGCCATTAATATAGCAAAATTTTAACTTAAATATCAAGTAGCGAATTTTTTAACCAATTCAAAAATTGCAGCAACGGCACTGTGCATACTGTAATATTTATATTCTCCTAAACGGCCTATAAAGTAAATGTTTTTTTCTTTGCCGGCAAGTTCTAAATATCGTTTATAGAGTTGCTCATTTTCTTGTTTAGGTATGGGGTAATATCTTTCATTTTTACCTAGTTCAAAAGCCGAGGGATATTCATAAGCAATTGTTGTACTTGATGTTTCTTCGTTTAAAAAATGTTTAAATTCCGTTATTCTTGTATATGGTTCTTGGCCTGTATAATTTACTACCGCAACATCTTGAAATTGTTTTTGCGGCAAAGTTTTAAATTCAAAATTTAAACTGCGATAAGGCAAGGGGCCGAGTTTATGATCAAAATATTCGTCGATAGGCCCGCTGTAAAATAAATTTTTATATTTGATATTTTTTAAATCTTTAAAATCAGTATTTAATTGCACTTTGATGTTTGGATGTTTTAGAATATTTTCAAACATTTTTGTATATCCGTTTTTGGGGATTGCCTGATATTTTTCGGTAAAATATCCGTCGTAATAACTTGTGTAAACAGGAACGCGGGCCAAGGCGTCCCCGTCTAATTCTTCCGGTTTTAATCCCCATTGTTTTAAGGTGTAGTGATAGAAAACTTTTTCATAAACAAAAGCGGCAAGTTCTTGTAAATCTTTATCGGTAGATTGCTTTAATTTTAAAATAGGTATCTTTTTATTTTCACCGTATTTTGAAATTAATTTTTCTTCAAAAATTTTTGCTTTTTGTGCATCAAATAAAATATCTATTGAGGTAAAATTAAAAGGTATAGGTACTTCTTTACTGTCAATAATTGCACGAACCTTATGTTTATACTCTTGCCATTCGGTAAAACGCGACAGGAATTGCCAAACTTCTTTATTATCTGTCCTGAAAATATGCGGGCCGTATTTATGAATAATAATTCCGTTTTCATCTTTATAGTCATAACAATTGCCGCCTATATGCGGGCGTTTATCAATAACCAATACGCTATAGTCCTTTTCAGCCAATAAACGTGCCAAAGCTATGCCACTGATTCCGGCACCGACTATAAGTATGTCCGGCGTAATATGCTGGTTATTATTCATAAAATTATTATAGCAAATAAAAAATCGGGAAATGTTATGCCAATATGTTATTAAGTTGGTAATATCCGATGTGCTATATATCATATAAATGCTATAATATATTTATGAGCGCTATAGTATATTTGCCCATACTGTTTTTTTCTATTATTTTACACGAATACGCCCACGGCTATATTGCCTGCCGTAACGGTGATGATACCGCTTATATTTTGGGGCGGCTCACTTTTAATCCGTTAAAGCATGTTGACCTGGTGGGTTCTATTATTGTACCGCTTTTTTGTATTACATCAGGTTTACCCCTTTTCGGCTGGGCGAAACCTGTGCCGGTAAACCCATATAACTTAAATAACATCAGAAATGACATGGCCAAAGTTGCTTTTGCAGGGCCGGCAGCAAATTTAGTTTTAGTTGTAATTTCGGTTTTTGCATTAAAATTGGTTGTTATGCTTGCGCCTAATTTTACGATTTTAATGCAGGTTTTTGTATATTCCATAATGATAAATTTACTTTTAGCCTTATTTAATTTGATGCCAATTCCACCACTTGACGGCAGTAAAATACTAGCACGTTTTTTACCTACAAATGCAGCAAATAAATATATGCGTTTTGAAAAATATGGCATGTTACTTGTAGTAATTTTGATTTTAATCGGCGTATTTGAAAAAATTTTATTGCCGGTGTTTTATATTATTTTTAATTTAATTTTATCTTTTGTCGGAGGAAGTTTTAATGGACTGTAAAATTATAGTTTCCGGTATGCGCCCTACGGGTAAAATTCATTTAGGCAACTTTTTCGGTGCCTTAAATAATTGGCTTACTTTACAAAATACCCATAAATGCTTTTTCTTTGTAGCGGATTTACATGCTTTAACAACTGCAAGTGAAAAGACTGAAGATTTAACCAAAAACACTCTTGATATGGTTGTAACCTGGCTTGCATCCGGGCTTGATCCGGAAAAATGCACAATTTTTGTACAATCGCATGTACCGGAAGTGTCCGAACTTAACACTTTGCTTGGTATGATTACACCGCTTGGTTGGTTGCTCAGAAACCCAACTTATAAAGAACAGCTCGTTGAAATTTTTAAAAAGAAGTATGCAGGTCAAATAGGTGATGATAAAACCGCAGCCGAAAAACTTGCTATGTTAACGGAAAAGGAACTTTCAGAAATTGCATCTTTTGGTTTTCTCGGCTACCCGGTTTTAATGGCAACGGATATTTTGATACATAAAGCTACTTATGTTCCTGTGGGGCAAGATCAAAGCGCGCACCTTGAAATTTCACGCGAAATTGCAAGGCGTTTTAACGAACAATTTAACACAGATGTTTTAGTTGAACCTAAAGCTTTATTTACCAAGGTTCCCAAAGTAACAGGTTTAGATGGGCGTAAAATGTCAAAATCTTACGGCAATACCATTGAGGTGGGGGAAGATGTGGAAAGTTTGCGTAAAAAAATTATGACTATGTTTACAGATCCTAACAAAAAGAAAGCAACAGATCCTGCGAATCCCGATGGTTGTACGGTTTTTACTTTCCATAAACTTTATAACAAAGATTTTGAAAAACGTTGTGCGGAATGCAAAGCAGGGGCACTTGGTTGCGTAGCGTGTAAGAAGGAGCTTTTTGAATATATGCGCCCTTCTTTTGAAGAATTTAATCGCAAAAAACAAGAGCTTTTAAAAGACAGAACTTACTTGGATAAAATATTGGCAGATGGTTCTGCCAAAGCGCGTGAAAGCGCCGCAAAAACTTTGAGCGAAGTTAAGAAAGCAATGAAACTTTATTAACGGAAATTTAAATGGAAACGGATACTCTTAAAATTCAATTAGATGTTTTTGAAGGCCCTTTGGACCTGCTTTTGCATCTTATCAAAAAAGATAATTTGGATATTTACGAGGTAAATATCTCAGCTATAACTACGCAGTATCTTGAGTATCTTGACTTGATGAAACAACTCAATTTAGATGTAGCAGGGGAGTTTTTGGTTATGGCAAGTACTTTAATGCAAATTAAAGCGCGCCAACTTTTGCCAAGCCAAGTCCCTACGACAGAAGAACAAGGCCCAGATCCGGCAAAAGAACTTATTGCAAAATTAGTTGAGTACGAAAAGTTTAAACAGGCTTCAAATTTCCTGCAACAAAATTTTGATAAATTTAAAGATAATTTTTATAAACAGGCCCCGGTTTTTAATCAGGAAGATAAAGTCGTAAACGTTCAATTATTTGATTTGCTTGCTGCTGTAAAACGTGCTTTCGCCCGTCTAGAGGAAAGGCAAAATGCTGACCTTTTGAAAATAGAGGAATTCCCGATAGATAAGAAAATTGAAAAGGTTCTTGCAATGGTTACTTCCCGCCCATGGGTTTTGATTGACGATATTTTTATGGGTGAAACTAAAAAACGTGGCGTAATAACCTGTTTTATGGCGGTACTTGAACTGCTAAAAATAAATAAAATTTATGCACGTCAAGATAAACAAAACGGGGAAATAAGAATTTACCTAAATCAAGAACACAAAGATGATGATTATCATAAACTTTTAGAAGAAGCGGAGGAAAAATAAATGGAAAACACCCCACAAACCGAAGAATTAAATAAAGAAGAGGTAAAACAAGAACAAACTTCTGCCGAACAAAATCAAGAAACAAATAACGAAGAGAAAAAGCAGGAAGAAGTTATTTTATCCCGCAGTGATTTTAAAAATATTATTGAAACTTTACTTTTTATAACGGATAAACCTTTGAGTGCATCAAAAGTGAACCAGGTAGCTGAAATCGGTGATCTTGCTTTAACGCGCGATATTATCCAGGAAATTCAAACCGATTACGCTAATGCCGGCAGTGCCGTGCAGGTGCTTGAAATCGGTGGTGGTTTTCAAATGTGCACTAAGCCCGAATATGGCAGATGGGTAAGAAAACTCTATAATGAAAAGATGTCCATACGTTTATCCCCGGCCGCATTGGAAACACTTGCAATTATTGCTTATAAGCAACCTGTTACTAGGGCGGAAATTGAGGTTATACGCGGTGTTGATGTCAGCGGCCCGCTTGAAAAACTTTTGGACCGTGGCCTTGTAAAAATAGCCGGTAAAAAAGAAGTTGCCGGCCGTCCGCTTGTTTATGCGACTACAGATCAATTTTTGAGGGTATTTGGGCTTAATCATTTAAGTGAACTGCCTGATATGAAAACTTTTGCCGCAAAAGGCCCAAAGGAAATACAAAGCGATTTGCCTTTTGACCAGGCAATGCCGCCTTTTAAAGATAATATTTTGCCTTTGGAAGAAAATAATATTTCTGCCGAAGATGATACTTCCACAGAAGGGGACACTGATATTCAGACAAATAATGTGCAAAATGAGGGGTTATTAGACCAAGAAAATAATCAAGAACAAAATGAAAAGGGAGGAACAAAATAATGAATATAGTTTTAGCTGCCAGCGAAGCTTTTCCTTTTTGTAAAACCGGCGGTTTAGCCGATGTCGTGGGGGCAATTACGCAAGAATTTTCCCGTGCACGCGGTGCAAAAGTTTTATTAATGTTACCCTATTACAGGCGTGTAAAAAATACGGCTTCTTTAAAAGCTGTGCCGGGTACTTTTTTAGTACCTGTCGGTAATAATATTGAGCCGGCACGTTTGTTTTATCTTAAATGGGGAAACACTTTAGTGTTTTTTATACACTCAACCAAATATTTTGACCGCCCGGGTTTTTATAATGAAAATGGCAAAGACTATAGGGATAATGATGACCGTTTTATTTTCTTCTCCCGTGCTGTTTTGGAAGCTTGTAAATTTATCGGCTTTAAACCGGATATTGTACATGCACATGATTGGCAAACAGGCCTTATTCCTGCATATCTTGAAACATTATATAAAACCGATGCATATTTTGCCAGAACAAGAAGTATTTTTACCATACATAATATTGCTTATCAAGGTTATTATCCTAAATCTACTTTTGACAGAGCCGGTTTTTGGGGGCCTGATTTTACGCCGGATAAATTTGAATATTGGGGCGGTATAAGTTTCTTAAAAGCAGGTGTCGTTTTTGCCACACGTGCAACAACGGTTAGCCCTACCTATGCGAAGGAACTTCTAAATGGGCAAAATAGTTTTGGTTTTGAAGGTGTTTTGCGTTCAAAGGGACCCGCTTTCCGTGGCATTTTAAACGGCCTTGATATAGATGTTTGGGATCCGCAAAGTGATAATTTAATACCTATGGGATATGATGAAGAATCTATGAAAGGCAAAATGCTTTGCAAAAAATCTTTACAAAAGGAACTCGGCCTTGAAGTTAACGAAAATATACCACTATTTGTTATGGTATCACGTTTGACTTATCAAAAGGGTATTGATTTGGTTTCTTCTGTGGCTTCCGCTTTAGCAGGGAAAGTACAGTTTGCCTTCTTAGGTAAAGGTGAACCGAGTGTAGAACAAAGTTTAAAAAATTTGGCTTCTTCAAATCCGCACTATATTGCTTTTTGCGGTGCGGTTGATGAAAACCTTGCCCATAAAGTTTATGCAGCAGGGGATTTTTATTTAATGCCGTCACGTTTTGAACCTTGTGGGCTTAGCCAAATGATAGCAATGCGTTATGGAACTTTGCCGATAGTTACGAAAACAGGCGGCCTTGCTGATACAGTTAAAGGTTTTACTGACGATGCATCAATAAATAAAGCCACCGGGTTTTTTATAGATAATTTTGATCCAAACGCCCTTATATACGCAATTAATCGTGCACTTCAAATATATTCAAATAAAAAAGCATTTGCTAAGATGCGTGAGAATGCTATGATGGAAGACTTTTCCTGGGATAATTCTTCCACTAAGTATTTAAAACTATATGAGGAAGCTCTAAGCCTTGGTGCAAGGTGGTAAAATGGATAAAACAAAAAATAATCAAAAAAATCAGGTAAAACAAGGAACAAAAGCAATAAAAATATTCTTTTTGGTTTTTGCTTTGGGTTTACTCCTTCAGATAGTTTTATTTTGCCGTGAGCGTACAAATTATGCACTTGATTTAATAACGGATGATTTTAAAATAGCGGTTGTTTTGAAAAATGCTAATGAAGAGCAGGCAAAAAATTTCTCTTCAAAATTATATTTTTTACCGGAAGTCAGCGAAGTAAAAATGCTTAATGAGGATGATATAAAAAGTTATTTAAAGCAAGGTAATTCCGGATTAAATTTGCAAGCATTTTTACCTAAAGGTGCTTTACCCCATTTTTATGAAGTTAAATTGTCCGGTACGGCTTTTTTAAATCCAAGTGATTGGGCCCAGCAATATATTTCCCCAATGAGTGAGGACGCCATGGCATATTTCCAAGAACAGGAAAGTGCTGTAGCATCTTATTTGTTTGCTTTAATTAAGACGATAGATATTGTTCTAATAGGTGTAGCATTTGCTTTGCTTGCACTCGGTTTTTTTATAGAAGTAAAATATATGCCGGTTTCCTTAACAGACCGCTTTTATGCTGTTGGCTCTTCGGTATTTGCTTATGGTTTTGCTTTTGGGTTTATGTATGTTTTGCTTACATTCTTAAAAATGCTTCCTTTAACACCTTATGATCCGTTTACTTTACCGCAAATAGGGTGCTTTTTATTCTGTCTTTTATTTGGCAGGAGTTTAGCTAAATGGGGAAGATTTTAATAACTGTTTTTTGCTTTTTCTTTTGTTTGGGAAGCACAATTTTTGCTGCTTCAAAGACGGATTTGCAGGGTATAAAAGAAAAGGCCTCTTTAAAAGAAAAACAACTTAAAGAGTACCAAGAGAAACAAAAAAAATTAGAACAAGAACTTAAAAACTTAACACAAAAAGAAAAGCAAACCGGCAAAAAAACAGAAGAAATAAAAAGTAATTTAATAGAAGTAAAAAGTAAAACTTCTTCCTTGCAAAGCCGTAGAGAAATGATGAAAACTACTTTGCCTATGTGGCAAACTTTAATGAAGGAAACCTTAACTGCTACGATAGTAGAGAATATTTTACAGTCTGACTTTAATACAGGGGAAACCGTATCAAGAAATTTGATTTTAAATTCTTTATTAGATGTAAAAGCCGGATATTATAAAAATTTACAAAAATCTTTGGAAAAAAATGAAAAAGACTTGAAGCAAACAGAGTTAGAAAAAGAAAATTTACTTTCCCAACAATCGGCCCTTGAAGCAGAAAAAGAAAAGCTTGAAGCTACCCATAAAGATAAAGAAAAAGATTTAACCACTGCAAAAGAAAAGTTAAAACAAGCCAAAAAGGAACTCGAAGAACTTAAAAACAGCGCAGAACAAATGGAGAAACTTTTAAAACAGGCAGAAAAGAAACGTGCTGCATCAGAGAAAAAACAGGGGTTAGAATCAAAACCTGCTTCTACCAAAGAACTTGTAAATGTGGCTAAGAAGTCATTACCTTGGCCACTTAATGGGCAGGTTATCAGCCGTTTCGGTAAAGAGTATAATCAACAACTTAAAACATGGATATTTAGGGATGGTATAAAAATAGCGGCTTTTGCCGGAACTCCAATCAAAGCAGTTGAGGGAGGGAAAGTTATATTCGCCGGTGCTTTCCGCTCTTATGGTCAAGTTGTTATTGTTGACCATGGTCAAGGATTTTTTACGATATACGGTTTCTTGCAAGAAATTAAAGCCTATGTCGGTGAAGTGGTAAAGAGCGGTAGTGTTATAGGCACTTGCGGTTATGATACACAAGGTACTGCCATGGGGCAAGGTAAAGCTGCTTTGTATTTTGAAGTCCGCTCCGGTACCCAAGCTTTAGATCCGCTTGTATATTTGAAGAGTAATTAGTTAGGTCTTATTCCTAATATACCCTAAATTTGTTAAAATGTATAGAGGTGTAATATGAAAAGAAAAGTTAATAAATATGTTATTTTTATAGTTGCTGCATTTTTTGTAGGTAGCTTGTTTCCTTTTGCTTATTCGGGGGTGGATAGTGGGCTTGATCAACTCAAAATTATGGTTGAGGTAATGTCTAAAATTCAGGACAGTTACGTGGAAGAAACCCAACCGAAGGAACTTATTACTAATGCTTTATATGGTATGGTAAATAATTTGGATGAATTTTCTGAATTTATCAATATTACAAATACAAAACGTATTAAAGAAGAAACGCGTGGGGAGTTCGGTGGTTTGGGAATACGTTTAATAGGGAAGGAGGGTGAACTTTTTGTAGTTACGCCTTTGCCGAACAGCCCTGCTTATAAAGCTGGTATTGAACCGGGTGATGAAATTATTCAAATTAATGATAAACTCGTTAAGGATATTTCCTCTAATGAGGCAATAGATATGATGCGCGGTACCATTGGGGAAAAGGTAACCCTTGTTATTAAACGTAAAGATAAAAAAGGTACAGAAATAACCAAAAAATTTACATTAAGTAAGGCAAAAATTATTCCGCAAATAGTATATCCCAAAATGCTTGAAAATAAAATAGGGTACGTTTATGTGGAAGATTTCTCAGGCCATACAGTTGAAGATGTTAGAAAGGCTTTGGAAGATCTTAAAAAGCAAGATATGGAAAGCCTTATTTTAGATCTTCGTTTTAATCCGGGCGGTACTTTAGACAGTGCTATTGATTTAGCTAAGATGTTCATCGGGGAAAATAAACTTATAGTATATACAAAGGGGAGAAATGCGGCTTATTTTAAAGAATATAAGAGCGCTAAAAAAGCTCTGTATCCAGATTTACCCATTATCTTACTTGTAAACGAAGGCTCAGCTTCCGGGAGTGAAATTGTTGCAGGTGCACTGCAAGATCATAAACGTGCGCTTTTGATTGGTGCAAGGACTTTCGGTAAAGGCAGTGTTCAGCAAGTGAGTACACTGGAGGACGGTTCTGCTTTGAAACTTACAGTCGCAAAATATTATACACCTTTAGGACGTATGATTCATAGAGACTTTAAGAAGAAGGGTCCAAATACAACCGGAGGTATACTCCCCGATATCGTAGTAAATTTTGATTTGCCTACAGCGAAATCTTCTATAGTACAAAGAACTACAATGATTTATTCACCTTCTAAAAAAACAGCAACGACTGAAGGTAAAGAGATTAAGGATGAACAATTAAACCGTGCCGTTGAACTTTTAAAAGCTCGTAAAGTTTTGGGCGCTTTGAATATCGAAGAGATCAAAGCCCAAGATGCGAAAACGGAAAAAGTTAAAGAGGCTTAATGGACAGCAGTTATATTTTGGCAATTGAAACAACTTGTGATGAAACCTCCGCTGCCGTTTTAAAAGACGGGAAGGAGTTGCTTTCAAATGTCATTTATACGCAAATAGATTTACATAAAAAATATGCCGGTGTGGTACCGGAACTTGCAAGCCGTGCACATGCAGCAAAAGTAGCAAGTGTTGTAAGCACTGCTTTAAGAGATAAACAAATTACGCCAACAACTATCGCTTTTGCAAATGGCCCAGGTTTGCCTGGTGGCCTTTTGGTTGGGCGTGTTGCTGCAGAAACTTTAGGTGCTTTATATGATGTTCCCGTTATTGGTGTAAATCATTTGGAAGGCCATTTATATGCAGCAGAGTTCGATGGTAATTTAGCAAATAAACCGCTAAAATTCCCTTTAATTTCTTTAATTGTTTCAGGCGGCCATACTGAACTTTGGAAGGTTATAGGTTATGGGAAATATAAACTTCTCGGCAAAACGCGTGATGATGCCGCCGGAGAAGCTTTTGATAAAGTCGCTAAATTGCTTAAATTGCCTTACCCGGGAGGACCGCAAGTTTCAGCCTTGGCTTTAAAGGGCAAAATGGGTGCAATAAAATTTCCGCGCCCTTTTATGAAAGGGAATTTTGAATTTTCTTTTAGCGGTATTAAAACAGCGGTAAGTTATTATTTACGGGACCATAAAGATTATAATCCGGCTGATGTCTGCCTTGCTTTTGAGGAAGCCGTTACCGATACTTTAGTTTATAAAACTTTAAGTGCCGCCGAAAAATATGGTATAAAGAATATTGTTATAGGTGGCGGTGTATGCGCAAATAAGAAGTTACAAAATAAAATGCTTGAAGAGGGTAAAAAACTTGGTTATTATGTACGTTTTGCAGGGCGTGGCTTGACTTCGGATAATGCTGCTATGCTTGCATTGTGTGCTTATTATAAACTAAATTATGCTAAAATAAATAAAAGTATAAAAATAAACCCGAATATGCCTTTAAGGAGTTGGATAAGTAAATGATTTTTTGGATGCTCCCTGATAGTGGGATAGAAACTTCAGAGGTTATGGAAAGCTTTTTAAAAGATTTCCGTCAACAAAACCCTGATATAAATTTGGAAGTACAAGTAATCAATAGGCGTGCTTTATGGAATAAGATTTTTACTTTAAAGCATGATATCGGTAAAGATGGTTGCCCTGATTTGATTGCTTTTCCACATTATTGGACTTCTATTTTAGCTACGGCAAAACTTCTTGAGCCTTTGCAGCAATTTGATAAAGATATTAATGTTTCGCACGTGCTTGATCCGTTGCGCCCGCATTGTTTTTTAAATGATACGGAGGAAATTTATTCTTTTCCTTGGTGGCTTGATATAACTGCCTTGCATTATAGGGAAGACCATTTGAAAGCAGTTACAAATAAACCTGAAGAAGATCTTTCCACATGGCAGGGTTTGCTAGATGTGTGTAAAAAATTAAGAAACTATTTTAATGACGTAGATGATTATTACCCTGTTCAAAACAGTGATTGGAGGGGTTCTCTTTCACATAGATGTGTTTTGCCTTGTTTATGGAGTAAAGGTGCCTATTTGTTCTCTAAAAATTTAGAGCAGTCAGGTTTTAGTTCCAATGCTTTTCAAGAAGGTATGCAAAGTTTTATTGATTTGGCCTTACAAGGTTATATGCCCATTTTAAGGGAACGCAGTTCTATAGGCAATATTTCGGCAGGTAAATCAAGTTTAATTATTACGCGCAGGCAAAATATTTCAATGTTTGAAGGCGCTAAGTTTAAAGTAAAAACTTTACCTATACCTAAAACGGGTGCGAAGAATGTTAACTACCTTGGTGCTATAAACGTTGGTATATTAAGGAAAAGTAAGGAAAGTGAGCACGCATATACACTTTTAAAATGGCTTACAAAACCGGAAAAACAGGTGGCTTATGCATCTAAGATAGAGGCATTTCCATCTTACGACGGTGCATTTGAAAATTTTCTTTTAGCATCACCTGAAAGGGTTCAAAAATATACAAATATTATAGCGTCTGCCCACACTTTGCCAAATCATATAGTTACAGGTGCTGTGATGGAAATTATGGCTAATGTTATGGGTGCGGTTTCAAGTGCTATTTTGATGCGCAAATATACACCTGAACTTCTAAAAAAAGAACTCAAAAAGGCGGACCGAGACGTGCAAGAAATACTCCGTCTTTATAAGGATTAATATGGAAACGAATAAAAGAACAGCTTTGCTTTATTCTTTTTATCAAGCATTATCGGAACACTTTGGGGATATGTATTCTTTGCTTTCCCATGCTATGCCTTTAATAGAAAATTATATCGGTGCAGATAGGGTTTTTTATTATGATTGGGAAGAAAAAAAATCTGTTTTATCTTTAAAAATAATGAGTGAAGGTTTAAAATCTTATAGTTTGCAAGAAGATATTTTTATTGATAAAGATTCGCCTGAGATTATAAAACTTTTGCAAGATGGTATTATGGATAGCCCAACTTTAGACTATCCTGCCGTTTATGTTTTGCTTAAATGGCGTGGGCCGGAAAATAGTATCAAAACGATGAAAACCGGTAAAATGATGTCAAGTTCTTTGGGCGTTTTACGTGTAGAAAGGATTAAAAAAAATGCGCCTTTTACACAAGATGAAAAGGAAGTCTTAATTGATCTTGCGCGTGAGCTTTCCTCTCGTATAAACTTAACTGAAGTTGATATGTATCACAGCGCGCAGCTTAAACGTGCTGAAGCGATGAATAAATTAACAACCGTTTTTGCAACTTCTCTGCGTTTAAGTGACAGTTTAAAAGAAATACTTTTAAACATACAAGATACGTTTAGGTTTGACAGAACTTCTTTATACCTATCAGATACTAAAACAAATGAAATTGCAGAAGGTTATTCCGTAGATTTATCCGGAGAATTTAAGACTTTGGAAGTCGGTGTAAATATTAAAAATGAATTGGCTGATGAAGCATCAAACTCTGATATCCGTTTAATAATACCTTTATCGGTACAAGGTAAAAATTTGGGCTTTATGTGCTTTGATAATGTACTTTCCAGAACACCGATAAAGAAGGAAGAAGTTTTATCATTAAAACAATTTTCTCAACAAATTGCCTTGGCTATTGATAATGCCAGATTATTTGAAAAGGTGCAAGAACTTTCAAATTATGATGATTTAACAGGCCTTGCTTTAAGAAGGTTTTTTAAGGAAAATTTGGCACAGGAAGTTTACCGATCAAAACGCTTTAATTTAATGTTCTCAATAATATTGCTTGATATTGATTATTTTAAGAAAATAAATGATACTTACGGGCATCTTTTCGGTGACGCGGCTTTAAAAGCGGTCAGTAATGTTATAAAAAGCAGTTTACGCCAAACAGATGTTCCTTGCCGTTACGGCGGAGATGAAATGGTTATACTTCTTCCGCGTACTTCCGGGGAAGAGGCAAAACATATTGCCGCCCGTCTTTTAAAAAGAGTTAAAGAAATTGAAATACCTTCAGATTTAAGTGGTGGCAAAGTTGTTAAGTTGACAATTAGCCAAGGTATATCAGTTTACCCGACCGATAGTGATGATGTTAATGACTTATTTAAATGTGCCGATGATGCTTTATATCATGTGAAGCAAGGCGGTCGCGGTTTTTATACTCTTTACGAAGAAATAAAAAAGAAATAGATTACCACTCTTTGGACAACTCTTCTATATCCTTTAGAGCTTTGTCTTTGGCTACTTTGGGTAAATTGTCAATAAAAGTTTTGCCGTTTAGATGGTCAATTTCATGTTGCAAAATTATGGCTAAGAAGCCTTTTGCGGTAAGTTCAACAGGGAGTCCTCGCTCGTCTAAATATTTAACTTTAACTTCGGTTGCACGTTCAATTTGAACTGCAAGACCTGGGAAAGATAAACAACCTTCTTGGCTTATAACTTTACCTTTTTTAACGGTAATTTCCGGGTTAATTAAAATATAGCGTTTATATTTGCCTTCTTCTTTTTGCGGAAGCATTACGACAACCAAAGCAATATCAAGCCCAACTTGCGGTGCGGCAAGGCCAACACCTTCCATCATCAAACAAGTCTGCGTCATATCATCAATAATTTTAGGGAGTTTCTTTTCCATCAAATTAAAATTAATTCGCTTGGTTTTTTGTGTCAAGATTTCTTCCCCATATTTATAGATTTTTAAAATTGCCATAATAACTCCTAAAATTTAAATGATACTTCACGCCCAGGCCATAAAATTTCTGCCGTAATCTTATACTTTTCAGGTAATGCTGCCCAAGCCATTACCATATATTCCATCTGCTCATTTGCGCCGTATGTACCGGAAACACCCATAATAATTTTTTCTGCTTTTGCCGCAAATGCTACTTGTGCGGCGGCAGCAAAGAAATCATTACCGTTAACCATTATAGGATGTACCGGACGTCCAAAACTTTCTGCTTTTAAAATCACTTGTGTGAAAAGTTCCTTATAGTCTACACTTATACGCTCTCTATCTTTGCCGGCACTCCAATTGTCAAGCGGGCGCACATACAATACTATAATATTTATTTCGGTATCTTTTAAATCTGTTAAAACTTTTTCAAGGTGATATAAATTATCTGCATTTTTTACAGCTACTATCACATTTTCTTTATAAGGTAAATTTTCAAATGCTTTGTTGAGTTCCGGCACCTGTGTTTCATTTAATTTTTCGCGTGGGCCTTCCTCAAACATAATATTTGCTTTTTTGGCATTTAAACGGCTTGAGATATGAAATATCAAAAATAATACAAGCCCAAAAGATATACCTGAAATTGTGGCAACCTTTTTTGTAAGCAAGTTTATACCTGCTAGGGCAACTACAATAAAACCAACTAAACCTGCGCCTATTGGAATATAAAAATGGTCAAATTTGATATTTAACGGCATCATAAATTCGCGTTTCTGTTCACGGTTTTTGAAACGGAGTACTACGATAGATACCATCTCAAACACAAAGCTCCAAAGCACACCAAAAGCATATGCTTGGCCGATTAAATAAACATGTCCGCGTGATAAGAATATAACTAGGAGTTGTGTTAAACAAATGGTGTTTATTATGTGGTAAGTCGTACCGTATTTTTTGTGTATTTTGCGGAACCAATCTGTTAAAATACCTGATTCTGCGATGCGGTTCATTGTTCCGTTTGCACCGATTATTGAGGTGTTGACTGCGCCGCAAAGCATTAAACCGCCGGCAAAAACAACCGCTGCTTGCAAGATGAGTTTTAAGAATGTCGGCCCTGTTAAAGACATTGCAAGGCCTGAAATTAAATTGTCACTGTATTTTGCCATATCTTGCGGTGCAATTATTAGGGCAGCTAGGAAAGTTAAACCACCTGTGAAAACTACGGCAAAAACGAAGATTATCATTGAGGTTTTTTTAAGATTTTGGATTTTTGGATATTCAAGTTCCCTAAAAACTTGTGCTAAAGTTTCAAGACCGCTTAAAGCCAAAACTGAATGTCCCAAGGCAATAAGTACACCGATATAACCGACTTTTTGCATAAACGGAATATTTGCGGCCCAACCCATAGCCTCTTTGGTAAGTTGAGGTTTAAGGGGGGGTAAAGTTACTGTTCCGCGTAAGGCCAAAGTTATAGCGGACCATAAAAATAAAATACCGCAAATAATTAAGGAAAGTTTAATAATTTTTGCACTCTTTTCGCTTGAGTCTTCTATACCTTTAACATTTTGATACCAAAAGTAAATAACTACTGCTGCTGCAAAAATCATGGAAAACATTTCAGGATTAATAACAATATTTATTTTAAAAGTAGCAAAAGTAGAATTTATTAAACCTATTAAATAATTCCCGGCACTGAGGCCGCTGATAGGCCCCGTTAAAGCCATATCAAATAAAAGGGCTGAAGCAGCAAGTTGTGCGGCCTTTTCACCTAGCCCAGCACTTACAACCGGGAAAACGCCGCTTCTGGTAAACATAGAGCAAGATTCCAGGTACATCATTAGTAGTAAACCGGAGAAAAATGATACCCCCAAAATATACCACGGGAAAGCCGGCCCAAATGCGTTGTAAGCGATACCGCCGGCATAGAAAGCGCTTGAGCCAAAATCGCATAATACGATAGCAGCTGCTTTCCAAAATGTAATAAATGTAAGCATAGCGGTGGATATAACCACCACGCTTTTTACCTTAGATTTGTTTTGAGCGTTTGTTGTTTCGTTATTCATAATTAAAAGGGTAATTTGGTGGCAATTTCTTCAACAGTTTTTAATGTGCAAAGTTCGTCAATAAAAGCCGGGGTAAAAGTTTCTGCAAGTTTTGCAAGCAGTTTTAAATGTTCCGGGAAATACTGTTCACCGCTTGGAGATAAGAATAAAAACATAACCTTAATGTCTTTACCGTAATTGTCTTGTATACCCTGCGGTATAATGGCCACTGCTGCTCTAAAGGAAGTTAAGCCCTCAATACGGGCATGAGGTATACTTAAACCTGATTCCAAGGTTGTGCTTATGCCTTGTTCACGTTTAATTATTGCCTTAAAAATATCTTCCTGATTCAAAGCAGTACCGGCACAGATATTTGAGACTAAATATTTTACCAGTTCCTGTTTCATTGTAGGGGTATTTATTAGATAGATTTGCTGAGGTTTTATCTCCATATATAAATGGTACAAAATAGGCAACTATATTTTCAAGGGGAAAATAAGAAATATTTTAACTTTTGAAAGGTTTATGCACTCGATTTGGATTTATTTAAAACTATTGTGCGATGTGCGGACACTTTCCCGCGCTACTGTTTTAATTTCAAATTATTGCAGAGAAAATTAATATTTTTTTTAAAATTTGTAGGGTTTAGTCGTGATAATTTTTTTATAATAGGTCTTTTGGGAAAATTATTCTAGGTCCAAAAACTTTAAGATTTACCCTTTTGGCCCTTTTTTAATTCATTTAAAAGCAGTAAAATTTAAGTATAAGAAGCATCAAAGGCGGTGAATATTATGAAACCAACATTAAAATTTTTATTATCTATAAGTAATACCAAGATGGTAGTTTTATCTAATGAAGGGAAAAAAGATTGTTATGTTTCCCATAAGGAAAGCCCTTTAGGTGTACAGCGAAATTTCAGTAAAATAGCAGATTGTATAACGGAATATGAGAAATAACCATTAGTTTTCATATTCTCTCCTCCCCCACGCCGAACCCCTAGGCGTGGGTTTTAGTTTGTCATAAAGCCTACTAAAATAATATAATAAAAATATGGGGTTAGAAAATATCCGTAAAAAAATACTGAAATATAAAATCGGGCATTATGCTTTAAAAGCCTGTTCCGTTCTGTATTTGATTGCGGTTAAATTAAATTTACTTCTATACAAATTAAAAATCAAAAAACAAAAAAGTGTTGATAGTTTTGTTATCTGCATTGGAAATATTACCGCTGGGGGAACAGGTAAAACTCCGACAGTTTTACTCTGTGCCAGGATTTTAGCAGAAATGGGCCTTAGAGTAGCGGTGGTTTCACGTGGTTATAAACGTCCCAAAAAAGAGGAAGAAGTTGTTGTGCTGTATGATCAAAAATCTCTGGATTGGCAAAATGCTGGAGATGAACCTTATATGATGAATCTTCTTTTAAAGGAAAAACAAGTTCCGGTTATTGTTAGTAAAAGTCGCTATAAAGCTGCAAAGCGCGCTACGGAAGAATTTAAAAGCCAGGTAATATTGTTGGATGATGGTTTCCAGCACCATAAACTTAAAAGGGACCGAAATATAGTTTTGCTTGATGCCCAAAAACCATTTGGCGGCGGCCTTTTGCCATACGGTAATTTACGAGAGCCTTTAACTGCGCTTGAGCGTGCTGATTTATTATTTTTAACACATAGTGATTTAGTTTCAGAATCAAAACTTGCAAGTATTAAAAAACGAATTAAACATTATAATCCTTCATTACCTGTATTGGAAGCAGTGCATAAACCCAAAAATTATTTTGATTTAATCAAGAATGAACCAGTGGCATTAGATGCTATGAAAGGTTCTGCCGTATGTTTTTGTGCGTTGGGGGACCCGAAATCTTTTGAAACTACTTTAAAAAACCTTGGTATAAATTTGAAGCAAACATGGCGTTATGCAGACCATAAAAAATATACGCTTGATGATATTAAAAATATGGTTTCTTTGCGAGGGAATTTGCCTTTAATTACGACTTTTAAAGATTATGTAAAATTGCCGGACGGTTGGCAAGAATATGTTAAAGATAATTTCTATATGCTTGAAATTGAAATGTCTTTAACAGGTGATGGCCTTGAAACTTTGAAAGAAACCATTGAACCGTAAAATTTTTTCTGTGTTTACCCTAAATCAATTAAAGGCCACTTCTTTTGATATAATTCTATTAAGCGTCGCTTTAAGGCAGAGTGTTCGGGCAGAGTTAAAAAGAAATCTTTATTTACCAAATAATCACGATCTTCTACGGCCCATTTCAGAACATCTTTATCACGGATAATATCGCCGGCTTTAAATTCAAGTTCGCCGCTTTGGCGTGTGCCTAGTATTTCTCCTGGTCCGCGTATTTCAAGATCCTTTTCGCCGATTTTAAAACCATCGCAAGTTTGGCAAATTATATTTATTCTTTCTTTTGAAATTGTGCTTAAATTTTTTGTCACGAGGTAACAGGTCGATGCTTTATCACCGCGGCCGATTCTTCCGCGAAGTTGATGTAAACTTGCCAAGCCAAAACGCTCCGCGTTTTCAATAATCATAACAGTTGCGTTTTTTACATCGATACCTACTTCTATTACGGGTGTGGCAAATAAAATATCAATTTTTTTAGCCAAAAAATCTTCCATTATTTTTTGCTTTTCTTTTGGCTTCATCGCGCCATGTATTAGGCCCAAATTGATGCCTGGAAATTTGATTTTTGCTGCTTCAAATTCCGCGGTAACCGCTTTAAGTTCAAGCTTGTCACTCTCATCAATTAAAGGATAAACTATATAAACTTGCTCACCGCGAGAAACTGCTTCTTTGGCTTTTAAAAATGCCTCGGTTTCCGAAGTGTGGAAAGTCTTTATTTCCTGCCTGCCTTTTGGAAGTTCGGAAATTGTGGAAACATCAAGATCCCCGTAAAAAGCAAGTGCAAAAGTACGAGGAATAGGCGTTGCGGTCATGGAAAGCATATCAACTTGTTCTGCTTTTTGACGTAGTTTTGCGCGTTGTTTTACGCCAAATCGATGTTGCTCGTCAATAACAATTAAGCCGAGATTTTTAAATTCCACTTTATCTTCAATTAAAGCATGGGTACCAATTAGAATTTGAATTTCACCGTTTGCCAATTTGTTCAGCAAAGTTTGGCGTTCTTTGGCCGTCGTTTTTGATGTAAGTAAAGCAGTGTTTATGCCAAGCGGTTTTAAATATTTGTTTAGTGTAATAAAGTGTTGCGTAGCTAAAATTTCAGTCGGTGCCATAAATGCACCTTGCAGGCCGCTTTCTACCGCCAAAAGCAATGCGGAAATTGCCACCACCGTTTTACCCGATCCTACATCGCCTTGTACTAATCTTGTCATAGCAGTCGGCGCAAGCATATCTTTAAAAATTTCATTTATAACTTTAACTTGTGAGGGGGTAAAACTAAAACCCAAATTATTTTTAAAAGGTGTTAAATATTTTTTTGTTAAGGTGTATTTATGCTTTTTTTGTACCACAAATTTTTGGCGTGCCTTTAAGTTAAAAGCAAGTGTCATAAGTAAAAATTCTTCGTAAATTAAGCGGCGGCGCGCATTTTCAAGTTCCGCCATAGACACTGGAAAATGTATTGCTTTAATTGCCTGTTTCGACTGCAAAAGCCCGCGTTTTTTAAGCAAATCAAGCGGTAAGACTTCTTCTTCATCAACTAAATAATTTTGCAAAGCGTTTGCCTGGCAAGAACGCAAAAATTTTTGTGTTAAACCTTTAGTAAGCGAGTATAAAGGAATAAGTGCATCAACATTATATTTTAAGTCTGTACTATCAAGGGGATAATATTCTTCAACTAAAATTTTTCTATCAGTAAAAGAATTTTTATTTTCTCGCTTACCTACGATCCAAAACCAAGCGCCTGTTTTAAAAGTTTGACGTAAAGGAAGCAAACTGTCAAATTTAAAAGTGCGTTTTTTAAACCAAACGGCTTCATAAATTTGTTTATCTTCACCCTCAAGCATAACTTTGAAAATATCTAAGCTGCGTGCTTTTATCCCTTGCGCGCTTAACACTTTAAAGCAACCGCAAATATCTTCAATATGTTTAAAAGAACCCAACGGCGCATTTTTGCGTCTGTCACTGTAAGTGCGTGGGTAATAATGCAATAAATCGGAAACTGTATCAATATCTAAAGCGGCAAAAAGTTTTGCCTTTGCTTCGCCGACACCTTTTAAGTTTCTGATATTTGCCATTAGTGCAAGCCTATTTTACATTTGTGAGTTTTTTCAAATTCTTCAAGTTTTTGTTTTTGTTCTTGTGTGTACTCTGAAGTGCGTTTCATTAAATTATCAAAATTGATATTTTCTGCCTCAAACATAGGGCCGTCAACGCAGGCAAATTTAGTTTCGCCGTTAACTTCCACGCGGCAGCATCCGCACATGCCTGTACCGTCAAGCATAATCGGGTTTAAACTTGCATAAGGTTTTATACCAAGCTGCACCATGAGGCGTGCGGTAAATTTCATCATCGGTATAGGCCCTATAATAAAACCTACATTTATTTTTGTGCCGTTTTCATGTAAAGTCTTTAAAGCATCGGTAACCATACCCTTTTGGCCTTTGCTGCCGTCATCAGTAGCAATAACGAAAGTGTCAGAAATTTCTTGCATTTCTTTTTCCAAAATTAACAGATTTGCAGTTCTTGCACCGAGCACGGAAACAATTTTATTTCCGGCTACTTTTAGGGCTTTTGCAATAGGCAAGATTTCCGCAATACCTACGCCACCGCCGATAACTGCTGCGGTCCCGTAATCTTTTATTTCTATTGCTTGACCGAGTGGACCGGCAACGCTGTCAAAACACTCACCTGTTTTCAACGTGTTAAATAATACTGTACTTTTGCCGATTGCCTGTATAATTACAGTTATTGTGCCTTTTTCTTTATTCCAATCAACTAGGGTTACAGGTACCCTTTCTCCCTCTTTCGTATATCTTAAAATTACAAATTGCCCGGCTTTGGCAGATTTTGCAATTAAAGGGGCATAAATTTCAAATAAAGAAATTGTATCGGATAAATTGAGTTTATTTAAAATTTGATATTTCTGCATTTTATTTCGCTCCTTTAGTTTCGAGGTATTTATTTATTTCCTTTGCTGCGGTAATGCCGTCTTTCATAGCAAGTAAAACAGTTGCACCGCCGCGTTTAATATCTCCTCCTGCGAATACTCCTTCCATCGTGCTTTTTTGATTATCGTCTAAAACTAAAGTACCTTTTTCGGTTGTTCTAAGTTGCGGCGTTGATTTTGGAATTATCGGGTTCGGTTTTTGGCCGATAGCAATAATGATACTATCTGCTGGGATAGTAAATTCAGATCCTTCAATTTCAACAGGGCGTCTTCTGCCTTTTTCATCCGGTTCGCCAAGTTTTGCGCGCGTGCATTTTAAAGCATAAGCGTGGCCGTTTTCATCAACTAAAACTTCTTTTTGAATTGTTAAAAAACTGAATTTTATGCCTTCTTCCATTGCATTTTCAACTTCCTCTTTACGGGCGGGCATTTCCGCTTGACTACGGCGATAAATAATGGTAACTTCACCTTGACCTAAGCGGCGTGCACAACGTGCGGCATCCATTGCGGAATTTCCGCCGCCAAGAACTAAAACTTTTTTACCGATTTTAATGGGGGTATCATATTTCGGATCATAAGCTTTCATTAAATTTACGCGCGTTAAAAACTCATTTGCGCTGTAAACGCCTACGGCATTTTCCCCCGGGATATTTGCCATCATAGGTAGTCCTGCCCCGCTGCCGAGATATACGGCATCAAAATCCTTTAAAAGTTCTTCAATACTTATTGATGGACCTATTAAAACATTTTCTTCGAAATCGACACCCATTTTCTTGAGGTTTTTTATTTCAGATTCAATTACTTCGCGAGGTAAGCGAAAAGCCGGTATTCCGTAACTTAGAACACCACCCAGTTTATGCAAAGCTTCAAAAACAGTGACTTTATGGCCTTTGCGCCTAAGTTCCGCCGCGCAAGCGAGGGAAGATGGCCCGGAACCCACACAAGCTACTTTGAAACCGCTTTCTTTTTGCGGTATCGGTGGTGTGGTTAGACTTTGTTTCCTTGCACTGTCTGCGGTATATCTTTCAAGTAAGCCGATAGATACCGGCCCAAACTTTTCCTTTAAAGTGCACGCCCCTTGGCAATATTTTTCCTGAGGGCAAACACGTCCGCAAATTGCAGGTAATAGACTTGTTTCCATAATTTTTGAAACAGCGCTTTTAACATCATCTTTAAGCAAATATTGAATAAAATCAGGTATTTGTACATTTACAGGGCAAGCCATCTGGCAAGGTTTATTTTTACAATTTAAACAACGGTTTGCCTCTTGTAAAGCTTGTTCTTTTGTTAAACCTTGTGCAACTTCGTCAAAATTTTTTATTCTGTCTTCAGGCTCCTGCCTTTGCCCTTTTTGAGGGGGAACTGCTGGGTTTGGCATAAAATCTCCTACATTAAATTTAAATTAAGTTTTGATAAAAGTATCTTTACGAGTTCACTATCACCTAATAATCCTTCTTTTTTAAGACGGAACACTGTATTTTGTGTACAATATAAATCAAGCGGTAGATTAAACATATTCGCAAAATTAAGTAAGTCAATTATTTTATTCACACATTCTAAATTTTGCGGATCTTGCTCTAAAACTTTGGTATAAGCAACCAACTTTTTTGTCAAGATGTGTTTAACATCTTCTATATTAAGTTCGGCTGAAGTTTGTTTTAAATCTGTTATAATTTGGGATATTTTTGCATTGTCAATAGTGTCCTTTATAAGTTCTTCCCTAAGTTCATAATTTAAAACGAATTCCGCTAAATCTAAGAAGAGGCGTGGCATAGGCAAATCAATATTTTTAATATATTCCAGTACGGTCTTTTCCTGTTTGAATAGATTTATATAGTTTGTTCTTATGCGTTTTTTAGCTTTGTCAATTACATTGGCTAGCAATTTTATTTGCTTATCCTTAGGTAGATCCTTAATGGTAAGGGTATCCACGAAAGAGCCTTTAATTAAGGCAACACATTGTGCATATTCTCCGTAAGAAAATAATTCTTTTAATTGTTCCAAATTATCTGTTTGCCCGTAAATTGCACCGGCGGTAATGTCCGGCCCTCCTTGGTGTAAGACAGCGAAACTAACTAAGCGTTTTTCGGTAGTTAAGCGGTTAACGAAAACCGCGCTTCCGCAAATTAGTTTTATGTGTTCTTGATGCAAAACATCGATTTTATTATCTTCAATATTGTATATGTATATTCTGTCTTCAAATAAAATTTCATCCAGTAAATAAGAAATTGCATAATCAATAGCTGCTTTACGGAGTCCGCGCGAAATCGGCATAACTAAATCTTTATATGCTTTTGCGCCGTCTTTAAATAAAGGAATATTGCTGGGTGCAAGCGCAAGCTGTTCCATAAAACCATTTTGTAAATCTTCCCCAGTTAGACCTTTGTGATAACCTATAGCGCGTTTTGCATAAGTCATAATCTGTACAGTTTCAATACCGGAGATTTCATCAAAAAACCAACCGCAACTTGTGTACATAAGCAAAGCATTTCTTTGCATTTCCATCAGTTTTAATGCTGCCGGTTTATTGTTTAGGCCTTTTTGCGTTGCGTGAGTTTTTAAAAATTCTTCTATTTTTGAGTGATCGAGTATTACTGAGATATAGTTATTTCTCGCTTCGTAAGGATCTTTAAAATATTCTTTGCCTAAATTTTCAAAGGTAGTTAACATTTTATCTCTTACAGAATCTAAAGCTTTTCTTAAAGGAGCGCGCCAAAGTTGTTGCCAGTCCCTGTGCATACCGGAATTACATCCGCAATTTGAGCGCCATCGTTCAATACCGTGTGCACAACTCCAGGAAGTGTTTTCTCTTATTTGAGCTTCAAAAGAGGGGGGAAACATTTCCAAGTATTGCCCATAAACCGTTAAAGTCGCCAAATTATTTCTTTCTATGTAATTTAAGCAGTATGCCAAAGCCATATCGGCGAATTTTTGATGATGACCGTAAGTTTCACCGTCTGTAGCAATATGTACAAGTTGTGGCTCATGCCTCGTATCAAAGGCAGATAGTAACCTCGCCGCAAAACGTTCACCGCTTTTTAAGGTGTCCCCGAAAGCAATGCCTTGCGAAATAGGGCCGTCATAAAAGAACAAAGCAATTTTATTGCCGGACGGTAAATTGCAAAGATATGGTTTTTTGGGATCTACTTTTGCATTATTTTCCTCTTGCCAATTTTGTGTGCCGATTTTGCGTGTCCTTGCACATTGGCTTGGTGCTAAAATTGTAAATTTTATACCATGTTTTGCAAGAAGTTCAAGGGTTGTTGTATTAACGGCTGTCTCTGCAAGCCACATGCCTTCCGGTTTGCGTTTAAAACGTTTTTCAAAATCTGCAATACCCCAAATTATTTGTGTTTCTTTATCTCTATCGTTTGCAAGTGGTAAAATTATGTGATTATAAACTTGTGCGATAGCACTTCCATGTCCACCGAAAAGTTCCTGACTTTTTTTATCTGCTTCCAAAAGGGCTTTATAAGTTAAAGAATCATATTTTTCAAGCCAAGAAAGCAAAGTAGGCCCGAAGTTAAAACTTATCTTACTGTAATTGTTTACTATATCAACAATTTGCTTTTGCGGGTTTAAAATACGCGCAAAAGCATTAGCACGGTAACATTCCGCGCTGATACGCTCATTCCAATTTTTGTGTGGGCGTGCGGTTTCCTGAATTTCAATTTCGTCTAACCAAGGATTTTCGCGAGGGGGCTGGTAGAAATGCCCATGTATGCATAAGTATCTTTCCATATTAATATGCTACAATATGTTTAAGGTTTACGCAAGTAAAATTTAGTTGGAGGCCTTATGAAAAAGTATTATATCTTGGATACAAATGTGCTTTTACACGATCCAAACGCCATTAAACATTTTGGTGATAATGAAATCATTATTCCAATGGTTGTCATTGAAGAACTTGATAATTTTAAAACATCTTCCGATGAACGTGGCAAGAATGCCCGTTTGATTGCAAGGGAACTTGATGCCTTACGTAAAAAAGGGAAACTCGGTAAAGGTGTTAAACTTGATAATGGCGGTGTACTAAAAGTTGAATTCCCTAAAGAAAACAAACTGCCTTCCCAAATTTCTTTTGATAAAGCGGATAATGAAATTTTAAATGTCGCTTATTGTTATTTTAGGGAACAGGAAAATAAAACTGCAAAAAAACCTGTTATTATTGTTTCAAAAGATACTAATTTGCGTATTAAAGCGGAAGCTATCGGTGTTGAAGCCCAGGATTATAATGCAGATAAAATTAAATATGACGAACTTTATTTAGGTTCACAGGAAATAGAAGTCCCGGCAAATAAAATTGATGAATTTTATGCTAAAAAAGAACTCGCTTTGAAAGGTACTTATTATCCAAATGAATTTTTAATTTTAAAAAGTGACGACGGTTCTAAAAAATCGGCTGTCGGGCGTGTTACACTTGATGGTAAATTCTTGAAACCTCTTTCAAATCAAGAACCTGTTGCTTGGGGTATAAAACCCTTAAACAAAGAACAGCGTTTTGCCATGGAACTTTTGCTTGATGACAGGATTGATTTAGTTACGCTTGTCGGTTCTGCGGGTACAGGTAAAACTTTAATCACTTTGGCAACCGGCTTAAAAAGAACTTTTGATGACGAAAATTACAGAAGGCTCCTTGTTTGCAGACCGATTGTTCCCGTTGGGCGTGATCTTGGCTTTTTACCGGGTACTATGGAAGAAAAACTCGATGCATGGATGGGCGCAATTTACGATAATTTAAGTTTCCTCGCCGGTAAAAAGAACCCGGAAGAAGGGGAAGAAGAAGTTCGTTACTTAACCAGCAGCGGTAAACTTGAAATTGCATCAGTTTCCCATATCCGCGGGCGCACATTACCAAAACAGTATATGATTGTTGACGATGCCCAAAACCTCACTCCGCACGAAATAAAAACCATTTTATCCCGTGCCGGTGAAGGTACTAAAGTGGTTGTAACCGGGGATCCATACCAAATTGATACTCCTTACTTGGATACGGAATCCAACGGTTTAACCTATTTGGTAGAACGTTTTAAGGGCCAAAAGAATTACGGACATATAACATTTACAAAAACGGAGAGAAGCACCTTGGCAGATTTGGCCGGAAAACTTCTCTAAAAACGCTGAATTTTACACAAATTTGGCTAAGTTATGCACAACCTGTCCACAATTGTTAACTTGTGGACAGGTTTGTTTTTTACGACGATAAAAATATTTCTTGCGACCTTTGTCAAGTCCAATTTTCCCTCGTGATTTTACATTTTGCCAAAAGTTATGCTACAATTTACTTACTCACATAAGAAGCAGTGTTAATTTTCCCCTGTTTTAGGGGGATTAGACTTCTTCAAACTTAAAACAGAGGAAAAAATTATGCAAAACAATGAAATCTTACTGAACGTAGTTAAACGCGACGGTTTAAATCAACCTTTTGAAGCAAAAAAAATTACCAATGCAATTTTAAAAGCGGGCCAAAGCACCGGTGAATTTGATGCCGAAACCGCTAAAAAATTGACTATCCGCGTTATCAATATAGTCCAACAACTTTATTCTGAAACAACCCCCAGCGTTGAAAATATACAAGATATTGTTGAAGACGTTTTAATTAATTCAACCTTTCATAAAACCGCTAAAGCATATATTTTGTACAGGGATCAAAGGGCTAAAGTCAGGGAAATTTCCTCAAAATTCAATGTTGAACTTGTTGATCAATATTTGCAGCGCCTTGACTGGCAAGTTAATGAAAACAGTAACATGGGTTATTCTTTGCAGGGCTTAAACAATTATGTATCCTCTGAAATTACAAAGATTTATTGGTTAAATAAAATTTACCCGGAAAAAGTAAAAAATATGCATTTGTCCGGTGATTTCCATTTGCACGATTTAGGTTTGCTCGGTGCATATTGTGTAGGCTGGGATTTACAAGATTTGCTTATCAGCGGCTTTCGAGGGGTTGTCGGTAAAGCTGAATCAAAACCGGCAAAGCATTTCAGGACTGCCTTGGGTCAAGTCGTAAATTTTTTCTATACTTTGCAAGGGGAAAGCGCCGGTGCGCAGGCATTTTCAAACTTTGATACTTTGCTTGCCCCTTTTATCGCATATGATAAGTTAAGTTATGCTGAAGTGAAACAAGCTTTGCAGGAATTTTTATTCAACGTAAACGTTCCTACAAGAGTTGGTTTCCAAACACCGTTCACTAATGTCACTTTAGACTTAAATGTTCCTTCTTATTATAAGAATCAAGGGGTAATCATCGGGGGTAAAATTCAAGATAGGAAATACGGTGAATTCCAAAAAGAAATGGATATGTTCAATAAAGCATTTTTGGAACTTATGCTTGACGGTGATGCAAAAGGCCGTGTTTTTACTTTCCCGATACCTACCTACAATATTACAAAGGATTTTGACTGGGATAACCCGTCTTACCAACCTCTTTGGGATATTACGGCAAAATATGGTATACCTTACTTTGCAAACTTTGTAAATTCCGATATGAACCCGGAAGATGCCCGCTCAATGTGCTGTCGTTTACGCATTGACAATAGGGAACTTAATAGGCGCGGCGGCGGATTATTCGGTTCAGCACCTTTGACAGGTTCTATCGGTGTTGTAACTATTAATATGCCGCGTTTAGGTTATATTTCTTCAACGGAAGAAGAATTTTTCAATAATTTAACAGACCGTATGGAAACAGCTAAACTCAGTTTGGAAATTAAACGTAAAGTTATTGAACGCTTTACTGCTGCAAACTTATATCCTTACATGAGCTTCTATTTAAGGAGTGTAAAACAACGCTTTAACGAATATTGGAAGAACCATTTTTCCACAATCGGTATTGTCGGTTTAAATGAATGCTGCCTTAACTTGTTTGGGGAAAATATAGGTTCCGAAAAGGGCCGTGCTTTCGGTGTAAAAGTTATGAATTTTATGCGTGCAAAACTTATAGAATTCCAAAAGGAAACGGGCAATAATTATAACTTAGAAGCAACACCTGCGGAAGGGACTTCTTACCGTCTTGCTAAGCTTGACAGGGAAAAATATCCTGATATTATTGTTTCCGATAATGAGCAAGCAAATGCCGGCCGCCCGCCGTTTTATACGAACTCAAGCCAGTTGCCAGTTAACTTTACCGATGATATTTTTGAGTTGTTAGATTTACAAGACGAAATCCAGGCCAAATACACAGGCGGAACAGTCTTACACATTTTTATGGGTGAACGTATTAAAGATACGGAAGCTCTTAAAAAATTCATTAAGAAAGTTTGCGAAGGGTACCAACTTCCTTACTTTTCTATTACGCCGACATTTAGTGTATGCCCCAAATGTGGGTATATAGAAGGGGAACATTTTGAGTGCCCCAAATGTAAGGCGGAAAAAATTGAAGCTATAGACAAACAAATTGCACTCTTAGAGGAGCAATTGTATAGCAAATAACTTTTTCTTGATTTGTCAAGAAAAAAAAGGACCTATAAAAAATTGGGTCTTGCACAATGCAAAATAATTTGCAAAAATAATATAAAGAACAATTTGGAGGAAGGTTTATGACCGCACAAGAAAGAAAAAATATTGAAAATAAAATTACAGAACTTAAAGCAGCTAAAGAGAACACAAAAGGCACAAATTGCGAAGTGTACTCAAGGGTAGTTGGTTATTTAAGGCCTGTTCAAAATTGGAACAAAGGTAAAAAAGAAGAATTCGCAATGCGTAAGAATATTAAGATGGCAGGTGGCTGCAATTGCGGTTGTGAATGTTCAAGCGATAAATAGTTTTTAGTAGTAGGCGGTTTTTGCAGTGAAAATAGGTGGGCTTCTCAAGTTTTCTATGATAGATTTTCCGGGTTATATCTCGGCAATAGTTTTTACGCAGGGTTGTAATATCAGGTGTAAGTATTGTCATAACCCGGAACTTCTGCCTATTTCCGCGAATACTTCTTACGATGAAGAAGAAATATTATACTACTTAGAAAAACGTAAAAACTGTTTGGAAGGTCTCGTCATTACAGGTGGGGAACCTACCTTGCAAGCAGATCTCAAAAACTTTATTGTAAAAGTTAAATCTTTCGGATACAAAATCAAACTTGATACCAACGGTACAAATCCCCAGATGGTAAGGGAACTTATTAATGAACATTTGGTTGATTTTATTGCCATGGATATCAAAGCCCCCTTTGAAAAATACCATTTAGTATGTGGCCCCGTCGATATAGACAAAGTTAAAGAAACAATGTCTTTAATTATTAACAGCGGTATTGACTACCAGTTTAGGACTACGTATTATAAAGAAGTGTTAAATGATGCCGACCTTGATATTATCAAATCAATGTGCCCTGACGTCAGTAAATTTAAACTTCAGGAATGTTTACCTGTTAACGAAATCAAACCAACTTTAAAATTGGAGCATGCGATTTAATGAAAAATATCGCAATAATCGGTGCCGGCCCGGCCGGATACCCTTGTGCCTTGAAGGCGGCGAAACTCGGCGCACAAGTTACTTTAATTGAAAGCGGCGAACTTGGCGGCGTATGTTTAAATTGCGGTTGTATACCGTCTAAAGCCTTGCTTGCGGGCGCCCATCATTTCAGTTTAGTTAAGGAGCTTGAAAAATATTCTTCAAACCCTGCTTTAGGGGAAGAATATTTTAAAACATTATCTTTTGCTAAACTTCAGGAACAAAGAAAAGCAACAATTTTAAAACTACGCTCGGGTATTTTAAAAATGCTTGAAGCGGCAAAAGTCAAAATTATCAAAGGTAAAGCAAAATTTACTTCTGCAAATACACTTGAGGTGGGGGGGCAAAATTTAACCTTTGATGACATTGTTATTGCCACAGGTTCAAGGGCATTTTTTCCTAAACAATTTGAAAGTATCAAGGGTAAAATTTACGATAATTCTACAATTTTTAATTTAGAAAAATTACCCGCAACTTTAGCAATTTTAGGTGGCGGTGTTATTGCTTGCGAATTTGCCTGTTTAATGCAGGCTTTGGGCGTTCAAGTAACAATTATTGAAATGCAAGCAGATATCTTGCCTAAAGAAGAAGAAACAATACGCCGCACCTTAAAACAAATACTAATAAAGCGCGGTGTAAAAATATTTACAGGAACTGCGGCAAAAGAAATTAAAATAGACAATAATCGAAAAACAATTTTACTTGATAACGGGCAGGAAATCGTTTGTGAAGAAATTTTAGCAGCACTTGGCCGCCGCGCAAATGTAGAAGAATTGAATTTAGATGCCGCAGGTATTACCTTGCCTTTACAAGTAAATCCGGAAACTTTAGAAATCAAACCCAATATTTATGCTATTGGTGATGTTAATAATTTATGCCAGCTTGCGCATGCCGCTACCGCGCAAGGCGAAGTTGTTGCGGCACGCATAATGGGCCAAGATTTAGTTTATAATAATAGTTTAATACCATCAGCCATATATACTTGGCCGGAGGCTGCAAATATCGGTTTAAGTATAACAGAGGCCCGTGCCAAAGGTTTTGAAGCGGTAGTAAAAAAATCATTCCTTCTTGCAAACGGCCGCGCTTTAGCACAAGGCGATAGCGATGGTTTTACCCAACTTGTTGAAGACACAAAAACCGGCAAAATACTGGGTGCCCAAATAGTAGCACCGAATGCCGGGGAAATAATTCATATTGTTTTGCTAGCCATTAAATGCGGATTGTCCGTCACTGACCTTGCAAATACTGTCTTTGCCCATCCTACAATTTCCGAAATAATAAAAGAGGCCGCTCAAAAGAGCGGCCGTTAAATGAACTAAAATAACTACCAAGCATTGGTAAACGGATCTGGGAGATTAGTATTATTATCATTCTCATTTATTATTCCACATTGGACTTTGGGGTGAGGCCAACAAGGATCGGTATTAGAATTAGGTGGCTCATCTTGGCTACAGTCACAAGTATGACCATTCGTGATATATGTTGTTTGTGTCGTATCATAACATTCGTATGGACCAACAGTTGTAGTGCTAGTTTCATGCCATCCTCCTCCATCCGCAGCCCAATTGGTTGTTTGTTTTCTCCATCTGTACCTTCCCATATTTGAAGGGTTAGCAGTATTTCTCCATAAACACACTTCTTCTTTTGGATGGTCACCATCGACGCCGGGGTGAATAACAAGTATGATATATTTTTTGTAAGTTCCATCACTTTGTTTAATTTTGACAGGTTGCCAATAGGATCCTGCTGCTGTCATAGGAAGTTTCATGTTTAGAATATATATATCACCTCCCGATCCTGAAGTATAGGGATCTATATAATCTTCGGTATATACGGATAAAACAGGAATCACGCTTTCGTCGTGCTGTATTGCTTGTATATAAAAGTTAGCAGTTTGATTTTCTACATTTTGGGTTCTGGATGCGGATATGCTACCCCCATTCATACCAAAGGCAATTTTATGTTCTCCACTGTTTAGCTTAGGTAAGACCATATAGGCACTTCCTTGCGACGATACAGTACCGTTGGCTATAGTCAGTTGCGGTATACTTATAGCAGAATTTGGAATATTTAATGTTGTTATAGAACCGTGAGTTCTTATATTAAAAGGTTGTGTGTTTAAGTTGTTTATAGTTGCGTTCCCCTTAACTATAAGATTATTATAAAAACCTAAACGGGAAGGAACATAGGCAATTTCTTCCACGGCAAGTTGAGCATTAACGATAACCGTTAACAATAATAAAACTACAAAAATAAAATGTTTCATAAATCCTCCACAATTTATTATAGCTATTTAAAAGGAAATTGGCAAATTACCTTGTGCTTGTTCTTGCCCCATTATGATTTCCGCCGCCGTAGTTGCAGAAAATTTATTAATTCCATACAAGGCAAGAACAGTTTTTGCCTGCGGATAGTTCTTTATATCATAGGGGCTCATCAAAGATAGTAATACAGTGTTTTTGTTTAATTTAAATAAATCGTCTATTATTTGTTTTTGTGCCGGTATTTCTTTATTTGCCCATTGTAAACTTCCTATTACCACAAGGTCTTTATCCGAAACACAAGTTTTAGCCCTGTTAAAATCTTTTTGTTTCGGGTTTAAAGATGCATTATAATAATTTACTTCAAAATCTTGTTCCAAGAACGGTTTTACAAAATATGTAAGTTCATTAGCAAAACGCGTCGGTGCAAAAAATACAGCACATAATTTAGGTTTTGTTTTTTCGGTTTTATACGGTATTAAATTATCTTCGTTTTTTACTAAAGTTATTGCTTGGTTTGTTATTTTTTTTGCAAATAATTCAAAAGCTTTATCAACTTTATTATCGGTTACATTCGGTATCTCAGAAAATAAATTTAATTCTTTTTTAAGATTATAAATTTTATTTGCTGCATCATCTATACGGGAAACAGGTACCCTTTCCGTTATAGCTTTTATAGCTTTTTCGGGCTGTTCCCTTGCTATTAAAGCCACATCTGCACCGGCTTTTATTGACAGGGCTGCTGCTTTTGAAATATCATCAAGCAAAGCACCTTTCATATCCAAACCGTCACTAAAAATTATACCCTCAAATCCCAATTTCTTTTTTAGTAAATCGGTTAAAATAACAGGTGAATAAGTAGCAAGTTTATTATCCAAAAACGGATATCTTATATGGGCAGTCATGATTCCTTTGACATTTTCTTTAATTGCCTGTTTAAACGGGTATAAGTGTATATCGTAAAATTCCTTTTCGGAGCCATTAAATATTGCTAATGTTTTATGTGTGTCAATGCTTGTTTCCCCATGGCCCGGAAAGTGTTTTGCGACAGAAACTACCCCGCCTTTTTGCAAGCCGTTTATTATTGCTTTACCCATGGATGATACAATTTCTTTATCACTTCCGAAAGAACGGACACCTATAATAGGGTTATCAGGGTTTATGTTCACATCCACCACAGGGGAAAAATTAATATGTATTCCCAAATTCTTAAATTCTTGGGCGATAATATAGAACATTGTTTGGGTATCTTCATAATTATTTGCTGCAGCTATCAACATATTGGACAGTAAAAAGGGCAGGCCTAAAGTCCTTGGGCTGTAAACTGTTCCGCCTTCATAATCAATAGCAATTAAGAGGGGAATTTTGTTTGGGCTTTCTTTTGCCCAGCCCTGAAGTTTGTTTATGAGTTTTTTTGTTTCTTCTTTTGAGTAATCTCCCCACTGGATCAAAACCCCGCCTACCAAGCCTTTTTTTATGGATAATTCAAATCTTTCCGCATTATTTACATCGGCATATACGAAAAGAGTTTGCCCTATTTTTTCGTTCAGAGTAAGTTCATCAAAACTTTTTTGTGCCTGCAAAGGATAAAAAATAAAGCACAAACACACTAAAAGTAAAAATTTTTTCATATTCATTACTTGTCCCCTTTTAAAGTTATAAATATTATTTCGTTATTTGTTAAAAATCTGATAGGCGGGCCCCAAAAAAATGTTCCCGAAGTTACAAATAAATTTGCCTGCCCCGACTTAAAATGCCCGTACAAATAAGGATTTGTAATACGGACCAAAAAATTAAAAGGCCAAATTTGCCCGTTGTGATTATGGCCGCTTAACATGAGATTTACACCATTACTCGCCGCTTCTTCAAAATATAAAGGAGTGTGCGTAAGAAGTAAGTTAAATTTGTTTTGTTTTATTTCTCTTTTTAAAATATTTTCAAATTCCTGTTTTGAAATATTTGCGGTTCTTATATCGTTTATACCGATAATATTTATATCTTCTAAATTTTCACTTCTGTTTTCTAGCAGATTTATGCCTGCTTTTTTAAATGATTGCCTTGCATTATTAAGGCCCTGATAATATTCGTGATTCCCGAAAACCCCAAATTTTTTACCGGGTAAAATATCTTCAAAAACTTCGGCAAAAGGTATACTGTCTTTAAAGTTTGTTTCAAAAATATCTCCTGTAAAAACGATTAAATCGGGTTTATTATTTTCTATAATTTGTTTTAAATTTTTTGCTCTTTTTAAACTTACCGTTGCACCAAAATGTGTGTCTGAAACAAATGCAATTTTTGTGTCTTGTTTTAAATTGGGGGCTTCAAAAGTTATATCGGTTATTTTTGGGGATTTGGCTGCTGTATATAAACCTATCATCATTACAATCATCCAAATACCAAAAGCCCAAAATCCGATACTATTTGGTAAAGTTATGTGGAAAAATTTTAGTATTAGAGTTATTATTACAATTCCAAAAACTATGCAAAAAGCTAAAAATAAAGCACCCAAATAAATGAGTAAGATATTTTCCAAAGGCCAAAAGTTTATTTTTTTAGACAATGCATATAATGTAATATATCCTGCAGTAAGAAGTAGCGGCAATAATTTTGCAAGAGTGTTCAAAGTTAACACCGGTGTGTTTTGGCAAAACCAAAAAATTACCACGGTGTGCATCATTAAAAAAATTAAGAGTGCGACAAAAATAAACATATTATTTTTTATTTTCAAAAACACCTATTTTTTTGTTTTTTGTTACGTCATTGAAGTGAAATAACTTTCCGTTCATCGCTACATACACACCGTAGGGTAAGGCTTGTGCAAAAGATATCGCGCTTGCCAAGTTAAAAATACCATCTGAAGAACCGAATTTATAAGGTATCATGGCTCCTGTTAAGATTACGGTCTTATCCTTAATTCTTGGGCCAAGATACATAGCGGTTTTTTCCATAGTATCGGTTCCGTGCGTAACAACTAAAGATTTCTCTTTAACTGTTTGGCAGGTTTTCAAAATTTCTTTTCTGTCTTTTTCCGTCATAAAAAGGCTGTCTTTCATCATTAAAGTTGTTATTTTTACAGGCAAATGGCAGCGTCCCATTTTTAAGATTTCGGGTAGATGTGTCTTTCTAAAAAATAACTCCCCTGTCAGTTCATTATATTCTTTATCAAATGTTCCGCCTGTGGCAATAATTCTAACTTGCATAAGACCTCCTTAAAATATCCCTCTTAATAAAGTATAATATATTTATAAACTAAATGCACAGAGGTTTTATTTTTTTATGAAAACAAGAGTTCGTTTCGCACCATCCCCAACAGGGTATTTACATATCGGCGGTTTAAGAACTGCTTTATTTAATTATTTATTTGCTAAAAAAACAGGCGGTACTTTTATTTTAAGAATTGAGGATACCGACGAAGAACGTTCTACTCAGGAATCAGTAAAAGCGATTTTTGAAGGTTTAACTTGGGCCGGTTTAAAATGGGATGAAGGCCCGTTTCAAGACGGAACTTTTAAAGGTGAACACTCTCCGTATTTCCAGGCGGAACGTGCTGACCAAGGTTTATATAAAAAATATATTGATTATCTTTTAGAAAAGGGCCTTGCTTACAAATGTTATTGCACACCTGAAGAACTTGAAGAAATGCGCGCACAAGCAGCAAAAGAACATCGTCCGCCGCGCTATCCGGGAAAATGCCGCAATTTAACAAAAGAACAGCAAGCGGAATTTGAAGCACAAGGTAAAAAATATGTTATCCGTTTTAAAATGCCTACGGAAGGCGAAACTGTTTTCCATGATTTAATCCGCGGTGAAGTACGTTTTGCAAACAAAGATTTATATGACCTTGTCATTCAAAAAACAAGTGGTTACCCGACTTATAATTTTGCTTGTGTTATTGATGACCATTTAATGGGTATGACACATGTTATAAGGGGGGATGACCATATTTCAAACACCCCTGCGCAAATCCAAATTTATAAAGCACTTGGGTGGGAACATCCGATAATGGCACATCTTTCAATGATTCACGGACCCGACGGTACAAAACTTTCCAAACGCCATGGCGATACCAGCGTTTTGGAATATAAAAAGCAAGGGTTTTTACCGCAAGCTTTAATCAATTATTTAGCTTTGCTTGGTTGGAGTACGTCAGACTCACAACAAATTTTTGCTAAAGGTGAACTTGAGCAAAAATTTGATATTGCCGGTTGTCAAAAAAGCCCGGCTGTTTTTGATACAGTAAAACTTACTTGGATGAACGGGGATTATATACGCCAGCTTTCACCGAAGGAATTATATGATGCCGCAAAACCTTTCATTGATGAAGCAGGTATTGCAAAAGGTATCGATGAAGAAACTTTAACAAAAGTAATTTTGCTTGAGCAGGAAAAATATAAAACTTTAAAAGAAATACCAGGGTTAATTGAATTTTTCTTTAATCCCGTTAAATATGAGGAAGAAGCAATAAATAAAGTTTTCAAAGCACCTACCGCAAAACAGGCAATAGAACTTATGTACAATAGTTACAAAGATGCGCCTGATTTTAAAGCGGAAACTTTGGAAAGTATTGCCCGCCAAAAAGCAAAAGAAAGCGGTTTAAAAACCGGGCAGGTGTTTCATCCATTACGTGTTGCAGTTTCCGGTAGGACGAATGGCCCGACTTTATTTAAGATGCTTGAATACCTTGGTAAAGATTTAGTTTTAAAACGCTTGCAAGATGTGCTAAAATATTGCTAAACTATAGGTATTAGGGGAGATATGAAATTTTTATATTTAAAAGGAGTAGAAATTCTCGGTCCCTTACAGGCTGAGGAAATAGTTAAAGCGGATTGTTTTTCCGATGATCTGCTGGTTTGCCCGGAAGATAAGGCAGAACAAGGGGCGGCATGGAAGCCCGCTTCTTGTTATCCTGAATTTCAAGCCTCATTACAAAAAGAAATATTTCCTATAAAAGAAACAGATTCTACAATTGATCTTGTGGATTCCGGCGTGCCGTCCACTGATTACGGTAGACAAAAAGATGAAGAAATTTTTCAATCCTTACCTCCTTTAGAAGATACGGACAATGAATCATCTACAGTTAATACTGAGAGCCAAGAAATTTCTTTTAATGAGGTTATGAATCAGTTGTCGAATTCCGATGAAAGTAAAGATTCGGAAGAAGAAGTTGATGATGTTAAGGACCACACTTTTAATATCGCCCATAAAGAAGATAATTTACTTGAGGATTTACCTGCCCACAGCTTAATCGGTACTGAAAAAGATTCATTAAATACTCAAGACTACGGAAACGGGGAAGATTTAACTAAGAGCAGAAGAATCAAAAATGTTGATGAAAACAAATCAGACGGAGACCAAAACAACAATGATCAGGAAGGGAAAAAAGAACTGATGGATATCTCAAACAATAAAATTATCAGTTCTAGTGATGGAAGAGTAAAAAAGCGCAGATCTAATGACCTATTGTTTATTATCTCCTTTTTGGTCCTAATGGTTGTGGCTATCGCATTGTGTATGGCATTTTGGAATGTAATGAATGAAAATGCTGATGATAATTCTAAAGAAACAAATGCTGTTGAAGTACAAGATGACAATAATGTCTTTGAAGAAAATACTGATGATATAACCCCTGAAGTCGAAGAAGAAAAATTACCTTCTAGTGAAGTCGTGGCGCCTGAAGAACTTTTACAATCTGAATCTGTTAATACAGAAGAACAAGTTATAAATATTGTTAAAGATACAAAACTTACAAACAAGGGTAAAACCGTTGGTGAGTATTTACAAAATATTTACGGTAACGAATATAAAAGTACTTGGTCTGCTAAACCGTTTACCGATAATGTTTATATAGTGGAATTTTTTGCTTCTAAAATTAGGAATGAGCCTTTCGTTTATCTTTTTAGAGTTGATGTCGATCAAAAAAAGATTACAGGGGCATTAAATAATATTACTTTAGATTTACTAGCGTAAAAGGAGGGTTTCAAGATGGTATCAATGGAAGAGTTGTTTACTTTAATGAGAGATAAAGGTGCATCAGATTTGCACATGACGGTTGGTGTACCACCGGTACTCCGTATAGAGGGTAATTTGTATGCTACTCCGTTTGAGGTGTTAACCCACGATTCTGTACGTCAGTTAATTTATTCTTTTATGAGTGAAGACCAAAAACGTCGTTATGAACAAACAAATGAGTTAGATTTCGCTATTGCTATGAAAGGTTTTGGACGTATGAGGGTTAACGTTTTTAAACAAATGGGGCATGTTGCTGTTGTTATCAGGCAAATTCCGCAAGGCTTTAGAAATTTTAGGGAACTTAATTTGCCTACTGCAATAGATAAATTAGTTCATTTATCTAAGGGGTTAATCTTAGTTACCGGTCCTACAGGTTCCGGTAAATCCACAACTCTTGCCAGTATGATAAACTATATCAACGAAACTTACAGCCGCCATATTGTTACCGTCGAAGATCCGGTAGAATATGTACATCCCCATAAAAAGAGTATTGTTAATCAACGCGAAATCGGCCAAGATACTAACAGTTATGCAAATGCTTTAAAATATGTTTTAAGGCAGGACCCGGATGTCATTCTCATCGGCGAAATTCGTGACCTTGAAACTGCCCAAAATGCTATGAACGCAGCAGAAACAGGCCATTTAGTTTTCGGTACTCTTCACACAAGTGATGCCGTTCAAACAATTAACCGTATTATCGATTTGTTCCCTCCTGAACAACAAGGTCAGGCACGCTCGCAACTCTCTTTCGTTTTGGAAGCAGTTATATCCCAACAATTGCTAAAGAGTACTTTAGGCGCACATCGTGTTTTGGTAACTGAAATTTTGCTTGCTAACAATGCTGTCAGGGCGGTTATCCGCGATAAGAAAACAGAGCAATTAATTCATACCATGCAAACATGTTTTAAAGAAGGTATGCATACAATGAATCAATGCTTGTATGAATTGTACAAAGATAAAAAACTTACTTATGATGAAGCCATAATGAGCTCAACTGATCCTGCTGATTTTAAAGTTTTGGCAGGTAAATAATTTGCAAGTAAGTAAATTAAATTTATCGATACTGCCCTCTGCCCCCGGAGTCTATTTGATGAAGGATAAGCAGGGGGCAGTTTTATATGTCGGAAAAGCAATAAATATCAAAAAACGTGTTGCGCAATATTTCAGCGGTCATGAAGAACAAACACGAGGTTGGAAAATTGCCGCTTTAATGCCTTTAATTTCGCAAATTGATTTTGTTGTTTGTGCAAGCGAACGTGATGCCCTGCTTCTCGAAAATAAATTAATTAAACAATATCAGCCGTTTTTTAACAGTATGTTAAAAGACGATAAAAGTTATTCTTACCTTAAATTAACTGTCGGTGAAGATTATCCGCGTTTAATGCTGATACGTAAAAAAATTAAAGATAAATCTTTATATTTCGGACCTTACCCCAAGGCTTATAATATTAAGCAACTTTTACATTTTTTAAGACGTTCGGGGTTTGCACCGCTTAGGCAGTGCAGTTATAGTTTCAGTCGCCAAAAACCGCTTGCTGAAAATAAAATTCAGGGTTGTATTTATTATCATACAGGCCAATGTAGTGCGCCTTGCAGTAAAATTTCTTACGACGGTTATAGGCAAATTGTTAACCGCGTTGCATTATTTTTAGATGGTAACTTTAAACAAGCAAAACACGAGCTTGAAAGTGCAATGAAAACAGCTTCAAAAAATTTAAATTATGAAGAAGCTGCCAGATGTAGGGATTTAATTTCCGCGCTTGAACAAATGGGTGAGCGTATAAAAGTAAGTAAATATAATGAAGATAAACTTGAACATAAACTTGCCGTTTCCGCTAAATTAAAAGAACTTACACGCGTTTTAAAATCGCCTGTTTTGATAAATCACATTGAGGCTTTTGATAATTCGCATTTATTTGGGAAGGAAGCTGTTGGGGCTATGGTTTGTTTTGTGGATGGGGAAAAGTATAAAGTGCATTACAGACGTTTTAAAATTAAATCGCAAATGAAAGATACCGGCGCAGATGACTTTTTAATGATGAAAGAATGCGTTTTAAGGCGTTTAAACCAGTTAAAAAATCTTTCACCAGAAAAACGCCCTCAATTATTTTTAATTGACGGCGGTAAAGGGCAACTTAATTTTGCCGCTCAGGCTATAAAAGAGGCAGGCTTTAATATTCAAGTTGTATCGCTAGCTAAAAAAGAAGAAGAAATATTTTTCCCAAACCGTTCAAACAGTTTACGTTTACCTAAAAACTCGCCTGCTTTAAGGTTACTTCAAGAAATTCGGGACGAAGTGCATAGGTTTGTTATTACTTATCACAGGTTGCTTAGGAACAAGGCATTATATAAGTAAAATTTACGCGTTAATGTTCCGCCGGATCGTTTGAACCGTCGTCTACTATGCCAAGGCCTTCAAAGGCTTTGCAAAATCTCCGCCCTTTATCATTTTCAGCATAGCAAGTAAGGCAGCTTTCTCCTCCATTCATTGAAGGATAACAATCAAATATGTCATAAACTGCATTATCAAGGTAATCTTCTGTATATTCACATTTACCGTTACAACGGATAGCATCCGGCCCGCTACCGTCTTGAAGGTCATATATAAAATTATCGGTTATATATAATGTGTCACTGTACCAAGTACCGCCGCTTAATTCTGTATCCCAATTTTCGTGGTTTAATATAATTTCACCACCGGCGTCCTCACCATGTGCCAATATATTTCTTTCTACTGCATTAACAATAGACCGTATGTTCGTTATAGCTTCGCTGACTCTAGATTTTTCTACTGCAATTTGATATTGAGGCAAGGCAATAGCCGCCAAAATACCGATAATTAAAACAACAACTAAAAGTTCAATTAATGTAAAACCTTTTATATTTTTCATAAATGCTCCTATTTTAATTTTAATAATATTTCCCTCTGGGAGTACACTACTATATTATGAAAAAAAAAAAAAACAATGTCAAGGTCACTTTCGTTTAAAATATAAGAAATTAATATGACAGTTAAATAAAATTTATTTCGGCAGCGGTGCTTTTGCTTAATTCGTTTTTGTAAGTGTAAATTGCATAGCGCAAAGCGTCAAGCAAGTGGTCATTAAATTTTACCGGCTCTTCCAAAATATTACCGTTTGCATCACTTTTCCAGGAGTATGTTTGCAGTTCCTTAATTAAATTTGAGGAAGATTTTGTGACAAAAAAATTATCACTTTTAACACTCATTATTCCGTTTAAAACATTTTTTTGCGCCGGCTTAATATTTAAGCCGCTAGAGGCAATTTCCGCTATGCGGTTTGGTTCGGCGGCGTCGGCATAAATGATTTTTGATTCTTGGCCTTTAAGTAAAATTTTAAGTTTTTCCATTAAAGCGGAATTCGTCAAACCGCTTTGATATAAAATTTCTTTGGCGTAAAATTTACCGTCGTAAACCGAAACTTGCACCAAAGCCGTCGGATTATTAAAACCAAAGTCTAACCCATAAAAAATTTCACTAGGGTTTTGCGGTAAATCGTCTACTAAAGACCAATTTTTATATATAATTTTTTCGCTTGCGCCCCATTCGCCGAGTGCAAAAACTTTATAAGCATTTTCGTCATAATTTTTTAGAGAAAGCAAAGTGTTTATATAACTTTTTTGTAAAAAATTATTGTCTTTATATGTGCTTTTTATGACGGTAATATCTTTTTGCGTAAAGAGTTTTTTATATATCCAACTGTTTATGTCGGTAGGGTTTAAAGTTAAAAAAATTTGATTATGTTTACCGTTAATTATCGGCGCACTTAAACGTGTTAAAAGGACGCCGTAATCTTGATAAGTAAATTCTGTTGCTTCCTCAAGCCAAATATAATTAAATTCGGAAGACTTTATTTTTTCCGGATCATCTAAAGAGAAAAATTGGAACATTGAGCGCCCCATTTTGTAAGTGTTTTCCGTCTTATTTAGGCAGTTGGGAGTAAACAAATTATAATCTTTTAAAAGGTTTAAAATAAGGCGCATGGCAGTCATTTTCAAGGCTGGCATGGTTTTGCGTGTTACCGCAATTTGGCAAATTTCATTTACGGCTTTATAAATCAAAAGTTGCGCCATTGCATAACTTTTACCGCTTCTGGCACCGCCTACATTTATAACAGTAGTAGTGTTTGCTTTGAAAGTTTGCTTGAAGACTTTACTAACTTTGATAATCTTCGTTTTGCTCGTCATAAATAATTTTTGTGATTTGCGGTTCCGCTAAGTCTTTAGAGAGATCTTTCTTGTTTTTATTATATTTATTTGGTAGTCTGCTCATGAGGGAAAAAGATAAAATGTTGGCTGCTTTTGCTTTTAAGGCAGTATCAACCAAAGCGATTTCGAGTTTTAAATTTATGATTTTATCAAATTGTTTTAAGAATTTTTTATCATCAAACAAAAAAGTGAAAAGCAGGTTTTTGGGGAGTGCGGAATTTTCAAGAGCTTCGGTTAGTGTATCTGCCTCAAGTAAAGCAGATAAGAAATTTCGTTTTTCTTGTTCGAACTTGTCTTTAGTGTGGGGGGCAGGTTTTTCCTTTTGAAAATCGTCGACATTAAAAAGATAATCCATAAATGATATAATAAATTTTAATGACGGAAATCCCCACATAAATATAGCAAATAAAAAGGTTATTTACAACTTACTCTTTTTGTTATATAATATATATAGATTCCTCGGTAGCTCAATGGTGGAGCGATCGGCTGTTAACCGATAGGTTACAGGTTCGAGTCCTGTCCGAGGAGCCATTTAAAAAGCCCTAGTATTTGCTAGGGCTTTTTAAATGCCTTCTGCAGGAAGGTAACTGTGAGGGCACAGCGCCTCGTTGCTTGCTTTCCGTCAGGACTCGAACCTATTTATAATTTACTGCAAACTTTAGGGTGGCAAGCATACTGCTTGAATCGGCGATATTTTTGCCGGCTATATCAAAAGCTGTTCCATGCACGGGGGAAACACGCAAAAATTTAAGCCCGTAAGTGATGTGAACAGGCGGAACTTTTGCAACCAATTTTAAAGGTAATAAAGCTGTATCATGGTAAAGGCAAAATATGCCGTCAAATTTGCCAGATAAATGTTTTTGCCATGCACTGTCAATAGGAAGTGGCCCAATTATATTTAAACCCTGTTTTTGCAAGTTTTTGACAGTCGGAATAATAATTTTATTTTCCTCTTGGCCTATTTTACCACCGTCACTTGCATGAGGATTTAAGGCGGTAACAACAATTTTCTTATTGCCTAAAAATTCGGAAAATAATTTTATTTTCGGTTCAAGTTTTGCTTTATTTAAAAGTTTTGAAACATCTTTTAAGGCTAAATGTTCTGTTGCTAAAGCAGTATTTATTTTGCCGGCATTAAATAGCATTAAAACTTCTTTACCTTTAGCGGCATAATGTTTTAAAACCTCGGTATGCCCGGTAAATTTTATACCTATTTTGGCCCAAGCTTCTTTTGAAATCGGTGCAGTTATCAGGCGTGCATTTTTATTTTTTAAACAAATTTTTATTGCTTCCTTTAAAGCCTTAAAAGAAATATCAGCACCGTATTTTGAAGGCCCCGGTTTTTGTGGATGTATGTATTTACTTTTTACCTCTATAAAATTATCAAAATTAGTAAAACCGTTAGCACTTGCTCCAATTAAAGTTATTTGGGTATTTGCAGGTTTTTTAAATACCTTTAAAGCTTTTTTAGTGACTTCCGGGCCAATTCCAAGAGGGTCGCCTAAAGTGATAATTAGATGTTTCATATTTTTACATAAAAAAAGCGCACCACGTGGGTGCGCTTTTAAAACTATTTTGTTTCTTTTTTTGCAGCTTCTTTTGCAGGTTCGTCAAATTTAATCATTACTTTAATTTTTGATTTTTCTTTCAAATTATTTAAGTAAGAGTTCATTTCTTCCTGCATTTTTATGGCTGCTAAATATTGCCCCATATCAGGTGCAACCTGTTCAAAAGTGAAATCGCGTTTTGCTTTTTTCTCTTGAACTTTGATTACGTAGTAGCCATTGTCAGTTTTAATCGGCTTGCTTACATCACCGACTTTGACTGAAAATACTTGGTCATCAAAATCTTTGGGCATAACGCCTTTGATTAAAATCATTTCGCCACCTGTTTGGAGGGGGGTTTTATCGTCAGAATATGATTCAATGATTTTAACCATTGTTTCGTCGCCTTTTTTGATTTTTGCTCTAACTGTTTTAGCATTATCTTCGGCATTTTTAATTGACGCAGGAGTATTATCTTTAAATTTTATGAATACCGGAGAAATTTTTATTTGTTCTGCTGTAAGTTGGTTTAACTTCGCCGCTAAAGGAACAGCTTGTTCAAGGCGGTTTTTAGGCAAAGCTTTAATTTTTTGTTCATCACCTGACATCACTAAGATGACGTCGTCATATAAGGATTTAACTTGTTCTTTTGTCGGGGGGGTAACTTTACTGTTTACCACATTATCAATAAGTTTCCTTACGGCAATTTGGTCTTTGATTTTGGCCTCAAATTGTTGGTAAGTTAAATCTTCTTTTTTAAGTTCGGCATTGAAAGCTGCATCAATTTGTTTTTGGTCCGTTATTCTTTGACCGGTTAACGGGTCAATGGTAAAGCGGCCTTTAATTTCTTTTACAGCGTCGGCCAGTTCACTGTCTTTAACCTTAATACCTTCTTTTTTTGCATTTTGTGTTAAAAGGGAGTCGGTAATAAGATCATTCAAGACTTGTTGTTTTATTGCGGCTACATTTTGCGGATCTTGCAAAATTTGCGGATTCTTTGCTTTGTACCCTTCAAGAATTGCGTTCACCATTTTATTGTATTGGGAACTTAAAATTGCCTGGCCGTTTACTGTTGCAACATTTGAATCTACGACTTTAGCACTTGCCAAAGTTGCACCCATCAGCAAAACTGCCGGCATAATTAATAGTTTATTCATTTTCATTTTGTTTCCTCCTTTACTATACTTATATTATACTTTTTATTTAAAGAGTTTAGGTATGAATCAAGTTTTTGATTTTCAATAATCATTTTGATTCTATTTTTAGCCTCATCATAGGTAAGGCGTTTTTCGGATACTTTCATGAAGATATGATTGCCTTGTGCCGTAGTTATAAAACCTTGTACTTCCATTAATCTGGAGTTTGCAGCAGGAACTTCAATTTGCGGTAAATATTCGCCAGGTATAAAAGGAGGCATATCACCGCCGCTTTTTTTAGATAGAGGTTCATCCGAAAACTGTCTTGCGAACTCAGCAAATTTTGAGGTGGATCGGACATTTCTCATCTGCTTCATTACTTCAGCGGCTTTTTGCGAATCTGAAATAATAAATTGTTTAATGGTTATTTCGTAAGGATATTTTTTATAGTATTCCTTTATTTCACTTTCGCTTACACCAAGTATACCATCTTGTGCCAGATTCTCAAGCAAATTGCGTCTTAATGCAAAATTCTTAGCTGTTTCAAGAGCATTTTTTTGAGCTTCTTCCAAAGCTTTAATTTCAGCTTGATATTCGGGTGTGGAATCAATATCGCGATTTTTTGCATCTAACAAAAGTAATTTCTCGCTAATTAAAAAGGAAAGGAAATTTGCCCGTCCGCTTTTTGTAGTAACAAATTTTTTAAAGTTGTCATCTAAATTATTTGCTGCTTTGTCAAAATCTGCTTGGGTTATAGGTTGATTATCAACATAAGCCAAGACCGATGAATTACTATAAACCAACGGTTCTTGGGAATTATTTTCTTGCCTTGGCCCACAGGCTGCAAGAGTAATTAAAGTCGTCAAAAATAATATCTTCTTCATAGATATAGTTTATCATTTAGAGAGTCTCTTATCAAGCAAAAACCCCCACAGAAATTTGTGGGGGTTTTGTTAAGTGTTTAATTTTATTTTACTTCTTCGGTAACGGATACAGTGTTTTCTTCCTGTTTAATTTCTATTATCGTTTCCGGATTTGTTGTTGCTGAATTCTCAGTGGGGCAATTTGTGCTTTCAGCTGTTAAAACACAAGCATCTTGTTCAGGTTTTTGTCCTTGTGTTTCATTATTTTGTGTCTCAACCTGTGTAGGTACAGTTTCTTTTTGTTCTGTAGCGATAGGGGTAGTATTTTGTGTTGCTTTGTCTTCCGGTTTTGTAATTTTGATAACTACCTTGCGCCATTTACCTTCACCTTCGGAAACTGTGATTATATCTTGTTCCGCTGCCAAATAATGGTGAATATATCTGCGCATTTGTGCAGACATCGGGCGGAAGCGATATGGCCTTTTATTGCGTCTTATTGTAGTTAAAGCATAAGAAATATCTTTATTAATTTTTTCCTCGAGTTTATTCCAATAGTTTTGTGTATCTGCAACTACTGAAATAGGAGAGTTAAAATTCCTGCTTATCATTAAGGTAATAAGATACTGTATAGATTGTAAAGTCTTTGCTTCTTTACCGATAACTAAAGCAGGATAGTCACAATCAAAGGTAAGTAAAATACGTTCTTGTTTTGCATCCCACCAAGTATTTAAATTGCTGACTTTTACACCCATTTTCCCGAGCATTTCGCTTAAAGCATTTTTTGCATCTTCCATCGGTTGTTTTATGTTGTCCGGGATAATTGCATTTTGAATTTCCATAGATGGTAATTTTTGTGTTTCGTTTGCTTTAGGTTCACGCATCGTAACCGTTTTTTCCACCAAATGGCGCGGGCGGCGTGTGCGGCGTGATTTTTTATTTGACTTGTAAGAAATACTTGAGCGTTTGCGGATGCCGGTTCTCATCGGTGTTGAGTGTTCAGAATCCCATGCTTTTTCCACAATTTGCACTCTTGCTTTTTTTGCACCGATTCCTAAAAAACCTTTTGTAGGTTTTTGAAGAATCGTAACATCAACTTGATCGCGGCGGCGGCCAAGTTCATTTAAACCACGAATTACTGCTGAAGCTACATCTTTTCCTGTTGAAATAACTTGTCTTCTTGCCATAAAACATCTCCTTTTTTGCCCTAAATTGCGGCTAATTTCCTCTTTAAAACTAGATTCACTACAAAACTAATACAATTACTGATAAACCAATAAAGCGTGAGCCCTGCCGGGAAGTTTAAGAAGATAACTGTCATAAAAATAGGCATCCACTTCATCATCGCCATGGAGGGGTTATCTTTAGTCATGTTTTCAGGCATTGTAATTTTTTGTTGGATAAACATTATTACACCCATCAAAATCGGAAGAACATAATAAGGGTCTTTGGCAGATAAGTCCGTAATCCACCAAATGAACGGTGAACCGTGCAAAGCCCAAGATGTTCTTAAAGCATTAAATAACGCGATAAAAATCGGCATTTGTATAAATAAAGGTAAGCAACCGCTTAAAGGGTTTGCTCCGTATTTTTTGTACAGGAGCATCATTTCCTGTTGTGCGCGCATAGGGTCACTTTTATACTTGTCTTGTATCACTTTCATTTGCGGTTGTATGCGTTGCATTACGGCTGCGGATTTAAGCTGTTTATAAGTGAGCGGGAACATTATTATTTGAATTAGGAAAGTCATTAAAATAATTGCAAAACCATAGTTATGTGTATATTTGTTTAACCACTCAAGTATATTTCTCATCCATTTACCGAGTTGCCCAAAAAAACCAAATTGTATGGAACGTTGTAAATCATAAGGTAAACTATCAAGCAGTTTTAGATCTTTAGGCCCGATATAAAAATCCGAACTGTAAGTAACAGTCTGATTGGCAGGTAATACGGCTGGGACTAATATTTTCAAATCAGGTCCTTCTGCACGTGATTTCCCAAAAAGCCCAAAGAAGGAAGGCGTTTCATACATAAAATGTTTGCTGTATTTAAAACCGTCGGCGACACCTTTCCAATTTGTCGGAATTAAGGCGGTTAAGAAATAGCGATTATCAATACCGGCCCATTTCCAACCGTCACAGGTTTCCTTTAATAAGTTTGGTTTTATAAAAGTTTTTTCCTTTAAATTATTGACGGAAATATTCTTTTTGCCGCTTTCTTGTCTTGTACAAAAAGCACGTAAGTTAACAGCGTTATCGCTGATTTCACTTTTAACCGTGTTTAAGCCCGGGCCCATATTTAAGTATAAATCTGATAGGTTTAATTCTTCTGCTCTTTCATTTTTAAAACTCATTTCAAGTTTATTTAAGCCCTGTTCTTTGTTTATTGTGTAACTTTTTACTAAAAATACACCGTCGGCAAGTTTAGTTTTAAAAGCAATATCCGCACCGTTTTGCGTAGGTGCTTCTTCAAAATAAACATCTGGTAAAGTTGCGAAATAACCTTCATTACCGAAAGGTGTTAAATTAAGGTCAGTATCAAAATCCCTGTAAACAAAATCTTTAATTGCAGCACCTTTAGAAGTGAAAATAATTTTTGCGTGTTCGGTCTCAACCGTAAATAATTTTTCTGTTTCCTGTTTTTTTGCAGTGGTAAGTGAAACAGAATTCTGTTGTTGAAGTTTAATATTTTCTTGCTTTGCTTCGGTTATATTAACTTGTTGTGCGAGTTCTTTTTGTTTAGTTTCTATTTGTTTTTGTGTAGTAAAGGTATTATACCCAAGGAACACCAGCACAGCCGCAGCTAGCGCGATGAAAAAGTTTTTATCCATTAAGCTCTCCCGAGCTTTAGGAAAAATAAACTTTACTTATGGTACAGGGTCGTATCCGCCGTCACAAAAAGGGTGGCACCTAAGCAGGCGCTTAGTTGCTAAAAACAACCCTTTGATACAACCATATTTATTTACTGCTTCTAAGGCATAAGCAGAGCAAGTGGGCGTAAAACGGCACACACCGCTTGGCCCCAAAAAAGGCCTTATGAACTTGATACAAAACCCCATCAATTTAAGCAATAAATTTTTTGCCATCTTCAAAAATCTCTAGAAGGGTAAGGTTAAGGAATATTTGGGCCCTTACACTCTTCTTTTATACCGGCCTTTTCAGCTAAAGCTAAAAGGGCTTTTGTAGCCGCTTGCAGGGAAGGTAAAAGTTCCTTCTCTTTCGGATAAATTAGGATAGCGGCGTTTTTTAGTAAATGTTTATTTAACCTAAAAGCTTCCCTAATAAGTCGTTTACAGCGGTTTCTTTCAACCGCCGAACCCAACTTTTTTGAAACAATTATTCCGATTTGGGGTTTTGACGCTCGCCCCAAATTTGGCTTGCACCAAAAAGTAAAACCCTTTATTTGAACCTTTTTTCCGGTTGAGAAGATATCTTTGAAATCTTCCTTCAAATAAATTCTTTCGCTCTTAGGCAAGCCGTGACTTTTCACAATTACTTGCGAATCAACTCTTTGCGCCCTTTTGCACGTCTGGCGCTGAGTACTTTTCTGCCACCTTTTGTGGCCATTTTTGCCCTAAAACCGATGGTTTTAGCGCGTTTTGATTTGTTTGGTCTGTATGTTGGTAACATATAAAAGATTATATAATTTATTTAAGTTCAATGCAAATAAATAGGAAGTAGGCAGTTATTATTTTTTGCTAGCGGAGTCTTTTTGGTAAATTTTGATTTTTCTGCTCCTAAAGTACCGAGATGTCGCTTCGCTCCACGTTCTTCTTGGTACTCTTCGTCGCAGTAAAAATCAAAATTTCCTCAAAAATACTTGCTAGACTTGAGTGATCGGTTTGGGTTTATTAAATGAAAATAGTTTGTACTATTTTAATCTAATTGAGAAGCGTATATCAAAATTGAAACGACAATTGGAGCTGATATCAATGCTATAATCGGCATTATTATCTTTAGTATTTTGGGAACAGGACCTCTATTGATTGATTTTTGATTAGGTAGTTGTGATTCATAATTCGTAAATTTATTTTTATTTGATAGCTTATTTATTAATATTAATGAAATCAGAGGTGGTATTCCTCCAAATATGCACAATATTGATATTATAATTTTTAGTTCAGAAGGTAATGAAAAGAAAATTTTAGATACAACAAGTGTTATACTGGTAAGCCACCAACTTATTGAAACACATAAAAGAATTTGTTTTGCAAAATTCCTAGCTTCATTATTATACATAAAGTGTTACCTCATAAAATAAATTTTACTGATAATTCTATTATATAAAATAAATATTGGACTAGGAGAGTAAATTTTTTCGGAGAGGGAGGAAGATTCGCCCTTCCGTCATTTTCCTTACGGAAAATGCTACAGGGCCCGGGCTCGCGGTTTTTGCCTTTCAGCACTTTGTGCTTCAAACAAAAACATCGCTCCGCCCTTCGAATTCCTACGTGAAGCAAAGCAGTTTGCTTCACTCCACTCTCGGAAAATTCAAAACCCCGCATTTAGCGGGGTTTCAAATTTTCGGAGAGGGAGGGAGATTCGGGTTACGGTAAAATTCCTGGCGGTATTTTCCTCCACCCCGGCCCTCGCCATCCTCGCCTTTCGTGCTCGCCTAAATGGCTCGCGCTCAAACTCGGATATGGCTGCGGGCTTCGAATCCCGACGCGATGCCAAGCAGTTGGTATCGCTCCATCCAAAAAAATTAACCCTCCATAAAGGAGGGTAAATTTTTTCGGAGAGGGAGGGATTCGAACCCTCGATACAGTTTCCCGTATATTAGTTTTCAAGACTAACGCCTTAAACCGCTCGGCCACCTCTCCAACTTAAATTGTCTACTTATATATTTTACAATTTATTTAAGCGCTTGCCAAATTTTTTATATAAAATGGTCTTAACTTATATAATTTGCTAAAATGGAGTAAATACCTTTTAGGAGTTTTTATGGAAATCTATATTATAATTTTAGTTGTTATTATTGCCGGTATCATAGGTTATGAATTTTTTTCTAAAATAAAATTAATCAAAGAATTAAACGAAAAAAATAAAGACCTTGAATTAAAAACACAGGAATTATATGCACAATTAAATGAAGCGGAAAAAGAAAAAGTAAAAGCGGAAGCGGAAAATAAATTGCAAAAGCAAACGCAGGAACAACAAAAAATAATTTTTGATAATATGCAAAAAATTGCCGAAGGTAAATTTAAAGAAATCGCATCAAATTTGCTCACGCAAAAAACAGAAGAATTACAAAATAAAGGTATAGAACCGCTTTCAAAAAATCTAAATTATTTGCAAGAAAAACTTGCAACTATGGAACACTTAAACGAGAATTTACAAAAAGAGGCATCAAACCTTGCCAACGCCTTAAAAAACAATAAAAAGCAAGGTGATTTCGGCGAAATGTTGCTTGAACAATTGCTTGAAAGTTGCGGTTTAAAAGAAGGTGTACATTACACAAAACAAAACACTGATAAAGAAACGAAATTGCGCCCCGATTTTATTATCAATATGCCGGACAACAGATATTTGGTAGTTGATTGTAAAATGGTTTTAACTGCGTACAATAATTATGTTAATGAAAAGGATCCGGTAAAAAGCAAACAATTTTTAGCGGAACACATAAAAGCCTTAAAAAATCAAATTGAAGAGTTGTCAAAGAAAAAGTATCAGGAATTAAAAGAAATTTACAAACATACGCCTGATTTTGTAATAATGTATGTGCCGATAGAAATGGCCTATTTGTGTGCTTTGGAATATCAAAAGGACCTCGGCATTTTTGCAAGCGGCAAAAAAGTTATGGTGGCAACCGCATCATCTTTGATACCTATTTTAAAAACGATAGAACAATTATGGAATATTTACCTTGCCCAAAAACATACGGAAGAAATTTTGAAAATCGGCAGAATTTTGCATGAAAAGGTTTCAAGTTTCAGCACAAATATGGGGCAAGTGAAAGGCAGTTTAAATGCCGCCTTGAACCACTATGAAGACGCCCGCCGTACTTTTGATGGGAAGGGGGGGATACTTTCCCAAGTCAAGAAACTTGAAGAGTTAGGTGCCAAGAGTTCCAAACAACTCCCCGAAATCGATTTTGAAGAAGAAAAATAAAAAAAGGAGATTTATATGAAAAGATTAAACAAAAATATTTTACCCGTTTTATTCTTACTAGCGGGTTTATTAACTTTATCTGGTTGTAATAAAGATGAAAATAAGGAGATATTGCCTAATCAAAAAGAAAATGTTGTGCTTGAAAAAGGAAATTCCGCGACATTAGAAGATGCTATAAAAAATGACGATAAAAAGGCAATAGTTTACTTGTTAAAACATGAAAAAGCAGATCCTAACCAAAAAATAGAAAATGGTGAACCTCTCTTAAATATTGCAGCAAGGCGCGGTTTTGCTTTTGCAGTTGAACAATTATTAAAAGCAGGTGCAAATGTAAATGCAACAGATAATTGGGGAGATACCGCTTTAATAAATCTATATCAAGTAGATTATCCTGTTCCTTATGTAGAGGAAAAATATAATCAAGTGTTAAATTTATTATTGAATGCTGGAATAAATGTTAATATAGCAAATAAGCAAGGCATAACAGCTTTAATGAGTGCTGGTTTCGTAGGAGAGGCAGATGATATAGAAAAAATTCTTAAAGTTAAAGCCGATATAAACGCTAAGGATAAAGAAGGAAAAACAGCATTAGTGTGGTCCTGTATAGCCATGGAAGGCTCTTCAGAATATGATGAACAAAATAAACTTAGGATAGTTGAATTATTATTGGCTGCTGGGGCAAAAGATAAAGCAGAAGCTTGGAAAGCTGCTGTTGATGGAGACTTTCCCAAAATAGCAAAAACCATTTGGGATTCTGGAATAAATATTGAAGGCAAAGTAGGTGAAGAATTATTATTAACTGCCAGCGATGCAGGTATGTTAGAAACGGTAAAAACGCTTTTAAAATCTGGGGTAAATGCAAATACTGTAGATAAAAATAAAAAAAGTGCGTTGGCATATGCCGTATCTCCTTGTGGAGTTGGAATATGTGATGACAAGGATGCAGTTGCAAAAGTATTGATAAATGCAGGGGCTGATGTAAATATGATTAGCAAAGAAGGACAAACACCATTGTTATATGCTACATATACAGAAAATACCGAAATGGTTGAATTTTTATTAAAATCCGGTGCTGATGTAAATATAAAATTTAATAATGAAACTCTTTTACAAATGGCGCAGAAAGCAGAATATACTGAAATAGTTAAACTTCTCAAAGCCGCCGGTGCAAAGTAATAAAACAAAACCAAACCGTGTAACCACATCCGGCCATTATTTTTGAGGAAAGTTCACGAGAATTTTAGAGTTTAGAGCCATAGCGTATGTGAACATTTTGTGCGACGCAGCAAATTTAAGATGATTTTTAATTTTTACTGCAACGACGAGTACCGCGAAGTAGAGGAGCGTAAGCGACGTATCGGTACTTTAGGAGCAGAAAAGTTAAAAAGCACTTAAATTTGCAAGAACATGCACACTAATCAACATAATTCGTCAAAACCTATAAAATACCTATTTGCCAAATGGCCTAATAGTATGATATCATATATATATGTATATATGTGGGAGTCACTATGTCTAATGAACCAATAGCCATCATCGGTATCGGCGCACTCTTACCGGATGCTAACAATAAAGAAGAATTTTGGCAAAATATCATTACAGGTAAAAACTCAATAACTGGAGTTCCGCCAACTGTGTGGGACGCTAAACTCTATTATTCAGCAGACCACGCTGAAGAAGGCAAAACCTATTCCAAAATCGGTGCATTTTTAAAAGATTATAAATTTAATTCTATCAAATACAGGATACCGCCGGCCGTCGGTAAGCAACTTGATCCTTCCCAACAATATGCTTTGGATGTTGCCGCTCAAGCGCTTGAAGACAGCGGTTATAATAAAAAAGAATTTGACCGCGCCCGCGTTGGCGTAATTGCGGCGAATTCCGCAGGTGGCCCTACAAATGAATATTCTGACATGCGTATTTATGAGCCGCTTATCTGGGAATCTTTAAAAAATTCCGAAACTTATAAAACTTTAAATTCCGCGCAAAGCGAAGAATTAGTAAATACCACACGTGAAGGTTTAAACAAAGTTCTTCCTTTGACTACCGAAGACACTATGGCAGGGCAACTGCCGAACGTAATTTCCGGCCGTATTGCAAATGTCTTTAATTTACGTGGGCCGAGTTTTTCAATAGATGCCGCTTGCGCAAGTTCCTTGCTTGCCCTTGCTTGCTCTTTAGACGCTTTATGGCTTGATAAATGTGACATGATGTTATGCGTCGCAAGTGATGCCATGATGGCACCAAGCCAATATGTTAAATTTGCCAAAATAGGTGCTTTGTCTGCCGACGGCAGTAGGCCCTTTGACGATAAAGCCAACGGTTTTGTTATGGGTGAAGGTGCCGGCGCAGTCTTGTTAAAACCTTTAAGCAAGGCCAAAAAAGACGGCGATAAAATTTATGCGGTTGTCCGCTCAGTCGGTCTTTCAAGCGACGGTAAAGGTAAAGGCATTACCGCACCAAACCCCGAAGGCCAAAAGCTTGCGGTACGAAATGCTTTTGAAGGCCTTGAGTACGGCCCCAAAGACATTGGCTTAATGGAAGCACATGGTACAGCCACCAAAGTCGGCGACAGTGCCGAAATGGCTGCCTTAAATGAAATTTTTAAAGACGTAAAGACCGAAATTGCCCTCGGTTCCGTTAAATCACAAATCGGGCATACAAAGGCAAATGCGGGTATGGCCTCTTTAATAAAAACCGCTTTGGCTTTGCATAATAAAATTTTGCCGCCGTCAATAAACTTTACCGAACCCAGCAAAAATATTGATTGGCAAAATTCACCTTTTAAGGTAAACATCCAAGCACGCCCTTGGGAAACTAAAAATTTTAGAAGGGCCAATGTTTCCGCCTTTGGTTTCGGCGGTACAAATGCCCATGCAACTTTAGAAGAATATGACGCAAACCATACTTACGGTAATGAAGTCCTAACACAAGAAACCAAACAAATACAAACTTTACCCCAAACTAAATCGGAGGATAAAATGAATTATCAATTATTAGTGGAACAAGAAAAGTTACTTGGTGACATGCTAATATTTTCCGCCCCTACAAGAGAAGAACTTTTTGACTTACTCAATAAAATTTCAAGGGAGATTACTGACGATAAATTTTATTTGGTTAAACAAGCTTACAAAAACCACACGGCACCGCGCGCGCAATATGCCGTCTCAATAAACGCGGAAGATACCGCAAAACTTAAAACAAAAATTGCATATTTCTTGAAAATTGCCGCCGGTTCAAATGTTTGGGAAGAACAGTCTTTATACCTCAAGATGAAAGGTATTTACCCTTTCCACCCTACAACACAAAAACCGAAAGTTTGTTTTATGTTCCCCGGTCAAGGCGCACAATATGTGGACATGATGAAAGATTTGGCAAGCAAATATAAAATCGTGCGCGATACTTTTGAAGAAGCCGATAATATTTCCATGAAACTTGCCGGCGTTTCTTTAACCGAAGTTATTTGGTCCAAACCCGGCGAAGATAAAGAGAAACTTAAAGAACGTGAAGAAGGCATTAAAAGAACCGAAATCACCCAGCCTGCAATTTTAACCGCCAATGTTGCGATGATGCGCCTTCTGTATCAATTCGGTATTAAACCCGACGTAACCATGGGCCACAGTTTAGGTGAATACGGTGCCGCAGTTGCCGCCGGTATTTTATCTTTTGAAGATGCTTTAAAAGCAGTTACCATGCGCGGCAGTGCCATGGCAGGTTTAAACACCAAAGATAATGGTAAGATGGCAGCAGTCGCCGCAAGTGCCGATAAAGTTGAACCGGAACTCAAAAAAATCAGCGGTTATGTTGCCGTCGCAAATAAAAATTGCCCTACTCAAACTGTTATTGCCGGGGAATCAAAATCAGTAGATGATGCCGTAAATATGTTTAACAATATGGGCATGCAGGCAGTTGTTATACCTGTTTCCCATGCTTTTCACTCCGCCATTGTTCGCCCGGCAGCAGAAGGTTACAGAAAGTTTTTAGATACTTTACATTTTAACGCCCCTGTTTTGCCGATAACTTCAAATGTTTCAGCAGATTTTTACCCTAACGATATTCAAGCAATTAAAGATACCATGGTTGAACAAATCATGAGTTCCGTTGAGTGGATAAAACAAGTTGAACTTGCTTATCAACGCGGCGTGCGTTTGTTTATTGAAGTTGGCCCAAAACGCATTTTGAGTGCCTTTGTAACAAATACTTTGGAAGGTAAAAAAGATATCCGCGTGCTTGCTTCAAACCACCCCAAACGCGGCGGTATAACGGAGTTTAATGATTTAATGGCTAATTTGGCTGCCGCCGGTATTGAAGTTGACTGGAGCAAGACCGATTTGGAAAAATCCGAAACTTTATATAACCCTGCTTTCGTTAATGCAGTTATGCCGAGGAAAGCCGAAACGGTTACAGTCCCCGTAAAAACAAATGTAACTGCCGGTAATATAGTTTTAGAAAATATTAATTGTTCCTTAAATTTAACCCAAGAACAGGCTGCGGCTTTACTCAAAACTTTGCAGGAAAAGTTGGGTGTAGTTTCTTCAGCAGCCAAACAAGAAACCCAAAAACAGGAAGAACCTAAAAAAGAAACTGCTGCTGAAGTAAAACCCGAGCCAAAGACGGAACCGAAACCGGAAATTAAACCTTTAGATGAAGCAACCATAACTAAAGAAGTTATTACCTTAATTTCCCAAAAAACAGGTTACCCTGAAGATATGCTTGAACTTGATGTTGATATGGAAGCCGAACTCGGTATTGATACAGTCAAGCAAGCTGAAATGTTAATTTTACTTCAGGAAAAATACGGTATTGCTTCAAATTCCGCTTTGGTATTAAAAGATTACCCGACGATAAGGCATTGTATCAACTACATCATGTCAAACACAAGCAAAGAAAATAATTCCCCTAAACAAGAGAAAGAAACCCCTTCTGCCAAAGCAGAAGACCCTTTCCCCAAACCAGAAGAACAAGAACCGGAAAAGGCAGAGCCTAAACAAGAGATTCAGCAACAAGAGGTTAATCAGGAAGTAGAACAAGAACCTAAACAAGAAGAGGCACCGGTTCAAGAGGAAGAAACCTCTAAAACATCAGAAACTGAAGCAAAGCAGGAAAATACTAAATACCGCTTTTTGCCAGGTCTGGCTGATGCACCGATTTTTGAAGAAGCCAAACGCAATTTATCTCCTAAAAGAACGATTTTAATATTCTCAGATAATGCTTCACTTACAAAGGCATATAATGATGCTTTTAAAATGGAAGGCCTTAAAACACATATCTTTACTAAGTTAAAGACCAGGGGCAAAAATGTCAGTATGACTTCTTGGGAGTCTTTAGAAGAAACTCAAACCGCTTTGGAAACTTTCGCTAAAGAAAATGAGTATCCCGTGCAAGGTATAGTTTATTTGCTACCTTGCTCACTTAAAAAATACGACAAAAAACAAAGCCCAGCTGCAGAAGCGGAAGAATATTTAAGGCCTTTAAAACTTGCCGTAAAAATATTTGAAAAAGATTTAAAAGACAAAACAAATGCAGATACTTTCCTTGCAACAGTTTTTGAAAATGAAGAAGGAATACCTTTTGTCAGCAAAGATAACCCGACCAACGGAACTGTTTTAGGGACAGCCTTGTGTATAAAAAAAGAGCTTTACGATAATTTTGACATTTTGAATAAAATTATTGCTTTCAATAAATCTACAACTGCTGAAGTAATGGCACAAAAAACCATATATGAAATTTTGAAAGGGGATGGCCGCTGTTTAGTTGGTTATGATAATGACAGCAGGCACACGGTATTTTATTTGCCCTATAAATTGGCAGAAGGTAATGCTATTTCTTTGGAAGGTAAAACCCTGGCTCTTACAGGTGCCGGAACAGGTATGGGGGCAAACCTTGCTTTAAAAATTGCCGAAAAATTTAAAGCTCGTTTAGTTTTAATCGGAGAAGAGGAACTGCTTGATAACGCCTCTTATTATGCTACTTTGACCCAAGATGAACTTAAAGAGGAAAAAGAAAAGTTAACCAAACGGCTAAAAGAGCAAGATGCAAATATTACCGAAGATTTGGTAAATGAGTATTTAGCAAGAATAGATAATTCAATAACTATTTTTAAGAATTTACAAAAACTTGAAGCACATAATTGTGAGGCGGAATATTTCAGTACCGATTTCTCTAATGCTGTTAAATTAAAAGAAACAATTTCAAAAATAAGGAATCGTTTTGGCAGGGTTGATGGATTATTCCATTTGGCAGACTTAAATCATAAAGATTTTGATTGTAATGCTAATGCCGTTTCTAATTTCTTGGCTTTTAATTTTGTTAAAGATGGCGGGGTTTATCTTTTCAACACTAATATTTCAAGTAAATTCGGGTATGCAAATCAAAGTGAAAAAGCAAGTTCTGATTTCTATTTAACGCAACTTGCTTATATACTCAGTAATAGTGGTTTTAGAGCTTTAAGTATTGCAACTCCTATTTTTGAGGAAGGCATACTTAGAAAAGAAAATGCCAAAATTTTGACTAAGGAACTTTGCCTAGATTTGGTTTTAGATGAAGTTTTACAAGGCAAAACACCCGAAGTGTTACTGACTGATGTTTTAGGAGATTTGGATTGTGATAAACAGCTTCGTTTTGATTATGACGAACAAATGGAAGTCATGCAGGAAGAAACTGAAAGAGAAGTAAAGCCTGAAGAAAAACCGGAAATGCCGAATGAAGAACAACAAGTTGAGCAAGAGGAATCTAAAGAAGGAAACGTGCAGCCGCTAGAACAGAAAGAACAAAAAGAAGAAAAACTGGAAACAGAAGCTCCTGCTGAAAGTGAAGTAAAAGAAGAAAAACAGGTTGAAATTGAACAGAAAGATGTAATAACGCAACCAATAACGCAAGATGAAAATGAGTCTTATCCGTTTGCCGGGCTACTTAAAGAAAAGACGGACAGCAATATTTTAATGGAGAAAACTTTTACAGCAGATAAACAATATTTACAAGATTACAGTATTGATAAAGTTCCGTTCTTGGCGGCCACTTTTGGCCTTGAATGTTTAAGTGAATTGGGTAAAAAATTTACCGGGCAAATACCTTCCGGTTTTGAAAGGGTACACTTTTATTTACCTATCAAGCTTTTAAGACAGAATCCAATAACAATTCGCATAAAAGCCGCTAAAGAGGAAAATAAAACAAATTTCGAAGTTGAATCGGATTTTATTAACAGTAAAGGTATAAAGATGGGTAATACTCGTTGTCATATTACTGCGGAAAATTTAAAAGATTTCGAAAGTTCTTGGGACTTGATTAAAAACAATATCATAATCCCAGAGGCATCAGCGGTGGCTAAGGAAGATACCTATAAAGGTTATTTTCAAGGGCAGAGCATGCAAGTATTGGACGGTATTTTAAAAATTGAAAAAGATACTGTTTTGGCTGCTTATAAGGAACCTGAAGTACCTTTATTTGAAGGAGAAACTTCATCTTTGTTAACAGCTCCGCTTTTGACTGAAGCTATGTTCCAAGCTTGTGCTTACAGAGATTACGCTGTAGAAGGTTATGCAACTTTACCCGAGTATATTTCAAAAATACATTTTTATCATCAAGGGCAAAGAACTCCAAAGGAACTTTATGTCTATGCAAAATATATTGACAAAACTATAGAAGGTAAAAGTTCCTTTGATGCATTTATATTTGATAAGAATTTAGATTTATGGGCAGAAATTAAAGATCTTCAAACAATCGGCGGTATAAGCCGTTAGGAGGGTTTATGAATTATCGCTACATTATTGTAAAAACAACAGATGTGCCAAGGGCAGAGATATTTTTAACTACAGTAGAGTTAAAACAGTATGAACATTTTGCTGTTGAAAAAAGGGCCAACGAATGGCTTGCTGGCCGTTATGCCGTTAAAAAATTAGCCTCCGAATTTTTTAATTTACCTCCAAAAAAGATGCAAGTTAAAAATGCAAAAAACGGTGCCCCTATCTTGCAAGCTACGGGGGGAAATAATTTAACAATTTCAATTACACATCGTGGAGACTATGCTGCTGCGGCGATTTCTCTAACCAGTGATCTAATCGGTATAGACATTGAAAAAATCGAACCAAGGCCACAAGGTTGGACAGAGCAATATTTTTCTAACGAGGAATTGTTAGCCGATGATGATGCTTATTTGACAGAACTTTGGTGTAAAAAGGAAGCTGTTTTGAAACTTTTGGGTTTAGGTTTAACTGTTCCGGCCACGCAAATAAAAATTATAGACAATGAAGTAAAATTTTTTGGCAAAGCTTTAGATGTTTGGGCTTTTAAAGGCAGCCCAAGGATTTGTTTTGAAATGAAAATTTTAGATAATGCTTACAAATTTGTTTTAGCATACCCTGCGATTATTTAGGAGAGTTATGAAAGATACAGAAAAATTTGACCTTAACGATAAGGAATTAAAAGAAACACCGGAAAAAATAAAAAAATTCCGCGAACTTATTGAAAATACTACCAAGCAAGATAAAGAAAAGGCAAAACTTCAAAATGAAAAGGGTAAATTTACTGCTCGTGAAAGGCTTCAGTATTTGCTTGATGAAAATAGTTTTTTTGAAATTCACTCTTTAGTTGAAACGCGTTGTCAAGATTTCGGCTTAAAAGAAAAGCATCTTAAAGGCGACGGTGTTATTACAGGTTTTGGCCGTATTAACGGCAGGGAAGTTGCGATTTTTGCGCAAGATTTTACTCAGCTCGGTGGTTCGCTTGGGCTTGCTCATGCTAAAAAAATCGCTTATATTATGGATCGTGCTTTGGAGGCTAAAATTCCAATAATCGGGCTTTTAGATTCAGGTGGAGCTCGTATTCAAGAAGGCGTTGACAGCCTTGACGGTTATGGGGAAATTTTTAAAAGAAATGTAAAATGTTCCGGTGTGATCCCGCAAATTTCAGTTATTTTAGGGCCTTGCGCAGGCGGGGCTGTTTATTCCCCTGCTTTAACTGATTTTATTTTTATGGTAGACGGTATCAGCCATATGTTTGTAACAGGGCCAAACGTAGTTAAAGCTGCAACAGGTGAGGAAGTAGATCTTAATACGCTAGGCGGAAGTAAAGCACATGCACAAAAAAGCGGTGTTTGCCATGTAATAGCAAACAGTGAGCAAGATTGCTTTAGGCAAGTGCGTGAACTTTTGACATTTTTACCGCAAAATTGTAAAGAAAGACCGATTTGCAGTTCAACTTTAGACGTAGCAGATAGGCAAACCCCTATGCTTGAAAAATTATCTTGCATGGATCCGGGTAAACCTTTCCGCATACATCATATTATTTGGGAACTTGCCGACGAAAATAAATTCTTTGAAATACACCGCGATTATGCCAAAAATATAATTACTGGTTTTGCCAAACTCGGTGGTGAAGTAGTGGGTATAGTTGCAAACAACTCCGATTATTTAGGCGGCGCATTAGATTTAAATGCAAGTGATAAAGCAGCACGCTTTGTCAGATTTTTAAACAACTTTAATATTCCAATTTTGACTTTGGTTGATATAGGCGGTTATTTACCGGGTGTGGAACAAGAACATGGTGGCATTATAAGGCACGGCGCAAAACTCTTGTATGCCTATGGTGAAGCCACAGTTCCTAAAATAACTTTGGTTATTCGTAAAGCCTATGGCGGTGCTTATATTGCTATGGGTTCAAAAGCGTTAGGGGCTGATTTTAACTTTGCTTTACCTTCTGCAGAATTTGCCGTTATGGGTCCGCGCGGTGCGGTTGAAATTTTATATGCCAAGGAATTAAAAGCAGCCGCAAAAGATAAAACTGAAGAACTTAAAGAAAAACTCACTAAAGAATATGCACAAAAGTTTGCTTCCCCTTATCAGACGGCAGCAAGCGGCTCTATTGATGAAATTATTGAGCCTTCCAAAGCACGCAGTATTATTATTCGTGCTTTGAAAGTTTTGGCTAAAAAGAGAGTTGCCAAAACCAATGAACCTAAAGGAAATATACCACTTTAATATTATGAAACACTTAACACTTATCTCGTTATTCATTGCTTTATTTGGAACGGTATGGGGCGCTGAAATAGTAAAAGGCCCGTATACCGAAGATGTCGAACAGAAGAGCGCTATAGTCAAATTCGTTTCGACAGAGGTTACACCTGCTTGGTTAGAATATGGCCCCTTGGGGAAGTGTAATCAACTTATGGCGATTTCCGCTCCTTCTAGAAGTCATCGCTTTGTTTTGCACGGTCTTACACCAAACACACAGTTTTGTTATAAGGCCTATGTGAAAAATAATTCGGGTGATGGTGTACAAGAAGGCAGTGAAGGTACTTTTAAAACCTTATTTACGCCTGAGCGCAAAATAGTTAATTTTTTGGTTATTGGTAATACTTCAGCTCAAAGTGATGTAGATACTTCAGAAATAAAAAATACAATGGCTAGGAATATGACTATTTATGAATCAGATTTTTTGGTACATACCGGTAATATTTCTTCTTCCGGTCTTGCCGCGGATGAAACCGCACAATTTTTTGATCCATATCAAAGGCTTTTAAAAAATATGCCTTTAGTTGTTGCAATAGGTTCGGATGAATATGGCCCGGATGCAAAGACCGATGCCGGTAAAGGTTTCTTGGCGGCACATTATAAATCAAATCATACCATGCCTTGGAGTGCCGGTACGCCGAATTATTATTATTTTGATACTGCAAATGCTCGTATAGTAGTAATTGACACAAATAATTTATACGGTGCTTTGCAGGCGCCGGGGATTGATAAAAAATCTGCCCAATATGAATGGCTTAAAAGTACTTTGGCAAAAGCCGGGGCCGATAAGTGGAAAATTGTTATAATGCATCATCCTGTTTATTCAAGTGGAGCTACGGAAGATTTGCTTAGCGCTTTCCTTGCTCCTTTATTTGAAGTTCATCAAGTTAAACTGGTTATTCAAGGTCATCAAGGTGCATATGAAAGGACAAAACCTATAAGAAAAGGTGTTCCATCAAAAAACGGGCCTATATATATCACAGTAGGCGGTGGCGGTAAATTTTTTGAGGAAAGTTCTTATGCAAATGAGTGGAGATCTAAATATTTTGCTGTTCCGCATTTTTCACATATTAAGATTGTGGACAGGAAACTTTCTTTAAGAACTTATACCCATGATAATAAATTGATTGATGCTTTAGATATAAATTTTTAAATTTGTAATAATTTGTTTATTTTGGTACAATAAAATTGTAAGTAATATTTAAAGGAGAATTAAATGAAAAAATTATTTTTACTTTTATCTGCTACGGCAGTTTTGGCGGCTTGCGCAATACCGAGTTTAGAGACCGGTATGTCAATGTTTAGCCAGACCCAACAACCGGTATTAGTTGGTCCCGAAAGAGGAACCAAAATCGGCCGTGCTTGTGCTAAAAATTATTTTGGTATTTATACTGAAGGTGATATGAGCGTTGCTACAGCAAAACGCAACGGTAATATTACAAAAATCGCTACAGTAGATAAGGACGTTAAAGGTTATCTGCTTTTTGCGGAAGTTTGCACCGTTGTTACAGGTTATTAATTTATAACTCCCCTACTTTTCGGTGGGGGAGTTTTTTTATCTAAAAATATGGAAAATAAAAAAATTTGTTTTGTTTGCCACGCGAATATTTGCCGTAGTTTTTCTTCAGAGTGCTTTTTAAAAGATTTTTTATGTAAGGCCGGGCGAAATGATGTAGAAGTTATTTCTCGCGGTATTTATGCTCAAAGCTATTTTGAAGTACCCGGCAAAATAACAAGTTTTTTAGCTTCAAAGGGCATAACGCAGCCACTTCATACGGCAACTTTACTCAGTTCTCAGGATATGCAAAACTGTAATTTGGTTTTAACAATGACCGAAGGCCAAAAAGAATATATTTTGGATAATTACGCGCAGTTTTCCGATAAAGTTTTTACTTTGCATGAATATGTTTACGGTAAAGAACAAAGTATAAAAGACCCTATTTCACTAACCGGCCGTAATTTTGAAAAAGTTCTTGAAGAAATTTATAAAACCGTTAAAGACCTCACCCAAAAAATCTAAATATTTGTAAACAAACTGTTTTTGTCACCGATAAGGGTGTAAAGTTCCTGTTGTTTTAAAAGCATATCTTTAATGTCAAAATCTCGCATTATGGCAAGGGATTGTTCTTTAAAGGCAAAATTACCTTGCAAAATGTTAATAATGCTTTCCGCGGCCTTTTGCGTGCAATTAAACGGTATTAAAAAACCATTTTCGCCGTCTTTTAAGACTTCATAAATTCCGCCGACATTATAACAAACAGCCGGAATTTTCATAAAAAGTGCTTCAAGTAAAGCCATGGGTAAGCCCTCGCGGATTGAGGTAAGTATAAAAACATCCGCTATTGAAAGCAAATGCGGTATATCTTCCCGCTCGCCGATAAGTTTAAAATTATTTTCGAGCTCAAATTCTTTTATTAAGTTTTCTGATTTAGTTTTAAGAGGACCTGCACCCGTATATAAAAAGACGGTATTCGGAATTTTTTTACAAACTAAATTTGCAATTCTAATACTTTCAAGAGGATTTTTTTCCGGCTTCAAATTGGCAGTTTGTAAAATAATTTTTGTTCCTTCTTTTATTCCAAGTTCTTCAAAGAGTTTAGTTTTATTAAAACGTAAACTTTCCTTTGTCTTAGGGGTAACACCGGCACGAATAAGGCGTGCTTTTTCAGATGTAGTTATTTTATATTTTAAAGCGGTTTGTAAATCTCTGTTTGATACAAAAATCATATAATCTGCGAACAAGGCTGCAAAACGTTCAATAAGGATATAAAAGTATTTTTTAAATATATTTTGACCTTCGTAAAAAACAAAACCATGCGTAGTATGCACCACTTTTGCTTTGGTAAAAAGTTTCGCGGCAATACGCCCTAAAATCCCGGCTTTGGGGCAATTTGTATGTACAATTTGAGGATTAATTTCTTTTAATTTTTTAGCAAGTTCTTTAAATGCCAAGAAATCTTTTACCGGGTTAATTTGACGTATTAAAGACGGAATAATATGCAAATTCTTTATGTGGTCTTTTGCATATTTTTCAAGTGTTCCGCCCTGGCCGCAAAGCAAAAAAGGTTCAAAATTATCACTGATATGGCGTGCTGTATACAGCACACTTTTTTGCGCACCGCCAAGGTCAAGTTTAGTTATAACAAAAGCTATCTTTGTTGCCATAAACCGATTTTATAAGACGGATAATAATAATTTAAGATTCCTTTTGCATCTTTTTTCTCATGGGCAAGGCCGATAGCACCTGCAATACAAATACCACTTCCGTTACCTGTATCGGAACCGATAAATAAAACTTCTTTTTCAAACGGGATGAAGGTAAAGAAATCAGAGCGTAAAGTACCTGCTGAAAGCACAAAGTTTGCTTCTTTAAATGGAAGTTCAATAGTTTTCTTAGTCCCCACAAAACGGATAGCCAAAATTCTGCCTGTGTCGGAAAAGTCAGATACTTCAAAATATTTTAATTTTCCGATATTAAAGTTTTGTTTTAAGCGCTCTTGAATATCTTTTATGGATATTGCATAAATCCATCTAATTTCGGCCCATTGAGTGGGATCTTGCGGAGTGGAGAGTAAATCAGCCGGCGGGTTTGAAAACATGTATTTGAAAATATTTAAAGCACTTGGTTTAAAATCAAAAGTTTTTTGTGTATTTTTAATACCGTCTTCAGTAATTGTTCCACAGGCTTTATAAGTTTTTGCCAAAGCCAGTTCGGCATTGTCCGTAAGGAGAACCTGATTTTTTGTTGCTTCGGCAGCTTTTCTTGCAAGGAAGGAAACCATATTATTTCCACCGAAGTTAAAATCAGCCACATTATCCGGGATATTAAAATCAAAATCTGTAGTTAAGTTTACAATGTTATAAAGGCGTGTTCTCGTCGCAATTGCCATAGCTTCCAAAACAGCTTGGTCGCGTACGCCGTGTAAAGCGGTAGTAAGCAAGGGGGCAACTGTTTCTTCAACTGAAGTGATATTTACCAGCTGCATACCGTCTTCAGTAGGTATGACAAGCAAAGAACCTATTAATTCTTTATCTCCTAAATTTGTCGCAAAAATATTATCAGCTTTAGCATCTTTTATTATCATGCTCAACTTTTTATCTTCTAGGTCAATTACAAAAGGGTTTTTGGTTGAAAAATCATAAGTACCCCATTTATTTTGAATATGCACGCCTTTATCTTTTTTGTCAAAAATAATATTTTTTGCGACAAAAGCATCAGCTTTCATAATAAAGCCGCGTTTATCGTCCTTAATTGCGTAGGGGGAACTTGTAGAAAATGTAAAACCGGTAATATTTGTAAGCATACCGTTCGGTGCGGAATAAAGCCCGATTTTAAGAGGTGTACTTTTATCAGGTTCTGCATTTTTTATGAACATTTCATTTAAGCGGGAATAGAATAAATAGTCTTGTGCATCACCCTTAATATGCTTGGAAAGTTTTTCCAAATATTTTTTTGCTTCTTTATTTTTACCGTCTAAGATAAATAAGCTTGCATAACTCTGCCATGATGGTATATATTGCTTTAATTTATACTGCGTGCGTGCTAAATACAATTGTGGCATATAGTTGTTACCATCGTGTTCTAGGGCTTGTTCAAAGAGGGTTTGTGCAGCTTTTTTGTTTCCGTTTGCTAAATAAATACGTGCTATTAAATAAACTGCGTGGGAAATTTTATAAGGGTCATTGCTGTAAATATCCTGCAAAATTGTGCCGGCTTCTGTAAAGTTTCCTTTATTAAAGTACGCCTGTGCCAAAGCAAGTTTACCGGAGGCTAAATACTCAAAATCAGAAGTTAAAAACAGCATATTATCATAAGTTTTTTGTGCTTCTTTTGTTTTATTTTGTGCTGCGTAAAGCCAGACTTGAAGTAAATTGTAAATAGGTGTTTGCGGCTGGAGCTTTAAAGCGGTACTTAAGGCTGTTTGCGCATTTTTATAATCGTGCCTTTGTAAATAAATCAATGCGATTTCTGCTTGTGCGCGGGCATCATCCTTATATTGGGAAAGTCCTTCTAAAGCTTTTTCGACGTCCCCGAATAAAAAACGTTTGTTATCTCCTGATAAATCTTCGGGCATTTCATAAGTTAATACTGTTTTTGTTAAGATCTCTTCATTTAATTTTATATCCGGCAAACGGTTCACTGTAATGGCTTGCACTTGGTCGCGTTCACCGAAGGCAGATAAAGGCGTTGTTTGCTTTTGTTCTTCTGTTTGGGCATTAGCCTGAAGGGAAGTATTTCCGTTTAATGCCTCATTTAAAGATTGAGCCGCAAGTGGCGACGCAAGTAAAAGTATTAATAAAAATCTGATTATTCTCATACTTAAATTATAGCAAACAAAGGGCAAATATATTATAATAATTTAAAGGGGCCAGTTTATGCAAAAGAATATTGAAGCACTTTTGACTTATGCCGTTAAAAATAAATTGATTAAGCAAGAAGATAAATTTTGGGCGCAAAATGCGATTTATTCTTTACTTGGTATTGACGGAAGTTGTACAGATATTTTGCCAAACCCAAAGGGTAAAAAAATAACTGAGATTTTAAATAATTTATCAATTTATGCAGCAAAGAAATGTTTGTTGAAAGCCGATACCACAAGTTGCCGCGATAATTTTGAAATTTCTTTAATGGGGGTTTTTACAGCGCGCCCGAGTGAAGTTATAAATAAGTTTTCTATTGATAAACAAAAAAGTCCAAAACTTGCAACAGATAATTTTTATAAATATTGCAAAAAAATAAATTATATACGTACGGAACAAATCGCAAAAAATATTTCTTGGAAAGTTTCTACGATATATGGTAATATCGGTTTAACGATAAATCTCGCTAAGCCGGAAAAAGATCCTAAAGAGATTGCCTTGCTTGGCAAACAACCTCTTAAAGAAAATGCCTATCCTAAATGCGTTCTTTGTTCGGAAAATGAAGGATATGCAGGCCGTATTGGTTACAGTGCACGCCAAAATTTGCGTGTGATACCGCTCAAACTTGGGGGTAAAAATTGGTTTTTCCAATACTCTCCTTTTTCTTATTATACCGAGCATAGCATTGTCGTTTCTTCAGAGCATAGACCGATGAAAATTACCCCTGAAACCTTCATGAATTTGCTTGATTTTTTAAGTGAATTTCCACATTATTTTATCGGTTCAAACGCTGATTTAGGGCTTGTGGGCGGCAGTATTTTAAATCACGATCATTATCAGGCCGGCCGTTATACTTTTGCTTTAGAGCAAGCAAAGACTAATTTGAAATTTAGTTTGCCGAAATTTAGGCAAGTGGAATTTTCTTGGCTTAAATGGCCTGTTACTGTTTTGCGTGTACGCGGCAATAAAAAACAGGTTGCTTTAGCGGCCGCGCATATTTTAAAAATTTGGCAGAAATATGATGATAAATCTTCCGGGGTTTTGCACGCAACGGGCAAAGAATTACATAGCACAATTACACCTATTGCACGTTATAAAAAAGGCAAATATGAAATTGATTTGGCCTTGCGCAATAACCGCACCGATAAAACACATCCTTTCGGCATTTTCAATACGCCTGTAAAATATCACAATATTAAGCGTGAAAATATGGGACTTATTGAAGTTTTGGGGCTTGCGGTACTACCTGGACGTCTTAAAAAACAAATGGCTCAAATTGCTGAACTAATTAGCGAAAATAAAATTGAGAATATTAAAAAAGATTCCGATTTAAAATTGCATTATGCTTGGGTTAAAGAAATTTGTTCTGGTAAAAAATTTAAGAATTTAGCGGAAATCCAAAAATTTTTACGAACGCAAATCGGTTATACTTTTGTTGCTTCTTTAGAAGGTTGCGGAGTTTTTAAACAAAACGCTGAAGGTAAACAAAATCTGCTAAAATTTATTAAAACACTTGGAGGAAAGATTATTTAGCCAAGCCAATAAAAAGGCTTTTACAATTTAAGTAATGAAAGTTATTTAAGATGCTTAACTTCGGGTTAAGCAGAGCTGAACGAGGCAGATTACCCCGACGGCACTTTGGAAGCTTAAATAATCGCTAATCTGTTTATTTATTAAACAGAAGGCGGTTATATGGGTTATTCCAAAGGCTCTGATAACCGCCTTTTTTATTGGGCGGAAATAAGATTTACTAGGAGTTAGTAAAGTTAAGGAAATTCCTTAATAAAATTAAATTAGGAGAAAAAAAATGAAAATATGTAGAAATTGCGGTTATGTAGGGAATGAAAAATCTGTTACTAAAGGAAGTTTTGGTTTAGAAATCGCCCTATGGATTTTGGGTTTTCTTACAGTCGGCATATTTATTTTAATTGCTTTGCCTTATACGATATGGCGTTTGTGTTCGGGTGAAAAGGTTTGTCCTAAATGTAAATCAAATGCAATGATACCTTTAGATACACCAATGGGGAAGAAAATTGCAGAAGATTTTAAAATAAAAATTGAAGAAAAATAGGAGATTATTATGGCATTACCAAATAAAATAAACGAGAGAATTAGTAAAAGAATAAAAGTGTTTCAAGATATTCTACAAAAGGCAAAAGATGCTGATAGAAACGAAAGTGATACAGTATCTATTATCATGGATATACTTTCCGATATTTTCGGTTATGATAAATATTCAGAAATTACAAGCGAGTTAGCAATTCGTGGAACTTATTGTGATTTGGCTATAAAAATAGATGGTAAATTTCAATATTTAATTGAATGTAAATCCATTGGAACTGAATTAAAAGAAAATCATTTAAGACAAGCTTTAGATTATGGAGCCAAAGCAGGTATTCCGTGGGTGGTTTTAACTAATGGTATTTCTTGGCAAGTCCATAAAATAAGATTTGAACAACCTGTAGATCATGATCTAGTTTGTTCGTTTAATTTACAGGAAATAAATTATAAAAAAGAAGAAGATCAAAATAAACTTTTTATTTTATGTAAAGAAGGTTTATCTCGCGATTGTCGCGAAGATTACTATGAGAAAATGCAATGTCTAAATCGATTTGTCATAGGAGCTTTTTTAATTTCTGAGCCTGTATTAAATACAGTTAGAAAAGAACTTCGCAAATTTGCTGAAGGATTAAAAGTAGAAAATGAAGAAATAGAAAAAATAATAAAGTTAGAGGTATTAAAACGCGATATTTTGGAAGGAGATGAGGCTAATAAAACGCAATCCAAAATTAAGAGGTTTTACAAAAAACAAAATAAAGTAAAAGAAGAAAAGATAGAAAATCAGGACGTCGTGGATTCTTCTAGTTCCACAAAGGAAATTGATAGTTCAATTCCAAAAATTGAGGGATAAAAATATAATATAAAAACCGGGTGCTTGCATTTTGCAAAACACCCGGTTTTTAAATGCTTTGGTCCATAGTTTATGGTACGGCGTCCATCACTTTTTTGAGTTCTTCTTCGCTTTTACCGCGGACTTCAATAGTTTTTTCCTTTCCGTTGTTGCCTTTAATAATATTTATACCGCTTGGGGGGACTTCAAAAAAGTCAATCAAAAAATCTTTAATGATGTCATTGGCTTCTGTTGATATTTTTGTGGTTTTTACTTTCATACGAAGCACGCTGCCGATACGGCTTATTACAGCATTCTCCCCTTTGGTTGATATGGCCCTGACTTTAATTATCATTTACTCCTCCGAATTTTCAAAAATCTTGCTGCCAATCCGCACTAAATTACTGCCGGATTTAATGGCTATTTTATAGTCCTCACTCATACCTAAAGATAAAATATCCGAGGATCTAAAATATTTATCAAATAATTTTTTTACCGCTAAAAATTTTTGTTCTATAATATTTTCACTTGTTTGCGGTGCAATTGCCATAAGGCCTTTTAATTTTATATTGGGGTAAGTGCTTAAAATTGTTTCAACTAAAGCGCTTGCTTCTTCTAAACTTACTCCGCCTTGTGTGGCTTTATCCGTTAATTTTACTTGCACCAAACAATTGGCAATTTTATTTTGTTCTTTTGCTTTTGCGTTTACAAATTGTGCCAAGTCCAAACTGTCAAGTGAACAAATCAAGTCAAAATACTTTAAAACTTTTGCCGCCTTATTTTTTTGTAAGCGGCCGATAAAAAACTTTTTAACCTTATAGGGTTTTAATTCTGCACTTTGCCATTTCTTCAAACTGTCTTGCAAACGCGATTCCGCTACATATTTTATAGTTTTATCCGTCAGCAAATTTGCTATTTGAGGAATGGTGGCATATTTCACAACAGGCAAAATTTTGACCTCTTTTGGGTTTCTCCCGCATGAGAGGCAAATTTTCGCAACTTCTTCAAGTAAGGCTTGATAAGCGAGGGCAGGTTGTAAAAGTGCTTGCATAAGACCTCTATATATGCTATTATACCATATTTTACGTAGCTTTGCGTCGTCTTTCCGGAAAGGTAGGTCGTGATTCTGTAGTTTTTTGCCAGCTAATTCTTTTTGGTAAATTTTGATTTTTCTTCTCCTAGAGTACCGAGAGTCGCTTCGCTCCCGTTCTTCTTTGTACTCGTCGTCAAAGTAAAAATCAAAATTTTCTCAAAAATAATGGCTGGGTGTTGCTAATCGTGATATGTTTTCTATTTAAAACAAAAATTATCTCAAAAATTCTCGCAAAATGGCTAAATTTATTCGTTAAATAGAAAATCAAAATTATCTCGGAAATACTTGCAAAGCTGAAATACCCAAAAGACCTATTTTTAGTTAGGTATAAAGGCCCTTGTGGTCGTTTTTCTTTTTTCCTAAAATTATGGTGTAAGCCGTTATTACAAGGAGAAAAACAATGAAAAAATTAATGATGTACCTCGGAAAATACTTTTGCTTAATGCTCGGTATTTTTCTTTTCGCTTCAAGCATTCCTGTGTTCGGACAGGAAATAGAGCAATTCCTTTCACCTGCGTCAGTAGGGAAGATAAAGTCCGTTAGGAACTCACTTATGAGATCCGTTGAATATTTGAAAAGACTAGTTTATGATGAAGATACCTTTAATTTTTCGAAATATGGTGATGATCATGTCGAAGATATCTTGTCTAGTTATCAAAAGTTGATAGAGGAAGAAGACAAGATTTTATCTTATACAAGGGCTCTTGATGTCGCAGATAAAGAAGCAATTGATATCATTGTTTATAACCGATATCTTGCGGAAGATTCACGCCAAGCATTAGAGGCCTTAAGATTAGAAGACGAAATCGTTTTCAATAAATTAAACACAATTTTAGAATTCAGTAGAGAAAACGGACTTGGCTTGTTTAAGTTCACAGAACTTCTGGGTGAACATGGATATACTGAATTAAAGAACTGTGTAGAATATTTTGAAAACCGTTTTGACGAAAAATTTTATGAAGGCATAACACAAGGTATAGAACGTTACAATAAAGAAATATATCCCAAAATGACAGAGTTGTTCAGAAAAGCAGTTAAACCGGGTGATGTTTTGGAAACTGCTTTTAAACAGATGCCCAAAGAACAAAAAGCCGCTTTAAAACTAGGTTTTGAGGCCAGAGATGCTGAAATCTTAACCGAGGAAATGGCTAAAAATATGATGGAATATATAAGGAATTTCGGTAAAGGATTAACAGACCCGAAATATTATTCCAAGGAAGGTTTAATTGTAGATCTTAAAGCTATGAACCTTGCCGAACGCTCTCAATATGCAGATGAAATTGCAGGATTAAACAAGGGCTCCAAAAACTTTATAGCAGACTATGAAAAACAACTTAATACGGTTGAAAAAAGAGTTGTCCGCAAAAGTATAACCAAAGGTTTTTGGGTATTGGCAGGTTTGGGCGCAATTGCGACTGCAGCTTATATAACGGATGTTGCGGCGGATAATCACTTTAATTCCGACCGCACAATGGCAATCAGAGATTTAGGCAGTATCGGCAAAAAGATAGAAAACGGTACGGCAAATGTTAAAGAAAAGTTTGCATTTTTCTCAAGCCCAAGTTCTAAGAGCTTTGTGAAAACTGATCCTGTTTACACTTTAAATCTTGTTGATTTGGTGGAAGGTGTTTATGCTGCTAATGAATTGTTAAATGCACAAAAGGCACAAGGGCAACAAATAAAAGACAACGTAGAACACAATGTGCTTAAGAATGTAAACAAACAAATGGGTACGACTGATTTCGGTGTCGGTACTTTATAATAGTTTGTAAAAAATCTTTAAACAAAAAACCCCGAGTTTGAAACTCGGGGTTTTTTAAAAGAAACAAATTAAATTGTCATTATTTCTTTTTCTTTTTCTTCAACGATTTTGACTATTAAAGCAATTGCTTCGTCGGTTGATTTTTGAATATCAACTTCAAAGCGTTTCAAATCGTCTTCGGTAACTTCACCGGATTTTTGCGCTTTTTTAAGTTTTTCCAAAACATCGCGGCGTTCATTACGGACCGCAACTTTATAATCTTCGCTCATTTTCGCGACGGTTTTGCTTAAAGTTTTGCGCCTGTCTTCCGTCATAGGGGGGAAGATGATGCGAATAATTTTGCCGGTTGTTGTCGGTGCTGCGCCAAGATCGGCTTGGCTTAAAGCCTTCTCAATTTCCTTAACGGCACCTGCGTCCCAAGGCTGAATTTCAAGCGTTCTTGCATCGGAAACATTAATTACCGCCATTTGTTTAAGCGGGGTCGGCACACCGTAATAATCAACGCGAACTTGCTCAATCATTTGCGGGTTTGCGCGGCCTGTTCTTAATGAACCGAGATCGCGTTTCAATTTTTGCGGCACTTCCGCCATTTCGTTTTTTGCATTTGTTATAATTTCGTTTACTGTCATAATTCCTCTTAATATATCGTTGTTCCAATATTTTTGCCGCTGACGGCAAGTTTGATATTTCCTTTTTTGTGTAAGTTAAAAACTTTCAAAGGTAATTTGTTTTCAAGGCAGAGTGCCAAGGCGGCTGTGTCCATAAACTCAAGGCCTTTTTTAATAGCATCGGCGTAAGTAATTTTTGTGATGAGTTTTGCCTTCGGGTTTTTGCGCGGATCGCTGTCATAAACACCGTTAACTTGTGTGGCTTTAAGCAAAATGTCTGCCTTAATTTCCGAAGCACGCAAAGCAGCGCCTGTATCGGTTGTAAAAAACGGGCTGCCCGTTCCGCCGGCAAAAATCACAACGCGGCCCTTTTCAAGGTGGCGGATTGCTCTGCGTCTTATAAAAGGCTCGGCAAGTTTATCAATGTTTATGGCGGTCATAACGCGTGTGGGAACATTGATTTCTTCCAAAGCTGATTGCAAGGCAAGCGCATTGATGATAGTTGCAAGCATGCCCATGTTATCTGAATTGATACGGTCAATAATACCGCCGCCATCGCGCACACCGCGCCAAATATTGCCGCCGCCGATAACGATGGCAAGTTGGCATTTTGCTTTAAGCGCGTTTTTGATTTCAAGGGCGATATTTTTTAAGCACACAGGGGTGAGGCCGCGTGTTTTTTCCGCCGCGAGTGCTTCCCCCGAGAGTTTGAGCAAGATTCTTTTTGGCATAGGTTCTCCTTGAGATTCTCCTTATTTCCTATATAATACAATATTTTTCCCTCTATTTGGAAAAATTTTACACTTGTGGAGTGCGGATGCCTAATTTGAATTTACAAATTACAAATTTTTGTAACTGTGCATTAATTTTTCCAGGTTTTCCATTTCACCATTATCGGTGTTATTAAGCCCGAAAATGAAATAAATAGGTTCCGGCCTTTTTACCTGCATATAACAAACAACATCAATTTGCTTGTTTTCCACTTCTTCTTTAAAACAATGAGTTGTATTTCCGGCATATTGTGTAGTAAATTTATTAAGAATTTTATTTTGTTCCCAAGTAGATAAAGTTTCTAAATTAAAATCTTTGGGGTTATCAAGATTGGCTTGTGTCATACATATATAACTTTTTCCACTTTCTTGACAGTAAAAATCAAAGCCATTATTTGTTGCAAGACCTATTTGAGTGTTAAATGGAAAGGCAAAAGAATAATTTTCACAAGTATTTTTCAATACATTTTCTTCCACTTCAAAACAATTATTGAAAAGTGCGGAAATGATGGAAAATCCAAATATAATTAAAATAAGCAAGACAAATACAGGTAAACCAAGTAAGCTTGCAAATTTTGAAGAACTGCCTTCGGGATGTCCAATCGGTACAATTTTATTAATTGCTTCTTGTTGTAAACTAAATTTTGCAAAAATGCTTTTTAGTTTTTTTAGTTCTTTTTGCCATTTATCTTTTTCCTCTTGCGGAACGTTATCATTTTGAAGTATCATATTCGTTCTGGCTTCAAAAAGTTCCACAACAATCTTTTTAAATTGTGAAGCATAACCTATATAAAAGATACCCCTCCAAAATGGGGAAATATTTTTATAACTTTCATTGTATTTTTTTATTTCTGTCCATTGTTTACAGTACCAACCCATCTTGTAAAACATCCCAAGCAAAGAAGATAATGTACTTGCATTACTAGATGAACCTTTTACAAAACTGTAATTTGCCACACCGTTCACAACAAAAATATCATCATTAGATATGTTTTCATTTGTTCCTTCCATTTTAATGGCTCCTAAATTAACTTTATTGTTAGTTTAAGTATATCATTTTTTACCGCAAAACAAAATGTTAAAATATATTATGACCTTAATTGATTTTGATAAAGTACAAAATGTGGCACAAAATTGTTTGCTTGTCGGTGTTGATGAAGCAGGTCGTGGTCCGCTTGCCGGGCCGGTAACCGCTTGCGCTTGTTATATTCCGCCGGAACTTTATGCGCACCCCGTAATGTCAAAAATCAATGACAGTAAAAAATTAACGCCTCAAAAAAGGGAAGAAATTTTTGAAGAACTTTTAACTTTGCCGATAACTTATTGCACAGGTTATGCAAGCGCGGAAGAAATTGATAAACTCAATATTTTGCAAGCAACTTTCCTTGCGATGCGCCGCGCACTTTCAAAATTCAAAAACAAAAATATTTCCGTCTTAATTGACGGAAACAAAACTATCCCAAACTTAACCGCGCCGCAAAAAGCAATAGTAAAAGGTGACGGTACTTCCTTATGCGTCGCTGCAGCCAGCATTATTGCAAAGGTCAGCCGTGATAAATTTATGTTGCTTTGCGCGCAAAAATATCCGCAGTACAAATTTGAAGAACATAAAGGTTACGGCACGCAGTTGCATACAGATTTGCTTGATAAATACGGCCCTTGCCCTTTACACCGCAAAACTTTTGAGCCGGTTTACAGTAAATTTTACGGGCTTTTTGCCGACTGTAATTTGGCAAAAGCGGGGGGAAAATAATGTTCAGTTTTTTGCGCCGCCAAGGTAATAAGGCCGAGGACCAAGCCGCTAATTATCTTAAAGAAAAAGGCTATAAAATTCTTGCGCGCAATTTTTCTTGCAAAATGGGGGAAATTGATATTATCGCCCAAGATAAACAAAATACGATAGTTTTTGTTGAAGTCAAACAACGCAAAACAAATTTATTCGGCGGCGGCATTGCGGCGGTAAACAAAGCCAAGCAAAGGCGCATAACTTTGGCGGCGGCGGCTTATATCAAAAAAACAAAAATCAACTATACCGCCTTAAGGTTTGATATAATAACTGTAACAGCAGGTGTTTTGACACACTATGAAAACGCCTTTTCAACCCATAATCTAACTTTGTAATATAGGAGATATTATGAATCAACTGAAACAAGTTAAAGATGCAGTCAAATTTTTAAACAAAAAAACCAAAAATTTCAAACCGGAAATTTTGCTTATTACCGGCAGCGGTATGGCAGGCTCTATACCTGAACTTGAAAATAAAATTGTTATACCTTATTCCACAATCCCACATTTTTTACACAGCACTATTCCCGGGCATCCCGGTAATTTAATTTTCGGTACTTATAAAGGCAAAAATATTGTTGTTTTGCATGGGCGCTTTCACTATTACGAAGGTTATGATATGAAAGATTTGGCCCTTTCAATCAGAACTGCCGCTTTTTTGGGTGCTAAAACAATGATAGTTTCAGGCGCAGTCGGTTCATTAAATTTGAAATTGCCCGTCGGTTCTTTATGTGTTTTGAAAGACCATGTAAATTTTATGGCACATAATCCGTTAATCGGCAATTATGATCCGGCTTTCGGCAGAAGGTTTATTGATTTAACTGATCTCTACGATCAAAAATTGCGTAAAGATGCTTTGCAAATTGCAAAGAAATTAAAAATCAAAGCAGGCGAAGGCGTTTATGCAGCTATGACAGGGCCGAACTTTGAAACACCGTCGGAAATTAGGATGCTCAAAATTTTAAAGGTGGATGTCGTCGGTATGTCCACTGTGCCTGAAGTTCTTTGCGCGAGGCAGCTTGGTATGAAAATTTGCGGCCTTACTTGGGTTGTAAATATGGGTTGCGGTATTTCAAAAACACCTATTTCACACGAAGACACAATTAAGGAAACTAAAAAAATCGAAGGCAGTTTTAAGCGCGTTTTGGAGCGTTTAATTCCGCTTTGCTAGGCGCTTGTTAGACGATAAAATTTATGGTTAGTAAAGTAAAACGGCTGGGGAAAGAAACACTAATTTACGGCACTTCCACCATTTTGGCAAGGATGCTGAATTTTTTCCTCGTGCCGTTTTACACTTATTATTTAATAACTTCGGACTACGGCGTAATTGCCACCGTTTTTGCATTTATGGCTTTGTTCAATATTATTTACCAGTACGGCATGGACCAAGCCTATTTGCGTTTTGCCGAAGACGAAAAAACTAAAGATACTTTTTCCACACCGTTTTTGGCAGTTTGCGGAACTTCGGTTTTACTTTCGGTTTTAATTTATTTTTTCAGTCCCGTTTTGGCAAGTGTTTTGGGTATCGGCGCAAATAATGCTTACCTCATAAAATACTGTGTTTTTATTTTGGCTTTTGATGCTTTAAATATTGTGCCTTTTGCAAAACTCCGCTTTGAACATCGCGCTTGGCATTTTGTGTTGGTTAGGAGTGCCTCAATAATTGTAAATGTGGGCGGCAATATTTGTGCTTTGGCATTTTTTAATTGGGGTGTTAAAGGTGTTTTTGCGGCAGGTATTTTGGCCTCATTAACTTCTTTAATTTTGCTAATTCCCGTCGTAAAAGAAAGTTTTGTTTTTAAGTTTGATAAAAATTTATTTAAGCAGATGTTTAAATTTTCCTGGCCTTTTATACCGGCCGGGCTTGCAAGCATTTTGGTAAATGTTATTGATAAACCTTTACTTTCGCATTTGACAAGTTTGGGCGATGTCGGCGTATATCAAGCAAATTTTAAAATCGGTATTTTTATGATGCTTATTGTTTCAATGTTTGACCAAGCCTGGCGCCCGTTTTTTATCCAAGAAGCAAAAGAGCCAAATGCCAAACAAACTTTTGCGGAAATTTTTACCTGGGCTTTTGCTTTGCTCGGTTGGGTGTTTTTGGGGCTGTCTTTATTGATGCCTTTAATAATTCAAACAAATATTTTCGGCTTAAATTTAATTAACCGCGCTTATTGGGGCGGGCTTAAAATTATACCGTTTGTCGTCGGCGGATATTTCTTTTACGGGTGTTACATTAACTTTATGGTTGCGCCTGTTTTAACTAAAAAAACAACGGTGCTTATGAAGATTACTTTGCTTGGCGCAGCTACCAGTATTTTAGTAAACATTTTGCTTGTTCCGCATCTTGGAATTATCGGCGCCGGTTGGGCGATTTTTACAAGTTATTTTGTGATGGCTTTGGCTTTATTTATCTTCGGTCAAAAAAATTACAAAATTGATTATGAGTACAAAAAAATATTTTTGATGGCTTTGTTTATCGTTGTATTATTTTTTGGCGGCAATTATTTTGGGTGTTTACCGACATATAAATCTTATGTTAGCAAAATAATTTTACTTTGCTTATATCCGCTTATTGTGTTTTTAATTTTACAAGGTAAAAAACCAAAACTACTATTTAAACTTTTCCGTAAAGATATCAAAAAATAACATTATATTTGCTATAATTTTGGAAACAGTATAACTTTAAATTTATAACTTTAAAACACGAGGTATTTATGAAAAAATTATCTATTAGTTTTATTTTATTACTTGGCTTTTTGGCTTTAATTCCACAAAACGTGGAAGCGGATGTAGCAGTATACTATACTCCAAGAGAAGTTCATGAAATGTCACGCGTCAAGGTAAATTCTTTACAATGTTTTTATAAAATAAAGTCAAATACACCCACGGAATATAAGGGGCAAAATTTAGCATTAAAAAGAGTACCTTATTCTTACGATAGTGGCTTCTCTTCTTTTAAATATAAACCACCAGTAAAGCCTAGTTATAAATACTCAACAGATGCACGTATTAACGGACAAGATACCTGCGATCTATTCTCAAGCGGTGGATTTAATCCGGATAAAGAAACAGGTCTTATGGTACCCGACAAAACTTGTTATGATCATACCATTAATAATAGGCAAGAAAACACAAAATATGATGTGAATAGTTTCGTTTCTGATTGTAGGGAATATGTTACAGTATATAGCAATGGACACCGCGCATTTAGAAGTGCATATGGTTACGACGTAACGGATGTTCCGCCGGGCAGTTATCTTAAATTTATACCGGAAACAAAAGAAGTACAAGTAATTTCAAATAAAGATGAATCTTATAAAAAAGATATACCTAATAAGATATCCGTATTAAATGCAGAAGAAAAAAGACTAAAGGGAACTACACCGGCTAATGTAAATAATGATAATTTTTCCGGAAGGGAGTCTGAAATACGTATAGAACATTTAGCCAATGCAAAATCTCTATACTGTTTATATAACAAAAAATCAAAATTATCACAAAAGTATTCAGGGCAAGATATTAAACTTGAGTCCTGTGACAAGTATAAACAATATTCTTATAAAGACCATATTTATTATCCGATTTGTGGTGGGTATACGGACAGTTATTATGGGACTCGTGATGTATATGACTATTTTATTTATGGGGATACAGTAGAAGAACTCTCTTTTAGATATCATTTATTAACACAAGGACTATCAACACAAAATAAGAAAGCAGTAAATGAAATTATTATGGGTAATGGTAAAATAGGAAGTTTGCACGGGAATTGCAATGAGTATATTGCTATTACTTTCCTTGATGTAAAAAGTAAAAAGCATATTACATACTTTGCTGATGTTACCAATGTTCCGCCAAACAGTTATTTACAATATGTACCGGAAACTAAAACATTAAAGGTTATTTCCCCGGCTGATAAAAATTACGCAGATATCGCAAAAAAGTATAGAGAAAAACAAAAAGAAAACGCAAAAGAAGAACAACTTGCAAAAGAATATCTAAAGGAACATAAAAACAAATTAAAGGAAAGATATGACCTTCAAATAACGTTTGAAGATTAAAGCCAAATCGGACGTAAAAAATTGAGGGGGTAAATTCCCTCTCCCCTATTGTAAAGTTGACCATAAATTTAATAAAATATATATATGGCAGAATGTTTTCCAATCATTTTGTCCGCCCCTTCAGGCGCCGGCAAAACAACAGTAGCAAACGAACTTTTAAAAGGTAAAAAAATTGCCCGTGTCATTACGGCAACTACTCGTGCGCCGCGTATCGGCGAAAAGCATGGCAGAGATTACTTTTTTTGGTCTAATCAGGATTTCGAAAAAGCAATTAAAGACAAACAAATGTTAGAATGGGCACAGGTCCACGTAAATTATTACGGGATTCCCAAAAGTTCCTTGGAAAGCGTTCTTAAAAAAGGCAAATGCCCCTTGCTTGTAATAGATGTACAAGGTGCAAAAACCGTCAAAAAACTTTATAAAAATGCCGTAACAATTTTTTTAACAGCACCCAGCATCGCCACACTTAAAAAGAGAATTGCTGCCCGTAGCGACGGTACACAAAATGTAAACGTCCGTTTAAAAACGGCGCTAAAGGAATTAAAGCAAATCAAAAATTATGACTATCTTGTCATCAATGACGATTTAAAAGAGTGTGTACATACTTGCCGCGCTATCATTGAAGCGGAGTCTAAAAAAGTTGCAAGGCAAAAAGATTTGGTTAAAAAGTTAAATAAGTCAGGAGAGTAAAATGGAAAACAAAAATAATACTAACTTTGAAGAAGAAATTACAAATTATACGGAAGATAAATATAATGCCGTTGTGCTTGCTTCCATTTGGGCAACCAAGGTTTTGAAACGCCGTGAAGAATTTAAACATAAACAAGATACAGAACTTATCAAAGTCGCTTTAGACGATATTTTGAGCGGCCGCGTAAGCGCAAAAGAAGTTTTGAAAGAATCAAAAGCATCCATTGCCGCACAACTTAAGGAAGAAGAAGAAGCCCGCAAAGAAGCCGAAAGAAAGGCAAAAGAACCTCTCAAATTATAATGAAAGCGAGCACTTTAGCCAAAGAATTAAAAAACTACCTCTTAAATGAAGAAGAGGGGTTTTTTATTGCGGCTAAACCGCTTAAAACCAAAAAAATAGCTACCGTAAAAACAGAATCTGCCGTTAAAAAAGCAGTAACAAAAAAAGCAAAGCCCGAAGTTAAAACTGTTGTCAAAGATAAGGCAACTGCTTTAGCAGAACTTGCCGAACAAATAACAAAATGTACTCGTTGCGAACTTGGAAAAACGCGCATTAAAGCTGTTCCGGGCGAAGGAAATATTAACACGAAACTGATGTTTATCGGCGAAGGTCCCGGGTTTGATGAAGACCGCCAAGGCAGGCCTTTTGTCGGCCGCGCAGGTCAACTTTTAGATAAAATTATTGCCGCAATGGGTTTTAAACGTGAGGAAGTTTTTATCGCCAACATGGTTAAATGCCACCCGATGAAAGAGCCTGATAACCCGGAAAAACACGGTAATGACCGTGCACCGAACCAGGAAGAAATCGCTTTATGCCGCCGCTATATTGAACAACAAATTGCCATAATTTCACCTGACTTTATTGTGGCACTCGGTTCCGTTGCCGGCAGAAGTTTGATTAAAGATGTGCCCACATTTTCGGCCATCCGCGGTAAGATTTACGATTTAAATTTAACTTATGCAACACCTGCAAAGCCAATAAAAATTTTAGCGACATTCCATCCTGCAGCACTTTTAAGGAACCCGGCTTGGAAGAAAGATGCCTGGGCGGATCTTAAAATTTTGCTTGCCGCCATGGGGCGTGAACCGGCAAAAACTATCGTCAAACAGGGGTAGTTTATGTTTGTTTCCGTTTCACTTATCAAAATCAGTAAAAGTTTTGATTATATTTTGCCTACTGCTTTGGAAGGCAAAGTTACCGTCGGTACAAAAGTAAAAGTACCTTTCGGGAATTCGGAAAAACTTGGCTTTATTTCTGCTATTGATACAAAACCTACACTAAGTCCAAAAATTAAAATGAAAGAAATTTTAGGCTTGGCTGAGGAATTGCCTTATCCGTCAACAATTTTGCCTTTGGCGGAATTTTTAACTAAGACTTATGCGAATACCTTGGGTGAAGTCTTAAGTGTCCTAAAGCCTTCAATTTTGACAAAAAAATTATTATCAAAACCTAGCACTGCAAAACCCGAAAATTTACCACTATTTTACGCAAATACACAAAACCCGAAAATTAAAGAGGCGCTTGATTTCGCAAACAAGCAACAAAAAACTTTATTTTACGGTTCATCATTCGTACCATCGGAGGCAGCTTTATTTGCTGCGCATAAAACTCTTGCTGAGGGCGGGCAAGTTTTGGTACTTGTGCCGGATGTCGTATCAAGTTCAAAATTAATTACGGAAATTAAGCAAAAACTCGGTGAGCGAAATATTTTGCTTTGGCACATTAAAGTTCCTAGTACTGTACGTAATAAAACTTTAGCGGAAATTTATCAGGGCAAGCCTTGTGTTGTTGTCGGCACGCGTTCTGCGGTGCTTTTACCTTTTAAAAATTTAAAATTAAGTTTAATGTTCTACGAGGAAGATAGACTTTTTAAACAGGAAGAATGGTCACCTTACTATCATGCACGTGAAGTACTTTTTAAACGTGCGGAACTTGAAGGGGGGAAAGTCATTTTAATTTCTTCCGCACCGTCACTTGAGGCTTTAAAAAATACTGCTTTATTTAATTTTGAAGATAGTAAAACTGTATCAAAAGTTCAAATTTTACCGCTTGAATACACAGTAAAGAATAATAAATTTATTTCCCCTCAACTTTCTTTGCTCTTAGAAGATAATTTTAATAAAGGTAAGCAATCTTTATTGCTAATTAATCGTCTGGGTTTTGCCGGTGCGTACAGTTGTGTGTTTTGTAATACCTTGGCAAAATGTAAAAAATGCGGTGCGGTTTTAAGCCATCAAAAAACCGCAAAAGGCGAAATTTTATTTTGCAAAAAATGCGGTGCAAAAGAAAGTGTAAATCAAATTTGCCCACGTTGCCAAAATCAAATTTTTAGGGATACTTTGGGTGGTACGCAAGCAGTGGAAGAAGAATTAAAACACTTGTTTAAAGAAGCAAAAATTTTGCGTTTAGACAGTCAAACTTTAGCGAAAATTGATTTAAAGAAAATTAACTTTTCCGAATATGATTTTGTTGTTGGTACCGCTTTAAGTTTGCGGGCCAATTTCCAAAATTGCCGTATTTCTATCGCTGCGGTTTTAGACGGCGGTGCTGCTTTAAAAACAGCTGATTTCCGTGCCGGCGAGCATTTTGCGCAAACACTTTATACACTAAAAACTTTGCTTGCGGGTGAACAAAATCCGCGCTTAATTGTGCAGATTAAAGATAAAAATTTATTTGATTTTCCTGCCTTAGAAAAACACAATTATTTAACTTTTGCCAAAGAAGAACTTGAGTTCAGAAAAGAATTTAATTTCCCGCCTTATGCAAAACTTGTGCATCTAATTTTGACAGCAAAAAAACAGGAAGATTTAAACACTTACGGTAAAGCCATGGAAGATGCTTTAAAGGGAGCGTACGCCGATTTTATGGAAATTGAGGGCCCTGTTTTATGTGGCGTAAAAAGCAAAAAAATTGCACAATGTTATTATTTAATTAAGTCAAAAAACGATGGTATGCTTGCAAGTTTCTTGCACACTTTACGCCAAAACCCACCACCCAAAAAATTGGAACTAAAAATTTTAGCGGATCCGTATAATTTTGTATAAATTACAGATCAATTTTAGACAAGAAACACCTAATTTTGTATAATTTATATTATAGTTTAGTTGGAGAGATGGCCGAGTGGTTGAAGGCGCAGTCCTGGAAAGACTGTATACTCCAAAAGGGTATCGAGGGTTCGAATCCCTCTCTCTCCGAAAATTTGAACCCCCCTATGCAAAGCGTGGGGGTTTTTAAATGTCAAAGATTTAGCGACATAAAAATAAAACTTGCAATAATTTATTACAGTTATGCGTTATATTTGTAGAACCTATTAAAAGGAGGTCTCTATGAAAAAGTATCTTACTCTGTTTATTGGTCTTTTTATGGTCTCTGCTTGTGCGGCTGCCCCCGTTAGGCAGGTTGCTGTGCAGGGGGATGATTATTATGTGAGTATAGGCTCATACCCGCGTCATCATCATATTCATCATCCTATTATAATACGGCCTATTCCGCCTAGACATCCAAGACATATTGTACATACTCCTCCAAGGCCGCCACACCATTCACACTCGGTGCATCCGTCACAGCCGTCACAACCATCACATCCATCACACCAGTCACACCCATCACCGGGACATTCACCGCAGCCATCACACTTGAGAGGGTAATTTAATCGCATTGTAAATAAAAAACTCCTTGTAAATTACAAGGAGTTTTTTTGTGTGCTAAATATTTTTTGCATAAGAAAATCATATTTGATACAATAAAACTAGAAATTAAAAATTGAAATTATTTAGAGGAAAATAACATGGCTCTAATTAAATGCAAAGAGTGCGGTAAAGAATTTTCAGATACATCAGAATCTTGCCCAAATTGCGGATATAAAAATAAACATAAAAGTAAGATTGTTGCAGGTATTTTGTGTTTATTTTTATACTGGTTAGGAGCTCATGAACTGTATCTAGGAAATGTAAAAAAAGCAGTATTATGGATAATTGCTTATATCACATTTTTCATTTTATGGATACTAAGTGCATTCTTTCTTAGTTCATATTTAATAATTATTTTGATGGCTTGTTTTGCATCATTAGTTCCTATTATTTGTGCAATTAAATTATTTATTATCCCACAGGGTAAATTTGACTCCAAGTATAACAGTTCTGATTCCCCAAAAATCCAAATAAAATGGGTTGTATTAGTTTATTTTGGAATGTTATGTGTATTAGGAGCTCTTATTGAACTTGTATTTCCATACTTTAGAACATTTGAAAAGGCACATGTTTCTGAAGTAATTCCATTGATGAATGAAATTTTCGATGCACAACAAATATATTATTCAAAGATGGGAAATTATGCATCATCTTTGTATGAGCTTGATATTAATATAAAGGATATAAATGCTGAAAAAATCAGCCCTTATTACTTCGAAACATCTAATTTTATAATAAATTCACAAGGATATGATACAGATGCTTACGTGGAAGCAACAAAAAGAAATGACTCTTTTTTCTTTTATAAAATTCGTAAATACTATAAGAATGGTAAAGTCGAATGTATCGATAAATCAACTGATTCAATTTGTCCGTTCTTAGGTATTACAGATAAATAAGAATTATACAATATTAAATCCCCCTTGTAAAAATTTTTACAAGGGGGACTTTTATATATTTTATAGTTCTACCCAAGCAGTTGTTTAACCATTTCAGGTACTTGGGCAAGGGTTTCTTCCGTCGGGTTCCATAAAGATTTTATGGACGCGTCAACAACAGTAAAACCTGATTCTTTTAATTTTTCTTGAATCAGTTTTACAGATTCACCGCTCCACCCGTAACAACCGAAAGCCGCCGCTTTTTTGTTCTTAAATTTGAGCGATTTCAAAAAAGCCATCCAGCCGGCAACGCTTGAAAGCATATCGTTTCCTTCCGTCGGTGAACCTACCGCGATTGCTTTTGATTTAAAAACCTCTGTCATAATTTCGTTCTTATCATGTTTTGCAATACTGAAAACTTTAACGACGGTGTCCGGGCTTTGTTTATGTATTTCTTCGGCGATACGGTGCGCAATTTTCGTTGTGCCTTCCCACATCGTATCATACACAACCGTGATTTGATTTTCCTGATAAGCATTGGCCCACTTTTCATATAAATTAACAATTTGCATGGGGTTATCGCGCCACACAGCACCGTGGGAGGGGGCAATAATATCTATCGGCAAATTAAGGCCTTTTAATTCCTTAACTTTATTTGCCGCAAGCATAGCGAAAGGGTTTAAAATATTTGTGAAATATTTGATTGCCTCGTGGAAAAGCAAGCATTGGTTTGCTTTATCATTAAATAATTCCTCGACGGCAAAATGTTGCCCGAAAGCATCATTTGAAAATAAAATATTATCGCCCGTCATATAAGTTGCCATTGAATCCGGCCAATGTAGCATTTTCATTTCAATAAAAATAAGTTTTTTACCGTTGCCGATTTCAACGCTGTCGCCCGTCTTAACAACTTTGAAATTCCATCCGCGTTTACCGTATTGGCCTTCCAAACTTTTGACGCAAGCAGCGGTGCAATAAATGGGTGTGTTCGGGATTTCTTCCAGCAAAGAAATGAGCGCACCGGAATGGTCGCATTCCCCATGGTTTGCGACGATAAAATCAATTTTTTTAAGGTCAATTTCCTTTTTTAAATTTTCAATAAAATCAAAACGGTGCGGCGTCCAAATCGTATCAATTAAGACTGTTTTTTCTTCTTGAATTAAATATGCGTTTTGGCTAGAGCCGTGCATAATTGAATAATCTTCCCCATGAAATTTTTTAAGTTCCCAATCCAAAAATCCAACCCAATTTACATTGTTTTTAATATGTTTTTTCATTTTACCCTCCAGGATCGGCGTGTGCCGTTAATTAATTTTATCAGTTTTGGAGCAAGAAAGGAATAAAATAGGCGTCGGGTGTGCATCCGGCGCCTAGTGTGCTTTGAGTGGCAGGCAATATATCGGTTTTACTGCAGTTTGTTGGTGAGGCTTATCTGTTTTTTATTGATATGACTTTTACGGAAGTTCGCCTGAACTTACAAAGACACTTTAAAAAGTAGGGTTGTATAAAAAACTTCCTTACCGTAAATTAGTTATACAACCCGTCCCCCTTTTCAGTTTACCCCAAACCTAGTAATCTAACTAATTAGATTACATTATAAATAATAATATAAAAAGATTAGTTTGTCAAGTATTATTTTAAAAAGAAAAAAGACCTCGTCGGGCGCATAGGTCCAAAATAGGTCTTTTATATTAGATGAAAAAGGAAGTTTGGAGCCTGTATTTCTTTGCTGTCGGCGTCTTTTTGGTAAATTTTAATTTTTCTTTTCCTAGAGTACCGAGAGTCGCTACGCTCCCGTTCTTCCTTGTACTCGTCGTCACGGAGAAAATTAAAATTTCCTCAAAAATACTTGCCAGATTTAGAGGTTATGATACAGATTTATTAAGAATGGGGGAAATTTTTATTTAAAAATTTGTATAATTTAGTTATGTTTAAACCTCGAAAAAAAGAAAATAAAACACTAAGTGAAATAAAGTCATATCTTACTACTCAAGCTCTAATAAAAATAGGACTTCTAACTGCATTAACAATTGCATATGGAGAATATTGTTTAAATAGAGTTTCTTTGGGGCCATTTATTTTTTTTATTTTACTAAATGTTTTATGGGATATAACTAAATTGGGTTGCCCAAATAGTGATCTTTTTAAAAAAATATATCCATATTATCTTGTTTTTGCAGAATTAATAACTTTATTATGTTTAATGTGTGTAAATAGTTCTTTAGGTTATGCTCCTTACTCTTTAACTATTTTAATTGTTTTATTGATATTTTTATTTGCTGTGTTTACGCCTGTGTTTTTAAATCCAAATAATAAAAAGGAACTAAAAAATCGTCTATTGAACCTTATATCCTGTTTTATAGTATTTGGTCTTATAGCCACATTATTTTATGTGTGTGTAAACGGATATCCTTTATGGGTAATTACTTTAGTCCTAGTATTAAACATTTTACATCTTGTGTTTATGATTTTATTCGATCCTACAAAAGAGGATTCAGAAAAATCAAAAAAAGATCGCAAAAGGTTATTGCTTTGGGGTTTCCCCATAGGCATATTATATGTAATTATTATTTTATCACTGGTATTCTCTGAAATATCGGTTCCTCCTTTTTTAAAGACTATTGTACTATTGATTGGATTTGGATTGGGCTATATACTGCCTCAAAAATTCTAACTAAACAAAGAATCTGTAACAATTTCCCTTCACATTTTTTAAGTGGGGGGGATTTTTTTATAAAAATTTTGAGATACCGATGGGAAATTGACAGGGAAGGGAGAAATATACCGACGGTGTGACAAAAAAGGTGGGGGGGAAATTAATTAAATTCCGACGGTATGACGGGGAATAATGGGGGGAACGACTGAAAAATTTAGGTGGTGGGGGAAGTTGCTAGAATGAAAAGGGGGAAATTTTAATAAGTTTTTCCCCTTTTTCATCGGAAATATTTAAGCCCTCCATTTTTAAATTTATTGGTTGTTTCAATAATGTTTACCCCCTTTTTAATTAGAATATTTTTACGTTTAAAGTGTTTTTTATTTTGCTAGGTAATTTCTATATTTCCGCTATTTCCACACGTTAAAAATTGATTTTCGCGCATTTTTCTTTATTTTATTTTAATTTCATTAGGTTGTTATTTCCTTTTTTATAATTTGGTTTTTGGTTTGGTTGTTTTTTGGGAACTTTCGGTTGCTTAAAATCCGAAATTTGTTAAAAATCCGGTTTTTTGGTTTTTTTATGATTTTGGGCATTTGCGCTATTTCGTTTTTGGGGGTACTGTGGGTACCCCAAAACTCAAATTCGCGATTTTCGATTTTTGGGTACCATAACCCTTCCGATTTTCAAATTTAGTGGTTTGGTTGTTTCAAAAACCCAAAAATCAGCCAAAAATTATTTAGCATAATTATTATGCTAATAAAAATATAAAAAATGTAATATATCAAAATTATTAAAAATTACATATTTAAAAATATCAAAATTATTAAAAAAATGATATTTAAAAAATGCAAAAATAGTATAAAAATTGTTTTGCTATTTTAAAAAATCTATAAATTATATTATAATTTATAAAAAAATTACGGAAATATCAGTAATTTCAATGTTTATGTAATAATTTTTATAGTTTTATTTTTGAGCCTGAAAACCCATTATTTAATTAACATAATAAAAATTATCACAACATTTTAAACAAGAAAAAAATCTGCCATAAAGCAAAAAAATTTTGATCCCCCCTTTTGATTTACAATTTTATTATTTGTTATGGAATAATTTTTATGCTAATAACTTTTAAAACTAAAAAATACGGAGGTGGGAAAAATGGTTAATTTCCGGGTTTTGTTTACTTATTTTAAGGTTGTTCTTGGGTTTTTGAGGGGACTTTTGGCTATTCTGAGGGGGCCAAGAGGGGCGAAAAAGTAAGAAATTTGCCCACTCCCCCCCACTCAAAACAGTGTTTGTATAGGGGAAAATGGATCTTTTTTTTGCCTACCCCTTGACATTTTCGTCTATATCTGCTATACTATGAACAAGAGAATATTTTGAGCCATGGGCAATAACAGCCCTATAAGTGCTCGGAATATTCTCTTTTTTTATTCCCCCCTCTTAGAAAATCAATAAAATAGGCGCCGGGTGTGCATCCGGCGCCTAGTGTGCTTTGAGTGGCAGGCAATATATCGGTTTAACTGCAGTTTAGTGGTGAGATATCTCTGTTTTTTGTTATTGATATGACTTTTACGGAAGTGTTACCTGAACTTACAAAGACACTTTAAAAAGTAGGGTTGTATAAAAAACTTCCTTACCGTAAATTAATTATACAACCCGTCCCCCTTTTCAGTTTACCCCAAACCTAGTAATTAGAATATAATCTAATTACATTATAAATAATAGTATAAAATAATTAGTTTGTCAAGTAGTAAAAAATCTTTCCGACGGAGATATAGGTCCAAATTAGGTCTTTTATATTAGATTATTTTTTGGTGTTTTTACGGTTAACTACAGCAAGAAATGCTCGGCTGAGGTGTAGGCCTTGGCCGTCCCCGTCTGGGAAATTATATATTCGCGGTTGCGTTTACTGCCTTCAAAAAAGAGTGTTCCGGCTTTGATTTCCGGCGCAATTATGCGGTCCAGGCGTTCCGTAGGTTTCAGATAGCCGGACATTTTTAGAGATTTGGAAAGTTCAAGCGCGCTCATCTTCGTTATTCCGGCGAGCATCTTTGCCGCCGCAAGCGTAATTAAAGCCGCCAAATTGGGTTTCAGATCCCTGATTTTACGTCTTAAAACAATATCCGTTCCGTCAAGATAGGCAATTTTAGACCATATTTTAGCGTCAATTTGCCAATTTTGCCCGTCGGTAGACTGGGCAGTAGGAGTGGCAGAGGCAGAAACCTGCCTTTCCGCCTCAAGTTGGCGCCTGCGTATAGCCGGGATATGTAAATTATACTCGGCAGGCGTAACCCTGATTGCCTCCTGTTGCGACGGCGGAAGTTCTATTTGAGTTTCTTCTAAAACCTTTTCCCCCTCAACTGACTCGGTTTGAATATTGTTTGGAGGCGTAAAAACGGTGTTTGGCGCGGTTTCCGCGTGCTGTTGGGGTAATTGTTGCGGTGCGGTATATTTTTTGCTGAATTGCGGGGCATTTTGGGTTAAAAATTCGTCTTTTTGCTCCAAAACAAAGGGGAGTGAGCCTTCCGCTTCAAATTCTTCCCCGGATTTTAAGCGTAAACGCAGTTTGACTTTTTGGTTTTTTGCGTTTTCCCGGTCCGAATTTTGACCGTTTTTGTTTTGAAAATAATCGCTCATTTTAAATGCCCCCGAAATGTTTTTTTGCCTACAATTTTTTAATATCAACAACCTTATGACATATAATAGCAATATTTTTTCTTTATGTCAAGATATGTCAAAGTATGTTATTTATATGTCAAAGGCTGTTTAAAAGTGTGATCCTTAGACGTGGAAAGTTTTGTCATTTAAATTTTTTGTATTCTTAGCGGTTTGACATATAAATTTTGGAGTGCACAATTTGCAAAATTTAAGTTCCCCCTGCTTGCAAAATTTGGGTTAATTTTGCAAATCGGTTTTGGCCTAATTTTTATGCTAAATATTTTTATGGTAGTTATGGTATAATATTTATGCCAATATTTGAAAGGGTTTGCGGCTGCAAAAAATTAACAATTTTGGGGATGTGGATGATTTTTGGGGTTTTGAAATTTTGATTTTTGGGGTAGTTTGGGGTAGGCTTTTTTGAAAATTAAAAATTTTTGGTAAAGATCTGCTAGTTTTGGAAAAAGTTGTTCCCCCCACCTTTATTTTTAGGTTTAAAGCACTTTTAGCATAAATATTATGCCAAGGATATAAGAAATGCCTTATTTATAAAAAAGTAAACATTTTATTATAACTGTTTATTATAACTGTCTGCGAGTTTTGGAAAATCCGGTTTTTTAGCTATTCCCCTCATTTAGCATAAAAAATAACCTTGGTACAATAAAATGATATAATCTATAAGCATAATGAGCAAATTATTAAGCAAATTTTAAAACACATGAAGTACAATTATAAAGAATCTACTATATTTGAAACGTTAATAAGTATTGATGAGCATGGAAACCCAGGATTATATTTCTGTGGTATTGGTAAAGAATCATCTTTTATTCCCCCCCAAGAAGATGAACCTGATGTAGTGTACCATTATTGTTCTGTGGAAAGTGCGCTTAAAATCATTTCAACACAAACTATTTGGTTGGCTGATTTATTTCAAACAAATGACTGTAAAGAGGTAAAATGGTTTTTTGAATTATTTTATAATCATGTTAAGTCTTTATCTTTAAAAACATCATTAGAAATACAAAAAATTACTTGTTTATACCGTATATTTCGTTTAAATATCATGTGGGGATTTACTGCTTGCTTTACTTCAATAAAAGATTCTTCTATCCATTGGGGAGAATATGGAAATGAGGGGAGAGGAGTTGCCATAGGTATTCGTCCTAAAAATATAGAAATAACTAGGGGATTACCAGAACGTCATGCACAAGGAGAATGTCAAAAAAATTCTATTGCTTTTATTCAAGTTAATTATGATGAGGAATCACAGAAAAATTTGATTAAAGAAATTATCAATGAAGTATTGTATTCTAATTTGTCTGTTCAAACTGCTGGGTTCGCTTTAGCAAAAATGGCATATACCTGTAAAACACATAATTGGAGTGAGGAAAAAGAATGGAGAATCTTATATACACCTTTAGAAATGCAAACAGGTTCTTTTCCCAAATCAAATAATTCTTTAGTATCATCTATTCAAAATTTAAATTCAACAAAAAAACATGCTGATTTTTATTTATCTACAGATATATTTTCTGAAGTTATTTTAGGTCCTAAGTGTCATTTGTCACCCGATGAATTTAATCAGCAACTACCTATAAATTTTCGTGATAAAATTACACAATCATAGATAATCTGTTTTTAGTTAGAATAATAAGATCACTCTTTAAAAAGACTATTCCTTAATTTTTTGAATCAGAACACGAGCAAATGCTTCTTTTCCATTAAAATAAGGAGTATATCGTTTTTGTTTTATAATTTTATAACCTTTTTCTAGAATACCATTTAATATTGGACGACCAGAAATTGCAAATGGTTTATTATAATTGGATGGCACATAATTATTATCAAATATTAAAATATCGTTATCATCTTTTTTAACATATTGTCCTGGTATTTTTTCTAATGGTAATATCTTTAAATTATTCCACTTTGGACGATTTTTGATATGAATATTAGTATACCAATGTCCTGCTGCTCTAGTCATTTCTCGTTTAGGGTTTAAATACCAGTCAACACTATTATATCCCGCCCAAACTTTTTTATCCATAAAATAAGGTAAATATGCTGTATTTAATACATTTGTTATATTAGAAATAATTAAAAATTTTTTACCACTATCTATAATTGTTTTCCAATAAGGAATAGCAAGAGAAAATGGTGGGTTAGTACACACAATATCGGCTTCTTCGTTTAATATTTTTAATGATATAGGGTCTTCAAAAGCACCTGTATAACCTCGGGGAGCATTAACAATTTCTTTTACACCTTTCTTTGTAAAGATATAACCTTTTGCACCGGCATTAAATAAATCCATTTGGCCACTGTAGTGAGTGCAAATTAGTTTTTTAAGTTTAAGCCGTACAAAGTTTTTGATAAAATATAAGGCAAAAGCGGAACTGTCTTTTTCCGTTCTAGTTTCCCCTACAGCGTCATCACAATTACAAAATACACATTTATCTTGCCAAATCTCTATGGGGTACATTTCTATTTCTTTTTCTATATCTTCGTAGCGTGTATAAAATTCGTCATTTTGTATTTTTTGAGCCCGTTTCATAATATCTCTATGAGTGATGCCTCTTTCCGCTAACGTCGGTGTCGTTTTCTTAATAATTTTAACTATTGTTTTCTTATCGGGTTCTTTTAAAAATATTTCTTCTATAAAACACTTGTGTGCCTTAATAAAGCTGACATACATATCAAATAAGGCATTGTTATAAAAGTAAATTTCGCGGCTTGATTGTTCTCGTAAATGTGGAAATTGATTTTTTATATCTTGTTCCACTTGCCGCATATTTTTTACTAGGCAAGTGAATAAATACTTATAGATATTATCTTTTGATTGACCTGTGGTGGAGTTATAATCTTTTAGACGGCGTTCTAAATTATCGGTGATACCGATTTTACATTTGGCGGGTTCTAGGGAAGATTGTACTATATAAAGATATTCATTCCCTATCCTGTCCTGTCCTGTCCTGTCC
>JAFZUQ010000019.1 GCA_017618215.1 Elusimicrobiaceae bacterium | reverse complement strand
TTTGCCCACTTACCGTGTTCGCTAATTCGCTTTTCATCCCTTCCGATAATAAATCACGTACCTCCTGCACCATCGGTTGGTACAATTTATCTTCCGTTATTAACTGACCAAATACCGTTACATTGCTTTCTATAAGCAATGCAAATGTTAGGATTACTGAGATTAGCTTTTTACATACTTTACCCATATATCTATATATTATGCATTTAGTGATTACTTGACAAGGGTATAAAGACCTATTTCAAGAGGGCTAAAGGTCCTAGAACTTATTGTAAAAAAGTACTATAAAATTTTGGCATAAAAAAACTCCCGCTTTCGCGGGAGTTTTTAACAATCGTGGTTAACTATTAATCAATTACGAAGTTACCCAATGAAGCACAGATAGCATTGTCGCCTGTATCTTCACAATGTATGGTGCGGCCTTCATAAGGTCTCTTAAGAATGTGCTCATATCTTCCACCATTTCTTGTTGCTGTTACTGAAGATGTGCCCAATTCAATTGTATAGTTATTGGTTTCGTAGGTACCTCCAGTAGCACCTGAGAATTCAATATCCAAGTCGTCAAATTCTGCGGCAAAGTTATTGTTAGGCTCGGTCATCATATAGCGTTCTTGAGCTTGAGCGATGGTACCGAGCAAAATCAATGCTTCAGCAGATTTTGATTTTTCAACTGCTTTGAAGTATTGGGGTAAGGCAATTGCTGCCAAAATGCCGATGATCAAGACGACCACGAGCAATTCAATGAGGGTAAAACCCTTTTTATTCATTTTCATAACTTTCTCCTTTTGTAGCAGTAGCTACAATTACAGTTTAGTATAAATTTCCTAATATGTCAATATACCTTTGAGGACCTAGATAATATAGGCCCTTATATAACAAATAATATTTTACATCTCTTCGGGGGAAGATACACCTATAAGCTCCAAACCTTTTGATATACGCTCTTTAACCAAAGCACAAGTAAATAAGCGTGAGGAAGTTAACTGCAAGTTATTTTCATCAAGCACGCGGCAGCTGTCATAAAAAGAGTGAAATAAGCCTGCGAGCTCAGTTAAATAAGTGGTTAAATGATGCGGGCTTAAATCACGCACACAATTTTCAAGCACAGGTTTAAACCAAAGCATTTTGCTGAGTAATGCGCGCTCGGCCGGGGCAAGGTTTTCCGTCATAACTTTGGTAGCGACATTAATATTCTTTTCCTTTGCGGTTTTGAAAATCGAACATATACGTGCGTGTACATATTGAACGTAAAAGACAGGGTTTTCATTAGTTTTCTTTTTAGCAATATTTATATCAAAGTTAAGATGCGCATTCGGTGTACGGCTTGCAAAAAAGAAACGGCAGGCATCACGCCCAACATCATCCATAAGTTCCCTTAAAGTAATAAAGGTACCGGCGCGTTTTGACATTTTTACTTTCTCACCGTTTTCAATTAAATGCACAAGCTGATGAATAATTGCAGTAAAACTTTCTTCACTTTTACCTAGTGTTTTTACTGCTGCTTTCATGCGCGGAACATAACCGTGATGGTCTGCACCCAAAATATCAATTAAATGTGTGTAACCGCGGTCATATTTATTTTTGTGATAAGCGATATCTGCTAAATAATATGTAGGGCGCCCGTCAGAGCGAACTAAAACGCGGTCTTTATCATCATCTTCAGAGGATGTACCGAACCAAACAGCACCGTCTTTTTCATAGACTTCACCGGTTTTTTTAAGGAAATCTAAAGTTTTATCTAAAGCTTTTTCTTGATGAAGTTCGCTTTCCCTAAACCAACGGGTAAACTCAACGCCGAAATCTTTCATGTCTTGCTGCTGGGTTTTGATAAGTTCTTCCATAGCAAAACGGCCGTATTCGCTTTTAGGCAAATCTTGCGGAATTTTTTTGGCAAGGTCCACTAAATATAAACCGTGATAACCGTTTTCTGGCGGCTCTTTACCTTCGGCACGCGCTTGCAAAGATTGGCCCAAAAGTTCCGCTTGGTTACCTGCGTCATTTACGTAATACTCGGCATCACAAGCATAACCTAAAGCACGAAAGATTTTGACCAAACTATCGCCTAAACTTGCACCGCGCCCGCTTGCGACATGCAGGGGCCCTGTCGGATTTGCGGAAACAAATTCAATTAAAACTTTTTCCGGCGGTACAACGCCTTCTTTGCTCCTATCCTTTAAACGGCGGTCCCGGGAAGTTTCTGTTAAAAATTCGTCACTCAAAACTATATTTATAAAACCCGGGGGCAGGAATGTTGCAGCGGAAATCTCTTCAAAACTTTCCAGAATTTCACAAACTTTTTTGGCAATCTCAAGCGGATTTTTGCGCATTACTTTTGCCGCACTCAAAGCCCAAGTTAAAGAGATATCTGCTTTTACATGGCTTGGGGCCGGTGTAAAAATAACTTCCGGAAGGCCGGAAAAGTCTTTAAATTCCGCAGCTAAAGTGTTTTGAATTTTATTTTTGAGCGTGTTTAACATTTATTTTGCACCTTTCTTAGTAGTTTTTTTAGCAGATTTTTTTACGGCTTTCTTTACTGTTTTTTTAGCCGTTTTTGTCGATTTTTTAACTGTTTTCTTTGCAGGTTTCTTAGTTGCCTTTTTAGTAGTTTTTTTGACGGTTTTTTTAGTAATTTTTTTGGTAGTTTTCTTTACCGGTTTTTTAACCGCTTTTAAAACTGTAGGGATAATTTCAGCAAAATCAAACATTTTATCCAAGGCATAATAAGCGCGGGCTTCTTCTGTCATTAAATGTAAAATGAGACCACCGTAATCGCTCACACGCCAAATTTGGCTACCCGAACCATCACGATTTAATTTAAAAAATCCGTCTTCCTTTAATTTAATTGAAACTTCTTCCTCAAGCGCATTTAAATGCGGTGCGGAAGTTGCCGTTGCAACTATAACATAATCGCATAAAGAAGATTTATCACCCAAAGCATACAACACAACACCTTCACCTTTTTTATCTTCCAAAATACGCGCTGCTTTAACAGCCAGATCTTTTAAATTTTTATTCATAAGAAACCTCCGTCTTAAAAAATTGTATCATTATTTTGCCGTCTTTGGCAATTTAAAATCTTCACCCAAATAAATTCTTGCCTCACATATAGCATTTTTATCTTCAGTATAATGTATTTCGGTATCGGTAAGGCCCAAATGTTTGCTTAGTTCTTTTAAAGCATCAAGACGCTTAGTTAAAGCGACAATTTTTGTTTTGTTCTGCCGTTCACTTGATGTTGTAAAATTTATCACATCTACTTTAAAAATGCCCTCATTATTTAAATTACGTAAATATCTTGCCACTTCGGAGGCAAGGCCATTATGATCAGATGCATTAAAAACTTCCACTATTAAAATTTCATCTTCTTGTTTTTTATTTTCTAATGTAATTTGCCTTTCTTCGGGCTTCGGTGTTTTTTGTTTGGCTTTTGTTTTTGCTTTTTGTTTTGGTGTTTCTTTAACTGTAAAATCAACACCGCGCAAATGCGGAAGTTCATAGCTAAGCAAAATAAAATCACTAACACTAATAAGAGTTTTCTTAGTAAAACGCATTTTTAAATAGGAATATATGTAATATGGTACTTTATAAGGTTTCTTAGGCCAAACGGAAAGCGATTCTTTAAAATTATCCCAAAATAATTTGCGGTCCTGTGTATCAGGTATAAAAATATAAGGAGTACTTTCCAACTTAAAATGTTTTGAAATTTCCTCTATAGACAAAAGGCTTTCTTTATCGGTTAAATTTGTAATAACACCTTTTTGCAATCCGGGATTATAAGAAATAAGCATTGCAGGCTTGGTTAAAATTAAAAAATTTATATTAGTATCCTGACGATTGCGAAACACTTGTGTAAGCGGGCTTGTAAAATAACTTAAGCCCCCCCACACCAGAAGAGCTAGTGCCGTCAAAATAATCAAATGGATAATTATTTTTTCTTTGATACTGTATCGTTCCATAACATTATACCCTGCGGTGCAAGCCACTTATTTGTGTTGACAGTATAGATTAATTTTACCTTTTCGGCCGCAAGCAAACCGTCATTCAAAGATTTTTTTAAAGCGCTTTTAATTAACTTTATATCCTGCGGCCTTCTGCCTTTGGCACACATATCGGCTACCATTAAAATTTTATCAAAAATTGTCATATCTTTTGCACCCAAAGTATGACGCGCTATCGCCTGCAGAATTTCTTTATCTTTAATATCAAACTGTTTGTTCGCAATATCGGCGGAAATATCTGCATGCAATAAGGCCGGTGCATATTTTGCAAGTTCTTTAAAATCTTTTATTTCAAGTTTATGTTTTTTTGCGTAAGCAACCATCTGATCTTTAGTAAGTGATTTGCCGGCATCATGCAAAAGCCCGGCAAGGGTTGCTTTTTCCGGATCAATGCCGAAAGTTTTAGCAAGTGCAGAGGACTCTTTTGCAACCGCAAGGACATGGTTAAAACGCGGTGCTTTTAGATGTTCTTTAAGCCATTTATGAATATGCAAAGTGTAAAGCAAATTACTGTTTATAATTTTAGAAACTTCCGGTAAAATTACTTTAGGTGTTTTACCGTTTAACATAATTTGCAGGCGCAAAGCACTTGATGAAATTTTTGGAAAAGTTCCCTTCAAAATATGAGCTTTAAAATTTGGTTTTACTGCTTTAAAACCCGGCCTTAAACCGATAACAAAAGTTGCATTTTTAAAATTATATTCCGCATTTTTCCAAGCGGACAGTGTGGCGGCGCAATCAGTACCGACCAAAATAAAAATTTCCGCTTCAGGGTATTTTTGTTTTACGTATTTTAGAGTTTCATAGGTGTAAACTTTACGATGTTTTTTATTTTCAAAATCATCAAAAATTATGTTTTTATGTAGAGGTGCAAAAACTTTTTGGGCCATAATTTTACGTAAATTATAAGGTGTTTGGCTAACTTCTTTATACGGGGAATTGTAGGCCACAAAAACATAACACAAATCAGGCCGAATTTCCTTTATCGCGGAGAAAAATAATTTAAAATGTCCGTTATGCACCGGGTCAAAAGTACCACCGTAAATTAAAATCTTCATTTAACTTTCTCCCTTAAAAACGATGCAAAAACAGTGATAAAAATAAACACAAATAAATAAATTACAACCGTTACCATTAAATTACTTTTTGTGACGGTATATGCCAAAACATCTAAAATCAATGCCCCTAAAAATAAATAAAGTAGAACTTGTTTCTTGGTTAACCCTCTACGGAATAAACGCAAAGCAACATGGTCCGGGCTACCATGCAATGGGGACATATGTTTTGACAAACGGACTATTGAAACATAAATTGTATCAAATATCGGCAAAGCCAAAATTAAAAGCGGTGCAAAAACCGCTAACGGGTTTTGGGCAGAATAATCAACCCCAAGCGCCAAAGCGGAAAGCACAAAACCAAGCATTGTACTACCACTGTCGCCAAGGAAACTTTTTATTTTCCCAAGTCCATGATTATAAGGCCAAAAGGCTAAAGTTGCCCCGGTTATTGCACAGGCAAGAAAATTTACATAAATATTTTCAGACGGAAGTGAAATAAACAAAAATGCCAAACTTGCTAACAAAGTCTGCGAAGTTGCAAGGCCATCTTGAATATCAAGCAAATTAAAAGCATTTGTTAGACCGCATACCCACAAAACCGTTAAAATCGTACCCCAAGGTTCCGGAACAAATTGAATCTTTACATTAAAATAAATTAAACACCCTGCCGCCAATGCCTGGAAAATCAAGCGAACAACAGCACTTAACCCTTTGGGCTTTCTTATATCATCAATTAAGCCTAAGATAAAAATAATTACAACACCTAAAAAAATACCGCGCAAGTTATGGAGCGTACCCGTCGGAAAATTAGTAATAAAACGAATTACTGTCAAACTCGCCAAAAAACCAAACATTATTGAAATACCCCCGACAAGAGGGACAATACCCTCATGGTTTTTTAAGGCAGTCGGTATATCTTTTAAATACTTACCTAAACTCCTGCAAAAAACGGGGATCAAAATAAAAGTGAGAACAAAAGACAATGCAAAAGTTAAGGCAAAAAAAACCTGTGTTTGATAATCCATAATAATATGATATAAAATATAGAGAGGTTTATAAAATGAAATTTTTAAATTTAATCATATTAGCACTTTGTTTTTGTGCCTGTACAGCGGGCCAAAATATTAAAAAAATTAATGAAACGCAGGGTAGAGTAATACCTGCTTTTATGACGGGGAAAGAGCAACGCACAGCCTTAAAAACCACGCTTGAGGTAAAAGAAAAGGCCCACAGCTTTTTATTGCTTGCCAATAAAAAAGAAGATTATATCAACTTTAAGCTGATAGGCGATTTCGCGGCGGTTTTAGTATCAATAAATTTACGCGGAAATGATTTTGAATATGAAAGTTCTTCCCCCCTTCTCTCAAACCCGAATGTACAAAGAGCACTTGAAGAAATTTTACTTGCTTTGTTTGCACCCGAAAAATGTAAAAATTTAAAGCACAAATATTATTTTAAAAAAGGTGAAAATTTGCCTTATGAATTAAAACAAAAAGGGGAAATGAATAAAACATTTTTGTTTGAAGATTACGACGGAAATATCCCTCAAAAAATAACCATTAAAACAAAATTTAACGTAGTTAAAATCAATTTTGAACTTTTAGCACATAACTAATTTTATATAATATATTCTATGATACATCACTTATATCTCTGGATTTTATTTTGGATTGTTGTAATAATAGCACTCGGGCTTGACCTTTTTATTTTAAACAAGCACCACGGGCATGTTTCAATTAAAGATGCGTCGGTTATGGTGGTGGCTTGGGTTACGCTTGCGCTGTGTTTTGGGGGCGTAATTTGGCTTGCATCGGGGATGCAAAGTGCGCTTGAATTTTTTACAGGGTATGTAATAGAATATTCACTTTCCATAGACAATATGTTTGTCTTTATTATGATATTCTCTTACTTTGCTATTCCTAAAGACCATCAGCCGAAAGCCCTGCTTTGGGGCATTTTAGGTGCGGTTGTAATGCGCTTTATTTTTATATTTATCGGCGTACAACTCATAACACGCTTTACTTTTATGATTTATATCTTCGGCGTAATTTTGATTTATACCGCGATAAAAATGTTAGTCGGTAGAGATGAGCAAATTGACCCGTCAAAAAACCCTATCTTAAAATTATTTAAAAAGATCCTTCCGATAAACGAAACAATACATAACGGTAATTTTTTTATAAAAGAAAACGGTAAACTTTTTGCAACTACTTTACTTGCTACTGTTGTGGTAATTGAAGCGTCGGATTTAGTTTTTGCCGTAGATTCAATACCTGCTGTTTTAGCGGTTACGCAAGATACTTTTATAGTTTACACGTCAAATATTTTTGCGATTATCGGGCTTAGGTCGCTTTACTTTTTACTTTCAGGTATGGCAAATAAATTTGAGTATTTGAAATACGGTATTGCGGCTGTTTTGGCTTTTGTAGGCGCAAAGATGTTAGTTTCGCACTATTACAAGATGCCGACGGTTATTTCCCTGCTTACCATAGTAATAATTCTAGGTATCGCGGTGTCGGCATCAGTAATAAAAAACAAAAAAGCATTGAAGAACTAATCAACGAATACAAAACCCGGTTTGGGTTCTAATTGAATATTTGCGTCAATTGCGTCAAATAAATTGTTTATTTTTGTGACACAATCTTGACGGGCAGCATGTTGTTTACTTTGTTCTCCTGAGCATATACCAAATAGTACACATACAGGAGGAAGTTCTCCAAATGGGTGTTCTATTCCGCCACAACCATTAAAAGTCGGAGAATCATCCAATGATTCCCATATTACATACCCACGACATGAACCATGTTGTATATTGGTCCAGGCAGTTCCACCCTTTACTTTTAAAGCATCTATAGAATCACAATTGTCTTTATTTGGATCTTCAAGATACTCCATTTTACAAGCATCTGCATAATTCCTCATAGCCTCTTTTACAGCTTTGCATTTAGTTTTAAGTTTTGGTAGCAAATTATTCCATTGGTTTCTCAAAATCACAGTCGGATTACAAAGAGAGTCAACTACTGAACAAACACAAGAACCAGGAGCCCCTCTCCATGCAAGATTTTGTGGATTCCCTGCAGAAATATTTATCAATTGTGTTTTTACGCTATCGTATGCATTATTTAAGGGACCTATAATCTCTCTGTAATGGGCCCCAGCTTCACGGCATTCTTCCATGTTATGTCTTACCGTAAGAACAAGTTCTATCGGGGACATATCTGCCGGATCCATAGTAGGAACTTTACTTTTCTTTTGGCCTTTGGCAATTAAGATTTCATCCTGAGGTTCATCACCATGGAAAGCAATCTCAGCAAGATGTTTGGAAGATTCCAAATATTCTCTCCCTACGGCAGTGTAGCTATATAAGTAACTCATGAAGGCTTGTTTGCCGGAAGATTTAAAAAAGTCTAACATATCAAATTTAGGTAAATCATCTTTAATATAATAACCTAAAGCTCCGTCATATCCACCAAAATTTTTCAAAGCAGCAAAAGTGTCTGTAAAACTACTATCCCCGACCATTTCAGAAATTATATTTTCCGGCTTAATAACAACAAATTCTTGATTTTGAACAAGCGGTTTTACCATACGGCTGTTTTCTAAAGTTTGTGTTTCTCCTTCTTTACCGTCTTGATTATATATCGAAGATGCAAAATCCGGTAAAGGATTCTTTTTAGATTTTTTATCTTGTTCTTCTTGCCCTTCATTATCAAAACTACCGCGCACTTGGCGGCGTTTGCTACCAAGAATCTCATCTCTTATTGAAGTTTTAGTGGGTGCTTTTACCGAATAATCATCATGACCGAAATCAGCCAAATTATCTTTCGGTAAAGCACGGACACCTTTCAAATCACCGTCAATTTCCGGGGTATTCACTTCTTTACCGTCTCGATAAATACCGGCAATTTCGGCCGGGCGTTTACGCGTTCTTTCATACTCGTGGTAATAGGTTTCTCTTGCATTAATTAAGCGGTCATTACTGTCCGTATAAAATCTTGATGTATAAAAAACATCCGGTTCATATTCCATTTGATATTTCTTAAAAGTAGCCGCCATATTAGGTGTTTCTATACCTAACGAACTTAAAGCCAAATCAAACAATGTTAATTTCCTGGCAATATCACTCGATAGACCATACCTTGCGGATATATTATTAAACAAAGGGATATAGTAAACAGGTACCATCATACTGATAAGTAAAACCAACAACATCAAAACAGATAGCGCCAAAACAATTTTATTTTGGCCTTTTTGTTCTTGTTTTGCTGCAGGTTTAATACTTACTGCAGGTTTAATATTTGGTTTTGCTTTATCTTTCATAAATCACCTTTATTTAGTTCGCCCCTATTGCAAAAGAATGATCATTCCTGGATGAATTGTTTATTTGCAAAGTCTTTTTTTGCGTTTTTCTGGCTTCCACTTGTGCTTTAAGTTTTGCCGCATAGGCTGCTTTTTCTTGTGCTATTTTAATCCTGGCAGCCCTTTCTTTTTCTGCTTTTTCCCGTGCAATCATTGCTTGGTCTTCAGCCTCTTGCACGGTTTTTTCTTCTCTCTGAATTGTTTGTTCTTCAATCTGTTGTTCTCTTTCTATACGAAGTCGCTCTGCTCTTTCACGCGCGGCTTGTTCCCTTGCCTCGGCTTCTGCCCTTGCCTGAGCTTCTGCCCTTGCTTGTGCTTCTGCCCTAGCAGCGGCTTCAGCTTCAGCACGAAGGCGGGCTTCCTCTGCCTGAACTTCCTTTAAACGTGCGTTATACGCAGCAAGTTGCGCTCTATAATCAACACCTTGCGGTTTTTGGCTTTCCAGTTTTTCTTCTTTTTCGGCGATTTCTTGCTTTTTAAGTTGTTGGTTTAAAAGATCATCTTTTTCTACATTCTGCGTTATACCGTCAACGCCAAGTTGCCTCAACCTTCTTTGCTTTGCAATTTCCCTTTGTCTGCGCGCCTCTTTAGCACGATATTCTTGCATTTTGGGGGTATTTAAAATTACTTCCGCATTTGCATTAATTTGCTTTTTATTTTTTATATTGCTGCTAATAGCTGTGTAACTTATGTAAGCTATATTTAATATTAATACCGTTACCCACACTATAGTTGCAAATCTACCAAACTGGGAAGGTGCAGGTTGCCCCGCACTTTCCACTTGTTGAATCACTTGTTCTTTTTGCATTTGCTGCAATTTATTAAGATCATTTAAATTTTGCATAAACTATTTCCTTAAATGCCCCAATGCATCTAATGTTCCTCCATTATCCAGATTATTCAAGTTTACTGGAGCACTTGGATTGGCTACACCGTTAGCCACTTGTGTATTAATTGACTCATTAACTAAAGTTTCAGATACACTTGGGGTTGAACTAAAAAAGTTTTTAATCTTTTTAATTATTTCACCCCATTTATTAGTCCATCCAAGCCCAACTATAATGCCTGCAGAAGCACAAGTTTTAATAACATTGAAATATTCACTATCAAAAGATATACCTTGGTTAACATCCTTAAATTTAGGGTCAGCCATTTGATCAATCACATTCTTCATCCATAATCCCATACCGACTAAAAATGCTGCAGCGGCAACACTTGCTATTATTGCAGCGGCAAGCCCCCATGGCCAAGGTATTTTTCTTAAGAAAAATATTCCGATTGAAAATATAAGTGCGCCAACCATTGTTCCGATCTTTAGTAATGTCAATCTACTTTGCAATTTTGCTAATTCTGCAGTCTTTTCCGTAATATCTTGTATGTCTTCCGGTAATTCAGGCGGTATAATTTCACTACCCTCCGGTAATTCTATACCCAAATTATTACCTTTCATCAAAGTACTTGCAACTTGACCGATAGTTGCCCCTTCAGGTATAGTCGGAGTAATATCTTCAGGACTACTGCCGTCAAAAGCTGCTTCAGCCAAAGATTTTTGACCGACATCTTGTCTACTTGCAACACCTTTACTTGAGTAAACTGCAGCTACTTGCATGTCCGTAGTTGCATTATAGCTTTTACTACGCCCACCTTTTACTTCAGAACCACTGAAACCTACATTAAAACCACCCATGTTGCCGGCACGACCGAATTTAAAGGCATTAGCGTCCGCCGCTTTACCGGCATCAGGCTTCGGTAAAACCTGGGCATTACTATCGCCACCGGCAGTATTGCCACCATTAACGGAAGATCCTCCGCCGCGCATACCATTGCCTAAACCACCCCCCACCGAATTAAGGCCATTTGAAAGCGTCAGTTTCTTAATTTGTGTTGCAGTTCTTACACCTTTACCGGCAATACCTTTGCCACCTTTAGCGTTTTGCGCTTTTGCACCTTTAGCGGCTGCGGCTGCAGCGGCCTCTGCTTTTTGGAATTCTGCATCCCCATAGCCTGAACCTTTGCCATCATAACCTTCAAATTCCGGCCCGCCTATACCATCTTGTTCATAAGTGGAATCAATAGCTTGATAAGCACCGTCATCGGATGAATATCCGTTTCCGTTTGCACCATAAGCGCCACCGGGGCCATAAGCAGAACCTTCACCGCGTATACCTTCGGCATAAGCGCCGTCTGAGCTAAAGGCTTCATCAGGTTCAACACCTTCTGATTTGCCCTTTAAAAACCTTGCACCGTAACCGGCTTGCGTGGCTGACATTTGCCTTTCAATGTCTGCCCTGCTGGCGGAGCTGCCACCCATAAAATTGTTATAAGCACTTTCGCCAAAACGTGATAAGGCTGCTTCATTTGCTGCTTTTTGGCTACTACCGCTAAAATTATTTACGACACCTATACCTACTAATAAAGTTGCACCGGCAAGCACTACGCCTGCAACTCTCTTAGTACTGAAATTAGAAAACATATTGCTCATAAGTCCTCCTACTTACCCAAGATAATGCGTTACGAGAGTGGTAGCGGTTTGAAAGCCCCAATCTGCTAATTTAAACCAAAATTTACTCCAGAAACAAGACCTCACAAAGTTACCATTACTATCCATACAGTTTTCATTAATAGTATATTCTTTACCGGGAGCTGTATTGCTACTATCCCTATTACTTTTTGCTTGTTGGGTAGCTTCATCATTAATTGCACGCTCTATATCATTTTGCAATTCAGGGTTTACCCCACTTGGTAATTCCTCAAGGCCGAGTTCATTTTTATCTTCTTCCAATTTGTCCGCAGCAACATCTTTTTGGAAGGCATCAATGGCACCTTCCGCAGCACCTTCGGCACTACCGGATTTGGCACCTTTTGTAGATTCCACGGCAGCTGTATATAAATCACCCCTGCCCATATTTTTGGCAAAAGCAAAGTCCTGTGCTGTGGTCGCATGGCTTGCCGGCATGGAATTATTATTGTTTTTAATATCCTTGCTGTCAGCGCGCCAAATTGAACCCGTAACAGAGCTATTTCCGCCGCTAACTGAATGGTTACTGTTACCACTTAAACTTCCGAAACTCGTTTTTCCATTTTGATTACGTACTTGTTGCTGATTTTTCTTTTCATTTTTCTTTTTAACGATTTTTTCGTTTCTATCTTTTTCTCTTTTGGCAACTTCCTTTTTCCTCTTATCATAATCTTCCTTATCCTTTTTTTGCCTTTGGATACGGTTTTCCTGGATTTGTTTATTTTTTTCATCCAATTCTTTTTGTTTGGCTATTGCCCTATATTCCGGGTCCGGAGGTGGCGGAACACCTTCTGCTTTATCTTGCTCCTGGCGTTCCTTTTTGTCTTCCGCAGAAAATAATGAACCCAAAAGATCTTCATTTGAAACGCCTTCATATTCCGGGTTATCCCTTAAAAACATACCGGTTTCGGCATCAGTGCCGAAAGGCATAGCAGCAAGGTCATGCATTCTGGATGAAGAAAACTTGCTATAATCGGGGGCCTTCGGTTCGCTGCCCATATTCGGGACAACGCTGATTAATGTTAATACAGCAACTAATCCACAACCAACCCAAGTGTATATTTGTTTTTTATTATCGCCTTGGTCTCTTTTTTGACCGTTACTTCTCATTATTATCGCCATATAGGTACCCTCTTATAAATTTGTATGTTGCTTAATGTTTCAAAATTTCCCTATAATACAAAAAAACTTTGCTCTTGCTGACCCGCCCCCCTAACTTCAAGGGCGCTCAAGCATAGAGCCAATACTTCTGCTAATAGTATAATGGTTTTTTGCCAATTTGTCAAGGGGTAAATTTGAATTACCCCACAAAAATAGTAAAATATAGGTAATGGAAAACGTTAAGAACAAACTTTTTGCTCCTATAAAAACTATATACCAATTTGGAATGTCTATCGTGGATAAAGTGGCAGAAAATATCGGTATAAGTAAATATTTTGCACGCTTTATGGTAAGCGGTGTGATAAATACAATTTTCGGTTATTCCGTGTTTGCATTTTTTATTTTTATCGGCTGTGGGGATTTTACTGCACCGCTTTTTGCGGAAATTTGCGGAATAATTTTTAACTTTAACACTATAGGCGGAATGGTGTTTGGCGATAGATCAAAAAAATTATTTTGGCGTTTTTGTTTAGTATACGGAACAATTTATGTTTTCCAAGTTGCCGGGCTTAAACTTTTTGCCGCGTGTGGCGTGGAAAACAGATATTTATCAGGTTTCATTTTGCTTGTTCCCGGCGCACTTTTATCTTACAATTTAAATAAAAGATTAGTTTTTAAGAAGTAAGATTATTTTGTTATATCAATTTTGCGCCACTTGCCGGACCAAAAACGGCACATCATCCACACACCTGTACCGACGCCGTAAATGCACATCCAAGTCCACAAAGAAATTATTCCACCACCGAACACTTCAACAATCAAATAACTACCGAGCATTAAAAATGATGCGCAAATAATCATCAGTTTCATTTGGAATTTTGTGTCCCCGGCACCGCGTAAACCGTCACCGAAAGTCAAATAAACCGTATCACCCAAAGTAAATATAAATAGGAAAGGCAACAATATTATTGCACTTGCATAAATTGCTTGCGTTTGCACAGTTTGCACGCCGATAAATGCACCAAGTATTGTTTCCGGAAAAGTAAAAAAGCAGAAAAATAATGCCGCTTCATAAATTAAAGAAAGCCTAAAAACATTGTAAAGTGCTTTAACACCTGTGTCCGTTTTATTTGCACCGCGGTACTGCGCCATCAAAATTTGCCCGGCGATAGTTAAACCCATTAAAGGGAAAAATTCAAGCGTTTGTAAAGTCATAATAATATTGCTTGCAGCAAGTGAAATACTGTCAATATTGCCGACGAACAAAACAAAAATCGTAAAAGAAATTACGTCCATAAACATCCCAAAACCGTTTGGTACGCCAAAACGCAAAAGCCTGATTATTGCAGGTTTATTAAAACCGAAAAGTTTACCAAGACGAAATTTTTTATTTAGTTCAGGCCTAAATAATAAGTAAAGGAAAAATAATGTAACGCAAAAACCGCTAATTACCGTGGAATAAGCCGCACCAGCAATGCCCATTTTAGGAAGGCCTAGTTTACCGAAAATCATAATGTACGATAGGAAAACATTTATAATATTTCCGCCGATATTTGCAAGCATTGTTATCAATGTTTTGCCGCGGCCCGTAAAAAAACTTGCAAGCGCATTATTGATAACCGCAAGCCCACCAAATAAAGTTAAGATTGTAAAATAAGAAAGTTCTAGTGTTTTTACGTCGGTTGCATGATTTGTTGAATTAATAAAAAACCTACCAAGTGGTGTAAGTAAAATTATTAAAAGCCAAGAAATTACGCCGAGCAAAACCCCTTGCCATAAAGCAACACTCAAGCGCGCATATTTTTTTCGGCCGAAATAATTTGCAACGAATACCGCCGTATAACCGCAGGAACCCATGAAAAAAGAAATCATTGTAAAAGACAAAAGCCCCGCCGGAACACAAGCGGCTAAAGCTTCCGGTGAAAACCAAGAAAGGAACATTCTATCAGTAAACTGCATTAAACTTTGAGACGAATTTGTAATAATCAAAGGTAATGCAATAGTTAAGATTAACCGGTAAGATGCCTCTTTACTTTTTTTAATTTTACTAAATAACTTCTTCATTTTACGTTGGTAATTTGGCAGGGAATAAAAAAACCTGCGGCTAGTAATAGACGCAGGTTAGAACTCAAAAAACAATTATTTCTTTGAGACTTTTACGGCTTTTGGGCCTTTTTCTGATTCAACGATATCAAAGGTAACTTCTTGACCTTCTGCTAAGGTTTTGAAACCGTCACCTTGAATTTCTTGATAGTGAACAAAAAGATCTTTTGATCCATCATCCGGGGTAATAAAACCATAACCCTTTTGGTCGTTAAACCATTTTACTTTTCCGTTTGCCATTACTAATTACTTCCTTATATTAATGTATATCTCAAAGAGAGATTGAGGTTGCCCTCATAAATATTATAACATATTTTAGGAAAAATTTTACATACTACTTTTTTGGAATTCATAATACTAATAATCACCTTCGTTATAGTGCCAACCTTGTGATTCTAAATAGTGGCAAATATATTCACCCATTTCAGTTCCACCGTCCCAACACTCATTTTGATTTCTATCACTATTATAGACAAGGATGTAATAATTTGTGTCACTGTTTGTGTATACTTCTATTTCATAATAGTTGCTATCAACCCAAGCAGAATATCTATAATTTTTAGTTGTATAATTTGTGGAATCTCCAAATTCTCCACCGGATAATTCAACATCTAAAGGAATATCTTCAAAGTCTATCCCGCTTGTTAAACCATTAGCAAGAACATATCTTTCAGTAGATTCCTTTATTGTTTTAAAATTTAATAATGCTTCCGCCACCTTTGCTTTTTCAACCGATTTACGATATTGTGGCAAAGCAATTGCAGCAAGTATTCCAATAATTAAAACAACAACTAATAATTCAATTAAAGTAAAACCTTTTTTATTTTTCATAAATTTTCCTTATTTGCTTTTTACGGCATTTTAATTTTTATATAGGTACATTATAGAAAAAAAAAAAAAAACTAATCAAGGCTGTTTTAAATGCAAATAAAAAAATTCTGACGAGCATAATTGCAAAAAATGTGCAAACAATCTCTCGTACTTTTTTAAAATAATTTAACAAATTTTATTTTCCCGTCAGAAAATTAAAAAACATTTGCAAGTTAACTCTAATTTTCGTATAATTTTATAAAGTAAGTTTGGCGCGATGGCCAAGTGGTAAGGCGGCAGTCTGCAAAACTGCTATTCGGGAGTTCGATTCTCCCTCGCGCCTAATGCTCTTTCAGATAAACCCTTTAGTACGCCTTGCGGGCGTAGTTCAATGGCAGAACCTCAGTTTTCCAAACTGATGACGAGGGTTCGATTCCCTTCGCCCGCTTGTGCGTAAGCGCGGGGTTAAATTTGCTGGGATAGCTCAGTTGGTAGAGCATCTCCATGGTAAGGAGAAGGTCGTGGGTTCAAGTCCCATTCCCAGCTTTTACTTTTTAAAAAACAAAAAACACAGGAGAAATTAAATTATGGCAAAGGAGAAATTCTCAAGAAGCAAACCACACGTTAACGTTGGTACAATCGGCCACGTTGACCACGGTAAGACGACCTTAACCGCAGCAATGACGAAAGTCTTAGCAAGCGAAGGTAAGAGTAAAGAAATGGCCTACAGCGATATTGCAAAAGGCGGTGTAGTACGTGACGCAAGCAAAATCGTAACAGTAGCAGTTTCCCACGTTGAATACGAATCAGACAATAGGCACTATGCACACATTGACTGTCCGGGCCACGCTGATTATATTAAGAACATGATCACCGGTGCCGCACAAATGGACGGTGCAATCTTGGTAGTATCAGCAGTAGACGGTGCAATGCCTCAAACAAAAGAACACGTATTGTTAGCAAAACAAGTTAACGTACCGAAGTTAGTCGTATTCTTAAACAAAGTAGATTTAGTAGAAGATAAAGACATGTTGGACTTAGTTGAAGAAGAAGTCCGCGATTTACTCGTTAAATATGGCTTTGATAAAGATACTCCGATTATCCGCGGTAGTGCATTAAAAGCAATTGAAGGTGATACAAGCGAACTTGGTATACCTTCCATTAAGAAATTGCTTGAAGCATTAGATACTTGGATCCCTGAACCGAAACGCGAAACCGATAAACCTTTCTTGATGGCAGTAGAAGACGTATTCTCCATCACCGGGCGCGGTACAGTCGCAACCGGAAGAATTGAAAGAGGTAAGGTAAAAGTCGGTGATCCATTAGAAATCATTGGTTTTAGAGATACATTAAATACCGTAGCAACCGGTATTGAAATGTTCCGCAAATTATTAGATGAAGGTTTAGCAGGCGATAACGTAGGTATCTTGCTCCGCGGTATTGATAAGAATCAAGTTGAACGCGGTCAAGTACTTGCAGCCCCTAAAACCATCACCCCGCATAAGAAATTCACAGGCCAAGTTTACATCTTGAAGAAAGATGAAGGCGGCCGCCATACACCTTTAACACCGGGTTATAAACCGCAGTTCTACTTCAGAACTACTGATGTAACCGGTGAATTACAATTCAAAGGTGACATGATTATGCCGGGCGACAATGCCGAAATCGAAGTAACCTTGATTACCCCGATTGCAATGGAAGAAGGTGTAAGATTTGCAATCCGCGAAGGTGGTCATACAGTAGGCGCCGGTGTTGTTACAAAGATTATTGAGTAAATAATTTACTTAACAAAAAGAACCCCCGTTTAATACGGGGGTTTTTTATTGGTTAGAACAAAATTATAGGTCTTTTGGTACCATTAAGCATAGGCCTAAAAAAACCTTAAGATAGGACTTAATTCCCTTGTTTCATTTCCTTTAACCCACTACAATATAGGTAAGAATAAATATTGTTTACAGGAGAATTTTATGAAAACAAAAAAATTTTTTAGTATTATATTAGCTGGTATATTACTTACCACATCAAATATTTCGTTATTTTCACAAAATATTCAAGTATTTTCAGATAATCCTTACCTATTTGCATCGGAGGGTGGATCTCAAGTATACGTTTTTGAAAATGAAATTGAAGAGATTGAAAAAATGTTCTCAGATCTAGAAAAAGAAATAAAATCAGTAGTTTTTAATCGTATGGATGGGATGACAAAGAGAACACAAAAAAGACTTTTTAAACACGTAACTCAAATTAAAGAAAAATATTCTGATTTACTTACGCGCATGAAACTACAATCTACCAATTTGGAAGGAGTAACAAGAACAGTTAATCCATATTTTGATGGCCTTCTTAATAAAATATCACGCGAAGCCTACCCATTTATTCCATTCGGTGCTTCGTGGGAACGTATAGAAAGTGGTATTAGGGCGGCACCTCATTTGATGGGGAGAGGAATACCAGATATCTCGGAGGAAATACTTATAAATGTAAAAGATATGCACAAGTTTGTAAAAGCTGATTTAAACATTCATCTTAAAGTTTTTAGCGGGGAAAGAAAAAGTTTATTTTCAGCTTTAGAAATGGTCACATCAAATATGAGTAAAGAAGAACTTTACAGAATGGTTTATACTACTTTAAGTGATGCTGACAGAGAAGGTATTAATGTCCTTGTAGAAGCAGGAGAAAAGGCCCCGTCTCTAAGAAAATTAGCCAAAAGTATCAGAACTCATCTAAAAACGATCAATAGAGCAAAAAGTGCGCTTAGTAGATCAAAATTAATATGGGTGTTAAAAGAATATTATTCAAAAGATGTTGACAGCCGTATAAAATATGTTAGTGAAGTTACAAGATTAGATCTATTGGAACAAAAAGTAGGGAAGGAAATTGTAAAAACCGAGCGTGGTCTAAGCAGCGCCTTAAGATCTGCCGGACCGTTAATCGTAGTAGGTGTTGTTTTAACTGCTGCAACAATAGTTGAGGTTAATGCACAAAATGTTTTCCCTAAAGGTGCAAATTCAGCGAGAAGGATGGTAAATATCAAACATGCTATAGAAAATGACCAAGATATTTCAGTAAGTGATGCATTAGATTTTTATGTTGGGCATTTTGAAGAAAACAGAAGTATTATTGAAAATAGTAATGCACATTATATGAATATGTTGTATCTTTTAGCAGCAACACAAAAAGCTGATAATGATAAAGATATGATCTTTGATATTATAAATAAAGAAGATTCATCAATTCAAGTTTCAAACATTTTAACAAGTCAAAAAGTAAACAATGCTTTCGATATATATATGGAAAACAACCCTGCTGAAGCATTCTTATCACAAGAACTTATTTAATATAAAAAACAACCCCTGCTTTATAAGACTTAAGCAGGGGATATTTTTGTCTTTGTTAATACTTATAAATAAGTAAACCGCTTCTAAGTTTCGGCTCAAACCAAGTAGATTTCGGCGGCATAATAAGATTTTGGTCAGCCACTTTCATAAGTTCTTCAATGCTTGTAGGGTACATTGAAAATGCTAACTTATATTCACCGCTGTCAACTTCCTTCATAAGTTCTTTAGTGCCGCGGATGCCGCCAACAAAACTGATGCGTTTATCTATGCGAGGATCTTGTATACCAAGCAAAGGTGCAAGCACCTTGTTTTGCAAAATGGAAACATCCAAACTGCCGACGGGATCGCTTGCATCAAAAGATGTCGGCTTTGCAGTTAACAGATACCAAGTTTTATCAAGATACATGCAAAACTGATGGCGCGCAGGCGGAACTTGCAAAGATGTTTTTTCGATTTCAAAACTTTGTTTTAAAACAGTAAAAAACGCTTCATCTGTTAAACCGTTTAAGTCTTTAACAAGGCGGTTATAAGCCATAATATACAAATGACTCGCTGGGAAAATTACGGAAAGAAAATAATTATAACTTTCCCCCCCTGTGTGATTTGGGTTTTGTGCGCGTTTTTGACGTGCATTATTTGCCGCGGATGCGGACCTATGATGCCCGTCTGCGACATATAAAAGCGGAATATTTTTAAATTCTTCTTCAAGCATACTTATAACTGCATCATCTGCAATAATCCAAACTTTATGCGTTATTTTATCTTCGGTAGTAAAATTATAAATAGGCTCTTTCTTGCAAATATCTGCGACGATTTCATTTATTTTTTTATTATCTGGGTAAGTTAAAAAAACAGGGCCTGTTGTTGCCTCCAAAGTTTGAATATGGCGTGTGCGGTCCTCTTCCTTATCTTTACGGGTAAGTTCGTGTTTTCTGATTAAACCTTTGTCATATTCTTCGGTGGAAGTTGCCGCAACGATACCATATTGCGTGCGGCCATCCATAGTTTGTGCATAAATATATAAACAAGGTTTTTTTTCTTCTTTCAAAATACCTTCGGCAATAAATTTATCTAAATTCTCACGCCCTTTGGCATAGACGGAACTGTCATATAAATCTGTACCTACGGGTAAATCAATTTCCGGTTTATCAATATGTAAAAAGGAAATGGGATTTCCTTCCGCCATTTTGCGCGCTTCTTCACTTGAAATCACATCATAAGGCGGGCAGGCAATTTTATCTGCGTTATCGGCTGGGCGATATGCTTTAAAGGGTTTAATTATTGCCATAAATTAATTTACCTTATGCAAGAATGTTTTATTTTTACCATATTCATTGACGATTTGCACCGCCATCTCGGCAACTGCATCTTGTGCCTGATCGGTTGATGCACCGATATGGTGTGTACCGTAAAAATTTTCCAACCCTTCAAAAACTGTTTTATCAAAAACAGTATCGGTGGCTTTAGGTTCATTTTCATAAACATCCAAAGCCGCACGAATCTTGCCGGATTTTAAAATTTCGACTAAATCTTTTGTGTTTACCAAATTGCCGCGCGCGGTGTTTATAAAATAAGCACCGTCTTTCATTGCATCAAAAAACTTTTTATTGAATAAGCCTTTTGTTTCTTCCGTAGACGGTAAATGCACAGTTATAATGTCCACGGTTTTGGCAAGTTCATAAACATCAGTTACGCGTTTTGCATTAAATTGCGCTAAGACTTCATCTTTAGCATAAGGATCGTAAACATAAAGTTCAAGGCCAAAAGCAGCTGCACGTTTTGCAACCGCTTTACCAATATTCCCAAAACCGAAAATACCGAGTTTTTTACCGAAAATTCCGCGTGCTTTTGAATATTCGCTCTTATTCCATTTACCGTCGCGTAAATCGCGAACATTATTGTAAATACGCCTATCAAGTGCAAGCATTAAAGCCATAGCAAGTTCAGCAACCGCAAGGGAATTTGTACCGGGGCAATTGCAAACTGCAACACCTTTTTTTGCGGCATAAGCGGTATCAATAGTATCATAACCGGCACCGGCACGAATAACAAGCTTTAAAGCCGTACCTGCATCAATAACCGCCGGTGTAACTTTTGTACTTCTTACAATTAAAATTTCATTATCTTTGATTTCGGCAGGCAAGGTATTTTCGTCAAGTTTCGGGGTAAAGGTTACTTGATTATTTTGTGCTAAAACATCTTGCCAATGTTGCGGGAATTTATCTGCAATTAAAATTTTCATTTTGCACTCCTTAAATCTTTTACAATTTTATCTACGGCATTAAAAAGTTTTTCATATTGCCCGACGCCGTCAATATCAACAAACGGGAAACAGGCAATCCTTAAAGAATTTTGTTTGACAGTCGAATATTTTTTAATACCGTCCTGTAAATTGGGTAAACCGGTTGCTTTTAAAGCAGCAGAGATATCTGCATCTACAATTTTATCATCGGTAATAGCTAAAGTAACGGTGGTGTATGAACGATTTTCTGCTTTATCGACAAGCGGCTTTAAATAATCCGTTTTTGCGGCGAAATCCCAAATATAATTTGCATGGGTTTTGCAAAGCGCATCCATTGCTTTAATACCGCCGCGGGAAAGCATCCATTTGCATGCTTCGTTAAACATCCAAATATTTATGGTAGATGGTGTATTTAAAGTTTGTGATTTTTCCTGTGCTTTTTTAATAGTTTCAGTTAAATCTAAGCTATACGGCACATGCCTGATTTTCTTGACTTCTTCTACGCGGGCAACAGCTTTCGGGCTTAAAATCATAACACTTGAACCGCCACCTACACCAAAGCATTTCTGCATGGAAAATACCATAACATCAAAACAATTTTCCGGCAAAGCGCGGCCGCCGGCGCAAGAGGTGCAGTCCCATGCAATTAAAGTATCAGGGCCTTTTTTTGCCCAAGCATCTTTTAAATAATCGTCGGGGATTTGAACACCCATAGATGTTTCATTAGGCGTCATTATAACCAAACTTGCATTAAAGTCAGGTTTTTCTGACGGAAAAAACTCCCCTTCTTTAGGTTCTTTAAAATCTTTTTTGACATCATCTTCAAGGCAAGAGGCAATTTTTTTGCACCACATTTTTGAAAATGCACCGAAATTTAAACCTGAAATTGATTTTTTAGTTAAGTTCCAAGCGACGGAATCCAATGCCGGTGTCGCACCGCCTAAAAAGAAAATAACAGTATAATCTTGCGGTAAATTGAATAATTTTTTCAAATTTTCCGTCGCTTCATGATATATACCCTTTGATGAGATATCTGCAGCGCGGTGGCTCCTTTCAAACATCATCTCGCAAACAGGGGTTTTACGAATTTGCGGATGACCTTGAGAAGGACCGCAAGCAAAAGTTGATGTGGGTAAATCTTCTTTTTTAAATGTAACTGGCATATTTACACCTCTTATAATATTCTATAACTATATTACAAATTTAGAATTTTAAATTCAATAGGGATGCAGTATTGTATTTGAAACACAACTCCATAATTGGTAAAATATATGTGTATGCAGATGACTGATCTATACACCGCGCTGACCGCCAGCGCCTACCGCAGACCGGAAGCCCCGGCCGTGGTATTTAATGGTAAGACTTGGTCCTTCCATGAACTATTAATGACTATTGACCGTGTTTCCGATATGTTTTGGGCCTATGGCATCAGAAAAGGCGACCACGTGGCTATTGCGCACCGCAATTCAGTTGAAACTATTATTGCGAACTATGCCCTTTATAAAATAGGTGCAGTCAGTTTACCTATTAACTTCATGGTTTCAAAACCGGAAGAACTTAAATATATGTTAACAAACAGCGGTGCAAAAGCTGTTGTAACTCAAGCGGAATTTTTACGTCATTATGCCGCAATAAAAAAAGATTTACCCAATGTAAAGTATATTTTTACTACTGATGAAATTTCTTCAAGTGCCTCTTCAATGGTAACGGACGGCAGCATTAAACTTTTTTGGGACGAAGTAAAAAACAGTAAATTTAATTCAGAAACCTTAAATTGCCACCCCACCGTAGATGATACTGCTATGCTTTTATATACTTCAGGTACAACAGGTTTGCCGAAAGGCGTGATGCTTTCGCATAAAAATATAATGTCGGATGTAATGTCCACGGTAATAAGTTTTAAAATTTCAGATGATGACTCTATGATTTGTATTTTGCCGATGTTTCATACTTTGGCTTGGACCGTTAATGTGGTTATTCCTTTAACTGTAGGGATGAAAACCGTTGTCGTGGCAAATATTACACCGGCTGCCGCTTGGCTCAATTTAATGGGCCGTGAACGTATAACAATTATGACGGCAATACCGCAAATTTACAGTGTTTTATCAAAAGAAGCAAAGGGTTTAAAACGCATATACCTACAATATTGGGCCTTCAGAAAAGTACGTTTCTGTGTTTCCGGCGCGGCACCTTTAAGTAAAGATACAAAAGACCATTTCGAAAAACAGCTTGGTATCCCAATATTAGAAGGTTACGGTTTGACAGAAACAAGCCCTGTTGTTAGTGTTAATACAGAACAAAACCGAAAGCACGGTACTGTAGGCATTAATTTACCCTATATAAAAGTTCGTATTATTGATGAAGAAGGTAATGAGCTTCCCAGAAATACAGAAGGTGAAATTGTCATTAAAGGTGATAATGTTTTTAAAGGTTACCATAATAACCCGGAGGCCACCGCCGCCGCTTTTGATAAAGACGGTTGGTTTAGATCCGGTGATATAGGTTTAATTGACGATGAAGGTTTTATTGTAATCAAAGACCGCTTAAAAGATATGATTATTATTAAAGGTTTAAAAGTATTTTCAGCACAAGTTGAACACACCATCATGGAATATCCTAATATTGAAGAATGTGCTGTTATCGGAGTACCTGACGGACATGGCGGGGAATTTATTAAACTCTATGCCGTCAAAAAACGTGGGGCGGAATTTGATGAACTTGATTTTAGAAAATATCTTAAAAATAATTTAGATAACTATAAACGCCCACGTGATATTGAATTTAGAAAAGAACTTCCCAAAAACTCCATGCGCAAAATTTTAAAACGCGAACTTCGCAAAGAAGCTATTTTAAAATTTAAAGAGGAAGAAGCCGCTAAAGCTGCTAAAGAGGCTGCTTTAAGCACGAAGTAAAAATGTTAAAAGGTTCATATCTAGCTGATTTGCTGGCAGAAAAAGCACCAAATGCTTATTATGTCGGAGGATGTTTGTTAGACAGTTTTCTAGGCAAATATTCCGGCGATATTGACCTTGCTCTGCCACGCGCCGAAGTTAAACAAACTGCAAAAAATTTAGGATCGACATTAGAAGCCGCAGTTTTTGAAATGGATCCAGAATTTTGCGTTTGGCGCTTAACAACAAAAGATGGTTTTCAAATCGATTTATCTGCCCTTGAAGGTGATGATATTTTAAAAGATTTACCGCGTCGCGATTTTACAATAAATGCTCTTGCTTTACCTACAATAAGTAAACCAACTTTAAAAATAAAAACAGAAAATGGGAAAAAACGCATTTTAATTTACGATTTCCGTAAAGATGATTTAATTGATCTAAATAAAGGACAAAAAGCAATAAAAAATAAAAAAATTATTGCAAATAACTCAAGTATTTTTGAGGCAGATCCTTTAAGATTATTCCGTGCTTTCAGAATTGCTTCAGAACGCGGTTTTGAAATTGACAAAAACACTTTATCCCTTATAAAAGAAAATGCAAGCAAAGCAAATAAACCGTCAGGTGAACGTATACAGGAAGAATTAAAGCGTCTAATGCGTGCCCCAAATACCGCACACTATTTGCAAATTATGGAAGATTTAGGTCTATTCAAGAAATTACTTCCGCAACTTGCTAACCAAAAAGATTGCGCTGAGTGTTATTACGGTAAGGGTGGCGTTTGGAAACATACCCTCTTGGTAGTAGAGCGTATAGAATTTTTATTAAATAATTTAAAACTTTGTATACCTGAGTTTTATAAAGAGCTTAAGCCATTTTGCCAAGATCATGCGCTTTATAAAATGACAGCACTTTTACACGACATAGCAAAACCGGAAACCGCTAAAATGAAAGACGGGCGCTTGCGCTTTTTCTATCATGAACAACAAGGTGCAAGGCGTGCTGAATATTTTTTAAAGGATTTACGTTATTCTTCTTTAGAACGCAAACTAATTTGTAAAATGATATCTTCGCATCTGCGCCCAAGTAATTTAGCAAGTAATGAAATTGTAACAAACCGCGGCGTTTATAAATTTTTTAAAGAACTTGGCCCTGCAGGTATACCTTTACTGTTTTTATGTTGGGCAGATTACACGAGTTATGTTTCAATGGACAGCTTAAAAGATATGCTTCCAAAAACACAAGACCCTGTAATGACTTTAGAAGAAGGTAAAAATCTAGGTGCAGAAGGTAAAACTTTGAGGCATCTTCAAATGCTTAATTTACTTTTTACAAAATATTTTAAAGAAAGCCAAAAAATTATTTTGCCAAAAAAATTACTTGACGGTAAAGACATTATGCACAATTTAAAATTGCCAAGCGGAAGAATAATAGGTATAATTTTAGAGTACTTGGCAGAAGCCCAAGTAGAAGGAAAATTTACAAACAGGGACGAAGCCCTCACATATTTAATAGAACACAAACAGGAACTTCGCTCTTTAGGGGACAAAGATGAAAAACATATTAAAAAACCATAAATACATTTTAATTTTTTGTTTCGTTTTTTTAGCTGCATGTACTACTAATACACAATTTAAATCACGTGATTATAACGCAAAAGGCGAAATGTACCTTAAAACCGAGAAATACGCAAAAGCGGAAAAATATCTAAATAAAGCGATAGAAGCTAACCCTTATAATTTAGATGCCTATAAGAACCGCGGTACCTTATATTATGCACGAGGTGATTATGAAAAGGCCTTATCTGATTTTGATCATGTATTAAGTTATGAAAAACATAATGCCAATGTACTTGCGGCAAAAGGTGCTGCACTTGCAAATATGGGCAAATATACAGATGCTTATAACACCTTATACACATCTTTAAAATTAAACCCTTCAAACGTTGCTGCCTTAAATTCAATGGCCGGGCTTTTGTTTATGGCTAATGATTTTGAAAAAGCAAAACAAATTTACACTGTTTCTTTAGAATATAACACTACACCGGAAGCATATTTAATGCGTGCAAAATGTTATGAACAATTAGGACAAACTGCTGAAGCCGAACACGATTATGCCTTAGCTAAATTACTAAAGTTAGGTGTCGGTAATACTGCCCCGGAAGAAAAAGATATTGCTTCTTCTAAAAACAATACAGAAAATAAGTAAATATAATTAAGATTATAAACAATTTTCAATTAAAGTTTGGACAAATTGTTTTTTGTCTGCGGTATTTTGTTTGGTGTATAAATAAATTAAATTTGAAAGTAAATATCTGATTATTTGCTTTGTGTTTAAAATCTGTAATTCTTGCTTTATACCACGTGCGGATAATTCACTATCTGTTATGAATACTCCGTTATTATTTAGCCCGATATAAACATTGGGGAAATTGTACTCTTTCTCAAAACAAACAATTATTTGACCCTTACTTAAACCCAGAAAAGCAGGTGTGTGAAAGTTTTTTGCCATAAGCAAATATAATACGCCCATAAACATTGGGGTAGTATTTTTTAACCCGATTACTTGCTTTAAGGAAAGTTGCCTCTCATCACTTAAACTACTAACTTTAAATTTTAATTTATCAAATAAAACAAGGCGGAAAATTTCTGCCTTTTCTTCAGTAGAAGATGTATCTTGTAAATACTGGGCGACCTCCCTACAAAGCAAACTAAAAGCTGCATCAAGTTCCCCTTTATTTAACGTTGTATCCAAAAGCATAGAAATTAATGCAACACCTTTTGAAAGAGAGGGATTATATAGAGCAAAATAATCTTTAAATAAGGTTTGTAATTTGTTTTCTTGCGTCATTCAATAAAACCAAATCGGCGGAGATATTTATCATCATTACGCCATGAGGGGCTTACCTGTACTTGAAGTTCCAAACGGTATTTTTTACCTAAAAATGCGCAAATTCTTTCTTGCGCTGCCATGCGAAGTTTTGCAATAGCCTCACCGCCCTTACCGATAATTATGGGTTTTTGACCTTCGCGTTCCACATGAATTATGGCACGGATATAATTTTTATCGCCAAGATCTTCGGTGAATTTTTCAATTTCCACAGTCGTGGAATAAGGAATTTCCTGATTATACTGCAAAAATATTTGTTCGCGTATAAACTCAGCGATATAAAACCTTTCCCAACGATCAGTTAGTTGCCCTTTGGGGAAATAAGGCGGGTTGAAAGGAATATAATTTACGACTTCTTTTTCAAGTTCCTGTACACCTTTGTTTTGTTTCGCACTGACTAAAAATATTTTACTTATTTGAAGTTCTTTCAAAAGAGTGTTCGCAATTTTATTTAAGGTATCTTTATCACGCATCAAATCAATTTTGTTTATTACCAAAAATAATGGGCAATTAAGTTCTTTTAGTTTAACAATTAACGGTGAGTGTTTAGCTATAGGTTGCGTTGCATCGTAAACAAATATCACCAAATCGGCATCTTGTGTAATCGCCTGGTTTAAAGAATTTAACATAATTTCCTGCAATTTATATTCTGCATGCAAGAAACCAGGGGTATCTACGAAAACAATTTGATAGTTTTCCCCTTCGCAAATAGCCAAAATATTTTGCCTTGTAGTTTGCGGTTTATGTGTTACCGGTGAAAGATCAACACCTGCGAACTTATTAAGCAAAGTTGATTTACCGGCATTAGCTAAACCGGCCATTACGGCAAAACCGCTTTTAAAATTCGGATACTTAGAAAATATGTCCATATTTAGATTTTACAATTTTATTCTATACTTAACAATACGCTTCTTATTAATATTTTATACATAAAAAACCACCTAAATATTTTTTACATAATTAGGTGGTCTTTATATCTAGCTTAATTCAAGATTTATTTTTTCTTTCCACCGAAACCAAGCCTTATACCGGCATTTAAGCCCCATGCACTTAATTTGTTTCCTTTCTCGTAAGTACCTAATGCGTGCCAGTATAAGTTATCCGCAAGTTGCATACTTAAACCTACAGATGCTTCAAAGCTGCCGCCCTTCAAGGATGTTTCAGTTTCCGCACCACCATACCTTACT
>JAFZUQ010000005.1 GCA_017618215.1 Elusimicrobiaceae bacterium | reverse complement strand
GTCTACCAAGCGGAAAGTTTTTTAAACGAAATAGAAACCCAAGAAATTAAACGGAAGCAAAATATAGAAGATAAGTTTATGGACAGTTACCAAAAGACGAGCGAAAGACTAATCAAAGATTCAAAACTCGGTACTTTTTAAACCTTTTTTTCTTGTTAAAACTCGCCAAATATTATAATATATCACTATGCTTAAGTTTATTTTGCGCCGCCTAATTGCTTTGCCCCTCGTTTTACTCGGGGTAAGTTTCTTTTTGTTTTTATTATCTTCTAATTTGCCGCCGGAAACACGCGCCGCACTTTACGTCAAAGATGCAAAGCAATTATCATCCCTTCAAGAAGTTATAGATAAATATGATTTAAATGCCCCTGTTTTAGTGCAATATGGGCGGTGGCTCGGCAAAATAGTGAAAGGGGATTTAGGTTACTCCGAAAGTGCCGGTATGCCCGTAAGTCAAGCTATAAAAAGTTACTTCCCGGCAACAGCACAGCTTGCCGTTGTTACAATAATATTAGTTTTATTCTTCGGCTTGTTATTTGGTATTTTAGCGGCTATTAATAAAGGTAAATTTATAGACAAAATACTTCGTTTTATATCACTTTCAGGGTTTTCCTTGCCACTATTTGTTTTGGGGTTAATACTCTTGATGATTTTTTATGGTAAATATCACTTATTTTCGCCGGGGGAATATTCGCTTTCGGCAGACCTCATTATAAACGGCCCAGGGTTTAAAAATTATACAGGGTTTTCTTTAATTGATGCTTTGCTTAACCTAAATTTTTACGTATTTTTTGATGTTTTAAACCATTTAGTTTTACCGGCCTTGACTTTGTGTTTCGGCTCTTTTGCCTTACAAATGCAGGTTATGCGCTCTAGTTTAATAGAAGAACTTTCTAAAGATTATATAACTGCCGCACGCGCGCGCGGACTAAGTGAAACGCGCGTAATTTTAAACCATGCCGTCAGAAATGCTTTAATACCGGCTTTAACTTTAGCAAGTATACAATTTATACGTTTACTGGGGGGAACGGTTATTGTGGAAACTGTGTTTGATTATAACGGGCTTGGCCGCTTTGGTGTGGAGTGCGCAAGGCAGCTTGATATTGCAGGCATTTTAGGATTTTCTTTGGTTGTTGCGTTTTTGTTTGTATTCGGTAATTTAGTTGCCGATATTTTATATAGGGTTTGCGACCCGAGAATTAGGTTAAAATGAGAGTTATAAAACAATTACTACAAAATAAAACTTCGCTTACGGGGCTTGTGTTTATTGCCTTATTCGGCTTGACAGCCTTGCTTGCACCTTTTTTGGCAAAACCGCAAAACCCGCAAGACAGTTATAAAATGCCGCAGGCAAGTTATGAAATTGAACCTATGCACCCAAGCCAAACACATTTATTTGGTACTACCGAAAATCAATATGATCTTTATTACGGCGTAATTTGGGGGGCGCGTCTTGCTTTTAAAATCTCATTAATTGTAGTGTTTTTTGCCGTGATTATAGGGGTTCTAATCGGTGGCCTTGCGGGATATAAAGGCGGAATTATTGACGAAGTTTTAATGCGTTTAACCGATATAGTTTTTGCAGTTCCCTCTATGGTGCTTGCTATGGTTATCGCGGCTTTACTTGGACGCGGTATGCTAAATATGCTGCTTGCTTTAACGGTTGTTGCCTGGCCTTCCTATGCTCGTTTGATAAGGGGGGAAGTTTTAAAGATAAAAGAACTTGATTATGTCGCTTCCGCACGTGCTATGGGCGCCGGCGGTTTGCATATATTTTTCAGGCACATTTTCCCAAATGCTCTAAGTCCTCTAATCATTATGGCAGGGCTTGATATGGGGTATATTGTTTTAACTGCATCTTCTTTAAGCTTCCTAGGGCTTGGTGTTCCTGCCGGAACGGCAGATTGGGGGCAACTTGTAGCACTTTCACGTAATTGGATACTTGGCACTTACGGCAACCCTTTTGCTTATTGGTATACGCTGATTTTCCCCGGCGGAGCACTTGTATTATTTGTGTTATCTTGGAACTTACTTGGCGACGGCCTTAGAGATATTTTAGATCCAAAATCTAATATCCGCTAATTATTTTTTAGATAATAAACGGGCTGTTTCTATTTTTAGAGTTTCCAAAGAAGTTTGCGAAGGGGTAAACCCAATTTTTTTAAACGGTTCTTTGTATTTAGAGTAATAATTATTTTTAACACCGCCCGAATTTTTAATTTCTAAACCTTTTGATACCTTATATTTTAATCCGTAATTTTTAACAAAAAAATTAAGTATTTGTTTTTTTGTAATAGGTTTTTTACTTATTACATCAAGTGGTAAATTTAGTATTTGTTTTTTAGAATATTTTAAACAAGTTAAAATAAGTTTAAACAAGTCTTTAGTGGAAATAAAATCCCTAACCATATCATCTTGAGTTATTTCAAGAACTTGATTATTTTTAATTGCATTAATTATATTCGGTAAAAAATAATCTTCATGAATATTTATAAAACGGCTGAAATAAGAAAAAACACGCAAGTCTACAATATTATAAGCAAACAAAGCACGGTGTTTACCTTCTGCATATAATTTTGACAAACCGTAAAAACGCTGCCAATTTAAATCATTTACGGGAAAATCATTTACGGAATCCTTTGTAGCTGCATCTTTCAAAGTGCCGTAAACTGCACCGCTGCTAAAGTGGACATAAAGTGTTTTTGGGCTTTTTTCAAGATAAGAGAGGCACAAATTATCAAACTTTTCAAGTAAAAAGAACCATTTTTCATAATGGCCATTCATCGATTTGGGGGTACCCGGACCGACGCAATTAATAATCAAATCTGCATTCTTAGGGAAATTTTGACCATAATTTTTAACAAAAATATTTGCTTTTATATTCAATGTTTTAAGGAAAGTTTTTGTTTTGTCTTTATTTGTGGTATACAAATATAGCTCGAAATTATCGTCACAAACTAAATTATAAATAAGGCCTTTTGCTATATGGGAATTTGCTCCCAAAATAATTACTTTAAATTTATTTTTCATTTTTTAAAATACCTTTATCGAAAGAAAATACTTTTATTTTCAAATTATATTTTTTAATTTGTTGTACTATTTCACTATTATAACCACCTGCAATAACTAAAACCGCTTTAGGCAAATTTTGTTTAAAATATAGTGGGCTTACAATAGGTATAAAAGTAGCCGGGGTTAATTTGTTTTGTTTAAAAGGTGCGCTATCAATCACATATTTAATTTTTTTATCGTCTAAACCGGCAACACTCATTAAAGTTAAAGATTGATGACCTGCACCCCAAATTGCTAATTCTCTATTAGGAATTTTTTTTAGCAAATCTTTTATTTGTTTTTTATTTTTTAAAACTTCAGCATTAAAAGCAGTATAAGAATGATTACTTCTTTTCTTTACTTCTGCTTGCAGTATATATTCGTGGAAAACGCTATCGATTTTAATTACTTCAAAGCCTGCTAAACCCAGCATTAAAGCTAAAGTATCTTTTGTAAAATAAAGCAAATGATCCGGAACAAAATCAAGAAAATTACTTTCTTTTATTGTCTCCTCAAAATTAGGTACTTCAATAATTCCATAAGCATTAACACTCAAATTATTATAAATTGCTTTTAAAGCAGTCAAAGGGTGGGGGAAATGCTCTAAAAAATTCATCATTATAAAGCTGTCATAAGGAGCTTTTTGTATTTTGCTATTCTCTTTATCCAAATAACCCTCAAAAACTTTGAGATCTTTATCTTTACAAACATTAATACTTTTTTTGCCGGCTTCTAAACCAAAAGAATCGTTATTAACTTTAGTTAAAATTTCAAGATAATCGCCTGTTCCGCATCCTATTTCAATAGTTTTTTTACATTTATATTTCTTAAAAAATTGTTTAAATTGTTTTAAACGTAAAGTACGCATTTCCTTAGAGACATTTGTCGATCGTATAACTTCCTTATAATAATTAACAGGTTTACATGCAAGTTGAACTAAATGGCAACAAGGACATTCAAATATTTCTAGATTGCCGGCACTTCTTATTCTTTGGGCGACAAATCCCTGTGCATTTGGCGTATTAGGTAAGACAAAAACCGGTTTTGTTAATGTATTTCCGCATAATTTACAATTTTTCATAAATCTTTTAAAAATTAATTCTTTCTTTTTCAATTACTAATGGGCGGTGTAAAACTTGCGTTAAAACCGCGCCTAAATATTCCCCGATAACACCTATAAAGAACAGTTGCATTGAAGAAAAGAAAAACACAGCAATCAATATAGGTGCCGTACCCATAGGGAAACGATCCCAATACATAAGTTTTAAAACCAGATAAATAAAAGCTAAAACCAAACTAAAAGCTGAAAGTAAAAAGCCGCAAAATGCTGCTAAACGAAGTGGGACTTTACTGTGATTAGTAAAACCGACCATCGCCATATCATACAAAGTATAAAAATTATTCTTTGTAATACCACGTTTTCTTAACGGTTGTTCATAAGTTATTATAGCCTTCTTATAACCAAGCTCACTGACAAGCCCCCTCAAATAAGGGTAAGGATCATCAATTTCGCGTAATTGTTTTATCACTTCTTTATCGTATAAACCAAAACCAGTGAAATTTGGAATTAATTCCGCCCCCGTATCATTTGCTTTATTTAAAAGCCAATAATAAAATTTACGAATTGTGAAAAAGACAAAACTTTCTTCCGCCTTTATTTTTTGCCCAACAACAATTTTATTGCCTTCTTCCCATTGTTTAATAAATTCAGGTATAAGTTCCGGCGGATCTTGCAAATCTGAAACCATATTTATTACCGCATCCCCGTTACATTGCAACATACCGTAATACGGGGAGCGTATATGCCCGAAATTACGGGCATTTAAGATAACTTTAAATCTTTTATCTTTAGCGGCAATTTCGCGGAGTTTTTGTGCGGTTTTGTCGGTAGAAGCATTATCTAAAACAATTTGTTCATAATCGTATTTATCCGCTAATTTCAGCATCTGTTCTTTAACTTTCTCGTAAAGAACTTCGACATTACCTTCTTCATTAAAAGCACTTGAAACTATTGAAATTTTCTTTTTCATAACGTTTTATATCGCATACATAACGGTATCTTCATAACCGCCGAAATGCGACCTCACATAAATTTTATATCCCAAATTTAAAGATAGAACCCACTCAATAATTTGTAACATATCCTCATTAGAATGATAAATACAAATAGCCAATTTTGGTTTATTAGTTTTAATAATATTTACCGCCCCTTTTAAAGCAGGTAATTCAGCTCCTTCTATATCCATTTTTATAAAACTCGCATCTTTACATACAGAAATATTATCTATCACCTTTAAATTGACTTTATATTTAGAAAATTCCTTTCTAGTTTCGCCAGCTAAACTTTGAGTATTTGATAATTTAGCCGATAGAGCATCTGTGCTATAATGATAAAATTCAGCTTCACCTTCTTTATCCCAAACAGCTGCCTGTATAACTTCACAATTTTTGAATTTATTCCCTCTCAATTTTTTAACATTATCTAAATCAGGTTCAAAAGCAACTATTTTTTTATATTTATCTTTACTAAATTTCAGAAATTTATTTATACTATCTCCGGTATACGCACCGCAATCTATAAAAACTTCTTTATCTGATAATTTGATTATATCCCTCGGGAAATATTGGTCATATATAGAAAATTCCGGATGGTCTTTCTTCAAAAAAGTACATCTGTATTTTATCATCTGCTTATAAATTAATTTTGATTTTTCATCTTGTAAATTATCGATAATATTTTGTACTCTGTCAGCATTTTTTATAAAATATTTGTTGTTATCTTCCAATAAATGGGAAAAAGTTTTATTTGCATGGCTGGCATCAGATAAATTAAAAAAGTGCATAGTTTTATAAAAAACATCGCATAAAGGGCCGGTCAAAATATAGTCTTTTGTTTTTAAGCCTATTTTTGAGTTAATCATTTTTTCCTTCAATGTAAATAAAGGGTTTTTCGTAGTGTTTTTCATATTTTCAAATTCTCCTTAATTTCCTTTTCCGGTAAAAATGGAAACATATCTTCAATAGGTTTTGAAATCATTTTCCCGTTCGGTAATTTCTGTGAAGAAACACGTGGCATTGTTTGTTGTTTGGGATCAATTAAAACATCACAAATAAAAGGGCCTTTTGTGTTTAAAATTTTCCTTATTTTGCCGGATAAATCATTTTGATTCGTTATTCTTTCACACTTTATGCCATAGGCTTTAGCAAGTTTAATAATATCTGGTAAAGTCATATTTTTAACACCGTCGCTTGCTACTAAATTGCCTGCAAAATGATTATTTTGCATATTTCTTATCGAGCCGTAACCTTGATTATTAAGTACAAATAATTTAACCGGCAAATTTAGGCGTTTAAGCGTCTGAAGTTCCTGAATATTTAATTGAAGTCCGCCATCGCCGTTTATACAAATTGTACGCCTTTTACTTTCAATTGCAGCACCAAGCGCTGCCGGCAAACCAAAACCCATAGATCCAAAACCCTGATTATTTAAAAACCTTTGGCCTTCTTTTGCTTCAAAAGCCTGACAGGTAATTTCGCTGCAAGCACCTGAACTGCCCGGGACAATTAAATCATTTTTAGTCGTGTTTTTAGAAAGTTCCTCAAGCAAAATATAGGGGTTTACATATTTTTTTTGTTTTCTGAATTCCGGCAATACTAAAGGATATTTTGCAAGCATTTCTTTGCAACTTCTTAACCAAGATGTATTTTTATAATTTACTTTTTTAATTTGTTTTAAAAATTCTGATACAAAATCTTTGGCATCTGCTTTAACGGTAAAAATTTCTGAAAACTTTTTTAGTTCCGCCTCATCAATATCAACAATAACTTTCTTTGCATTTCTGCCGAAATTTTTAAAATTAAATGCCGTCTGCGGTAAATCTAAACGCGCCCCTAAACACAAAAGAAAATCTGCCTTTTGTAAATTAAAATTTGCACCTCTTGTCGCAATAGAACCGGGGCGCCCGACATATAAAGGGGAGTTATTCGGTAATAAATCAATAGTTTTCCAAGTCGTCATAACAGGAACTTGCAAAGTCTTAATAAGTTTTAAAAAATCTTCCCTTGCACCTGCTAAATTTATACCGTTACCTGCCAAAATCAAAGGTTGTTTGGCTTTATTTAAAAGTTCTATAACTTTTGAAATTTTAGAAGATAAAGTTTTGTCTTTTTTAACGACAGGGGGGGTAAAACCTTTCAATTTATTTTCATCAATCATCGCTGCTTGAATATCAAGCGGAATATCAAGCCAAACCGGCCCTTTTTTACCATGTGTTGCTTCATAAACAGCACGCTCAAGATGATATTTAATATCTTCCGCTTTTGTAACTAAAACGGCATATTTTGTTATGGGTTTGACTAAATCTATAATATTTATTTCTTGCGCACCTTTTTGACGGAGATGGCTTTTACCGATCAAATCTGCCGTCTTAACTTGGCCTGATAAAACTAACATCGGGGTAGAATCAACCCAAGCAGCACCTACACCCGTTATTGCATTAGTTCCGCCGGGGCCTGTTGTTACCATAACAACACCTAAATTTCTGTTATACTGTGCGCAAGCTTCCGCAGCAATTGAAGCAGCTTGCTCATGTAACATACAAGTATAGTTTAACTTTGATGCACGCCCGAGCGAATCAAGTAAATGCATCCAACCGCCGCCGGGGAGCATAAAAACTTCCTTTACACCTTTTTTTTCTAAAAATCTGATAATGTAATTTGATAACTTAATCATTTTATTTTACCTTACAATTAAGAATCATTGCCGTTTTGCGGTTTTTATTTTCCATAATGCTTGTATCATCATAGAAGGAATCATTTTTGTAGTGGGTGGTAGATATTTCCTCAAAAATCAGGCCGTTTTCAGTAGCAAAGCTATGCTTTTGACCGCGTTTAACAAGCACCATATCGCCTTTTTTATAATGCTTTATTTCACCGTCAAGTTCTAGAGTTAAATCCCCGTAAACGACCAAAAAGGTTTCTTCCTTTTTTTGATGATAATGGCAAGGATGTTTTTGATTAGGCAAAAGTATTAATAATTTTTTACAATATTCCCTGTTAATACAATCAATAATTGTTGCACCGACCTCGTAAAACTTGTCAATTCCATAATGATGTGATAATTCAAAATAAGTATGGTTCGGGACAACAATATTTGCTTTTTCTATCAAATCTTGAATTTTTGTAACTATTTCCGCAACTTGTTTATGAATATTTTTATAATCCAATTTTTCTTTATAAACAGGCTCTTGGGATTTAATATCTTCTTTGGCGATATAAAGCGAATATTTTGATAAATCTCTCGCTGTTAATTGCCCCTCGAAAGTAGGCATGGCAAGGAAGATATTATCAAGTGTTATCTTTTCACCTTTCTTAATTAATTCTTTAGCCCAAACACCGCGGCTTAAATTCTTTATGCTTGCGCTTTCAGTTTCAGAAGGTTGGTACCTTTTCCCATCTTCAGAACCGCAAATTTCAAAAGCATGTTGTGCGGCGGCAAGCCATTTGTCAACTTGTTCATCAGTAGAAGAATAACCGTTTATGCTAAAGCCGTCCTCTTTGATATTTACATGTTTTTCAAATATTTTTGCACCTTTGGCAACGGCTAATGGAATAATATCCGTAGCCCCTGGATCTTCATGTGTTGAAAAGCCTATCGGTACATCCGGGTAAAGTTTCTTGAGTACATCAATTTGGTTTAACTGCAATTTTTCGGTTTTTGTGGGGTAATCGGCAACACAATGCATTAAAGCAAAAGTTTTATTTCTGTTTTTAAAGAAATTGACAACATTATCTATTTCTTCCAAAGAGGCCGTCGCACAAGATAAAACTATCGGCTTATCGCAAGCAACTATTTTTGTGAGTAAAGGCCAATCCTGAAAAGAGGCACTTGCAACTTTTATAATATCAAAACCCATTTCCATTACTAAATCTACAGATGGCTCATCAAAAGGCGTACACATCGTAATAAAACCCTGTTTTTTGGCTTCATCAAACAAAGTTTGGTAATCTGCCCTGCTTATACGGGAATCGGTAAAACGTTTTATGTATTTAATATCTTTTCTATTTTGATAATCGGGGTGAATAAAAGTATCTAAATTCCTAAATTGGAATTTAAAGGCAAATTTAAACATAGGGTATTTTTTACAAACATCAGCCATTTGCCTTATAATTTTTAAACCATGCTGCACGCTACCATCATGGTTATTGGCCATTTCCAAAACAAATAGTTTATCAAAAATGTTTTTGCTCATAAATCCTCACTTTTTGAATTGCATTTTATATAAAGAGGCATAAGCACCATCTTTAGCAAGTAAATTTTCATGGCTGCCACTTTCCACAATTTGGCCATCATTTACAACTACAATATTATCGGCATTTTGCACAGTACTTAAACGATGGGCGATGACGATAACAGTTCTGTTCTTCATCAAATTATCTAAAGCTTCTTGGACAATTTTTTCTGATTTTGTATCAAGTGCACTTGTAGCTTCATCCAAAATAACAATAGGAGCATTTTTAACGAAAGCACGAGCAATGGCAAGGCGCTGTTTTTGCCCACCGGAAAGTAATGTACCGCGCTCTCCTATATCAGTATCAAGCCCTTGCGGTAAACCTTTAACAAAATCTTCAAGGCAAGCATTTTTTAAAGCGGACCAAATAGTACCTTCATCAGCTTCAGGATTACCGAGCAAAACATTATCCCTGATTGTACCGGAAAACAAGAAATTGTCCTGGAACACCATTGCTATTTGTTTCCTTAAAGATTTTTGACTGAAATCTTGAATATTTATGCCATCAATAGTAATTTCCCCGTTTCGGATATCATATAAACGCGGTATTAATGCAGAAATAGTTGTTTTACCGCCGCCGGAATTACCAACTAATGCCAAAGTTGTTCCTTTAGGTATTTCCAAATTAATATTGTGCAAAACTTCACGACCGGAAACATAAGAGAAATCAACATCTTTAAATGTAATACCTTTCTTAATTTCGCCTAACTCTAAAGCATTTTCTTTATCCTTAATTTTAGGCTCTAAACCCAAGATTTCAAAAATACGGTCAATAGCAAGAAAAGAATTTTGTATTGAAATATAGTAATTACCAAGTGATCTTAATGGTTTGTAAAGCATTATCAAAGCTGCGGTAAAAGCAACAAAGTTACCGCTTGTAATTTTACCGGTAACAATTAAATAACTGCCACACCAAATAACAAAAGCTATACCGAAAGACATTATGACATGCATAAGTGGGGAAAGCCAATTTGTACTTTTAACCATTTTCATGGCTAAAGCAAAAGTTGTATCGGTAATTTGATAAAAGCGTTTTTTGAATTCTTCTTCCAAAGTAAAAGAACGTATCGTTCTGTTGCCGGCAAAAGTTTCGTTATATGCAGTTATTACGGATGATAAATTAACAACCGTTTTGGCCAAAATAACTTTCATTTTTTTGCGTACAATATACATAGGGTATATAAAAAACCCAAGTACGGCAACAGCAATAGCTGCCATTTGCCACGAGTTATATATCAAAACGCCGACCAATGCTATGGATGAAAATGTTCTGCTTAAAAATTGTTTTACGCTGTTTATTAAGCCTGTTGAAGCTGTTTCCGCATCAGTTGAATATCTAAATAAAACTTCACCGGAATTGCGGCTATCGAAATAAGAGGTATCCATAGTAAGAAGTTTCTCATAAAGACGTCTTTTAATACCGATTGTTATTTTTTGAGCAACCCAAGTATTGAGATAATCTGATGCATAAGTGAGTATACCTTGTACCGCGGTAAATCCGACAATCAACAATGGTATGAGGTTTGAAAAAGACTGCTGTTTATCAACCATTACCTGATCCATAAACGGTTTTAGCGCCATAGCCACAACGGCATCCAAACCGCCGACCGGAATAGTTAACAGCACACCTATTAAAGCCCTAACCCAAAAAGGTTTGACAAAGGGCCACATCCTCTTACAGTTTAAAACAAACAAGTTTGCATTAAAAGCTTTTTTAAGTTTATGTTTTCTTTTCCCCATAAAGCACCATATATAGTGTTATATAGTAAATTATACCATAAATAAATATGTGCTATAATATACTTATTGCAAAGGGAGGTTCTATGAAAGTTCTAATTTTGGCAGGTGGCCTTGGCTCAAGGTTAGGGGAAGAAACTGTCCTTCGTCCCAAGCCTATGGTAGAAATAGGCGGATATCCTATACTTTGGCACATAATGAAAATTTATACACACTTCAATTTTACTGAGTTTATAATTTTGTGCGGTTATAAAAGCGAATTTATTAAAGAGTATTTTTTAAACTATTATACAAATAATTCCGATATAACCATAAATTTTGAAAATAACGATATTCAAATACATCGAAATCATTGCGAACCATGGAAAATAACCTTGCTTTTTACCGGTAAAAATAATATGACTGGTTCCCGTATCAAACAAGCTGCCCCTTATATAAATAATGAACCATTCATGTTAACTTACGGTGACGGTGTGGCTAACATAGATATTAATAAACTTATTGACTGTCATAAAAAAAGCAAGAAACTTGTTACTTTAACGGCAGTACAACCGACTGGTCGTTTTGGGGCTCTTGAAATTAAAAATAACGGACAAATTGCCTCCTTCTGTGAAAAACCTGCCGGAGATGGCGCTTGGGTAAACGGCGGTTTCTTTGTTTGCCAACCGGAAGCACTTGATTATATTCCGCAAAAGAAAGATGTTTTTTGGGAACAAACACCCTTAAGAAATCTTGCAAGTGAAGGCCAACTTAATGCTTATAAACACCATGGCTTTTGGCGCCCTATGGACACATTGAAAGATAAGTTGGACTTAAACGAGCTTTGGGAAAAGAATCAAGCTCCATGGAAAATTTGGAAAGATAAATAATATGACAACTTTAAAAGATCTGCAAAAAACCTATAAAGGCAAACGTGTTTTAGTAACTGGTCATACTGGCTTTAAAGGCGGATGGCTTGTTTTATGGCTTAAACATTTAGGAGCGGAAATTTGCGGTTATTCACTTGAACCAAATACTAATCCTAATTTATTTACTGCCGCACAAATTTCAAAAAATATAAAAAGTGTAATCGGCAATATTTTAGACCAAAACACTTTAGATAAAACTTTCCAAGATTTTAAACCTGAAATTGTTTTTCATCTTGCCGCGCAGCCCTTGGTACGCTTATCTTATAGCGAACCTATAAAAACTTATGAAACAAATGTTATAGGTACTTTAAGGGTTTTGGAAGCTGCCCGTAAAACTGTAACCGTAAACGCTTTTGTAAACATCACTACCGATAAATGTTATGAAAATAAAGAAGTAACGCGCCCCTATAAAGAAGATGATTCTTTTGGCGGATATGATATGTACTCCTCTTCAAAAGGATGTTCGGAAATTTTATCTTCTTCTTACCGCAGGTCTTTCTTACAAGACGGCGGTTATGCTTTAGCAACCGCACGTGCCGGTAATGTCATGGGCGGTGGGGACTGGGCTTTGGATAGGCTTGTTCCTGATTGCATTCGCGCCATAGAATCAAATCAAATAATTGAAATAAGGAATCCCAACGCTACACGACCTTGGCAACATGTTTTGGAACCTTTGTCCGGTTATTTGCTTTTAGGGCATTTGCTTTTAACCAAAGGTAAAAAATATGCTGAAGGTTTTAACTTTGGTCCGTACATTAGTAGTATTTTAACAGTCGCAGAAGTTGCAAAGCAAGTTATCAATGCTTATGGCAAAGGCGAAATAAAAGTCCATAAAAAAGATAATTTACATGAGGCCAATCTTTTAACCCTTGATATAACAAAAGCACGAGAAATTCTAAATTGGGTACCCAGTTTAACCGCCGATCAAGCAATAAAATTAACGATTGCCTGGTATAAAAATTTCTATGAAGGCAAAAACATGGAAGAATTTTCTCTAATGCAAATCAAAGATTATGAGGCAAATTTATTATGGAACAAGATTTAAGGAATGAAGTAAAAGAAGCGGCAAAAAATTATTACAAAGAAGTTTTCGGTGTAAAAAAACCACGCAAATATATTCCTGTTTCCGGTAAGGTCTTGGATGAAGACGATTTAACAAATATGATTGATGCCACACTTGATATGTGGCTTACAGCAGGCCGCTTTAATGAAGAATTTGAAAAACAATTTGCCTCCTGGCTGGGCGCTAAATTTGCTTTGTCAACAAATTCCGGTTCATCGGCGAATTTGCTTGCATTATCTGCATTAACATCCCCTAAACTTGGGAATAAACGCCTCAAAAAAGGGGACGAAGTTATAACCGTTGCAGCAGGTTTCCCGACAACAGTAAACCCTATTATCCAACAAGGTTTAATACCTGTTTTTGTTGATAGTGAATTAAAAACCTATAATATTGATACCTTACAAATTGAGGCTGCTTTAACACCTAAAACCAAAGCAATTTTTGTTGCCCACACGCTTGGAAATATGTTCGACATGGAAAAAATTATGGAGATTTGTCAAAAACATAATTTGTGGCTTATTGAAGATTCCTGTGATGCTTTGGGCGCGACATGGAAAGGTAAAAAAGCCGGGACTATTGGAAATATCGGTACATACAGTTTTTACCCAGCACATCATATGACTATGGGTGAAGGCGGAGCCGTAGTAACTAATGATCCTCAGCTTTATCGCATAATTTTATCTTTCCGCGATTGGGGACGCGATTGTTGGTGCAAACCCGGCGTAGATAATACCTGTAAAAACCGTTTTAAAATGCAGCTCGGTAATTTACCTTTTGGATATGACCATAAATACACTTATTCCCATATAGGCTTTAATTTAAAGATTACGGACTGGCAGGCTGCCGTAGGTTTAAGCCAATTAAAAAAATTGCCGACTTTTTTAGAACACCGCAAAAAAAATGCCGCATATTTGCTTAAACACTTAAAAGATTTGGAAAACTATTTGATTTTACCTTCTATAGGAAAAGATGTTGAACCATCTTGGTTCGGGTTTTTAATTTCAGTTAAACCGGATGCCCCTTTTACAAAACAAGAACTTGCGGAATATCTGGAAAATAATGGGATAGGCACACGCCAACTTTTTGCGGGGAATTTACTTAGGCAACCTGCATTTGTAGATGATGAAATACCTTTGCGTATCGGCGATGGGGCTTTAAAAATCTCCAAAAATTTAAATGAAGAAGATTATAAAAAACTGCCTAACACAGACTTTATAATGAATAATACTTTTTGGATAGGAACATTCCAAGGTTTAGCTGAAACTGACTTAGAAAAAATTTGCGAAGCAATACATAATTTTATAAAAGAAAAAGTGAAATAATTATGTTAGAAGTAAAAAATTTAACGGTTTCCATCCGTAATAAAAACGGTAAAGTTTACCCGATTGTAAGGAATTTATCTTATAAATTACAAGAGGGGCAAACGCTTGCTATCGTTGGGGAATCCGGCTGTGGCAAGACTATGCAAGCCATGGCTATAATGGGTTTGTTACCCACAAATATCAGCGTAACACAAGGCCAAATTTTACTTCAGGGCAAAGATATTTTAAAACTTCCCACAAAAGAAAGGCACGAAATTAACGGTAAAGAAATTGCCCTTGTTTTCCAAGATGCCTTAACCGCTTTAAACCCCGTTATAACAATCCGCCAACATTTGTTTGAAATTTTTAAAGCAAAAACAAATTTGACTTTAAACGAAACAGAAAATAAAATAAAAGAACTTTTGCAACAAGTGGACCTGCCACAAAATATTTTAAGTTCTTATCCTCATCAGATTTCCGGCGGGCAAAGGCAGCGCGTTATGCTTGCGCTTGCACTGGCTTTAAACCCGAAACTTTTAATTGCCGATGAACCGACAACCGCACTTGATGAACGAACCCAAGAACAAATTTTAAAACTTATAAAAAAACTTCAAAAAACTTATAAAATGGCAGTGATTTTTATAACGCATGATTTACTACTTGCAAAAGAAATTGCCGATAGAATTTTTGTTTTGTATTATGGTACCAAAATTGAAGAATCTAGTTCAAAAGAACTGTTTTCAAACCCCTTACACCCATACACCTACGGTTTATTCAAGTCAATAATAACAAAAGATACACCTAAAGGTGTACCGCTTTTTGAAATTTACGGTTCCGTTAAAAAAGGTGGTCGTTTTTACGGTTGCCCTTTTAAAGACAGATGCAAAAAATCTTCAAGAGTGTGCTATAAATTTTTGCCGCCTTTAGAACAATTACGCCCTCAACATTATTGCGCTTGTTTTTGGGCAAAGAGCACACAATTACCGAGGAAACGAAATGACATATAACACAGTATTGGAACTTAAAGATATTAAAAAAACTTATGTCAAAAACTCCTTTTTGAAAAAACAAACGACAGAGGTTTTAAAAGGGGCTAATTTAAATTTACAAGAAGGACAAACCCTAGCTTTAATCGGCCCGTCGGGTTGTGGGAAAACGACTTTACTAAAAATTATACTCGGGCTTGAAAAGCAAAATTCAGGAACAATAAAAATACTTGGTAAAGATATTTCCAAAACAACAAAAAAGGAATTTAGGAAAATACTTTCAAATATAGGGGTAATTTTTCAAGATCCGTACAGTGCTTTAGATCCACGCCAGACCATTGAACAAATTTTAAGCGAACCGTTCATAATAAATAAAATTCCCTACACAAAGCAAACTTTAATCAAGGCTTTAAAGGAAGTTTCTTTAAGTGAATTTGATCTTAAAAAATATCCGCACCAATTTTCAGGCGGACAGCGCCAGCGCATAAATATAGCAAGGGCTTTAATTTTAAAACCAAGACTTATTATCGCCGATGAACCTACAAGTGCCCTGGATGTATCCGTTCAAGCACAAATAGTTAACTTACTTACAAAAATGCAAAAAAAATACAACTTTGCTTTACTGTTCGTTTCACACAATCTTGCATTATGCAAATATTTATGTCAAAATATAGTGTTGGTTAAGCAAGGTATATTAACTGAAATATCAGGAGATGAATCATGAAAATAAATTATGATAGGATGATGAAGCAATTTATAGAAATGACAAAAATCGATGCTACATCAAATAAAGAATTACCTATGCAAAAATATATGGAACGTGAACTCAAAAAACTTGGGGGGAAAGTTTTTGTTGATAATGCAGGTAAAAAATTTAATACTAATGCACAGGGTAATGTAATGGCAAGGTTCCCAGGAACGGTAAAAAGTAAACCTTTCATTTTAGGCGCCCATCTTGATACCGTCGCCCCTTGCAGCAATGTAAAAGCAAGCATAAAAAACGGTAAAGTCTTAACGGACGGAAAAACCGTTTTAGGCGCTGATGACCGCGCAGGCCTTGCAATAATTTTGGAAGTTATAAGAACTCTAAAAGAATCAAAAGAAGCATATCCTCCGATTGAAGTTGCATGCACTTTATGCGAAGAAGACGGTATGTACGGCGCTAAATACTTTGATGCATCTTTCCTGCAAGGAAAAGAAGGATTAATTTTGGATGATGAATATCCTGAAGAGCTTATTATAAATGCACCAAAAGCTTATGTCTTTGAAATAAAAATTATTGGAAGAGCAGCACATGCCGGCGTTTGCCCGGAAAAGGGTATATCTGCCTTAGAAGTTGCCGCAAAAGCGATTTCAATGATGAAACTTGGCAGAATAGACAAATTAACTGTTGCAAATATAGGTATAGTAAAAGGCGGAACCGGTACAAATATCGTTATGCCCGAAATTTATTTAAAAGGTGAAGCCAGAAGCCGTAATTTACCGGCTTTAGAAAAACAAGTTAAACACATGAAAGAGTGTTTCAAAAAGGTAGAAAAATTGTTTACTAAAAAAGTTGATGGTAAAACCATTAAACCTATTATTGAATTTAAACAGGAACTCAAATATCCTTTACTCAATATTTCAACTAAACTTCCGTTGATAAGATATATTTTATCCTGCGCGAAAGCGAATAAAATAAAAATGGAGACAAAATCTTGCGGCGGCGGTTTTGATTCAAATATTTTGGCATCAAAAGGATTATTAATGCCCATTATCGGTATAGGTTATCATGATAATCATACCGTCAAAGAATGGCTGGATATCAAAACATTTAACAAAACGGCTGATTTAACTTTAACTATTGTTAAAAACTACCGCAAGAAATAAGAGGAAAAGTGTTAAAAAAGTATTTTTTGTATCCCGTGGTATTGGCTCTGTGTTTTGGGTTTACGGCGTGTAAGCCCAAAGCCGTGACTGTAATTTTACCAGACGGTTTCAAAGTAAATGCAGAACTTGCTTTGACTAAAGCAGAAGCGGAAAAGGGATTAATGAACCGTGAAGTTTTACCGGAAGATTCGGGGATGTTATTTGTTTTTAACAATGAAACTCTACATTATTTTTGGATGAAAAACACTTTTGTTAATTTGGATATGCTTTTTATTTCTGCGAATAAAACAGTAAACGAAGCGTGGGAAAATGTACCCAGAAGTTATGTTTACACGCCTGATAATCAAGTAGCAGTACGCGGTGGTATGGCTAAATATGTTCTTGAACTACCCGCAAAAAGTATAACAAAACATAACATAAAAATTGGTTCAAAAATTAATTTTGATGATATTAAAATAGATTATTCTTTGGTGGAAAAATGAAATTTTTAAATTTATTCTTTGCCTTTTGTTTTTTAACAATGCCACTTCTTGCCGAAGCACCTCTGGAAGAACTGCGTGAAGATGCTAAACAGCATTTAATAAATCTAATCTCTTTTGACACCACACAACCAAGCCCGAAGGAAATACATGCTGCCCGATATATTTACACCACGTTGAATAAAAATAAAATTGACTGGGAAATCTATCGCCCTCAAAAGAATCGAGCCAATTTAGCAGTAAGATTAAAATCTTCCTTACCCAATAAAGAAAAAAAACCGGCCGTACTTTTAATTTCACATTTAGATACCGCCGCAATTCAAGGGGATTGGACCGTACCCCCGGTAAAAGCAACGATAAAAGATGGTAAAATTTACGGCAGAGGTTCAAGAGATGCTAAAAATTATGCTGCAATAAATTTAACTTTACTTAACTATTTTGCAAAGAACAAAGAATTACTAAACAGAGATTTAATTTTTCTTTTTACCGCAGATGAAGAATCCGGCAGTGAAATGGGATTAAAATATCTCATTGAAAAATATCCTGAAATATTTAATGGTGTAACGTTTGCTATAAACGAAGGCGGGGGAGTAATTTCAAACCAAACACAAAATTTATTATTTGCGGAAGCAGCAAGCAAAATGTACCTTGACATTTTACTGACAGCTAATGCAAGTGGGGGTAATTCTTCCCAGGTACAACAGGATAATGCAATCTATAAACTTTCGCAAGCATTAGGAAAATTAAAAGAATATGAATTACCTTATAAACTGACACCATTTACAAGAAAATTTTTTGAAGATATTTCAGCCATACAAGACCAAGATGCACAAACAACAATTAATATGCTTTTAAACCCTCCGGAAGAAAAATATTTTAAGCAAGCTGCGGCAATTATTAGCGAAGATCCGTTTTTACAAACCCAAATTCAAGACAACATAACTCCGACTATTTTGACTTCTTCAGAAGAAGCAAATACAGTTTTATCACAGGCTTCGGCATTACTCAATTGCAGATTGTTGCCGTCTACTAATCCGCAGGAATTTTTTGATAAATTAACGCAATTATTTGACAATGACGAAGATATAATATTAACAATAAAGGAACAACCTATTTTACCTTTCCCTCAACCTAAATATAATTTCAACGACGAACTTTATTTAGCTTTGGAAAAAGGGGCAAAAAAAGTATATGGCCAAGATACAAAAATTCTACTTGGTATAAGTCCGGCTTCCAGTGAAAGTGAAATATTAAGACGCCAAGGTATTTTAACTTATGGCATCGGACCACGTTTTTTTATGACGCAGAAAGAAGATAAAGAAGAAAAAATAGGGGGCCCACATCAAACTGATGAATTTATTGAAGAAAATGCATTTGTAGAGCAATTGTATTTAACATTACATATATTAGAAAATCTATTGGGAATTTAATAATACTGCCTGCAAAATAAAATTTTACTTGAAATTCTTCTTTACAATTTCTAAAATAGAGTTATATGGCCAATAACAGATATGCAAAATAAATTAAAACTAATAACATTTTTAGCTGCTATTTTTATAATATTGGTATTTACCGTCAAATATTTTTATACTACGGATAGGGACTTTTTATCTTCAGATTATCATGACGAGGAATATGACCATAACGAAATTCATGCAAATAATTCCAATGAAACCAATGAAAAAACAAATGAAGAAGAAAATGCTCCCCATAGTTCACTATTAGAGGCTTTCAACTACAATGAACCTATAATAGACCAAGATCCTAGAGCTCTTAAAAAAGAAATTAATAAAAAACTTAATTACGCCGACTATGAAGATAGAATTCGCATGGAATCACCATCTAAACTAGACGCCAACGGTCTTTATGTATCTCTTATGCAAGCCGTAGATGACAATGACATACAAAGAGCAAAAAATTTGATTAAACGAGGAGCAAGACTAAATTCACCGGATGGGAACACTTCCTATGCACCTATATTTTGGGCAATAAGTAATGGTAATGTGGAGATGGTAGAACTATTATTGGAAAAAGGTGCAAAAGTTAATACACCTGATGAAAAAGGGCTTTTTCCGATACACTGGGTAATTGAACATTCATCTAATAGACCTCAAGTATATCAAATGAAAGCTATTTTCGATTTAATTTTAGATAGAAATCCCAATGAAATCAACAGACAAGATACCGTATTGAAACAAACACCAATAATGCTGGCTGTAAGTTTAGATAATAAAAAAGCTTTTTCTTACTTATTGGATAGGGGTGCTAATTTAACAATACTTAACGAAAATGAGGAAAATATTTCAGACTTATGTTCATTAAATGCTTGCCGAACTTGCCTTTATTTGATTGAGACTAAAGAGAAGCTAAATAAAACCGATCCGCTACCCAATTTCGCAAGTACATTTACAGCCCCAGATCCTATTTGGTTACCATATTCTACTGCTAAAAAAACTAATAAAAAGAAAGTTACAAGAAATCCAAACGAGATAGTAATTCAAGGTGATTCAATATCGATACCTATTTACAAGGACATGCCGGATATATTGCCATTACAAAAAGAACAAGGGCCGAATATGGTCATAACTAATGATTAATAAAAGTGTTATCTTTTGTTTTTGCGTTTCTTTTTAGATTTGAATCTAAAATCATAAATAAGTTTAATTAGAAAATCCAAAATTAAAAAATATTTTTTCATAAAATCTTAAAACTCTCATAGCATTTTTGCGGATCTCTAAAGGGAACCCCCAGAGATAAATGTATCCAATTTCTTTCCAATATAAGTTGACCGTAATGAATAAAGGAACATTCTTTCAATTTTATAAAGGCATTATCTAAAGACAGTTCCTTACTTTTAATTATAAAATCAGCAGCAGTCGCATTTAAATGTTGGGAATTTGCATTGCCTCCGATTTCTCTATTCAGTGCCGGGCAACGATAGCCACTTGTAATAATTAACGGAGTATTTAAAATCGCTCTTGCCGGTTCAAGCAAATAATTAGTCAACAATATCAAATTTTTAATATGTTTTTTTGCAAGCACTGAATTCAATAATTTATATGGTATTTTGGAAGTTCTTGTAAATTCTTCAAAAGTAAAATGGGGGGATAATTTTGAATAATATTGTTCAATACTGAAATCATTTTGTGCCATAAGACCTCCTGTTTAGGACGGCCCCCAAAGATGATACTTAATTAAAAACAAAAAAGCAAATATTAGCACTTTTACTCATTTTTTGATACAATATTTTTGTTGGATATTTAATTTTTTTGAGGGAAACAATGAAATATATTTATTCAGTTCTGGTCTTTTCTGTAATACTTTGTCTTACGGCCTGCGATATTAATTTTAACTGGCCAAATAATTGTAAAAATACTTGCCCTCCTGGACAGGAATTAAAAAGTGATTGTACCTGTTATGTCACAAAAAAATTGCCGGCTACAGAACCTCAACAAAAAGAGATTTTGCAAGCACTTGCCCAGGGAAATGAACAATCTTTTACAAATTTAATTTTAAATATAGATCCTAATAGTACTTTTAATTTAGATCTTATGCAAGACTTAACACCTCTTAAAAAAGTCTATGCAAATAACACGGATATTTCCAGCCGTTTAGATTATCAAAGAGACAATCTAACTTTAATTTCTTTGCTCGCACCTTTAAAAAACTTTAATCCTGCATTTAATATCCTTCTGAATAATGGTGCCGATCCGAATTTGGAGTCTTTCCCCGGTTTATCTCCTATAGAGATTGCCATTTCTGCGGATCAAGAAGAAAAATTAAAAATGCTTCTTAAAGCCGGTGCAAAAGTTAATTTTGAAGGGGAAGATAATATTCTTATACGAACCTTAAATTTACGAAAGTACAAGGCATTATCCATTCTTTCTGATTTCGCTAAAGAAAGCCAAATATCTTTTAGATTTCCTTCCAATTATTTCACTATGGCAATGCTTGAAAATGATACTGATTTTGCAAATGCTGTTCTTCCCTTAACGGATGGGGTAGCAAATATTCCAAACGGTTTTGGGGTTTTACCTATAGTACAAGCTGCTGTTTCAAATAATTTTGAACTGATGGACAACTTAATTGCAAATGGCGCTAATATAGAATTAAAAGATCAAAATCTTCGTACACCTATTTTGGCTTATTTACAGGAGATTTATATCGCTAAAATTGAGGAAAATTTACCGAAAGGAAAAGAAAAACAAATAACGGAAACAGTCAAACATTTCTTGGATAAGGGTGCTGATATTTCCGTAAAAGATAAGGAAGGTGAAAATATTGTTTTTTATGCCATACGCGGAAATAATAAACCTCTTATCGAACTTTTGACTATAAACTACAGGCAAGATTTAAACACAAAAAATAATCAAGGGGAAACACCTCTTTTTATCGCCGCGCAAAACACTCCGGAATTAGTTCCGTACTTACTTTCTAAGGGTGCTAATCCAAAGGTTATGGATCGAAATGGTCGTACCCCGGCCGTGGCTGCAGCTGAAATAGGAAATATGGATATTTATGATTTACTTGAAAATGCAGCAGCTAGGAGGCTTTAATTGTGAAAAATCGTCATCAGCTTTTTACCGATATAGCAACTTTAGTAGCAGGGCAATCCACTTGCACTCGTTTGCATGTAGGGGCGGTGCTTGTTAAAGATAAACGTATAGTAAGTATTGGATATAATGGTGTCGCCTCCGGCCAAAAACATTGTGAAGATTATTTTAAAGAAGTGTATTTAAAAGAATATTCTCAAACATATTCAAGCTTTGAAGAATTTATTAAAAGCAAAGAATTTTATGATTTGCATGGCAAATTCTCAAATGATAATGAATTACATGCCGAACAAAATGCTTTGTTATTTGCCGCAAAAAGCGGCATCACTACAGAAGGCACAACTTTATATATAACCCTGTCGCCTTGCATACATTGTGCCAAAATTATTGCCGCTTCAGGCATAAAAGAAGTAATTTTTAAGGAACTTTATGACCGCTCGACGGAGGGGGTAAACTTCCTAAATAAAATCGGCATTACTTGCCATAAAATAGATGAGGTATTAAATGACAAATAACACACAAAACCAAACACCGAAAGAAAACGGTGGAAGTGAGAATCTTACCAAATGGCTTTTAGCCAACAGAAAGACAATTATAATGATAATAGTTGTCGCTATTGTCGCAGTCGGTATTTTCGCTATTGTTGATAATTTAAGAGATAGATATTATCAAAAACAATGGACAGATGTATTTTTGGCAGAAATGAAAATTACAACCACCGGAGACCCTTCCAACTATGCCTCCCTTGAAGAAATGGCAAATAAATATAAAACCAAGCCGGCAGGCGTTTATGCCTTCTTTGTTTTAGGTACAATCTCATACCAACAAGGTGATTTTTTGAAAGCGGAACTTTTTTATAAACAAGCTTTAGAACATGCAAATGAAGAATTTGCTGAAATGATAACAAATACTTTGCTTGCAAGCATATTGGAAACCGGTGATTTTGATAAGGTCGTAAGCTTGGCGGATGAATTCCTTACAAAAAATCCGACAAGGTTTTCAATCCCTCAAATAAAATTATATAAAGCATTAGGGCTTGAATACGGGGGTAAAATAGAAGAAGCAAAAGAAATATATAAAAGTTTAGAGGCAGATTACCCTCAAACTTATTATGCAGCACTTGCTGCCGCCAAACTTGCCCCAGAACAAGAAGCAACGCCGGCAAATATAAAAAAGTAAAACTTGAAATTTACCTAGCTGTTTAATAGCAGGTTCCCCGCACAACACACTAGTGCGGGGGGTTTTATTTATAAACTTTTTATTATTTAGAGTTTAGTAAAAGCGGCAGATATTTTAAAACAGTATCAACTTTAAAATCAATAATTTTATTATCGCGACGCACGAAATCAACACCTTCGCGAACAATTATTTGTTTTTTAGACGGTATTTTTGAATATTTAGCTTCAGTCAAAACCAAAATATTCGGGTAATACATATTATGAAGTTTCGGGTCAAACCAATGCTGTAAACCTAAATTTGGTATATCAAGCCCGGCGGAAGCAGACCAAAATACCGATATAAGTGAAATAATATGCACTGGCATTTCCTTTTTAAGCAAACTAAGCAAATAACAGTTTTCATTAAATGAAAACTTTTTTGTATCAAGCATTTTAAAATGCGGATCTACAACACCGCATTTTGTTACGCTTAAGACAAAATAATTATCCCAAATAAGCCTGCGCGCAAGTTCGTCAATTTCCGGGTAAGTATAAGAAGAAGACCTTGAATCAAGTTGCAAAAATATAATTCCTTTTGTTCCCTTTGCACTTTTTTCAATACTTTTTAAAGCCTCTGTTACTTTAGCAGGTATTTCTTTGGGGAAATAAAATATAGGTTTTGGGAAATTTTTCCTCTCATTAAAAGGTATGCCAAAAGTATCAAATAAACTTGCCGTTCTGTGCAAGGATATTTTTTTATACTCATAGTAAACGGGCAAAATTAAAAAATCTTTCGGTGCTTTTTGCACTACTTCGCTGTAATCATAATTTTTCCAAATAAATGGGTTTCTAAAACCTTTAAAAGTTTTTACTTTCTTAATGTTTGGATTAGTTTTCAAAAGCCCGGCAACTAGGGGGGAATTATTCCTGTCCATTTTATCTGAAACATAAGCCCAAAGTTCCAACTGCGGATATTTTTTTGCAAGTGCTTCAATCAAAGGCGTGGTATAAAGATAATCGCCAAGCCCCATAAAAAAGACTAAAGCAAAACCTTTGATTTTGGGGTTAACCGCCAAAGCATTATCCAAATTATAGTAAATATGTTCGTGGATATATAAAGGGCGTTTGATTGAATACCAATTTTTATTTATTTCCAAATTTTCCGTATTTGTACTTTCCGGTGTTTCGTCAAAAGAATACCAAACGGGGCAGATTTCTTTTTCGCCTAAAATTTTATTTGTTTGTGCATAAATCCAACGGCAAGTTTCATACATCACAGTCAGAAAGCGGTACTTGTACATAAATTTCTTCATATATAGATTTTATTAAATAATGCAGCTACTTGTAAATATTTAATGAAAACTACAAACTTCCTATCCCCGTATAAAATATGTTAAAATATATGGGTAGACATTTAAGTCATTTTACATTAGGAGGGTCTATGGAACCAACAACAGCGGCCGATGCTGCAAATGCAGCTGCAAGCGGTGGAATTTCATCAAGCGGTTTTTTGCTTGCCATAATGGTATTTTTTATCATAATGATCACATTATCAAGCAGAAGCCAGAAGAAAAGAGAGGCCGAACATAATAAACAAATCAGCGCCTTACAGAAAGGCGATAGGGTTGTCTTACTTGGCGGGATAATCGGTACTATCGTCGGCTTCAACCAAGAAATTTTGGAAGTTAAAGTTTCCGAAAATACAAAAATATCAGTTTTACCTTCAGGTATAGTTAGTGTACTTAAAGGTAATACTTTGCAACAAGGAGATAAAAAATAATGAATAAACTTGCTTTTAAATGGGGCCTTATAGGATTAATCTTTATAGGTTCTATTGCTTTGCTATACCCCAGCTATGAGTGGTATTCCAAAACCTCGGCCGAAAGGGAAAAACTTGAGGCCTCTAATTCACGCCCTAAACATATTTTAAATCTAGGGCTTGACTTGCGTGGCGGTTCTTCTTTACTGCTAGAACTTGATGTAAGTAAACTTACAGGTAAGGAAACTTTGACCGAATCAATGCAGCGCGCAATTGAAATCGTAAGAAACAGAATTGACCAATACGGCGTCGGGGAAATCCCAATAACAAGACAAGGGGAAAAATGGATTTCAGTCCAACTCCCCGGTATTGCAAACCCCGAACAAGCTGAGGCCTTAATCGGTAAAACCGCAATGCTCGAATTCCGTTTGGTAAAAACCGATCAAGCTTCACAAGAAGCCGCCTCAAAAGTCTATGAACTTGAAGAACCTTTCAACAATGACGGCACTTTAACCGAAGAAGCCCAAAAGCTTATGCCTGAAGGTACCGTAGTTATGAAAAGCAAAGAAGGCGGTTATTTACCTTTAACCGATACGGTTGCAGTTTCCGGTGCAGATCTTGAAGATGCCCGCGTTACCGCAGGCGAATACGGTTACCCGGCTGTTTCCTTCCAATTTAACAGTGACGGCGCCAAAAAATTCGGCAACTTAACAGGTGCAAATATCGGCAAACAACTTGCTATTGTTCTTGATAATACAGTACAATCCGCACCGCGCATTAACAGCCGTATTTCTTCACAAGGCCAAATTACCGGCCAGTTTAAAATGGAAGAAGCAAGGCAACTTGCCATCGTGTTAAGAGCAGGCGCTTTACCGGCCCCGGTTTCAATTATTGAGAAACGCGTTATCGGCCCGGGCCTTGGTGAAGACTCCATTAAAAGCGGTTTAACAGCTTCCGCAATAGGTTTCATTTTCATCGTACTTTTCATGACTATTTACTATCGCGCCGGCGGTTTTATTGCAAGCATTGCTTTATGTTTGAACTTAATTTTCTTAGTCGCACTAATGGCATATTTTTCCGCGACATTAACATTGCCCGGTATCGCAGGTATCATACTTTCGCTTGCCATGGCTGTTGATGCAAACGTTCTTATTTTGGAACGTATGCGCGAAGAAAAAGATAAAGGCCAGCCTTTACCCGTCGTCATCAAAGAAGGTTATGAAAAAGCATGGAGCGCAATTTTTGACTCTAACTTAACAACCTGGATTGCCTCTATCTTATTATTCCAATTCGGTACAGGCCCGGTCAAAGGTTTTGCTTTAACTTTGACTTTAGGTTTATTTGTGGGTGTGTTTACATCAGTCTTTGTAACACGTGCCATTTATGAATTTGTACTTACTTCAAATCCAAAGGATATTAGTCTATGAGATATTTTCAACTTCTACCCAAAACGCATTTTGATTTTATCGGTGCAAGGAAAACATTTTTCCTCATCTCCGGTATAATCTTGCTCGGTTGTATAGTTTCTTTATGCACAAAGGGCTTAAACCTCGGTATTGATTTTACCGGCGGTACAATGGTGCAAGTCCAGTTTAGTGATGAGAAAACCAAGTGTATTACATCCGTTTGTAACGGTAATTTAAATATCGGAACTTTAAGGGCTGCTTTACAAAAAGCAGGTATTAATGCTGATATTCAAACTTATGTCGGTAAAAATGCTTATGCAATCAAAGTTAAAGGCCATCAGGATAATGTAAACGAAGTCTCAAAAAATATTAAAAATGCTTTAGCAACCATCGGTTCCAAATTTGAAATTGAGCAAACTTCATTCATTGGCCCTACCGTCGGAGCTGACTTGGCTAAAAAAGCACTTTTAGCTTTTGGCCTTGCTTTGCTTGCAATGATTTTTTATGTTGCATTTCGTTTCCAAAATATTATTTGGGGCGCTATGGCAGTTGCAGCTTTGTTCCACGATATTTTGTTAACTGTCGGTGTATTTTCTTTCTTCCAAATTGAAGTGGACTTAGTTATAGTTGCAGCATTACTAACGATAGCAGGTTTTTCAGTAAACGACACTATCGTTATCTTTGACAGAGCGCGCGAAAATTTACGCCTAAACCCGAAATATGATTTGCCTACACTTTTAAATGTCAGCGTAAATGATACTTTATCAAGAACTGTAATTACATCCATAACAGTTATTGCAGCAACCGCAATCTTATATGTAATGGGCGGTGAAGTATTAAAGAACTTCTCTCTTGCATTACTTATCGGTTTAACATCCGGTACATATTCAACAGTAATGCTCGTTCCTGGGCTTGTATATCAATGGTCAAAAGGTGGCAACTTTGATGCTATGGCTACAGGTACAACAAACACAACAGCCACAGAAACACTCAAGAAAAAACATAACAAAAGGCGCTACAATAATTAATGAGGAAAATAAGGAAATTTAAAATATCCTTACACTATAAAGAGATACTCCGCCGCATAAAATCTGCAGAAGTAGATTTAAACGCGGCGGGGTTTACCTCGGAAAGTGCTTTGGCTATTTTTATTTCCTCGCTGCATCAAGCAGCAGATACAGGTGTAGTTTACGAATTTAACGAGGGTTCTTGCTTAGAATTAACTTCTGCCGGTTTTGAGCATAAAGGGCCTTTCAGTTTATGCTTAATAACTTTAGGTAAAAAACTAGAAGAACAACTTGCATGCATCACAAATATGAGTCAAATGACTATCGCAAATATTGCAGTTTATGAATTTTTAAGAACGGCCTTAAATTTCGTAGTAGATTTATTAAAAGAAGAAGCAGATAAAGACAATTTAGTTTCGCAAAATATAGAATTATTAAGTGCACCGGTATTTTCTTATGGTGTGGAGCCAAAATTCATAAGGGAAGCAAAACACCTTGATATTACTTTAGTAAAAAAAGTTTTTCCGGATTTACTTAAGCGTCTTGAAGCGCAAAAAATAAATGTGAGTTTTGAAGAAGGGATTTTAACACCTAAGGCCACAGTAGCATTTGTTATACCGTGGCTTAAAAAGAAAGGTAAAAAATAATGGCCTATACTGAGGGGTTTGAAAACGTCAAATATAATATTGCCGCCTGTTTAATAAGCGGTTATCTTCGTTTATGCGGAATACTTACCAAGTATAAAATAGAAGGTTTGGACGGCACTATCGGTAAATCTGCGGAAACCCCTGTAATTTTTGCTTTTTGGCATAACAGGCAAGGCTTTTTGCTTTACCCTTATAGGAAACACAAAAAAATGTGTGTGCTTGTCAGTTTAAGTAAAGACGGGGAATATATAGCTCGTGCATTACCAAAATTTAATATGATTGCTTCACGTGGTTCTACAACAAGGGGCGGGGCCGCCGCTTACCGTGGTTTAATTTCAAAAGCAAAACTCGGTTATTCTTTAGCTTTAACTCCGGACGGTCCACGCGGACCGGTATATCAAGCAAGCCAAGGCGTTTTGGCTTTAGCGCGCAAAACAGGTTTCCCGATTATTCCCGTAGGCGTTTATGCAACAAACAAATTTTCGGTTAATTCTTGGGATAAATTTCAGGTTATTTTACCATTCGGTAAATGTTCCATAGTTTTAGGAAAACCTTTAAAAGTAACTAGGGAAGATAACTTAAGAGAACTTTCCAAAGATTTAACTTTACGTATACAAGATGCGACTTCCCAGGCAGCCAAATTATGTGGAGTAAAATAATGGGTATTTTAATTTTAATTTTGATAAATATTGTTTGCCCTTTCGTGGCTTTAATAATAGTCTTATGTTTTTTAATTTCTTCAAGGCGCGGTGTACTTAAAACTTTACTCAGCGAATTAAAAGAAAGATTTGTTATAAAAAAACAACCTTTTAAAGGCCCTTGCATTTGGATTCATGCTGCAAGTGTGGGGGAAGTTAAAAGTGTTGCAGGTATCGCCGCAGATTTAAAAACAAAATATAATTTACCTATTTTGGTAACCACTTTAACAAAAGCAGGACAACGTGCCGCACAAAAAATTGATACTTTTGATTTAGCCTTGCTTGCACCGATAGATTTTTATCTTGCAATTAAACGCTTTTTAAAATTTTACAGGCCTAAAATATTAATTATAGTTGAAGCAGATCTTTGGCCAAATATGATATACGCAAGTATAAAGTCAAAGGTAAAAGTTGGTATAATAAATGGGCGTTTATCTGAAAGGAGTGCTAAAAGATATAAACTCCTTAAACCTCTTATAAAATTAATAATTCCCAAAATATCCTTTATTTGTGCACAAACCGAAGAAATTAAAAAACGCTATATCTCTTTAGGTGCTTCAAGAAAAAAAGTATTTGCTTGCGGCAATATTAAATATGATGCTTTAACCGAAACTCCAAAACGTTTAGATGAAGCCCAAGAAATTATAAATAAACTTGGCTGGAAAAAATCAAAAATAGTAGTATGCGGAAGCACGCATGAATTAGAGGAACAAATAATATTTTCTTCCGCTAAAACCCTAAAAGATATAAAATTCATTATAGCACCGCGCCATTTAGAAAGATCAAAACAAATACGTGAAAATTTGAAAAAAACACAGTTCCAATTTTCTTTTTTGAGTAACTTAGATTATCCTCCTGTAGAAACCCAAATTTTGATAGCAGACACTATGGGACTTTTAAGTGCATTATATAAGGTGGGAACTTTGGCTTTTGTTGGTGGATCCATAGTTAAAAAAGGAGGGCATAATTTCTTGGAAGCAGCCATTCTTAAAAAGCCCGTATTTTTTGGTAAATACTATTATAATACCCCGGATGTAGCAAAAGCATTATTAAAATCCAAAGGGGGAATTTTGGTCAGCAAAACAAATTTTAGCAGAGAATTAAGGAAATATTTAAATAATGATGAATTACTAAGTAAAACGGCACAATCAGCATTAAATACTGCCCTTTCTTTTAAAGGTGCAACAGCAAAAACTCTAGAGGTTATAAAATTATGAACGAAAATAAAAATCAGATAAAACAAAACATCTTAGTTATGCGTTTATCTTCACTGGGGGATATAGTTTTGCTTTCACCGGTATTTAAAAATATTAAAGAACATTGGCCAAACGCAAAAATAACTTTGCTTGTTAAAGAACAATTTGCACAAGCATTAAGCGGCCACCCGGATATAGACGAAATAATGGTTTTTAAAGACTTCATTACTACTCTTAGAGATATTAGAACTCAAAAATTTACACATTTACTTGATATGCATGCCACTTTACGCACTATTTTACTAAGCGCTTTCAGTGGTATTGAAAATAAAAAAAGATATAACAAAAACTTCCTTGCAAGGCGTATATATGTAAAATTTAAATTTGCAAGCCCGGTACTTGAAAAGCACACGCTTGAAAAATATTTGGCCGTTTTGCAAGATTGGAATATTCCGGTAAAATACCATACCCCTAATTTAAGCGATTGGAAATTTAAGACCGTTGATTTAAAAAAAGAAATTGAAAATATTTGCATTTTTCAAACCTCATTTTTAGGGGATTCTGTTTTAACCACACCGCTTGTTAAAAAAACTGCAAAAATGTTTCCTAAAGCAAAAATCACCGTCGTAACACGCCCCCAAACCGTGGAAATTTTCAGGCACCTTGATGAAGTTAACAAAATCATTATCGACGACAAAAGAGGATTAAATCAAGTATTAGGAATATTTAGAACAGCAAACCGCATACACCGTGCAAAAGTTGATGTATTACTTGTCCCACATCGCAGTTTTAGAAGTGCTTTAATCGCATGGTTAAGCGGTGTAAAAGTGCGTATCGGTTTCAGTAACAGCGAAGGTAGATTTTTTTATACAAAAACAGTTCCGTTTTCTTGGATGATTCACGATGCAGAGCGCAATTTATACTTACTTCAAGGCATAGTGCAAGACAATTTTAAGGTAGAATTAAACCTTGATAACGGAAATACAGATGCTGAGCAAACCGTGGAAAAACTCTTAAAAGAATCTGGGGCCGAAGGTAAAATTTTAGTCGGTGTTCACCCAAGTTCTGTGTGGCCGACAAAATGTTGGCCAGCTGAAAATTATGCCAAACTGATTACTCGTATGGAAAAAGAACTCGGCTTAACATCAGTTTTAATTGGGGGCCCAAAGGACTTAGAAGTTAGCGAGCAAGTTGCCCGTCTATCGGAAGGCCACCCTATAAACTTGGCAACCAAAACAACGCTAACAGAACTTATGGCTTTAATGAAACATCTAAAACTTTTTGTAACAAATGACTCCGGGCCTATGCATATTGCCACGGCTTTCGGTGTTCATACTTTGGCAATCTTTGGGCCTACAACCAAAGAATTAGGATTTTTCCCTTATGGTGAAGGTCATAGGGTTATAGAGGTAAAGAATTTACCTTGCCGCCCTTGTGCTTTACACGGAGGGAAAAAATGTCCACTTGGACATTTTAAGTGCATGAAAGATATTTCCGTAGAGGAAGTATTTAATAATGTAAAAGAGATGTTAAATATTCATTGTTAGAGGTGAAATATGAAAGACTTTATTTACTTCGTAATATTATTATTAATAGCAGCAGCTATCGGTTATGGGTTTGATGCATTATTCTCTTCTGTCTTATCAGGAAAGGCAGCGAACTTTTTTATAGATCCCTTCTCCATAGGAATTCGCCCACTTGGTATTCATGCAAGCATTTGCGGTATTATTGGACTTGTGGTATCTTTTGTAATAATCAAGCCTTTTTTAAACAAGTAAAATGCGTATAATTTTAGCGTCCGGGTCCCCACGGAGAAAAGCTATTTTAAAAAAATTAGGGTATAAATTCGACGTTATTAATCCAACAATAAAGGAAACGACTTCAAAAAAATTACCCCATAAAATAGTGCAAGAACTTGCTTTAAAAAAGGCATTTTCAATCGCGGTTTTATATCCGGACGCTCTTATTATAGGCGGGGATACTTTAGTATATTGTAAAGGTAAAATACTCGGTAAACCCAAAGACGAAAAAGACGCTTTAAAACTTTTAAAAATTGAAAATAATTCTTGGCAGTCAGTTTACAGTGGGCTTGCATTAATTTGTAAAAACAAAAACAAATTACTCGTAGGGTATGATAAAACCCTTTGCAAAGCACGTAATCTAGATTTAAAAACTTTAAAAAATCTTTCAAGCAAGAATTTAGATAAAGCAGGTGCGTACGCCATGCAAGATAAAGATGATTGTTTTATTAAAGAAATAAAAGGCAGTTATGATAATGTGGTGGGGTTTCCATCAGAATTATTTAGGGAAATGATAAAGGAGTTTTTATGACGGAAACGGATGTTTTAATTATAGGTTCAGGCCCTGCAGCTTGCAGCGCAGCTTTATATACAACACGTGCAGGTTTTAAAACGCTAATGCTAGGTGGCAAAAATTTTGGTGGGCAACTTGTTCAAACTAGTGAAGTAGAAAATTATGCCGGTTTTATTGACCCTGTAAACGGTTTTGAATTAATGGATAAAATGCACAAACAATGTAAGCGCCTTGGTGCAGAAATTTTACAAAAAACTGCAGTTTCTGTAAAAAAAGAAGGTAAAAAAATGCTTACCGAACTTGAAGGGGGGGAAATTATTTCTTCTTATGCAGTTTTAGCAGCAACAGGTGCCACAGCCAGATGGTTAAACGTGGAAGGGGAAAATAAATTTAAAAATCACGGCCTTTCTGCCTGTGCTACTTGCGATGGGTTTTTCTTTAAAGGCAAAACCGTTGCCATTATCGGCGGTGGCAATACTGCTTTTGAAGATGCTTTATTTTTGACTAATTTCTGCCAAAAAGTTTATTTAATTCACCGTCGTGCAGGTTTTAGGGCTGATGAAATTACAATCAAAAAAGCTCAAAGCAACCCCAAAATCGAATTTGTTATTCCGGCAGTTACCACAAAACTTTTAGGTGATACAAAAGTAACCGGAATAGAACTCCAAAACCCCGAAACTAAAGAAATAAAAACTTTGGAAGTCCAAGGTGTTTTTGTGGCAATAGGTTCAATACCCCAAACAAAATTTTTAGCAGACAGCGGTGTTAAATTAACCGAAACAGGCCATATCGCAGTAGATAACAAACACCGCACAAATATTGAAGGCCTCTTTGCCGCAGGTGATTGCCAAGACCCTATTTACCGTCAAGCAATAGTAGCCGCCGGAAGTGGCGCAAAAGCGGCAATTGAGATTATAAATTATATAAATCAAATAAAGTAAAATTCCTTTGCTTATTTTGAGTCAATTTTATATAATTTATTGGGGTTTTAATGTATTACCAGAGGAATATTATGAAATATAAGGAACTGCTAATACGTTGTTTAGTTTTTTTAACGGATAAATCAGTAATAGTTACCGCAATTGTAATAATTGCCCTAATTCTTATGCATCCTTATTTTATGAGAGTTGTGGAAAGAATGAAAATGTCTGATACTCATGACACTATGCAACAAATAGCTAAAGCACAAAAAAATTACGAAATGTCAAACGGTCGCTATACCCACGATTTCAAAAATTTAGACTTACAATTAAGAGATAAACATGGCAAAGATTTTGAATATGATTATGCAGAAACAGACGATTTTTCTTTAGTTCTGGCAGATACAGGCATTTTAGGTATACGGAACGGAAGAGAATATATAATTTATTACGATTATGAAAATTCTTCTTTTAGCTGTGCTCCGCATGACCATTACATATGTAAGAACATAAATCCCGTATCAAAAAGTGTCTGTAAAGAAGCCGAAATGTTCTGGTCCAATATAAATAACTATTGTTATATAAATGAAAAGGATAGGTGCCTTGCCATTAAAATGCCTTGGAAAACAAAAGGGAAAGACATCTTCTGCGGTTATAAAGATACGGAAAATGTAAAAGTTCTGGAAGGTGCTTCTTGTATCGCAACAAAGCCAAGCGGTTGCCAAAATTCAATAATTTTCAAAGATGCCATTTGTGATGGGAAATCTTCTTTTGGATGTGTGCGAAGTAAATTGAAGGGCGGTAATTGTTTAGCACATACGGAAACTGCCTGTCATTCTGTCCAGATAAACAAAGCTTCAACGTGTTTAGTAAATGATGATTATTCCGGTAATTATGGTTGCCAAAATGTAACAATAAACAAAGACGGTCTTTGCCTTGCCGTCGGGTCAAACACTTTAGCTTGTAATAAGGCTACCATAAATGAAGATGGTATTTGCAGGGGATATGCAAATAAATCCTGTAATGAAGCTACAGTTTGGTCCGGTGGTGTTTGTGAGGCTAATGCAACCGATGTTTGCCAAAACATTACTGTAAAAAAGGGTGGCAAATGTATCGCAAATGTTCCTCAAACTTGTAATGGTATTTACGAAGAAGGCTCTTGCTGCCATGGTTATTATTGCCCGGAAGATTCACCAAAATGCAAATGCCCCAAATTCGCAACAAAATGTTAGAAAAGAATTTACAGGAAAATTATGTTAGAAATGATCTTTAACGTTCGTCATTACGAATACAATTCAAAACACGAATTAACACCGTGGGGGTTACAAAATTTCTTTCAGGAAGCCGCCTGCCTTGAGGCTGATAAACTCGGCTTCGGGTTCAAGGCCTTAACTCCGCAACACATAGCGTGGGTCTTAACAAAATTGCAAATGCAATTTGTTCGTTCTTTAAAATGGTGCGATATTGTCAAAGTCAAAACTTGGATTGTAAGCGCCTCAAAAATCACCTCAAGACGTGATTTTATAATGTACGATAAAGAGGGGAACATTATCGCCAAAGGCACAACCGAGTGGGTGATAATTGACCTTATAAGCCGCCGCCTTATGCGTATCCCGCAATTCATTTTGGACGGCCACCCAACAACCGCTACCGAAGAAGCATTAGAGCAAAATTTTGTAAGGGTTCCTTCTTTTGAAGGAAAACAAGCAGTAAATTCTTGCCAAGTCTCAACAAGGCTTGAAGACATTGATGTTAATAATCACGTCAATAATCAGCATTTTACTTCTTGGGCTTTGCAAGCAACACCAAAAGAATTTTTGGAAAACAAAACTTTAACAGACATCGTGGTGTATTTTAAAAAAGAAATTGCTTTGGGCGATACAATAACTGTAAACGCTTATAAGGCTGACGAAGAAAATTGCTTTTGGTATATTTCAACAAATCAAGAGGGCAAAGAGGCTAGCGCTGTTTTTGCCCGCTTTAAATAAGAGGTTTTATGAATTTAAATAACTATGCAGATGTTTTAATTTCCGCCTTAAAAAATGCCCGCGCAGGCAAATTTAAGAAGGGCGATAATATTTTGGTTTCCTATGATGCACCGGCTTTAGCGCTTGCAGAAACTATCTACACAAAACTTTTAAAAGAGGGTTTTAACGTCGTAGTCCGCCCCTATCAAAGCGAAAATATGGCGCGCACTTTCTTTACCACCGCAAGCAAAGCACAACTTACTTTCCAAGCACCTTGGGAAAAATGTTTAAATGAAAATTTACACGGTTTAATTGCTTTGCGTGCGCCGGAAAATTTGGAAAATTTGAAAGATGTTGACCCTAAAAATATTGCGCTTGCCTCAGTTGCAAGGAAGCCAATCCGCGAAATTTTAGATATACGCGAACAAAAAGGTTTGTTCGGTTGGACGCTTGCAAATGTGCCGACAGCCGGCATGGCGCGCCAAGCAAATTTGACAATTAAAGAATATGAAAATCAAGTTATAAAAGCCTGTTTTTTAGACGCAAAAAACCCGGCAAAAAAATTTATGGAAGTGTCAAATCAAATTGCCGAAATTGCCAAACGTTTAAGCGCACTTCCGATTAAAACCTTGCGCTTGCAGTCAAAACATGCCGACCTTGAAATCAGTTTGGGCGAGCAACGCAAATTTATTGCGGCGCGCGGTTGTAATGTTCCTTCTTTTGAAATTTTTACTTCGCCTGACTGGCGCGGCACGCGCGGTGTCTATTTTAGCGATTTGATGAGTTTCAGGAACGGCACTTACGTCAAAGGAATTAACCTTGAATTTAAAAACGGGCGCGTTGTAAAAGCCGCCGCAGAAATTGGGGGGGACTTCCTTAAAAAAATGATTGCGCTTGATAAAGGCGCAAGCCAAATCGGCGAATTTTCTTTGACGGACAGGCGCTTTTCCCGCATAAACAAATTTATGGCAGACACTTTGTTTGACGAAAATTTCGGTGGTAAATTCGGCAACAGCCATATTGCGCTCGGTGCAAGTTTTGCCGATACTTTTACCGGCAATCAAGCAAAACTTAACAAGGCCCTAAAACAAAAACTCGGCTTTAACGATTCTGCTTTGCATTGGGATATGGTTAACACCGAGGACAAACTTGTTACCGCGACTTTAAAGAACGGCAAGCACTTGACAATTTACGAAAGCGGAATATTTTTGATATAGAAGGTTTTATGAAAAAATTATTTTGTACTTTTTTATTTGGCTTACTTTTATTAACAACAGGGTGGACCGCGGAAAACAATATATGCTCCAAAGCGCCAACTTTACAATATAAAGGAATTACTCTTTTACAACTTGATATTGCCCCTTATATGCGTGTTTATTTAACACAAGAAGAATGTGAACAATATCAAAAAGAAGGTGCAAAAGAATTTATTCGCCAGATCAGCGACATAATTAAACTTTTTTCTTCTGCAAATATACCAATGCCAAAAGAGGGCTATTTTCAATTTCTCATATTACCGGAAGGGGAAGTCTTTAAAAGTATTACAGGTTTCACATATGGTATTACCGGCGTAGATTGGCTTGAAGTTTTGGCTTTTGACGATAGCCGCTTTTTTACATTAAGTCCAAACACTTATTTCGCCGGACTTGTACATGAATTAGCACATGTCGTACACGGAGATTGGATTCATATTTTCCCGATTTGCGAAGGCTTTGCAGAAAATGTGCCTTTCTATATTTTAAATTTGGTAGACGAGCAACAACAGGAAAGAGCCCTTACTTTGAAACCGGAAGAAATGTATTCCGTAAATTCTTTAATAAACCGAAAAATGTTTACTCCCGAAGAAAGAAAAGGAAAAGATGGAACAAGAATCCGTGTGCAATACTTAAAAACTTATTCTTCCATGTATTTATGGATGCGCGGTTATTTGGAAACAGTTCAACAAAAATACAACTTAAATAAAGTTGAAGCATTAACTTTTGTCTTGCAAGAATTTCAAAAAGCAGCCGCCTTGCCGACGTTAAAAAAGCAAGAAAACTATATTGCAAAATTAATCGGTTGGAAACGCAAAAAAGTTTTTGACGGAAACGCTTTACAACTTTTAGGTCAACAATCTTTACAAAAATCGGTATCTCAAAATAACTAACTGCAAGCAACTTCCTATTTACGAAAGCGGCATATTTTTGGTGTAACCACTTCTAACAAAATACTGACAAGTCAATACTAATTTGCTATAATATAAGTACGCAGTATTGGAGGGGCGAAAAAAGTTCGTAAATCAAATGCCCCGATAAACTGCCAAAAGTAAACGCTCACTCTGGGTATCCTCTATCCAAATTTAGGGCGTTGCTTACAAGGAGAAAAAATGAGTAATGTATCAATGAAAGCCATGCTTGAAGCGGGTGTCCACTTCGGCCATCAAACTTCACGCTGGAATCCCAAAATGGGGCGCTATATCTTCGGTGAAAGAAATGGTGTCCATATTCTTGACTTGCAAAAAACCGCACGCGAACTTAAAAAGGCTTGCGCTTTTGTCAAAGAAGAATCAAAAAAAGGTGCAAAATTTTTATTTGTAGGCACCAAAAAACAAGCACAAGATGTAATCAAAGTTGAAGCCGAAAGAGCAAATTGCCCTTGCATCAGTGAAAAGTGGCTCGGCGGAACTTTAACCAATTTCCAAACAGTCCGCAAATCTGTTGAAAGATTAACCGAACTTGAAAAATGGGAAGCAGAAGGCGTTTTGAAAGCAATTTCCAAAAAAGAATCTTCCCGCTTAACAAAAGAAATGAACCGCCTCAAAAAACTTTTGGGCGGCATCCGCGATATGCGCACTTTGCCGAATATCCTCTTCGTAATTGACCCGATGGATACACAAGGCGCAGTCCGCGAAGCAAAAACTTTAGGCATTACCGTCGTCGGCGTTTGCGATACAAACTGCGATCCGGACAATATTGATGTACCAATACCGGGTAATGATGACGCAGCACGCGCAATCAAATTATTCTGCGCTGCAATTGCTGATTCCATTATCGAAGGCCGCAACGAAGCAAACGGCGTAGTAACCGCAGAAGGTGCTGAAGCCGCAGCCCCTGCAGAAGAACAAGTTGAAGAAAAAGAAGTTGAAAACCCTGTTCTTGCAGAAGCATTTAAAAAGGCCATCGGTGCAGATATTACCGAAGAAACCTTAGAGGAAGAAGAAGAACTTGAACCTGAAGTAAAGGCCCACGGCCGCGAAGAAAAAAAGGCCAAAAAAGAAGCCCTTGCCTCTAAGCTCAAAAAATAAGGAGTAGAAAATGTCACTTGAACAAATCAAAATTTTAAGGGAAAAGACCGGCGCCGGCCTCGGTGCTTGCAAGGAAGCATTGGCACAAAACAATAATGACGTTGAAGCCGCTGTTACTTACCTTCGCAAAAAAGGTTTAGCCGATATGGCAAAACGCGCAGGCCGCGAAACTAAAGAAGGAAGAATCTCAATCAAGACTTCTGCCGACGGTAAAACCGTTGCTATGGCATATCTTGGTTGCGAAACTGACTTCGTTGCCAAAACCCCGGATTTTATTGCCTTAGTCGATAAAATTGCAGACTATATGCTTGCAAACCCGACTGTTGCAGATTATACACAAGATGCAAACATCCAATCAATGATTCAAGAACTTGCCCCGAAATTTGGGGAAAATGTTTCCTTTACAAAGGCCATTTGCTGGACTTTAGGTAAAGACAGCTGCTTAATGAATTACTACTTGCACTCCGACAACAAAAAAGCCGCTCTCGTGGAACTTGCTTGCAAATCAAACGGTGCTTGCGACGGTTCAAAGAAAGAAGAAATGATGAAATTTGCAAAAGATCTTTCCATGCAAGCCGTCGGTATGGTTGCACAATATTTGGACGAGGCTGATGTTCCCGCCGAAGTAGTTGAGAAGGAAAAGGAAATCGCCTTAACACAAGCAAAGAACGAAGGTAAACCTCAAGCAGCAATTGAAAAGATGATCCCCGGCAGAATTAAGAAATTCTACAAGGACGTCTGCTTGCTTGATCAACCTTATTTTAAGGACTCCAAAATTTCAGTACGCGATTTGATTGCCGAAACCGGCAAGAAAAACGGTGCGGAAGTTAAAGTTGTCCGCTTTGTCCGCTTCTAATTTTAGAATTTAGGACTTCAAAACCCCTCGGTTTTCGCCGAGGGGTTTTTTTATAAGGAAATCTTTATTGCCCTCACCCGCATGGCGGGCGGAGGGTGGCTTGCGCGGCCTTTTGCGCAAGACGGATGGGGGATAAAATTATTCCTTTAATTCTAAAAAATGATATACTGTTAAAAAGAGTTTTATTTTTTACAAACAATTTGAACTCGAGGTCAAAATATGCTAGAAAATAGGGTTAGGACAGGACAGGACAGGACAGGACAGG
>JAFZUQ010000011.1 GCA_017618215.1 Elusimicrobiaceae bacterium | reverse complement strand
GGCGGCGGCGGCGGCAGAAGCGGCGGCAGCTTTCGCGGCGGCTTCGGCCGAGGCCGAGCCCCTTACGTCTTCATCTACTCCCAAAAAACTTCTAAACATACTAACCCTTTTTATTTTTTCCCGACAACAGAGAAGCGGCCAAAAGCGCAAAAACACCCGCTACTACAATAGGCTTGTAACGACTCGTGACCCTTGATTCCATAATATCAAGGTCTCTTTGTGTTTGCGCGCGTTGCGCTTCAATTTCCGTTAATTGCGCCGTCATTTGCTTTTTAACGTTGGCGGCGTCTTCGGCGGCGCGGCTTTGTGCTTTGTAATAGGCTTCGGCCTCGGCAGCTTCGCGGGCCGCTTGCTGCTTCGGGCTTTCGTAAACACCCGCGGTGCCCGGTGTGGCTAGTCCTATTTCTTCGCGCACGCTCACGGCCTTGTCAACCAACTGACCGCCGGGGGTATACTTTAGAGGCGTCTCGGTCATTAGATAATGCACGCCACTTGTGTAGGCGTCCTGGACCGCTTGTATAGAATCCTTTGTAAGATCACGCAAAGGATCCATTATATACTTTTCTTCGAGATTGTATAGAGCGGCCGCCGGAGTATACTGAATGGGCGTTTCGTTTACAAGATAGTCTATAGCTTTTTCAGGGGCCGAAATAACTTTTTTGCCTATATCGACGGCACTAGATCCAATAGACTTTGCTTTCCCCCACCAACTTTTACCCAAAAGTTCGCTATCCATCGTTACTTTAAGACGGTCCCACGGTATCGAGCCCATAAGAGCAACGCCCGCGCGATCGTTGAAGCCAAAAAGCGCCTCGGCAACGTCGGACGCCTTATATATAGGATAATCATTTTTTAGGGAGTCGATATAGAATATAACGGGATTGTTAGCAGCCTTAGAAGCAATAATGCAAGCACATTTTTTTACTCGGTTCCAATCGGGAGCGCCAAAAATTTTAACGCCTAAAAAGTCGTTCACGTCGAAAAGGTCCTCAAGAGAAACCCCCGCGCCTTGACTCTCACCCTCTAACGTCGCCAAAAGTGCCATTTTTAACCCCGTAAGAAAAAAAACTAGAAATAGTCAGTTAATGGTGCTAATCTAGTTATTTTTTCGAAAAAAGGGTATACCCCAAAGAAATTTTTATTCTTTGGATAGGTTGCATCGCAAAAAATGCCGTTTTCTAGCTGCATAAATACGTGATGTAAGCTTTTATTTGGCTTTGTAGAGCTTGCGACGAATCTTTTACCGTCGCCGTGGCCATGCCACCAACAAGCCAAAAGAACGCTCTTATCGTCGCAATCCCGAGCAATATTAAAAAACGGGTTTAGCGTCAACCGGGCGCGGCTAATAAATTCTATATCGTCAGGATCCTTTATATACGGCAAATCGCAAACAAAACGGTAATATATTAAAAACGGTACGTCCAACCATGCCCCGAGGTCGGTGTAATAATTTTCGACAAGACGGCGCATTTGCGCGCCCGTCTCGTAGACGTTGTTTAAATGGTTAGCGGTTAAAAGCATTTTTAACTATTATAAATATTTGACATATCGGTAAGCAATTTTTTCATAAATGAAACATAGGCTTTAAAATACCGTTCACTTTTTTTATCCCGCTTTGCCGCGGCCGACATTAAATAAATATCATTTTTTAAACAGCACATTAAAACAATCAATTCTTTGCCGGATAAAGTACACTCAAAATTCTCTCGTTTAACCTTTCCGCCTTGAGGCAAAAAATCTAATATACGAACGTCCACTTCTACGATATTTCTATTTTTTGGTGTTTTAATTTTTATATCTGTTACTGCTTTAGCCATTTATAAAATCTCCTTTCTTGTCTTTCTTGCGTCCGAACTCGTCTATAGTAACGCCGTTTTGGAACTCCGTAAACTGTTCGCACTTGTCCCGGTTGACGCACCCCATTCTATAGCAGTCCAATTCGTGTTGGGCGATGCACGATTGATAATATACATTTTTCTTACACATTTTACAAAATTCCTTGTTTTTTTTTCGGGTCGCAATTTTCGCAATATTGAGGATAGCGCCCCAACCGTACCGAAATTAGATCATATTCCGAGATATTAAAAGAGGTTCCGCACTTTTGGCAAACACATTTTATTGATGGTTCTTTTTTATACACTTTCACCCCCCTAAATTAACTACTCGTATTCGGTGCCACGTTTCGCGCTTACATCTTGGGCAAAACATTTTTCGTCGCGTATCTTGATAAGTGGCGTTTGAAATTATGGTGCAATCTTCGCAAATAAAAAAATATTCCATTATAACTTTATCTCCCTTTTTAAAGTGTCGGCAATTAGTACCCGTATAAATTGCGAGTCGCTGCAAAGTTTGCATTTTCCTTTGTCGTAAATCTTTTTAAGATCTTCAAATTTTTTTTTATCTATTAAAAGTTGTTTTCTCATTTTTTATTCTCCAATTCGGCAAATTTTTTTTGTATAAAAGCGTCTTTAATTTCTTTTCGGTCGCAATCGGGGCAAACTCGGAATCTTATTGTTTTTCCGTTTTCGGTAACTTTGTATTTGCAATAGCATCTATTCAATGTGCAAATTTCGCAATTATCGGGGCGCCCCTCATAAGAACAGAAAGTCATAAAAAATTGATTTTCTAAATATTCGGCAAAAAAATTTCGAGCGCGAACAGAATTAAAATAAATTTTTCCCTCTGTTGGTCCCGTATTCTGTATGTAAAAAACAGAATCCTTTATTAGATCGTTTATTTCTTTAACTACATAGTCAGGACACAAAATAGTAAGTACATAATGGCCGTTTGTCTCGGGCCATTCTTTATAATAGCCAATAAATTTAATCATGTTTAGAAAGTTCCTTGTTTATTTTTTTTAGCGCCTCGGCCAAATACGGTCCACGTAAAAATTTATGAGATAAGTATTTTGCAAAATGCAAAGTACCGATTTTTAGAAATTTCTCTATATTTGGGTTATTCATTAAGAGCCCCGTAAATAGCGTAAAAGACGGCAACCACCGCGCCAATGTAAATAACACCAATCGCGACGGCAGCAGCTATTTTTTTAAATAAATTCATTTAGTATACTCCTAGAAAGGGTTAATAGGTTGATATGCCCACGCATCAGGGAAATAAAAATTACCACCACAATAGTAATGATCACAAAAATATTTTCCCGTGTAAAGATCCGTTCCACACCAAAAAATTATAGGTACGTCAGGCTTCGGTTTTATTTCGTCAGTTGCCTTGTAAATTACGATCTTGTGTACTTGAAAATTGCCATACTCAAGATTTTCAATATTGAACATATCAGCCATTAGTCATTCTCCTTTGTAATACGTTTACGAATTTTATTAGATGACTCTTCGTTATATTGTTTTGAAGCAAACATAACGCTCGTTAATTTATCCTCTAATAAGTGTAGCTTTTTCAATTTTTGGTCATATCCGACCATATGGCAAAGCTCAAAATCTACCTTGGCGCGGGCGTAAGCGTCTAATATTCTGTGAAAAGCCCAAATATTCATTTTAGTCCCCCTATTTATAACGTAAATGGAAAAAACGGTGTAAAGTACGATTTTTACAAGTATCACAAAAAAAAGTTTGTTCTCTTTTATTTGTGATCCCATAGACTTCTATTTGACCGCCGCAACGCCAGCAACGGAAAACAGAATATACATCAAGCGTCATTTTTAACCTACCTTTTTAAAGTTCTCTCTATGTGTAAATATACACATTTATACACAACTTAGCAAGACAAATTTTGATTTTTTTTATTCCAAGTTGGAATATTCTACTAACTGAATATTAGGGCTTCACAAATCCGAAAAGCGGGCAGCTATCACGCAACGACCGAGACCGAATTTTAAGGCGGTCCGCATGGCAGCAAAGGCCCGCGCCATCATGCCAAGCGGCGGGAGAATGTCGCGGGCCCCTATTGCAACTAAATTAAAATTCGGTTACGCACAAATTTATTTTCCGGATTTGTTCGCGCTCCGCAAGACTTACGTATATATTTTTTTGAAAGGGGGGCCGCCGCCGTCCAAACGGATATAGTTTGTTTGCAACGGTCTATTTTCGTTTGGACCGGCGGCGGTGGTACGGTGGCATGATGGAGTACACCCGGACTTTTCCCGCGTTTGCATTTTGTCTAAATGTCAAAAAAGACGATCAAACCGCGGGCCCCCGTCCGAGAAGTTGCCACCGTACCAAATCGACTCCGCGCTCTTTCGCGAGCGCGGCAGCATCGAACGAAACGGCGCTTTCGCTTTGGAGTTGGGGAGAATACAAGCCCCCCAACCCCCCAAGGATAAAAAATTATCCTGGTGTAGATTGGGTGAGCTCAAAAAAACGCTTTATCGTTGTATGGAGTTTTTTTGGTCGCCCCCCCGCGCAAAATCAAACAGTCTTTTAAACCATTTCGGGCGCTCATCACGCCGCGTTCAATTTACGCGCGTCCCAGGGGGTCACCGGGTCACCAAGTTATTAAGCGCGCCTTTCGTTTTCCCGCTTTTACCTTGGTCTAGTGCCGCTTGCCTCATTAGGTGCCACGACGGATAAACCCTAGAACTAACATACAAAAGGCCGTTACCTCTTTTGTAATGCCCAAAAGATATAAAAAAAACGGTTTTTATGCCGCTTTAGTAAGTTTTACGAGTTGTTTTTTGGTTGTTTTTAAATTATTTTTGGCAACAGAAAAGAACGGCGCTTTAAGCGTCTTTTTTTCGACTCATTACTTGCCTAACGGAAAGCAAATAACTATATTGGTGTTTGATAGCCCTAAAACTAACTATCAAATCGTTATCGCCCCGGCTCCCTTTCAGGGTTGCCGGGGTTGATTTTTTACGGTCGTATCAATCTAACCGGGAAATAGCAATCATCCATAGGGTCACCCTCTGATACATTATTCCAGATGTAGCCGTCACTATATCCCGCGCCCAAATATCCTACTTCTGTAGATTGGTAATTTCTCCCGTATGCCAAATAACCATAATGAGCATTACCGTAACTTTCACTTTCGGTTACTCCGTCGGCTTTAATATAGCCGCCCAATGGCCTAAGATCAAATCCCGAAGAATTATCACCTTGCGAAAAATACCAACCCGAGTCCGCTCTCAAATGCTGCATTCCATACGTGTTTATAAGGTCTTGTAATTCGTCCTTCATGGGCAAACGCCAACCGTTAGGACCTTGCGGGAAATTTCTCAACGCTCCGAGACGATAAAAACATATACCGTGTTTAACAACAAAGTCGCCATCACTAAAGAACCCGTCCCAATATCCTGACAAATAGTCTACAGTCCAATATTTACCGTAATCCTCATATTTATACGGTATGTCGTACAATACGGTATACATTCCGTAAGACGTAGACAAACATTTAGTAACGGTGTATTGGTAACCGTGCGCCGAAATTATATAGCTTTCTCCGCTTGCTACGTTAACACTTGTGGTTGCCGTTAAATTTACCGTTTCGCCATCCTGATAAAAATAAACCTGAACACTCCCCACATAAGATAGATTTGTTATCTTAATATTTATGTTAGCGCCGGGACAAATCGTGTTTCCCTCATAGTCAAATTTATTATCATCAATTATTATGATATTGTATTCTTTTATATCTAAATTTGGAATTTCGTAATAGGTGTTATTTCTAACTACTATAACGTTATCCCTATAGTATAGCAAATCGGCCGTAAATGGCCCACCATTGAAAATGGAGCCTTTAAAATTCCTTAAGGGATCGGAACCGCCGCCACCGCCGCCGCCTACATTATAAATACTGTTGCCGTTCGTGATCATACAATAGTACCCCCGTTGTCCATTACGCCCGCCGTATCGACAATCATTTCCAGGACGGGTCTAAACGGTTCGCCAATATACGCGGCTTGCAAATTATAGTCGTCAATCCACATTTTTGTATATTGGGAGTCAATCGACAAAAAATAGTTTTCGCTTTTCTTGATCGGCAAAAATTCTATATTCAGATCTTGCCATTCATTGTACAGAGACAAACCGAATGAAAAGCCGCCCACGGGATCACTATTTATATTGTCAAGTTCACGCCCGACAATCAAAATTTTAGCCGCAAGCGTCGAAATAGCGGACGGCGCTAAACCCGGGGCACCAAGCGTCAAAATTCGTGCCCTCTTGATAAATAATTTATTGTTAGAAATTAACGAAATAGAATTATTTATAGGGCGGTCAATATCGGCGCACGCCAAGTTCAACATAAAGTCATCACTAGGCGAAATTTCCGTGTATCGGTCGCTATCAGTAAATAAAAAACTCATGGTCATTTCGACCAAGTCCGCGCGTAAGGTATATGTACCTTTAATTTGTTTCGGGTTCATCTTGTGTTACCTCGCTTTTTTGTAATATCGGTGTAGCATACCCGAAACCGGCCGCCAATAAGTTTGCGTTCTGTTCGCCAACTTTTTCTATTGCCGTCTCAAAAAACTTTTTAGCAAGTTCCGGGCTAGAATTTATAATTCCCTTAATCATCGGGTTTTCTTTGGCCTCGACGCCAACGGCCTTATAGTCGTTATTGTGCTTTTGCAACAAAAGCGGTAAGTATTCCAAAGCCTTATCTATAAAAAAGCTCATATCGTCCCCATTGTTATTATTATTTTCGTTTTCGTTAAAAAGTTCTTTGAGCGCCTTGTAGTCGTTGAGCTGCTGCACTAACGACGATTGCTGTGCTGGCGGTTGCTGCTTAAGTGATTTTAGAGACTCCAAAACGATAGCTTCGGAAACACCATTTTTTTGAGAGTTTGAAGCGATAATCTCTAAAACTTTAGTAAGGTCGATTTGCGGCGGCGGCGGTGCTATAAAGTCCCTGATCGCCTTTACTGCCGTGCAAATAGTCATGATCTTTTCAGCGTTTAAATTTTCAAGGAACCCGCCTACATTACCGAGGCTAAAGCCTTTATTGTTTTGCGGCACCGTTTGGGCCGAGTTTCTAAATTTATCGTACTCGTGCCCTATATTATAGTTTACCTGCTTAATGGCTTTTTGCGCGCCGTCCATGATCGTATATTTAATACGGTAAGACCCGCCCCCAAAATTTCGGCCTATCCAATCTTCGTCCACAATTTCGGACACTTTCGCGACCGCCTCGAACGTCGGACGCCCGATAGAGTCTTGCGGCGAGTTAATGCGGTAAACACGGCCGCTAATTTCCACGCCGTCACCCGTGGCCATGTCGTTAAGTTCTTCTAGCGCCGTTTCAACGTCGCATACGTCTTTCTGTTCTTTCTTTGACATTTATGGACCTATCCTTTAGTTAAGTAAAAAAGCGCCCCCAAAGCCCCCAAAACGCAAGCAAAGACTATATATTTTTTGTAGTCGTTTCGAACCACAAGGCCGACGGCCTCACCGTTTCGGCCGGCACAATCGACTATATTAAATAGTTCGTCGCTCTTGTCGCCGCTCACACGTTCGCCGTCACGGTTAGCGGCAATAATAACACACCCTTTTGTCGAGTCTACAGAGTTGCCGCCGTGGAACATAATATTAGATCTATTCGGGACATCTATATAGACTTTATTTTTTTTGAACGTTGGCGAATATTTACCCGTCAAATCGTAAGAGCCCGCGGGGAACTTATACAAGTTGTTTTCGAGCGAATGCGCGAAAAACGAGCCATCGACAAAAACCCGGCCCAAGATGGCACCGGATTCTACAGCGGGTTCTCGTATAAGTTTTATTAACATTCCTAACCCCTAAGATTTTTAGAACCTACTCGAATAAAGTTAAACGTTATTTTGAGTATAAGTTCGTTTTGCGTCATTCCCGTTAATTGATCAACTTTTCCCCTTATGGATAGTTTAAAGTCTTCTTCTTGGAGAGTTGACGCCGAAGTAATAGCCCATTGTAAGCTAAAATTGTCACCTTGCGAAAATTCGGTAAACGAGAACGGCGAAATATTAACCGGGGTATTATTGCCCCCGTGCAAGATTTGAAGTTCTAACGGTTCGGACAAAGCGCGCGTAAATTGCGAGTTTTCGCAATTTGCCGAGATCATAACCCCCGCAATAATTCCCGTTTGTCCTTGCGGCAATTTACCGAATACAACCGCGGGCGTTGTGCTTTCGCTAAATACGTATTGTCCCCCAATGATGGGGGCCGAAAATTCTACAAAACGCGGCTGAACGACAAAATCGACACCCTTGTTTTGTGTTGCGGGAAAAAGATTTTGTATAGTATTAGCCATTAGTCGCCCTGAAAGTTAAATTCTAGACCCGTGAATATAAATTCTAGCTTTGTCGATTTGTCCGGCTCCTGGCCCAAATTATCCTTATTGAAGACCGCCGAAATAGTAACACGTTCGCCGAGCATGTAGAACAAGTTTGTAAATTCTTCATACCTAAATTTGCCCTCGACGGTGCCAACGCTCATAAATCGGGCCGGGATAATTTCGCGCAAATCGCGCGGACCGTTTAGGCACGTACTCGGATAAAAATTCTCAAACTTTATCCCAACAAAAGGCGTTTCAGGATTTGTTAAAAAGCTATAGTCACCGCCAAACCGAACCGCGGTAAGCACAAAGTACCAATTAGCCGTAGTTGTAACGGTTTCTACGTCTATTTGACCGTCTTCTAAAATGGTAGCCGTCAAATAATAGTCTTTAGACCTGATACGCTTTGCATTGTATAGTATTTGGTCACGCTCGGCGCTCGACAATAGCGGGCGCCCGTTCTTAACATTGACAAGCGGCCTATATAATTTTTCGGCAAAACTTGCAAGCATTCGCGGGCCCCCTTTTTATGCTCCCAACGGATAGATTTTGCCGTTAAAGCAAATTTGTACTAATTCGTCGTTCATTTCGTATTCGTCGCCGTCGGACGGGAAATAGGCCGTCGGATGAATAAGCGACTCTGGCGCGCGGTTATCGTATTCAATAAGCAATACGTCACCCTTGGGGTAAAGGTGGAAAAACGGCCTAGATCCGTAACGCGGTGAGTCAGCAAAGCCCGGCGTACCAATAAGGCCGACGGGTATATAATCGTTAGATTGCGAGGCGTTGTCGGCTTGGCTCTTGAACTTCAATTTCACACAACAAACGTTTTCCGTAGTTGTTACGCCCTTATAGGTGCGCTTAAGAACAGAATTTCGCGTGCAAATGATGTTATAGGACTCTTGCAAAAAAGGGCCCTCGTTTGTGATAGGGATAGCAAAAGTATTTGCTTCTCCTGCTTTGGCGACAAAAGAGCGCGTAAAATCTAGCGGTTTTTCAAAAGATTGTGTTTCTTTAAGTTGTTTCAACTTGTTTTGAATTTCGGCCAAGTTCATTTTTAAAGGTCCTTTTTTGAAAGAGTAAAAAAAGCGGCGGGGCGACGAATGGGGAGCGCACCCCGCCGCCGTTGGATAGGTCCTAATTAGGACTTAACAACTTTGAGACCCGACATAATTACAACAAAGCCGAATGTATTCGGCGTGCTGTAGAGTGCCGACGGGACCGGGCGAGTGAAGCGAACAGTACCGCCAATATTCAAATTGGCCTGAATGCTTACGGGTGCCTTTAGGTTAATCCAAGCGTTTGTGTTAACGGTGTCACTCGACACGGCGCACGTGTTGGTAGCGTCGGCGGCTACGTAGTCCACCGGGTTCATCAAGTGCAACCCGCTAAATTCGCCGATCTTGGTGTCGTTGCTGCCGTAGGTGAGCGTTACAACGGCCGAAGCAAGCAAAGACTTCATGTCTTCGGCAACGGCGGGAGAAATAACGGCACCCGAAGTGAGCGGGACGATACGCAAACCGAGCTGAACGGCCTTAAACTCCATGGTAGAACCGATCTTGCGGGCTTCTGTAAGGTTCGTGAGCTGCTCCGCGTTGGCCACGCCCGTGTCAGTCTGATGGAACGTAAAAAGCGGGTTTACGAGAGTTCCCGAGATGTTGAAACCGCCCCAAATATCGGCGATATACATTTGACCGCCCGCACCAAAGGACGGGAGAGACGGGGCCCCGGCTGCTACGGGTACGCTTTCGGTGATAGAAGACATTGTTTTTACCTCTTTGTTAATGTTTAAATGGTGTCGTTGCTGTCGCCGTCAAACGGTGCGTTCAACGGTTCGTATTCGCCCGCAAACGGTGCGGCCAAAGGTTCGTAATTACCCGCGAACGGTGCTGCGAGCTTCGGAATGCTGTAGTAGTTACCGTCGTAACCGGCCATGGTCGGGACAAAGCCCGAAATAATGCCACGGACTCCTACGGCGGCCATACCGAGGCCCGCACCCATCAAAAGTTTATTTTTCTTTTTCAGGGCCAAATAAGTAAGGACGCCGCCCAACGCCGCAACGCCGCCATTCGTCGCCATCGGCGGCAAACTTGCGGGGAGCTTCGAAAGGACGATTGCGCCGCCAACGGATCCTACGCCCGCGCCTGCAACCGCCAAGACAATGTCTTTTTTGCTTACGGGTTGAGAAGCGGCGCGACGTGCGCGTCGTGCGGCGCGTTTGGCCTTGACGTATACGCGCTTTACTTTCGTCTTAACGACGGTTCTAGTTTTAGCCTTTTTAGACTTGATTCTCTTAGCCATGTTTTGACCCTCTTTTTAAAGTTAAATTTTCTTTATTCTATTCTCAAAGAATTTCCAAAGATACAAGCCGCCGCCAATAATCAAGCCCCATTTAAACAACGTTGTATTGTCCGGAAACAAATTCTTAAGACTCGGATAGTCTACAGCATACTTTATTGTTTCGGCCACTTTTTCGACGGGTTTTACTACAACATCGTCGAGGACAACCGCGGCCGAGTCTATGACGTTGAATGTACCATCACCGCAAAAATATTTAGTCGCCGCCTCGTTTTGTTTTGCAAAATTGTAAACCCACACGAGAAACTTAAAAATACCGTTCGCGTCTACCTGCCCCGAAAAAGTATCGTACAAAGTCGCCGCGATCTGTTTTAGTGCATTCGTTCGGTCCGTGTAGTTATCCGTGAACCAACCGAGCGAATAATAATTTTTAAGTGCCTGAATACAGTAATATAATTTATCCAAGGTAAAATTAGCGTAGTTGAAAAAGACCCCCGCGCCCGTTTGGTAGTTCGGGAAATTATCGGGGACGCCATACCATTTATAAAGGGCATTGTAAATGCTCTTTGGTTGGCTATCTGTTATCGTCCACGCTAGCGCCATTACTTCTTTTTCCTAAGCAAAAAGTAAAGCAACAGAGCAAGGCCGACGCCGCCAAGGATAATTTTTCCTCGGTTGTCATAAGCCGTTGTTGCAACGTCTACGGCCTTTTTACCACCCGTCAAAGCGCTTGTAAAGTCCCTAAAGCTAGAAACTGCTTCTTTGAGGAACGGTTTGTCCTCTCCAAATTCTAGGACATTGTGTGTCATGTCCTGAATACCGTCCCAAGCACGCTCCCAAATGTTAGCGCCCAAAAGTTCGCTACAAAAATCTTCATTCGGTCGCAACAGTTCGCCGCAAAGCGTACCGTTAAGCCTTGTAACTAACCGTGCGCGGGTAAGTGGATTTACAGAGCGCGAACGGTTAAAAGCGTTCACGGCCTTATTAAACGTATTTACGCCGCCCGTTGCATTTTTTACGGCATTTCTCGAAAGTTGAGAAACTGCCTTTTTTAACGCGTTCCACTTTATGGCACCCATCAGCTCGACGCCCAAGCGATCGTTAGGCGCGTACATGGTGCTTAATACCTGGTTCATTCCGTTCATTATTTACCCCTTTTGTAAATCCAATACGCGGCAAGACCGAACGCAACGGCAAGAAAAAGCGGTTTAGCGTCGTGTTCTTTTTCCTGCAATTTGTTTAATGCTGCTTGCGCTATCTCGTTTTCTTGTTGCGCAATCTTTATTTGGTTGTCTATAGACTGTATTTCTTTTGCGGTGGCCAAACTTTGGGAGCGTTCCGCGCTTGCGACGGCTGCAGCTTTCGCGGCGGCGACGGCGGCGGCGGCGGCTTCGGCGTCTGCTTTTTTCTTTTTCGCCGCGGCCAAACTTTGAGCGCGGGCAGCGCTTGCGGCGGCGGCGGCGGCGGCAGAAGC
>JAFZUQ010000004.1 GCA_017618215.1 Elusimicrobiaceae bacterium | reverse complement strand
GAAAGCGAATAACATATTTAATAAGCCGTACAGTCAAATGAACAGGTTTGAGCGCGGTGTAATGGATATGTATACGAGCTTAGAGTTAGGTGGTTTAGGGGATTTAAAGGCAGCGGTAAAAGACAGTAAGTCATTATTTACAACGAAAGATGGATTAAAAACGACAGTAGCATCAGCCGGTACATTTGGGTTAGGAACAAGCCCGGCGACTGCAATGAGCTTAAGGCCGCAATTTAGAGTAAAGGCTAATGTGGAAAACATAGGTTTTACGGGAAAGGCATCAAAACCTGTGAGTACTATATTTGATATGCCGATAAATTTATTTGATCCTATGGAAACAGTAGGTTCAAGCGGTCGTGCGGTAAGCCATTTCCCGAATAGTTTTAAAATAACAACCCCAAAAATAAATACCGGTTTATTTAATAGATTTAAATTATTCCCAAATTACATGGGGTTGGTAAGGCAACAAAAATTAAATAATTTGGTACAAACTTCTACATTCGGCGGAATTACTACCGTAGGCGGTCTTATGGCATTAGGCACAATAAACCCGATAACTGCTGCAGCAATGACAGGCCTTTTAATAGCCGGTAATGCTGTTTCTATGCAAGCCATAAACAACAATCTTTTTAAGGGTAAGAAGAGTAATGCAAGAAGTGATACTTCATCAGACAATAAAAACAATTTAACGTTGGATCAAGTCAGACTTCTTAATATTGCTAAAAAAGCCCCGTTATTTGCTGTTATGTACTCTTTTATGACAACCGGTTTGGGTGATTTCGTTTCCCCGGCGGTTGCCTTAGCACAAGACACTTTTAATATTACCCCATTTGAAGCATCCTTATTATCTTTATCCGGTTATTTGATGTTCTTATTCTCAGTTCCTATCAGTAATTTACAAACAAAAATAGGTAAGGCTAATGTTATGAAAATCGGTACGGCATTGGCGACTGCCGGTGCTGCTTTGCCGATGTTCTTTGGTATGTACGGTAATTATAATCCGCAAACGGCAAATATCAATCAATTTTATGCTATGGCTGTTTCTATCGCAATGGTTTGCCTTGGGGCAACAATGCTTGAAACAGGTGCAAGTTCACTTTTTGCGGATGTATCAAAAAGTAATAAAGATATTACACCTAATTTAGTTTTAGCTGATGCAATAAGATGTATCCCCATGGCATTGGGTTTTGTGGCACCTGCCGTGCTTTCTTCAATAGGATTAGATTGGACGGCACTTTACCCAATATACACCGCCATATTTGCCTCAGCTTTAGGTATAATTTCAAAGACAAAAATTGCCGAAGTCAAACATGAATCTACTCCTATAAAAAGCACAGTCAAATTACTGAAAAATAAAGATATTACCCTGCTTGTAGCAGCAGCTTTTGCGTATATTGGTGCAGAAATACCTTTGCTTTCAATGACACCGATTATGTTTGCGGAACAAGGTTTTTCAGTAGAAAAAGCAGAGATTATGGGTTTCCTTACAACAATGTTGCCGATAATAATATCAAATTTTATTTCCCCACCGCTTATAAAACGTTTCGGAGAAGATAAAGTTTTAATAACCTCTTTAATTACTGCTTTGGCCGGTCTTAGTTTAGTGTTTACACCTGCCGAAGCAACAAAGTATATAGGTTTAGTTTTAGCCGGCTTGGGCTACGGTAATATCTGGCCTTTATTACTTGGTAAAGCACAACAAAAAGATTTAAATCATGTAGACGGTATTATGGGATTAATGCTCACCGCAACCGTAGGGGCAGCATTTATGACACCTTTGGCCGCAGGTTTTGCCAGCCTGACAAATACTACATTAAGTTATTTAATACCTGTTGCTTGCGCCTCATTTATTTTGGGCGTTGTTTTAAGGGAAATTAAGAATACACAAGGAGAACCCAAGATAACTATTGAATATTTGGAAGCAAAATACGGGCACTTGATTTATCCTAACAAAGTACAGAAAAAAGATATTCCTCAAGCCGAAAAAGAAGAACAACCTGTTGTAATGCCGGAAACTATCCCATTGCAACAACAAGCAAAAGATTGGGGTATGCCGGAGACGATGGATCGTTCCATTTTGGAAAGTATTGCTTGGACACTTGGCATTCCGCAACGTCGTATTTTTGAAGTTTCGACTTATGGCTTGTGGTTATTAGTATGCCTGTATTCATGGATGCAATTAGGCAAACCTATTACAACAGTTCGTGATGAAAATTTGGTAGCGATGTCCAAAGAACAAACGAACATTTTAAAGATGTTCCCCGAGGGCAGTACAAGGCCCGAATTTGCATATGTATACAGTGATGATAATGATTCTTTCCAAGTAATTTCATTAGATGAAAACGGTGTAGGCCCGACGGTCGGAGGGTTTATTGATGCTCCGCTTGAAGCACCTTGGGATAATGTGGAATATATAGAAAATGTTGTTATTGCCGGCAAATCTATACCTGTTTTTAAGATTAGCAACCCGCTTAAACAAGATTTAAAAATATCCGAGGATGTAGATTTAAATAGCCCGATTATCAAATATGCTGCGCAATATGATGACCCTAATGTTACGGTAGAACAAATTTTAAATGACCCTATTTTCCATCCTTATCATGCTACTGATGGTAATATTTATAATTATAGCGCGATTTTGCAAATGATAAGAAAGTCTGAAAGAAATTTATCTAGTACCAGCGATGAATTTAGAGCATTCGGAGAAAAAGAAAAAGCGATTTATCGCCCGGAACGCCAAGAATTACATGATCAGATTATCGATAAAATTTTTGGAGATTATGAAAGTAAAGTAAGTGAACATCCTACATTTATTCTTCTCGGTGGCCGCGGTGGTAGCGGGAAGAGTAAGTTTGAAGGAAAAGTCTACGATACAAAACATTATTTATTATTAGATTCGGATGCAATAAAAGCTATGTTGCCCGAGTATGAAGGCTATAACTCACATGCTTTGCACAATGAAAGCAGGGATCTTTTGGATCGTATATTAAGGTTAAGCATAGAGAAAAAAGTTAATGTTGTATTAGATGCAACAATGAGCAGTTTCGGCACATTGAAAAACCGCTTGCAGATGTTTAAAGATGCGGGTTATCGCACGGAAGCACATTATATGTTTGTTCCGCGTCAAGAAACAGGCAAACGGGCACTTATGAGATTTTTAAATAACCCGGACGGAAGATATGTCCCGATTCAAGTTGCTTTAAATATGCGCAACAACGAAAAGAATTTTGATGCAATCAAATATTTCGTAGACGGATGGACCTTTAATGATAATAATGTTCCTTATGGAGCGCCACCCAAATTAATCGCGAAGCACGGAATATTCTCTTACGGAAATGCCGGTAAAACTTGGGAAGAAGTTTCTTCCTCCAATATTGTAGAACAAAAGAATAGCAATAAATTATTACCTAAATTATCAGGTTGGGTTTTGCCTGCTGCAGTTGGTATAGGTTTACTTGCTTTTAGCTTGGCAAATCCGTCAACAGCACCAATCGCATTAGCGGCTGTACCTCTTTTAGCAAACACTCAGCCTTTGGGGCCAGACCAAACGGATAATGATGCTATTTCCGCAAAAGTTTTGTTTACTGATGAATATAAAAATAAAAATGTCTATTTCCATTACAGGGATATCGAAGAAATAATAGCTTCTTTGCCTCCTGATTTTGAAGAAGAAAATGCGATTTATCGGGGTATGACGCTTAAAAATTATAAAGATTTAATGAGATTGTTCACAACGGGGTTGTTAGTTGATAAATCCGGATATAATTATATACATTTTTCCCGTAGAATAGAAGATACAATTGACTATTCAACAGAATATGAATATGGGCATCTGCCTGTTTTAATTAAGATGTATAGCGATTATAAAATGTTAGCTCCTATTGTTAAATATGCAAAAAATATTCCTGCCAAAGATATAGCGGAAGTTTTGGTGTGGGCGGAACTGGACGGTAAACTCGGTTGGTGGAAAGCAGTCTCTGTTGACGGTAAAATTGTTTTACGACCTACCGAAAATATGAGAACCGTTGAAACGCCTGCTGTTTCCGCTACTTCTGGTGAAAAACTTTCCTCAAATCAAAACAAGAACATTGGGCAAAAAGAAGAAAAACCCGCCCCTGAAATTATAAATAATCAATCTTCATTTAAATTACCGAGTTGGGTTTTACCTGCTGCCGTAGGTGTAGGTTTGCTTGCTTTTAGTTTATTAAACTCTGCAACCGCATCGATTGCTTTGGCGGCAATACCTATTATAGGCGGTGTAATGCCTTCAAAAGAGGCAATAGAACAAGACGCAAAAATTCAAAAATTTGTTAATTTGCGTAAGAATTTCGATAAAACATTGTTTGAAGGTGATGAGTTAATATCAGATAAAAAACACGAGGAATTTGATGAAGTGGGAAATCTAAAAAGAATTTTGGGGGAAGATTTCTTTAATTTATGGCAGAAATATTACAATAAAGACCTTAAAGAAATGGCGAATAAAAACCCTCAAGACTTGTTTGAACTGGCCAAATATTCAAAACGCTATGAAAGCACTTTGCCTAGTGAAATCGGTACCCGTTTTAAAGGTACAAACCCGTTATATGTTTTTACTATGAAGTATATTACAGAGGCTTTTGAACAAGATTTGCTTTCCGGTAAATCTATGAAAGAGGCCGTAACAAACATGGGCCAAAAAATGTTTGAGTACCATAAAAAAATAAATCAAATAAAAAAATTTTTTGAACTGAAACGTAATGTGAGACTCGGCAAAGACAGGGCTGTTTGGTGGTATGAGATAGAAAATCTCAAAGATTATAATAAGGAAGGAATTGAAAAGTTAAAAAACGGCTTAACGCATTCTTATAAAATCGGTTTCGGTATTTTACCGGAGGGGTCTACTCTTTCCGCTTCTTTTTTAAATCCAAATGATACAGAATATTGGCAAGAATTGATAGACCCAAATAACAAGCATTTTACCACTTATAAAGGTGTAGAATTATCCGAAGTCCAAACAAAAGGATATTACCCGCTTATAATAAGCGCAATGGTTAATCACCCTGTCGGTGCTAACAATATTAATAAAATGTTTGAAGTTTTGCAGGACGATTATAATAATATCCGCCCGATTATTTCACTTGCCCAAAACGGTGAGGAATTAACACCTGAAGATATAAAAACTTTAGATGAAAATATTGCAGAAATAAGTTATCTTTTTACAAATGCTAAACCTTTTTACCGTGGCAGTGCTTCGGCAAACTTAGCCATTGTTTACGGGCTTTACCATATGGCAGGTATTGAAGCCCCGCAGGTTAAAATGGGACGTGAATTAGATTGGTCCGCCTTTGCTATGAGCCCATTTGATTATACAGATAATTGGCTTGATTTATTTGACGGAGAATTTAAAATTATTTCTAAAGAAAAATCTACCCCTGCTGAAAAACCTTTAAACCTCAAAACGGATATAGCAAAAGCGGAACCTGTTAATCAATATGTTTCAAAGTTAATGGATTCTAGTGGGAATACAAAGGCCTATTATAAGAAAACCTCGCAAGAGGAAATTAATAGGGCATGGTTTTTGGAAGAAATTGTTGAAGATAATAATTTTCAAGATAAATACCCTTTAATAAAACTTGAATATCCAAAAGTTCTGTCAAGGAACTTATCTGACTTGCCAAACGATATAGCAATGAATATTAAATTTGCGCATAAACATAGTAGTTTGGATAAAGATATGATAATGAGCGCTGTAATTACTCATAGATACGGAGATGATTTAGCACGCTTAAATGCGTTGCAAGGAAAACCTATAACTAATGAAGAGTGGGCGCAAGTTGTCAGTCTTTTTGAAGATTTACATGATGTGGGTTTTTATCATACCGATTTAGGAGGGAATATATTTTTTAGACGCGATGATGAAGATAAACTTATTATCACTTTAATAGATTTTGAAAATTGGGGCGCTAGTGATGATATGGAAATATTGGAAAGTATTAAAGATAGATTAGAACGTATCGGTGCAAAAGAAAAATTAACCCCTGAAACCGCAAATAATCAGTCCTCATTTAAATTACCTAGTTGGGTTTTACCTACCGTCGGTATCGGTATGCTTGCCGCTATTTTAAGCAATACTGTAACCGCTCCGCTTGCTTTAGCAGCTTTACCTCTTATAGGCAATATTAAAATGCCGACTGCTCAATCCGAAAGCGAAATAGAAAAATATGTCGATTTACGCGGAGAATTCAATCAGTTATATTTTAGTGGGGATCCTCTAACCCGGAACGAAGCCAAGCATATGCGGGAGATTTTAGGCTCAGATTTCTTCGATTTATGGCAAACTTTTTATAATAAAGATCTAAGCAAAATGTTTGCTGAAAATCCGGAATTAATCAAAGAACTTGCATATTATTCCAATCGTTATGAAACAACTTTGCCTAGCCAAGAAAAAACTTATCCCGGTACTAACCCTTTATTCCTTGTTACAATGCGGGATTTAACAAATAATTTTATAAATGATCTTAATTCCGGCAAAACTGTAGAACAGGCTACGACCGAACTTGGCAATGCTATGTTTGACTATCAAAAGAAGAGGTATCAAATAAAATCATTTCTGTATTTTAGAAAATTTTTTAAATCAGAAAAAGATAGTTGGGACATAATAAAAAATCCACCCATATATAATATAAGTTTTGACGGTACGGAAGATTTCGCAAAAGCACATCATGTTGGCTTTGGTAAATTCAATAATAGAGGCGCTAAAAAGGATACCACAGTAACCCTTACCATCAAAAATGATGTATACAGTGAATATATAGATGATTTCATGGTCAATAATAAACGCCCGGACAATTACAAAGGTGTAGATTTGGCTTACCGTTATGTTGCAATTCCAAATCACGTAGAAATTGCTTACCCCAATTTAATACAAGAAGACGGAAGTAACAATAATACACGGGCCTTTAATGCTTTGCAAGAAGATTGGAAAGTGTTGAAACCTTTGGTAAATAAATACAATAAAGGTATCACTTTAACAAAAAAAGATATTTCATTAATTCATAATACCGTTGCGGATATGAGTTATATTTTCACAAATGCCGTACCTTTCCATAAGGGCAGTGCCTCTGCTAATTTAGCCATGGTTTATGGTATTTATCAAATGTTCGGTATTAATGCCCCGCAAGTAAAAAAAGGTCGTGCTTTGGACCTTTCTGCTTTTGCCACAACGCCGGAACAATATAAAGAAAATTGGCTTAATTTATTTGACGATGATTTTGAAATTATTTCTGCCGAAAACCATTCCTCAAATCAAAACGCAAGTGCCGAACAAGAAACATATACACCTGCAATAACACCTGTTGCTTTATCGGGCGAATCTATTGTTACGGTTGGATCTACAGCTGAATCAGGGGATTTAATAGATGTAAACACTCCTTACGCTTTAAGGAAATCTGTTTTTAGATTAGCCGGTTTTGATAACAGTTTCAGCGGCTTTTTGGGAGTATTGCCTTCTTGGATTACCCCACTGGAACAAGGTATATTTACAGCGGGGCACGGCGTAAGCAGATTTCCAGACAAACCTGTAACGGTTTTTAATCATTTAGGCAAAAGATTAACGGAAGCAGATGTCTTATTGTTTAAACATGATGAAGATAAAAGTTCTCTTGATGATTATGCCATTTTAATCCCGCGTGAAAAAATAGATGCAGAGCCTATCAATATATCTTTTGACGGTTTGGATAATTATAAAAATGTCGTAAGTTTTTCTTTCCCGAAGAAGCAGTTTTCTTATAGGGACAGAACTCCTATTTCCTTAATTTCAAGAGATAATTGGCAGCATATTTCTTATGACAATATTAGTTTTTTAGGTGGTGGAGCTATTGGCGGTGAAAGTGGTGGCGTTGTCGTCGCGGAAACTGCACCTAAGCAATACAGTGCAGTAGGCACAATAATTGCCAATTATGATGACAGGGCAACATTTGTTCATAATTTGGGGTGGTTTCAAGATTTATTACAAGGCAAATTGCCAAATATTATGAACCCCCAAATACCGTTACCGTTTTTTAAACCGGGGCAACAGTTAGAAACACCTTTTGACTTTACTAATGATTTTGAAAATTCCTTATTAACCCCGGTTGCATTACGAAAGGGAAAACAACCCTCTACAAAAGAAATTTCGCAAAAAAATAATGCTGAAATAAACGAGTTAAAAAAATCTGTTGTTATTTTACAAGTGGCAGGTAACCGTCACGCAAGCGGGTTTATAACAGAGATACCTTTCTCCGGCGAAAAAAAACAAGTTATAGTTACAGCGGGGCATTTCGTGTCCGATTTTCCGGATTGGTCTGTTTTAGTATTTGACAGTAATAACAAGTATTTAACAAAAGCGGATGTCGCGTTTTATCATTATTTCGATATATATGGACTGTTTAGGGGTGTACAGTATGATTATGCTTTGCTTTTACCGCGGGAAAAAATAGATGCACCTGCTTTACCTTTGGTTTTAGATCGCCCGTTTTCTGATTTTAATAAATTTAAAAGTTTATCTTTTCCAGGCAGAAAATTTTTACATAAAAATTTTAAATTGGTGCCGCATCTAAAATATTTTTCTTTAACATCTAATATGGGTATTATTGATGGAATATTATATCCCGGCTCAAGCGGCGGTGTTGTTTTAGTAAAAAACGAAGCAGGTAAATATTCTGCTATCGGGACGACAGTAGGGGAATATTCTAATCCATTAACGGGGGAAGATTATGGCTTAATACATAATTTAAATTGGATTAAGAGATTTATCGAAACGGGTGTTACCATTCCGCAATTTATAATACCTAATTTTCCAAAAGGGATAGTATCCGATATCTTTGATAATATAAGAAAATCATTTCGTATTACATCCACCATGCAAAAAACGGAGCAGGAAGATGCTTCTTTAATTACCCCAGTTGCATTACAGGAAAAAGCAACAACCGACCCTTTGGACAATGTTGCTGAAGCGGAATTAGTTTCGTCAAACAGTATGTCTGTCGGTAAAAGGGCGGTTTGGCGTCTTAAAGATTCACAGGGTAATGTTATAGCATATTTAAAATACGGAACGGAAGAAGAAATTGAAAGGACAAAATTGTTTCATAGAATAATCACAGAAAACAATTTAGCCCAAAAATATCCTTTAGTGGAACTTGAGTATCCTCAAATAATAACTGAAAAAGTTAATCTCCCATCTAAAATACAAAATCAAATTGATATTGAGCTAAGTAAAGTAAGGGTTTCAATGTGGGGTAAAAACAGGGGAAGAATTCCCTTTATAATGACGGTAATAAATACAGACGGTTTTACATATTATGATGCATCTAATCCTTTAAAAAAATCTTTTATAGCGGAAAAACTCGGCGGAGAGGGTATATATAAGGATGAATGGGATCAAGCACAGCACTTAGTTGCGGATATAAATAAGAAGGGTTTTATTCATGAAGATTTTGCAAATAACTTTTATGTGCTACGGAATAAAGAAGGTAAACTAACTTTAAGTATGTTAGATTTTGAACCGACACCGAATAAAGTGCCTGACAATACTTTTGAATTAGAAATAATAGAACAATCATTAAACAAAATGGGGCTTGTGAAAAAGACTTTAAAATCTCCGCCTGATCCTTTAAGTAATGTGGTTAAGGCAAGCCTTGTTCCGGTAACTGACGGAATAGTTGATGCCCGTGCAGTTTGGGAACTTTCGGATAAAAAAGAAAGGACGATAGGATATCTTAAATACGGAAATAAAACAGAAATTGATCGGGCTAAACTTTTTCATGAGATAGTGACCGAAAATGATTTGCTTGAGAACTATACATTGTTTGACTTGGAATATCCTCAAATTTTATCTACGGATATTTCGTCTTTAAATAAAGATGTTCTAAAAAATATTAAGGCGGATTTTTCAGGGATAAAAAATTATATGCGAGAATCTTCGAAAAGAAATACAACTTACTTCGTAACAACCCCGATAGATGCAAGCGGTTTTACGGTCGGAAGGACAATTTTCCCTACGAAGGAAAGAGGGCATTCCGCAGCAGAAAAATTAAGTAATAAAATAATTACCGATGAAGAGTGGGCCCAAATAGAAGACTTTTTTAATAAATTAAACAGCAAAGGTTTTGTTCATGAAGATCTTATGAATAATATGTTTTTTAAAAGGGATACGGACGGCAAACTCCAAATAAGTATTTTAGATTTTGAAAATGTTGTAAAAGTATCTACTAACGCTGATGATATTAGAAGGATGGAGAACTATTTTAATGAGTTAAAGCCGTACTTTAAACTAGGTGTTTTGCAAAATGTTAATAGGTCAGAACTTGTTATAACGGAAAGAGGTAAATCTTTAGCTGTTCATGCTGTTTGGCGGCTTTATGATAATCACGGTAAAATTGTAGGTTACCTTAAATATGGTACCCCTGAAGAAATAGAAAACACGAAAAGATTGCACAAAATATTTACAACAAAAGGATTACACGAAAAATTTAAAAATATCGGTATAGAATATCCGCAAATTTTGGCAGAAGATGCCACAGGAATACCCGATGCGGTATTAAAAAATATAAAAGAAGAATTCAAAAGAGTTAAACATTTAGTTCGAGATCCTAATACTAGGGCCAGAACGATGTTTGTATTATCTCCTATTAACGAAGAAGGTTTCTGCTGGGGAAGCATGAGAAACGGCAGAGAGAGCGTTTTGTTCGCACAAGTTAAGATAAATAACAAGCCTATAACCAGCATAGAGTGGGGGACATTAGTTGATTTGATTTTGGAATTAAACAGTAGCGGGTTTTTCTATGATGACATATATAATAATCTATTTTTTAGACGTAATGCAAATAATAAATTAATAATTAGTTTAATTGATTTTGAAAACGAAATTTTTTCCAACAGCCTTCGTGATTTGCAAAATTTAGGGAATCTTTTTAATGCTATTGGTTTGAAAGAAAAAAGTTTTTATTATGATAATTTATTTGGAAAAGAATATATGGAAGATTTTTAATTCACTTTTTCAATAAAAATGCTATACTATAGAAAGAGAAGATAAAGAGAAATATTATGTCAAAGCTAAAAAAAATACTTTGCAATTTCGAGTTCAATTATTTAGGTGTTCGGTATATGGAACACTCCTTTTATTTGGGAGATACGGCGAGCCCTAAAAGTGTAGCAGGTAAAGATTATACTCCGACTATTGTATGTCAAACTCTTAAAATCACAGTAGAACAGTTAGCGAATATGTTAAAGTGTAAATACTGGGATATTAATAAAGATAAATTGGCAAAAGCCGGTATAGTATTTACTAAACTCGATGTTTATTTCTATCCTAGCAAATAAAAGTTCGTCATGACCAATAATACTTTTTTTGCGCTTGGGCTTACTTCTGTGCGTTTAAAAATAATAAAAAAATTAAATTATACCGTACCGACTCAAGTTCAAGCAGAGGCTATTCCTTCAATTTTGCAGGGGAAGGATATTATGGCAGCAGCCCCGACAGGTAGCGGTAAAACTGCGGCTTATGCCTTGCCTCTAGCAGATTTACTTTCAAAAAAAGATACTGCACGCGCCTTAATTATTGCCCCCACACGTGAGCTTGCACAACAAATACAGACAGTTATAAAAGAAGCGATACAAGATACTTTTATGCAAACTGCTTTAATTGTAGGTGGTAAAAATATGCAAGGCCAACTTCGTAAACTTAAACAAAAGCCACAATTTGTTATTGCGACTCCAGGTAGATTAAACGACCACATAAAACGCAAAACTTTCGGTATTGAAGATTTTGGATTTGTTGTTTGGGACGAAATGGATAAAATGCTTGAGCTTGGTTTTAGGGAACAAATTGAAGATATTTTTAACCGTTTGCCGATAAAGAAACAAAGTATGATGTTTTCCGCTACTTACCCAAAACGCGTTTTAAAATTAGCGGAAAAATATTTAAATAATCCAGTCAAAATTTTTGCTGAAGAAGTCAATAAACCTAATCAAAATATAACTCAAAAAATTATTAAGATAGAAGGTAATGAAAAATTAAAAAAATTAACCGAACTTCTACAGGAACAGAGCAAAACCGGAAAACAAATTTTGGTTTTTGTCAAAACGCAACGTGCAGCGAATGAAATTTCTATTTATTTAAAAAGGAAAGGGTTTTCAGTTATTACCATGCATGGTGGTTTACAGCAAAAAATTAGGGATAAAAATTTACTTGATTTTCGTCAAGGTTTAACACAAATTATGATTGCAACTGATCTTGCTGCCCGTGGCCTTGATATACCTGCAATATATTGTGTGATAAATTATGAACTTCCGCAAAACCCGGAAGAGTATGTACATAGAATAGGGCGTAGCGGACGTTATAAAAATAAAGGTGTTTCCTATACTTTGATTGCGCGTTCTGATAGGGCAGATTGGAAAAAAATTAAGGAGTTTTTAAATAATTAATATGCTTTTAATAATAAATATTGACGGTGGTAGCCGTGGAAACCCCGGCATTGGTGCAAGCGGTGTCATAATAAAGAATGAACAGGGTAAAATATTGCTAAAACGAGGTTTGTTTTTTGCAAAATGTACTAATAATCAGGCGGAATATAATGCGCTGAAACTTGCCTTGACTTCCGCGGCTGAAATCGGCGGAAATATTTTAAAAATTACTTCGGACTCCGAACTCTTGGTTAAACAATTTAATGGTGTTTATAAAATAAAGAACTCGGATTTAAAAATTTTAATGGAAGAAATTAAAATTTTGACCAAAAGATTTAAAAAGGTTACTTTAGTTCATACTTTACGCGAGGGCAACTCGGAAGCTGATGAGATTTGTAATTTAACTATGGACATTGGAAAGAAAAATAAATTTCCAAATGGGCATTTGTATAATTTATTTCAAGACACCGGCCTTAAAAATTTAAAAGTTACAAATTCAAAAGAAGAATCGAAACAACTCGAATTATTTGATTTATAGTCATTAACACTTGAGTTTAGCAAATATTTATAATATCATATCTATATGGGAATAAAACGTAACGTTGTTTATTTTGCAATACTTTTTTGTTTTCTTTTTTGTGCTTCTTTTGCACAAAAGTCCCCTTTATTTGTGGATGGTATTTATACCGAAAGTGCCCCTGTTTCCGGGGTTAATGAGCGCCAAAAATTAGATTTATTGGAAAACAGTTTAACTGAAATAGAAATAGCTTTAAAAAATGAAAATTACAACAAGGTAATAAGCCTGTCCGATGCCCTTATAAAAGAAGGATTTATAGATGTTCGTTTATATAATTTTCAGTCTTTGGCCTATGAAAAATTAGGAGATTGTGATAATGCTATTTATTGTGCTTCCAAGGCAATTTTTATAGCACCTTCAGCAGTAGAACCATATATAACACGCGCTAATTGTTACTTTAAAAATAAAAAAGTTTCTTTAGCGACAAAAGATATTGAAACTGCTATATCTCTTAATCCTAAATCCGAGCGTGCAAAACAGGTAAGAAAAAATATTTATACAAAACCGCAAAATATACGGGATTCCAAAAAAGAAGAAAAAGGGCTTCCTAAATGGTTTGTCAAATATATAATTATAGTTACCATTGCTTTTTTGATTCTTATATTTTTGCGTTATAGAAAGCCGGAATATGTTGATAACCAAGGACGTCGTTTAAAAGAATATAACATTAAAGAACAATACAACTTTATACGTCTTATCGGCGAAGGAGGGATGGGTAAAGTTTATGAAGCTTATGACAATACTTTAAAACGTAAAGTAGCAGTAAAACGTATAAGACCGGAACTTTTAAAAAACGGAGCATTTAGAGAACAATTTTTATCCGAAGCGCGTACGGTTGCAATGTTAAGGCATCCATCAATAGTAGAAATTTATACGGTTATAGAAACAACTACCAGTTTATATTTGGTTTTTGAGTATGTGGAAGGGCAAACTTTAGAAACCCGCTTGGATATTGATAATTATATTCCCTTTAAAGAAATCAAAGAAATATTTCATTCCGTATGTGATGGTCTTTCTTACGCACATTCCTTAGATATAGTACATTGCGATCTTAAACCGGGAAATATTATGATTTCAGATTTCGGTCCTGCCAAAGTCATGGATTTTGGTGTAGCGCAAAAAATAGTTAAAGAAAAAAAGGATAAAGAAAATTACTCTGTAGCGGGGACTCCGGCATACATGTCTCCTGAACAACAAAAAGGATATACATCAAAACAATCTGATATATTTTCCCTTGGGGTATGTTTGTATGAAGCATTAATCGGGGTTGTTCCTTGGGGTGTTAAAGGATATAATTTGAACAGCAAAGAGATAGTTAAGCCTTCGAAAATAAATCCCAGATATCCTAAGGAATTAGATGACTTGCTTATTAAAGCTTTGGCTCAAAAAGAAGAAGACCGCATACAAACCGTTGAAGAGTTTTGGAAACTCCTTGAAGCCTGCGAATTAAAAAAATAAATTTTATATCAAGCAAATTTTTTGGCGATATTAAACATTAGTTTCGCTAGTGTTTGTGCGCTTTTTTTACGGTTTGGTATAGCATCCCATTTTTTTGAGTTTAATAGATCGCTGATTACGAAAACTCCGGCGGCTTTAAGTCCACGTTTTTTGGCGAAAGCAAAAACTCCGGCAGCTTCCATTTCCACAGTTTGTGCGCCTTGTTTTTCATAAAATAAGACTTCTTGTTTTGTTTCGCAAAATATCGCGTCAATAGTCCAGGTGTAGCCTTTGATTTCGGTTAAGTCTCTAAGTTTTGCAGTCAATTCTTTTGAAGGTTTAACTAAAGTTTCACTTACATAATGGCGACTTGTGCCTTCATCAGCGAAAGCACCTGTGCAAAGAACTTTTTCATGTAAATTTAAATCTTTACCTATGCCTCCGGCAATGCCTATTAAAATAATATTTTCGACCCCAAGTTCGGCGAGTTGTTCTGCAATAAATACAGCCAAAGGTGCACCGATAGAAAAATTGTGTACCACCGCAATATTGTTACTTAATAAATCAATGCTTGAAAATAAATTGTAATGTCTCTTTATATGTCCTTTTAAAAAATTAGTCATGTCTGCCGAGGGCATTAAAATTACGGTTTTGGGAAATTTAAAAAAAGTTTTTTTACCTTCCAGAAAGTCCTTTGCCGTGAAGAAAGGTTTTAATTTTAATTTGTTTTTCTTTGAGTATAACATTTAGGCCTCTTTAAATGATAAAATTTTTGTGTACAATGCTCTATAAATTATATAAAATACTAAGTAGAGTATAAATGTTTAATTTAAGTAAATAATCAGGTGCGCTTATGCTTAAAAAATACATTATAAAAAATAATAAAATAGAGGAAGAGAATTCCCTTGCCCCTGAACAAGCTGGGATTTTGCTTTTCGTAAATCCGTCTGCAGATGAACAAAAATATTTAATAGATGTGCTTAAAATTGACGAACACACCCTTGCATCTGCTATGGATCCGGAAGAGCTTCCCCGTCTTGAAACAGAACCTGATCATACCGCCTTGATTTTAAATCGCCCTCGTAATTATTCCGGTAAAGATCAACTCGTTTTTAGAGTAGCGTCAATGGGACTCTTTTTATACAAAGACAAACTTGTTATAGTTTTACCTGAAGAAATACCCTTGTTTATCGGAAAACGTTTTAATACGGTAGCTGATTTGGATGAAGTATTTTTGAAAATTATTTATAATGCCATTTCCCACTATCTTGAACATTTGCGTGTCATAAATATGATTACTGAAGAGATAGAAGATAAAATGACACAATCTATGGATAACAAATATCTCTTAAACCTTTTTAGTTTGGAAAAAAGTTTGGTTTACTATGCAAGTGCTATTACGGCAAATGGTTTTGTGTTTGAAAAATTGCGCAACTTCAGTAACAGGATTGGGTTAAGTGAACAAAATAAAGAGATGCTTGATGATATTATTGTTGAAAACACACAATCACAAAAACAAGCGGAAATTTATTCAAACATTTTGGCTAGCATGATGGATGCACGTGCCTCTATTGTTAATAACAACTTAAATTTGCTAGTTAAAAAATTAAATACCATTACCATATGGATAATGGTGCCAACTTTCGTAGTAAGTGCATTTTCCATGAACGTTGCAATACCCTTGCAAAAACATCCGCAAGCATTTTTAATGATTATGGGGTTGGCGGTACTTTCAGTTTGGGTAGCAGTAATGTATTGGAAATATAGGAAGTGGTAAAATGTCAAACACGGGAACGTATATAATTGATAAAAAAACAGGAAAATTAGTAAAAATATCAGATAGGGCAACTACTGTGAAGGCACAAAATCATACGTGTTGTGGGGACTGTTGTTGCCATCATCATTAAGGGGAATTATGGAAGAAAAAGTAAAAAAAATTCGCAAAAGAAAAGAAGTTAAAACGAAAAAAGTAAATACTTTACCGGCAAAAATACAAGAGCCGAAGATAAAGCAAGAAATTCAAACTGTACAACCTAAAAAAGTAATTGTCCGTAAGTCTATCCAGCGGCATAATAGTCCCGTAGCAGAGGCTTTGGTCAATACTTTCCAACAATTAATTAAAAAAAGTTTGCTTTTATTAATATTTTGGATTTTACTGTCAGCAGGCCTCTTGTTAACAGGTAGCTATATTATCTTTACGGAATTCTTTTTAGGCATGGCATACCCTATGTGGTATTTAGTATTAGTTGCCTTTTTGATATTCGGTTTTTATGGTTGTGTAGGATTATTTTACGGAATATTTATGGCACTTTTGTATACGATTTTATCTGTTTCTTCTTCTTTGGGTGATAGCGTTAAAAAAATTGTCTTGAGAGTTAAAAATTCAATTGAAAGCAAGGTTGATAAATTCGCAGATAATTTGGAACAAAGTAGTTTAGTGGAAACCATAAAAAGGACTTTTGAAGATCTCTCGAAGAATGTTCGCAAGTATGCTGCCAAAACTTTCGCAGGAGTATTTATAATAGCCTGTTTGGGAGGCATATTGTTTGTAGCCAAAAACATTATGGTCAAGAGTTTTAAGAAAGTACGTAATAAAGCAGAGTTTTTTACTAAATTATCAATTCGTTTCAGTTTGCTTATAGCAATTATTTTAAATTTAAGGCTTTTTGCTAAAATAATGTTGGTAATTGGTTATCTCGTAGGTATACTTCTTATTTTGAGTCAATATTTATTTTGGCACATAATGCAATGAGATATTTAATTTTTACCGTATTGTTTTTTATAACATTGCCTTGTTGGGGAACAACTGCAAAGCAATATTATCAAAATGCATTACAAGAAAAAGATCTCAAAAAACGCATAGAACTTTACACAAAAGCAATTAATGAATCTCCAAAATTTGTTGGAGCTTATCATAAACGCGCTGAAGCTTATAAAGAGCAAGGCAAAATGAAAAAAGCGATCGCCGACTATACTAAAGTCATAGAGCTGGCTCCAAAGGATGCTTTTAAGTATTATGACAGAGGGATTGCTTATTTGGATATGAAGAACTATGTTGCTGCCAAAAATGATTTTAATTCTGCCATAAAGTTAAATAGTACACAAAGTAAATTTTATTATTATCGGGCATTATGTTCCATAGAATTAGGGCAAATGAAAGCCTCTTTAGCTGACCTCAAAAAAGTTACCGATAAATCTTTAAAGCAAAAAGCATTATTTTTAAAAGGACGTGCAAATTACAAGTTATACAACTATAATGTCGCAGAAAATATTTTTAAAAAATTACTTGACCAAAATCCTGCTAATGAAGATGCTACTTTGTATCTTGCTCGTATTAGAATAAATAGGGATATGTATGATGAGGCTATTTCACTTCTGAGCCATGTTATAAATAAAAATCCATCTAATGAAACCGCTTTGCTTTTACGCGCGGCAGCTTTTAAAGAAATTTCGCTTTTTGAGCAGGCAATAGAAGACTATACCTCATTAATCACTATTAACCCCCGAGATACATATTATAATAGGCGAGGATTAATTTATGAGGAATTAGAAGACTGGCAAAATGCTCAAAAAGATTATACTTCTTCTTTGGCGCTTAATCCTACTTGGGCAATATCATACAATAACAGGGGATATGTTAATATGAAAATGGGTAAGTATAAAGACGCTAAAGAAGATTTTGAATCCGCTTTAAAATATTCTCCGGCACTTGCTGCCGCTGCTATAAATTATGCCGGATATTTTTGGACTGTGAAACGCGACAAGAAAAATATGTACAAATACTTGGACAAAGCACTAAAAGCTAATTTTAAGGATATCAATTCTTTGTATGATGAGACAAAAAAAGGGTGGTTGTTTAAAAAAATAAACAATACCTTGGATTTCCGTACTTTTATAGAAGAACATTGAAATACACAGTCAATTTTGTTTACTTTGTTTGATTTAATTGGTAAAATATAAGTAGTTGGGGATTAAAGGGAGGAGTAATGAAAAAGACGATAATGTTCGCTGTTTTGGGATTGTTTATATCCATGACAGCCTTTTCACAAGTTATTGTTTTGCAGGATGGCAAGACAACAACTTATCACAAAGGAACAGGGGTCACTATCTTGGGGAAAACAGTTTCTAGGGTTCTCTATGACGGAGTTCTAATAACAGTTCCTAAAGGCCAAAAATTGAGAGTCGGAGTTCAGGAAAATGAATCAGGAAGAAGGATTTTAGTATCCGGTACTAATCTAAAAGATGTTGAAATAGCCGGTAAAAGTATTTCTTCTAAAGGCCGCACTATAGTTTCTGTTTCTCCGGATACTTTAAAGGTCGTGACTATTAAAGGGGAAACCACGATAAATGATAATGGTATTGTGGCAAACCGTATTAACAAAATTAATACTGACAGAGCAAATAGAGCAAACAAAACAGTTAAAACAACTAACAAACAATTTGCTGCGAAAGTACCTGCTACCAATGAAACGGTTAATGAAACTGTAGATTTCCCTGAAACTTCAGATTATGTTAACGAAGTAGCTACGCAACAAGCGGTGCAAGATATCGAAAGAGCTGATTTGAGCCAATCTTCAGTTGAGGGTGCCTAGTTATGAAAAAATTAATATTTTTAACATTTGTTTTTGTTTGTACTACAGTTTTAACGCTTAATGCTTCCGAGCTTAAATTTATGGCTTCAGAAGATTTAAGTTATGATGATAATATTTATCTAACCCACGGAGACAGAACAGGTTCTGCAATAAGTTCCACAAAAATCGGGGCCTTATATGATTTAACAGTTCCTAACAGTTCTTTGAAAGGGAAATTCACTGCTGTCGGCGGTTATAATGCTTATCAAAAACACAATCATAAAAATGGTTTTTGGGATGCTTTAGTTAACGCAGAATTCGGTAATGACCTTTTTAAAGTAGGTGATACTTTTTTACTCACTTCAGATCCTGCCAACTTAGAACTTACCGATAGAGAACAAAGAATCAATAACAAAGTCTATGCTTCTTATAGAACCAGTGCTAAGAACATATTAAGTTTGGGTTTTAAAGTTTCCGATGAGATTAATAAATACACTACGGGTGGACCGATTACAGCATTAGACAGAAACAGAGTTAATGTCGGTGCCGGTATTTATTATAATGTTTCAGAAAAAACTAGTTTGCTTGCAGAATATACCTTTACTTCTTTAGCTTATAATACTAATCACGAAAATAATTCCAACGGTGGTATAGTTGCTTTAGGTGTTGAAGGAAAATTAGCCCCTAAGGTAACCGGTGAAGCAAAAATCACTTATAATTATAGAAATTATAACCATGATAAAGCCGGCTATGATAATTATGGCGATTTATTAGGTTATAATGTCGCAATTACTTGGGAACCTACTTCTAAGAATTTACTCCGCTTAAGTGGTACAAGAGATTTTGAAGAAACTTTATACACGTATAATCGTTATTTCATTTCTACCGGTGTTAAGTTATATGGTTCTCAAAAAGTTATGGATAAATTTACAGCAGCTTTGACTTTAGCATATGAGAATCTTTCTTATCCTAAAGCAAATAATGCCGGTATTAAGAGATCCGATGATGTTTATACTGTTCGCCCAGAATTTAGCTATCAGTTTAAAGAATGGTTAAGCGCAGGTGTTTGGTATCAGTATCGTAATCGTGCTTCAAATGCTGGTTCTGATATCCATTATTTTAATAGTAGAGCCGGAGCTTTTGTAAAAGCCATTTTCTAATAAGTTATTTATGTGGATAATAACCCCACCGATTCGGTGGGGTTATTTTATTGTAAAAGTAAACCCCCGGCTTCGCCGGGGGATATTTATTTTGTATTGAATTTTATTATTCTTTTATAGCACTATCTTTAATGAAAGCACGTTTTGCAGTCTTCAGCAATATTTCAATATCAAGTGACAGTGATCTGTTTTTGATGTACCAAACATCATAAGCCAGACGGTTAAAAGCCGCATCAAAAATTTCATCGGTAGGTTTATTTCCCAAATCTATATTCTGTACGCAATATGTTGGCGGCGCTTTAAAATTTAATTGTGCCCATCCGGTTAAGCCCGGTTTGACTATGCTTCTTACAGAATGGCTTGGAACATATTTATTTAAAAAATTATATTCATTGTAATAAAGAGGGCGTGGCCCTACAATGGAAATATCTCCCTTTAAAATATTAATAATTTGGGGTATTTCATCTAATCTAAAACGTCTTAAAGTTACCCCTAGTTTAGTTATGTTTTCAGTATTTGGTATCATTGTTCTAAATTTATATACATATATTTTGTTTTCTTTTTGGCCTACACGCTCTTGCAAAAAAATAGGATCGAAACCGTCTGTAATTTTAATCAGAAAATATATGAAGAACATGGGTAAAATAAATATCGGCAATAGACACAGAGAAAACATAATATCTATGCCTCGCTTAATTATTGGATAAGTATTATGTATCCGTCTTGCAGCAATTCCTCTCAGTAACCACATGTTATCTTTAATACCTTCTTTGGAAATACGTTTAAAAACATCTTCAAACATAAGCAAATCGGTAGTTAACAAATAACCTTTTAGTAAAAATTTATGAGAGATTATATTCCAAGCATCTTTATTTTGACTAAATAATTTGCTTGAAACTAAAACTAAATCAATATTTTGGGGGTAAGTTATATTTTCAACATTTTCGTAGCAAGCTACAACATTATAATGCTTGGAATATTTAAATTCTTTTAAGAGTTCATTTAAAGTATTGCTTTTGCCAAACACCAAAATATCTGTTTTATGAAAAGTTATAAGAGAGTACAATTTACGGGATAAATAGATATAGCAATAATATAATATAAACACTCCAAGCAATATAGTTTTAGGGGTTGCTATATTTAAAATAGAGGCCATGTAATAAATAAAAGCTGCTGCCGCCAAAAAAGAAAATATAAATGAAATAATTAAATTCGCATAAGTAATTTGCCATTTTTTTAATAAACGCAAATCATAAAAAGAAAATACCCAAAGTAAAACGGATATTAAGAGGAACAATGGAACAAGAATTTCGCAGTTATAATAGAAAAATAAGAGGCTTAAATCTCCGTGCCTCAAAACAATAACGAGAGCAATTATTGCTAAATAAACAAAAAAATCAGCCCAGAAAAATAGAAGTCTGGTCACATATCCCCCATATTTTTTAACGCTTATTTATGTCTTTACTTGTTATAAAGCAAGTATTTTCCCCTATTATTCCCATACATATATTTTAGCATTTTATGAGATTGCATTAATACATAACAATTATTCGTTTTTTCGCTTGACATCGTTTCTTAATATATGGTATTATTTTCGTGTAAATAGTTTAAAATACAGGGGATTTTATCATGAAGAAATTATTTGTGCTTGTACTGATGCTTTTCGTATCAGTCGGGGTTTTTGCCGATACTAAAAATAATAGTTTGTATATAGGTGTTGAAGCCGGATCTTATAAGTACGAAGAGCCTCATATGGATTATCCGATATCGGATAAAGGGGATAAAATTGGGGTATCTTTGGAATGGGTAGGAAGGTCCATTTTAGAAGCATCAGGATTGGTTGATTCCGAAGATAATTCTTTTGCTACTTTTGAAGCACGATATGTAACCGGTAAAACTGATTATAAAGGTTATGTTGCTTATTTTAATCCTGAAGGGGGTATTGACCATGCAGATCCCGTCGAAGTAAAAGGAGTAGAAGATTGGTATCTGGAAGGAAGGATTACTGTAGGGCAGGTTTATAATTTCATGGATATAGGGGAATTTTGGCCTTATATAGGTTTTGGTTATAGACGTTTGGTAAATAATACCGAAAAAAATGATTCCGAAGCCGGTTATAAAAGGATCTCCCAATATTTCTATGTACCAATAGGTTTTAGACTCGGCAGAAATTTTGATAGCGGTTTTAAAATTTATTTAATAGGTGAATTTGATTGGTTAATACATGGTGAACAAGCCAGCCATATCGGTGATTTAATATCGCAAATGTACCCCGGTGTGGAAACAAATTATGTTTACAATTACCAGCGTAAAGGATGGGGCGCAAGGGTTAGTGTTAAAGCGGAAGTCCCAATAACTCAACAAACCGGTATTTTTGTAGAGCCATATTTTCGTATGTGGAAAATACAAAATTCAGGGTTAGGTGAAGGTGATGTTAACACATATGACGATCATTATGAATATTGGTATAATATACCTTTCATAGAACCTTTCAACGTAACTAAGGAAGTAGGTATAAAAGCCGGTTTTTATTTCTAATAGAATATTCCTGTTATACCCCTGTATATATATAAATGCTATAATATATGCAGGGGTTTTTGTATAGGAGTTTTTATGTGGGATTACACAGATAAAGTTTTAGATCATTTTAAAAATCCGCGTAATGTGGGTGTTGTTGAAAATGCTGACGGTACAGGTCAGGTCGGCAGCTTGATTTGCGGGGATGCTTTAAAACTAACTATAAAAGTTAATAAAGAAACGGAAGTTATCGAGGATATAAAATTTCAAACTTTCGGTTGTGCGTCTGCAATAGCATCTTCTTCTGTGTTGACAGAAATGGCCAAAGGTAAAACTTTAGAGGAAGCCTCAAAAATTACAAACCAAGATATTGCTAATGCTTTAGGTTCTCTGCCTGAGGCAAAAATGCATTGTTCAGTTATGGGAATGGAGGCTTTGGAAGCTGCCATTAAAAGTTATCGTCAGGGCGGAAAACCTGTAGTTTTTGAACAGACACAAGAATCAAAAGTAATTTGCCAATGTTTTAATATTACTGAAGAAATGATTTTAAAGGCTGTACACGTCAATCATTTAAATACGGTAGAGGATGTTACGCATTTTACCAAAGCAGGCGGCGCATGCGGTAAATGCAAAGTAGCAATACAAGAGATTTTAGATAAAGTTTTAGCATGTGAACTTCCGAATAAGAAACAGGAAGAAAAAAGGCCGTTTTCCTCTTTAACTATTGTAGAGAAGATTAAGGCTATAGAAAATATTTTAGATACGGAAATTAAACCCAAACTTAATCAAGACGGCGGCAGTATTGAACTAGTAGATTTAAACGGAAATATTGTTACTGTTCGCTTGCTCGGCGGATGTGCATCTTGTATAGCAAGCCAAATGACACTTAAAAACTTTGTCGGTAAAACCTTGCAAGATAAACTTGACAAAAACCTAGAGGTCAAACAAGCGTGAAAGTAATTTATTTGGATAATAATGCCACTACTCGAACTTCACCGGAAGTATTAGTAAAGATGATTCCATACTTTACTGATTTTTATGGTAATGCCAGCAGTATTCATACTTTCGGAGGCTCTAATAAACATGTTATTGAAAAAGCTAGAGGGCAAGTCGCTAAATTATTAAATGCAAACCCCAAGGAAATTATTTTTACTTCCGGTGGTACTGAAGGGGACAGCACGGCTATATTTTCGGCGGTTAATTCATATCCTCGTAAAAAGCATATCATAACATCTGCAGTGGAACATCCCGCAGTTTTGGAAGTATGCAAATTTTTGGCTTCGCATGGATATAGGCTAGATATTATCGGCGTAGATGAGTACGGCCGTTTTAATATGGAGCAGTATAAAAAAGTTTTAGATGAAGATACCGCTATAGTTACGACCATGTGGGCAAACAGCGAGACAGGCACTATTTTCCCCGTTAAAGAAATTGCTGAACTCGCGCACTCAAAAGGGGCATTATTCCATACTGATGCCGTGCAGGCTGCCGGTAAAATACCAACTGATGTCAAAGATATTAATGCTGATTTTGTTTCAATTTCTTCCCACAAAATGCATGGTCCTAAAGGTACCGGCGCTTTATATATAAAAGACGGCGTGCGTTTTATGCCTTTTATGCGTGGTGGACATCAAGAAAATTTACGCCGTGCCGGTACGGAAAATGTACCTAATATTGTTGGTTTTGGCTATGCCGCAGAATTGGCTTTGGCACATTTACCGGAGTATACTGAAAGAGTTAAATCCTTGCGTGATTTACTTGAGACAGAATTGCTTGCCCAAATACCGGATACAAAAGTTAACGGGGACACAGAAAATCGCCTTCCAAATACTCTCAATATGAGTTTCGGTTACATTGAGGGAGAAAGTATCTTAATGTTTTTAGATGAGGAAGGCATTTGTGCTTCATCCGGCTCTGCTTGTACCACAGGTTCTTTGGAACCTTCCCATGTTTTACGTGCTATGGGGGTGCCGTTTCAATTCGCGCATGGTTCAATAAGATTTTCTTTAAGCAGATTTACTACTTTAGAAGAAATTCAAACAGTAATAAAAGTTTTACCTGGTATTATTGCACGCCTTCGGGCTATTTCGCCTTTTAAAAAGGCATAAATTTGAGAGGTATTTATGATTAATTATTTGATAGATAAAATTATTGGAACAAAGTCCGAAAGGCAAATAAAAAAATTAAAACCTATTGTAGATAAAATTAATTCTTTAGAATCAAAAATTTCTAAATTAAGTGATGAAGAACTCAAAAACCAAACGTTTTTGTTTAAAGACCGTTTAGCCAAAGGCGAAACTTTAGACAATCTTTTACCAGAGGCTTTTGCAACAGTCCGCGAAGCTTCAAAACGTGTTCTGGGGCTTCGTCCTTATGATGTCCAACTTATAGGCGGTATGGTTTTACACCAAGGTAAAATTGCCGAAATGAGAACCGGTGAAGGTAAAACTTTGGTAGCCACTTTACCTTCTTACCTTAATGCTTTAACTGGCAAGGGCGTACATGTAGTGACGGTTAACGACTATCTTGCTAAACGTGATAGGGAATGGATGGGCCCTATACATGAATTTTTAGGTCTAACCGTTGGTTTTATCAATCATGACATGGGTAATGATGAACGCCGTGAAATGTACAAAAAAGATATAACTTATGTTACCAATAATGAACTCGGCTTTGACTATTTACGTGATAATATGGTCATACGTGCGGAGGACAGAGTACAACGCAAATTAAATTATTGTATTGTCGATGAAGTGGACTCAATTTTAATTGATGAGGCAAGAACACCTTTGATTATTTCCGGTCCTTCAGATGAAAAAACTGATAAATATTATATTGTTAATCGCTTAATTTCTTCATTAAAGGTACGCAAAATTACTGAGCGTGATGAAGTTAATGCTAAATACGCCGGGCAAGATTTATCTATTGGTTACGATGCTTTAATTGATGAAAAAAACCATAATGTAACTTTAACCGAACAAGGTATTGCTAAAGCAGAAAAGTTGCTTGGCGTTGAAAACCTCTACGCTGATGTTGATTCTGAGTGGGTACACCATATTAATCAGGCCCTTCGCGCACACCATTTGTATGAACGTGATGTCCATTATGTTGTAAAAGACGGTGAAGTTGTTATAGTCGATGAATTCACCGGACGTTTAATGCCGGGGCGCAGATGGTCGGATGGTTTACACCAGGCTGTCGAAGCTAAAGAGCATATGCCAATTAAAGAAGAAAACCAAACTTTGGCTACAATCACTTTCCAGAATTTCTTTAAACTTTATGCTAAACTTTCCGGTATGACGGGTACAGCCATGACTGAAGCTAATGAGTTCTGGACGATTTACAAACTTGATATTGTTGAAATACCTTCGAACAAACCTTGCCGCCGTATAGATTATCCTGATGTGATTTACAAGACAGAACGTGAGAAATTCCGTGCAGTCGTCACACGTGTTGAAGAACTTTGGCGCAAAGGTTTGCCGGTTCTTGTAGGTACACGTTCTATTGAAAAGTCAGAACAAATTTCGCAAATGCTTCGTAAGATTGGTATTCCGCATAAAGTTTTAAATGCTAAATATCATGAAATGGAAGCCCAAATTATTAGCCAAGCAGGTCGTAAAGGGGCTGTAACTATTGCGACAAATATGGCAGGCCGCGGAACTGATATTGTTTTAGGTGGTAATCCCTGTGATGAAGCAGAACAAAAATTTGTGCAGGAAAACGGCGGCCTAACTGTTATTGGTACGGAGCGCCATGAAAGCAGACGTATTGATAATCAACTTCGTGGACGTTGTGCAAGGCAAGGGGATAAAGGTTCAAGTTGTTTCTATGTCGCATTAGATGATGAACTTATGCGTTTATTCGGTAGTGAGCGTATTGCCAAAGTAATGACGACACTTGGTATGAAAGATGGTGAGGCTATTGAATCCCGTATAATTTCAAAACAGATTGAAAGTGCGCAAAAACGCGTTGAAGGGCATAACTTTGATATCCGCAAATATTTGCTCGATTATGATAAAGTTATGAACCAACAACGTACTGCTGTATATAATTTAAGAAATGCAATTTTAGACGGTAAAAATTTCAGTGAAAGAATTGTCGAAATGATAGAAGAAACGACTGCTGATATCTTCTATAAATTTTATGACGAACGTCATCCTAAACTTACTGATTTGACAAGCATTAATACTATTTACAAACGCATGTTCGGCCTTGATGAGGCTGTTTCACAAGAAGATATTTTAAGTAAAAAACCGGAAAATATTCTAGCAGATTTAATGCCTAAAATTAGGGATGTTTACAAAGAACGCGCAGATGCATTTAAAGAACAAGGCTTTGATTTCGCAGAAGTGGAAAGAATGCTCCTCTTGCAGCTTTTAGACCAAAGTTGGAAACAAAATCTTTATGAACTTGATCAACTTCAAAAAAGTGTAAGTTTACGCGGCTATGCCCAAAAAGATCCTTTAATTGAATATCAAAAAGAATCTTATGTTTTATACGAAAATATGATGACACGTATACGTGATTTCTTTGTAGATTATATCTTCCGTATAAAATTGCCACCGAAGGCGCGTGCTCCGCAAAAAATGCAAGAGGGCGGTGCACAAAATATACAGCCTGCCACAGTAAGTCAGGAAAATCAATCAATTCATAAGATAGGCAGAAATGATTTATGTCCATGTGGCAGCGGTAAAAAATATAAAAAATGTTGTGGTAAATAAGTGTCTAAGAAAAGTAAAACAGAAAAAGAGGGAGAATTACCCCTTATCACCAGGGATGAAAACACAAAAGAGAAAAAAAATATTTTTTGGGTTATAGTTTCCGCATTACTTAAAGGTTTAATTATTTCTTTATCTGCATTAGCTATAGCTATTTGTTTAGGTTCTGCTTTTTTGGCAAATAATAAATATCTCGGTGCTTGGATAGGCATATTTCTATTTGCTATAGTTTTGAATAACCTTAAGAAACTTTTTTTAAATTTGTTTTATTGTTTTATTGTCGGTTTTGCCTTTAATTTAATTTTGCTTTATTGGATTTACCCTACAGTACAATTCGGTACTCAAGATCAATTCTTATCTTATCTTTCTCTATTTGGGCTTAGTGCCTTGATGTCGTTACAGTTTGTATTATTTGGTTTCTTTTACTACTATATAAGAAATTTAACTTGGGTTTTGCCCTTGGGTGCTGCAAGTTTGTGGGTAAGTTTAGAATTTTTGCATCAAGTAATAGCATTTTATTTATTCGCTTTTCCATGGTTTGTTTTAGGTTACAGCCAATTTGAAAATTTAGCATTAATACAAATATCTTCCGTTACCGGTGTTTATGGCGTTAGTTTTATAATAGTTTTTTGTTGCTTTTCTCTTGCTTGCTTATTTGGAAAATACAGAAAACGCCAAAAGATTTTATTTTTAGTTTCGTCGATAATTTTGTTTGGATTAAATTTAGCATTTGGTAAAAGGGAAATACATAATCAACTCGATTTTGAAAATACTTACCCGAAACAAATAAAAGTAGCTTTAATGCAACCAAATACACATGGTTTGATTTTGATTGGCAGGGGGGAAGAAGCCTACTCTGTTTTGGACAAACAAGCTCTTGCTTTAGAAAATCAAGGCGTAGAGTTCATTATTTGGCCGGAAACTTCTTTAGAAGGGTCTTTTACAGCTGAGCAAAACCAAGATTTTTTGAAAAACATCTCAAAAACTTATAATGCACAACAACTTTTCGGTGGTTCAGAAATTAAAGATGGCAAATTATATGTTAGTGCAGGTTTGTTTAACGAAAATGGCTTAATAGACAGTTACCAAAAGAACAAACTTGTTCCATTCGGTGAGTTTTTGCCTTTTCAAAAATATCTAAATAATTTTTACAGAGATAGAGGCATAACTTCTTTAACCGGTAATTTTAAAGAGGGATCAGATACGGGAAAAGTATTAGAATTATATCTTCAGGATATTATTTATCCTTTTGCTGTAAATATTTGTTTTGAATCACTTTTTTCCAAAATTTGGCGTAAACAAGCGAAAGAAGGTGCACAATTTTTTGTAAACATTTCAAATGACGGATGGTTTTTGAAAACTGCTGCACCTCTCCAACATTTGAGAATAAATGTGTTTAGAGCTATTGAAAATCGTAGACCTATACTTCGTGCTACTACGACCGGTTATAGCGCTTGGATTGACAGCTTAGGTAAAATACGCTTTATGTCCGGCAAATTATTTGAACAGGAAACAGCAATTTTTGATTTTAAATTTCAGACTAGGAATAAAAAAACCATATATACACAATATGGTGATATTTTCGCTTTAATTTGTGCCTTTTTGTCTTTTTCCTTTTGGGGGGTTGCGGTAGCGTTTTTTATACAGGAAAACTATGGAGAGTAAAGAAATACTTACTATTTTTGATGAATTAAGTGCAAGTTTACAAAACTTGCATAAAATCTTGCATCTTGAAGAAAAACAAAAGCTTTTGGCAGAAAAGGAGCAATTAACACTTGCGCCCGATTTTTGGAATGATACCGAGCGAGCAAAAAAAGTTTCTAAAGAAATTGACTTGCTAAAAACAGATATTACCGCTTATCAAAACCTTGCTAAAAATTTGGAAGATAATAAAACACTTTTTGAACTCGTACAGGAAATGAATGACGAGGCTGAATTGAAAAATTTAGAAAATAATTTAAAAACCTTAAAAGAAGATTTCGCCAAACTTGAGTTTAAAACAAAGATGGCACATCCAAATGATAAATTAAATGCAATCGTCAGTATACATGCAGGTGCCGGCGGTACGGAAAGTTGCGATTGGGCGGATATGTTACTTAGGCTCTACACTCGTTGGGCACAAAATCATAATTTTAAAGTGTCTGTTACCGATTATCTTGCCGGAGAAGAGGCCGGTGTAAAAAATGTTACTCTTTTTATTGAAGGCCCATATGCTTATGGGATGATGAAAAGCGAAAACGGCGTTCATCGCCTTGTCAGAATTTCACCTTTTGATGCAAATGCTCGCCGCCATACTTCTTTTGCTTCCTTGGATGTTTTACCAGATATTGAAGAAGAAATCAATATTGAGGTTTTGGATAGCGATATAGAAGTTACCACCTGCCGTTCCGGTGGTGCAGGTGGCCAAAATGTTAATAAAGTGGAAACGGCAGTTCGTATTTTGCATAAACCGACGGGAATTGTTGTCGCTTGTCAGGTAGAACGTTCGCAACTTCAAAATAAGCAGCGCGCTTTAAAAATGCTCAAAGCCAAACTTTATGAAATGGAACTAGATAAAAAACGTTCTGAAATGGAAAAGCATTACAGCGAAAAGGGTGATATCGCTTGGGGGCATCAAATACGCTCGTACGTTTTTATGCCCTATCAACTTGTTAAAGATTTAAGAAGCGGCTTTGAAACATCTGATATTCAAGGCGTTATGGATGGTAATATCGATGGTTTTATTGAGGCCTATCTTAATTTCAAAGCGGGCAAATAATGCAAGGGCTTTATATTCATATTCCTTTTTGTATTTCTAAATGTGCATACTGTGATTTTGCCTCTTTCGCAAATATTAAACGTTTACGCATGCCCTATTTAAAAGCACTTAAACAAGAACTTATTTTACAAAAAAAGCATTATAAAAATTTTGAGCCTAAAACTTTGTATATCGGTGGCGGAACACCAAGTTTTTTGACTTTGGCGCAAATTAAATTTTTATTTAACAGTATTTACGGATGCTATAAAAATTTTGATGAAATTACTTTTGAGGCTAACCCAGAAAGCCTTAGTTTGGATAAAATGAAATTACTTAAAAAATTGGGTGTAAACCGTATAAGTTTAGGGCTTCAGAGTACTAATGACAAACATTTAAAAACAATAGGTCGTGCTCATAACTATTCACAATTTTTAGAAGTTTACACTCAAACAAAACAATATTTTGATAATATTAATGTAGACTTAATTGCAGGGCTTCCAAATCAAACTTTAACAGATTTTGAGCAAAGTGTTAAAGAGCTAATTGTTCTAAAGCCCCAACATATTTCTGTTTACGGTTTACAAGTAGAAGTCGGCACTCCGCTTTATAAAAGCGGTTATGAGTGCGATGATAATTTGTGTCGCAAAATGCTTGAAAGTGCTGAAAAACTTTTGCAAAATGCCGGTTTCGTGCATTACGAAATTTCTAATTTTTCTTTGCCCAAATATGAGAGCAAACACAATATAAATTATTGGACGAGCGGTGCTTATTTGGGGTGTGGTTCAGCGGCAGCATCTTATATGCAAGTTGTGCGTTTTCAAAATACTGTCGATGTTAAAGAGTATATTAAAAGTTTAGAACAAAATAAGATACCTACGGTGTTTAAAGAGAAGTTGTGTGGTAAAGCGAGAGTGGGGGAAGAAATCTTACTTAAATTCCGCTTATTAAATGGTTTTAAACCTAATCAAAAAATGTTTAAATATTTTAATAGAGAATTTAAAAATTTATTTGATAAGAAATTAATTGTTAAAGATAAAGATTTGTTACATTTATCTAAAGAAGGCAAGTATTTTGCTAATGATGTTTTTAGATGTTTTGTGGAGCCGTTTTAATGGAAATTAAACCGATAAAAACCAAAATTTTTAAACAGGGTGATGACTTAAACAAATTTATTTTTGCGCATTTACCACGTTTAAAAAATGGGGATATTATTTGTTTATCGTCTAAAGTTGCCGGGCTTGCGGAAGACCGTATTTTTGATAAGAAGGATAAACTAAAACTTATAAAACAAGAAAGTTCTTATATCAAAAAAACTGCTTTATGCTATTTTACCGTCAGGCAAGGGCTTATTTGTGCAAATGCCGGTATTGATGAAAGTAATGCTTTTAATAAAATAATTTTACTACCCAAACACCCTTATAAGACGGCAGATACTTTGCGCCGCACATTAATTAAACATTATAAGATTAAAAATTTGGGTGTGATTTTGGCGGACAGTTTTATTTTACCGTTGCGCTCCGGTGTGATAAATATTGCGGTTGCTTACAGCGGTTTTTACGGTGTGGAAAATTTGATAAATAAAAAAGATTTATGTCGCCGTCCGCTCAAAATGACTTTAGTTAATATTGCTGATTCTTTGGCTACCGCAGCAGGGTTCTGTATGGGGGAAGCCGATAATCAAGCACCTATTGCTTTAATTCGTGGTGCTAAAGTTAAATTTACTGCTACAAGCCGCGCTAAAGAAATGCACTATCCTTTCAAAAAAGATTTTTATTATCCTTTTTTAAAAAAGATTATTTAAATATTTGGTCTTGTGACTAGCATTTTTGTTGTTGGGTATACTTGGCTGGGTGTTAGCTCCACTTCACTTAATATTACGGACGGAACCACATAAGAAACCCCAGCTGGAATATTGTATAAAGTTAAATCGTCGGCAGCAAATTTAATATCACGCAAAGTACGGCTATTTAAAGTCGGTGCATTAAGGCCATATATTGGGGTTTCTTCCCCGGTATTAGCATCAATTTTAATTGCCAAAACATCACTTTTACCGGCGACGTTCCTTGAAGATATCTTATAGCAATATTCAAGGCCTTCTGCTTTACAATAGTCCATAAATTTTTGTTTAAAATCTTCTATAGGGGTTGTTTCATGAGGGAAGAAAAATAGATTTTTTACTCCTGCTTTCGCATATAAATCTTGTCCCCAATTAACGAAGGCATGCCCATTAGTCTTGGTTTGGTTTTTGATCAAAGCACGCGTTTTGGGTAAATTTTTTAAAATGCCGTTTTTTACGAGTGCTAGTGTTTCTGCCTTTGCACCTTCGTCGTCTACTTTATAAGCACCTAGCATTTTTTGGCCATTAAATTCTTCTTGTAAAGGATCATCTATAACATCAAAATTGACCGGTAAAACTTTTAAATTTTCTTTTAAAGTAAATTCACCTAAAGCATACTGGAATTTTCCGTTCCCGGCATCAAAAATAATTTTACGTGTGTTGTTCATATTTTTTATAAAAGTATTTTCAAACATTCTTGCGCTTGCTTCACCGGAAAGCCAAACAGGCCCGATAAAAGCTGTTCCTTTTTTTGCTTCTGTAAATGCAGCTGTCTGTTTGGCGAAATCATGGGCAATATTCTCAAGAACAGTAAGAGAAGGAATATCTTTTAAAGATGCATAAGTAAGACTTTTAATATCATCAAATTCAAAGCCATTTTTTGTTCTGCTTTTAGCATAAAAATTTATTTGAACAATTAAATCTTGTCTTGTATATTTTGCCCCTTCATTTGAAAGATAGTAAGATATTTCCTCAATAATATCTACTTGGGTATTAAATTTTTCAAGTTCTTTTAGAGCCCCTGCAGCAGATGTTTTTTGTGCAATTTCTCTCAGAGTATCAATAGGGAAAGGTATTTTCTCATAGGTTTTCACATCCTGTACCGGGGTTATGTTTGAAAAATCATCAAAAATTTCTTCCGCACTTTTTTTGTTTTTATAACCTTGTTTTCTTGAATATATATCTAAGGCTTTTTTGTAACTTACATCACTTGCAGCCCAAAGCCCTGCACGTACAGTTTCAGGGGAAAGCCCTCCATTTTGTATAGTACTTTGGTTATAAGTAACTGCTTCAAAAAAACTATTATCTTCCTTATTGTTTCCTACGCGCAACGCGACATCAGTAAAAATCTTGTGGATTTGATTTTGTTGAGCAATTCCGCCACGTGCTGCAATAATGGACAGTTCCGCTGCATCAGTTACTTTAAATGCGGCAAAATGTATTTTAGGTTCCGTTTTGGATAAGGTCATTGTGCGCTTCATTTCCTGTTGCATGGCATCAAAAACTTCATTGGTTTTTACATCTTGTGCGAAAAGATTCGTAGCTGTAAATATAGAAATAATAATCAAAAAGCGTTTCATCTTATTTTGCCTCCTTTTTGGATTTGTTTCCCGCACTTGGTGGCGGAAGTATAGGTAAATTCTCATAGGTTTTATTTACTTTTTCCACTTCAAGTTCACTGATTAATAAACTCGGTGCAATAGCGGAAACCGGTACCCATCCCGATTCCGCACCGCAGGTGCCGTTAAATAAGGCGTTATCATCAGCGGCGGCTATAATTTTATTAAAACTTGTTAAAGGTGTACCGACAATGTCTGCTCCACGGACAAGCTCATTTGGTCTGTCATCCGGGAAAACTTTATAAACAAGTAGTGGTTGTACTTTAAAACTTTGCGGGGAGTAAGTATCCGTATTGGTAAAACCGCCGGAAATGTCGTCAATGATGAGCCCATAAGGTTTATTTTGACGTTTTATTTCTTCCTTAAGTTTTTGCACAAGCTCGGTATAGGGTATTTGATTTTGTGCTTCTACCACCGTTACGCCCATTCTGGAAACAACTTTTCTGCCGTAACTTTTGCGGCCATGTCCGTTAGAGTTCGGGAAGTTTTTAATAGGGGATCTGCCCATTAAGAACCCTTTTAAAACGCCGTTTTCAATCATCATTGCTTTTTGGGCCGGAGTGCCTTCATCATCATATAAATAGTGTCCGCGGAGTGGAATACCTTTAAAATGTGTCATTGTCGGATCATCGTAAACAGTTATTATAGGCGATACAATTTGTTCGCCTACTTTTTGGGTAAATGTTTGGCCGAAATCATCATCTTTCTGCCGGTGTCCTTCGACACGGTGTCCTAAAATCTCGTGGAAGAAAACACCTGCCGCCCTGTTTTTTAAAATGACAGGCCCATGGAAAGTATCAGCACTTGGGGCGTTTTGGAGTTGTTCAAGTTCTTCAATGGACTTCAAAATATCTTTCTTTATTTGTTCTTGATTCGGTAAATCTTGCATTGAAATGCCATCATAGGCATTTGTGCGGCTTAGTTGCATACCATCTTTATTTCTTGAATTTATTTGATAATTAAGCCTTATTAAAATACGCGGCTCTTTAATTTTTGTGCCTTCGGAGTTTACAAAATAATTTGTTTCTTTAATTAAGGAAAAATCTACGCTTGAAGCATAAATAAAATCATAACCTTTCATTAAAACGGATAAATCGGCGAGTTCACTTTTAAGTTCAGGAACATTTATTTTTACTTCGGGCATGTCTTCAACATATTGAGCAGGTTGTTTAGGCGCTTTGGAGAAATCGGCCGAAGAATCAAATCTTGTTGCTGCAGTTTTTGTATTATTTACAACTTTTAAGTACTGTTCTTGCGCAGCTTTTGCGGCGAGGTCTGTAGTGAGCCAAATTGAATTTTTTAAAGCCGATTCATTTGTTAAAGAAACTTTTATTAGAAAAGGGTTTTTGTTTGTATTATTTGACAAGCGATCCATATCCATAAGTTTAATTTTACGTGTATTATCAAGTTCCGGGGATCCAACACGGACATCAATATCAAGATATGCTTCGTTTGTTTTTTTCTCATAATTAATATTACCCAATGTTGCCCCTAAATAAAAATTGTCAATTTCCGTTATTTGGTAAGACATAAAATATACAGGCGGTTTGGCTTTCTTGAGTTGTTGAAACTCACGTTTAAGTTCTTCTTCCAAAGTGGTTAATATTGGGTTTTGTTGTTTGTTTTGTTTTGCTTGTGTTGGCATTAATAATGCGCAAATTAAAAATATGGGTAAAATATAGTTTTTCATAAAATCTCCTTTACTCTATTATAACTTTTTATGAGATACAATTTGCCAAATCGCCCATAATTTAATATTATGTGTATATATGACTTACATCTCCCTAGCTAACAAATACCGCCCGCAAACCTTCAAAGAAGTCGTCGGGCAAGAAAGCATTGAAACTACTTTAATGAACGCCGTAAAAAGCGGACGCGTTGCGCCTGCCTATCTATTTTACGGTCCGCGCGGCTGCGGCAAAACAACAACAGCCCGCTTGCTTGCAAAGGCCTTAAACTGCCAGCATGGGCCTACAGACGAGCCTTGTGGTGAATGCCCGCAATGTAAAGAAATTGCCTCATCTTCTGATTTAGATGTTTTAGAATTAGATGCTGCAAGCAATACGCAAGTAGATAAAATCAGGGAAGTTATACTCGATACAGTCAGTTTAGCAGCAGGGCGTGACCGTTATAAAATTTTTATTTTGGACGAAGTCCACATGCTTTCCAAGTCCTCATTTAATGCTTTGCTTAAAACTTTGGAAGAGCCGCCAAGCCATGTGGTGTTTATTTTGGCTACAACCGAATTTAATAAAGTGCCTTTAACCATAACTTCGCGCTGCCAAACTTTTCGCTTTAAGCCTATTGAAGAAAAGGAAATTGTTACACATCTTTTAGACCTTGCCGGTGCGGAAAATTTTGAACTTACCGACGGTGCTGCAAAACAAATTGCAAAAAATGCCGGCGGTGCTTTGCGTGATGCTTTGACGATTCTAGACAGGGCTTTATCCTTCTCAAACGGGCGCGTGGATGAAGAATTAATTGCAAAAATGCTGGGCCTTATGCCGCGTGATGTCGTTAAAGAAACTGCTTTTGCTTTGGTCCGTAAAGACGAAAAAAAGCTCCACGAAATTTTTGAAATGGTAAAGCGTGAAGGTTTTGATGCGCTTGCTTTACTAAAAGATTTAAAGACCGCTTTCGGCGAAATATTTTATTTTACGCTTGGCTCCGGTGCCGCTCCTTTTGATGGTGCAGAAGATATTATTAAAGAAACATCTCCTAGTTTTACTGCCGGTTTAACACGTAAACTTTCAAAACTTTATGACGAAGTAAAATACTCCGATACTCCTGCTTTAGCGGCGGAAGTAGGTCTTTTTACTTTAATGCAGGCCACGCTTGATATTGAAGGTTTAATTGCACGCCTTGAGGCTCTTGAAAGAGGAGAAACAAGTGATATAACCCCAAGTTCGTCAGGGAACAATCAAGTAGAAGAAAAACTTGAAACAAAGCCTATTCAAGAAACAAAAAAAATTGAAGTAAAACAAGAAACAAAAATGTCTAAGGCGGAAACTGCAGAAGAAGATACAACTTTTAATCCGGTAACTGCATTGCCTGTTTTAAAAAATGCTTTAGCAGAAAATTCCCCAGCATTGGAGAATGTTTTACGTAGTGCAAAAGTAAAATTTGTAACGCCGGGAAATTGGACCTTTGAGGTTGAAGATTACTTTGCAAAAAATACTTGTGAGAGACGTAAAAAAGATATTGAAGGCATTGCTTTAAAATTATTTAAACGTAAAATTAATTTCGAGTTTAATGTAAGTGCCAAAGAGGTTGCCTTGCAAAGCCCAAGATATGTTGAAGTTTTAAAACAAACAACTGCAGGTGTAACCATTCAGCCCATCCCCACCAAAAAAGAGGAACTTATAAGCAAGGAAGAACCTTTTTCCATGCAGGATTTTTCTAATAAAACCGAAATTCAAGCCGGGGCAATTACCCAAAATATTTTAAACTTATTTGATGGTCAAATTATAAACACAAAAGATGAAAACGCTTGAGAATTTAAAAAATTGTTTCCGTAAACTGCAAGGGGTAGGCCCTCGGCAGGCGGAACGTTTTACCCTCCATTATTTGCGTGCACCGGAAGCTGAAGTTTCTGCATTAATTGAAGCTTTAAAAGAAGCACGCAAAAATGTCAAATATTGTACAGAGTGCTTTAATTATGCGGAAGATGAGCTTTGCCCTATTTGTGCCGACAAAAGTCGTGATAAGTCAATTTTGTGCGTTGTGCAGGAAGCCAAAGATATTGAAGCGCTTGAAAAAACAAAAGTTTTCAAAGGTGTCTACCATGTTTTACATGGTGCGGTTTCCCCGCTTGAAGGAAAAAATATTGACAATTTAAAAGTACGTGAACTTTTGGAACGCGTGCAAAATTCCCCGATAGAAATTAAAGAAGTCATCTTAGCCACTAACCCCGACAGTGAGGGGGAAATGACGGCTTTGTATTTAGCAGATTTATTGCGCGGTTTAGTAGGCAAAATATCGCGCCTTGGTTATGGTGTACCGCTTGGTGCGCAGCTTGATTATATTGATGAAATGACTTTAACCCACTCCCTCAAAGGGCGGACTAATCTCTAATGCACCCGTCTTTTTACAAAAGGCCTTTTCTAATAGTATTTTTAGTTTATGTTTTGTTTCTTGCATTGTTTTTGGAAGTTCCAAAACCAAAACAAGACGATATTTTTTATAAAATTCCTGCCAAAGCAGAAATTAGCGCATATATAAATTCTTATCCTCGTGTAAAGGGTGATAAACAACTTTTTACCGTTGATATTTTAACTTTGAACGGTGTAAAACAAAAGGGCAAAGTTTATTTAACTTGCAAAGATTGTCCCGAACTTTTGCGCGGTCAAATAATAAATTTTGACGGTGATTTGTTTATCCCCGGAGATAGTGAAAATTACGGCTCTTTCAAATGGAAAAAATATCTTGCCCGCAAGTATATTTTCACACAAGGAAATATTGACCGAATTATAAAAATAGAAAGCCCAAAAAGCTTTTGGTTTTATCTTGGTAAAATCCGCACAAGCATCTTAAATGTGTTTTGGAAAAATTTACCACCCAATTCCGCTGCAATCTTAAGTGGCATTACACTTGGCGAAAAGGGTGATATTTCAGATACTTTATACACCGCATTTCAAGATAGCGGTGCAATGCATTTACTTGTGGCATCGGGTGGAAATGTCGGTTTTGTTACGCTGATAGTTTATTTTTTATGTTCTTTGTTTATCGGCGGCCGCAAGAGGATTGCTTTTACTGCACTTGCTGCCGCTTTAGTTTATACGCTTATTGCCGGGGCAGATGCACCTTTGCTTCGTGCTTACTTAATGACGGTTGCCGGAACTATCGGTTTTATTTTAGGGCGTAAAAGCGGAATAATGCAAGGTTTGCTTTTGGCGGCATTTTTCATTTTAATTGTAAACCCGCAAAGTTTATTTGAAGTTGGCTTTCAAATGTCGATTTTAGCTACTTGCGCAATAATTTTGTTCACTTCAAATTTCAAAATTAATTATAAAATTCCTCCGGTGTTAAGGTGGAGTTTGGAACTATTATTTGTTTCCTTATGTGCGCAATCGGCACTTGTTCCTGTATTCACAAATTACTTTTATAAAATTTCATTTAGTGCAGTATTTTCAAATTTATTTTTGGTACCGCTAAGTGCAGTTTTGATGGTGGGTGGTTTTATACTTTGGCTCGCTTCTTTTGCTAATTATATTTTTGTACCGGTATTATCCGTAATTAAATTTTTACTGCTCTGCTTTGAGTATTTGGTTAATTTCTTTGCCGGTTTGCCAATGTCCAATATAACGGTTCCGGCTTTAAAAAGCACAACGATAATTGCCTATTATATTTTGCTTTTTTATGTATTGAATTTACCTTTGTTTAAAAAGAAATTAAAAAGTTTTATTATAGTACTTGTTTTGGCAATTTTAGTTTTCAGCTGTGGTGTTTTTATTAAACCGCAGGAAGTTACTGTTCTAAAAGGCCGCTATAATTTAAATGTTATTTTGCGGGAAGGCGGCCAAACAAAAATGCTTGGTGCAAGTATTAGCGGAAGTGCTGCAAGGAAGGCCTTACTTGCACTCGGTACTAAAGAAATAAATTGCTTATTTATAAACTCACTTTCAAAAAGTTATTTTTATATGCTTCATGATTTCGATTTGGAAATCAAAAATATTTATATACCATATGGGGAAATTTCCAAAGAAGTTGAACCGCTTTTGATAAAAACCAATGCCAAAATTATACCTGCTTTTGCGGAGCAAGATTATTGTGGTGTTAGCGTGGAAAACGGCTGGGTTTTATATGACGGTGTAAAGCAGGCCGGCACAAACAATAATTTATCTTTTAAAACACCTAAAATTGATACTGCCGCCAATTTAAAAGCTATTGGAAGTAACGGGCAATTTGTAACTTTTTAAATTTTGATATAATTATTATATGGAAAAACATCAATATAAAAATATTTATTTTTTACGTTTTGTTTTCGCTATGGTAATAGTATATTGCCATTTTTGGTTGTTTACTTTTATTTACCAAAACCCTGTATTTAGTTTTATTAACTCACATAGAAATGCGCCGGGTCTTGCTGTGGAATTTTTCTTTATATTAAGCGGGTTTTTCTTTTCTTATACTTTGGATATCAATCAAGATATATTTGCATATATAAAGAAAAAATTAATAAGGTTATGGCCGGTATTAGCTTTTTATACGTTGTGTTTGGTATGTATGGATAGTTGGCATATGCCTGCCGCGCAAGGTAATTTCTATAACAGGATATATAGTTTGTTTTTGTTAAACGGTATAGGTATAACCAGAGGTGATACAGGTGTTTCTTGGTTTGTATCTGCTTTATTTTTTTCTTCTTTATTTCTTTTTTATTTATATAAATCTTGTACTGCTAAAACAGCGAACTTATTGCTAAGTATTATAGTATTGTTTTCTTATATTATACTGATTAATACTGGAACTATTTCTTCAAGATATGAGGGCCTTTATGGAATATTGCCTCTTCCTTTATTGAGGGCTGTAGGCGGTATGGGGTTAGGAATATTTTTGTTTTATACCTATTCCAATTTTAATAGAAACAACTTAGTAAGACAAAAAAATAATAATGGAAAGTTAATATATGGGTTTATAGAAACTTTTTTGTTGATATTTAGTATTTATTTAGTAACATGTGCTAAATGGCCTAATGAAATGATAGTTATTATATCTTTTTTGGCATTATTATACGTATTTTTATTAAATAAGGGGCTTCTATCAAATTTATTGAATAATAATTTTTCTGTCGCAATAGGCAAATATTCTTATTCTATATTTTTAACGCATATTTTGGTTATATATTTAGTTGTATATTCGTTAGATTTAAATAGCCCGTTTATTGCTAATCATGCTCTATTATTTATTGTATTGCTATGTTTAACTGTAATTATTGTTGGAGTTATTACATATCATTTCATAGAAAAACCTACTAATATTTTATTTCGCAAATTAGGATACTATTATTATCTGGTAGTTTTGGGTGCAATTTTAATTATCTCATCATTATCTTATATCATATATTGTTTAGTAAGCAATTCACAATCTGCACTTCCTGTGATTTAAAGTGATATAGGATTTACAACTTTTTAGCCAATTCTTCCAAATCCTTTTCACTCATGTCGGGGCGAATGCCGAAACGAGTTAAGCAAAAATCATATTTTATAGGATCTTTTGGGTTAATTTTAGCTAAATTTGCGGAAATTTCCAAAGCAGTTTTTAAGTCCGCCTGATTGCGTTTAGTGAGCCCCAAACTTTTTGCCGCGCGGTGCATATGAACATCTAGGGGAATAAGCAAATCAGCGCAATCTACACCTTTCCAACAACCAAGATCCACTTCATCGCACCTAACGCACCAGCGTAAGAATAAATTTAAACGTTTTAAGGCGCTGTTTTTTTCGGGGTTAGGTATAAGGGTGTTAATATTTCCGTAACTTCTTAAATGTGCGGCAAAACTTTTAAGTGCAAAAACAAAATCTTTATTCGGTTTATAGAATTTTAAAAATAAATTTTCCAAACTGCCGTATTCTTTTAAAGTTTGGGAGATTGCCCACAAAAAATCAGCCGTTTCCGCCCCTGTTGTAAAGCGGTATTTAAAGTTTTTAAACATTTTTTTAAGTTCGGGTTTAGTGGTTTTTAAAAGAAAGTCTTTCGGACGCGGCCCTAAATTAAGTAAAATATTATTAACGGCCTTTATTATCTGCTTAACATTGCCGTAAGCAAATGATGCGGCAATAAGGCATACAACTTCTTGTTGTTCCCTGTATTTATAAGGGCGGCAAAACTGTAAAGGGTCCGGCGAAACATAACATAAGTGGTTATATTTTGTATATAATTTTTCAAGTAAAGATTTTTTGAGCATAATATATTTTATGAAACTTAGAGAACTTTTTCCAACCGCAACTTTTGATTGTGAGGTTTTAGGTTTAACCCAAGACTCCCAAAAAGTGCAAAAGGGCTTTGTATTTTTTGCAATTAAAGGGCATACTGTTGACGGTCATAAATTTATCCCCGCTGCTTTGCAAAACGGCGCTTGCGCTATTATCAGCCAAGAAAAATTGGATTATAAAGAGGCGGTTTTAGTTGAAAATATTGAGGCATCTATGGCCGCTGCGGCACTTAAATTTTATGATAACCCGTCTAATAAACTCAAAATGTTTGCCATAACAGGCACAAAAGGTAAAACAAGTATTTCTTATTTACTTGAAAGCATTTTGCTTGAGGCAGGTAAAATTCCGGCAGTTTTGGGTACAATAAATTACAGGATTAACCGCCAAGTTTTAAGCAAAGCCCCCAATACGACACCTGCCGCATTAACTTTGCAAAATATTTTACATACTGCGGTTAACCGGAAAGCGGACAGTTGCATTATGGAAGTTTCTTCCCATGCGCTTGAGTTAAAACGCGTTGAAGGCGTTAATTTTGACACGGCAATTTTTACAAATTTGCAACGCGATCACCTAGATTTTCACCATACTTTTGAAAATTACTTTAAAGCAAAATATAAACTTTTTGAAAGTTTACTTAACCCCCAAAACCCAAAACAAAACAAAACGGCAATTATAAATATTGACGACGAGTATGGGCAAAAACTTTATAAAATGCTTGAAGGTAAAATCAAAGTTTTAACTTATTCAATAAAAAAGTGTAAAGCAGATTTTGTGGCAACAAATATTTGCCCGTCTTTAGATGGTGTGACTTTTGAAGTAAACGGTCAAAAAGCCAAAATAAATTTACTTGGTGCACATAATGTTTATAATGCTTTGGCGGCAATTGCGGCGGCAAGTACTTACGGAATAAAATTAGAAACCGCAATCAAAGGTATTGCAAAGTTGCAGGGTGTTGCAGGCCGCATGCAAGCCATAAAAGTAGGCCAGCCCTTTTATGTTTTTGTAGATTTTGCCTATACGGAAGAGGCTTTACTGCGTGCTTTTGATACCGTTAAACCTTACAGAAGAGGTAAAATTATAACTGTCTTTGGTTGCGGTGGCGAGCGCGATACAACAAAACGTCCTTTAATGGGTGCTTGCACGGTAAAAAACAGCGACTGGGTTATTATTACTAACGATAATCCGCGCCGTGAAGATCCGCAAAATATTTTGAAAGATATTTTGGCAGGTGTCGGCGAAAATAAAAATTATGAAGTGGAACTTGACAGGCGCAAAGCAATAAATAAAGCAATAGCTCAAGCCAAAGCAGGCGATATAGTTTTAATTGCCGGTAAAGGTCACGAAGATTATCAGATTTTACCAATCGGCAAAATACATTTTTCAGATGAGGAAGAGGCCTTAAAAGCCCTTAAAAATTATGTTTAGTTTCAAAAAATTTAAAGGTAAAACCGCAGGTGTTATAGGGCTTGGCAAAAGCGGGCAGGCTGCTGCAAAATTTTTGCATAGGCAAGGTTTTAAAGTGATTTTAGCAGATTCTCGTCATTTACCTTTGCCGGTAGGCCTTGAAGGTATTGAAGTTTTTACTGGCGGTTTCCCAAAACAATTTTTTGACTGTGATTTTTTTATTAAAAGCCCGGGTGTTAGCCATTTCGACGCGGTTATCAGGAAAATAAAAGATTTTAAAAAACCGATATTTAGTGAAATTGAAATTGCTTTGGCTTTCATTCCTAAAAGCGTCAAAGTTTTTGCGGTTACAGGTACAAATGGTAAAAGTACCACTACGGTAATGCTAGGTGAAATTTTAAAAGAGCATGTAAAAGAAATTAAATCAAAGCAAAAAGTTTATGTTGCAGGTAATATCGGCACCCCTTTAACAAGCTATGCAGATAAAATTGAAGAAAATTCTTTGATAGTTTTGGAAGTGTCAAGCTATCAACTTGAAGATAGTACTTACTTTAAACCTTTTTGTTCCTCTCTTTTGAATATTACGCCGGATCATCTAGACCATCATGGAGGTATTGATAATTATATTTTTGCAAAAAGCAAAGTTTTTAAACAACAAGGCGAAAATGATTTCTTTATTACCAATGGCGGTGATACTGTTTGCGTAAGCCTCATAAAAAAGGCAAAAAGTCATGTTTTAACATTTTCATCCGAAGTTAAACATAGTGTTAGGGTTGATGTTTTTTATGATGGAGATGAACTTATATTTTCCTCACGTGCGCATTTAAAACCCCCAAAGCTACTTGTCGGTATTCATAATATTGAAAATGCTATGGCAGCCTCTTTAATGGCATTTGCCGGAGGTGTTAGCCAAAAAGCAGTCCAGAAAGGTTTTGATATTTTTAATTGCCTTGAACACCGAATAGAATATTTTGCAGAGTTTAAGGGAATTAAGTGTTATAATGACTCCAAAGCAACAAATATCGAAAGTACTATTCCGGCTTTAAAATCTTTTAACGGCGCAAATAATATTTGGCTTATTTTGGGTGGCAGGCATAAAGGTTCACCTTATACGCCTCTGCTTCCATATCTTCAAAGATATTGTAAACAAGTGGTTTTAATCGGCGAGTCTAGCCCTATTATTAAGCAAGATATCGGCCCTTATTTCCCGGTAATTGAAAAAGGCAACTTGAAAAATGCCGTTGAATATATTTTTAGCCAGGCAAAGCGTGGGGATATTCTACTACTTTCGCCTGCATGTTCTTCTTTTGACCAATTTAAGGATTTTGAAGACAGGGGCCGAAAATTCAAAAAAATAGTTTTAGATTATATTAAAAGCAAGAAAAAATAAATTTTTTATCTCGAATATTTTGTGCGCTAGCACAATATAAATGCTAAAATTTACCTATATTCAGTTGGTGTAGGTGTAATGTCTAAAAAGCATATTCTATTTAAATTTTATGCTGTGGTATTGTTGTTTATGGCAACCCCATTGCTGGCAGGTGGTTTGCATGATGACATAGAATTTGACACAAAATTAAAATTGTTTGCCAGTAAGGCTAATGTGCCGAATAATTTTTTGAGTGATTATAAAGCAGCTTACCTAAAACTTGATGTAGACTTTGCTTATCATGTAAATGAAAATTTATCTTTTAATTTTTTGCCTTATGCTAGGACTTCTTATTATTCAATCCATAGGGACAAAACCCAAACCGATATAAAAATTTGGCAGGCATATTTAAATTATCAGATTAATAATTTTGACTTTTACCTCGGTCGTTTCGATTTCGTTGATGAAAGACTTGCTCCTTTCATATATTATGGTGATAATTTATCTGCAGATCTCGCTCTTCCGACTTCTTTAGATGGTTTAAAGCATAAGTTTACCGGTAAATATATAGATTATTCTTTGCTTTTGGTGCAAGAGTCACAAATTGAAAATGACACCAAAGCCAAACTGTCCGGTACTAATATTACTGCAAAACCGTTAAGTTGGTTAAATATATCCGGTTTCTATTTCTATCAAAACAAGAAGTATTCGCAAAATACTGATAAAATAAATTCAAAACTTTTTGTTTTCGGGGCGGGTATTGATTTGTTTTTGACTGAAACTTCCGGTCTTCATTTTTACGGTGCCAAAAACGGAGGGGAAAAAGAAACTATAAAACCAAGTATCACACGTCAAATTCCATATAAAGGTTATGCTTTCAATGGGGAATTCTATTCCCAAAATGTTTACAAAACCGGGATTTTAAATAATAAATTAGGTTTTTATGTCTTTTCCGATAAAGAAAAGTTCTACTCTTTTCCAAATAAATTACAAACAGGCATTATTTATGGGGGTATGAATTATGATAATGTTTTGCCGGCAAGCCCACAAATATTTTATGCAATTTTAGATTTTAATTTTAGTAAATATTCATTTCTGTATAGCGATCTTGGTGTTTTTGTATATTCTTCCGGGAAAGATAATATTAATAACCGCAACTATTATGCTAAGGAAATTAACTTAAATGTCGGGTTTAAATTCGATACTTGGGGTTTAAAATTAAGCGGTGGCTTATTTGAAGGGGAAGCACTTTTCCTTGGTGGTACTACAACGGAAAAGCAAAAAATCAAGAAGTTACAGGCAAATTTATTCTATAAGTTTACTCTGTAAATGTTATAATTTAACTATGACACCCCTAATGCAACAATATTATGATATAAAAAAGCACTATTCGCATGCCTTTTTGTTTTTTAGGCTGGGTGATTTTTATGAGATGTTTGGTGATGATGCCAAAGAGGCCAGCCGTATCCTAGGGCTTACTTTAACTGCGCGTGCCGGTGAGCCTATGTGTGGGGTACCATATCATGCTGCAAACACTTATATAGCTAAACTTTTGGCAGCAAATAAAAAAATTGCAATTTGCGAACAAACTTCAAATATAACTGACCCTAAAACCAAACTTTTTGAGCGTAAAATAGTGCGTTTTATTACTCCAGGCACCGTGCTTGAAGATACAATTTTAGAGGCAAAAAACCCAAATTTTTTGATATCTTTGGTTTTATCGCGTAATTCTTGGGGCGCTGCCTGCCTTGAATTTTCAACCGGGGAATTTTGGCTCACACAAGGGGAGAAAGATCCGTCTTTAATTGATTTGTCTTCTTTGCTTGCAAGTGTTAATCCAAGTGAAATTATTTTATCAAAACAGGATTTGGGTACTTTGCAAACCAAGTTACTTTTACCGGAAGGCGTAACATTTTCTTCAATACCAAGTGTTGAGGGGCTTGAAATGCCTGATTCCTGGCCATCTGTTTTTGAAGAGACTCCCCTTGCCTTAAAAGCAGCTTTGGGGGCTTTAAAGTATGCTGAGCAATCGGACAAAAGTTTTAAAGAATATTTTGTTCCCGTTTATCGTAAAATATCTTCCTACATGCAACTTGATGCAAGCGCTGTGGAAACTTTGGAACTCGTGCGCAGCAAAAGCGGAAATAGAAACAGTACGCTTTGGGGTATTTTAGATTATACTTTGACGCCAATGGGTGCGCGTTTACTAAAGGAGTGGCTCCTGCATCCTTTACTTAATAAAGAGAAAATTATATTTAGGCAAAGTGCAATATCGTCCTTGCTTCAAAATGAACAAGCGCAAAATGGCCTTGGGTTAATTTTACGTGAAATTTGCGATATTCAGCGTATTATGACACGTGTTGTAAATTCCTCTTTAACACCGCGTGAAGCGGCTGGTTTAAGAAAAGCTTTATTTAATTTGCTTGCTTTTGAAAATTGGTTTAAAAAATACCCGGATTTAATGCCAAAATTTAAGCAAGTTTTTTTATCAAATTTAGTTAAACTCAAAGAAATTTCCGCTTTGCTTTTTACTGCTATAAATGAAGCCCCACCTATAAAGATGAGCGAAGGGGGGATTATTCGTGCCGGCTATAATGCGGAACTTGATAAACTCAGAGATTTAAAACAAAATTCTTCTGCAGTTTTAGAACAAATTGCAAATCGCGAAAGGGAAAAAACAGGCATACCGTCCCTAAAAATAGGTTTTAATTCACTTTTCGGGTATTATATTGAAGTTACAAAAACACATTTACAAAAAGTACCTTTAACTTATACACGCAAACAAACTTTAGTTAATGCCGAACGCTTTATAACGGAAGAGTTAAAACAACTTGAAGGCCAAATATTATCAGCGGAAGAAAAATCTTTAAGGCTTGAAAGTGCCATTTTTGATGAAATAAGAAAATACCTTTTTACAAATTCCGCACTCTTAAAAGAAGTAGCAGCAAATATTGCTGAGATTGATTGTTTTTATTCCCTTGCAGTCGCGGCAAAAAACGGCGGTTATACTTGCCCAAAAATCGTTGACAGTAATGAAGGTTTGATTATAGAAAAGGGCCGTCATCCGCTTGTCGAACAAGTTATACCGGCAGGCAGTTTTGTGCCAAATAATTTATTTATCGGCGGGGACGGGCCGCAAATTATTTTAATAACCGGCCCTAATATGGGCGGTAAAAGTGTCTATTTAAAACAAACTGCTTTGATTGTTTTGATGGCGCAAATGGGAAGTTTTGTACCGGCTTTGGAAGCGCAAATACCGATAACAGATAAGATATTAACCCGCATCGGCGCCCAAGATGCCCTAAGCCGCGGGGATTCAACATTTATGGTGGAAATGCGCGAGGCCGCAAATATTTTGGCAAGTGCAACGCCGAAAACTTTAGTTTTGCTTGATGAAGTCGGCCGCGGTACATCCACTTTTGACGGTATTTCTATTGCGTGGGCTATAACGGAATATTTATACAAAAGCCAAGGCCAAGGCCCTAAAGTTTTATTTGCAACGCATTATTTTGAGTTGACTGAACTTGAAAAGAAATATTCAAAAATTAAGAATTTTCATGTTCGCGCAGAAGAATTTAAAACTACAGATGGTGAAATAAAACTTAATTTTCTGTTTGAAGTTAAACCCGGTGCTGCGGATAAATCTTATGGTATACATGTCGCAGAAATTGCCGGTTTACCGCAAAGTTGTATTTTGCGTGCAAGAAAAATTTTAAAAGACTTGGGCGGGCGTGAAAATTTCGGAATTGTAGAAAAAGAAAAAAATTCTATGGATTTATTTTCAAGCCCCATTTTAGAAGAAATTAAAATGGTACGTACTGATGAAATTACACCGCTTCAAGCACTATCTTTAATTGAAAATTGGAAGAAGAGAATAGATGAGTGATATTAAAGTTCTAGATTTTTTAACTTCAAGCAAAATCGCCGCAGGCGAAGTTATTGAACGCCCTGCAGGTGTTCTTAAAGAATTGCTTGAAAATTCTATTGACGCCGGTGCAACTGCAATAAATATTGATATTGTTAATGCCGGTAAAAAGCTGATACGTGTGAATGATAACGGAAGTGGCATAAAAGAAGAAGATTTAAAAACCGCATTGCTTAGGCATTCCACAAGCAAAATTTCTAAGTTTGACGACTTAAATAATTTGCATACCTTCGGTTTTAGGGGGGAAGCCCTATTTTCAATAGCAGCAGTCAGTAAACTTACTTTGACAAGTTTTCAGGAAGGTTCAAAAGGGGCTCAAATTAAAGCCGAAGGCGGCAAAATTTTGCAGCAAACCGCTGCCCCTGAAATTAAAGGTACTACCGTAGAAGTTGAAAATTTATTTTATAATACCCCGGCACGTTTAAAATTTTTAAAATCCGATTCCGTTGAACGCAGCCATCTTTTAACTATTGTGGAAGAAGTCGCCTTGGCGAATTTAAATGTTACATTAAAAGTTAAAACCGATAATACACCGGTTTACAATTTATCTACCGTACAGGATACAGAAGAAGGTATTAGGCAAAGGGTAAGTCAAATCATCGGCCAAGAAACGGCAAAGGATTTAATTTATTTAGAAGATAAAAATTTTGGTTTTAAAGCCCTTGTTTCACCGGCGCATAAACTTTGTGCAAGCAGGAATTTACAATATTTTTTCATTAACAAACGCCCGGTTACTTGTAAGGTCTTGCATCAGGCACTATTTAAAGCCTATCAGCCTTTCAGAGCTCAAAATAAATATCCTTGTGCAATAATTTATTTAACTTTAAATCCGGCAGATTTTGATGTTAATATTCATCCTCAAAAACGCGAAGTCAAATTTGCTTTTGAAAATGATATTTTTAATTTCTTGTATAAAACGATTTCTCAAGCTTTGTTAAAAACTCAAGATAAAGCGGAAATTACTTTAACCAAGCCGGTAACTGTTCCGCAAATACCGAAGGCAAATATCATTTCGCAAAAAACTTTTGAAAATAAACCGAAGTTAAATGTAGCGGCAGAATTAGCGACTTTACTTCAAACTTCCCCGGTGCCGAATCTTAAAACTTTTGAGCATGAAGATCCTGTTCTATATAACTTTGATGAACCTAAAAATCATGAAACTAATGAAGAAGTACACGCAGTTCCTGCTAAAAATCAACCTTCCTGGTGGCATGGGCCTTATAGATATTTAGGGCAACTTCGTAACAGTTATTTGCTTTTTGAGGAATGCGACGGTTTGCTCATAATAGACCAACACGCCGCACAGGAACGTATTTATTTTGAGGAATTTTGTGAACTTATTTCAAAAGGGGAAGTAGCGCGTCAGCCTTTAATGTTTCCTTTGAATATTGATTTGCCGGCAAGTAAACTGGAAACAGTTTTGAATTGGGAAAGTTTTTTAAAGGAAACCGGTTTTGAAGTTTCCAAATTTTCCGGAACGGTTTTACTTGTAAGTTCCACCCCTGCCCTTCTTAAAATGGGGGAAAAGGAAATTAAAGAATTTATTGTATCATTTGCCGAGAGTGCCGGAAATCCTTTAAAAACCGATAATGAATTTAGGCATAAATTTATTGCAACAAAGGCTTGTAAAAAAGCAGTCAAAGCGGGTGAGCATTTAACACAAACAGAGGCTGAGGCCTTACTTGAAAATTTAAAAACCTGTAAAGATGCCTTACATTGCCCACATGGCAGGCCGACGATGTTAAATCTAACTTTAGCAGAAATATCTAAAAAAATCGGCCGCGGGTAATCTTAATTATTTTATCTACATAAGCATTTATTTTGATATATTGCTTAAAAACCATTGCACAAATAAATATCCCCCATGAGAACGGGGGATATTTATTTGTACGCGGGGGCTTGAAAAATTCCGATTTTTGCGTTATAATTATTATGTAGGAATAATATGGTCTTAAAGGAGGAGATACATATGTTTATAGATAAAATGAAAAAAGGGTTCAATTTGATTGAACTTATGGCAGTAGTGTTGTTGGTAGGCCTTTTGGTCGTACCTGCTGCAGCACAGACAAAGGCACAGAGCAAATCAGAGGATAAAAAAGTAGCAGAGGAATTCAAACAGAAAGAGAAAGAGGAGCTTAAAGAACTTAAAGAAGAAGGCAAATTAAAAGCGGTCAAAGGCCCTGTGTTTTCTACTAGGAACTTTGCTGTTTCAATTGAAAGTGTCAACAAGGATAACTTTGTTGTGATTGAAAGAATTAAAGGCGGGAAATCTTTGTATGCTATATACGAAGACTTATCCTCAGGTAAACGTTTCTGTGAAGACCTTGACGAAAAGGACAACGTAAAGTGTGAATCGTTTAAATTGGATGGTAAAGCCTACACCTGTGATGATAGCGGTATTTTAAGTCTTGACGGTAAAGAAGGCTGTAAAGCATTAGAAACTTGTAAAAGCTGTGGATCAGCTGGAATCAACAAAGAGATAAATATACCGGAAGATGTCAAGGACAAACTTGAAGAAGTAATAAGCATCCAGGGAAAAGACAAAAAAGAAGAACTTCCATAAAAGAAGTATTTAATTAAACAATATCCCCCTTCCTACGGGGGATATTTTTTGTGTGGTTGAAGGGAATTACCTCTATGGGATTGAAATTTATCTTTTTTTACGTTATAATTATATTGTGGCAGTATTAATGGAGGATACATTTTATGTTTAAAAATAGTATGAACAAAGGGTTTACCTTGCTGGAACTTTTAGTAGCAATTTTGATAATAAGTATTTTGGTTGCGATTGCCGTTCCTCAATATATGAAGGCAGTTGAGAGAGCAAAATATGCCGAAGTGGAGGAGCAATTATCAGCGATAGCTCAGGCCCAACAAAGGTACGCTAACGAACATGGTGAGTATGCAGAAGATTTTCAAGACCTAGATATCGAATTCCTTGAAGAAGAAAATCCATAGGTCGTTGAGTAAAATTTTGGCACATTTACCTTAACGATATGAATGTTCGTTTTAATTTAAATAAAAAATCCCCCGTTTTTGCGGAGGATTTTTTTTATAGCTAATATTTATTTAACCATTATGAAAGGCAAATCACCGCCGTTATATGTCGGTAATTGACCGTTCCATTTTTCAATAGTTTTGAGTTTTAAAAGTTCCGGTGTAATAACTTGCCTTTGAAGTTTTAAACTTTCCGCTTCTGCTTTGGCTTTTAAAACCTGTTGTTCGGCTTCCTTTTTAACTTTTTCAACTAAGTTTGTTGCGCGTTTTGCCTCTTGTTCGGCGATTTGTTTATCTTCTACTGCTTTTAAAAATTGCGGGGAAAAATCAAAATTAACAATAGCTATATCAGAGACTATTACCTGCTTTTCCTGCATTTTTTCTTTTAAAATTGTATCAAGTTCACGGGCTACTTCGACGCGGTTTGAAATTAAACTTTCCGCAGAATATTTGGAAACAATGGCTTTAATCCATTCTTCCACCATAGGTGTTAAAACGGTTTGCACATAGTTTCTGCCCAAGTTGCGGTAAATAGAAACAACCGTTTCCGGCAAAATTCTATGGTTTACGGCCAAGCCGACCTTGATTGTCTGCAAATCGCGAGAAAATGCCTCTGTATCAATAGTATCTTTATTAACGCGGGTGGAAAATTTTTCAATTGTATCAACGAAGGGAATTTTAAAATGTAAACCTTCTTCATAAGAACCCACAATTTTACCGAAGCGCAGTTTGATTGCAGATTGCCCTGCATCAACAGTAAAATAACTGCTAAATGCAGTTATTACAAGCAATAAAACAAATATTGCCGCCAATACTTTTCCCAAAATAAAACCGCTTGGGACATATTTTGTTGTTGTGTAATTTGCCATATATTCTCCTTTTAATTTAAAACCAAAGTATCTTCCATATCAGCACCGGTGGAAATTATGCTGAGTGCCGGGTGTGGATATATTTCCTTTGAAAGTTCTTTAATGTTTTCCAAAAATTGTTTGGCTTCTGCGGTAAAATCTTCATATTTTTTTACTGCATTATTGCCTTCAAACATGTCAATATGTGTAATTGCGATTTTGGTAGCATTATTTATCATAATAGCGCGTGCTGCACTGCGCTTTTCAAAAGCACCTACACGGCGCAGCCTTTTGCTGACTGAGCCGATTTCGCGTCCTTTTGTATGGTAAATTTCAAGGTCTGATTCATCAAAAATTTCTTTTTCAAGAGGACCCGGTCCGACGCGTGTAATATAGGGTTTAAACACTACATAGACATCACGAACACTTTTTGGTCCAAGGCCTGCTTCACCAAGGAATGTTGAAGCGGTTGTGTCGCGTGAAGTGACAAAAGGATATTCCCCGTGAAGTAAAGACAGTTTTATACCTTGTGTGCCTTCAAGCAAAATGTGTTCACCTTTATCTAAAGCTTTGTTTAAAAGCTCCGGTACTTCACAAATAAAATCTTTAAGTAAAGGTTCATCTTTTGCAAATTTAACTTGTCTTCTTTCAATGCGGTTTTTTACTGCTTGCCCAAGGCCTGTACCTACACTGCCGATATGTTTCATAAAGTGTGCGGCATCTTGTTCGGCTTTGGTTTCTTCATCGGTAATTAAAACGGCATAAGGGTCAATTATAAGGCGGTCTCTAGTGTTAGTGAGTTCAACTTCTTTTAAAAGCCAGTCGGTTTTTGTATAAGCGCCTGCACCTAAAACAAGCTTAGTGTTTGGATTCAAGAAACCGGAGGGAATATTTTTTAAAGTATATTTATGGCCATCTTGTTCAACGGTATGCCCGGCATTTGGGCCGCCCACGCGTACACAATATGCATAATTGCCTTTATAAGATAAATAGGCCGCGATTTTGCCTTTTCCTTCGTCGCCGGCTTGGCCGCCGCAAACTATATCAATCATTTTATCTCCTTAGCAAGCAAAGGGGAAATACCCAAATAGTTTTCCGCTTTTGCTTGTTTAATTTTATTTTTTAAATCTTTATTTAATTTTTGTTTTGCTAAAAAATTATCTAAATCTTCTTTTGAAAATTTATAAGTTCTTGTTAAGTCTTTAATTATTTCGTAAGCATTATCTATGCCGTTTGCCCGAAGTAAAGTTTGGAAATATTCCGCAAGTATTTGCGGGTTTTGTTTTAAAGTTTCAAGGGCTTTTTGATGGTCAAAAACAATGCGATTTAGACCTTTTATTAAATTTTGATAGGCAAGTAAGCTATGCGCTAAAGCAACGGGAATATTGCGTATTACCGTTGAGCCTGAAAGATCTCGTTGCAAGCGACTAACAGGTAATTTTGTACTTAAAAATTTTAGTATAGCATTTGAAAGCCCCAAATTGCCTTCGGCATTTTCAAAGAAAATCGGGTTAATTTTTTGTGGCATGGTAGATGAGCCGATTTCGCCTTTAACAATTTGTTGTTTAATCCAGCCGTCACTAATATAACGCCAAAAATCTTGGGATAAATCAAGCAAAATATTGTTTATACGTGTAATATTATCAAAAATTTCAGCGAAATTGTCATAATTATCAATTTGTGTTGTTAAGTGGGAAAGTTCAATCTTAATTTCGCGCTCTTCATTTAATTTTTTGATTAAATTTTGCGCAATTTTTTGCCAATTTATATTTGGGAAAACGGCATAATGTGCATTAAAATTCCCTACCGCGCCGCTGAATTTGCAAGTGGGTTTTGAATTCTTTAAAGTTGCAATTTGTTTTTGCAAACGGCTTGCAAAAACAGCGACTTCTTTTCCAAATGTAGTCGGCACTGCCGCTTGGCCATGTGTCCTTGCAAGCATGGGGCTATTAGCTTCTTTGCGCGCAAGAGTTTTTAAATTTTTGAGTAAATTTTCTAATGTAGGTATTAAAACATTTTGCAAACCGTCTGCTAAAATCAAAGCATGTGCCGGGGAGTTTGTATCCTCCGAAGTTATTGCAAAATGTAACCACTCCGTTTTGTTTTTTAAAGTTTTATGTACCTGAAATTTAATTTTTAAAAAATATTCTATTGCTTTTACATCGTGGTGTGTTGCCGGGATATTTTTATAACCGGTATTTTCAATAGCATTGATAATACCTAGATCTTGCGCACTTAAATTTTGTAAATCGCGAATATAGTCGATTTCCTGTTTATTTAACTTTAAGTCAGGTAAACCTAATGAAGAAAGCAAAATAAAATATTCCGTTTCAACTTTAACACGATTTTTTATTAAACAATTCTGTCCGCAACATTTTGAAAGCGGCAGAAGAGCGCTTTGGTAGCGCGCATCAAGAGGACTAAGGAAGTCTGGATTGTCCATACATATATATTTTAGCAAATATAAAGATGTAATATTTTTACGTGTTGTGTTTCCGCATTATATTGTCGTACGCATATAACGTGCTTGCAAATTTAAGCCCTTTTTTATTTTTCTTTTCCTAGAATACCGAAAATCGCTTCGCTCCTATACTTCTTGGTATTCGTCGTCAAAGAGAAAATCAAAAATCATCTTAAATTTGCTGCGCAATGCGAAACTATACTCTTGCACTACAATTTTATGTTAAAAAATCAAAAAGCACCCAAAAGGGTGCTTTTAAATGGCGGAGTCAACGGGATTTGAACCCGCGGTCTCTGCCTTGACAGGGCAGCGTGTTAACCAGGCTACACCATGACTCCAATCTGTACTAATATTATATCTTTTTTATTGGTTTAACGCAAATTTCAATCCGTCAGTAATTTTAGAAGTTGTTTTTGCTGGGCAGTTATATTAAGTTTGTCAATTAAGTCAGTTGTCAGTTCTTCCTTTGTACTAAGGTAAAATTTACCGTCGTCCGCCAATTTGCCTTGGGTAATGCTTTTAAATATCGCCTCAAAATCATTTGTGGGTTTTAAGTTTTTGTAGGCAACTTCTATTGCATGATAACAAAAAGGATTATCACCTACATTCCCGGTTACCGAATGTGCGGTGTCGGAACAACCGCCCAAACAAATTAAACCGTATTCACATTCTTTGCAAAAGCCGCCCAGTTTTTTATATTTACTAAAACGTTTGTTCCAAGTGCAAAAATTTTTGGAATAAAAAATTTCTTTTAGGGTTTCTTTTCTAAAATCTCTTTCCGCAAATTTATCATTTTGCATAGATAAGCAGCCGTGTATTTTGCCGTCGCTGCGTATACCAAGGCCCGATTTTCCGGCAGGGCAACCCTTCCAAGCAAAAAGTTTTTGCCTAATTGGAATTACTTTTGAATAATAACCGAAATCGTGCATACAAGTTATTTGAAATTTACTTTGCGGAATAGCCAATTTATTTTTTGCGCCGAAAAGCCCTGCAATATAATATTCTTCTTTACTTAACAAAAACTTTTCTGCCATTCTGCCATAAGGAACCGCCATCTGGAATTGCCACCCCCTAAAACCGGCATCCAAAAGTTTTTGTTTTAAAATATTTAATTCTAAAATATTCTTTTTTGTTAAAGTGGTTATTGCTACGACGGGTATGCCGGCTTTTAAAATATTTGGCATATTTTCAAAAATCTTGTTAAACAAGCCCGGAACGCGCCTGACATCGTCATGCGTTTGCGCAAGGCCGCCGTCAATGCTTAGGCCGATAGTTTCGGTATTTATTTTTTTAAGGAAATCAAGATTTTCTTGATTTAATAAAATTCCGTTAGTGATAATTGAAACCAAAACACCGTTTTTTGAGAGGTACGCGGCAATCTTTTTCCAGTCCGGGTTCAAAAATAATTCCCCGCCCATAAGATTGATTCTTTCACATTTTAACTCTATAAGTTGGTCGCAGATACGGAGATTTTCTTCTAGGGTTAACTCTTTTTCCCTTGTTTTTCCGGCGGAAGAGCCGCAATGCTGACAATGTGCATTACATTTTAAAGTTAACTCCCACACAACGCTATATAATTTTTTAGGAAATATCGGCATTTATTTTTTTAGATCTTGGCCTAATTCTTCTACATCGTAAACAATTTGATTTTTCAGCAAATTTTCTTGTTCCAGTTTTTGAATATGAGCAACACCATATTTTTCCGTATTATCGTCATATACGGGTATCGGGCGCACAGGCGCAACACCGTATTTAGCCCTTCCGACATCTATTGGACGAACAGGAGCAACACCGTATGCACCTGTCACATCTCGGCGATAAGGTGGTCTTTTAAGTGTATTAGGACTTGAGGTTTGTACCCCAACAGGTTTTACTTCGTTGTTATTTTCCAGGTTATCTTTTTTAAAGGCAGGTGTTTTGCGGGCAGGTTCTCCTACAATACGTTTTACTCCGTATTTCACTTGCTCAAATAATTCCGGAAAAAAACTTTTTATAGAAAAGACAGCCGCGACGGCAGCTGCCGCCAAAAATAAAATAGAAATCAATACTTTTAATATTTTTCTGCTCACACTTATCTCCTATACCATTTTTATCTAATACCCATATTATACTATATATTTGTTTTTTGAAAATGCTAAAATTAAATTATTCCAATACTCGTTTTATTAAGATAAAAGAGGTGTGCTATGAAAAAATATTTCAATTTTCCTTTAGTACTATTATGTATTTGGTTTCTTGAGTTTTTATGGTCTTATTTTTATGCCTATGATGTAAATGTTTGGTACGTGGAAATTTCCAGCGTTGTTTTTGCAGTTTTGTTATTAAGCTTAACTTATAAAAAATTTCGGTTTTCTAATTTAGCTTATTTTATCGTGTTTTTATGGATTTTCTTGCATACAATAGGGGCATGTTACACTTTTGAAAGAGTGCCTTTCTTAAATGTAATGGAATTTTTTGGAATAGAAAGGAATAATTTTGATAGATTTGCTCATTTTATAATTGGGATAAGTTCCTTTTTGGCTTGTGAGTTCGTATATAGGAAACACCTTATATCATCACTTAAATTTGCAGCGTTTTTTGGAATAATATTCATTATGGCTTTGGCAAATTTCTGGGAATTATTGGAATGGATATATGCTGTCGTTGATGGGGGGGATGTCGGCCTTGCTTTTTTAGGCTCACAGGGTGATATTTGGGATGCCCAAAAAGATATGTTAATGGATACTTTGGGTGCTTGTTTGGGAAGTATAATTTTCTTTTTTAAATTCCGTAAAAGTTCTGCAAGGTAAAACTATATTAAACTAATAAAAAACCCACTCTTTTGAGTGGGTTTCGTCATTTAAGTTAATAAAATTAATACTTAATTAAACTCTTATACGGAACATTTAAAGTTTTGCCGCCTTGCAAGGCAGTAAGTTCAATTACGTATAAGCAAAAAGCAGTTTTCGCACCGAGTTTATTTATAAGTTCAAGCCCGGCGCGGGTTGTACCGCCGGTAGCAAGGAGGTCATCAATCAAGATAACTTTATCGTCTTTGGTTAAGGCATCTTCATGCATTTCAATGGTATCTGTACCGTATTCAAGCGTAAAACTGGCTGCAATTTTTTTGTAAGGCAGTTTACCTTTCTTACGTATTGGTACAAAACCGATACCCAAAGCATAAGCCAAAGGTGCGCCGAAAATAAAACCGCGGGATTCAATCCCCACAATTTTTGTTATGCCCTGATTTTTACAAAAATCGGCAAGTTCATCAATTACATATTTAAAAAGTTCCGCATGCCCGAGTAAAGGTGTAATATCACGGAAAATTATACCTTGTTTCGGATAGTCCGGTATTGCACGTATAATATTTAAAACTTCTTCCTGTTTAGACATAATTACCTCTTACTTTTTTTGTTTTTCTTTTTTGTTTTGGTATTTTTTGAAATCTTTTTTGACATGACATCTTTTGCAAGTTTTTTCGCCTTCTTGATTAATTTGGCAAGCGGACTCCTTGCAATTTCGTTACCTAAAATATCAGTTGCTTGTTTAATTTGTGTACCAGTATGGAAATTGATGGCTTTATTTTGTTTTTTCTCTTCCTCAATCAAACCTAGTTCCAATGCTTTTTGGCGCACTTTGCGAACGGCGCGTTCTTCAATTTGCCTAACGCGTTCCCTGGAAATTTTTAATTTATCTGCAATATCTGCCAAAGTATCAGGGCTTTCTGCCGAAAGGCCGTAGCGCAAGAGTAATATTTCCCTGTCGCGTTCCGGTAAATCTTCCAAGATTTTTTTGATTTCTTCCTTAGAAGATTGCATAAGTATTAAATGGTCCGGATTGCTCCTGCTCTCGTCACTTAACGTTTCTTCAAGTGTTAGACTGTCTTCATCGCTCTGCACTAAGTTGGACAGCGAATCAATACCGTAAGCAGCATTTAAGGTGTTTAAAATGGACACCACTTGTTTTGCCGTTATATCAAGTTCATGGGCAATTTCATTCAATGTAGGTTCGCGGTTAAGTTTTGATTTTAACTTTTCTAAAGCTTTGCTCCATGTCCTTAAATTTTCCCAAGCATGTTGCGGAATTTTAATATTTGTTGCTTGCTCTTCGACAGATCGGCGGATAAATTGCTCTATCCAATGTATCGCATAAGTGGAAAAGCGATAACCTAATTTGTAATCAAATTTCTCTATTGCCTGAAGTAAACCCAGATTACCTTCTTCCACAAGGTCCATCAAATCACAGCCTGGGCGTAAAAAACGACGGGCTGTAGGTATAACAAGGCGTAAGTGTAATTTAAATAATTCATCACGCGCGGAAAGGTCCCCTTTTTTGTATCTCTTCCAAAGGACGGCCTCCTTTTCCCTATCAATTTGTTTGACGAGGGTGCCTACTTCTTTGAAATATTCATTTACTGAATCAATGCTTTTATCCATATATCATAATGATAGCAAATTTAAAGTATTAAAGGTAATATTTTTTAACTTGAATATTAACGAAGTATTTTCTATAATGTCGGTGTGTTCCCTAAAAATTATAAGAGAAAAATCGGGAACAAAAGATTTTATTTACTAAAATTCTCAAACACGTGAGGATATGTTATGAACACTAGCCGTTATGTACAAGAATTAGAAGATATTTACTGCCATAGCCGCAGTGTAGTTACAAGTGAAGCCGAGCTTAGTAGCTGCTCAGTAAACCTACCGATGCGCATTATAAATGGTGGCAAAAAAATCCTTTATACCGCAGCAATGACAGGTATGCTTTTAAATAACACGGTGCCTGCTTATGCAAATTTAATCGTAAGTGCAGGGGAAACTTCAACAGGTTTAACCGTAGGTATTGAAACGGGAAACAGTGTGGTTAGCACTTTAGATAATTATGGAACAACAATATCTACTACAATTAATTCAGGAGGCACAGAAAATATTTATGATGGCGGTTCTTCAATAAATGCAACTATTAATTCTAACGGTAGTCAAGTAATTTTACAAGATGGTTTAGCAACGAATACTACACTAGAAGAAGGACACCAACGAATAAGTGGCGGTTCGGCCACGGATACGAACATTAATGGCGGTTTTCAATACGTTAGCGGTGGGGTTGTAACGAACACAACCATTAATGGAAATGGTAGTCAATACCTTGTTAGTAGTGCTTCCGCAACAAGTACAACCATTAACGATAATAGTATACAAGAAGTCCAAAGTGGCGCTATAGCAGAAGATACGACCATTAATAACAATGGTTCGCAGTATGTCGTTAATGGTTCTGCTATAAATACGACCATTAATGATAACGGCTTACAGATTGTTCACTATTACGGTAGTGTCATAAATACTTCACTAAATGATTCTGCTGTACAATATGTTTATGGAGGGGGTACTGTAAACAGTACAATCGTTAATGGTGGGACACAATATATTGAAGATAACGGTTTAGCCACAAATACAATCATTAATGGCGGTGTTCAATTGGTTTATGGCACGGGTTCTGCTGTAAATACAATCATTGAAAGCGGTCATCAAGATGTTTATAATGGCGGTACTGCAATCAGTACGACTATAAATGGTGCTACCTATCAATATGTTTATGATAGCGGTTATGCTAGTGGCACAATAATCAATTCCAGCAGTTATCAATATGTTTATAGCGGTGGTTATGCTAGTGACACAACAATCAATTCCGCCAGTTATCAACATGTTTATTCCGCCAATGTGTCAGATACATACATTGATGGCGGTTATCAATACATTTATGAAGACGGTTCGGCGACAAACACTTTTATTGACAGTGCTGGCAGACAATATATCAACTCTGGCGGTTCTGCAATGAATACAGATATTACTTCCTACGGTAGACAGTATATTTACGACAATGCTTCTGCAACAAGTACAACTATTGGTAACAGTGCTACGCAATATGTATACGAAGGCGGCAATGCAATAACTACCATCGTTAATTCCGGCGGAGAACAAAGAATTTTACTGGGCGGCTCATCAATAGACACAACAGTTAATAGCGGCGGTTTACAAACCGTTTGGGGTTCTGCAACAAGTATAACTGTTGCCAGCGGCGGCACACAAGTTATCTCACTTGGAGGAACTGCGACAGATACTATCGTTGATAATGGTGGCTATCAACAAATTGAGCATGGTTCGGCAGTAAATACAACCATCAACAGTGGACAGCAATATATTGGAAGTACCGGCGTTTCTTTGAACACATCTAACAATGGAGGTACAGTAATTTTGGCTTCCGGTGGATATTTGGAAGATTATACTAACACCGGAGCTAATGGTACTTTGCAAATTGCCGATTCGAATACTTTGCAGGGAACAACCGCGTTAGATAATGGAAATCTTATATTTAATCATGAAGGCAATTCTCCTTTTTCAGTAGGATTCAAAAATCTTTCTGCAAACAATGCAAATATTTCCATGGGTGTTAATTTAGAAGATCAAACCGCAGACCAAATTTCGATAACTGGTACTTATACGGGTAATTCTATATTGACTCTTACAAATCTCGGCAACACCGCAAATCAAACAACGGGAGACGGTATCCTTTTAATAGATTTTGACTCTGCTAATACAGGCGGAGGAACATTCTCCTTACGTGGTGGTAAATGGGATGAAGGGGCTTACATATATAAACTTTTCCAAAATGAAAATGACCCGGATTATTATTTGAGATCTACCGGAGAATTGACCGATACCTTTAAAACTATGTTGAATATCCCGTCACTAAATGCCGTAATGGCAAGAACCGGCATGAACTCCCTCAATAAACGTATGGGAGAACTGCATGATATGAATAACCCAAACAAAAAACAGGGTGTTTGGTCAAGGATTTATTATAAAGATATGACAGTAGATGATTTAATCAAAACAGATATGTCTTTATTTGGCGTAGAAGCAGGTTATGACTGGTTGTTCAAAGCAGATGAGCCGACAAAATTATATGCCGGTGTAATGATAGGATATTTACAGTCAGACTCGATAAAAACCAAAAACAGTTCCGGAAATAACAATAATGGCAAAGGTAATGCCCCAAGTATTGGCATTTACGCTACAATGACGAACGAAAAGGGATGGTTTATTGACCTTGCTGCACGAAATTTCTGGACAAAAATAGAAAATACAGTCCATACAGCAAGCGATACATTTCTTAATTTTGATGTAAAACGCAATTTGTTTACAACAAGCCTTGAAGTCGGTAAAAATATAGATATTGAAACAGATTTTAAATTACAACCAAAAGCGGAAATTTCTTATATGAACGCAAACAAAGATAGTACTCCTGTTACAAACGGTGTCGGCAATTTAACTTATGATTCAGTGAATTATTTTGCAGGTAAAGCAGCCATCATGTTTACGTATACAAAAGAAATGAATAGTAAATTACTGATACAACCACTTTTGGAACTTGCATATAATCAAGAATTTGCCGGAAGAGGTAAAGTAAGATATGACGGTGCCACAGCTAAAACCTCACTTAATGGCGGCAGTTTTGAAATAGCCACAGGTATAAATATGCAATTAGCCGATAATTTATATTGGCATGCTTTAGGAACTTATGAGTCCGGCAATAAAATAAGCGGTTGGGGCCTTAATGCCGGAGTAAGAATAAGTTTTGGCGGAAACAATGCTAATGCAAAAAAGGAGAATAAGTAGTGATATATTAATAAATTGCTACCGGCTTTAATAAGATAAAGGACCGCTCAATAGATAAATATTGGGCGGTTCTTTTAATTCCTTTGCACAATAGCGCATTATTTTATAAAATCTATATATATGCCCTAGGAGGACTTATGCGTATCTATGATGATCTACAATTAGACTATTGTGATGTTTTACTCAGGCCCAAACGTTCAGCCTTAACATCACGCTCTGAAGTTAATATTATAAGAGAATACACTTTTAAATGGTGCCCCAAAACAATTAAAGCAACAGGTATAGTTGCTGCCAATATGGCAACAACAGGTACTTTTGAAATCGCCAAGGTTATGCAGGCAAATAATTTATTTACCGCTTTGCATAAACATTATTCTACTGAAGAACTTTTAAAATTTTTAAAACAAAATAAGAAAGAACATGGTAATAATGATTTGATGTTTATTTCCACCGGGGTTAATGATAAAGATTTTGAAAAATTAAAAGTTATCATGAAAAGCAAACTCGTAAATAATATTTGTATTGATGTCGCAAACGGTTATTCACCTTATTTGATAGATTACGTTAAGCGCGTTCGCAAAACTTATCCCGACTGTTTAATTATGGCAGGCAATGTCGTAACAGGTGATATGTGTGAGGACTTAATTATCAGTGGTGCCGATATCGTTAAAGTAGGTATTGGCCCCGGTTCTGTTTGCACAACACGCAAATTAACCGGTGTTGGCAGGCCGCAATTTTCCACAGTTGTTGATTGCGCAGATGCCGCACATGGCGTCGGTGGTATGGTTTGCGCTGACGGTGGTTGCACTGTTGCCGGCGATTTATGCAAAAGTTTTTGCGCAGGTGCTGATTTTATTATGCTTGGCGGTATGCTTGCCGGGCATGATGAAAGCGGCGGTGTAGTTTGCACAAAAACCTTCCAAACAAATGAACTTGAACCTGTGGGCCCAAATGCTTACCAGGTAAAATTGGAAGAAAAAACATATAAAAAGTTTTATGGTATGAGTTCCCAATATGCCCAGGAAGAACATTACGGCGGCATGAAAAAGTACCGCGCAAGCGAGGGTAAAGAAGTTAATTTACCTTTACGCGGGCCTTTGGAACCGACAATTTTGAGCATCTTGGGTGGCATAAGAAGTTGCATGACTTATATTGGTGCAAAGCGCTTAAAAGATATGCCAAAATGCGCAACTTTTTACCGCGTTTCCAGGCAGCTCAACACAATTTTTGATTAAGTTGTTTTGAATAATTGTTACTTGAAAAGGGGAAGTTTTAATACTTCCTCTTTTTTTATGAATTTTCTCTTACATTTTATCTCTAAAAGTGTTACAATGTATTTATGAGGAAAGAAGACCATATTATAGCTATTGGTCTTGGCATAGAATTTTGCTTGATTATGCTCATTGGAACTTATGCCGGATATTTTTTAGATAAGAAATTTGATACATCTCCGCTTTGTGTTTTACTTGGAGTTGCAAGTGGTTTTGCCGTAGGTTTATATATTTTGGTAAAAACGGCTCTAAATTACGGCAAAAAATTAGACGAACAGAATAAAGGGATAAAAAGTGATAGATGAAATTTTAGAACATCATATTTTGGATCACAGTTTGAATTTTTTTGGGTTACCTTTAACTCAAGTTTCTTTAATGATGTTAATTGTAAGTGCTGTCATTTTGTTTGTTTTTATTTTCGCAGCCCATAGAAAAACAGGGCGTTTAAGAACAGTAGCCGAAATGTTTGTAATGTTTGTCCGTGATGACCTTGTCCTCCCAAATCTCCACGAAAAAGGCCGTAAATTAGTACCTTTCTTTTGTAGTTTATTTATATTCATTTTATTTTCAAATTACCTTGGTATGTTGCCTTGGGCAAGGACGGTTACCGCAAATATTTCTGTTACTGCCGGGCTTGCATTAATCAGTTTATTTATAATTGTCGGGCAAAGTATAAAAAATAACGGTTTTTGGGGTTTTACAAAAACATTTATTCCGGGAGGTGTGCCGTGGTGGCTTATACCCTTGATGTTCCCTTTGGAAGTTTTGAGTTTGATTATTAGAATTTTTGTTTTGGCCATCCGTTTATTTGCGAATATGACAGCCGGGCATATTATGTTGATTAGTCTAATTTCTTTTATCTTTATTATCGGTATGAATAGTATTAAAGCTGGGTTTGTATCAGTAGCGCCGGTAATAACCATGACGCTTTTTGTTAGTATTTTAGAGTTGCTTGTTGCTGTAATTCAGGCTTATGTTTTTACTTTGCTTAGCGTTATTTTTACCTCATTACAGCTTGAAGTACATTAAAGGAGAATAGTATGGAACTTAAATATATCGGAATAGGAATTGGTGCAGGCTTAGCAATTATAGGTGCAGCAATCGGTATTGGTAAAATCGGTGCAGCAGCTTTGGAAGCCGGTGCAAGACAACCGGAAGTTGCAGGGCACGCAAGGCTTACAATGATTATTGCCGCAGCTTTGGTTGAAGGAGCTACCTTCTTTGCTTTAGCCATTTTATTTATGTTGGTAAATAAATAAATATATGGAAAAACTTTTACAGCCGGACCTTGGGCTGATTTTTTGGACCATCGTCAATTTTACTTTGCTTGCTTTATTGCTTGCTAAATTTGCGTGGAAACCCATAATTTCCGCAATAGAGGCTAGGGAAAAGAAAATTGCCGACGATATTATAGCCGCCCAAAGTGCCAAAGACGAAGCTAAACAAATTGAGGAAAATTTAAAACGCGAGTTGGAAAATTCCTCAAAAAATGCGGCTTTGCGCCTTGAGGAGGCAACAAAAGCAGCCCAAAAAGAAAGGGAACAAATTTTGCAAGATGCACAAAATCAGGCACAAAACCTTGTTGCCCGCGCTAAAGAGGAAATAAACCTTGAAACCCAAAAAGCCATCGCCGAAGTAAAGAAAGAACTTGCTGATACTGCTTTACTTGCCGCTAAAAAACTTGTAGCAAAAGAAAGCAATATGCAAACAAATAAGGCAATGGTGGAAGAACTTTTAAACGAGATTAAAAAATGAAAACAGGCACTTTAATTCTTGCCCAGCGTTATGCCAAGGCTTTTGACCGTATTGCGAAAAATACGGACGAGGCCACGCATAATTTAGCAAGTTTTGAAGAAAGTTTAAAAAACCTTCAAGATATTTCCGCCTATTTAGCAAACCCGACAATAAACAGTAAAGTTAAAGAAAGTTTAATAGAAAAATCTTTACCGGACAATATCGCAAGGGCACTATTATTAGTTTTAATCAAAGAAAAGCGTTTTGATTTAGCGGATGAAATTTTAAAGCAATTAAATGTTTTGCTTGATGTGCGGCGCGGTATTAAAAGGGCGCAAGTTACAAGTGCCGCCAAGTTAGAAGATTCAACAAAAACGCAAATTCAAACTACGCTTGAAAATTATTTTAAAACAAAATTAACCCTCAGTTTTAAAGAAGATAATAGCCTTATTACAGGCCTAAAAATTAAAGTGGGGGATTTTTATATTGAAGATTCTTCCCGCTCGCGCTTGCGTGAGTTGGAAAATGTTTTAACGGAGTAATTATGGCAATCAGACCAGAGGAAATAACTTCTATAATCAAAGAAAAAATTACAAATTTTGTACCAAGTGCCAAACTCGGCGAAGAAGGCACGGTAATAAGTGTCGGCGACGGTATTGCCCGTATTTACGGCCTTAATAATGCACTTGCCGGCGAACTTTTAACTTTCCCGGGCGGCGTGCAAGGTATGGTAATGAACCTTGAATACGATAATATCGGCTGCGTTCTTTTAGGTGATGACACAAAAGTAAAAGAAGGTGATGTTGTTACAAGGACCGGCAAAGTTATTTCTATCCCAGTTGGCGATGCTTTACTCGGCCGTGTTGTTAATCCACTTGGGCAACCTCTTGACGGGCGCGGTGCAATTAAAACAACCGAAACCCGCCCTATGGAAGTTATTGCCCCCGGTGTTGTTGAAAGGCAACCCGTTAAAGAGCCTTTGCAAACAGGGCTTAAAGCCATTGATGCCATGGTTCCAATCGGCCGCGGCCAACGCGAACTTATTATCGGTGACAGGCAAACCGGCAAAACCGCTATTGCCATTGATACCATTATTAACCAGAAACAAGAAAAAAGCGGTGTAATTTGTATTTACGTTGCTATCGGGCAAAAACAAAGCACGATAGCGCAAGTAGTCAAAACTTTGGAAGATGCCGGTGCTATGGGATATACAATAGTTGTTTCCGCAAGTGCATCTGATCCTGCCTCTTTACTTTACGCAGCCCCTTATGCAGGTTGCGCGATGGGCGAATATTTTATGTGGAAAGGTAAAGATGTTTTAATTATTTATGATGACCTTTCAAAACACGCACAAGCATATAGGCAAATGTCCTTGCTTTTAAGACGTCCGCCAGGCCGCGAGGCATACCCCGGGGATGTCTTTTATTTACACTCCCGTTTACTAGAACGCGCTTGCAAATTAAGTAAGGAAAACGGCGGTGGTTCTTTAACTGCACTCCCGATTATTGAAACGCAAGCCAATGATATTTCTGCTTATATTCCGACAAATGTTATTTCAATTACCGACGGACAAATTTATTTGGATACGCGTTTATTTAGGTCCGGTATAAAACCGGCAATTGATGTTGGTCTATCAGTTTCCCGCGTTGGCGGCAGCGCACAAAAAAAGGCTATGCGTAAAGTTTCCGGTACTTTAAGGATTGACCTCGCACAGTATCAGGAACTTGAAAGTTTTGCACAATTCGGTTCAGAACTTGATAAAGAATCACAAGCACAACTTTCACGTGGGCAACGTTTACGCGAACTTTTAAAACAACCTCAATACAGCCCCATGCAAGTTTGGGAACAGGTAATTTCTTTATATGCAGGGACAAAAGGTTATATGGACAGCATTGAAGTAAGCGATATTTTAAATTTCCAAAATAAACTTTTGGCTCATATTAAAGCAAATAATAAGGATATCGTTGATGAAATTACAAAAACCGGCCTTATAGAAGAAGGAACGGAGGAAAAATTAAAGAAAGTAATAGAAGCTTTTAAACCTATTTTTAAGGAGAGTAACAATGCAAAATAAAAAGAAATTTTTGATAACCGGTGGTGCCGGATTTGTAGGCAGCAATATCGCTTTTGAACTTCAAAATCAAGGGCATGAAGTTACAATTATTGATGACTTTTCTACATCAAATTTTAAAAACTTAATCGGTTTTAAAGGCGATGTTGTTGCTGCAAATATTTTTGAGGAAATCCCTTTAGATAATTATTATGATGCAATTTTCCACGAAGCCGCAATAACGGATACGAACGTCCATGATCAAAAAAAGATGATGGAAATTAACGTGGAAGCATTTAAAAATATTTTGTATTATGCTGCCGAACACGAAATTAAAAAAGTTATTTATGCCTCTTCAGCAGCAACTTATGGTAACAGCCCTTGCCCGATGAAAGTTACTCAAATGCCTACACCAGCAAATGTGTACGGCTTTTCAAAAGCAATCATGGATAATGTAGCACGCGATTTTGCCGAAGAAAACCATGATATGAAAATTATCGGTTTACGTTACTTTAATGTTTACGGGCCCGGTGAAACATATAAATCCGGCGTAACGGCAAGCATGGTGTTCCACCTTTATAACCAAATGAAGATGGGCCACCGCCCGCGCATTTTTAAGATGGGTGAACAACAAAGAGATTTTGTTTATATTAAAGATATTGTTAAAGCAAATATGTGTGCTTTAAATAACGGTAAAGAGAGCGGTGTTTATAATGCCGGCACAGGTATTGCACGCAGTTTTAATGATATGGTTGCTTGCTTAAATAAAGAACTAGGTACCAATTTGCAACCGGAATATATTGATAATCCATACAGCGCTTTTTACCAACTTAAAACGCAAGCGGATATTTCTTTAACGACAGAAAAACTCGGTTATACCCCTGATTATACTTTGGAAACAGGTATAGCTGATTACGTAAAATATTTAGAGAGCCAGAATAAAAAATAAATGGAAAGTTTACGCGATATTAAACAACAAATTAAGGCCATAAATTCAACTAAGCAAATGATGCTTACGATGAAGATGGTATCATCTGCGCGCATAAGGTCCGCCCAACAAACCATGCTTAACGGCAGACCATTCGCACAGAAGATGGCATCCTTAATTGATAATTTGCGTAAAGATATCCAAGATGGAGAAAACCCCTTTAGGCAAAATAAATATTATAGGTATTTTGACAATAGTTTGGGCGACAAAAACAAAGTCGGCCTAATTTTAATTACAGGCGATAAAGGCCTTTGCGGGGCTTTTAATGCGGTTACTTTGCGAGAAGCACTTCGTTGGATTAGGGAAAATAAAGATAAAGAAAAATATGTTTTTATTATCGGCAAAAAGGGTGCTGATTTCGTGCGCCGCATAAAAATGCCCAATTTGCATATTGTTTGTGAGCTTATAAATATTTTCCCGCATATTTCTTATGTACATGCGTCGCTTATTAAAGAAAAGTTAGAACAATGTACATTGGAAGAAAATCTTTCAAAAGTAGATTTGATTTATAACAATTTTAAATCTGTCGCATCGCAAGAGCTTGTAAATAAAACCTTTTTGCCTTTTGATTTTGATGAAATTGAAGGCGAAGATGATTTGCAAAATTTTATTTTTGAACCCGGTATTATGGAAGTTCTTATAACTTTACTTCCGCGTTATATCGGTGCAAATATTTACAGGTTTTTGCTTGAATCGCAGGCGGCAGAACTTGCGGCGCGCATGAATGCTATGGAGTCCGCCGCAAATAATGCACAGGAAATTGCAGATAATTTAAGTGTTAAATTAAATAAAGTGCGCCAAGAAGGCATAACTAATGAGATTAATGAAATCGTCGGCGGCGCAAATGCTTTAAATAATTAGAGGTTACTTATGAATAAAGGTACAGTAGTTCAGATAATCGGTGCAGTGGTAGACGTTAAATTTGATGATACCCTGCCTGCCATAGAAAATGCTTTGGAAATAAAATTCCCGGACGGTAAAACTTTGGTTGCCGAAGTTGCTTCCCAACTTGGGGACAATATTGTGCGTGCCGTTGCGCTTTCTTCAACCGACGGGCTTGCCCGCGGTGCTGAAGTTATTGATACCGGCGCGCCTTTGCAAGTGCCTGTCGGCGAGGCTTGCCTAGGGCGTTTAATGAATGTTCTTGGCCAACCGCAAGACCATCGCGGCCCAATTAAAACAAAAGAATATGCCTCTATTCATACACCTCCGCCGCCACTTGAAGAACAAAAAACTACGCCTGAAATTTTTGAAACAGGTATTAAAGTTATTGACTTAATTGCCCCTTACATGAAAGGCGGTAAAGTTGGTTTATTCGGCGGTGCAGGCGTCGGCAAAACAGTTGTTATTATGGAACTTATCAATAACGTTGCGCGTCAGCATAACGGTAGTTCCGTTTTCGGTGGCGTTGGGGAACGCAGCCGCGAAGGTAATGATTTATGGCTTGAAATGCAGGAAAGTAAACTTTCCGACGGTTCTTCTGTTTTAGACAAAACAGTTTTGGTTTACGGTCAAATGAACGAGCCACCCGGTGCAAGGGCAAAAGTTGCTTTAACTGCCTTAACGCAAGCGGAATATTTTAGGGATAAAAAGGGCCAGGATGTTTTGATATTCTTGGATAATATTTTTAGGTTTGTTTTGGCAAATTCCGAAGTGTCTGCATTGCTTGGGCGTATGCCTTCTGCCGTCGGTTATCAGCCAACACTTAATACGGAAATCGGCACTTTGCAGGAACGCATTACATCAACAAAACGCGGTTCAATTACTTCCATACAAGCGGTCTATGTTCCGGCTGATGACTTAACGGACCCAGGTGTAGCATCCACATTTACGCACCTTGACGCAACAACAGTTCTTTCAAGGCAACTTGCAAGTTTGGGTATTTACCCGGCTGTTGATCCGCTTGATTCCACTTCCCGCATTTTGGATGCACGCATTTTAGGTCAAGAGCATTATGACACCGCACAAGCAGTCCGCAAAATTTTACAAAAGTATAAAGACTTGCAAGATATTATTGCAATTTTGGGTATGGATGAACTTTCCGATGAAGATAAAATTACTGTTGCGCGTGCTAGAAAAATTCAAAAGTTTTTATCCCAGCCTTTCTTTGTGGCGGAAAAGTTTACCGGCGTGCCCGGCAAATATGTAAAAATCAAAGATACCGTGCAAGGTTTTAAAGATATTTTAGCCGGCAAATATGATTATATACCGGAACAAGCCTTTTTCAACTGCGGCGGTATTGAAGACGTTCTTGCAAATTACGAAAAATTAAAAGCAAAGGTAGCATAAATGGCGAAAATCCGTTTGCAAATTATTACACCGCAAAAGCCTGTGTTAGATAAGGAAGTTGATTTTGTTGTTCTCCCTGCCAGCAAGGGCGAACTTGGTATTTTGCCGGGACATACGGAGTATATTGCAACTTTAAAATACGGTGTTTTGCGCTATAAAATTGGGGAAGAAACGCAAACTTTTGCCGTGCTTGGTGGTATTGCGGAAATTGCAAATAACAATGTCAGCGTTTTTGCCGAGGGCGCAGTTTTGCAAGATGAAATTGACGAAGAAACCGCGCGCCAGCAACTTGAAAAAGCAAAGTCCGCGCGTTTGCAAAATGACAAAGCAATTGATCTTGAGCAAGCAGATCAAGAAATCAAAGAGGCTTTACTTTTACTAAAAGTAAAAAAATTACAAAGCGGTAAACTTAAAAACAAAAAGAAATAAATTTTATTGGAGTAAAAATAAAAATCATATTAATTACGGGGGTATGATTATATGGGTAGAGTAGTAATCTTAATGTTAGACAGTTTCGGCGTGGGCGGTGCTAAAGATGCCGCCGCGTTCGGTGACGAGGGGGCAAATACACTCTTGCATATCGCACAAAAAAACGGCGGTTTAAATGTACCGAATATGGCCGCGCTCGGTTTGTTAAAAGCCGGGCAAGCAAGTTGCGGCGCGGAAAACCCTGCCGGCAAAATGACCGAGGCAAAAATAAATTTGCCGTCAAAATACGGCTTTATGCGCGAGGTCAGCAAAGGTAAAGATACATCCTCAGGCCATTGGGAAATGGCAGGTGTCCCTGTCTTATTTGATTGGGGTTACTTCTCGCCAAATTATCCGTCTTTTCCTAAAGATTTAATTGATGCAATTTGTAAAGAGGCAAACCTCCCCGGCATTTTGGGCAATAAAGCGGCGTCGGGAACTGTCATAATAAACGAACTTGGTGCTGAGCATGTAAAAACAGGGAAACCGATTTGTTATACTTCGGCAGACAGCGTTTTCCAAATTGCCGCACATGAAAAATATTTTGGTCTAGACAGGCTTTATAAACTTTGCGAAATTGCTTTTAAACATTTAAAACCTTATAATATCGCGCGCGTTATTGCCCGCCCCTTTGAGGACGACGGCAAAGGCGGTTTTGTGCGCACAAAAAACAGGCATGATTATTCCGTTAAACCGCCAAATAAAACTTTATTAGATATTGCCAAAGATAATGGCCGCCAAGTAATTTCTATCGGCAAAATTGCTGATATTTTTGCGCATCAAGGCATAACAAAAGCGGTTAAAGCAAGCGGGCTTGAAGAACTTTTTAATGCAACTTTAGAGCAAGTTAAACAAGCGCCGGATGGCAGCATTGTGTTTACCAATTTTGTTGATTTTGATATGGTTTGGGGCCATAGGCGCGATATAAAAGGTTATGCGCAAGGCCTTGAATATTTTGATAGCCGCCTTCCCGAACTTGCCGCAATTTTAAAAGATGATGACATTGTTTTTATAACGGCAGACCATGGTTGTGACCCCACTTTTAAGGGTAGTGATCACACACGTGAAAATGTACCTGTAATGGCTTTTGGAAAAAATATTAAACCGGAATTTATCGGAGAGCGCGATACTTATGCCGACCTTGGTCAAAGTGCCGCAACATGGCTCAAAATTCCGCCGACATTAACGGGAAAAAGTTTTTTATAACCTTATTTATTTTTATTGCCGGATATAAAATCAGCAAGTGGTTTGGTAGTTTCTGACCTTTCCAAGATCATTTTTAAAATTGCCGTTAGCGGTACGGCAAGCAAAGCACCCATTACACCCCAAACCAAAGCCCAGAAAATTAAACTACCGATAACTACAAGAGGGTTTAAATCCATACTCTTACCGAGCCACTTTGTTTCCAAAATATTACCGACAATAAAGTGTACGGCTGTTACTAAAATCAAAGCGCACCACAAATGCCAATCAAAACCATATTGCAAAAACAAAACCGGCAAAGGTAAAACCGTGGCAATGCTTGGCCCGATATTTGGGATGAAATTCAATAGGAAAGTAAGCAAAGCGAACATTGATGCAAGTTCTGTACTAAGGGCAGATAATACGACCCATACACAAATTGCCGCAAGTATTGAAACAGCGATTTTAACAATCAAATAGAAAGAAATATTTTTTTCCACAGACATGATGAATGGGGTTGAACTCTGTCCTCTGCCTATAAACATAAATACCAAAAATAAAGTCACCAAAAAAGCATTTGTAAACAAAGCAAAAATATTGCTGCCCATTTTTTGGATCATGCCCATGACAGGTATTTCTTTAGCATATTCCATAAGTAGGGCTTCGTCCGCTTTAATGCCGATTTTTTGTAATATACCTATAAACCAATCAAGTGCATAAGTAAGTTTTTGGGAATAAATATCGGCACTTCTTATAAAACTTTCTATAGAACTTGATATGAATAAAACAGATAAAAATATAAAACTTATAAATAATGTCAAAATAAAAGCGAGTGAAATTGCTTTTGATAACTTAAATTTCCTGTTCAGCCAATTAGCAATAGTGTTTGACACCATTGAAATAAATACAGCCAGCATAAACGGCAATAGTACCACTTTTGCATAAACTAGCATGGCGGTTACGGCAGTTGCCGCCAAAATCATTAAGCACACATTATTGACGGGTGCGTATTTTTCAAGTAAAGATTTTTTTGTATTTTGCATAAATCCCCTACATAATCAAGAATAGCATTTTTATAAAAATAAGTAAAATATAATATAGGTAAGTATATCCTTAATTATTAGCCGACAGCGTCTTTTATTTTTAATTTAAATATTTATGACAATTTTTAAACGAAACACTTTTATTGTTAAAATATATTTTATATAATAAAGTAAATTACTAAAGGAGTTTATTATGGCTTTTTGTGAAAAATGCGGTACAGATATGCAAGAAAGTAATATTTGCCCGCAATGCGGTGCTCAGAAAAACAGTTTAAATACTATTGGTACAGATTTATCAACCGGGAAGAAAAACAAATGGATAGCAATATTTTTGGCATTTTTCATAGGCGGTTTTGGCGCACATAAATTTTATTTGGGCCGTACAAGTTTAGGTGTGCTTTATTTGCTTTTTTGTTGGACAGGTATTCCGTTTATTATCGGCATAGTTGAAGCAGTTATATATTTGACAATGTCCGATATGGAATTTACTGCCAAATACGGTGTCCGTAATTAACAATATTAATTTTCTTGTTTTGCAATAGACATCATAAGTTTTATGCGGTTTATTTGGTTTGTTTCGCTTGCACCCGGGTCATAATCTACGGCAATAATATTGGCAGTTGGGTATTTCTTCTTAATTTCCTTAATAAAACCCTTACCGACAATGTGATTCGGTAAACACCCAAAAGGTTGCATACAAAGTACGTTTCGTACACCGCTGCCTAAAAGTTCAATAATTTCCGCAGTCAGCAGCCAACCTTCCCCGGTTTGATGACCAAGAGAAATAACATCACGCGCTTTTTGGCGTAGTTTTTTGAAATAAATCGGTGCTTCAAAACGCTTTGAAAGCCAAAACCCCAAGCGTTGAGGAAATCTAAAAAGTTCAAAGGCCCAAATACACAAATAACTAAAGGCGAAACTGCGCCAAGTGCCCTTCATATTACGGTAATTAAAAATGTGGTCATAAAAACCGTAAAGCATGAAGTCCATCAGGCAAGGCACAACGGCTTCCCCACCCTCTTGCTCAACTATTGATACGGCTTGATTATTTGCATCTGGGTGGAATTTTAATAAAATTTCCCCAACAAGCCCGACACGCGGTTTGCGTTTCATACGTTTAAGCGGTAGTTTATCAAAATCTCTTATTATCTTAAAAATATTCCAGGCAAATTTTATTAAGTTACCGCTCTTTAAATTCTTTTTAATACGCACAGCCCAATCATCTGCCAATTTTTGTGCAGAACCTGCAACTTTTTCATAAGGGCGTGTGCGGTACATTGTTTGCATTAAAACATCTCCGTAACATGCAACCATTAAACCTCGTATTAAAACTTTATAACCTAAAGAAAACCCTGTTTGATTTGCAGTATTTCCGCTCACATTTAAAGTAAGTACGGGAATATATTCCATATTGCATTGTGCCAAAGCGCGGCGGAGTAACCCGGCATAATTTGATGCGCGGCAACCGCCGTTTGTTTGGCTTACAAGTATTGCAATTTTATGAGTATCAAATTTACCGTCTTTTATTGCTTGTAATATTTGCCCGATAACAACAATTGCCGGATAACAAACATCATTATTAACATTTTTTAAACCGAGTTCTATTGCTTCTTTACTAACCGTTGGTAGTTGCACAACTTTATAACCTTCACTTTCAAACATAGCTTCAAGAAATTGAAAGTGAATCGGCGACATTTGCGGAACTAAAATTGTATGCGTCTTTTTCATTTCCGGCGTAAATTGCGCTGGGGCGTTTTCCTTTTTTTCTTTCACAATATTGTCGTGTTTCATATCGCGCATTGCGGCAAGCAAAGAGCGTATACGAATTTTTGCCGGGCCCAAATTTTCCCCTTCATCAATTTTAATTTGTGCATATAAACGGCCTTTGGAATTGACGATATCTTCAAGCTGTTCTGCCGTAATTGCATCAACACCGCAACCGAAAGAAACTAATTGTAAGACGGCTAAATTATCAGTATTTTCCGTAAAAGAACCGGCGTGATACATACGGGAATGGAAAGTCCATTGATCACGCGCCCAAAGTTTATCAAAATTGGAGTGCAAGTGGGAAACGGAATCTTCTGTTAAAACCGCAAGCCCACAAGCATTTACAAGTTCCGGTATACCATGGTTAATCGCCGGGTCAATATGATAAGGATGCCCTGCTAAAATTATGCCAAACTCATTTTTTCCCTCAAGTTCTTTTAGGGCGGCTTCCCCGGCTTTGCGAATATCTTCCCTAAACTTTTTCTGTTCGGCAAAAGCTTTTTTTACTGCTTGTTTTAAAGTTTTTAAAGTGATGCGTCTAAACAATTTAATTTTGCGTAAACGTTGTGGCAAAATCTTTTCATCTAACGGTAAAAATGGCGAATAGTAAGGTATACCGCTTTGTATAACCTCGGTAATATTCTTTGAAAGTAATTCCGGGTAACTCGTTACAATTGGGCAATTATAAAAATCTTCTTGGGAGGCGAACTCTTTTTGGCTTTTTGGTAAACATGGAAAGAAAATATTATTTACTTTTTTGTTAATTAAATCTATTATATGCCCGTGTGCAATTTTTGCCGGATAACAAACTGTTTGCGAAGGGATGGAACTGTAACCGCTAAAAAATAAATTTTTAGAGGACGGTGCTGATAATTCTACCCTAAACCCAAGTTCCGTTAAAAGCGTAAACCAAAGCGGATAAGTTTCAAACATACCAAGTGCGCGCGGTAAACCTACAGTTCCGCGTTTTGCTTTTTCTTTTGCTAAAGGTGTGTAATAATTAAATAGGCGGTTATATTTATATTCGTATAGGTTTATATGTTTATTTTTTGCCATGCCGGCACCGCGTTCGCAGCGGTTACCAGAAACGAAATTTTGTTTACCGCCAAAATTTGTAATAGTTAACATACAATGGTTTGAACAACCTTGGCAACGTATATTTTTTGTTGTGATTTTAAGTTCGGCAATTTCTTCAGTAGTTATTAATTTTGTTTTTTTACCGTCTTCCGGTCCGCGTTTTTTGGCAAGCAAAGCTGCCCCAAAAGCGCCCATTAAACCCGAAAGCCCCGGGCGTATTACAGGTTTACCGACTTGTATTTCCAAAGCCCTAAGTAAAGCATCATTTAAAAATGAGCCGCCTTGCGCAACTATACAATCACCGAGCTCTTCAACATTATGTATTTTTATAACTTTATAACAAGCATTTTTGATTACAGAATAAGATAAGCCAGCCGCAATATCCCCGACTTTTGCACCTTCTTTTTGCGCTTGCTTTACTTTGGAGTTCATAAAAACCGTGCAACGTGTACCTAGGTCCACAGGATGTTGTGCAGTTAAAGCCGCTTCAACAAAATCAGGTAATTTCATGTGCAGAGATTTTGCAAAATTTTCAATAAATGATCCGCAACCGGCGCTACATGCTTCATTTAAACCAATACGTTCAATTACCCCGTTTTTTAATGACATGCATTTGATATCTTGTCCACCTATATCCAAAACGAAAGTTGCTTTAGGTGCAAAAAATGTGGAGGCGGTACAATGAGCAACGGTTTCAACTTCGTCGATATCTAATTTTAAACCGGCTTTTAATAAGGCACTTCCGTAACCTGTTGCGGCTGCGGCTTTTATTTCAAGCCCCGGTTTTTTGCGCGTATAAATCTCTTTTAAAATATTTAAAGCTAAACTAAAAGGGTCCCCGTTATTAGAGCCGTAATAGGAATATAAAAGGCGGTTTTGGTCGTCGATAAGTGTTGCTTTTAAGGTGGTAGAACCGCTGTCTATACCCAAATAAGCCGGGCCCTCATAATCTTCAAGCGGAAAATTTTCTACATTTGTTTTGCGATGGCGTTCCAAAAAATCTTCGCGCTCTTTTTTGTTTTTAAATAAAGGAGGTAATTTTTGAATATCGTTTTCTTCGCCTAAATTTTCCAAGGAATTTATAAGATCATTTAATTTATAATCTTTCTCTTCGGATTTTAAAGCATATAAAGCAGCGCCCAGTGCCACAAAAATTTCTGCATTTTCCGGTAATATTGCATGGGTTTCATCTAATTTTAATGTTTGTATAAAGCACTTTCTTAAAGATTTAATAAAGGCCAAAGGCCCGCCTAAAAAAACTACTGTACCTGTAATATCACGTCCACGTGAAAGGCCGCCGATAAATTGATTTACAACCGCCTGCATAATGGACATTGCGATATCACTTTTTGCACAACCTTCGTTTATTAACGGCACAATATCGGTTTTTGCAAAAACACCGCAGCGCGAGGCAATCGGGTAAATAGTTTTTGATGTTAAAGCCAGGCGGTCCATTTCCCCTATATCCATGTTTAAGAAAGAGGCCATTTGGTCAATAAAAGCGCCTGTTCCGCCGGCGCAAGTTTCATTCATGCGCAAGTCAATGCCGCTTGTTAGGAAGGTAAGTTTAGCATCTTCCCCGCCGAGTTCTATAATAACATCAGCGTTCGGTATTTTGTTTTTTATGCTTAAACTTGAGGCTATTACTTCTTGCACAAAACTTAAGTTCAAGCGCGTGCATAAAGATAAGGCACCCGAACCTGTTAATGCTAATTTAAAAATTTTACCTGGGAATTTTTGGGAAACTTCATTTAAAATGGAAATTATTTTACGGCGCACGTCGGACATATGGCGTTGGTAAGTAGAAAATAATATTTCCCCGTTTGCATTAATTATCACTACTTTTACGGTAGTGGAGCCGACATCTATACCTAAAAATAAATTTTCTGAACTCATAAAAATTTTGGCAAATTTTATGTTTTTTGCAATATTTCCCCCACTAATTATTATATCAAATTAGGAGGTTTTCTATTGATAAAATGTTTAGCTTTCTTCTCCAAACAACAAAACCCACTCTTTTGAGTGGACTTTATTGCGGGGACTGGATTTGGGTTACGGTAAAATTTGTGACGAAATTTTCCTCCACCCCTGGCTCGCGGTTTTTGCCTTTCGGTACTTCGTACCTCAAACAAAAACATTGCTCCGCCTTCAAATCCAGACGAAAGCAAAGCAGTTTGCTTTCTTCCCCGCAAAAAACTAAAGTCCACTCTTTTGAGTGGACTTTATTGCGGGGACTGGATTTGAACCAGTGATCTCAAGGTTATGGGCCTTGCGAGATACCAGGCTTCTCTACCCCGCAAAGCTATTATACCATTTTTATAGATGATAGGCAAAATGTTGAAGGTTAAAATTAATAATCAAAATTAACTTTTAGACCGAGTGCATCCTGAATATTGTCTTGTGCAAACAAGTCTGTCATGCCGGCGATATAATCGGTAACAATAGTTCTTGCATCAGTATTTTCTTTGGAATATATCGATTGCATTGCATGCAAATATCGGCCGAATTTTTGCGCACTTATTTTAAGTTCAGGTTGTTTGTAAGCATCGCTAAAACCATATTTTTCAAACAATGCAAGATAATAATCAAACAAGGCACTTATTGCATTAAATAAAATATTTCGTTGTTGCGTAAGTTTTGGGTGACCGTAAATGTTTTTATAATTAAATTCTTTAAGGATAGTAATTATTTCAAATTTTTCGTCTGAAAACCCTAAACAATCTTTATCTTTGGAATTTTCAATTAAATCTAAAACCAAAGTATTTATTATTTCCCCGTTATTCTCGCCAAGTTCTTTTTTTATCAAAGCAGGTACTTGTTCTTTAGTAATAATTTCAGCACGTACGGCATCTTCAATATCACGCCCAAGGTATGCAATCTTATCTGCTATACGTACAATGCAGCCCTCATAAGTTGAAGGTAAATTCCGTCTGTTTTTAATATTTTCCAAATCATTTGGTTTAGCAGACGGTTTTAGAGCATTATTCCTAAAATCCTCACCGCAATGGCAGATAATTCCGTCTTTAACTGCATAAGTTAAATTAAGCCCCATTCCGTAATTTGTTAAATGTTCAACAACTCTATAACCGTTTAGTTCATGCATGAAAGGTTTCGGAGCGAGCTTTTTTGCCAAGGCACTTTCACCTTCATGTCCAAAAGGCGCATGCCCTAAATCATGTGCAAGTCCTATAGCAAAAGCAAGTTCCTCATCGAGTTGCCAGGTACCTGTATTTTTTAAACCTTTGCAAATAGAAACAGCGATAGTCGCCACATGCAAAACATGTTCAATACGTGTGCAAATATGGTCATTTTCAGGAGCGGCAAAAACTTGCGTTTTACTTTTTAAACGCCTAAAAGGTTGGCTGTGAATAATTTTAGTTTGGTCCCTAAAATATTCACCACGGAAATCCGGTGTTTGCGGATGGGTACGTTTTTTATAAAGATCTTCACTAAACGGGTTTTTTATCATATAATTTTATTATAATAAATATAGGAGGTATTTTTCCATGAAAAAACTTGCAGTATACCCCGGTTCCTTTGATCCTATAACCAACGGCCACCTTGATATTATTGAAAGGGCAGCGGCATTATTTGATACAGTTATCGTCGCAATTTTAAATAATAACTCAAAGAATTCTTTGTTTACTGTTGCAGAAAGAAAAGCACAAATTGCACAACTTACCAAAAAATTTAAAAATGTTAAAGTAGATTTTTTTGACGGCCTTCTTGCAGATTATATGTTAAAAACAAAAGCAAATGCCTGTGTGCGCGGTCTGCGAGCTGTAACAGATTTGGAGTACGAATTTTCACTTGCGAGTATAAATAAAAAATTGAATTCTAAAATGGAAACTATATTTTTTATGCCTAGTGAAAAGAACACTTATTTAAGTTCCTCTGTAGTTAAAGAAGTATACAGTTTCGGTGGGCAGTTAAAGGAAAGTGTGCCGCCTTTAATTGATAAGGCCCTAAAAAATAAATTCAAAAAGTAAATTATTTTTCTTCAAAAATTTTTTGTACTTGTGAGCATAGAGACAAAATATGTTTACGTATTTGCGGTTGTTTTTCTTCAAGTATCGGCAGTAAATTTAAGCGGATAAAATTGCGCGTGTAAATATCATCAAAATTTGTTTCATCATTTTCGTACGGTAAATTGTGATATTTGCAATATTCCAGAATTTCTTGTTTGCTTAAACATAAAAACGGCCTGATAATTTCAAGTGTACCAAGAGGGCGTTTAGCCGGGATACCTCCCAAGCCTTTTAACTGTGTTCCGCGGAGTAGGTTTAATAAAAATGTTTCCACATTATCATCTGCGTGATGGGCAAAGATTATAACCTTACAATTAAATTCTTTTGCTGCATTTTCAATGGCTTTATATCGTAATTTACGGGCAGCATGTTCTAAACTTAATTTTTCTTTTTTAACTAAAGTTTTTACAGCGACTTTTTTTACAATTATTGGAACATTTAATTCCTTGCATAAATTAATGGCCAGATTTTCGTCACGTTTAGCTGTGGAGCGTAAGTTATGATTTACGTGGCAAGCGTAAACCTTAAACTGCATTTTTTTGCCAAGCGCACAAGCGAAATGAAGTAAGGCAACAGAATCTGCCCCACCTGAAAGTGCAATTAAAACATTTTGTTTTGTTTTAAAAAATTTATTTTCCCTATCAAACTTTATAAGTTTTTGCCAAATTTTTGCCTGAAAAGAAGTACTTTGCATAAATTCCCATTAAAAAGTATAATATAATTAATTATAGTATATTTACGGGGTACTTATGGAAGAAATGAAAAAAAGAATAGTTATAGTAGAAGATGAAAGGGATATTCTTCAGCTTTTAAATTTAATTTTAGTTCGTGCTGGTTACGAAGTTCACGCTTGTGATAACGGCAGAAATGCTATTCCGTTAATTAAAAAAATTCGTCCGCATTTAATAATTCTTGATCTTATGTTACCAGGTCTTGACGGGCGTGCCATAGTAGAAGAAATGGCAAAAGATGAAGAAATTTTCGGTACACCTGTAATGGTAACTTCCGCTTTAGAGCAGGCCGGCCAAATGTTTGCCGGGAACCCTATTGTAAAAGATTTCTGTTACAAACCGTTTAGAACTTCTGTATTACTTCAAAAAGTCAAAAAACTAATGGGTGATAATTAAGTGTTCCTTGTTGTCGGCCTTGGTAATCCCGGTCAAGAATATCAAAAAACACGCCATAATATAGGTTTCATGGTGCTTGATAAGTTAGCGAACACAGAAGGTTTTTCTTTTGAAGAAAACCACCCTTTTAAAGCACATGTCGCCAAAGTTAATTTGCATGGCCAAAGCGTGCTTTTGTTAAAACCGCAAACTTATATGAATTTATCCGGTCAAGCAGTTGTTGCAGCAACAAATTTTTATAAAATACCGTTGCAAAATATTTTAGTTATTTGTGATGACTTAAGTTTGGAACTTGGCACGCTGCGTTTGCGGCAAAAAGGCTCTAGCGGCGGTCAAAAAGGGCTTGAAAATATTATTACTTTACTGGGTACTGATAATTGTATGCGCCTGCGTTTAGGTATTGGCCCCAAGCCTGAATTTATAGATGCAAAAAATTATGTTTTAGGTAAATTTCCAAATACGCAGGAAGAACTCTTACATAGTGTATTAGATAAAGCTTGTTTAACGATAGAAAAATTATTAAAAGAAGATTTTAACTCCGCCCAACAATTTGCAAATACAAAATAATTTTGAAAATAAAAATACCTCGTTTTCACGAGGTATTTTAGCTATTGCTAAATTATTTTTTTGGTTTATTTCCACATCCGCAACCCATAATCATACCCCCTTGCCGGTGATAGGTCCGGTATAATAAGTATAACATTTTTGCGTGATTTTTTCTGCTTTATGTGCTCTGATTATTCCTTATCTTCGTAATTACCGCCAAGTTGTTGTAAGCCTTCGGGTACTTCATTTTTATGAACAGGTTGCTCTTGTCGCTGAATGTTTTCTGTTTTTGTTAATTCTTGTTGATTAACATCAATAACATCCGGGTAAGATTTTAATAAATCGTTTAAGTCTTCACCTTTATCTAAACCTTCATATTCTTCCGGTAGGAGGTCTAAGTAGAGTTCTATAAGAAAATTATCACGAGGAAAGTAAACTACAAAGCATCTTCGGAATGTTAAAAACCAAAGTATTTTAAAATAATTATCAAAACATATTTTTATGGAATGTTTTAAAACATCCTTGAAATTCCCGTCTTCCAAAATTAGACCTATAATTATTATTTTTCTCGGTGATGCAAGTATGGCCCAAAGCAAAGTCAATAATATTAGTATTGTAATAAAAAGCGAGTTACGCCAAAATAAAAAAAATAAAATGAATAAAACCAAGTAAGGTATAAATTCAAGCATGCTAATTGCATAAATTTTTGGGGATTTGGATAATGCCTCTTTAAAAGTATTCCACGAATCAACCTTACCGTACATCATACTATTTTTTATTACTGAAATATGCCAAATATAAATTAAAGTACCGATATAACTGAATATAATTGGTAGAATAATTGCTATTGTTATCAGTATGGGTTCGGGTATATTTTGAAGTATATTTTTTAAATACTCTTCGGAAATATAACCGTTTTTCGAGCACCAATACAAAAGTAATGCAATAATGAGTACTAAATATTCAGCACGAAAAACATTAACAAAAGAACTTTCAAAATTTGCTCTTGCATCCTCTACGAGTTCTGAAAAAGTTCTTTTAGTTTTCATAATAAATTTTAATTTTTATCTTCGTAATTGCCACCAAGAGGGCGTAAACCTTCCGGAGGTTCCTCTTTATAAGTTTGTTGCGGAGCACTTTCCGGATTTAGCGGTCCTTGCACTTCTGGTTTTCCGTTTTTTGATGGGAGTTCATCATAATCTAAATTTACATTTTGGACATCATCATTATTTATATCCAAATCAGATTGTTCTTCCGTTGCAAGATCCAAGTACATTTCCACGAAATAACAAAAAGTAAAAGCATACATAAATACATATAACAACAAGAATGCTACTGCTATAAACAAGAAAAGAGGGCCTCTTAATATAGTAAAACCGAAGACAATGCCAAGAATTATTAAAGGTATCATGAGTAGAATATATAAAAGTACAAGAGCAAGCAAGCGAAGTAATATTTGGAAATAATAAGTAATTGTTGTATTAAAAGCATTAACCAAAGAACTTTTCAAATTTGTATCTTGCAAAATTATTCCCAGAGGAATCATAATGAAAAATGGATAAGACAAAAAAGTGATAAGCGGTAATAAAAGAGCTACTGCTGAGCGGCCTTGCGCAACTAAACCTATCGGTAATAAAATTAATATGAAAAGCACAACCATCGGTACCATAACCAAAATAACTTTAGGCGTTTTAACAAAAGCCGCCTTAAGAGCATCCCCAAATTGGCTTGTAGCGGTAAAGATATTATTTTTGATAATTAAAATTTGCCAAATATAAAGTACGAGGCTGATTAATGCAAAGAACAGATTAATTAAAATTGCCATGGGCCCTAAATTACCGGGGTTATGCTGCATATCCTTTAACGGTATATTGAGAGCTTTACTTAAGAAGACAAGAACGATGGCAAAAAAGATAAGAACACAAAAAGTCGCACAAAGCCCCCAAAAAGATTCCTTGAGGGTTGCAAAAGAATCCCCGATAAGTTCATTTATAGATTTTTTTGTATTCATTATCGTTCTCCTAATTTATTAAAATCGTGTGTAATACCTGTTCTTGATAATCGTATAATATATTCTACAAAACTATATATAGCCAAAACAAATATAATGCAGGCAATAATTTCAAAAATCATACCGATAGTTTCGCCGTATTCTATAGCATCAAACGGACCTAAAATATAATACCAATCGCCTTTAACCGAACCGCCGGCGGCGAAATCGGATACCATGTCTGCCGAAGTAAGTGCAAGTTTATTTACGGCGGCATCACTTGCATAAATACCGGCTTCGTAAAAAGTACTTGAAAGCCAATAAAGCAGAACAGGACTAAAAAACATACCACCGCGTAATTGTAATGAAAACATATATATTACGCAAGGTACAAGCGTTTCTATAAAGTTGCCTGAAAAAGAACAAAACCAATCATTAGTAAATTTACAGAATGTATTATGCCCTAAATTTTCATGTACCAAATAATTGAAAAAATATGTAATACAATTGCAAAATAGATTTGAAGGAAATGTAAGACCTTTTGGGCTTTCCGGTAATTCCGGCGGAATATAAATTTTACATACTAAATAAATTACGCCGATAAGCAACAAAATTGTATACCACTTATATTTATAACAAAAAATACTTTGATGATAAGGATCAAAAAAGTTATATATTCCTTTTAAAAGCGGCTCTTCGGTGCAAGAACAATGTTCCCAAAAAGCTTTAAGGGCCTTTATAAAGATATATGCCATTACGACAAGGGCAAAAAGATAAGGCAATTTCCCCAAAAAGACAAAAAAATTCCATGTTGTTTGCATAAATAGATTATACATTATATGCAGGTATTTTTAAATAAAGCCAAACCATGCGCAATATCTCGGCAAGTATTTTTGAGGAAATTTTGATTTTCTCTGCGACGACGAGTACCGCGAAGAACGTGGAGCGAAGCGACATCTCGGTACTCTAGGAGCAGGGTAATTCTACCCGTAGAAAAATCAAAATTTACCAAAAAGAATTAGCCGGCACAAAATGTAAATTTCAGATTTCCTTATTTGCAGAGTTTATCAAAAATTGTTATAATCTATTTATACAGTATTGCCGAGGTAGCTCAATGGTTGAGCAACGGTTTTGTAAACCGTAGGTTGTGGGTTCGAGTCCCATCCTCGGCTTTTTGCTTATGATTAAAAGATTTCTTATCATTTCTTTTATTTTCATTTTTTGTGGACTGGAAGCCACTTGGGCCTTATCTTTAGAAGAAATTTCCAAGTTAAACCAAAACACAGTTGTTACCGTTAATGTTTTGAGAGCGGATGGTAAAACCGCAAGTGCTACTGGTTTTGTTATTTCCCCGCAAGGATATATTGCAACTGCGGCGCATACTTTGGAAAATGCAAAATTGATTAATTTAACTTTCAGTAACGGTGCTATCTCGGAAGAAGCAAGAGTTGTCAGTCTTTCCCAAAAACCGCGTATTGATTTGGCAATTTTGCAAGTATCTGTAAATTATTTGCCAAGCGTTACTTTTAAAAATTCAAATACTGTACAAGCAGGGCAACAAATTGCGGTTATCGGTAGCCCAAAAAGACTTCAAAACAGTATAACAAATGGGCTTGTTTCACAACTTAGAAATGTCGATGATGTCACATTTTTCCAAATAAGTGCGCCTATTTCGCCATCAAGCAGCGGCAGCCCGGTTTTTAATGAGGACGGGCATGTTGTAGGTATAGCAATTTCAAGTTTGGAAGAGCAAAATGTGCAAAATATTAATTTTGCCCTGCCTTCAAATTATCTTTTACAGATGATGAGTGAAGCCAAAATCACCCCACAAATTGCAAAAGGTAAAGAGCCAACGAAAGTGCAAAAATACTTCCAGGATATTATTGAATATATACGTAAATGCTGGCGTATTTTCAAAAGTAAATTTGCTTAATTGCTTTAATTTTGGTACAATATAGAAAATTAATGTTAGGTGGAAATTATGTCTTATAAATGTGAAATTTGCGGTAAAAAATCAACAACAGGTAAAAGCGTCAGCCACAGCCATTTAAAAACAAACAGGACTTTCAAACCCAATTTACATAAACAAAAAATTGTTTTAAACGGCAAAACCCAGACAGCTTATGTTTGCTCTAAGTGCTTGAAGGGTGGTAAGGTCGTAAAACCGAGCAAATAATTTACGCAAGATTATTTACAAAACCGAGGTGTTTTAAGCACCCCGGTTTTTTATTTTAAAATTTTCTTTTATTTATCTTATAACTTGCGGTGAATTTTTTGTGTAATCAATAATTTTTGACGGTGTATTTTTCTTTGCGTTATCATCTAGTACAATACAAGAAACGATACCGTCAAAAACCGCTAAAAGTTCAGCAGTATTTTTACAGGGTGCTTTGCCGTGTAAATTTGCACTTGTTGCAAGCAGGGGGGAAATTAGGCTTTCCATTAAATCAAGCAAAAATTGACTGTTTGGTATGCGCAAACCTACGGTATCAATTCCGCTGTACCTTTTGCCCTCTTTGCTTGCCGCCATAATTGCAGTTAATGCACCGGGCCAAAATTTTTTTGCCTGTTCAAGTTGATTTTGATCTGCCGCTAAAATTGCTGCTTGTTTTAAAGTACATAAAATTTGCGCCGGTTTATTTTCCGGGTTTTGTTTGGTTTTGTTTAAAATATCGCGTGCATTTGTTGCACGCCCTAAAACGACAAGGCCGTAAACGGTATCAGTCGGCAAAATGCAAGGGGCGCCGCTAAGTAAAGCGGTTTTTAAAAGCGTTAATTGCTTTTTTGTTATTTTTGATAAATGGAAAACTTCAGTCTTCATCATCTTCCTCAATATCGGTTTTGCGGCCGTCTAAAATTACAACAAATTCGCCAAGAATTTTTTTGCGTGCTTTAAAATTTTCCAAAAGTTCTTTTGGTGTTCCGCTTAAATACTCTTCAAAAGTTTTGGTTATTTCACGTCCTATAAAAACTTTTATGTGGGGGAAAGTTGTATCTAAAAACTCCAAAAATTTAATTATGCGATAAGGTGATTCATAAATAATAACAGGTTTTTCAAGTAATAGTGCGGCCTCAATTTGCTTTTGGGCTTTGCCCTTTTTCTTCGGTAAAAACCCAAGGAAGCAAAAACCGCCGCCGCTTAAACCTGATGCACTTAAAGCACAAGTTGCGGCACTTGCGCCCGGCAAAGCGGTAACTGGAATATTTTCTTGACGTGCAAGTTTAACAAGTTTCCATCCAGGGTCAGACACACAAGGTGTTCCCGCATCTGATACTAATGCCAGGTTTTTACCCTCTTTCAACATTTTTATAAACGGGGGGAAACTGTGTTCGTTTTGTTCATTATATCTTAAGGTTTTTGTTGGTATGCCGAAATTATCAAGCAATTTTTTTGTTTGGCGTGTATCTTCGCACAATACAAAATCTGCTTGTTTTAGAATATCCAAAGCACGCAAAGTTATATCCTGCAAATTCCCAATAGGTGTTGGTACGATATATAACATAGAAATATTTTACCAAATATATAGCATAATTTTATAAAATATATAAGTATCACAATTAATTTGGGAGGTGTTTAAACACTAATGACACAAACGCTTAAAATGTCTGTAAAAAAACTCAAAGACTTGAAGTTAAATACTACTGTTATTTTGCTCACAATCATTGCCTTAACCGCTATCGCTACGTGGTTAATTCCGGCAGGTAAATTCGATACAGTTTTAAAAGACGGAAGAAATGTTCTTGTTGAAGGTTCTTTCCACTATGTAGACTCAACCCCGCAAAATTTATTTGATGTCTTGAAAGCCCCCATGCAAGCTTTTTTGCGTTCCACTACCGCGGAAATTATGGCCTTCCTTTTGATTATCGGCGGTGCATTTATGGTGGTGGAAAAAACAGGTGCAATTACCGCATTTATTAAACGTTTAAGCCGCGTGTTTTTAGATCACCCAAGTTTGAGAAATTTATATATCCCATTAAGTATGATTTTATTTTCTATCGGCGGGGCAACTTTTGGGATGTCCGAAGAAGTTTTAATTTTTATACCTATTTTTATACCGCTGTCTTTGTCGCTTGGGTATGATTCTTTAGTAGGGGTAACAGTTCCGTTTATCGGGGCAGCAGCAGGTTTTGCCAGTGCATTTATGAACCCTTTCACTTTAGGTATTGCACAAGGTATTGCCGAACTTCCTATGTACTCCGGTTTTAAATTCCGTCTTGTAATGTGGGTTATTTGTACGGCTGCTGCAATTATTTTCATTATGCGTTATGCACACAAAATTGAAAAAGACCCTAAAGCAAGTTTGACTTACGAATTTGATCAGGAAAAGAAAAAGGAACTTACTTCCGCAAATTCCGAAGAAGTTGTTTTTACAACTTCACACGAATTTGTTTTGCTTGCTTTTGCCGCAACGATGGTCCTTTTGGTTTTCGGTGTATTAAAATATGAGTGGTATATAACCGAAATCGGCGCATTATTTTTCGGTTTAGCTTTAGTGGCAACAATTTGCGGCCGCTTAAAAGTGCAAGAAGCTTGTACTGCTTTTTACGATGGCGTCCGCGGTATGGCGGAAATTGTATTTTTGCTTGCCCTCGCTACCTCAATTATAATTATTGCGGAAAACGGAAACATTTTGGATACTGCTCTCAATTTTATGGCAGGCATAATTTCCAAATTAAATTCCACTTTGGCAAGTTGGGCGGCTTTTATAATGCAGGCAATTATTAACTTTTTTATACCGTCCGGCTCTAGCAAAGCAGTTTTAACTATGCCGATACTTGCCCCTTTGTCTGATTTAATTGGTATCAGCCGTCAAACAATGGTTTTAGCCTATCAGTTCGGCGACGGGTGGACAAATGTCTGCATCCCCACCAGCCCGATTGTGATTGCCGTTATCGGTATGGCAAAGATACCGTTTCAGAAATGGTTTAAATTTATTTTGCCGCTTGTTACGGTTTGGTTTTTGCTTTCTTTCGGTTTTTTGGCAATTGCAAATTATATAAATTGGCAATAATTAAGTAGTTTTATGGAAGGGAATTTTACGGCAAATTTGGCGGTATCTGCGCTTATTACCCGGCTTGATTTGGCGGTAATAATTGCGGTTTTGTTGCTCACTTTTGCAAGCGTGTTGTACGGGCATTTAAGAAGGCCGCAAAATACAAATAAATTCCTTGATTATATGCTTATGGGCAGGCAGTTAACCCTGCCGATGTTTGTTGCCACGCTTGCCGCAACTTGGTACGGCGGCATTTTCGGAGTAAACGAAATAACTTTTAATTACGGCATTTATAATTTTGTTACGCAAGGTGTGTTTTGGTATATTGCTTATATTATTTTTGCTTTGTTTTTAGTAGACAAAATTAAAAGTTACCAAAGTGTAACTTTGCCGCAAGCTGTCGGGCAAATGTTTGGGGATCGCGCCCGCAAAACCGCCGCCGTTTTTACTTTCTTTAATATTTTGCCGATTTCTTATGTGCTAAGTTTAGGCATATTTTTGCAACTCATTTTCGGTTTTGATTTATTGCCTGCCATGGCGCTTGGTACTTTTATTGTTTGTTTATATACAGCGTGGAGCGGCCTTCGCGCCGTAGTTTTTTCAGACATAATACAGTTTAGCGTTATGTGTTTATCGGTTTTGCTAGTTGCGTTGATGTCTTTCCAAACTTTCGGCGGCCTTGAGTTTTTAAAAAACACTTTGCCGGCAACTCATTTTTCCATAAACGGTGGTAACAGTTGGCTTAACACTTTTGTTTGGGCAGGTATTGCTTTGGCAACTTTAATTGACCCGTCTTTTTACCAAAGATGTTTTGCTGCTAAAGACGGCAAAACTGCAAAAACAGGTATTTTAATTTGCACCCTAATTTGGTTTTGCTTTGATTTATGCACTACTTCCGGCACTTTATATGCACGTGCGGTTTTACCAGATGCTTTGCCGGCGCACTCATACTTCCTATATGCAGTTCAACTTCTGCCGAGCGGTTTAAGAGGCTTTTTTGTTGTAGGTAATTTGTGTATAATTTTATCAACTTTAGATTCATTTTTATTTATTGCCTCAAACACTTTGGCTTATGATTTACTTAAAAATAAATTTAAGAATCAAGTGCTTGCAAACCAAATATTTTTCTTTATAATCGGTGGAATTTCTATAATACTAGCTTTGTTTTTTGATGGTAGTTTTAAAAAAATCTGGTTTGTTTTGGGCTCTTATATGGCGGCTTGTTTGCTTGTGCCGATAATGTGCGGGTACTTTTTCCCTAAAAAAATTACTGGTAGGCAATTCGTTTTTTGCGTATGGTCTTCAGCTTTAATTGTTACTGTTTGGAATATTTTGCCGCGCACAGGTTTTTGGGCAGAAGTTGAGGGCTTTTATATCGGCTTAATAGTTAATATAATGTGTTTAGGCGCAATTTTGCTGAGGGATAAATATGGCAAGATTAAATAAAGTTTTACTTGTTTTAAACGGTACTTTAAACAAAAAATTTTTGGTAGCAGAAGCCAAAAAATATTCTTTTATTTTAGCGGCTGACGGTGGCGCAAATAAATGTTTAAAAGCAGGGGTTAAACCAAGTTTGGTTGTCGGCGATTTAGACAGTATTACCTCCAAAAACAAAACACTTTTACGCGGCCGCTTAAAGCAAGTTTTACGCCAAGATAACAGTGATTTTGAAAAGGCACTTGATTACTTAAAAACCCTAAAACCAAAACAGGTAGATATTGCACTTTTTTACGGTGGGCGGATTGATTTTGGTTTAAGCAATTTTTTGACCGCAAGCAATTATTTAAAATATTTTGATATTTGTTTTCTATTCCCAAAGGCCATAGTTTATTTGCTTTCAAAAGGTGCTGAAATTAAAGCAAAAAAAGGTGCGCGCGTGAGCATAATTCCGTTTGAAGAAATTAAAAATATAAGTACGCATAATTTACTTTATCCATTAAAAGATGAAACTTTAGGTCTGGGTCAACGTGGGCTTAGCAATATCGCTTTAGGCAATTTTATAATTAATTTCAAGCGTGGCAAACTTTTGGTATATGTGGAAAAATATTAAACCATACCAAAAAATGATATACTAAGTTTAGAGGTATATTTGAAATGTAGGGCTAATACCCCTAAAAAATTTAAATATTTTTGGAATCTTTTTTAAAAAAGATGTCATTTAAGATTATATCTTAAATAGCAAACAATCCAGAAATAGCCTGTGAGGCATAATTGAAAAGAATTAATTACTCTTTTTTTTATGTCTTAATGTCCCTTATGGGACTACGGCTATTTGTTTTATGGACTTGTTTGCTCATAATACAAATTAGCCGTTTTTTTATGGCTAAATTAAATAATGAGGACAAATTATGCCGGAAAATATTCAAGCAGAAATCAAAGAAGAAATAAAAGAATTTAATAAACTAATAAACAAATATCCACATATAGCAGAATTGTATATAGGCAGGGCTGTTTTATATGCAAAAATCGGGGAATATGAAAAAGCCGTTAAAGATTATGAAACAGCACATGAAGACCATATTTATGATATTATTGCTGTATGCATGAGGCATAATTTAAGTGGGGAAATTGAAAGGCTGTATACACAAAAGGTAAATAAAGACAAAAATAATGTGGTAAATTACATAAGCAGAGCGCGTTTTTATAGGACTATGGGTGAAAACAAGAAAGCACTGGCAGATTGTGAGAGTATTTTAGAAATATCACCAAATAACAAATTAATTCTAGAAATGAAAAAGGCAATAATTAAAGAATTGAAAGAAGAAGATAAACCAAGCAAACAAATGCAAAGCCCCAAGATACTTTTGACATAAGACCAAATCGTGCGCAATACCTGGCAAGTATTTTGAAGATAATTTAAATTTTTCTTTGACGACGAGTACCAAGAAGTAAAACGAACGAAGTGAGTTTGCGGTACTCTAGAAAAAGAAAAATTTAAATTAGCCCAAAAGAATTAGCCAGCACACAAATAAAGGGCCCAAACTTCCTATTGATATGTTATAATGTATATATATGGGAATATTAACATTAATCATCTCTCTAATCTGTATCGCTACAGGTACTTTTGCCCTAGGTGTAATGACCGGGCGCAAACTCGGCAGTTCTTATAAAAAAGATGCTGCTTTGAAGACATCTTTTGTCTTTGCTATAATGAATGTTCTTGCCATGGCTTTGGCTTTTATTATCGGACGTTTGCTTTTTCCATGGCTATACAATTCACCGCATTGGCTTGTTTTTGTAATGCTGTTTTTAATTTCCATACAGTTAATTTTGGAATCTATTGAAAGGTCCCCTAGTTTAAACTTTACTGATATTGTACAAAATACATATATGATTAAAGTCGCTATTCAAACCGCTTTACCGTCTTTCTTTTTTGGTTTTGCTATTGCCATGATAAGAACCGGTTATTTAGCGGCAGCACTTTTATTATCTGCCTTATTTACATTTTTTACTGTTCTATTTGGCATAGTACATGGCAATACTTTTAATCAAACGGTTTTGCATAGCCGTATGCAACTTATTGCCGGTATTATCATGCTTATTGTTACAATAAGATTTTTATTGCAAATTAATATTTAATTTGTATTTTTAAAAGGAGAGTTTATGGCTTACCAGGTGCCTATTAAAAGGGTTTTGATTTCTGAAGAACAAATTAATGCAAGGGTTAAAGAACTTGCCCAACAGATTTCGGCAGATTATGCCGAGAAAAAACCATTGATTGTCTGTATTTTAAGGGGTGCATCAATATTTTTTGCAAATCTTGTTAAAAATTTGGAAATTGATTGTACAATAGACTTCATGAGTTTATCCTCTTACCAAGGTACAAGCTCAAGTGGCAAAGTGCGTATGTTGCTTGATATCAGGGACGATATCAAAGATAGGCCTGTTATTATCGTTGAAGATATTGTCGATACCGGCCTTACAGGTGTATATTTGAAGGATATGCTCACCGCCCGTAAGCCTGCTTCTATAGAATTTTGCGCTCTTTTAGATAAGCCCCAAAACCGTAAAGTCGAAATAAAGCCGAAATATATAGGTTTTACTATACAAAATGAGTTCGTCGTTGGTTATGGTTTAGATTATAATGAATTATATCGCAATTTACCTTATGTAGGAGTTTTTGATGAAACCAAGAAATAAAGTTCCGCAAATACCATTTAAGCAAGTGGTAATGTGGATAGTGTCTTTTATAATTTTAGTTGTACTCTTTTCAAAATTTGCTGATACAGGTAAAGTCAAAAATATTGACTATTCTGCCTTTAAAGCCAAAATTGCAAGCGGCGATTTGCTTGACGTTACCATTACACCGGAACTTATAACCGGCGTTTATAAAGACGATGGTAAGGAGCAAAAATTCAGTACAGTTAAAATTGAAGATTCCGCACTTGTTAGCGAACTTATGGCTGCCAAAGTTCCTTTTAAAGCAGAACAAGATAAGAGCTGGATTTTTAATGTCCTATTTAATATCGGTCTTGTTTTATTATTTGTTTTTGCGTGGTGGTTTTTATTTATACGTCCGCAGAGAAATGACGGAAAAAGCGCTTTAAATTTCGCCCGTTCTAAAGCAAAACTTCAAGATCCGACAAAGCAAACCGTAACATTTAAAGATGTCGCCGGTTGTGATGAAGCCAAAGAAGAAATGCAGGATATTATTAAATTCCTTAAAAGCCCTGCTGAATTTAAAAAACTTGGTGCAAAACTTCCAAAAGGCGTGCTTTTGTATGGTGCACCCGGTACAGGTAAAACCCTTCTTGCCAAAGCAGTAGCCGGGGAGGCTAAGGTATCATTTTTCTCCGCTTCAGCATCTGAGTTTGTGGAAATGTTTGTGGGTGTCGGTGCTGCACGTGTTAGGGATTTATTTGCAAATGCCAAGAAAAATGCACCTGCCATAATTTTTATTGATGAACTTGATGCCGTAGGCCGTCGCCGTTTTGCCGGTATTGGCGGTGGGCATGATGAACGCGAGCAAACTTTAAACCAACTTTTAATTGAACTTGATGGTTTTGAATCACAAAGCGGTATTATTTTAATGGGTTCAACAAACCGCCCTGATGTTTTAGACCCTGCATTAACAAGGCCCGGCCGTTTTGATAGGCACATAAATGTACCTTCCCCCGATATGAAAGGGCGCGAAGAAATCTTAAAAGTACATGCTAAAAAAGTTAAAATGGCAAAAGAAGTTGACCTTTCCGTTATCGCCAAAAGCACACCTGGTTTTGTAGGTGCTGATTTAGCAAACGTCATAAACGAGGCCGCAATTTTAGCTGCGCGCCAAGATAAGCCTGCCGTTACTAATGCAGATATTGAAGAAGCTGTAGAGCGTGTTATGGCCGGCCCTCAACGTAAAAGCCGCGTGATTTCCGATAAAGAAAAACGCATTATTGCCGCGCATGAATCAGGCCACACAATTATTGCAAAGCTTTCTAAAAACGGGGACCCGGTACATAAAGTTTCTATTATACCTAGGGGGCCTGCTTTAGGTTACACAATGCAACTTCCTTTGGAAGATAAATATTTAACATCCAAGAGCGAAATTTTAGATAAACTTGTAATCTTACTTGGCGGACGTGCTGCAGAAGAAATTTTGTTTGAGGAAATTACAACCGGTGCATCTGACGATTTATCCCGTGCAACCGCTTATGCAAGGAAGATGGTAGCACAACTTGGTATGAGTGACCGCCTTGGCCCGATATCAGTACATACCGAAGAAGATGAAGTATTTTTAGGCCGGGATATTTCAAGGCACAAAAATATTTCCGAAGATTTAGCCCGTGCTATTGATGAAGAAGTTTCAAAACTTATTCGCGATTCTTACCAAAAAGCAAAAGATGTTATTAAAGACCATTTAAAAGAAATGCATACTTTGATTGACCGCTTGCTTGAAAAAGAGGTGGTAGATGCTAAAGAAATCGACGAAATTTTGGGTTTAAAACCTGCCGAAGTTAAAGAAGAGAAGAAAGAAGAAAAAAAGGAAGAAATAAAACCTGTGGCAGAACCTATTAAAGAAGAAACTAAAAAACAGGTAAAGCCTAAAAAGGAAGATAAACCGGCAGAACAAATCGGGGATTTATTTGGGGGGCAAGATGCCTAAATATTTTGGTACCGATGGAATACGTTCCGTTTGGGGTAAATACCCATTAACTGAGGACTTTGTTACAAAACTTGGTTACTGCGCTTTAAAGGAACTCTCGAAACGAGAACCGAACAATACAAATAAAAATATTTTTATTGCGCAAGATTCCCGTGCAAGCGGTAAAGCCATTTTGGAATGTCTTACAAAAGGGATAAGAGCAGCTGGATATAATGTCTTGTCTTTGGGTATTTCCACAACACCCAGTGTTTCCTTGCTCACGCAAAAATATAAAAATATTTGCGGAATTGTAATTTCAGCCAGCCATAATCCGGCTGAATTTAACGGAATAAAATTCTTTTCTGCTCAAGGTACAAAACTTAATGAAACTATTGAGGATAATATCGAGCGTGAGATTGAAAATGTAACTGCGATTCCCTTACCTCAAAATAATACAAGATTTTGTGAAGTACCGGAAAAGGTGGAAGAATATATTACTTTCCTAAAGAGTACTTTAACTGAAGCCGCTGATTTAAAAAAATTGCATATTGTACTTGATTGTGCAAATGGTGCTGCATCAAAAATCGCACCTAAAGTTTTTGAAGACCTTGGTGCTAAAGTAACTGTAATAAATAATAGTCCCGATGGGTTTAATATAAACAAAAATGCCGGTGCTTTGCATACTGAAGGTTTACAAGAAGCAGTTAAGAAATTTAAAGCAGATATCGGCCTTTCTTTTGATGGTGATGCTGATCGCCTTATCGCCGTAACAGAAGAAGGTACGGTTTTTGACGGGGATAATGTTATTTCAACTGTTGCTTTATATCTGAAAAATAATGGTAGACTAAAAGGTAATAAAGCCGTTTTAACCATTATGGCAAATTTGGGTTTAATTAATTATTTAAAAGCAAACGGTATTGAACCGGTTTTAACCAAAGTCGGTGATAAATATGTTTTTGAGGAACTTACAAAAAATAATCTGTCTGTCGGGGGGGAAACTTCCGGCCATATTATTTTCAGAGATATTGCCCCTGCTGGTGACGGTATTTTAACTGCCTTGCAATTACTTGGTATTGTAAAAAGTTCCGGTAAAAAGTTAAGTTATTTCAGAAATTTATGGCAAAAATACCCTTTAAAACTTGTACCTGTTAGAGTCGAAAAGAAGATTCCATTAGAAAAAATTGACGGTTTTTGCCCATATCTTAAAGAACTTGAAAAATCTATGGGTGAAAAGGGGCGCATAGTCGTACGTTATTCAGGAACAGAGCCTTTACTCCGCGTTTTAGTTGAAGATGAAAACAAGGAAAACGTAGAAGATATTTGTCAAAAAGTAGTAACATTTTATAAAAGCAAGGTTAAAACTTGCTAGAGGTGACTATGAAATTAGGTGTTAATTTAGATCATATTGCAACACTTCGCCAAGTACGCGGAGGTGTTGATCCAAGCCCCATTAAAGCGGCGGAAATTTGCCTTGCTTTAGGGGCAGATTATATAGTTATGCACTTACGTGGGGATAGGCGCCATGTTCAAGAAACAGACCTTAAAAAATTGGCAAAAATCGCACGTGAAAAAATTCATTTAGAAATGGCGGCAACTAAAGAAATGGTTGATTTTGCTACTTCCATTAGATGCGGTTCAGTATGTTTGGTGCCGGAATTTCCTAATGAACTTACAACTTCCGGTGGCCTAAAATTAAACAAACGTAATTTACCGGCAATAGTTCGTACCATAAAGGCTTTACATAAGGCAGGAATAAAAGTCAGTTTATTTGTCGATCCGGAACCTTCAAATATACGTGCAGCAAAACGTTTAGAAGCTGATATTGTAGAACTTTGCACAAAAACTTACAGTGAAGCAAAAAATGAAAAAGCACGTAAGGCAGAACTTGAGCGTATAGAAATGGCTACAATCTTGGCAAAAGAACTTGATTTGGAAGTTCACTCCGGCCACGGTCTTAACTATAAAAATGTGGAAGATATCGCCAAAATTAACGGTATGGAAGCCTTAAATATCGGGCATGCAATAATTGCCAGGTCCGTCTTCCGTGGTCTTCCTCAAGCCTTGCTTGATATGAGACTCTTGATAGGTGTCAAATAATGTGCGGAATTGTCGGTTTTTGCGGTAAATATAACTGCGCCGAACTGTTAATTTCCGGCCTTAAGAAACTTGAGTACCGCGGTTATGATTCAGCCGGTATTGCTTTGGAAGGCAAAAATAAAATTACAATTTTGAAGTCTGTAGGCCAAGTTAAAAATTTGGAAGATTTAGTCAAAAAATCCGGCAAGAATTCGCATCTTGGTATTGCACATACACGTTGGGCCACGCATGGTAAACCCTCTTTGATTAACAGCCATCCCCATACAGATTGCAGCGGTAATGTCGCTTTAGTTCACAACGGTATTATTGAAAATTATTTGGAGCTCAAAAATACCTTGATCAAAAAAGGCCATAAATTTAAATCTGAAACAGATACCGAAGTCATTGCCCATTTGCTTGAAGAAGAATTAAGGCATGAAAAAGATTTTTTTAAAGCCTTTCAAAAAACTACTCGCAAATTAAAAGGTGCATTTGCATTAGTTGCTTTAAATGCGAAATTACCCGGCGTGATGGTGGCGGCAAAAAGGCAAAGCCCGCTTGTTGCCGGTATCGGTAAAAAAGGGTTTTTTCTTGCTTCTGATATTCCTGCATTTTTAAACCATACAAACAAAGCAATATTTTTTGAAGACGGTGATACCGTTAAAATTACCGCAGATAATATTGAAATTTATGATGGTGATTTCCGCAAAACAACACGTAAAATTCACACAATTTCTTGGGATATTTCCGCAGCGGAAAAGGGCGGTTTTGAGCATTTTATGCTTAAAGAAATTCATGATGAACCGCAAAATGTTAAAGATACTTTGCAAACCTTGCCGCCTGATATTACAAAGGCTTTCGGGCTTCCTTTAAAAGAGGCTAAAAAAATTGAAGGCTTATATATTGTTGCTTGCGGCACTGCTTATCATGCTTCATTAATAGCGAAATATGTTATTGAACATTTTGCAAAAATTCCCGTGGAAGTTGAAATGGCTTCAGAGTTTAAATATAGGCCGATACATTTTAAAAAGAATTGGCTTTTTGTGGCAGTCAGCCAATCGGGTGAAACTGCCGATACTTTAGCCGCTTTAAAAAATGCAAAATCAAACGGCTTAAAAGTTTTGAGTGTTTGTAATGTCGTAGGTTCAGCAATAGTACGGGAAAGTGATTACTCCGTTTTCACGCATTGCGGGCCGGAAATCAGCGTTGCCTCCACAAAAGCTTTTACTTGCCAATTAACGGTTTTATATGCGCTTGCTTTGCAACTTGCATACGTGCAAGGTGCTATTACAAAAGCGGAGTTTGAAGATTTATATCAAGAACTTTTAACAATACCTGAACTTTTAAAACAAACTTTAAAGCTTGAAAATGAGGTTAAAAAAATTGCCGCAAAAGTTTACAAAAGCCCGTCATTTATTTTTATTGCGCGCAATGCAAGTTTCCCGCTTGCTTTGGAAGGCGCGCTTAAATTGAAAGAAATTTCTTATAAACATGCCGAGGGCTTTGCGGCTGGCGAAATTAAACATGGCCCGATAGCTATAATTGACACTGGTATCCCCGTCGTTGCTTTAGCGCCGAAAAGCAGTTTGTATGAAAAGATGTTATCCTCTTGCCAAGAGGTTTCTGCGCGCGGCGCCCGTGTTATAGTGGTAACAAATACGCCGTCAAAAAATGCTTTGGAAGTGCCTTATACAAATGAATACTTGTTTCCTTTGCTTGCGGCAACTGTCTTGCAATTTTACGCTTACTTTATTGCAAAATTTTTGGGCAGGGAAATTGATAAACCAAGAAACCTTGCCAAAAGCGTAACCGTTGAATAATATGGAAATTATAAATATCGGAACTGATATAGAAGAAGTTTCCCGTTTTAAAGACCTTGATACAAAGGTCCTAAACCGTTTGTTTACCGAGGAAGAACTTAAATATTCCGATGCTAAAAAAAATAAGGCCGAACACTTAGCTGTTCGCTACTGTGCAAAAGAAGCAGTTTACAAAGCCTTGCCTTTTGATAAAATTGCCTTCAAAAAAATTCAAGTTTTAAATGATAAATCCGGTGCGCCAAAAGTAACTGTTAAAGACAAACGCGCCAAAGATTTATGTTTTAAAATATCACTTTCGCACACCAAAAATTTCGCGCAAGCCGTCGTTTTAGTTTATAAAAAATGAAAATAACGAAAAAGTTTTTTAAAAATAATTTCCCTAAAATTGAAAAAGATTCTTATAAAAATATTAACGGTAAAATTTTAATTATTGCCGGTTCAAAAACTATGCAGGGCGCGGCAGTCTTAAATGTTTTGGGCGCGTATTTTTGCGGAGCGGGGATGGTGGCGCTTGCTTCAATTCCAGAAGTGATAAAAGCCACAGTTTGCACAGTTCCGCAAGCGCTTGTTTTACCGTTTGAAAAAAATCAAATAGCCGAAATTAAAAAATATATTAAAACTTTTAAACCTGATGTTTTACTTATCGGCAGCGGCCTTGCGGAGTTGGCAAAACATACTTTGGAAATTTTAGATTTTGCCAAACTCCCGGCGGTAATTGATGCAAGTTCCTTAACTTTTTTGGCAAGCAAAAATACAAAACTGCCAAAGGCCGGCGGGCCTTATATTTTAACACCGCATGTTGGGGAAATGAAAAAGTTGCTCAAGCAAAAAACAATAAACACAAAAACCGCCGCAAAAAATTTAGCGCAAAAAACAGGTGCAATTTGTTTGCTTAAAGGGCCTATCACTTATATAAGTAACGGTACAAAAATTTATGAAAGCCATGCCGGAAATTGCGGCCTAGCCAAAGCCGGCAGCGGTGATGTTTTAGGCGGAATAATTGCTGCTTTATATGCGCGCTTGCTCACGCAAAATAAAGACAAAAAACAAGCGGCATTTACAGCAGCGGCTTTGGGTTGTTATTTGCATGGTACGGCAGCAGATTTAGCTGCAAAAGAAACAGGCAAAACCTCTTTACTTGCAACTGATGTTATACATAAAATGCCCTTTTTAATAAAAAATTTGCTAAAATAAATTTGTGTGTTTCATTTTTTATTCAAATATGCTATACTAAATATAAAGGAGATGCTATGAAAAAATTATTTCTTATTTCTTTAACTTTATTCTTATCCTGCAATGCATTTGCAGTTGCGCGTTATGCGAGCGTCGTAGTAAAAGAGGGTAAAATCCGCAGTTGCCCAAGCACAAAATGCTCAAAGAAGTTTTTGGTTTGGAAATATACTCCGCTTGAGATGTTTGGGGTAAGCAAGAACCGCCAATGGGTTCAAGTAAAAGATTTTGAGGGTTATGCCGGTTGGATTCACAGTGATTTGCTTGGTGAAACGCCTGCGTTAGTTGCAAAAACTGATATTAATGTTCGCAAACAACCTAGTGCATCTTCAGAAGTGGTGTGGATTGTTGAAAAGGGTTATCCTCTAAAATTTATTAAAAAACAAGGTTCTTGGCTTCAAGTAGCTGATGATGCCGGTTTGAAAGGCTGGGTACATTCTTCAGTTGTATGGGGCTTCTTGCAATATAGAAAATAATTATGAAGTATTTTGTAACAGCCTTTTTACTCGCGACTTTGGGGCTTGGTATCTATTTTTATAAGCATACCGGTGTTGTTCCGCCTAAAAAATTTGTACTTGCGGGGCATGTTGAGGTCATTAGCAGATTGCAAAAAAATGCTGAGGCAAATAATGTAACTTGTTCAATCATTGCTAAGAATGAGGCGGATGTACCAATTGCAATCAAACGCATTATAAACCCGACATTCCCATTAGATTTTGAAGTAACAAAAGATGATTTGCTTATTGATTCTTATGAAGGCAAAATCAAGATGGAAGTTCAAATAAATTCACATGGTTCTTTAGGCGTTTTAAAGAGCGGTGATATTTTCGGTTCAGGTGTGCAGGAATATTCTTCCGGCAGCCAGGATATTTTGATTGTTGCAGATAAAATGATTGGTAAACCAACTTTATCAGGAGGGAGAAATAAAAATAATTTCTTCAGGACTGCAGCAAGATAAATTATAAATTTTTTAAACTAAAACCCTACTATTAAAAGTAGGGTTTTTTATTCTCCGGCCTGTTTTATAAAGCCAAAAGTAGTCATATAATCACAGATTTTTTCAAATTTAGGGACATTGTAGATACATGTTTTTACTAATGGTGTGTCATCGGTAGCAGACAATCTTAAGCTATATTTTGCCGTACCGGTTGCCGGGTAAAATATTTCCCCTACACATTCCCTAGGTGAAACCGTACAACTTGCAGTTACTGCGTGCATACTCGTTTGATAGCGAGTATTATCTTCATTCCATGAAGCGCCATCAAAATTCATAGTAATTAAATCTCTAGGACCTAAATCCGTTCTATATTCGGTTTTGGGCTTATAACTTATTAAATGTGAAAGCGGTTTTAAAATTATCTGTGCTTCTGTATTACGTGCTTTTTCAACAATATTCTGATAAGATGGCAAAGCAATAGTAGCCAAAACACCTATAATTAAAACCACAACCAAAAGTTCAATTAAAGAAAATCCTTTATTTCGCATTTTTTATCTCCTTACTTAACATTTTACTTAACATTGTTGCCCCAAGCATTGATAATATTAGCCCCATAACATTATACAAAGTTAATTTGTCATAACCAAATAAACAAGATAAAATTAACGTTAAGGCCGGGTAAGATAAAGCAATAGCGGTAACTTTAGGTAAAGATAATTTTTGTATTGTCCAAAACCAAAGTAAATAAGATAAACCATAGCGAATAACACCCATATAAAAAATTATGCCGTAAAGTGTTGCACCGGGTTTAATAAAAGTTGCGTTGGAATATATTATGAGCAAAACAAACATTAATGGTAAAGCATATAAATTTTTTGCTGCAGCAAGCACTTGGCAAGGAATATTTGCGGATAATTTTTTCGCTGCGATATGTGAAACTTGAAACATCCAGACACTAAAAATTACAATTAAATCCCCTTTTAGATTTATATTTTTAAAAGAACCGGACATTAAAATTACACCGCCAAGAACTATTAAAAGTGAAGCTAAAATTTGTTTAAAAGTAACTTTTTCTTTTAAAAATATTATACTGAAAATAAAAGAATACAAAAGTTCAAATTGGTTTAAGATGGCAGTATTTGCCGGCGTAGTAAAATTAAGAGCATAAAGCAAACAGCAAAAAGGTAAAGCAGAACCGAAATTCGCAATTACCAAAAAAGGGATAAAATTATTTTTATTGAAAAGTGTGGTAAATTCCTTATTTTTTATAAGGTATGGCAAAAAATATAAAAATCCTATCAAACTTGCAAGGAAAACAAGGAGGATATTATCAATTATTTTAATTGAAATCCCGCCTACAATCGGTGCAAACCCTATAATCAGCCAAAAGAAAAATAAGGAAGAATATCCCCGAATCATAAATCAATAACTAAAGAAATTGGTGCATGGTCTGAGCCCATAACATCACTTAAAATTCCGGCATCTTTAACATTTTTTGCGGTGTTAAAATCAACCATAAAGTAATCAAGTCGCCAGCCTACATTTCTTGAGCGGGCCGCAGTTTTATAGTCCCACCAAGTATACTGTTTAGGTTCTTTGTTAAACATTCGGAAAGTGTCAACAAGGGCTTCATTAAAAAATTTGTCAAGCCATGCTCGTTCTTCAGGTAAAAAACCTGTTACGTCTTGATTTTCTTTTGGATGTTCAAGGTCAATTTCTTTATGGGCGGTGTTCACATCACCGCAAGTTATAACAAATTTTTGTTTAGAAAGTTCTTTTACGAGTTTTAAAAAAGCGTCGTAAAAACGGAGTTTGTAGGCAATTCTGTCTTCGCCCCTGCCACCGTTTGGGAAATAACAATTTATAAAATAAAAATTTTCATATTCAAGCATTATAAAACGGCCTTCGACGTCAAATTCTTCTATACCTAAATCATAAGTTACTTGCAAAGGTTTTTCTTTGCAAAAGACACCGACACCGGAATAGCCCTTTCTTTGTGGGCTTGATAAATACAAATTATAATCCGGAACATTTTTTAAACTTTCGGGTAATTGTTCCGGTAAACATTTTGTTTCTTGCAGGGCAACGATATCAGCTTTCGTCGAAAGAAGCCAATTTTTAAAGCCCTTTTTCTCGACAGCTCTGAGGCCGTTTACATTCCAAGATAGAAAAATCTTTCTCATAATGATATAATATCATTTTAGGAGACTTTATGCGTAAAGGACATTATTTCTTAACTTCAGAAGCAGTTTCCGAAGGCCACCCGGACAAAGTTTGTGACCAAATTTCCGATGCAGTTTTAGATGCAATTTTAGCAAAAGATAAAATTGCACGTGTCGCTTGTGAAACTTTTATTACCCGCGGGCTTATAATTGTAGGCGGGGAAATAACTACAAAAACTTGGGTTGATGTAGATGAAATTGCAAGGAACGTTGTCAAAAAAATCGGATATACAGATCCGAAATATGGTTTCAATTATTCCACTTGTTCGGTTATAAATATTATCGGTAAACAATCACCTGATATTAGCCAAGGGGTGGATGTCGGCGGTGCAGGGGACCAGGGCTTTATGGTCGGTTATGCTTGTGATGAGACAAAAGAACTTATGCCTTTACCTTTGCAACTTTCTGAAAAAATCTTAACAAATTTGGCGAAACTCAGACGTAATAAAACTTTACCTTACGTTGGCCCGGATAGCAAAAGCCAAGTAACTGTTGAATATAAAGACGGTAAACCTTTGCGTGTGGAAACGGTTGTTTTATCAACCCAACATACCGAAGATATTTTAGATAAAACCGGCACAAAAATTACGGAAAAATCTAAAAAAGAACTTATTGAAAAAGCAATAAAACCCGTATTAAAAAATTGGGTTGATAAAAATACAAAATATTTAATTAACCCTACGGGCAAATTTGTTATCGGTGGGCCGCAAAGCGACAGCGGTGTAACGGGCCGTAAAATTATTGTTGATACTTACGGCGGGCGTTGTGCACACGGCGGCGGTGCTTTTAGCGGTAAAGATCCGACAAAAGTTGATCGTTCCGCATCTTATATGGCACGCTATATTGCAAAGAATATTGTTGCAGCCGGCCTTGCAAAAGAAGTTACCGTTCATATTGCATACGCTATCGGTAAAGCGGAACCTGTTGGGTTTTATTTGGATACTTTCGGCACAGGTAAAATAAGTGATGATGAACTTACAAAAATTTGTTTGCAGGTTTTTAAGATGACACCAAAAGCAATAATAGAGCAATTTGATTTGCGCCGCCCTATTTATTTGCAAACAGCGGCATACGGGCATTTTGGAAGGGAGGGCTTTCCGTGGGAGAAAACGGATAAAGCCGGGCAGCTTAAAAAATTCGCAAAAATTTAAAACAGTTTAAGTTATGCTTGACAAAGAGCTTTATTACTGTTATTATTTCTGTGAGGGTATAATATGAAAAATTGCTTTTATAAACATATCTATAAAATATTAGTTCTACTATTATTTTCCGCAATGGCTATGCCATTGTTTGCAGCCAATTTCGGTGAACACCGTAGGGTTATACTCCCACAAGATATTAATGCTGTTTATAAAGATCTGTTAGTGGGGGAGATGAATTTAAATACGCAAAATAACAGAGTATTTTTGCTGGAATTAGGTAAAAGGCCCAGCTATTTTTGGAATACAGCTTATATGTTCCACCTTCTCCAAAACCAGACACTTAATATAAATAACATAACGACTCTTAATGCTACCCCAAACTCTCAAATATTTGAAATAGACAATATCAATGTAAATAGAGGGAGTTTTTTATCAAGCGGATTATCTATTTCGCATGATTGGGGTACTACTGATGCAGATTATATTGTAGTAAATCCTAATGTTTCTGTACAGAACACTTCTACTTTACTTTTAGACTATGCCGATCCATTAAATGCATATATAAACAGTAACATAAGTGTTCTGAACTATGATATATACGCAAGGTCGATTGAACTTGCGTATGGTACCGGCGAAGGTATAGAGGGAAGTAAGTATTTCAGAGATGCACAGTTAATAACTAGTGGTGGAAATGAAATAGTAAAATTTGTGTCCCCAAGAATGATGATATATCAACATGGCGGTGGTTCCGACTTCCGGGCTGAAGGAACAGCACTGAGATTTGAAACCCCAAGTATTAGCAGGACTACAAACCCCAAACATTATTATGGGCCTTGGGAACTTGCTAATGAAGGGCGTGTATACGCCGATACTGAGACTACAAACATTTGTCTGAATGATACAAACATAGGCAATCAGTGCATCGGTGATGCTTATGACCACGTATTTGAATGTAGTAATGGAAGTAGTAGTAATTCATGTTATGATTTTCAAATTGAGTATATAAGAAGTCATTTTCAAAATGATATGATAAATAATAATAGTGGTTCTTATGCATTTAAAGTTCAGGAAGTTTATCAAGTAACGAAGCGTGATTCGAGCAATAAAATTCTTGAAATTGAGATGATTTCACAAAATCCTAAGGTTAGGTTCAAACATGTATCGGGAGAAACAACGAATATTCCTATTGCCACTGTTGAGGATGGAAACTTTATTCTTGAAAATGTTAATGATGATGATGTAACCATATCTCAAAGTTTCTATGTTGATGGTACACAACTTATGGTTAAAACCGGTAACATAAGTTTTAAACCGGAAAGTAGCAGTGAAATTTTTGACTGTTTTGTAAAATGTCAAGGTAAATTGTGTTCTAAAGCTCAACTGTCTATTAGATATTCAGTAAGGGAATTGGCAAACGGTGCAAATTCCGTAGCTAGTACTTGGCCGGATGGGGAAGGTCACAAACAAGATTTAATAATTATGACCCATACCATTGATCATTGCCCCAGTAAATATAATAATAATTATGGAGATTATGAACAGAATTTTAAGCCGGATACCCCATATGTGCAGTTGATAGATGGTTTAAAGATTTTACCAAGCGGTAGTGATTGGTCTAATGCGAAAGATCCGAAAGTTTGTATGAAAAGAAAGGTTAGATGTAATGTTAGCGGCTTGGAGCAACATCATTTCAAGCGTACTTATAAACCTGTAACTACCAATCGTTAGGAGAATTTATGAAAACATTTATTTGCAGTTTTATTTTATTAATTTTAGGCACTGTGGTTTATGCCCAGCAGTCTGTTCAATATATAACGTTTTTCCCTTCTGCCCATGTAGCCCATAGTACCATAAGTTTAACTCAAAATAGCAGTTCTTTTGATCCCGATGATACTACTACCGGCTATAGTACTCAAAGTACAGTTGATCCCAACATTTATTTAGCCCAACATGGTGGGTTAATTTTGGGTGCAGCACGAGATGCCGTTGTTAATATAAATACAATTACCTTGCCGGAAAATTCAAACGATCTTGTTGATTTTATAAATAATATTACTGCTGAGAATTTATTAGAGTTGAAAGGAAATGTTGCCGGTAGCGGTTCTGTTGATCATATAGCAATAGGTGCAACTTGCGGGGAAGATGATTCAAGTAATTGCGAAAGAATTTTTATATCTTCAGGTAAAGTTATATTAACCCCTCAAAATAAGCAAGGTCACAATGGATTTATAGGTAATGTTTATTCGTCCGGGGTTGCTAAAGTAGCAAAGCATATACTTCCGTCCGGTGACGGCACTCCTTATAAAGTGAAATGGGTTAAATTGAGGCTTGACGGAGAAGAAGCTTGCCGCCTTTATTTAGTAAGATATGCTATTAATGGTACAGCCCCGGAAGATAACTGTAATGAACCATCATAGGAGATAATATGATTCAAAAGGATTCAAAAGTTGCTATAGATTATACTTTGACCGTTGACGGTAAAGTGGCGGACACTTCAAAAGGCCGCGGCCCTTTGGAGTATACGCAAGGTGCAGGCCAAATAATTATTGGCCTTGAACGTGCATTAGAAGGCAAAAAAGCAGGGGATAAGATTTCCGTAGATATCCCTGCCAAAGAAGCCTATGGTGAAGTTAATAAAGAGGCCTTCCGCCGTGTACCTAAAACCGCCATACAAAATATCGAAAAGATGCATGTCGGAGATATTGTAGGTGCAAGTGCAAACGGGCATACTTTTAGGGCCCAAATTGCCGAGATTACGGATAATGATGTAGTACTTAATTTTAACCATCCGCTTGCAGGTAAGACCTTGCATTTTGATGTGGAAATTGTTTCCGTAAAATAGGTTTTGTATAAAAAACTGCCCTTATTTTTAAGGGCGGTTTTTTTATGGTTTTTCAGTCAATATATTGTATAATGATAATATATAACATTATGTAGGAGTTTTATGGAATTTGAAACTTATCTTAGGAACCGTGCCGCTTACATTGAAAAGGGGCTTTCTGCTGAAATCAAAAAAATCAAAAATGCTCCGCAAATTATTATTGATGCAATGGCTTATTCTTTACAGGCCGGAGGTAAACGTTTAAGGCCGATTTTAACTTTGGCGACCGCAGAAGTTTTTGGTGCAGATAAAAAAGATATTTTGCCGGCAGCATGTGCTGTGGAAATGCTGCATACTTATTCTTTAATACATGATGATTTGCCCGCTATGGATAATGATTCACTTAGGCGCGGCCGCCCAACAAACCATAAAGTATACGGCGAGGACCTTGCCATTTTGGCAGGTGATGGCCTTTTAACTTATGCCTTTGAAACCCTTTCAAATTTAGGCAGTAACAAAAAAATTAAACCGCAAAATTTGGCGCTAGCAATTAAATCTTTATCAAACTTTGGTGGCGTTAGCGGTATGATCGGCGGCCAGGTTGCCGATATCTTTGCCGAAGGTATTTTAGAAGGCAAAAGCAAGCGCGCGCAAATACTCCTTAAAAATAAACTTTTTAAAGGTAGCAAAACGCCGCAATATTTTTTACTCCCGAAAGAAAGCAAAGAAGTTTCAGCATCCGCTTTGCTTAGCTATATTCACGCAAACAAAACAGGTGCTTTAATAACAACTGCGGTTGAAATCGGTGCTTTGCTTGCCGGCGCAACAGGGAATAATTTAAAGAATATTAAAACTTATGCCTCAAAAATCGGTTTTGCCTTCCAAGTGGTAGATGATATTTTGGATGCCACCGCAACCGCAAAACAACTCGGCAAATCAAACAGCGACGCGGAAAATAAAAAATTAACTTTCGTTACTTTATATGGGCTTGATGAGGCCAAACTTGCCGCACAGAAAGCAGTAAAAGATGCTACAAAAGCACTAAATAATTTAAAAGGCATAAATAAAGAAAAACTTGCCCCCCTTTATGATTCGGCAAATTTCTTTCTAAGCCGTTCTTACTAGAGGTTATATGAAAATTTTAGATAAAATTAATACCCCGGCCCAACTTCGTTTAATAGACAAAAACCTTTTGCCTGAACTTTGTAAAGAGTTAAGACATCAAATTATTTCTACTATCGCAAAAAACGGCGGACATTTGGGCTCAAGTTTGGGTGCTACGGATTTAATTGTTGCTTTGCATTATGTTTTTAATACACCTTCAGATAAGCTCGTTTTTGATACAGGCCATCAAACATACGCACATAAATTATTGACAGGCAGAAAGGATGTTTTTCACACCATTCGCAAAAAAGGCGGTTTAAGCGGCTTCTTAAAAATTTATGAATCAGAATATGATACCTTTGGTGCGGGGCATGCTTCAACAGCACTTTCCGCTGCACTGGGTATGGCAGCAGCACGCGACCAAAAAAAGGAACATAATAAAGTAGTTGCAGTTATTGCAGATGGCTCCATGACCGGCGGTTTAACTTATGAGGCTTTGCAAAATGCCGGGCAATTAAAATCTAATTTGCTCGTTATTTTAAATGATAACCAGATGTTTATTTCAAAACGGGTTGGTGCTTTAGGAAATTTTTTAACAAAATTACTTTCTGCGAAATATGTACAGGCAGCAGAATCCGGCGCAGAAAAGTTGGCCGAAAATGCTAATATAGAATTTGTAAATAATGCACTTAAACTTGCAAAACGTGCGCGCTCAATTTTATTTTCGGGATTATTATTTTCCGAACTTGGCTTTAAATATTTTGGGCCTATTGATGGTAATGATGTTTTGGGTGTTGTTGATATGCTACAGAGAATTAAAGATATTCAAGGCCCTGTATTTTTGCATATCGTTACCAAAAAAGGGAAAGGTTATTTGCCGGCGGAAGAAAAGCCCACAAAATTCCATGGCCTTGGTATTTTTGATCCGGATACCGGTGAAACTATTGGCACCAGTGATAAAATTACTTATACAAAAGCATTTTCCCAAGCACTTGATAAACTGGCAAGTAAAGATGATAAAATTACAGCAATTACTGCCGCTATGCCTGAAGGTACGGGCCTAAGTGTTTTTAGGGAAAAATATCCAAGCAGGTTTTATGATGTAGGTATTGCAGAAGAACATGCAGTAACTTTTGCGGGCGGCCTTGCCTCGCAAGGTTTGAAGCCGATAGTCGCTTTATATTCTTCATTTTCCCAAAGATGTTATGACCAAATACAGCAAGATATTTGCCTTCAAAAACTACCGGTTGTTTTTGCGTTGGACAGAGCCGGTTTAGTAGGTGAAGACGGCCCTACGCACCATGGTGTTTTTGATTTAAGTCTATTTAGAAATATTCCCAATTTAATTATGGCAGCCCCTTCTGATGAAAATGAATTGCAGCATCTTGTTAAAACCGCTTTTGAAGCAAATTGCCCGTTTATGCTGCGCTACCCTCGCGGCAGCGGCTTGGGTGTTAAAATGGACGATACTTTAAAAGCACTTCCTATCGGCAAAGGTGTTTGGCTGGAAAAGGGCAAGAATTTGACGATTTTAGCAATAGGCAAAACCGTACATATCGGGCTTGAAGCCGCAAAAATTTTGGCAGATAAAGGCATTAAAGCCGGTGTTATAAATATGCGTTTTTTAAAACCGCTTGATACAAAAATTATTAAAGATGCACTCAAAACCAGCCCCAATATTGTGACATTGGAAGATAATGTTTTGGCTGGCGGTTTTGGAAGCGCGGTAGCGGAATTTGTCAGTGATGAAAATTTGGATTCAAACCTTTTAAGGCTTGGTATCCCCGATGAATTTATTGAACATGGTACGCAAAAGGAATTGTTTGACCAGATAGGTTTAACAGCACCGAAAATTGCTGCCAAAATTCAAAAACATTTTAAATTAAAGTAGAGGTTTATTATGAAAAAACAATTACCTTATGATTCTTATACTAAGGCCTATCAGGACCTTAATTTTCTGAAAAGTGATGTGGCTCGCCCTGTTCGCCTTTTACTTGAAATGCTTAAACCGCAATATATGCTCCATAACAGTGATGTAAAAGACGGCGTTGTTTGTTTTGGAAGCGCGCGTATTCAGGAAAAAGCACCCTCTATGGCCCGTGTTAAAGAGTTGGAAAGGAAATTGAAACAAGAACCTAAAAATGTTTCCTTAAAACAAGCCTTAGCAGAAGCAAAAGGATTGCTTAAACTTTCAAAATATTATGATGAAGCCCGTAAATTCGGCCGTATAGTAGTTGAAAAGAGTAAAAAACGCCTTGCTATTATTACAGGTGGTGGGCCCGGTATCATGGAAGCGGCAAACCGCGGTGCGGTGGAAGCCGGAGGTAAAAGTATCGGTTTTAATATCACCCTTCCGCATGAACAGGATCCCAATCCTTATTTGAGTGAAAATCTGTCATTTTGTTTCCATTATTTTGCTGTTCGCAAGATGAATTTGGTAACTTATGCTGAAGCGGTGGTAGTTTTCCCCGGCGGTTACGGAACTTTTGATGAAATGTTTGAAATTTTAACTTTAGTACAGACCGGTAAACATTCCGAAATACCAATAGTTTTGGTCGGTAAAGAATTTTGGAACAGTATTTTTAAATTCGATACGCTATTAGGTTATGGTGTTATTTCCCATACAGACAAATATGTTTTGGTAGATAGTGCTGAGGAAGCCTGGGCCATAATTGAAAAGTTTTACAAAAACAAAAAAGCAAAAAAGAAATGACGGACTAATGTTTTTGTAATCTTTATTCAACTGTATTTAAAATACCCCTCTTTCTGTTTATAACGAAAAAAGGGGTATTTTTCTCTATACGCGCGTAATGTTGTATAATATATATATGACAATTAACGAACTTTTAACAAAACTTTCAGAAATTGAAACATCAATTAACTCCAAACTGCAATCTTGCCAGAATACAAAAGAATTGCAAGACTTGCAAATTTCCGCCCTTGGCAGGAAGGGCGCTTTAACTGAACTCCTTAAAAATTTAAAGGACCTTTCTTTAGAAGATAAAAAGTTGTTTGGCCCCAAAAGCAATGCCTTAAAACAATCTTTAACCACTGCTTTCGAAGCGAAACTCGCCGAACTTTCTTTAAAGGAAATCAATGAAAATTTAAATAAAACTAAAATTGATTTAACTTTGCCTGCTTTTCCTTTTAATCAAGGCAAAAGGCATCCGCTTGCTATAGCGCAAAAGAGGATGACAGACATTTTGTCCCGCCTCGGTTTCGTGTGGGCGGAAGGCCCTCTTATTGAGGATGAATTGCATAATTTCGATGCTTTAAATATCCCCAAAAATCACCCTGCGCGCGATATGCAGGACACATTTTTTATCAAAAATACTACGCGCAAAGATTTTGTTTTAAGAACACATACATCCGGTGTGCAAATCCGCACTATGCAAAAACAAAAACCGCCAATTCGTATTATGGCACCCGGCAGAGTGTTTAGGAAAGACGCTATTGACGCAACTCATTACCCCGTCTTTAACCAAATTGAAGGTTTGTATGTGGATAAAAATGTTTCCCTTGCAGATTTAAAGCGCGATTTAACTGTTTTTATGCGCGGTTTATTTGGGCAAAAAGCGGAAGTTAGATTCCGTTCTTCTTTCTTCCCGTTTACAGAACCCAGTGTAGAAGTTGATGTCAAATGTGTGTTTTGTGAAGGTAAAGATGCCAATTGCCCCGTCTGCCGCGGCAGCGGTTGGAAGGAAATGCTCGGGGCCGGTGTTGTGCACCCGAACGTATTAAAAAACTGCGGTATTGATCCTGAAGTTTATAGTGGCTATGCCTTCGGTATGGGTGTTGAACGTCTGGCTATGTTTAGTTTAAACATTAAAGACATTCGTGCATTTTACGAGAACGATATTAGAATTTTGGAGCAATTTTAAATGAAACTTTTATATTCTTGGCTTAAAGATTTTATTGATATTAATTTAACCCCGGAGGAGTTGACTAAACATTTTACCTCCTTGGGTATGGAAGTGGCAGACCTTAAAAAAACCGGCGCTGATTTTGATGGCGTTTACGCCGCAAAAATCGAGCGTATCGAAAATCATCCGAATTCAGACCATTTGCATTTGGTAGATTTGATGACTAAAGACGGTCCGCAGCGCGTTGTTTGTGGTGCGCAAAATATAGCAGTCGGTCAAATTGTGCCGCTTGCTAAAGTCGGCTCACGTCTTGGAAAAATTGTTTTGAAACCGGCTGTTATCCGCGGTGTTAGTTCTGAGGGAATGCTTTGTTCCGCTGATGAACTTGGCCTTGCAAGTACACGTCAAAAAGGTATTTTAGTTTTGGATAATTCCGTACAAGTAGGTGCTGATATTAAACAACTATACGGCGGTGAAGCCGATTATATTTTTGACCTTGAACTTACTCCTAATCGCCCTGATTTAATGAGTATTTTGGGTATTGCACGTGAACTTTCCACTTTGCTTAATTTGCCGCTTAAAAACAAAACCTACAAAGCAGTTAACGGCAAAGGTAAAAGTTTAGAAATTAATTTATCCTGTGGCGCAGACGGTTGCCAAAGATATATGGGGCGTATTATCAAGGATGTCAAAAATGTTCCTTCCCCGCAATGGTTGCAAGACAGATTACTTGCACTTGGTGTAAACCCTAAAAGTGCTTTGGTTGATATTACAAATTATGTTATGTTTGAACTTGGGCAGCCTTTGCACGCTTTTGATTTAAGCCATATTGAAGACGGCAAAATAAATGTCCGCTTTGCCGAAGAAGGGGAAAAGTTTTTGGGCCTTGACGATATTGAACGCACTTTAACCCCGCAAATGCTTGTAATTTGTGACGATAGAAAGCCTTTGTGCCTTGCCGGTATTTTGGGTGGCAAGCATGACAGTATTTTGGATACCACTAAAGATATTTTCCTTGAAGCTGCTAATTTTAACCCGGTTTGCATAAATAAAACTTCAAAAAAATTGGGTTTAAGTTCAGAATCTTCACAAAGGTTTGAACGCGGGCTTGATATTAACGGGCCTGCCCTTGCCATGCAAGCCGCAACTGCTTTGATACTTGAAATTTGCGGCGGTAAACCAAGTGAGATAAACGATGTTTATCCGCAAAAAATTGAAACACCTGAAGTAACTTTTACTTTAAAACAAATTGAAGATATTTTGGGTATGAAAATTCTGCAAGAAAAGGCTGAACAAATTTTACGCAGTTTGGGAACTTTAACTATCGATGAGAAGTGGACTTTTAAAGCCAATTCTTACAGGCGCGATTTAAAACATCGTTGGGATATTGCCGAGGAACTTGCCCGTTACTATGGGCTTGAAAATTTGGCACCGCAAATAACTTCAACGCATGCAACTTTGTATTTTGCCGAACACCCCAAAACTATTGATATAGGTGAAAAGTTTTCTCAGACATTAGTCGGCCTTGGTTTTTTTGAGTGCAAAAATATTGCACTTACTTCCAAAAAAGATGTGGAAAATTTTGGCTACACTACCGCACAAGTGCCGGAAATTGCCAATCCTTTAGCCGAAGGCCTTGAGTATTTGCGCCCGTCACTACTTGCAAGTTTGTTGAAAAATTTAGAATATAACCAAAGATTTTCAAATAATGATTTGTGCTTGTTTGAATATGATAAAACTTTCTCCTTGCAAAAAGGTTATCCAGCTGAAGGGTTTAGTCTAGCCGGTGTAATGACAGGGAAAACCCCTCGTGAAAAATTCTTTTTAAGCCCCCAATGCCAAGTTGGTTTTTACGGATTAAAAGGTATTATAACTAAACTTTTGGGGGATTTTACTTATACTTTGCAATCTGCAAAACAAGCCCCCAAATATATGCATCCCAAAATTTGCATGGAAATTATTGTTGACAAAAAAGTTATAGGTTATTTTGGTGAATTGCACCCATTAACTTTAAAAAAGTATGATTTAAAACAGCAAGTATATGCTTTTGAGTTTAGCGTTAAAAATTTGGAAAAACAATTTTCAGCTGCTGAATTTAAGAAGGCAAAAGATGTTCCTAACTTGCCAAGTGCATGGCGTGATTTGTCTTTTATTATAGATGAAAAAACACAATACTCAGATATTTTGAGCGCTTTGAAGGATACGCCTGCAAAAATCAATTTAATTGACTTATACGAAGGCAAAAACTTACCGGAAGGTAAAAAAAGCTTAACTTTACGTTTTGAATTTTCCGCACAGGAGAAAACTTTGACCGATAAAGAAGTTAACGGTCATGTAGATAATATCTTTAAGACTTTGCAAAATTCTTTTGGCGCGACATTAAGGTAAAATGGATAGTAGGGATAAGTACAAAAAACTTGAGCTTTTGGTGGACCAGCTCCTTGCACGTATGCAGGAAAAGGAGAAGGAGATACTTGCCCTTTCAGCCAGAATTAAATTGCTTGAATCTGAAAATCGCGTAAATAAAAGCACACAGGAAACAGTTAATGCTTTAATGGAATGGAAAGAGGTTACCACCATTTTGTTGAAAAGGTTGTATCTAAAGATTGATAAGGAAATAATGCGTATAGAGGCACAAGTTGCAACACCAAAAATTGATAAATGAAAACTGATAAGCGTGATATAGTACTAAGAAGGATTAAATTCGGTGAAGTTCCTGTAGAAGACTTAACAGACGGAGAACTGCAAGATATCATTGATAAACTTGAAGTTGAACTGGAAGAAATATCCAGCGAAAAGAAAATTTTGAGCAGTATTCAGTTGTTCGGTTACCTGCTTTTAGATTACGCTATGCAGTTATATAGAATTAAACACTTTGAAAAAGCCGCCCAAAAAGTAGACGAAAAACGTTTGGATGAAACTCTAAAACGTCTTGAAAATTTCTTAAAAAATCCTTGAGGCCCTATGGAAGATTTCTTTACCAAAGAACAAGAAGAGTTTAAAGCCCAAAGCATGCCGCTTGCTGCTAAAATGGCACCGCAGAAATTAGATGATTTTGCCGGCCAGCAAGATATTTTGGGCAAAGGTAAAATGCTTAGGCGTTTGATTGAAGCCGATAAGGTTACATCTGCTGTTTTTTTCGGGCCGCCGGGTGTTGGTAAAACCGGGCTTGCAAGGTTTATTGCAAAACAGACAAAAGCAAAAGTTTTTGAACTTAATGCTGCGGCTGTCGGTGTAGCGGAATTAAAACAAGTCTTGACTGAGGCTAAATACAGGCAAGAAAACCAAAGTTCTTCCCGCACTTTGGTAATTTTGGATGAGATACATCATTTTAATAAGACCCAACAAGATGTTCTTTTGCCATCAGTGGAAAGTGGACAAATTATTCTAATCGGTTTAACAACCGAAAACCCTTATTTTTATATTAATAATGCTTTGCTTTCTCGTTTTTCCGTCTTTGAATTTAAACCGCTGAAGCCGAAAGATTTAAGCAAAATTTTAAAAAATGCTGAGGCTTTACAAAATTTTACTACCACACCTGATGCCGCTGATTATTTAATAACGCAAGCAAACGGGGACGCGCGCCGCTTTTTAAATGCGGTGGAACTTGCTTTAATTACAACCCCTTATAACGGTGACAAAAAAGAAATTACGCTTGAAATTGCCAAAGAGTGTATACAAATGCGTCATTTAAATTATGATAAAAAAGGCGATTCGCATTATGATATTATTTCAGCCTTCATTAAATCTATGCGCGGTTCTGATCCTGATGCCGCGGTTTATTGGCTCGCGCGCATGTTGGCAAGCGGAGAGGATCCACGTTTTATTGCACGCCGTATTTTAATTTGTGCGGCAGAAGATGTAGGGCTAGCCGAACCTACCGCTTTAGTTGTTGCGGAAGCTGCCTTTAAAAGCGCCGAAGTTTTGGGTATGCCCGAAGTCCGCATACCATTAGCGGAGGCGGCTATTTATGTTGCTTGTGCACCTAAGTCCAATGCTTCTTATCTAGCGATAGATGGTGCTTTAGAGGAAGTAAATAACGGCCCGCGCCGTGATGTACCGAAACACTTACAAAGCGGTATGAAAAATGAGGGTTATAAATATGCGCATGATTTCCCAAACCACTATGTAAAGCAGGAATATATGCCAAATCCAAAAAAGTTTTATAAACCTACCGAGATGGGTAAAGAAAAAACTATCAAGGAACGCCAAGCGGCACTTAAAAAGAAATGAGCATTATTTTTGACGAAAATAAAATATTTTCCGTTTGCGAAATTTCCGGCATAATTAAAGAAATGCTTGAGGGCGTGCTTGCCAATGTAAAAGTGGAGGGGGAAATTTCCAATTTAAAAACAGCCACCAGCGGCCATATTTATTTTGATTTAAAGGATGAAAACGCTTTAATAAGCGCAGTTTTATTTAAAGGTTATGCACGAGGAATTAAATTAAAGGAAGGCGATAAAGTTTGCGTGCACGGTGATATTTCTTGTTATATAAAAGCAGGGCGCTACCAGATAATTGTACGTTCTGTGGAAGTAAAAACCATCGGCGATTTATATGCACGCTTTGAAGCTTTAAAAGCGAAATTAACCGAAGAAGGTTTATTTGACACGGAAAACAAATTGCCTTTACCGAAATTCCCGTCCGTTATCGGGGTAATAACATCCCCCACAGGTGCGGCTATTAGGGATATTTTATCTGTTTTAAGCCGCCGTGCAAAACATGTGCAAGTTATTTTATCACCGTCTTTGGTACAAGGTGACGGTGCGAAAGAAAATATTGTTCAAGCGTTAAAAGATTTAAATAAAATTACCCCTAAACCCGATGTAATTTTACTTGGGCGCGGCGGCGGAAGTATTGAAGATTTATGGTGTTTTAATGAGGAGGAAGTCGTCCGCGCAGTTGTCAAAAGTAAAATACCTGTTATTTCTTGCGTGGGGCATGAAACTGATTTTACTTTGACAGATTTCGCTGCTAGTTTGCGTGCACCAACGCCTTCAGCCGCTGCTGAACTTGTGGTGCAAAATGCGCAAGACATGCTAAAACATTTGGATAATTTGAAAAGGCTTTTAGCAGTATCTTTAGATGCAAAATATACTAATTTGCAGACGCGTCTAAATGTAGTCATAAAAAGTAAAATATTTAAAGAACCGGCGACAATTTTGTTACCGAAAATTCAGGAACTTGATGATTTATGGGAAAAATTATCTACTAATTTTAGTAATTTATTAAACAAAAAAGAACACAGTTTGGAGCTTTTAAAAAATGTACTTTTTACTTTGAGCCCACAAGGTGTTTTAAAGCGCGGTTATGCAATAGTTAGGCGTGTAAGTGACGGGCAAATTGTTAAACAATCTATTACCGGCGAACATCTGAAAGTGCAAACCGAACTTTCAACTTTTGAGGTAAAAACTATATGAAAAAAGAAAAATCTTTTGAAGATAAATTAAACCGTTTGGAAGAAATCGTTTCTTCTTTGGAAAATCCTACTTTAAACTTAGATGAGGCCGCAAAACTTTTTGAGGAAGGCTCTATATTAACCCAAGAACTTTCCGGTAAATTAAAAGAAGTTAAGTTTAAAGTGGAAGAATTAAAAAACAAAGCAGGTAATTTAGTGCTTGAGCCTTTTGACGAAAAAGCAGATGAAACAAAATAAAACGCGTCTTGATAATGCCTTGGTAACACTCGGCTTTGCTCAAAGCCGCAATAAAGCGCAGGCTTTGATTATGGCCGGTGTTGTGCTTGTTAACGGAGAACCGGATACCAGGGCGGATAGAACTGTCAAGGAAGAAGACATTATAACTTTAAAACAAAATCCTTGCCCTTATGTTTCAAGGGGTGGTTTAAAATTAAAACAGGCGTTGGTAGATTTTAAAATTGATGTAAAAAATAAATTTTGTATTGATATAGGAGTAGCGACAGGAGGGTTTTCCCATTGTTTTTTGCTTGAAGGTGCTAAAGAAGTTTATGGGGTGGATGTCGGTAAAGGGCAGCTTGCAAGTGAAGTCTTGGCTTTTAGTAATTATCATTTTTGCCCAAATACAAATGCAAGGTTTATGGATTCTGGAATGTTTCCGTTTAAATTTGATGTAGCGGCAGTAGATGTGTCTTTTATCTCTCTAACAAAGATTATGGAGCCGCTTTTTAAATGTATGGCTAAAAATGCACTGGTAGTTTTTTTAATTAAGCCGCAATTCGAACTTAGCCCAAAAGAAGTACCGCATGGTATAGTCCAAACTGAGGAAAACCGCCAAAAAGCTATTAAAAAGGTGCAAGATTTTTTTGAAACTATTGCAGCAAAGTATATGGCAAAAAGTGTGGGGTTAGTGCAATCTAAAACAGTTGGCATGCACGGTAATATTGAATTTTTATGGAGTGTTAGCGTAAATGCAAAATAGTTATAAAAAGTCCAATTTTGGGGCGGCATTTTTCTTTTTATCTAATGAGCAAAAGGATGCGCTAGGTATTGTTTATTCTTTTTGCCGTTTAGCTGATGATATCGTTGATGATACCCCCAAAACAGCCCTTGCCCAGCTTGCTGATTTAACTTTAGAACTTAAACAAGTTTACGGCGGAACACCTAAAACCGAACTTGGCAAAGATTTACAAAAGGTTATTCAAAAATTTCCTATACCTAAAGTATATTTTCGTGATTTAATTGAAGGTGTAAGAAGTGATTTAAAAATGCCGGTTCGCTTCAAAACGCAAGAGGACCTAAATTGGTATATGTACAGGGTAGCAAGTGTTGTTGGGCTTATATGTATTGAAATTTTCGGTTATAAAAATAAAATTTCACAAAAATATGCCGAAACTTTAGGCTATGCAGTACAACTTACAAATATTTTAAGAGATATCTATGAAGATGCGAAAATAAACCGCATATATTTACCATTAGAAGATTTGCAAAAATTTAATGTTCGTGAAGAAGATTTGTTGAGTTTTAAATTTACAGAAAATGTTGAAAAATTATTTGTCTTTGAAATAGATAAGGCCCAAAAATTATATGATGAAGCGCGCGAAATCTTGCCCAAAGAAGATTTTAAAACTTTGCTTGCCGCCCGTGCTATGGGCGCAATTTATGAGGGAATTTTGGTTAAATTAAAACAGGAACCTTGCTTACCCCGTAAAAAAAAGATAAAGTTAAGTAAATTACGGAAATTATTGATTTTATTTAAAACTTGGAGGGAAACGAGATGAAAAATATCTTAGTTTTTACATTTTTTATAATTTTCATAAATACTTTGGTTAATTCTCAAACTTGCTTGGATACAAGCCATAAATTTTTTAATTCAAAGGATTATATATCTGCGGAACATGCATTGGAAAAATGTTCCCAAAAAGAAAAAGCGAGCCCCAATGTCCAAATTAGCATGGGTGGTATAAAATTACTGCTTGGTAAATATGACGAAGCTGAAAAATATTTTAATAATGTTTTAAAAATAATGCCAAAAAATTCCCCTTATTTTGCGTATGTATATTCGAATTTGGGTGATCTTGCAATGCGAAAAAAGCGAATTCAAAAGGCGATGGATTATTATCAAAAATCGTTGAAATATCAGCCCGAAGATATTAATTCTTTAATAGGTTACGGATATGCTTTGGAAAAAATGGATAAAAAAGATTTGGCAATAAAATATTATAAAAAAGCTTTGGATATAGATTTTTCTAATTTAATAGCCAGGAAAAATTTAATCCGTTTAGAACCGGAATCGCTTACATATAAAGAAAAACTTGAAGCCTTGAAATTCCGGAATATTATTGCTCCTGAATCAGAAAATTTTAATGATGAGGACATTATAATGCTTAAGAAAATTTTAAAGGCAGAAAGAGGCAGTTCTATAGACTATCTGTCTTTAAAATTTGGTGCTACTCTTCCTGAAGGCGTCATTTTTGAGCAAAACCCAAATACCTTTTATGCCCGTAAGATGCTGACTTTAAGCGGTTATAATTTACTCATAGATAAATTATCAAGTGAGGCAAAAGATTTTTTCCGCTCTAAGGGAATTGTTGTTTCAGATATATTTTCGTTAACAGACTTAAATGGAAAGCCTATTTTTAATGAAAACGGACTTTTAACTGATGAGGGATTAATTGCTTACAATAAAAGTTTAAAGGGTAAAAAAACTTATCTGTTACCAGGAGAAAAAACTCCGCTAATTAAAGAAAAAGAAGATGAACTTGCCAAGCAATATATGGCACAAGGGTATTCTGAAGTATCCCGTTTGGAATTCCAATATGTGGAAGAAGGGACTAATTGCTCCGAAGAAACTTTGGTTAAAAATTTAAAATGTCGTACTATTGGGGAAGGCCGTGATAGGCGCTATTTCGTGCTAAGTAAAGAGGATACGAGTATTCCGTTTAGTATCCCATATATGTTTGTTGAAGAATACAGAGAATTGTATGGCAAACACAATCAAAATGAGGCCCCTATATATAAAGAAACTTTCGGTGAAAAACAGAGAGGGCCGTTAACTTTGTGTAATGAAAAAGGGGAAATGGAAACTTTACGATGATTACTTTTATAGATTCTCACGCTCATTTAAATGACGATGCTTTTAACGAAGACAGAGAGCAAATTATAAACTCTTGCTTTGAGGTCGGTGTTAAGCAAATTATTGAAATAGCCTGTGAAACTAATGAGTGGAAACCGGCTGCTCAACTTTGCGAAAAGTACAAAGGGCAAATTTACGCTGCCGCCGCTATACACCCGATAAATGCAGAACAATTTACGGATAGTAGTTTTGAAGAATTAAAACAGTATTTAACTGCTGATAATTTTAAAGCGGTGGGGGAAATCGGGCTTGATTATTTTTATGAAGATTCTTCTCCGCGCGCTTTACAACAAGAAATTTTTGAAAAACAGTTAGATTTAGCGCAAGATATTAAAAAACCTATAATTTTGCATTGCAGAAAGGGCAAAGATGTACAAGATTATTCCGCTTATGAAGATATGTTTTTTGCACTTAAAAAATATAATTTAAGCGGTGGTATTTTGCATTGTTTTAGCGGTCGCAAAGAGGATGCCTTTAGGGCGCTTGATATGGGGTTTTATTTGGGCATAAACGGCATAATCGGCTATAAGAAAAACGATGATGTAAGGCAAATTATAAAGCAAGTTGGTCTAAAATATTTGATGCTTGAAACAGATTGCCCATACCTGCCGCCGCAAAGTAAGCGCGGGCAGAGAAATTCCCCTGTAAATATCCCCGAAATTGCACAAAATCTTGCAGATATTTTAGGCAAAAGTATAAATGAGGTAGCAGATATCACTACCCAAAACGCCAAAGCATTTTATAATATATAAAAACATTTCAAAATTTGATAAGATAAAAGTATGAAGAAAATCACTATTTTCATTTCGTTTTTATACTTGGCTCTAGCCTTGTGTGCAGGGGAAGTAAAAGTTTTCCACACTTCTGATGTTCATGGCTTTTACTTTCCTACAACCGTTAAAGGGCAAACTCTCGGTGGTTTTGCAACTTTTGCCGGTTATTTGGAAAATCAAAAAAAGCCTTATTTACTTTTAGATTCAGGTGATTATACCTCCGGTACTTATGAGGCCAAAAAAAGTAAAGGCGCTTATTCCGTAGATTTTATAAATGAACTTGGCTACAATGCGGTTACTTTAGGTAATCACGAAAATGATTTTAAAGACGATGCTCTTTTAAAAAACAATGCCGCTTTAAAGGCAGACCTTTTGGTCTTAAATGCCGAAGACAGGCAGACAAAAAAATATCCCGCCCATATCAAACCCTATGCCTTTTATGACGTAAACGGTTATAAAATTGCGGTTATCGGTGTTGGTAAAGAATTTTCCTCAACATCAAAATACATTAAAATAAACAAGCCGCGCAAATTGCTTAAAAAAGCAGTAGCGGAAGTTAAGGCCCAAAACCCTGATGCAATAATTTTGTTAATCCACGATAGCGCGCAAGACGATAAACATGAAACCGCCTATACCACCGTTAAATTAACGCAAGGTTTGGGTATTGATTTGGTTTTAGGCGGCCATGCCCACCAAATTATTCAAAATAAAAAAGCAGGCAATACTGTGTTTGTGGAATCCGGTACTGCTTTGATGGGTATTACCGAAGCTACATTAACTTTTGATGATAAAACAAAAAAATTAACCGATATTAAAACAGAATATGTTTTAATGGATAATGCAAAAATTAAACCTTCAAAAACCATGCTTGCTTTTGCCGAAGAAAAACTTGATAAAAATATGGAAATTGTTATCGGTAAAGCGCAGGAAGATATTTTCAATAAGCCCGGCACAATAAACGGAGGGGTGGATAGTTACCTAGGTGATTTATTTTGTGATATCGTCAAAAATGCAACCGGCACTGAAATTGCCGTTATAAACAGCGGCGCTATAAGAACAAGCCTGCAAGCCGGCGATATTACAAACAGGGTTATTGAAGAAATTTTACCTTTCCAAAATAAAATTATGAAGGTTAAAGTCGATGGTAAATTTCTGGAAAAATTTGTCAGAAAAAGTTTAAAAGAAAATTCAAGTTTATTTCAATATGCCGGATTAAAAGTTAAATATTCCTTTAAAAATGGCCGTGCGAAAATTATTGAGATTTTAGTAAACAGTAAGCCTTTAAACCATGCACAAATTTACACTTTAGCCGTGCCTGACTTTATTGCTAACGGCAACAGTGAAGGGTATTTGTTTAAAAAAGTTGAAGATAAAACAGTTTATTCCGACACTTATTTGGCAGACTATTTTATTGAATATATTAAAAATCATAAGGACGGTATAAAAGCGCCGCTTGAAACGGGGCGTATAATTAAAGTAGTAAAATGAAACTTCGTCTTTTAATACTTTTATGCGTATTTTTTTGTGCCTGCAGTGATAATAAAACCGCTTTGGAAATTTATCACACAGGCGCAATTTCGGGCTATTTTTATGCGCAAACTTTCGGTGAAGAACATAAAAGTTTAGGCGGTTTACCGGCCCTTAAAAAATTATTATCAGGCAATCAAGAACCGTTTTTACTCTTTGATAGCGGTAACTTATTTTCTGTTACGCGTGAAGGGCAAATCGCTAAGATGTCCGGAACTTTAAATTTATTATCTAAATTACCATATACGGCTATTACTTTGAGTGCGGAGGATTTTAAATTTGGGGCGGAAGATATAAGAAATGCTTTAAAGAATAACAAAATACCTATAGTTATCTCCAATTTAAAAAATTCTGATGGTAGTACACCAAAGAGTATTCAAAATAGTATGATAATTGATTTTGAAGGTGTGAAACTAGGTGTTTTGGGTGTACTTTCAAAAGGTGATTTCGATAATTTAGTGCGCTCAAGCGGATTTAAAGCTTATGACGAAATTGAATCTTTAAAACCGTTGATAGAAAGCCTAAAAAAGGAAGAAGTTAATATAATAATTTTGCTCAGTTCACTAGGGTTTGAGAGGCAAGATAAAGCCGCAAGTGATAAAACTTTGCTTGATGAACTTACTGATATAGATATCCTTTTAGGAATAGGTAAAGAAAATACTGAAAATTCAAAAATAATCATAAATCATTCACAAGAGAATTTGCAGCAGGTTTCATTAATAAATTTAATTTTAAATAAAAACAAACAAATATCTTCACATAACAGTGAAGATATTTTACTTGATATTTCTACTATTGGTGAAGATGAAGATTTATTAAGGGAAGTTAATATTTTAAAACAACAAGTTGCAAAAACGCGTACAAGGCACATAGCTAAAATTGATACTTATTTAGGAAGTGACGGGCAAGATTCCGCCCTAGGTTTATATACCGCCGCCTGCCTTAAAAAATGGGGTAAAACCACTATCGGCTTAATGAACCTTGAGGCTTTAGGTGAGGGCTTACCGCAAGGTGACGTTACCGAAGAAGATATGTACAAAGCTTTCCCTTTTGATGATAGGGTTATGTTCGTTAAGATGTACGGGGCTAATTTGCAGCGTGCTTTGGAAAATAATTTGATATCTGGGCATCAGGCCGCTTTGAGCGGTATAAAAATTTCTTACGATAAAGAAAATAAGATGAAAAAAATTATTATCAATGGGCAGGAATTGCAAAGAAAGCAACTTTATGATATTGCCATGCCAGACCATCTTATAAGCAATGCCCCAGGTTATGAAGAATTTTTAAATATGTACGAATTTAAAAACACCGATAGGACCGTCCGCGACATAGTAACTTGGTGCTTGAACCGCAAAAATACAGATTTCAAAAATAAAAGTGCTTGGCAGCAAATTTAAAATGAGCTTACTTAAACCCCTTAAAATCGGGAAATTAACTTGTAAAAATAATTTAGTACTTGCCCCAATGGCAGGCATAACCGATACGCCATTTAGATTGCTTTGTTTAGAAGGTGGCGCTGGGCTGGTATGTGCGGAAATGGTGTCATCTTCCGCGTTAAAATACGGTAATGAAAGAAGCCAAAATATGCTTAAAATTTCAGCTAAAGAACATCCGCTTTCAATGCAAATTTTCGGCGGGGACGTTTCGGCTTTGGTTATTGCCGCAAAACTTGCCGAGGAAGCAGGGGCTGATGTCGTTGACATAAATGCCGGTTGCCCCGTCAAAAAAGTTAATAAAGCCGGTGCCGGTTGCGTGCTTTTAAAAGATTTAAATAAACTTGAAAATATGGTTTCTGCGGTAGTAAAAAGTGTAAAAATTCCTGTTACTTTAAAGACACGTATCGGCTTAACCGAAAATAATTTTTTAACTAAAGATATTGTTAATTTGGCAATAAATTCCGGCGTGTCTGCTTTGGTTTTACACGGGCGCGTGGCATCTAAAATGCACAACGGCCCTGTTAATTTAGCGGAACTTAGCAAAGCGGCCGAACTTACAAAAGGTAAAATTACTTTGATAGTCAACGGCGGTATAACAAAACCGGAAGAAGCAAAAACTTTGCTTGAAATAGGGGCGGACGGTATTATGATTGGCCGCGGCGCAATAGGCAACCCTTTTATTTTTAAACAGATTGAAGATTTTTTAAATACCGGTACTTACACCGAGCCAACACCGCAGGAACGCATTAAAAAATACAAATTTTTAGTTCAGCAAAATATTGATTTTTATGGGGAACGCGTTGGCTTAAACCGCAGTAAAAAAACATCTGGGTTTTGGATAAATAATTTTGCAGGTGCGGCAAAAATAAGGGCGGCTTTTGTATTGTGCCAAGAGGCAAGCAAAGCGCTTTCGCTACTAAATTTAAAATAATATAATAAATATATGGCATTATTTAAGGAATATTCTTATAAAAAAGGGGCATTGGTTTCAGTCGGTTCAACTTTTGTTTGGAAACTTCTCTCCTTTATAAACAGCATTTTAATTGCCTTTTATTTCGGTACGCAAGCAAGGGCCGATATTTATTTTTATATTATTCAGATAGCAGGCATAGGTGCGGTATTTTTTACTTCTCTAAACGGTAATGTTTTAATCCCGCAAGCTATGTTTTTAAGTAAGCAAAACGAAGAAAGCGCAAGAAGTTTTATAAATTTCTTTTTACTTTCATATATTATTTTAATTGCTATAATTTTAGCGGTCGGATTTTTATTTCCTGTAAATATTTTCGGTTTATTTTCTAAATTTTCACAAGAGATACTTACTAAAGATATTTTAATTTTACAACTTGCCTTTTTATACTTTTGTTTACATGTTTTTTGCTATTTTTTGTTAGACATAATGTATATGTACCGCATATTTTCAGTCAATTTTCTTTTACCTTTAAATGCCGTTGTTCCGATGATAGCTTTAGTTTTATTCCATAATACTTTAGGTATTAAAACAATGTTATGTGGTTTTATAGGTTCTTATATTTTGCAAGTTTGTGTTTATTTTTACTTGATGAAGAAAAAATTAAATTGGTCCTTTTCAAGTTTTAAAATTTCTTTTGAAAAACGCTTCAATTATAATATTTTAACTAATCAACTTTTAGTGATTGGCAATTTTGCGATAGGAATGGTTCCGATGGCTTTGATAAGCGGTTTTGGTGGTATGATAAGTGCGCACTCTTATGCTAAACAATTAACAGATGCTCCAAGTGAAATTTTAACGAACAAAATCACAAGTGTTTTTCATATACAATTAAATGAAAATGCCGCCGCCCAAAATTTTGAAGATTTAAACCATAATTACTTAAAAGCAAATTATTTGATTTTATTTATTATGGTGCCTTTGGCAATTTTTACTTGTTATTTCGCACCCGATATCGTTAATTTATTTTTTAAACGAGGGGAATTTAATGCACAGTCATCAACAAATGTTGTCAAATTTTTGCGCCCTATGATGATACTTTTAATTACGACGGTCCTCACGCCTTTTGCCGGCAGTATTATTGCAAGCACTCGCAAAATTAAAGAAAGTTTTAAATACATGATTTTTAGGGATATTATAATTGTTGGCGCACTATACTTTTTTATCTCGCGCTTTGGGCCTTTCGCTTACCCGTATACGCAACTTGGCTGTTCAATTTTTGGTTACTTTATTGTAGCTTTGTTTTTTAAAAATCATATACCGCAAATTAAATTTTGGCAACCGCTTAAAGATGCCGGTCTTTTAGTCTTTTTGAATTTACTTGCTTTAATTCCTTCCGCATTTTTAGCGCAAGTATTGACGGGACAAGCGGTGTTTATAAGAATATTTCTTTGCGGTTTACTGTTTTTATTTACTTTGGCTTTGCTTTATTTACCTACGGGGCAACTCAAAAAAATCTTGAGTTTTGTTTTAGGGATGCAGTATCAGAATTTTTGCGCTAAACTTCCCCAACCTCTAAAAAAGTTTTTTATTTAAATAGTTTTTTCTTTACTGTAACCAAAGAAGCATATTTGTCGCCGAGTATTTTACGTAAAATTCCTTTTAACCTATTATATACCTTATCATACCATGGTAACCAAGAGCCGGCAAACCAATGAACGCTATATGCCCTATTTGTTTTTGAAGGTAAATTGTCTTTATCTTTAGGGCAAAAATAGGAACTTGGAAAGACTTCTATACCATGTAAATTTTGGTGTGTATTATTTTGTTTTAAACCAAATTTATTTACTAACCAGTGGCTTTGTACAAATGGGGATAAGGCAAGACCTCTGTTGCACCAATCTTTAATATCTTTTTTAGTATAAAGAGCTCCTAATTTTATTATATTATCGTCTAAATTAAAATTCATGTTTTCATAAGGTTCCATTAATTGCTTTATGATTTTATTGCCCTTTTCTGCGCCAAATCCATGCCCAAAATTAATAAAGTGTTCTGATTCAAAACCGCAAAAAGCAGGATATTTTAAAAATTCATCAAAAGGTTTTAAGGTTTCAACATCGGTATCGAAATAAATACCACCGTAGTTATATATGATATCAAGGCGTGCATAGTCAGGAACAAACCCCCATTTTTTTTGTTTATATGCATTAGCCATAAATTTATTTTTTTTGAAATCGTAATTACTTTCATCCCAACGTTTAATTTCATAATCAGGCATAACCCGTTGCCAACTTGCAATACATTTCTCAGCAAGCGGTGTTAAAGGTTTACCACCCAACCAGCAGTAATGAATAATTTTTGGTATCATTTAAACAGTTTCCTTTTAACTTTTAAATAAATCTTATAGTACCACGGCAGCCAAGAAGATGCATACCAATGTACGCTGTAAGCGCTGTCGGTTTTTATCGGTAAATTAGCATTATTTTTTGGCGCAAAATATGAACTTGGGAAAATTTCAATATCACCTAAACTTTGACGTGTATTATTTTGTTTAAGCCCATAATTTTCCGTCAAAAATTGTGTTTGTAATAAGGGGGAAGGAATAAAGCCCTCTTTTTGCCATTTGTCTGCTTTGATTTTTGTATAAAGTGATACTTGTTTTAAAATATTATCACTTATTTTAAAATCCATATTCTCATAGGGTTGCATTAATCTTTTTATTATTTTATTACCTTTTTGGGCGCCAAAAACAAGGCCGAGTGCAACAAAGTGCTCTGACTCAAAACCGCAAAAAGCAGGATATTTTAAAAATTCATCAAAAGATTTTAAGGTTTCAACATCGGTATCGAAATAAATACCACCGTAGTTATATATGATATCGAGGCGTGCATAGTCAGGAACAAACCCCCATTTTTTTTGTTTATATGCATTAGCCATAAATTTATTTTTTTTGAAATCATAATTACTTTCATCCCAACGTTTTATTTCATAGTCAGGCATAACCCGTTGCCAACTTGCAATACATTTCTCAGCAAGAGGGGTTAAAGGTTTTCCGCCGACCCAACAATAATGAATCACTTTGGGTATGCTATTTATCTCCATATTTAATATAATATCATATATGGAACAGACTTTTGAACCGGTTATCGGTCTTGAAATACATTTACAGTTGAACACCGCAAGCAAAATGTTTTGTAGTTGTAAAAATGCGGCAGGCAGTACGCCAAATACAAATATTTGCCCTCTTTGTACCGGGCAACTCGGCGTTTTGCCCACATTGAATAAAGAGGCAGTTAAACTTGGTATAAAAGCAGGGCTTGCCTTGAAAGCAAATATAAATGAGATTTCCGTATTTGCACGCAAGAATTATTTTTACCCTGATTTGCCGAAAGGCTATCAAATTTCACAAGATTTGCACCCTATAATTTCTCATGGATATATTGAGGTGGAAGATAAGGCTGGAAATACCAAAAAAATCGGTATAACGCGCGCGCATCTTGAGGAGGATGCCGGCAAAAGTATGCACGGTGGGGACTGTTCTTTAATTGACTTTAACCGTTCCGGGGTGCCTTTGCTTGAAATTGTATCTGAGCCTGATATGCGTTCCCCACAAGAGGCATATAACTATTTAACCAATCTCAAAAAAATGATGGCTTGGCTTGATATTTCAAATTGCGATATGGAAAAGGGTGAACTCCGTGTGGATGTTAATTTGTCCCTTCGCCCCGTCGGTACGGAAAAGTTTGGTACGCGCATTGAAATTAAAAATTTAAATTCTTTTAAAGCCGTCAAAGATGCTCTTACTTATGAAATTGAACGCCAAACCAAACTCTTAAATGAGGGGGGCAAAGTCCTTCAGCAAACAATGCTTTGGGATGATGCAAAAGGCCAAACACTTGTAATGCGCTCAAAAGAAACCGCGCAGGAATATCGTTATTTCCCGGAGCCAGACCTCCCACCTTTACAAGTAACCCAAGCGGAAATTGAGGAAGTTAAAAATGCCATGCCGCTACTACCTAATGAACAGAAAAAAGTTTATATGGACACACTTGGCTTAAATGCTTATGATGCCGGCCTTGTAACGCAAGAGCGCGCCATAAAAGATTATTTTGAAACAGTCCTCAAAGAAGGTGTGCAAGCAAAAGCGGCGGTAAATTGGATATTTTCTGACTTAGCTGGCAAATTAAAAGCCGCCAATTTGGAAATTTTGCAAAGCCCTGTGTCTGCTAAAGATTTGGCTTTTCTAATCAAACAAATTGAAGGCGGAAAAATATCTTCCAAAATTGCAAAAGAAGTTTTTGCCAAAGCCTTTGACACCAAAGAAAGCATTAAAAAATTGCTTGAAAGTTCCGGTGCCAGCCAAGTTAATGATGAAGCACAACTTGAAGTTTGGGCCAAAGCCGCAATTGCCGCAAACCCTAAAGCGGCCTCCGAAGTCAAAGCAGGAAATGCTAAGGCCATTGGTGCTCTTGTTGGCCCGGTAATGAAGGTGTCCAAGGGTAAGGCTAACCCGGCTTTGCTTAACAAGATACTCAACCGTTTAATTAAGGGGTAAACAATATTTAAATTACATTGTGGTGTATTTTGCGCTTTGAGTGCAAAATTGGTAAAATGTGTATATGCCGAGATAGCTCAGCTGGTAGAGCAGCCGCTTCGTAAGCGGCAGGTCGTGGGTTCGAACCCCATTCTCGGCTTATTCATTTGGAGGGAAAATGCAAACCGAGCAATCACCCGTTAAGGCCGAAAAAAGCCGGCTTTTAACTTATTGGCTTTCTGCCTTATGTTTTTTTATTTCCCTGCCACTCTTTTTAAATTCCCTAGACAGCGCACAAATTAAAATTACTCTCTATTATATGGGTGCGCTAGGTGCTTTGGGGCTTTGGATTTCCAAACTTTATTTTTATAAAGAAAATATTTTCACGCGTCAAAATTTAATTAAACTTTTGCCTTTTATCCTATATGTAGGTTATGTAATTATTGGCTATTTTTTTCATCCGTATATTATTGGGCGCGCGGAAAGTTTATTTAAATTTTTAGGTATTTGTATTTTCTTTTCCATTGTTACTTTTGAATTTGATAAAGATGATATAAATTTGCTTTTTAAGGCCATAGTGGCTTGTGCTTGGATCGTAGGTATTTACGGTTTAATTCAGGTAATGGATATATATATATATAAAGGTGTGGACCTCCTTTATTGGACTTCGGCTTTCCAAAAACGTATATTTTCTACTATTGCAAACCCCAACTTTTTGGGCAATTATTGTTTATTTTCTTTAATGTTGGTTTTGGCACGTTTTTGTCACACACATTACAAAAGATATATTTTGCTTGCTGCCATTTTGCTCACTGATATATTTTTCACAGAAAGTAAAGGTGCGTGGATGGGGCTTGGTGTAAGTTTGGTTATTTTTGCAGGTGTTTATTTGAATTTTTTTAAAACTAAATTAAGTAAACATAAAAAGATAATAAATATTTCCGCTTTGATGTTATTTTTGGCAATAGGTGCTTTGGTTGTGCATTTCGGGGCGCAGCGTATGCAGTCTGTAAACTTCCGTTTATCTACTTGGCGTGCAACTTGGGATATGGTGCAGGCTACACCGCTTACGGGAACAGGACTCGGTTCATTTCAAGTAATATATCAGGCATATAAAAGGCCCGATATATTCTATATGGAAAATTTACATAATGCCGAAACCCAGCATGCTGAAAACTTTTTCCTTGAACAGTGGGCGACTTTGGGTATTTTGGGGTTAGGGTTATTTTTATACTTAGTTTTTTATCAATTGAAAAATGCTTTTAAGGCATTTAGATATTTTGAGTATACAGATGATAGGGAAACCTCTTATAATTTGTTTGCCGCTTTGATGGCAAGTACGTCAATATATTTGCATAACTTGGTGGACGTAAGTATTTATTTTGTTTCTACGATGTACTTTCTGGCCTTGTTTAACGGCGTATTATTCAATCTGGCTTGCGGTGGGCTTGAAAAGAAAAAACCGGAAAATAATCAAAGCAAAAGGGCAGGTGTATTTTCTGTAATCATATGTTTTTTAGCGAGTGCTTTTATTTTATTTTTTGCTGTATTTACCGGATATCAATTTGTTAAGATCGCATTGTCAAATAATATCTTACTGCTTGGGTTGTATTGGTCGTTTTTGTTGGTGGCTTTGGTTAGCGTGATATATTCTTTTGGTTACTTTATATGGAAATCTAAAAAAATATTTGTAGCAATTTTTTTAACGTTCACGGCATTTTTAATGTTTAAGGCCTTCGGTACTTTACTTGCTGACCATTATTTAAATATGGCTTCGTCAATGATGGTGCAAGGGAATCCTTCCTCCGGGCTTGTTTATACGAAGGCTATTAGTTTAAATCCGTTTAGAACGAGTGTTAATCAATTTAAAGCTTCATTCTTTGTCAATAGATTCGATATGAGAAGAAAGTATCTGCAGCAAGAAGGTGACACCGATCCAATGACAGATTTTGAACGTGCCGATAAATATTATAATAAAGAAATTTCATTAAGTCCGAACAATGCTCTTGTTTGGCATAACCGTGGTTTGCTCTATAAAAAAATGGCTGCATACGTTGGCCAAAAAGATTTTTATGAAGGGGAAAAGTATTATAAACAATCAGAGGCTTATTTCAAACGCTCTTTACATTTGGATCCTGTTTATGATAATACTTATTTTCAGCTTGCTGATATTGCAGCAAAACATAGAGATTTTAAAACAGCAAGAATTTGGCTTAATATGTATATGCGCGGGCCTGAAGATATTGTAAATGAAGAATATTTAGCACAGCATAAAAATAATGCGACAGCACAGAAATTTGATAAAATTTTTGAGGAAGAAGAGAAAAAGTTAAACGAACAAAATGCAAAATAAAATTTTGAATTTTACTGAAATATTTAAGGGGTTTTGTTTTACCGTTTGTCTATTTGTATGCCCGTTACTGTTTTTGACTGATACTACACAAAATCCTTTTGCGATACAACCTCTGTTTCTAAGCATTTTCGGCAGTGGTTTTGTTTTGTGTTGGGGGGGTGAAATCCTGCTTAAAAGAGAAATAAATTTTCGCTACTCTAAATTAGATTTTATTTTTATTGTTTTTTTATTTTCTCTATTGCTTTCTTTGATTTTTAATTATTTCTTTGATAATCATCAGCTAGCTTTAATAAATGAATTTTTGCGAAAATCTGATTATTTGTTTTTTGGTTTAATATTTGGTTTTTTATTTGCTAAGATAACAGTTTCAAAAATAAGTTTTGGTGACCAATCTTATAAATTTTTTAAAAATATTTTTCTATGGTGTTTAGCTTGGCTTTTGTGGAAAATTCAGGCAAGTTTTTTGGTTGCTATTTTAATATTCGGTAGTGGCACTTATTTGTGTTTTGTCTATATAAAGCAATATGGGATAAAAGAGATTTTAGATGTTATGCTCGCCACTTGTTTTTGTGCTTGTTTATATGGTTTAATGCAAGCACTAGGTTTTGAACTGTTTTGGGTTCTAGATATTTCAAAGGAATTCGGCGCGCGTTCCGTATCGACTTTCGGTAATCCCAACTTTTTGGCTTCTTTTGTTTTGCTTTTTTTGCCTTATTCGTTGCTCCTATTTTTGCAAGCAAAAAATAAAAAAGGAAATTTAATAAGCGGTTTTATAACTTTGGTTTTGGCTTTGTTTTTAATAATATCCGGCACACGCTCTGCGTGGCTTGGTTTATTGTTTTGTACAGTTGGATTTTTGTTTTTATGTAAAGAACTTAGAAAAATATTTCTGAATAAATTTGCAAAAATATTTGTTTTATTTTTGATATTTTGTGTTTGTTCTGTTGCTATAATATCCGGTTTAAAAAATAAAGGCATTTCTACCCCGGGCGCAAGAATCTCAGAAGTAAAACAAGTTTTCAGTTTAAAAACATTTTCTTTGCAAAGTAAGTATTTAATTCAACCTTTACACCAGCGTTTAATGATGTGGCATTGTGCTTTGAATAATTTTAAAAATTCTCCGATTTTTGGCAAAGGTGTAAATTCTTTTCAACTTAATTTTCCGTATTGCCAAGGTAAATTAATTGCAAAAAATCCTACTTTAGATAAAATGAACATGCAGGCGAATGATGCACATAATGAGTATTTGGAAATATTATCAGATGGTGGATTTATATCGGTTGCGGTTTATGTGTGTTTTTGGATTTTATTGTTTGCTATGTTTAATAAAAAAATTAAGACTCTCAGTAATGAAGAAAAATATTTTTATTTTGCCTTAATTTTTGGTTTAATAAGCGTATTGATTGATAATTTATTTAATATAACCTTGCGTACTTTACTAGTAGGTTTTGCGTTCTGGTTTATTTCCTCATCTCTTAATAACTTAAATACTAAGAGTAAAAGAGTGAGTTTAAGAAAGAGTATTTGTTGGGTAATTTCTATTTTAATCTGCTTTATTATTTATGGTTTAATCAGTTTTCAAACAAAATATTTTATTGCTCAAACTTATGAACTTAAAGGTTATAAAAATTTAGTAAAGGGAAATTATCAAGCTACCATTGATGATATGGAAAAAGCGATAGAAATTTCTTCATTTAGGCCCGAATCTTATTACGTGCTTATTAATAATTATGTTGCTATTAATGAATTTAAAAAAGCACAAAATATTACTGAAAAAGTCCTAAAATTTTACCCGGCGTATTATGAATTTAATTATCGTCTTGCTGCTTTGAACTATACGCGAAATAAACGGGAAGAAGCCTTAGAAAATTTGCGAAAAACTTTATCCTTATTGCCGACATATACTCCTGCGGCAGAACTTTTTGCCAATATTTTATCAGGCCAAGATTCTGTTTCAAAAGAGGATAAAAAATTACTTGAGAATTTAATTGAAATTTTGCCTTATGAACCTAATTTACCATCGTATTTGGCGGAAATATATTTTAAAGAAAAAGATTTCGAAAATGCTACTGTTTTTGCACTAAAGGCCTTAAGAAAAAATATTTTTGATAAAGCAGCATTAAAAATTATTATTGATTGCGAAACTGATAATACCGATGATAAATTCCTGGAGAAAGTAAAAATATTTAACAGTTTAAAAGACGAAATAAAAACGCAGCAGACAGGGGCTTTACTCAATGATATTAAAAAATTGCAAGTGGCATATCCTGATGAGCCTGAGGCAGTTTCTTTATTAGCAGAGTTTGACTTTAAGCGAGGTAAGTTTTGTGAAGCGATGAATGCTTTGAAACACTATAAAGGAAATAATTTTTGGAATAAATCTTATAATTTTTCACTATCATTATCTGCACAAAAATGTGGTGATAAGCAAGTAAGTAAGGATATGCTTGAAGAAATATTGTATATAGATCCTTATGATGAACTTGCCAAAAATAGGTTAAAAAATGTTAATATATTAATGTGAGTAATAAAAAGGGCTTTACAAAAGCTATTAAATTGATATAATTATTTATATGGACTTTAGGGGATTTTCTAAAAGAGGCATTTTATGAAATTAAAATTTTACTTTTTTGTAATGTTAATCATTTCTTCCGTTATGCTCTCCGGTTCTCTTTTCGCACTCGATAATAACGCAGAAGAATCTTTAGCCAGAGGTAAAAGGCTTTTTGCCGATGGTCGCTATGAAGAGGCAATGGATAATTTTATAAATGTGTTTGTGAGCGGCAATACCGATCAGATTGCTGAAGCTAATGAGTATGTAAATTTGATTCACTTCGATAGAGGCGGTGTGGTGGCCCCAAAACAAGTTCCTTATGATGAAGAAATAGATAAACGCCAAAATCTCGGTACAAGAGGTAAAGTACTGCAAAGTAAATCTTCCCAAAAACAAGTAACAGTCCAAAGTGGTAATGGAGAGCCTTTGAAAGAAGTTTTTATCAAAGAAGAAAAAGAAACGATAGCAGAACCTCCTAGTTCTGTGCCGGAAGCTGACCCATTTGGTTCACAAAAAAATGTGAGAAATTCATATTCTCAACCAGAACCTGAAGATGAAATATTTAGAGAAACATCCAGTGAAATATCTGAAGAAATGTTTGATGAATATGAAGGAAGATTACCCAGTAAAGTATTTAAAGAAAGGCGCAATGAAGCTTTGGAAGAAATGCCCGGTGAAATGCTTGAGGAAGGATATGATGAAGCTTTAGACGAAATGCCTAACGAAATGGTTGGGGAAAGATATAATGAAACCTTGGATGAAATGCCTAACGAAATGATTGGGGAAAGATATAATGAAGCTTTGGACGAAATGCCTGATGAAATGTTTGAAGATATAGCTGATACGAGTGAAGGAATCCCTGCAGGTGCCGTATCACCGGAAGAGGAAGAGTTTATTGTTCTTGAAGGTAGTGCAGAAGTAGAACGCGGAAGAAATATAATTTCCAATGAAACTGATTCATCTTTCCCTAAAGGAAGTGAATCTAAGATTCGTTCTTTACAAAGAAAGGAAGAACAACAAAAAAGACAAGAATTGATAGATTATTTGGTTACCAAATTAAATGCTGATGAAGATGTCCAAGTTTACATGCGGAACGGACACGTAGATGCAATAGATATTAATTCTTCTGCGTTATTCTTAGGCAGAATAATGGACAAAGTTTCATCACCGATTTTAGATGATGTATATGCTTTGATGATTTTGGAAAATTCCCCTTCATACGTTATTTTGCCTGAGGGTAGTTATACTGATGATGTCACATTGCATGGTGTCCGCCAAGCTGTGGCACTTAATACTTATCTCATAAATCGCGGTATATCTCCGTCTAAGATGACTTTAAATATGGGTTTAACTACTCAGGAACCTCCTGAGAAATTCAGTGATTTAGCCGGTATTTCAGTAGTATTTGATTATGATGGTAAATCTCATTTAAAGTCTAAGTTACAGGAGAAAGATTTACCGCCTGTGTTAAGTTTAGCAGTTTACCCTTTTAATGAGATTACTCCGTCTCTTGGAGAAGTTTTTGTGATAGATTTCTCTGTAATGGAAGCATCTTCTCCGGTAAAGGAATGGGTATTACAAATTGTTAGTCATGCCGCTGATAAACATTATTATGTGGTGAAACAACTTTCCGGAAATAATCCATTAAATTATCAAACTTTTTGGAATGGACGTAAGCGTTATTTCGGTCATTTATTACCTTCCGGTAAATATACTATTGTTCTTAAGGCTAGAGATGCATCAGGACGTGAGCGTATTTTAAAGCGTCAAGTTATATTGAAAGAAGGTCCTACTAATGAGGATGATATCGTTATTAAAACAGAGTCCGAAGTAGTAAGAGAGGAAGAATTTAAAAAGATAAAAGAAGAACAAGAAGCTCAGTTACAGGATGGTTATTGGGGAACTAGTGATGAGCGAAAGAGTAATTTGGATTATTCACAAAAAAGGCTTTGGAATAAACCTTCCAAAAGACAAGTGGGGAATATAGAAGAAGAAACAGTCCAAAGCTCTTCAGTTATTACTACTCAATCACAGAATACAGTATATCAGTCATCCGAGATGAGTAGTTCTTCTAATATTACTCAGGGACAAGAAACAACCGAAGAATCTAATTCACAGGACACGATAAGTGATTCCTATATGGAAATTAGTTCCGAGGAAGAATCTAATCCCTATGAAATTTAGTAGCAGGGGAATGTATGGATATAACTAATATTTTTGACAAATTCTCAGGGATTAAACGTTCCGATTTTGTGGAATGCATAGGTATACATATATCCTTGACGGATGTTTATGTCGCTCAGGTTACAACTGTTGCCGGGGGGATGGAAGTAAACTCTCTTATTAAATTGCCAATGACTGAAGTTCCTCAGGATGTTTTGAAACCGGCTGATTTAAATGATGAATTTTTTGCTACGACAAAACATTGGCTTGATCCTATACAAAAAATTATAGAAAATAGAGAATTTAATACAAAAAATGTTGTTGTTTCTTTGGATCCTGCTTTCTGTATTCATAGACATTTTGTGGTTCAAAACATTGCACGTTCTTATTGGAAACAAACAATACCTCTTCAAGCAAGAAAGTATATACATTATCCCTTTGAAAAGGGTGTTTATGATTTTTATGTATATCCTTTTAATGCTCCTTTAAGTAAAACGCAGAAACTCGGTGTTGTGTTTTGTATGACTTCTTCAAAGATAGTATCGGCTTTGGAAGCAGGTATGAAGAAGATAGGTCTCAATCTTGTTTCTGTAGAATGTTCTGTTTTGTCTACCTACCGTTTATTAACTCAAATAGATAAAGAAAATTCTGAAAATAAAGGTATTATTTACTCGAATTTTACATCCAATCAAGGCCAATTCTTATTTGCTTTAAACGGAGTTCCGTTAATGTTTAGGGAAGTAGAAGTCCAAAAAGCCTTAGGTGCGAGAAACAGATTAGAAATTACTAATTGTATGGACTTTATATCGAAACAACTTGAAAAGAATCCTTTTGAAGACGCCGCTGTTGTCTCAGATGATGGGGAATTTTGGGTATATATTGTTGAAGGGGAAGTTAAGCAGCACGTTAGGATAAGTAAAATAAGTGAAGTTTTTGGATTCCGTGTTGAAGGTTTTGCGGAAATGGCTGTTTTAGGGGCCTGCTTAAAATTTGTAAACAAGAAAGTGCCTGATATAGATTTTTATAAAAAGAATCGTTCTAGTGATGAAGAAATTAGGGCCACTACATGTGCTTGGTTGATTACGGGTATTATAGCCTGTATTATAATAGTTTATGCTTTGCTTATGCAAATAACTTCTGTTATTACGGCAGCTCAACTAAAATCAAGTAAGAGAGATAAAAAGGAAGTACCGGATTTCCAAGGTTTATATGCCGACCAGATTAAGACGAAAGTTGCTAATTTGAAATCTAATCAGAAGAAATTGGAGAACCTATTGGTAGAACCGTATTTTACAAAAAAACTTTCTGCTTTGCCCAGAACTTTGCCCGAAGAAATTTGGATTTCATCTTTAGCTATAAATAATTCTTTTAACTTTGAGGATAAAAAGAAAAAGACAAACATGATTATAGAAGGTGTAGCAAGTAGTATATCCGGTAGTAAAGAGGAATTAGCTTTAGGTGATAAATTTAAATCGGATATTGCTTCCGATCCGGATTTTTCTGATATATGTAAAAATTCGACTACGATTAATTATGATATTGATAACTCTTTACAGAATAAAGGAAATGTATTTGTTTTGGGTACAAGGTTTACTGTTAAATGTGGGGTAGGTAAATGATAAAAAAATTAAAAGAATTAAAGCATGGAATGAGTGATATTGTCTCGATGGTAAGAGATCGCAATTTTCAACCATTTTTAAGGCCGTTATTAATACTGATTGTGATAATGATTGCTGCTTGGTTCTTGCATAAAGGAACATCCAAGCAAATATCCGATATGCGTAAAAAAGCGGAAGCGCAAGCGGCAGAAGCCGATAATAGAGAAGAATTTTTAAGAAATAAATCTAAATATGCTAAGTTGATAGAAGAATTGCCTTCCAATACTCAGAAATCGCTTTGGCATGCTTCTCAACTTATTTCAATCAAAGAGCGTCTTGAGTTGCCCAACGGGGCTTTGAGTAACGGAAATGAAGTACAAACTACTGAAGGGGTATTTACTATATCTTCTATTCCTGTTAAAGGAGATCTTACTTTTGAACAACTCGGTCGTGTACTTGAAGCCATAGAAAATAATCCTGTTTTTTTGCGTGTTTCCGATTTAAAAGTAAATCGTAAACCGGGAGAATTGGAAAAATTAAGTGTTACTTTTAATACCAATACAGTATTTGTTCAGGATAAAGATTTCCCTAGTTTTATTGGAGGTAAAAAATGAGAAACAGATTACCATATAACTTTATATGTTTAACTCTATCTTTTGTTTTTTTCGCCTCGGCTTTAGTAAGCGGGCAAAGAATAAAAGAGGATGCCGAAGAATCTTCTAATAAAACTTCCATGATAAAAAAGGTCTCATTTAATCCGGTAAAAAGAAATCCGTTCTTATCTAAAGAAGAAGTTATTAAAATAGATCAAATGAAGAAAGCGGAATTGCGCCGTTTAGCTGAAGAAGAGGCAGAACGGAAACGTAAAGCGGAAGAAGAGAGAAAGCGCATTTTACAACAAAAAATTCTAGAAGAAGAAATGAAGCGTTATCCGGCCAGGGCAATTATGAATAAAATTAAGATAGACGGCATTTTAGGCAGGGAAGCTATTGTTAATGGTGAAGTTGTGAGTGTAGGATCAAAAGTTTTGGGGGCAAAAGTCGTTTCCATAACAGATGATTCCGTTTGGTTTACATATAAAGGGCAGAGGTTTGAACGAAAATTGCCTTTACTGTAAAATTTGAATTATTCAATTGGGAGAAAATAATGAAAAAAAATATAGCATTCACTTCGGTACTGGTATTCGCATCGTTTTTGTGCACACAAGTCGCTTTAGCACAGAATACGAAGTCGGCTGATAGCAGAAATAATGCGGTGAGTGTTACTCCTTTAAATAGAAAAATCAGTGTAAAAGTAGAGAACGTTCCATTATCTACGTTTTTGGATGTCATTTCTTCTCAAACCAAAGTAAAATTTTTGTTAGGGGGAGATTTTGGCGCAAAAAAGGTAACTGCTTATTTAACAAATAAAACGATTAAAGAAGTTTTAGATATAGTTTTGCCTATTCAGGGGCTTAGTTATGAAACAGTCGATGGCACAAATACTATCGTTATTGTTAGAAGAGGAAACGCCGGGACTTACGGACGAACTACAACTCAAAGAGGAAATGTCGTGAATTATGGGCAAACCGGAACAAGTACTCAAGGGACAGAAGAGGTATCTCTTTTGGATCGTAGAGTAAGTATAAGAGTAGCCAATGTCCCATTCAGAGTATTATTAAATAGCTTGACAGCTCAGATGAGAGGAAAAATTAATTTAGTTGCTGATTCGTCAGTTTCCGAGATGAGGGTAACCCTTAAAGCAAGTAATATTACTTGCAGGGATGCATTGGAACTTATTTCAAAACAGTATAATTTAAGGTATTATACAAGTAATGACAATAGTTATGTCTTTACTAGATAAATTTGTAGTTTAAAAATTAGGAGGAAGTAATGAAAAAAAATATAGCATTCACTTTGGCACTGGTGTTTGCATCGTTTCTGTGTGCGCAAGTTGCTTTAGCACAAGGAACGAGGAACTCATCAACAGGGCCGAAGATTGACGTAGTAAATGAGAACTACGGGGAGTCTGTAAAAGCCAAGAATGAGCAATCTGCAGAATCCTCTTTATACAAACGTGGGGAATCGTACTCTCCATTAGATAGAAAAGTAACTATTAGGGTTAACCAGGTTCCAATAGGTACTTTCTTGAACAGTATCTCTGCTCAATCAAAAATTAATTTTATCATGGGGGAAGAATTTTCAGGTAAGAAAATTTCTGCCTCATTGACAAATGTTACTGTTCGGGAAGCATTGGACACTCTTCTAAGAGTGCAAGGATTGACATATCAAAGGGTTGGTAAAAGTGATTCTTATGTCATCACAAATCGCTCTGAAGAAGCCCCTAATACAATAACAAAAGTTTACACTTTAAATTATGTATCTTTACAGCCAAATACTTCTTTGTCAAATGACTTAAGTTCGGTAATGCCGGCTGATGTTACAAGCAGCAGTTTTAATAGCGGCTCAGGAACTTCTTTAAACGTTTTTGATAGCTCCTCTCTTGGTGGTGGTACCGGTGGCCCGGGGTTTTCATTAAATAATTCTAATTCACAAACTATTTCCGGTAATGGAAGCAGCGCTATTTTGGGTGTTATCAAAAGCGTGCTTACCAAGCAAGGGAAAATTGCTATTGATTCCAGAACAAATAAACTGATCATCACTGATGTTCCGGAAGTTTTCCCGCAAATAGAAAGTATTCTTGATGAACTTGATGTTAAGGCACCTCAAATTTTAATTGAAGCCCAAGTTATTGAAGTTTCAAAAGGTAGCGGTTATGATGTTGGGTTCAATTGGAATCTTGAAGGAACATTTACCGGTGGTTCCACAGAAATGCCTTGGAATTATTTCGGGGCCAGAAACGGTAATAAGATTCTAAGATACTTAGGTACGGTCGTTGCTAGTGAGGGAGGTCCTAAGACTACTCCGCCTACCTTAGACTGGGGGAATTTCACAGTTATCTTTAAAGCTTTGATGCAAAATCAGGAAGCTCGTTCTTTGGGTAAACCGAAAGTTATTACAATGAACAATAACCAAGCAATGGTTACATCTTCAAGGGATGCTTCAATCGGTACAATAACCAGAGATACAGGCAGCGGTTCTAGCGGTACGACTACAACCAGTGGTACTGAAAGGAAAAGAGTCGGTTTAACGTTAATTGTAACACCTCAAGTTAATAAAGAAGGTTATGTTACATTAACAGTTTTACCTTCTTATTCGGACCTTATTGCCTCTGAAACCGGTGAAACCTATGATACAGTTACCCGTGCCGTTACAACCCAAGTTCGTGTTAAAAGCGGTCAAACTGTAGTGTTAGGCGGTTTGTTGCAATCTACTGAAAAAGAGACAGTTTATAAAGTACCTTTACTTGGTCAAATACCTGTGCTTGGTTGGTTATTTACATCTAAGCAGAAGACTAAGAGTACTACAGATTTAGTCATTTTCATAACACCTACTGTATTATCTGAATAGGTAGTTTTAAATTGGAAGGATCGTTAGTATGGCAAAACAGTTGATAGATATTTTGATAGAAAGCGGTAAGTTAACACAAGATGGCCTCAAAAAGGCTGAGCTTCATGCCAAGCAAAATGAAGTATCTTTAAATGATGCTTTAATTGCTTTGGATATAGTTAAAGAAGATGAAATTACTCAAGCAATATCTAAACAACTTTCAGTGCCTTATGCCAGTAAGCAAAACGGTATTCTGAATCCTGAAAAGGACCAGAATCTTAGTAAGTATATACCTGAGAAGTTCGCTCGTGAAAATATAATTTTACCTTTGTTCGTGGAGAATAATACTTTAGCCGTTGCTTTAAGCGATCCTTCCAACGTATTTTTGTTGGACAATCTTAGAATGATGAGCGGGCTTGAAATACAACCGTTCATCGCGAGTAAATCGCAACTGTTTCAAGCTTTGGATGCTTTTTATTCTAAGAAAGATTTACTTGCCGAAGTTATATCTGAAACTAAAGTGGATGTTGATTCAGGCTCCAATGAGAATTTGGAGGATCTTTCTGCTCCGGGTGCCAAAATTGACTTGGATAAAGACACAGGTGGCACAGGCTCGCATTATGTTAAGATGGTTAACGCCATTATACGTCAGGCTTTAAATGAAAGGGTTTCTGATATCCACTTGGAAATATTTGATGAAAGGGTTAGTTTACGTTTTAGGATAGACGGCTCTTTGTATGAAAGAACATCACCGGCAAAAGAAGACGTCGGTGCTATTATTTCACGTATTAAAATTTTATCAAAACTAGATATTGCTGAAAAACGTTTACCGCAGGATGGGAGTTTCGCAGCAAAATTCCAAAACAGGACGGTTGAATTCCGTGTGTCAGTGTGTCCTACCGTTTTCGGTGAAAAATTGGTTATTCGTATTTTGGATAAAGGTAGCAGTGAATTAAATCTTGATAAATTGGGTTTTGAACCGAAACAAAAAAGGGACTTCTTGGAAGCTGCAGCTTTACCTCACGGTTTGATTTTTTTGACCGGTCCTACCGGTTCCGGTAAAACCACTACATTAAATGCTGTTTTAACTTCAATAAAAAGTTCTGAATTTAATTTTATGACCTTGGAAGATCCGGTAGAATACAAACTATCAGGTATCAGTCAGGTTCAAGTAAAACCACAAATAGGGCTAACATTTGCAGCAGGTTTGCGTTCTTTCTTGCGTCAAGACCCTGATGTTATACTGGTCGGTGAAGTCAGGGACTCGGAAACTGCAGAAGCTTGTTTAAAAGCTGCTTTGACAGGCCATTTGGTGTTTTCCACTTTGCACACAAATGAAGCAATAGGTGCTGTTCCCCGTTTAATAGATATGGGTATAGAACCTTTTTTACTTGCAAGTTCTTTAGCATTAGTGGCGGCCCAGCGTTTGGTAAGGGTTCTTTGCCCTTATTGTAAAACTCCTTATGTACCGGGGCCAAGTGTTATAGAGCAAGTTGTAAAGGAATCAGCATTACCTTCTAAAGATAAGGCGACATGGACATTTTTTAGAGCGGTAGGTTGCCCCAAATGTTCCGGAACGGGTTATTTGGGCAGAAAAGCAATTTACGAAGTATTTAAAATAAATGAAAGTATGCGTAATACGATTTATCAAACTAAAGATTTGATTGAGCTTAAGAAAGCCGCCAGCAGTACAGGGGCATGGAATTTACGTGCAAGTGGCTGGAGGAAAGCTGTAACCGGTATTACTACGGTCGAGGAAGTCCTCGCTGTTACTTTGGCAAATGAATAAGAGGAGAAATTATGCCGAAATTTAATTGTACTGTTCAAGATCCCAATGGCAGTTATATTAAAAGTTCTATAACTGCCGATAATATGGAAAAAGCTATTTTTGCACTGCAAAGTAAAGGCCTTATTATCCTGGAAATAAAACCGGAGAGGGCTAAGAATTCTTTCGCATCCGTATTTAGTGCTGCCCGTATTGGTTCTAAAAAAATAAAAGGGCATGTCATGGCTTTCTTTGCGGAACAACTTTCAACATTATTAAGCGGTGGTGTTCCGTTGATTAGAGCTATTTCCCTATTAGGTGAATATTCTACAGATAGAAAATTCGGGCCTGTACTGGTGGCTGTAGCCCGTGATATTGCAGGTGGTAGCTCCATGCATGAAGCCCTCGCGAAATTTCCTATAGTGTTTGACCATACATGGGTTTCTATGATTGAAGCCGGTGAAGTCGGCGGCCATTTAGCGGATGCCTTAATGCAGGTGGCAAAGCATGTCAAATCAAAAGAAGCTTTAAGAAGTAAGATTATTACTGCGGTTACTTACCCTGCAGTGCTTTTTTTGATGTCTATTTGTGTTTTGGGTTATTTCGTAGTAGGTATAGTTCCTACTTTTGATGAAATTTTTAGAGATTTTGATATAGATCTTCCTCCATTAACTAAGGCTATTGTAGCGATTTCCCATGCAGTAGCAGATCATTGGCTTCTGATACTCGTGATAATTATTAGCATAATTGTTATATTCCGTATGCTTATTTCTACACCGTCCGGTAAAAAGGTTTGGCATAAATTTCATTTAACTATGCCTATATTCGGTAACTTTATTTCTAACATCTACTTTGAGAAGTTACTTAACAGTATGTCAACTTTGTTGAACAGCGGTGTAAGTATCATTAATGTTTTAACGGTTATGGAAGAATCTTTTTCCGGCAATGTTATTATAAGAGAAGCTATTGTTTATTCTAAAAATGAAGTTGCATCAGGTAAAAGTTTATCAGAATCTTTTAGAAAAACAAAAGTTTTCCCGGGATTAATGACTGAAATGATGCTTATGGGTGAAGAATCAGGCCGTTTACCCAGTATTATGGAAACTTTAGCACAATTTTATCAAGAACAAGTTAACCAATTTTTGGCACGTTTCTCTGCATTAATAGACCCTATTTTGATTGTAGGTATTGGTTCAATAATCGGTGTTATTGTTCTATCTATATTCTTGCCGATATTTAAAATGTCGCAGATCGGAGGTTAATGATGAAAAGTAAAAAAGGCTTTACTTTGATTGAGATTATAGCAGTTACATTAATTATTGCAGTGTTGGCTTTGTTGGTGGTTCCGTCTTTCAAAAATTCTGCTTTAACTAGTCAAATAGAAAAGGTAAAAGTTGGATTGGTTGAATTAAATATGGCAGTAAAGTTGTATCGTGACGCTAATCCGGCGCAACAATTAGTTACGACTGCAGATAAACCGTTGGACACCAATACTTTTAATACTTTGATAGATGAATCACAAGGTTATCGGTATTTGGCGAACCCGGCAAGATGGGCATTAAATCCAAATACCAATACTTATTCTTTGAATGATGCAAATGCCGGAGTTTTAAATTGTAAATATATCATAAAAAAGGTTGCTAGCAGTAAAGCGTGTGAAGTAATATGTAAATTGGCAAAGGTAGATGCGGGTGCTGAAACCGAATGTTACGGGTTTTATATAGGAAGGGATGACCCGGCTGTTATAAAAAAGACTGAAGGAGTTAGTTGCTATGGATTATAGAAATAATAAAAAAGGGTTTACTTTAATGGAGTTACTCGTAACCATAATTTTGGTAGCAATACTTGCAAGTTATGCAGTTTACTATTATAGTGATATTATGAGGGAGAGTGAAGTTAATGCAGCAAAAGGCAGATTAGCTGCTTTGGGCGGTGCTACTACCAGGTATGTTTTGGAAAGAGGTACATTTTCCTTAACTAATGCCGACGGGGAAATTGCAATTACAGATTCGATTGTTGCACCGGGTGTTTGTATACCGATTTCAAGTGAGACAAGTGATGCAGATAAAGCAAGCAATGTTTTTCGTTGCGGGTATGCGGAAAGAAGTTTGGGTTTTGATGAACATTTTGATTTTTATTTTTCTACTGCCAACACACCATGTGCAGGTGGAGCTACATTGAATTCGCTTACGGTTGTTATGAAGCCCAAAGCAGGTGAAACTTCTGCCGCATATCCAGCTTGTGCTTATTTCGATCCTAATCAGGATAAGGTGGTGGAATAATAATGATGAAAACAAACAAAGGTTTTAGCTTGGCGGAGATGGTTGCAGTAATAGTTATTTTAATGATTATGGCTTTTTTCAGTACCCCGTATATAAAAGGGTATATGGATGATTCTTATAATGGAAAAGCAATAATTTATATGGAGCAGCTTAATGAAGCGCGTTTAAATTTTGAAAAAGATTATCCCGGTACTACGGTAATAGGGACTATAAATCCGGCATCGCCCATTGCCGAGTGTAAGATAGAGACAATGTATGGAAACGGTACTCTGATACAAGATGTCTCAATGTTGAGGAATTGTAAATATTTAACTATTCCCCCAGATATTCTGGACCGATATACTTTTGCGGCAGGTACAGCAGCTTCGTGTGATGCTTGTTCGTCTCCTGTAGTTTCCATAACAGGTAAACAGGATGCTGGGACATATTACAATAAATGTGCATGTATAGATTCTTTAGGTAGAGTTCAAAAGCAAGCATTATAAACACAAATATACTTTAAAGGAAAGAGAAAACTTATGAATAATAAAGGATATACAATAATGGAAGCAGTCGTGGCCATGTTTTTGATTGTTGTTATGGTCGGGGCTGTATTTTCTGCCTTAATGTCAGGGCGCAGGGCAATAGTAACTTCTTCGGAGAGGGAAGAAGTTCTTTACAGTATACAAAGTGCCTATGGCATGCTAAAGGATTGCCGGAATAATGATAATTGTCAATTAGGCGTTTCAGGTTGTGAGCATTTGTACAGCGGGGGGGGTACCACTGATGCGGACGGGTATCATGATTTAAAAACCTGTGGAGACTTATTTACTTTCAATTTTAATAATTTGTGTAAAGATGATCCTAACGCCTTCTATAAATATAGAGTTCTTACTAATAGTAACGGGGTGAATGTTTCTCTTCCTGTGACAAATAGTGTTGGTAGCGCCCCAAGTCCAATGTTAGCTAATTTTTTTGATTTAGAAATAACAACAAATTGTTCGGAGCCGTTATGACAAAAAAAGGTTTTACTTTAATGGAATTGTTGGTTTCCATCTTTATTACGGGGATGGTAATGCTTTCCTTGGTTGCGATGTGGAGGAGTTCCTCAAACCATACCGCACAAGCACAAAGGCAATCAATTATTAGGAATGAGAGCACGCTTTTCTTAAGAAGAATTTATTCTGACTTTGTTTCCGCAAGCGAAATTATTTGCCCGTGGTTTTACAGTGGCTTTGGTGGGGGGCCCTATTGTTCAGATAGTAATATGTATATTGCGGTAAAGGAAGCTGTTATAGATCCTGATAGCATTGATACTGACAGCCTTCGTCTTAAACGAATTACAGGCCCAGTGTGCGGATCTAGTAACAATATTTGGGCTACTAGTTTAAGTAATGATGCAATTACCCGACGTTGTATTACACCGTCTTATGTCGTTTACACTTATGAGGGTAATAAAGTTTATAGGTGTGATGGTACATTCCTTAATACTGATGATGAAACCATAGAGATAGGAGATATTAATACAGAAGGCAGTTTTATAAAGACAGCAATTGATTATTGCAGTGAAACCGGCCATAAGGAAACAGTATTGCCCTATGTCGAGAGTTTTAATTTATCACCGCATCCAACGGATTTATCAACTCCCCAGTTCTTAATAAATTATACTATTAAACGGGATTTTGAAGGTATGGATGTACCCCCGGTTTATTTTAGATTTACACATCTTTTAACTATAAAAAGAGGAATATAATATGTCAAAAAAAGGTTCGGCTTTAATGCAGGTTTTAGTAATAGGGCTTATTATTGCCACTTTTGCTATTTTGATACTCAGATATGCAGTGACCAGAAGTGCCAATATTTCCAGAACTGCACGTGTTTTGGAAGCTGATATAGTTGCAGACAGTTGTTTGGAGCAGTATATGTCTTTCTTGGCTGCGGCTGATTTATCCGGTATGCCACCCACGGGTATGGATATGAATTGTCGTTTCTATACAAATCCGGGTGTAGATGATTCAATTGGTAATATAGCAATGACAAGCACTTCAGGTACTGATATTGATGAATCTCATATGTTGGTTACTAGTTTTTCCATAGATACTTCAAATCCCGGGCTATAACAAAAATGCTAAACAAAAAGATATTGCTTTTTGCCTTCTTGTTTCTACCGGCTACTTTTTGCCCGGCTCAAGATAAAGCAAGTGATATTAAATGGATAAACAGTAATTTAGGCGGTTTTCAAATCAAAATTGAACCCCATACAAGGGGGATGATGTCTTCAAATCTTGCTATGCAATTTAACGGCGTATTTCAAATGCTACGCCAAAATATTGATTGGATGATCCCAGGTAAAGTTAACGTAGAAGTATACCAAGATAAAAAAAGTTTCTTAAAGCATAACAGTGAAATCGCAGAAGATTGGTCCGGGGCTTTATTTGATCCTGAGCGGAATATTATCGTCATGTATGATGAACCTGATCACCAAAAACATATGATGAAAAAATTCGCTCATGAACTTACACATTTATTTGTTGAAAATACTTTTAATTCCCCTAATTCTAAAGCCCCTAAAAAAGAACCTCCTGTATGGTTAAACGAAGGCCTTGCGGTTAATATGGAAGATTTAGCCCAAACCCCAAATGGCGGCATTTGGAATAGAGATTTGGTGGTAATAAATATTTTTTCCGGTGGTGAACATGAAACACTAAAAGCCCGCAAACAAGCAGGCGGTCTAACGGAAAAGGAAAAAGAGGGTTTACGTAAATTTGCAGTTTCAGATAAAATTGTATTTTTCCAAAATTTTGTTGATTTTATAGAGCCTGATTCTTATGATAAAGCTCTTGCGGACGGTAAAGTTGATGATTGGTATTTGCAGGCTTATGCCATGGTGCGTTTTCTATTTAGGCCGGGTAATTCTACAGCCCCAAGTAAACGTATGCAGTTTAAACAATTAATTGAAACACTTACCAAATACAGCCCTAAAAAAGATGAATCCGGCAAGCCTGTTTTATCTGCAGATGGTAAAAAAATTATGGTGCGCCCTACTGAAGAAGAAGCTTTAAAACTGACTTATAAATACCAAAATATTTTAGCTTTTGAAGAAGATTTTTGGCATTGGCTTACTACTTACCAAGCAATTGGCCGAAAGAAAATTAGAAATCATGTCAAAGGTAAATAAGATGGATAAAATTCAACTTGAAAATTTATTAAATGAAAATAAACCGGCTGAAGTCTTGGAAATGTTAATTTCCTATAAAGGCAAAGATAGTTATCTTTATTTTATTAAGAGTGAAGCTTATCGCCTGCTCGGTAAATTTGAAGAAGCAATAACAGAGGCAAAAAGAGCACAGAAATTTGCTAAAATTGCTGAGGAAAAAGTAGAAATATTACTTGCTTTATCAAAATGTTACCGCACGCTAGGTAAAGCAAAAGAAGCTCAAAAATTTGCTACTAGTGCCGGGGAAATTGCCCGTAGAGAACAGTTGCTTGATGCGGCTATTTTAGCGTTGCAGGAGCTTGCTTTGGCACTTCGCGCTGAAGGTAAATTAAAAGAAGCAAAAATTTTGCTGAAGGAAGTACAGGAGTATTATCAAAGTGAAAAAGATTATGAGGGCCTTTCCTTCATCTCTTGGGCTTTGGGTGGTATTTGCCGCCTTGAAGGGGAATTCAAAGAAGGTATAAATTTATTTAAACAAAGTTATAAATATGCTTTGCGTATTAAAGATAAAATTTCCATGGCTTATGCCTTATGCGGGCTTGCCGGTATTTTACGTGTAAGCGGGGATGCAAAAAATTGTGTCTTAAATTATGAAAAGGCCGAAAAGTTATTTGCTAAAACCCAAGATATTTTCGGAAAAGCCTATACAAATTGCGGTATGGCAAACGGGCTTAGGCAAGCTGGATTTTTAGATAAAGCTGCCAATCATTATAAACGTGCCGCCTTGCTTTATACAGCGATAAATGATACTGTTGACCTCGGTTTTGTTAAATGGGGGCAGGCTGATGTTTTAAAACGCCAAAATAAGCTCACGCAAGCTTTGACAGTTTTGGAAGAAGCTAAAAAATTATTTGCCAATTCAGATGAAATACGTGGCCAGCTTTTAACAGAAATTTCCTTGGCGCAAGTTATTTATGCTTTGGGCGATAAGGATAAAGCGGATAAAATTTATTTTGCAGCAGTTAATCGTGCACAAAAAGAAAACTTGCATACCTACCTTGAAATCTATACTTAATTTTTCTATAATTTAAAAAGTTACCCTTAGGAGAGTTTATGAAAAAGATAATTGCAAACCAAGCAGATATGCTAAGGTCTTTGGATCGTATGGCCCATCAGATTTTGGAAAATTACAGTGATACTTCCAATTTATGCTTAATAGGTATAAAAACACGTGGGGTATATTTAGCGAACCGTTTACAGGAACGTATTAAAAAGTTTACCGGCATAACTTTACCTGTCGGTGTTTTGGATATAACATGGTACCGTGATGACCTATCAAAAGTTGCTGAAGACCCTCAAATTAAGCCTTCAAGTGTCGGTTTTGATATTAAAGATAAAAATTTAATCGTTGTTGATGATGTCTTATACACAGGCCGCACAGTACGCTCCGCTTTAGATGCAATAACTGATTTGGGGCGCCCGCGTAAAGTTGAACTTTTAGTTATGGTAGATAGGGGCCACCGTGAAATTCCTGTTAAAGCAGATTATATCGGTAGGGAAGTAGTTACCGCAGATGATGATATTATACATGTTCATTTAATTGAAAAAGATGGCGATGACTGTATAGTACATAATATTGGCGGGCAGTTAGAACGCGAGAGTAAATAGTTTAACAATTATTTAACCCCCGTTATTTTGAAATATTTCGATCTAGCGGGGTTTTTTATTGGCTTGATTAGCAACTTGTTCCATTAGTTTCTTTATTTCTTCGGGATTGCCTAAAAAATAATCTTTAGTTAAGTTTAAATTGCCATCAAATTCAAAAACATAAGGTACTGCAGTAGGCAGATTCAAATTAACAATATCATCATTACTGATATTTTTTAAGTATTTTATTATCCCGCGCAAGGAATTTCCGTGTGCAACAACAAGCAAAGTGTCATTATCTTTAAGTTTTGGGAAAATTGTTTCTTGCCAATATGGTAAAGTACGATTTATTGCATCTTTTAAAGATTCTGTGCGCGGCAATAGTTCCTTAGGAACTTTTTTGTACATGGGGTCTAAAGCCGGGTTTCTTGGATCTTCTTCGTCAAGTGGTGCTGGTGCTATATCAAAACTTCTGCGCCAAAGTTGTACTTGTTTATTTCCGTATTTTTCGGCAGTTTCTGTTTTATTTAAACCTTGTAAAACGCCATAATGTTTTTCATTTAAACGCCAAGATTTTTCCACAGGTAAATATTCCTGGTTTAAACCCTTTAAAATGACATTTAAAGTATCAATTGCACGGCTTAAATAAGATGTAAAACAGTAATCAAAACTAAAATTGTTTTCTCTAAGTAAAATGGCAGCCTTTTTCGCTTCCTGTAAACCTTCGGGTGTTAATATGACATCAGTCCAGCCCGTGAATTTGTTTTCTTTATTCCACAGGCTTTGCCCATGCCTAAGCAAGACAATCCTCTTCATAATACCCCCAAAAGCTACTTATTTAGCTTTTATTAAATAATTTATATCAAGGTTTAGGTTTTGTGCGGCTTTATCTAAATAACCGTTTTGTACAAATTTTTCATACAAAGCGTTCCATTCTTCTTCAGTTAAATCATATTCTTTCATGATTTGTTGTTTTGCATAGTCTGTGCCGTCTTCACCATTATGTTGTTTTTCATAGTCTGTTTTAAGGGTTAAATATTTTTCAGCTATCATGATAGATAATTCTTCATCAGACATTTCCGACACATCTTTTTGTGTTTTTACTGCGGTTGGTTTTTTAGATTTTTTGTCTAAAGATTCTTCTTTTGTAATTTGTGTCTTTACCGGGGTGTTGGTGGTATTAACCTTGCTTAAAATTATGTATATAGACAGTACTACCGTAAATAAAATTACCGTTACAATTAAAATATTAAGCCAAGTTTGAAAATCAGTATGATTATAAATAATTCTCAAAACAAATAAAATTAAGAGTATAATTAAAAGCACTGCTAAGAATAGACCTATCATTTTTTTACCTCACTGTTATTAACTAATTTTTCTGCAAATTGTAGAAAATCTTTGTTTCTCATAATTTCTGTTGCCATTTTGCGAAAATCTTCATCTTGTGAATATTTTTCAAATATATTTCTTACTTCCGGTTTATAAACTATTTGTAAATAATTTTCCTCATTTAATTCTTCCGCTGGGATTGCTGCAGAAATTTCCTTAATAAATTCTTGCATTTTAGGGTTTTTGCTATAATTTTCAACAGTTTGTTTTTCTTCTTCCGTTAATTCAGTTTTTAAAATCGGTTTTATTATATCTTTTTCTTGTTCAAAATTTTCTTGAGTTTGAGTAACTAAAAGATTTCCTTTTATTGTTTCGCCATTATCTTCTTTAATCTGCGCGAAAGGGGAAAATTCCTTTTCTTCCTCCATTTCTTGTTGAGGAGGCGGTAAAAATTTTCCGATCCTCCTCACAAGGAAATTGGCACATATCATTGCAAGCGAAAACGCAAGCAACGCTATGGATAATTTTTTCTTCATTTAACTTCCAATAGTTCTACGTCAAAAATAAGTAAGGAATTTGGTTCAATCGGGCCAGCTTGCATGTTACCGTAAGCTGTTTCCGGCGGACAATACAAAGTTGCTTTTGCACCGGGTTTCATTTCTTGTAAACCAATTGTCCAGCAAGAAATAACACCGCTTAACGGGAATTCAGCCGGTACACCGCGCGCGACAGAACTGTCAAACACAGTACCGTCTAATAATTTTCCGGTATAATGCACTTTTACGGTATCTGCCGCTTTTGGATTTTTGCCTTTGCCTTTCTTTTCTATTTGGATAACTGCACCGTTTGAAAGCACTTTTGATTTTTTATCTTTTTTCACATTTTTTAAATAATCATCTTGTGCCACTTTGCGTTTTGCGCTTAAAGTTGCTTTATCTTCTTCGTATTTTTTAGCAATTAGTGGTTTATATTCCTCTAAGTTGGTTTGAGATTTGCGGTTAAGTAAAGAATCGCGCATGCCCTGGGAGAAAGATTTATAAGAATCTTCATCTTCCAAAATAAGTTGCTTTTTTACGTTGTTTCCAAGTAAATATCCGAGTGAATACATAACTTTTTCATCAGATTGATCAGTTTTTGTTTGTTCTGCTTGCGCAAGCAAAACTGATGAGAATAAACAACAAATAATTAAACTCAAGTATCTTTTCATTTTTATCTCCTTTTATTTACGTTCCAAATAATCCAAAACTTTTTGTTTTACTGCCAGTGCCGCATCTTGGCCGGCTGCAACTAAACTTCTTAACTGGGCAGTTTCTTTTCTAATAGAACCTTCACGTTCGGTTTTTGAATATGTTGCAAAAATACCGCCAGTAGCAAGGTCTTTTAAATTGACTGTTGCGGTTGATGTGCACCAATTCAAACCCTGTGTTGTTTTAGATTCATATTTATCGACATAAACTTTCATTACAAGTTCAATATCGGCATTGGGTAAATTTTCACCGACTTGGAAACCCAAAGTATTTAAACTTTCAATAATAGGGGTTTTAATAGTTTCCTGATCATCACCTGTTATTTTTGAAGAAATTTTTACTTCGTAGAAAGCCCTGTTATATGCAGCGCGTGCATTATATAAAAGTTCTTCATTGTATGGTGTTGCATCATAAGATAAGATTTTATATTCTTCATCAAGCGGGTTTCTGTCTTTTAAAAGTTCTTCCATCTGCAAAGCATATTTGATGCGGACAAATTTATCTGGTTCTTCATTTAATTTCCCTGTTAAACTTTGTATTTTCGCATCATAGCCGGTATAATACGGTTGTAAAGCTTCCATGGCAGGTTTGCGTTCAAGTATTGCCATTGCATAATAGCGTTTTTTATCGTCTTGTTTTACTTTCCATATTTTTGCAATTTTTGCTAAGGAAAGTATATTATCGCGCCTTGCCTGGCTTTGTCGGTCCGCAGGCAATGTGGCAAAAATATTTTTAATTTCTGTCAAAGCGGCTTCTTTTGCTTCCTTCTTAGTATCGGCACTTGCTACCTTTGAGAGATATTTATCATAAGGATAATCTTTTAAATTCTCCCGTAAGACATTTTTATTGCCGCAGGCACACATTAAAGCCAATATTGGCAGGATAACTAATAATTTTTTTAATTTCATAATTCTCCTTTATTTAGCGCTTCTTAAATACAAGTATGTATGGCGCCCTCTATTAATTTGTACATCTTTAAAGGCGTGTTCGTCAAGTACTTTTTCATTTTTGTCAAGTAATTGAACCCTGATTTCGTGCTTTCCCTCCTCTAATAGAACATTTGCTTCCCTGATCTGTGCAGGTAAAGTAAACCAGGAGCGTGTATCGGCACTTTCAGCAGCAGTAAATAGCCCTGTTAAAAGCATATCAACTATGGTACCGACCCTGTCATCTTTTTTACTTACTTGTCTTTGAACTTCCTTTGTAACTAAAAATTTTATTGCAGCTCTTACTGCGGAACTTATAAAAATTTTGTTATATTCCTCATCAAAATTTTTCTTAAAATAATAGCTTAAATTACTCGCTAAATTTGTTTGGCCTACTACTTTACCGTCAACAATAATGCGTGAGCCATGAATCCTGTAAGGTACTTCCTGCACAACCGGTAAAGCGACGGAAATAGCATTACCGTAAACCCCAGCCAGTGCGGAATTTATTGTGTTTTCACTTACACTTTGATAACTACTGTCACTGCCTAATGCAAAGCCAAATTCGTTCCAGGCTACCATAGTTCTGTGTGAAATTAAAAGCGGCACATTTCCGTTTAGATGTTGAATCGTAAGCAAACCTTTTGCGGAATCTTCTTTTGTTATCTTAGGAACATTAGGCATTGTGGCATAGGAATCTGCAAACTTTGAGTAAGCATTTTTTGCATTTTCAAGGGAAATGCGCGCATCGGAATATTCACCCCACATCAAAAATATTTGGCTTGCAAAATATTGCAAGAAAGGATCATCTTTGCCGGTATCTTCGCGAAGTTTATCTAAGTAAAACACCATAGCGCGTGTTTCAACTACTGCATCTTGTAAATTTTTTTCTTGCAAATAAGCAAGTATTTTATAGAAAAATAAATAACCGAGTTCAAAATATTTAAGGCGATAAGGTTCGGAATAAGAATTAACTATATAACTTGTAAATTTTTGAGATATACTTTTAGCATAAAGTTCGGATTGAATATTTTGTGCCTTTGTTAAAATTTCCAAAGTATTTGCGGAATAATTTGTTGAATCTTGTTGTGTACTTAAATCCAAATAATATAAACTGGTATCACGTTTGCCGTAATTTTTTTGATTGTTTTTAACTCTCGCTTGGGAGGCTTCAAAGTTATGGTTTTGCATATCACCTATAACTTTGGTTTTATAACGTATGGAAGGCCCTGTACAAGCGCAGAGCAAAACAATGCAACACACCGCAGACAGGGCCTTCATACTTCGCATAAATTATAGTTTAAATGCTTTTTTATTGACGTATTTTTTGATTTGTTTTTGGCCGTTCCAAAGTATTTTGTTCGTTTCAATATTAATGAGTTTTAAATTAACTTGATAAAACATAACACTTTTGCCGTGCAATTCATCTTTAATATCGCTTAATACGCCGCTTAACATATAATCAGCGCCGACTTCTTTACCGAATGCTTTACGTGTAGCTTCAGAAGAATATTCATCTTGATCTAAACGTTCTTCGCGGAGTTCCCCTCTTTCATTTTTAGAGGCTACAAATTCCACTTTGCCGCTGTTTATTAAAGCTCTTTGGAGTTCTTCAATAAAAGTATTGGTGTTTATATGTTCCATGGAATCATTTTTAACTGTACCGACGATTACCACCGGTTCATTACCGCCTTTTTCCTTTAAAGCTTTGGCATACCAGGCACCATTTAAGCATTCGTCAATCATGGTTTTGGCGACTTCGCGGGAATCGGTATCATTCCAATTTCCGCTTACATCTTTAACTTGTTCAACTTCCATACGCTTAACTTTTGTTCCGCAAGCTAAAAGAAACGGGCAAACAAGTAAAGCGATAAGTAACTTCTTCATAGTTCCTCCTTGTGCTTATAATATATTTTTACCATTTAACATAGAAATATGTCAAGAAGTATAAGCAGATTTATATGCTACCTTTATTTACATAACGGATGATAGGCATAAATTATTGCAAATGCTTATTTTACCAGATTGCTTTGTCTCAGTTATTGCAATATACCCAAACTCTTTCAAAAAAGCTATAATATATACAAATGGTATACGAGGTCTTTATGCAAAAAATCAGAATTTCAGATGTAGCCCAATATGTTGGTAAAGAAATTACCTTAAAAGGTTGGCTTTATAACAAACGCTCAAGCGGCAAATTACATTTTTTACAGTTGCGCGATGGCAGCGCAATTATTCAATGTGTAGTTTTTAAAGGGGATGTTACCCCCGAAGTTTTTGAACTCGGTGATAAACTTGCACAGGAAAGTTCCGTTGAAATTACCGGAACAGTTAGGGAAGATAAACGCTCCCCGCTTGGTTTTGAACTCGGTGTAAAAGATATTAAACTTTTGCAAATGGCAAAAGATTATCCTATTTCCAACAAGGAACACGGCACCGCATTTTTGATGGATAACCGCCACTTGTGGTTGCGTTCCAGCAGGCAAGTTGCGATTTTAAAAATTCGTGATGAAGTTATTTTTGCTATTCGCGAGTATTTTAGGAAAAACGGTTTTACTTTAGTTGATTCCCCGATTTTAACCCCTGCTGCTTGCGAAGGCACATCAACACTTTTTGAAACAGATTATTTCGGTGAAAAGGCGTATTTATCCCAAAGTGGCCAATTATATGGTGAAGCAAGCGCAATGGCACTTGGCAAAATCTATTGTTTCGGGCCGACATTTAGGGCCGAAAAATCAAAAACACGCCGCCATTTAACTGAATTTTGGATGGTTGAGCCTGAAGTCGCTTTTAACGATTTAGATGACAATATGGACCTTGCCGAAGATTTTGTCTGCTACTTAGTTGAACAAGTTTTAAAGAACCGCCGCAAAGAACTTGAAATTTTGGGGCGTGATATTTCAAAACTTGAAAATATCAAAAAACCTTTCCCGCGCATAAGTTATACGGAAGCCATTGAAATTTTAAACAAAAAAGGCAATCCGACAGAATGGGGCGGCGATATCGGCGGCGACGAAGAAACAATAATTTCCGAAAACTTTGACCGCCCTGTTATGATACACCGCTACCCGACTGCCATTAAAGCCTTTTATATGAAACGCGATCCTAAAGATCCGCGCGTTGTTTTGGCAGTTGATATGATCGGCCCCGAAGGTTATGGGGAAATTATCGGCGGCAGCCAACGCGAAGAAGATTATGACACTTTAGTTTCCCGCATCAAAGAACAAGGTTTGCCGGTTGAAGCATTTGACTGGTACTTGGACCTAAGGAAATACGGCTCCGTTCCGCACAGTGGTTTTGGGATGGGTATTGAGAGATTTGTTTCCTGGATGTGCGGCTTGCACCATTTACGCGAAACGATACCTTTCCCGCGTTTAATGGACCGCTTGAAACCATAATCTAAAAGCCATAAACGATTATTAAAATAAAAACCACGGGCTAAAAACCCGTGGTTTTTTTGAATTTTAAGATATAAAAAGTTTTTGTAAAAAAATGAAATAAATATGTTATAATAAAAGAGAAGTTTCATAATAGACTGTGTACAAAAGGAGCAAAGTGTGGACGGTTTATTTATGATTTAATTTATATAATTAACGCTTTAAAGGGGCATTATGTCAACAGAAAATAAAGAATCAATGGTAGTAAAATCCGCGGAAGAACCGACGGAAAAACAAGGTTTAGCCGCAGCTAATTCAACGCAAACAATGCCGCAAGATGTGACGGCATCTGTGAACACAAAACAACCGCAGATACCTCCAAATCCGTTTATAATAAATGCACCTGCAGAGCCTACACAAGAAGGACCGATGGGTATTAAATATGATTTTAACGACGGTGTGCGCATATTACTCCCAAAAGGCAAATGGCATGTTCAAATAGAAGATGACGAAACTGACAATATCATTTTCGCTTGCGATCCCGACGAGGGTTGGGTAACAAGCACAAAAAAATATTATATTCCCTTTAGGATTCGTGTTTGGGTCCGTGGGGAAAAAGAACCGGTTTTAAACCACACATTAGATTTAAAAGGCAAAGAAGTACAAATCAAATTCCCGGTAGGTACGTTAGGTGATACGATAGGATGGATGACTTATGCAGATAGATTCCAACGTCAACATCAATGTGTTGCAGAACTTACGATGGGCAAACCTTTGGCGGAAGTATTTGAATCACAATATCCGAATTTATTTTTTACTGCATTGCCCGGCAAACCGCGTTTTGAAAAACCTTATGCAAGTTATATGATGGGGTTATTTTTTAGAGGTAACGAAACACATCAGCCGATAGATTTCCGCAGGGTAGGTTTACATCGTACAGCAGGATATATTTTAGGTGTAGATCCACGCGAAGAAGCCCCGAAAGTAAAATTAGGCAGCGAACGCAAAATAAAAGAAAGATATGTATGTATAGCAACAAAAGCAAGTTCTCAGGCCAAGTTATGGAATAATGGTTTTGGTTGGGAACAAGTTATAGCTTACTTGAAAGATTTGGGTTATCGTGTAATTTGCATAGATAAAGAACCGGTAACCGGGTTCCAATATACATGGAACAGAATACCGCATGATGCGGAAGATTTTACAGGTGCTAAACCTTTACAAGAACGTGTGGAATTACTTGAACACGCGGACTTTTTTATAGGTCTGTCTTCAGGGTTAACATGGCTTGCCTGGTGCACGCATATACCAATAGTATTAATTAGCGGTTTTACTTTACCGATATGTGAATTTTATACACCGTATAGGGTATTTAATTCGCACGGTTGTAACGGATGTTGGGATGATGTCAATTGCAATTTTGATCATTATGATTATTTTTGGTGTCCTAAATTTAAAAATACACCAAGGCAATTTGAATGCACCCGTCTTATAACCGGTAAACAAGTAATCGGGCATATTAAGCAACTTATGAAAGACCATAATATAACAGCACCAAAAGACGACAAAAAATCAAACGAAAAAGAGGGGAAATAAAAATATGGCAAAACGTCATCAACCTGAAAACATTTACTCAAGTGCAACGATTCAAGCTTTAGAGCAAGAATATTGTTGTAGCCGCAGTGCGGTAATAGTAAGTTCGTGTTGTTTAGTGTCCAGCCATGGATTAGGGGCCCGTTTGATGTCCCATGTGTATAATGGCGGTCGTCAGGTGATATATACAGCCACCATGGGTGCGATGTTGGCTAATAATATGGCGTTGCCTGCTTATGCCGGGAATTTAACGGTAAGTGCCGGTCAAACTTCAACAGGTTTAACAGTCGGCTCGGACGGGGGGCTTGATGTAACCAGCATTCTTACAAATTATGGAACTATAATAGATACCGTAGTTGAGGCAGCCGGGGAAGTACATGTAAAGCAGGGCGGTTTTGCAAGTCATACAACAATTCATACTAGGGGATGGCAATATATTTCAAACGGCGGTAGTGCATTAAGTACTTATGTCGGAGCTGATTCCCACGAAGTCGTGTATAACGGCGGTGTAACCACAAGTACTAGAATTGCAGCGACGGGATCGCAGGTCCTAAGCGGCGGTACGGCGAGTAATACAGTAGCCAGCGGCCACCAATATATAAAAAACGGCGGGCTTGCAATAAATACATCTCTCGTTCATGCTTCCGCTACTCAATCTATTTCTGCCGGCGGTACAGCAAACGGTACATTCATTAGTGCTTCTGGCGCTCGTCAGCATGTTTATGCCGACGGTATTGCAAATAACACAAATGTTAATAGCTATGCCTCACAAGTAGTCATGGGTGGTACTGCAAATAGTACAGTTGTTCAGATTTCTGGTACCCAAATTGTTTCAGACGGTGGTGTTGTAAACAATACGACGGTTAGTGCCGGCGGCTTACAAGTCCTTTCTAATGCCAGTGCTTATGGTACAATTCTTCACGGCGGAGCTGTGCAAATGGTATCTACCGGCGGATATACCAGTGGCGGTAGAGTAGGTAATAATGCTATTCAGACTATTGACGGCGGTATAGCCAGCGATGTGACCGTTAACTCTTACGGTAAGCAAATTTTAAGTAACGGTGGTTCTGCATTTGGTACAGTACTATCTGAGAACTGGTCCGAAGGTGACAATTCCGGTGGTCAATTTGTATATTCCGGCGGATATGCTAGTGGTACTCAAGTGAGGTGGAATGGTAAACAATATGTTTTAGATAGCGGTGTGGCTGCTGGTACGAAGGTCTCTTCTACGGGTAGTCAATGTGTTTCAAGCGGTGGCACTGCAATTGGTACGGAACTCCTTAATTCTACAGCGCGTCAATATATTTATTCCGGCGGTGTTGCCAGTGATACAATTGTGAGTCGCGGTGTCCAATATGTTTACGCTGACGCTATAGCCTATAATACAATAATATCTAACAGTGGATATCAATATGTAAGTGGTGGTACTGCATCTGGTACTATTGTTAGAGGGGGGTCCCAATTTGTCTATAATGGTGGTGCTGCAAGCAACACAACACTTTCCGGTGGTTCACAAGTAGTTTATGCCGGTGGGACTGCTTATAACCCGACTATTCTAACAAATGGCGTACAAATTATATCCGGTGGTTATGCTGCCGGTGGTTCACTTTTTTATGGGGAACAACATATCCGAAACGGCGGTATAGCTAGTGGTATGAGTACAATATCCAGCGCTTATCAACATGTAAGTGCAGGTGGTACTGCTTATGATGCAATAATGCATAACGGCGGTACCCAAATAATATCTGATGGCGGATATGCCAGCGGAACTTTGTTACAGTGGCTTGGCTCTCAAGTTATTAGCGACGGTGGTATAGCTGATGCTACCAGCACTACCACAACTAATGCCGCTTATCAGCATGTAAGTTCGGGCGGTACTGCTAATAATACAGTAATTCGTTACGGTGCAGCAAGACAATATGTGTATGATGGGGGGGTTACCAATAACACAGTTTTAAGTGCCGGTGTGCAAGAAATGCACGGTGGTGTAGCCAATAGTACCGTAGTGTATAGCGGTGCAACACAAAATGTTGAAAGCGGTGCATCAGCATACGATACAATTATTTACCAAAGCGGTCTACAGTTTATTCGCAATGCGGTAGCCTTTAATGCAAAAGTAAGCAGTGGTGGTAGCCAAGCAATTTGGAACGGCGGTGTAGCCAGTAATACTACTATTTCCAATGGCGGTTTACAAATAGTTCGGCCTGACGGTGTAGCATTGGATACTACGATAAACGCAGGCGGCAGTCAAGTTGTTAGTGAAGGTGGTGTAGCGTCAGATACTACGATAAACACAGGCGGCAGCCAAGTGATATATACAGGTGGTCTTGCAAGCCATACGATATTGATGTCAGGCGGAAGCCAAATAATTGACGGTGGAAGTGCAGAACATACAAGTTATTATGGTGGTCTTACAGATATTTATGTTTTAAATGGTGGGCAGTATAGTTTTGCATCCGATATGACAGGCGGTGGCGGCGGTGGACATAACTATGTTGTAAATAATGCGACAATGGATCATATAGATTTGGGCCAAGGCGATACGATGTCAGTATTCAATTCTGGTTGGGCGCATGATATAACGATGTCTAATGGCGGGGTACAAAGTGTATATGATCATGGATCGGCTACGGAAACTACGATAAACAATGGTGGTATACAAAGTGTATATAATAGTGGTTTAGCAAGTAATACGACGATAAGTGGTGGAAGTCAGTATATACTTTCGGGTGGATTAGCGACCAGCACTATTATTAACAATTTAGGTAAACAAATAATAAGTAGCGGTGGTACAGCAAGTGCGACATCAGTTAATGCAGGTGGAAGTCAAGTAGTAAGTGCAAATGGAAGTGCAGATAACACATACATATACACAAACGGTACGCAGATAGTAAAAGGAACAGTAACGAACACACATATAAGTGGCGGGTCACAATCTTTAGGCATAAACGGAGCTGTTGCGACGAGCACGACGATTAATGGTGGGACACAAACAATCAGCAACAGGGCTGTAGCAAGTAATACAGAGATATATGAAAACGGTACGCAGATGGTATCTGGTGCTGGGACGAATATAGGAAGTGCGATTAGTACTACGATATATACTGGTGGTAATCAAATAGTTAAAGGTGGATTTGCGTCAGCTACAACGATAAGTGAAGGTGGTATCCAAACACTGAGCAATGGCGGTATAGCGAGTGTAACGATAATAAGTAATGGTGGCAGCCAAGTAATAAACGCAAGCGGAACAGCGAATGGTACACAAATTAATAATGGTGGTAGCCAAATAATCAATACAAGTGGGACAGCGAATGAAACAGATATTAGTAATGGTGGATTACAGATAATTTACAGCAGTGGTACAGCAAATAGTACTACTATAAGCACAGGTGGAACACAAGTAGTTAGCATTGGTGGAAGTGCGATAAGTACTACGATACAAAATAACGGGGTACAAACGATTTCTAGGGATGGCCAAGGCTGGTACACAAGCATATATGAAGGTGGTTTACAAGTAGTAACTGATGGTGGAAAGACATGGCATACAATAATCAATGCAGGTGGCAGCCAATTAGTAAGTGGAAGCGGTGCGGCGGCTCATAATACCGTAGCGAGATTTACTTCGATAAATGAAGGTGGGACGCAAGTACTTATAAATGGTGGCTCGGCATCTAACGCGGTAATAAATGCCGGCGGGACGCAAATAGTGAGTAATGGTGGAACGGCCAATTCTACTGCCATAAATGAAAACGGTTCGCAAGTAATTAGTACTGGTGGAAAAGCATGGAATACGACGATAAATGCAAACGGCAGCCAAGTGTTAGAGGGTGGATTGGCGAGTAATACCCACATAAGTAATGGTGGTAGTCAAGTAATAAATAATGGTGGTATAGCATCAAATACGACGATAAGCAATGGGGGGAACCAAATTGTTAATGAAGGAGGTACAGCGTCTGGTACAACAGTAAACAATGGTGGCAGTCAAGTGGTTGCAGGGGGAACGGTGAGCAATACTATTGTAAACGAAGGTGGCAGCCAAGTGATAAACAGCGGATCGGCGCTATATACGTCTGTAAATGATGGAGGCAGTCAAGTAATAAATAATGGAGGCTCAGCGATAAGTTCAATATTAACTTCAGGTGCTTACCAAGAGATAAACGAAGGT
>JAFZUQ010000018.1 GCA_017618215.1 Elusimicrobiaceae bacterium | reverse complement strand
CGCGAATTGAATAATTAAACGCAACTTTTATAACAAACCTAGATTTGGAACAACTAAATGCAACATTTCGACAAGAATAATTGCGTTTAGTTTTTCTTATATTCACAAATCCGTTAAATTTTTATACTATTTTGGTGAGCAAAAGGTTTTTGAAAGTATGCTAAAAACAAGTCCCAAACGCAACTTGTAATACTAAACGCAACGCCTCTTGCTTAAAAATAGTCTCTAGTATTTGTTGAATTTGAGTATTTTTACTTCATCAGGATCAATTATTCTAAGACCTAATTTTTTGAGAATTTCGATTCCGAAATATTCAACAAATAAATCAATTGGTCTTTTACCATCGATTGAATTTAAGAATCTAGAGTTTAAATTTGAAGAGATCTCGTTACATTTTGCAAGGGTGAGATTTCTCAAATCAGCACCTTTCGGAAAGATAATTCTTAACTGTTGATTAAGATTTTCTACGAAAGGTTTTTCATTTGAAACTCCTGGGTTGCAGAAGAAAACCCTAGTTCTAACTACTCCATCATCTCTAATTTCAATATCTCTAAACGTATTAAACCTAGGATCTCTATCAGTGATGATTGCTTCAAAAACTTTTTCAAAGTCATCACCTAATAGTTCGTCTAATGTATTAAACATTTGCAAGACATCATTTTCTTTTGGATGGTCAAAAGGAATTAAATAAACGAATTGAAACCGAGGAATTACCAGTGTCATTATCATTTGATCACTTGTATGTGGAACACCTAGGAAATCCATTTCCCAGTAGATAATGATTCTACGCTTTGCTTGAAACACTAACCAATCCGCAAATAAATGATTGCTTCTATCGACATATTTATTTTCGTTGTACTCATATTCGCTAGGAAGCTTTGCTTTTCTTCTTTTTAAAGTTACTGATCTTGGTAAATCTATTGGCCTTACTGATATTTGACCTCTATGAGAGTAGTTGTAGATAGCTTTTAAACTTCTTGGCAAATTATTTGTCATTTTAATGTGATAAATAGATTGACCAGCCTTAACTCCGTTTAGGATAATTTTGTCAAATTCGTTATACTCACTGGCTGTCATATTTATTCCTTCTCTACAACGTCTTCTTAAATCCTTAGCTTCAGTGTCGGCTCTTTGCGGATTGTAAGAATAATGATTTCTTTTACAACTGTTAATGTTTTTACAGTTGATACAAATGAATGGAAATCTATTCTCTCTATTGCATTTAATTTCTTTGTACTCGTCACAAACTTCAAGTGATTTACAACCGGCACATTTCAAACCACATATCATGCGGCCACATCTATGCTTTAGCGTGCAACTTGGATTTCTTGAACAAGTTGAACATAAAGATTGTTTACTTTCACTTTTAAAATCAAGATAACGATATTTCAAAATTTCACGAGAAATAGTAGATTTGTGACATTCTAAAATCTGAGCAATTTCTGTAGCATTTTTGCCATCCGCAAGTGACTTTATTAGTATTTTTCTTTTAGAAAGATTAAATTGTTTGTCTTTGTTAATCCCCATAATTTTTCTCCTTTCTATGGATTAGCAAGAGGCAATTTAATTATATAGGAACAACTAAATGCAACTTATTCTCTTAAAGTTGCGT